>NZ_JAKUFS010000012.1 GCF_022663535.1 Bacillus cereus group sp. BfR-BA-01380 | reverse complement strand
AGAAAAGCGGAAGTGGCTCGTTCAGAATGTGAGGGGGATGGAGCTTCTGACGTAGAGGTGTTTTTTACCTCTTAGGAAGAAGCGAAGCCACCGAACATTCTAGCCACTGGAACTGGACAATGCTTCCGCTGAATTTTGAGGCGGGAGTATTACTGCCCGTTAATGCGGGATAAACCACTACTCAATTCCAAAATGCAGATGAATATCATTAACATATCGAAAAAGGAACCTGCATAGGTTCCTTTCCCTGTTTCTAGAACATATTCAATTAAGTAATCCTACAAATTCCTTTGTTACTTCCTCTTTTTCTATTAAAAATTGTTCTAGACTTCCAACCGGAACGCTGGAAGACAACTTAGTCAATTGGTCATATGTCGCTACTTGAATGCGAGCATTCATATTTATAAACTGCTCTTCTGCATCTTCTAACCAGCTTCCAATCGTATTAATATACTCATTCAATCCTTCTATTAGCGTGAAAATATATGTAGTTTTTGAAGCAAAATTTCTTTCTTCTTTAAGGGTCATAAATGCGGGTTCCTCTAATGAAATATAATAATATAAATCTACATCCTGTTCCTTACCTTGTATTTTAAGTTTAACAACGGCATCATTGCATTTACAAACCTCTAAAAAATACGATATATTTGGTTCAATGATGAGCTTACCATCTATTTCTTCCAATACTCCATCTTCTAGAAGAGTTGTTCTCACTTCCTCACATTCTTGATCTATTTCCTCTAATGTATAGCCTTTATATGGATTTTCAAATCCTTTAACTTCTTCCATCCCTATCAGTCGAAATAGAAAGAAGACCTCTCTGCTATCTAAATGTAATTCTATAATCATGAGATTAACTTTCCCTTCTATTTTTTCTAGTCTTTAATCGACTATAAGAGGAATGCGCTTTCAACAAACCCTCCTTAAAAGGCTCTACGTGTCTTCCCACCACTTTCTATATGCTTCCGTAAATAATAATACCTATGGAGATCCATAATCATATAAAACAAAGCAAATGAAAACCCTGTGCATGCACACATAAATACAATTGCCCCCATCTGTTGTGTTGCGATGCTAAGAATTATATTAGCAACTAACTGCCCCAATCCTACTACAAAAACTGCTACTTTTACACTACCAGTCTCTTTTTTCCATACATTTGATTTCTTTCTTGGTTCCTGAAGTTTTTTAATATGATTTTTATAAAAATGATACAAAGCAAAACCATACAAACCAACTGAAAAAATAAAATAGATTGGCGTTTGTAATTGCAACACTTCATATGCAAATTTTTGAGTTATAACCAATAAACCGACTGAACATATGATGCCATATACTCCTCGAAATAGCGTGTATTGTAATTGTCGTTTCCGAGGATTGATAGCAATCCATATCGCCCACAGATTCAAAAAGATAATCGGAGGAGCTACTACATATACATATAGTAATCGAAAAGAATTCGCAAGAGCAGGCAAAAGAACAAGCATGTCTGCCCCCACAAGAACAAGGACAATTACGTGGAATCTTATTTCATTTACAGGATAAATAGCCATATAATGTGCAAAGGCTTTCTTATTAAAATCTATACTTTTTTTCATGTTAATTAAACCACCCCGCTACTGTTAACCAAGCATTTTTCGCATCCGTTTTCACCATATCCTTAATACTATCATCTTCACCATCACCATCTAAATCAACATCCCATTTCACACCTTCTGTGAAACATGTTAATCCTACTGAAATAGCAAATCCAGCTGCCGCAACTGCCAGAACTGGTGCTGCTGGAAGGGCCATAACTGTAAGAGCTGTTGCCCCTACAGTTACTGCTCCTCCTACAACAACATTACCAATCATATCTCCTGCGATTTTATCACTTGATTCATTATTTTTGATATTCTCACTTGTATCCGTATATGAGTCTATAGCCACACTAAGCCATCCAATTGAAACCAGTCATACCTAGAAATGAATCTTTTTTGTCTACTTCACCAGATTCAGAATCCTTATTTAAACTTTCAACTTCACGAGCCCTATCTTCGGGTGCTCTTTTCGTTATAAACGGCTGAATAACCGATTCCACCATGATTTCGTTTCTTCAACTGCAGCCATTAATCATTTTGTCTCTTGTTGTTCGCAAACCAACTCGATAAGACGCTTATCCTGTTATACCCTTTTTGTTGAATCTATTTTTTGACGTGATCTTCTACGATACAGAACGGTCCAAATGATTGCAAGTCCGATGAATCCATACGTAATCAAACTAGAAATTGCTAAAAATGTAGATACTGAAAGATTATAAACAAGCACTACTTTCAGCAATGCCTCGCCTAATAAGGTAATTCCCCACCCCGCTGTCATGATTCGTAACACTTTACGAAAGTTAGCGTTGTTCCACTTATCAGCAAAGGACGCCTGTTCTTTTTGTGTTTTCCCGACAGTAAATCGTAAGGCGAAATAATAAATTAGCGGTCTTCGGGTGATAAGAGAGCCAAGGAAAATGAATCCCATAACTCCTGTGACAAAGGATTCCCGAACCAAAATAAGTCTTTCGTCTCCGCCAAGGAAAGCAGCAATAATTGAAAGAATAAATCCAACTAACATAAACACTGCAAATACATCCCATTTTCTATACTTCAGGAAATAGATTATAGTTTCTACTAAAGGAATCATTGTGGCAATTATGAGCGCCATGATGCCGGGCACATGTCCTAGTAACAGCTCGTAAACTAAAATGGGCAATACCGCATTAATAAGTAAAGAAAGGATAATTCCACGTACAATTTGTTTTCGTTCCATGTTACATCCCCTCCTCTGTATATATCCCATGAAATCCAAAGGGAATATGATGAGGAACCTCTGCTCTTCCGATTTCATCCATGGTTTTGGCATCTAAAACCAATAAAAATGAACATCCTTGAATTCCGCTAAGAACCACTGATAGTAAAACCCCCTCATCCTCCTTAGTGCCGTTAGGTGTAGCCACAAATACCGGTTCACCAGGATAGCAATCTTCTTGAGACCAAATCTTACTCTTCCCTGTATGGGTATCAATTTTAATCAACTGATTATCCATATTCTCCGGACGAATAAGACTTGTGCTTACACCATAAGCGTATCGATAATTTTGCCCGTTGTACCCTTGATAGTGAATTGATGGCAGTTCAATACTTTCTGATGATAAAATCTCTTCCACCGCGAAAGAGCGGCCTTCCTCCAAAATATAGCGCTTAAATTGAGGATGAGATCCTATTTGGGAATCGCTCGTAAGCTGATCAATGGAAAGGTTCGCAACAGCTGAAGCTTCTTTTGAAATACACGCATCAATAATAACATCCTTACCGTTCTCAAACGCATTGATTACGTGAAACCCAAAACCCGCTTGACTTTCCACTATGCGATGTAACTTTCCGTCCGCTTTATTGATAACTAGAAAACGTAAACCCTGTTCTGGCTTCCAAGTTAAGCTGTCTGTGAAATTTTTACCCGTCATTAACAACATAGGCTGAATGATCAAAGGAAATTCCAACAAAATGATATAATGATTCGTAATCGCAAAACTGTGCATATAGCCTGGTCGATCCGTTTCAATACTTCCAATTAATCGACGGCGCGTTGATACAGGATCGATCGTGTAAATATGGTAGACCGTTGTTTTTCCAAATTGAATGGTGAAATTGATGAGTTGACCACTATGAGGATCTAAATGAGGATGAGCTGTAGTCATATGAGCTGGAATATGATCTTGGAATTGATAAACACCTACAGTGTTTAAAGTTAGTGGATCAAATTCGACCATCCCAGGCGATTCCGTTAAAGCCAGAAAATGATGGTCCATTTTCATAATATTAACGTTAGTATTATTTTTGCCTCCTGTGGTTCCAGCTGATCCAAAGCCAGCCAATTGTTGCCCGGCTTCCATTACATGATGATATGCTTCGGTTCGTAGGAAGCGATTTGTATATGACACATTTCCGCGGCGAAACGAAAACTTATGGATCATTGCTAATCCATCAAACCAGTGCCCTCCCGTAAAATGGGCAGGACCATTTCGAAACAGACTACCAGACAGCCATATAGGAATCTGTCCTTGAATTGGTAAGCTTCCAATTTCTACTTCTTTATTTAAGCTACTTAACCCTTTTTGAAACGTATTCAATTCGCATTCCTCCTTTAAAAGTCACGCCAGTAGAAACGGGGTTCTTACCGCCCACGGATAGTGGGATAAATGTGTTCTACTTTCCTATTAGCCAAAACATTACTAAAAAAATATGTTCGCTACTCAATAAAAATCACAAATCTTTCTGCAAAAATTGTATTGATAAATTTCTTTAGTATTATTTTCTAATCATCGCCTTCTATAATATTTTTCCTTTTTATTATCTTCTATTAATTTACACAACTATTTACTCAAACTATCATAAAATATTACATCTTAAAAATACGATTCTTTCTATTACAAGAGTTGGGAGCTTTGTTACAAATATAAAAAAGACGGGTATTTCCCCCCGTCCTTTACATGGCTAATTACTAACGTTTTGGACTTATTATTAATAGGGCAATTCCTATACATAATTTGATTAATGCATCAATCATTCCAAATATCATAAATGATGTATCACTTAAATATAGACCACCACATGCATTAAGGATTGTTAATATTGCCAGTAATAGTGTTAATTTCCCATGAACTAATGTAAATGGTATAAAATGAATACCTACTGCCAATAAAATAAGTAACCAAATGAGTCTGTAATCACCTGTACTATTTAAGGACATACCGATTATTGGAGCAACTACCGAGATAAAAAGCAGACCAAATTTTGATGCTTTTTCCTGTAATGGAGTTGTTTCCCCAACAGAAAATCTTTCTCTAAAATAGTCCAAATACTTGTTGAATCATAATAAACTTCTCCCTAAATTCGCTTCACCATACAAATAATACCATAAATAAACTTATTTTCCCTATTATTAATATTTATTATTTTTTCTCAAATTACTTTTTCCTTAATGACCAACCAAATCACGTAAGTGCAAGGAACACAATAACGACATAAATTTTTATCTCTATATAACAAAGAGGCTATCAAACTATCTATTAAGAAAGTTTCTATATAAAATAGTATCAATCCATTTACAACAAGAATATATAAAATATAGTAAGAGCTACTCTGCTATATTTTACATCGCAAGAAAGTTGCCCCTTCTACTCTAGAATTTTCTCTCTTAAATAAACACAATTGACATTAAATTCACAATTTTACCTTTTTTCCTATTATACTTTGTTATATTGTTGTATAATATTTTTGAAAGCGTTTATTATTGTGATATACATAATTTAAAACGTTTTCGCTTAAAAATTCACAATTTTATATACATTATCCGCGCGGTAATTTTATTTCCATTTTATCCCTAGGTTAGATTTACCATAATATATTTAGCGTTTTTTTGTACAAGTTTTATTTGGTAATCAGGGCAAATTTCTGGGTGATAAGAAATTGTGAACGTTTTTTTACAAAACAGATAAGTAATAACGTTTTGTATTATGTAAATTATCGTAATAACATAAGAATATAAAATGAATTGCACTCGTTACTGGTTCTAACGAGTAGGAGGTTTTGTCAAATGACGACGAAGAATACAAATACAAACAGCCCTTGGGCTAAGTTTCATGGTCCAAACCTTGGCTATGTCATTGAACAGTACGATTGTTATGTAGCCGGGGAAGGTTCTGTTGATCCAGAGTTAGAAGAGCTTTTCGCAAGATGGGGTGCTCCTCCTTTTCATGCAGATTTTACAAAGGGGACTACTAGCAGCTCTCATTTTTCTTCTCCAAACAATACAGATATAGAAAAAGTTCTAAAAGCTGCAAAGGTTTTAGAAAATATCCGTTCATATGGTCACCTTTCTGCACATATTAATCCGCTAGAAGAAAAAGTGGATGGGCAGTTTTCTTTAGAGGGGCTAGGCGAGAATGATTTGAAAGCGATTTCAGCTAAAATGGTTTGGGCAGATGCACCTGCGGATATTCAAACTGCGTTTGATGCTGTTAATAGATTAAAAGATGTTTATTCAAAATCTTTAGCTTATGAGTTCGCTCATGTTCATGATAGTGAAGAGCGTGCATGGCTGCAACAAATGGTGGAATCAACTTCCTTGTATCATCCACTATCAAGCGAGAAACGAATCGCTGTTTTAAAACGATTGACAGCGGTCGAAGGTTTCGAGCAATTTTTGCATAAGACATTTGTTGGTCAAAAACGCTTTTCTATCGAAGGCGTTGATATGCTAGTTCCTATGCTTGATGAAATGATTTCTGAAGGCGCTAAGGGCGGCGTGAAAGATATTATGATTGGTATGGCTCACCGCGGACGTCTTAGCGTACTTGCTCACACATTAGAAAAACCATACAGTCACATGTTTACTGAATTTAAACATTCAGCACCAATGCAGGGCACTGATAAGAACAATATCGGCTGGACTGGCGATGTGAAGTATCACTTAGGTAAAGAGCAATTGGTTGGATCTGAAGAAGCTCTTACACGAGTTACTTTAGCAAATAACCCAAGTCACCTTGAATTTGTCGATCCAGTTGTAGAAGGATTTGCACGTGCTGCTCAGGAAAATCGCGAACAAGCAGGTTATCCAACGCAAGATGTTTCTAAATCTTTCGCAATTTTAGTACACGGTGATGCTGCGTTCCCTGGTCAAGGTATCGTACCTGAGACGCTGAACTTAAGCAGACTGAAAGGTTATCAAACAGGCGGAACGATTCATGTTATCGCTAATAACGCAGTCGGATTCACAACTGATAGTTATGATTCTCGCTCTACAAGATATTCAAGTGACCTTGCGAAAGGCTTTGATATTCCGATTGTGCACGTAAATGCTGATGACCCTGAAGCTTGTCTAATTGCAGCTACTCTTGCTTTCCAATACCGCACGCTGTTCAAAAAGGATTTCCTAATTGACTTAATCGGATATCGCCGCTATGGTCATAACGAAATGGATGATCCAGCAGTTACACAACCGAAAGTATACAAAAAGGTTAGCAAGCATCCTACTGTAAGAGCTTTATATGCTGAAGAGTTACAAGCGAAAGGCATTTTAAATGCTGACGAAGTAGAAACAATTACGCAATTTATACAAGAGCATTTGAAAGCTGAATATAATCAAGTTTCTTCAGCTAAAAAAGAAGTATCTGCTAATGTTGAAGTTCCAGAAGTAGTTGCAAATGGAATTCCAAAAATGATGACAGGTGTTCCATTAGAAACACTTCAAGAATTAAATACGAGTCTTCTTAAATGGCCGGAAGGTTTTAACGTATATCCAAAATTAAAGAAAATCCTTGAACGTCGCGAGAGCGCATTTAAAGATGGCGGGAAGCTAGAATGGGCAAATGCCGAAGCGTTAGCGTTTGCTTCGATTTTACAAGACGGTACGCCAATTCGTCTGACAGGACAGGATTCAGAGCGCGGTACATTCGCACAGCGCCACATTGTATTACATGATACAGAAACGAACGAAACGTATTCGCCAATGCATCGCTTGCCACAAGCGCGCGCTTCCTTCGCGGTTCATAATAGTCCGCTTTCTGAAGCTGCTGTTGTAGGATTTGAGTATGGTTATAACGTATTCTCTCCTGAAACATTGACAATGTGGGAAGCACAATACGGAGACTTCTCGAATACAGCGCAAGCATTGTTTGACCAATTCGTTTCAGCAGGAAGAGCAAAATGGGGTCAAAAATCCGGACTTGTTCTCCTTCTTCCTCACGGTTATGAAGGGCAAGGTCCAGAGCATTCCAGCGCTCGTCCAGAACGTTTCTTACAGCTTGCTGCAGAGAATAACTGGACAGTTGCAAACTTAACAAGTGCAGCGCAATATTTCCATATCCTGCGCCGCCAAGCAGCAAGTCTTGGAACTGATTTTGTAAGACCGTTAGTAATTATGACGCCAAAGAGCTTGTTACGTCATCCACTTACATCTTCACCTGCTTCTGCGTTAAGTGAAGGTAGCTTCCAAACAGTTGTAGAAGAGCCGAACCTTGGAACAGAAACAAGTAAAGTGAAACGTCTTGTATTAACTACAGGTAAGATGGCAATCGATTTAGCAGTAGATGTTGAATCGAACAAGCAAGAACATACGCTAGATGAAGTGCATATCGCTCGTGTTGAACAGTTATACCCATTCCCTACTGAGAAAATCCAAGCAATCGCTGAGCGTTTTGAAAACTTGGAAGAAATCGTATGGGTACAGGAAGAACCAAGAAATATGGGCGCATGGCATTATGTTGCACCAATTCTATTCGAACTTGCTTCTGGCAAATTGAAAGCGAACTATATTGGACGTCCGGACCGTTCAAGCCCATCAGGCGGCGATCCTCATGTTCATAGAAAAGAACAAGAATTGATTATTAATCAAACTCTTAATATCAATTTCCAGTTACAACAAGAACAAGAATTTGTTCACAATAAGTAATACTGTTAACTTCCTGTGAATGGGGTCTCCCCCATTCACGGTTAGAGAAGATTATTTATACAACCATATCAAATCAATTGTTAAGCAAAATAGGGGAGGACATTTAAAATGATCGAAATTAAAGTACCTGAGCTTGCAGAATCTATTACAGAAGGAACTATTTCACAATGGCTTATCAACGTAGGTGACAAAGTTGAGAAAGGCGCAAGCGTTGTTGAGCTAGAAACAGATAAAGTCAATGTAGAAATCATTGCAGAAGATTCAGGTATTGTATCAAAATTACTAGGAGAACCTGGGGATACAGTTGAAATCGGCGATGTTATCGCAGTTTTAGATGCAAATGCAGCGGCAGCAGTAAGTACACCTGCTCCAGCAGAACCAAAACAAGAAGTTACGGAAGCACCAAAAGCTGAGGCTCCAAGTGCAGCGTCAAATCCAGCACCTTTACAAGGCCTTCCAAATACAGATCGTCCGATCGCATCACCTGCTGCTAGAAAAATGGCACGTGAATTAGGAATCGACTTAAATGAAGTACGCAGCACTGATCCACTTGGCCGCGTTAGACCGCATGATGTTCAAGCGCATGCTACTGCGCCAAAAACAGAGCCAAAACAAGAAAAACAAAGTCCAAAACCAGCTGCAAAAACTGAGTTTGAAAAACCAGTTGAGCGCGTAAAAATGTCCCGTCGCCGTCAAACAATTGCAAATCGTCTTGTAGAAGTTCAGCAAACGTCTGCAATGTTAACAACATTTAACGAAGTTGATATGACAGCTATCATGGAATTACGTAAAGAGCGTAAAGATGCGTTCGAAAAGAAACATGATGTTCGTCTTGGCTTCATGTCATTCTTCACAAAAGCAGTTGTAGCAGCATTAAAACAATTCCCATTATTAAATGCTGAAATTCAAGGTGATGAGCTTATCATCAAGAAATTCTATGATATTGGAATCGCTGTAGCAGCTCCAGATGGATTAGTTGTTCCTGTTGTACGTGATGCAAACCAAATGAACTTCGCTGAAATCGAAAGCGAAATTCGTAATCTTGGTAAAAAAGCACGTGATAACAAACTTACATTAAAAGAACTACAAGGTGGTACATTTACAATTACAAACGGTGGCGTGTTCGGCTCTCTTATGTCAACACCAATCCTAAACAGCCCACAAGTAGGTATCCTTGGTATGCATAAAATCCAAGTACGCCCAGTTGCGATTGATGCAGAACGCATGGAAAATCGTCCAATGATGTACCTTGCTCTATCTTACGACCACCGTATCGTAGATGGAAAAGAGGCTGTTAGCTTCCTTGTTGCAGTTAAAGAAATGCTTGAAGATCCAAAATCATTATTATTAGAAGGTTGATTCTTATATCAATCGAAGAACCCTCTTGCATGTGCAAGAGGGTTTTCTTTATTTCTACTTCCATAACAAAAATAATAGTAGACTGTTGCTACATAATTCATGTAATCTACTATGTATCAAATCACATATAGATAAGGTGACAAAATGGAATTAGGAAACTTCTTTTTTACAACGCTTATGACAACCTTTATTCAATTAGCTTCATTAGTAGGATGGATTATTGTAGTTGGATTTCTATTAGGATATTTAGAAAATCGTTCGCGGACATATTGGACAAGAGCTTTCGGAAGAAATGGCTTCCTCTTAACCTCATGGATTGGAACACCCATTCACGAATTTGGGCATGCCTTTATGTGCGTCTTATTTGGGCATAAAATCGTAGGTATTCAGTGGTTTCCCACGAATACAAATAATGGGTATTTAGGATATGTACAGCACGAATATAACCCGAAAAGTATCTATCAAAAAATAGGTAATTTCTTTATCGGTATTGCTCCTATTTTTTCAGGAATTGCAGCATTAGTTGGCTTAATGTATTGCCTTATCCCCCACTCATACTCGGTATTTATGAATAGCATTGAAACAAATATTCAACCAAGTAGCGCTATGAGTGATATGATAAGGCACACTGTTTTCTCTTCAATCCTATTATTGAAAAGCATTTTTACCATTAGCAATCTATTAAATCCTTATTTCTGGCTCTTTCTGATTCTAGCAATTTGCATTTCTACGCATATTGCTCTAAGTAAACCTGACATACAAGGTGCTTTAGATGGACTAATTACGATTTTTTTGTTCCTATTTCTCTTCAACCTTATAGGAGGTATTTTTCATTTTGATAGTCATGCAATGATCGCAAATATAGCGAAGTATAATGCTTACTTACTCGCTTTTTCTAGCATTGCTATTTTATTTTCTTGTATTACTGTAGTGATAAGTTATTCCCTTTACCAAATGAAAGGAAAATGTAGATGACAGTTTTGAGAATGTTGTGTTATATCAACCTAATATAAATAGAGCATAAGCAGAAAGTTTCTCCTTCTCGCACCTCCCCTTGGTATAATATGGTATACAATATTATACCAAGGGGAGGCAAACCATGAACAAAAATGAATTGTATGTTTATCATATTGTTACTAGGAAAAAAATGAGTCTTGGGCAGATCATCACCTTTAACAAGAACGAAAACAACACCTTATATCGCTTCTTTTTTGAAAGAGAACAATTGAATTCGAAAGGTGAAGACTTCATTCAGATTTTACAAGGTCATAATACGAATGAGGGCTTGAACTTAAATAAAGAAAATACCGAAGTAGCTATTAAGTATGTAGACCAAACTATTCGAGCAATTAGAGAAGTGATTGTAGAAATGGTTAGATTACAAGAATATCCTGAGTACCCTTCTAGATTGTCTTGTTTATATGCTGCGAAAAGCTATGAAGATGCTTTGAAATGGAAAGAATTATTTGATTCTTACAATCGGAATGTTTTGCAGATTGTTAAACTTCGAGTTATCGGAAATTCTTTTGAAGGCGATGGAAACCTTTTACCAAAGGAAGATGGGGCTCCTTTCTCTCAAAAAATTGAACAAGCGAAAGAATATTGGAAGGGTAATATAACAAATGAACTTCCTGAGCTTTTGATTAACGGAAAAATTGAAGTGGTAGCAATTATTCATGATTTCTCGGCGTGAATGCTAGAAACGTCGTAACTACTCAGTCACTCTATGATTTTTTCATAGAGTGACTGGCTATGCATAGAAGCGGTCAGGGCGCGCAAAGTTTTAAAACAAAGAAAAACAGCAATCTATATGCTGAAAAATGAAAATAACTTCCTATTGTTAAGTGTATTTTCACTGGAATCACACTCCTTACCAAATTTCTAAATGAAATGTATGGTTGAGTAGTTACAAATTTAAACAACAAATATAGTACGTGAAATTTTAATACATTTTATAAAATACCCCCGCTAAATGAGGGGGTATTCTTCTACCTATTGATGTTTTGGGAAAGGTGATTAAGGGAACTACAATTTTTATATTATCATAGAAATGATGGGTCTCATGTTGAGAAATAAAAATGTCATTTTGTGAAGAAAGAATAGAATTTATCCCTTTTGTCTTACAAGAATGTCAGTAGTATACTTGCGTTACTACTTGTTTTCCCTGAACTTCGTATATAACGATGCTCTTTTCTACACAAACAAGCAATCGAGTTAGTATTTTTATACTTTAGCTAATCTTTTCTGGGGTACCACCAGCATTTCGGAAAAAACCCACGCTAAGAGCATACAAGATTTTATACAGTTTTTCGGCTAATCCAGTAACAAACGAGAACCTAAAACCGCGCCAGGATAGGAATGTATAAAAAAATGCATAGATCGATAGAAAAATAAAAAGAGGTTCCCTTGTGAGAATGGGATTCTCCTTTTTCCTTGCTACCGATAATGTTACGTTATGTTAACTGAATATGAATAGAGTATACAATAGGAGTCTAAATCTATTTTCGAGAATCTATTATGTTAACGATACAAAAAGGACTGTCAAATTTAGACAGTCCTTTTGAATTCTTATTTAAATAAAGCATGCGTTAGTTCAATAAAATATTTGTTGTCTATGTGTTAAAATGTTAAAAATGTTTACCAACTTCCAAAAGAATAAGGATCGCAAAATTGCAGTATTAACCTTATTTTTAGATAGTGCTTAAATTATTTCGGATAATTTCTCGCCCGCACCTGTCTAATCGTCAGCTTCGAGTAAGAGGCTCATGATAATCGTTTATAAAGTCATGCACCAGCATAACGGATCACTTCCACCACAATGAGGGCAACAACCTCCTGTATAAGTAATTCTAATTTGATCTGAATGAAGTACATAATAATCAGTAATTGGTTCGACACCAGGGATCTCTATCCCGCCTGGAATCGCTGGCAATATAACCTCCCGCACTGTCATGTCCGACCACTTACCGTTCCAGGAACAAATACTGCACTTTAATATCTCTTCCGAAAAGTTCGGAGCATTTTGGATGACAATAATACATTCTCTACTATAGGTATTACAATTAGGACAATCGTGTACTTTCACGAATCTCCACCTCTCATCAAATTTAAAACTTTTCACGTACCTTCTTTTTATTATTCTTTTTTACAGTCAATTAGTCCTTTTTGGGTGTTTTTGCCCATCCCCCTTTTCGTGGGATAGGCAAAAACACCCTATGACCGTAAAGAAGTATATCTTGTTGACTTCGAATCAAACGACAATGTAACAGTAGGTGGATTTCTTGTTTATGTAGATATAGAGACTAAATTAAAGACTTATTAACTTCCGAATTCGATAATTATGTAAATGAGCTGTCCATATGGACAGCTTATTGTATTTTTTGCTTAGCGTGGGGGTTTTTCAAAATGCTGGCGGTATCCCTACAATCACAGCCTATCGTTGAATAAGTTGCATACGAATGAAATGGCATTCTAACGTAAGCAATTCATTCTAGTTTTCATACAAATCCTATGCTAGATGCTGAATTTGGCACATAGCTTCACCTCGCAAAAACTTCGGCAAGGTGAAGTCTCTCCCCTACAACGCATAAAGACTAAAGCAACCATAATCTGTATAAACAGCCAAATAGTCCTCAGTGAATGCTATATTGCAAGATTTCACCACGTGCTCAATCATGATTGTAGTTGCATGCCGTTTTGTTACAAAGTCATACAGTCGTACCTTCCCTCTGTCATAAGCAGCTACCAGTCCTTTTTCCGCATGAATCGCACAACCCCTAGTCTCACCTATTTGCCAATCCTCGCATTTCTTCTTAGCCTGCCAATCATATACAAGTAAATCCGAACACCCGTATTGCTCCTGAGTAAACAAAAGATGATCATCCGGGGAGAAGATTATCCTTGTTGTCATAGCATGGATAGCTTTGGGCAATACTACTTCTTGACCAGAGGCAATATCATATACTCTTACTTCCCTACTATTCGTACAATAAGCGAACTTATCTCCGCTATGCGACAGCGCAGCACATAGCTGTGTACTGTGTCCTCCATACATCTCGCAATTTACTGCTATCTGGCAGATAACCTTTTCCTTTACAAGATCATACACAATAAGCTTGGAATCATTATACCAAAGCACTCTATCACTCGATAAAGAAAGCGTATTCCCTACCGTCAATTCAGCATGTAGCGGTTCCGAATAGGACTTAAGCTCCCCGCCCTTCACCTCATATCCTCTTATCGAATGACAATCATTCAATACCAATTCACCCGCATGAGGACAATAGTACATATCATATACAAGATGATTTTCTCCAAGTTCAAAAACGACTTGTTTCTCTCCGGATTCGTCTATTAAATAAATCTCTTCTCGCTGAAATTGCCCAATAACATATCCAACATACGATGAATTAGTTCCAGGTATGGGGACAAAAGGAAGAAACCCTGTATATCCCTTTCCCAAATATAGCTGCAGCACCGGTTCTCCTGCCGATACCTCCAAATTATGATAGATCATGCCTTTCTTCAATCTCTGCCAAATTTCCTTCTCCATCTGCTTGGCTGCCTGCTCAGCATTATCAAACTGCTTCTTCCGAGATTTTCTGCCCCCAGTCGAAGTGATAAGTATGCTATCATTTCTTTGAATACTCCAAGTTTTCCCGCTCGCTCTATCTATCAACATTCTATGCATTCGTTTCACCTCTTCCTAAATGTAGCAAATGACCTCCGAACAAGTCTAATACTCTGCCACTTCTCGAGGTTACTATTAACATCTGCACTTTTTAGGTGGACGGCTAAGATTCATGGGAAAATATGTTATAATCCACATATAATCGTTCTTTAACTAACAATGCAGTTTAGTTGAATATTGAACTACCCTACCTAAAATCCTAACAGATTTTTGAAGAAGGGGATTCCCAAAAGGGACAACTCAGACAAAATACTTAGCAGACCATACCCATTCAACAAGGTTGAATCGTTTTTCCTATAAGGTAAGAAGCAAATATAACCTAAGGCTAAAGAAGAGTAGTAGAATTTAGTATTCTATTATTTTATCATTGTAATAGCACGCACTTACCAAGATTAAGGAGGTATTACGAATTGATTTTAGAAGAATATAAAAAACGGGCATCAGAGCAGGAAGATTGGGCACCAGGATGGGAAGCAATTGATGAAGTTTTTGATAAACTTTATCCGAATCAGGAACCTGCACATTATGGGACAACATTTCATAAACGGGCCTTTTTTGGTGGAGACGAATATTTAGATGGTTATAGTATTTATCAATCTCCAAATGGTTACAAGCATTTACTAACGTATGGAATGACGGAGCTTTACACAGATGTAGACGCATTTGGTAGTGAATGGAGCCGCTGGGGTTATGAAATGACTATAAAACTGAAAGAGGATACGAATGAAGATTGTATGTGGGCAATTGATATGCTATCTAATCTTGCTCGCTATACGTGCACACAGAAAAGATTCTTTGAGCCAATGCAATTTGTGGCAGGAAATGGAACGTCTCTTCATATTGGCGTAGAATCTGCTATTACTGCTTTACTAGTTGTAAATGATACTGAGGCAGAAGGAATTGACACTGTTCATGGTAGAGTGAACTTTATGCAATTGGTCGGAATTACACAACAAGAATTAGAAGTGCTGAAAGAGGACTACACAAAAGCAGAGATTCTTGTTAAGAATATGAAGAAAGATAATCCGTATTTAATTACAGATATGAAACGAATAAAATCTTATTTATAATCAGAAATAAAGCATCTCTTGAAAAAAGAGATGCTTATTCTCCCCTTCTCGCTGCTTGCTGCAACGGATCCCACACACTGTTGAACGGCGGAGAGTAACTTAAGTCCACGTCTTCTAAATCATGAATCGTCATTTTATGAAACAGTGCCATTGCTAGTACGTCTATTCGTTTATCTACGCCCTGCTCACCAATTACTTGTCCGCCTAACAATTGCTTTGTGTCCTTGCGATACAATAATTTCAAGTGAAGTGGTTTCTTACTTGGATAATATCCCGCTATGTTTGTTGAATCTATTTTTACAATTTCATACGGTACTTGTAATTGCTCTGCTTCTTTTTCATTTAAACCCGTTCGTCCTAATGTGATGTCCATAAATTTCATAACCGCTGTTCCGACGATTCCTTTAAACGCTCTTCGTTTATTCACCATGTTTAGTCCGGCAATTCTTCCTTGTTTATTTGCCGTTGTTCCAAGCGGAATATGATCATGTTTTTCTTTTATAATATGGTACTGCGTCGCGCAGTCTCCTGCCGCATAAATATCTTCTATATTCGTTTGCATATAAGCGTTAACTTGGATCGCACCTTTTGGATTTTTGATGATCTCTGTTCCTTCTAGAAAATCAGTGTTCGGTTTCACTCCCACTGATACTAAAACAAGATCTGTTTCATACATTCCTTTATCTGTTTCCACAAACTCAACTTGTTCTTTCCCTTGAAACGATTTCACATTTTCATTTGTCAGAATTTCAATATTATGCTTTTTTGCTTCTTCATGAATATAAGCTGCCATGTCTCCATCAAACACGGTACCGACATAATCATTTCGTTCAATCATACGTACTTTTTTCCCTAGTTCTACAAATGTTTCCGCCATTTCTATACCAATTGCCCCGCCGCCAATAATGGTAACATGTTCAACGTTTTGATTTTGAAGCGTCTCCATAATTCGCTCTGCATCTGGGATCGTTTTTAATAGATGTACGCCTTGCAAGTCGCTACCTTTCCAATTCGGCATAACTGGACGCACTCCCGTTGCAATCAATAAACGATCATATTCGAATTCGAATGGTTCTGATGTTTGTGTATGTATGCCATATACTTTTTTACTAGCTGGATCTACACGTGTCACTTCATGATTCACTTTCGCATCAATTTGATATTTATTCCGAAACGTATCAACGCTCCTCGCAATTAGCTTTTCAGTAGAAGCAATGACTCCGCTTATCGCATAAGGAAGACCGCACTGCGCATATGAATAGATTTCACCTTTTTCTAAAGTGATTATATTTGCTTCTTGGTCATTGCGGACAATTTGCATGGCTGCACTCATTCCCGCTGCATCTCCGCCTATAATAACGTATTTCATCGTATCACTCCTTCTGTCATTATCTATCGTTTACAATTCCCCTCTTCTGCAATTATCAGTCATTACAGAGCTGTTTATCCCTTTTAATGGTAACTTATACAAATACTCCCCCTCAACCATTCTGCTTGTATCTTCAAAGCCGATGCTTTCATACAGTTGTTTTGCAACGAAATTGTTCGGTTCAAAAGATAGAAAAACTTCATTACAATTCGCATCTTTTCTCATCTCTTCGATTACCTGTAATAATGCCGTTTTCCCATACCCTTTTCCTTGATGTTTATGATCTATCATAAGTCTGCATATTTCAAAAAAATGATATTGTTCACAATATCCATACATTGTAAAGCCAACGATTGTTTCATCGCTGTATATTGCCTTTGTAATCCAACCTTTTTGAATTTTCGACTGGGCTAATGATAATGCATTCGAAGCAACAAACTCTTCACAAACGAAATGTTTATCTTCTTTATTTGTCGTTAAGAATATACACTCTAGCCAATTCTCATTTGTAATATCTCGCAAATTTATACTCATTCCATGCTCACTCTTTCTTTTTTAATCTATGAAGTTATATATTTCTACAAACAAAAACACTTCTCCTATAAGAGAAGCGTTTTTTTACACAATAAGATGCCACACAAAAACCTCTACCACCACAATTAACACAGCACCAAAAATCATCAGTGTCGTCTTCTTCAAGAGCTCATTTTCCCGAAATGGAATGTTACATAAATAAGCACCCAGTGTAATTCGTGATGGACACGCAATTGTCGCAAAAGAAGAGCTTGTATTTTGCACCGTTGTCACAAACTGCCACGGAAGCCCCACGTTCTGTGCGGTCTGCATTTGTAACCTCATAAACATCGCATTTGATCCCGCGTTACTTCCCGTTAAAAAACCACCGATACCACCGATAAAAGGAGCAACGAAAACAAACATCATTCCAAAGATATGACCAGCAGATTCCGCTAATAAAGTATGCATCCCTGCTGCACTCATTAATTCTGAAATGGCAATAAACATTGTCGTTGTAACCGCAAAGGGGATCCATTGTTTCACTGTTTGCAATAATGACTGCTTTATTATAATAGAAGGAATACGAAAGAAAATGATGGTAAATAAACATGTAACTCCAAGCCAAAATCCTGGTGAATACAATAATTCAAGTTTGTAAGAGTACGATGGCAAGTTCATAACTGCATATGATTGCAGTGCACTATGAAACGACGGAATCAGACGAGAGAGCAAGATGCAGACGGTTAAAAATAAATACGGGCTAATTATTTTTACAATAGAAACTTCTTGCTGCTTGGCAACTGCATGTTCCGAATATACTTCCTTCTGCTGTTTTGCCGTCATTTTTATGATGATAAATCCAAATGTTATCGTGACAATCGCACTTAAAATTCCTGCTAATTCAACACTTACATATGTACTAGACAAACAGATGGAGAGAGAAAATAATAGAAAAAAACCCGCCGCTTCTTTCCACTTTTTCCTTACTGCCGCAAAGCCGCCGACTATATATAATGAAAGGATGATAAAATACGCAAAGATTGGCACACTTAACACTGCCGTACCAGAGCCAAGTTGTACTAAAGGCATATCAATAAGACCAGAGCCAATAATCGTTCCGGTTGCCATTGCTCCCCATGAGCTTGCTAATAAGCCGATAAAGGAAAGCAAAACAGCTTGAAACGGCCTGTAACCGAGCGAAAGAAAAATAGGTGCAGCCACCATAAATCCAATTCCAAACCCACTTACCGATTCAATAAGAGGACAAATTCCAAAACACATGAGGAGCATTTGCAGTAAACGGTCATGTGTAACATGTTCCATAAAACGAGCAACTTGATCGATATACCCCATTTTATTCATAAGGTGAAATAAAAAAATACCAAAAAACAATACATATCCAACGATAAAACAAATTAAACCACCTTTCATTGTTGCATGAGCAACCTCCCCCATTCGCAAGTGAAACATCGGTGATAGTAAAACAATTCCGCTGCACACAACATAAGAAATTATCGATGCTTTAAGCGATGTTTGCTTGAATACAAATAAACAAATAAAAATCATCATGATTGGAATAAGAGCTAATAATACTGTCATACCATCATCTCATTTCTTGTAAGGTACAATTGAAAGAACGCTACAAAACCATTTTTCTTTTTAGGCGGGCAAGAGCATCTGGCTACGCATAACGGCGACTTACATGTTAAAAAATATTATATAACATACGGCAGAATATTCAATTAATTTTACGTCAGTTTTTTTATCCTATTCTTTATCTGATAAACTATAAAAAAATAGTAGCACAGACCATGGCCGTGGTCTGTGCTACTAATCTTAGTATGTTTTTATATGTCCACTCATATATCGACCGCTTTTTAAAATATATCGGCGACTCGACACAATATAAAGCCCCTTCGACGACGTTCGACATACCGTGTGCACTTGAGGAAGTTGACAATAGTCCATTCCTTTATTTCACCGCAGCAATCAGCTCACGAATTTCATCTCGCTTTTCATTTTCTAACAGCTCAATGACTTTACTTCCGACAACTACTCCGTCACATATTTGAGTCATTTCCTCTATTTGCTCCGCCTTCGATATTCCAAATCCTGCAACAACCGGAAGCTGAACATGCGCTTTCACCTTTTCTAAGTAGGTGTGTAATTCTTGCGTGAAATCGCGGCGTACTCCCGTTACGCCCGCTACTGTGACGGCATAGACAAACCCTTGTGATTCACTTGTAATCTTTTTAATTCGTTCTATAGGGCTCGTTACTGTTACAAGCGGAATAAGGGCAATGTTTGCATCGCATAGCAGCGGTGCAATGATATCTTGTTCTTCATACGGAAGATCTGGCACGATAATCCCATCGATACCTGCTTCGATGCAGCGCTGGGTAAAACGTTCTTTCCCGAATGCTAAAATCGGGTTTAAATAAGTCATGAGTACAAATGGAATTTGCACTGCTGCTCTCACTTCCGCTAACGCTTGGAAGATTCCTTCTAACGTTGTTCCATTTTCTAATGCTCGTTTTCCTGCCCTTTGAATCGTTGGCCCGTCTGCAACTGGATCAGAAAACGGAATTCCAATTTCAATAATGCTTGCCCCTGCTTCGTCTAAAAAACGAATTTGCTCTTGTAAATCGCCATCTCCGCCCATTACGTACGGAATGAATGCTTTTTTTCCATTTTGAAATGCTTTATGAATTCTTTCTATCCCCATTATTTACACCTCTTCCATATAACGTTTTATACTTTCAACATCTTTATCGCCGCGGCCTGATAAACAAATGACAAGTCCCTCGTCTTTTTTCATAGTGGGTGCTAATTTCAGTGCATACGCAACGGCATGTGAGCTTTCTAGTGCTGGGATAATTCCTTCTTTTTTCGTTAACAACTGAAAAGCATGGAGCGCTTCTTCATCTGTTATGGAATGATATGATACACGGCCAATGTCTTTTAATAAACTATGTTCCGGACCAACTCCTGGGTAATCAAGCCCTGCTGAAATGGAGTGTGCTTCTTGAATTTGTCCCTCTTCATTTTGTAAAATATACATCATCGATCCGTGCAAAACACCGACGCTTCCTTTCGTTAATGTTGCGGCATGCTTCTCTGTATGAATTCCCTTGCCTGCTGCTTCTACGCCGTAAAGCGCAACTTCTTCATCTTGTACAAATGGATAAAACATTCCCATCGCATTACTGCCGCCGCCAATGCAAGCTACAACTGCTTCCGGTAATTTCCCCTCTAACGCTGCATATTGTTTCTTCGTTTCCTTACCGATCACACTTTGGAAATCACGTACCATTTGCGGAAACGGATGCGGTCCAAGAACAGATCCCATCACATAGTGCGTATCATGTACATGTGCAACCCAGTAGCGAAGGGCCTCATTTACAGCATCTTTTAACGTCCTGCTTCCTACTGCAACGCTTTCCACTTTTGCGCCTAACAGCTCCATTCGGAAAACATTTAGTTTTTGACGGCGCACATCTTCTTCTCCCATAAAAATGACGCATTCTAAGCCAAGCAGTGCGCATACAGTCGCTGTCGCAACGCCGTGCTGTCCAGCTCCTGTTTCAGCGACAACTTTCTTCTTGCCCATTCGCACCGCAAGAAGTGCCTGCCCAATTGTGTTGTTAATTTTATGAGCGCCCGTATGATTTAAATCTTCTCGCTTTAAATACATTTTTGCTCCGCCGCAATACTTCGTGAAATTTTCTGCAAAATAAAGCGGTGTTTCTCTGCCGACATACGTTTGTAAATAATGCTGTAATTGCTTTTGAAATGATTCATCTTGCATTGCTTCTTTATATGCTTCTTCTAATTCTAAAACAGACTGCATTAACGTTTCTGGAACATAACGCCCTCCATATATACCGTAATGACCTTTTTCATCTGGATATACATATTGCATATTTAACACTCCTTCGCTTTTGTTATAAATTGTTTTATTTTCTCGATATCTTTTTTTCCATTTGTTTCTACACCGCTGCTCACATCAACCATATATGGCCGAACCATTTCAATTGCTTCTACAATATTTTCAAGCTGTAATCCGCCAGCTAATATGCACTTTTTTTCAATTGGATTTGACTGCAATAACTCCCATGAAAATGTTTTTCCATTTCCGCCATGAAACTGTTCTTGCGGACTATCAAATAATATAAAATCCGTTTCATATTCTTTTGCTCGTTCTATATCATTACGTGAACTTACACCAATTGCCTTTATAGACGGAATACTCAATCTTTTAATATGGTAATTTTGCTCATCCCCATGCAGTTGTACATGCGTTAAACCACAATACGTTACAATGTTCTCGATCACTTCAATGGACTCATTTACGAAAACGCCAACTTTCATTACATTCTCAGGGAGTTCTTCAATGATTTGTTTTGCCTGATCTGGCGCAATTTCCCGCTTACTTTTCGCAAATACAAAGCCAATGGCATCTGCCCCGTATTCACAAGCAATTTTCGCCGTTCTTATATCGGTAATACCGCAAATCTTTACTTTCATTCCGTCACCTGTAGCACTTGAAAAAAGTCTCCGACAGACGGCGCTGTCATGAATGCTTCTCCGACAAGAATTCCTTTTGCCCCTACTTTCTTGACACGTATCATATCTTCTTTCGTATGAATACCGCTCTCACTAATCCAAAGGACGTTTTGTTCATTTAATCGTTCCCCAAGCTGTTCCGTTGTTCTTAAATCCACTTCAAATGTTTTCAAATTTCGATTGTTTACTCCAATGACATCTGGATTTAGCTCTAATGCTATTTCTAGCTCCTCTTCGTTATGAATCTCTACAATCACTTCTAGGCCAATTTCTTTTGCATACGTATATAACGCAAATAATTGTTCTTTTGTTAATGCTGCAACAATCAATAAAATGAGATTGGCTCCCGCATCATACGCCCGGTCAATTTGGATTCGATCAATCATAAAATCTTTACATAAAAGCGGTACATTTATATGAGTTCTTGCCGTTTCTAAATCGTGAAAAGAGCCCTTAAAAAAATGACCATCTGTTAAAACAGAGATTGCTCCTGCACCATTTGTTTCATAAAGCTCAGCTTGTTTTGCGACATCAACATGTAAGTTCAGATCCCCTTTAGACGGTGAAGCACGTTTTATTTCTGCAATTACAGTAAACTTTTGCAACGCTTCTACGAAAGAATATGATGTACGTTTTTTCTTTACCGGGATATACGTTTCATATAACGCCGCTACTTCTTTCTTTTTTTGCTCAATAATTTTCGTTAAAATCGTTTCCATTTACTTCACCCTCTCTAGCTTTTTGTTACTTTCAGCAATTAATAAATGTAATTTCTCCAGCGCCTTTCCTGAATCGATACTATGAGCCGCTAAGCGAATGCCATCTTCAATTGTCCTTGCTTTTCCGTTTGCAAAAAGAGCAAGCCCTGCATTGAATAACACTGTATCACGGTATACGCTATCTTCTCCGCGCAGCACATGTAATGTAATATTGGCATTTTCCTTTGCATCTCCGCCTCGAATCGCTTCATTTTTCACACATGAAAATCCATACTCTTCTGGAGAAATACTTACTTCAATAATGTTGTTATCTTTTAAAACTGCTACGTGATTCTCTCCTTGTAAAGATGCTTCATCTAAAAACCCACTGCCATTTACAACAATTGCTCTTTTTCTACCAAGCTTTTGCAAGACTTCTGCTACTGGACGTAACATCTCCCGTTTGTAAATACCGACGAACTGTGTTTCTAAGTCGATTGGATTTGTAAGTGGCCCGATTAGATTAAAAATTGTTGGAACGTTTAATTCTTTTCTTACTTTCATAATGCGGCGCAGGGCTGGATGCATCGCTGGCGCAAATAGAAAAGCGATACCGACGTTTTCTAACAAATAATCAATTTGCTTTGTCGAACATGCAATGTTCACACCGAGTTCTTCTAATAAATCTGCACTTCCCGTTTTACTAGAAACGGCACGGTTTCCATGTTTCGCAACCTTTACGCCTGCACCCGCAAGTACGAAAGCTGATGTTGTACTCACATTAAATGTTTGCGCCCCGTCCCCTCCTGTTCCGCAATTGTCCATCGCATTTGCAATATGATTAGAAAACGGCAATGCTTTTTCACGAAGGGCGCGAACAAGGCCGTATATTTCATCCGCCGTTTCCCCCTTTGCCTTTAACAATGCTAAAAAGGCTGCAATTTCACTTTCTAAAATAGCTTCGCTTAATAAGCTAATCCCCGCTTCATACATTTCGTGTTCCGTTAAATCTTGCCTCTCTACTAATTTTCGAAGATAGCCATTCATACTCTCTCCCCCTCTTTCACATTTGATAAAAATGCCCGTATTAATTTATCTCCTTCTTCAGTTGCAATGGATTCCGGATGAAACTGTAATCCGAAAAGCGGATAGTAATGATGACAAATGGCCATGATTTCTCCGTCATCCATCGCTGTCGCTAATACATCAAAGCAACTCGGAAGATTGTGCTGCTTCGCTACGAGCGAATGATAACGCATCGCTGTCAGCGGCTGTTTTACATATGAAAATATCGATGTGCCATTATGTTTTACAAGCGACGTTTTCCCGTGTTTAATCTTTTCTGCCCGCACAACTTCTCCGCCGAAAGCAGTAACAATTGCTTGATGTCCTAGACAAATACCGAGAATCGGAACTGTTTGATAGAAATGCCTAATCACATTCATACAAACCCCTGCATCTTCCGGCCTTCCAGGTCCTGGCGAAAGAATAATTGCTTTTGGCTTCATGTCTGCTAGTTCCTCAATTGTCACTTCATCGTTACGCACTACAACAATCCGTTCCGTATGATGGCCTAACAATTGATACAAGTTATATGTGAATGAATCATAGTTATCAATTAAGACAATCATTTCATTACCTCCAAAAGCGCTTTTGCTTTATTTAACGTTTCTTCATATTCAGCCGCAGGGTTCGAATCATACACAACGCCAGCGCCCGCCTGTACATACGCTTTCCCGTCTTTCACAACCATCGTTCGTATCGCCAGTGCCATATCCATATTGCCTGAAAACGAAATATACCCAACAGCTCCGGCGTACACATTTCGTTTTTCTGTTTCTAATCCGTTTATAATTTCCATTGCTCTAATTTTAGGAGCTCCTGATACAGTTCCTGCCGGTAAGCAATGTGCCAATGCATCCAAACAATTCATCTTTTTTCGCAATGTTCCGTAAACTTCAGATGCAATATGCATGACATGCGAATACTTCTCTATTTTCATATATTTATCTAAATGTACAGAACCGATCTCACTCACCCGGCCAATATCATTTCTTCCTAAATCGACAAGCATCATATGCTCCGCCCGTTCCTTCTCGTTTGCAAGCAGTTCTTTTGCTATCTTTTCATCCTCTTCTTTTGTGTTTCCGCGCGGCCTTGTTCCGGCAATTGGATTTGTCATCACTTTCTCATCTCGTACAGAAAGTAAGCTTTCCGGTGAAGAACCAAGTACGACGTAATCTTGAAAATCAATATAAAACATATAAGGAGATGGATTTGCGGTGCGAAGACGGCGATATAACGCAAATGGATTTCCTGTAAAATCACTTTGCAAACGCTGTGATAGCACAACTTGAAAGATATCTCCTGCCCGAATATATTCCTTTGCTTGTTCAACCATTTTGTAAAACCTTTCTTCTGTTATAGAAGATGTAAATGATAAGGAAGCGCTCAGCTCTTTCACCTGTTCCTCTGATTCCTGCAGCAATTTTTGTTTATATGTTTGCAGCCGTTCATACACCTCTTCATACGAGTCTGTATCGCCGCCGCAATAGACATATACAAATGACAGCTTTTGCCTTACATGATCGTATACAACGAACATGCGGTAAAGCAGCACATGTACTTCCGGAATATTTAAAGGGTCAGAGAGCATCTCTCCAATATCTTCATATTGCCGAATCACATCATATCCAATATAGCCAACCGCTCCTCCGCAAAATGGGAATGGACTCTCAATTTTCTCTAATGCCAGAACACTTTCTAGCTCTTTTAATACATTTCCGTTTACCTTTTCTAGCACACCATTTATCGTAATTTCTACTTCCTTGCCAATACTTTTGATTTCTCCGTAAGGATTACATCCTAAATAGGAATAACGTCCTTTATCTTGATGAAGCTGCGAGCTTTCCAGTAGAAATTTTTTCTCACCTTTCATCCGGCGATATAACGCAATCGGTGTTAAACTATCGCCTTCTTCTTCCTGAATAACAAGAAAGGTTTTCCCTTGTTGTTTTCCCATCATAAATTGTTCTTTCGTTATCATCACTGTCACCTCTCTATCCAAAATAAAAAAGTCCCCTGCATATGGAAATATGCAGAGGACGATAAATTTACCGCGGTACCACCTCTTGTTGGATGCAAAGCATCCCGCTTTTTCAGGTACAACATTATACCCTATCCTTGTAACGGCGGAACCCGGGTTGCCTACTTATAGTTCAGCATACCTCTCGTAAGCCCATTCCGCATATGGCACCGCACCGGGCTCTCACCTATCCCCGGCTCTCTGGAACGTCTCCAATATACGTACTCTTCTTACTCATCGATTTATCCTATTCATTTTTTTCTATACAAAAAGGGAGTACTCATCCTATAGAAAGGACGGGTACTCCCGTGGTGCCACCTTAATTCGTTACAAAAGTAACGCACTTTTCCGTATCGAAATACAATACGTGTCTCTTGTAACGATGAGATCTTTTCGCCAAAGCCTACTTCTTTCGTTTCGGTCTGGAAGCTCCGAAGCCCATTCCATATTACTTTCATACTGATTCGCACCAACCATCAGCTCTCTGACATGTCCATAATATGTACTCTTCTTCATCAACGCTTGCATTTTTAAATTTGAAATCATTATATGCTTTTCTTTTTTTAGAAGTCAATACTTTCAAAAAAATATTTTTTATGTACACCTTGAATATTATATTGACAAAACAACTCATTTTTATGTAAAAATAATAAATACTCTATAAAAATAGCTATACATCAACAAAAATTTTTATATTGGTAAAATAATATATCTTCTAAATACGCTTACATTTCTGAAAATTCGTATTTAGAAGATGGATTTTTACACATAATCATGTTAGATTATAATATGTAACTCATCAAAAGACACTACTAGGAAAGGGGACTAACATGAACACACAGATTTTAATTTCTATTTCGATCTATATGATCGGGATGTTAGTGATTGGCTACATAGCCTACAAACGAACATCAAATTTAACAGACTATATGCTTGGCGGGCGTACATTAGGTCCCGCAGTAACAGCACTAAGTGCAGGCGCTGCTGATATGAGCGGTTGGCTGTTAATGGGGTTACCCGGTGCGATGTTTGCAACAGGTCTAAGCAGCAGTTGGATTGCGATCGGCTTAACACTCGGCGCTTATGCAAACTGGCTATACGTCGCTCCTCGCTTACGTACCTACTCTGAGCTTGCAAACAACTCAATTACAATTCCAGAATTTTTAGAACATCGCTTCCATGATAAATCTCATATGCTACGCCTTGTTTCCGGACTTGTTATTATGATTTTCTTTACATTTTATGTAGCTTCGGGATTAGTTTCAGGTGCTGTTCTATTTCGTAATACATTTGGAATGGACTATCATATGGGACTTTTCATCGTTGCTGCCGTTGTCGTAGCTTATACATTATTTGGCGGTTTCTTAGCTGTAAGTTGGACAGACTTCGTACAAGGAATTATTATGGTCGTTGCACTCGTTTTAGTTCCAATTGTAACGATTATGCATGTAAATGGTCTTGGATCAGCATTTCATACAATCCAATCTATTGATCCAAACTTATTAAATATCTTTAAAGGTACTTCTGTACTCGGCATTATTTCTTTATTTGCTTGGGGTCTTGGTTATGTTGGACAACCTCATATTATCGTACGCTTTATGGCTATTTCATCTGTAAAAGAATTAAAAAGCGCTCGCCGCATCGGTATGAGCTGGATGATCTTCTCCATTGTCGGCGCAATGTTTACTGGACTCATTGGAATTGCATATTATGCTGACAAGGGAATGAAATTAGCAGATCCAGAAACAATTTTCCTTGAGCTTGGAAATATTTTATTCCATCCGCTCATTACTGGATTCTTATTAGCTGCCATTTTAGCGGCAATTATGAGTACTATTTCTTCTCAGCTTCTTGTTACTTCAAGTGCTGTAACAGAAGATTTATACCGAACATTTTTCCGCCGCTCTGCAACGGACCGCGAACTTGTTTTTGTAGGACGTATGGCCGTTCTTCTCATTGCTCTAATAGCAAGCGGACTTGCCTTTAAACAAAATGACTCAATCTTAGCGCTTGTTGGTTATGCTTGGGCAGGTTTCGGTTCTTCATTTGGACCAGTTATTTTATTAAGCTTGTACTGGAAACGAATGACGAAATGGGGCGCTCTTGCTGGGATGATCGCCGGCGCAACAACCGTTATTACGTGGACACAATTTAAGTTTTTAAAAGATATGCTATATGAAATGATTCCTGGTTTTGCTGCGAGCTTACTCGTTATTATTATTGTAAGCCTATTAACAAAGCCATCAGAAAATGTTCAAAAAGAATTTGAAGAGTTCGAAAAAATAGCTTCTTAATATAAAAAACAATCCCTGCTTCTGTACAATAGAAGCAGGGATTGTTTTTTATATTAATCCCTTTTGATTTTTCAACATGCAAATCACTGCTATGCAGAACAAACAGTGACCGCTACTTGCTTTCTCCCTTTGTTTTACACTTTGCACGTGGTAGGAAAAGGCCCTGACCGCTTCTATGGACGGCCAGATGCTCTCGCCCATCTGAAAAGAAAGGGGTTTTTTTATGTCATTTTTTCACTTTGTATTTACATATTATTGTACTGAATTTTCTGTAAATTAACAAATTCTTTATATTACCTTAAATTTTTTCTAACATTCTTTGTATATAGTATAACTAAGAACATGATACAGAAGGACTAAATCAATGTTACAAATTAATATCCAAACAAAAGAGAAACACCTAAAAAGAGTAAATGCAAGAAAAAGTGTACTAAAGTGGAGCTTTAGAGGGTTGTATTTCCTATGAATGACCACACATGAATACTTTTATGTATATTTTTTGAAGGAGGACAACTTACATGCGATTACCATCTCACCCGCAAAAATACCTTACATCTTCGTCATGCGCTGAAATACAAACAGATCTGCCTCATATTACTATTGTTTCTTCAATTGTACCAGTCATTGGTATACAACTGCACAAAGCTAAGCTAAAACTTAAAGCTGGGCAACGCGCGGAACTTACAGCAACTGTCCTTCCTTCTCAAGCAAGTAACCAGGAGATCATTTGGACATGCACGAACCCCCATATTGTAGAGATTCATACCGAAAAACATAAAGCAACTCTAATAGGAAAACAAGCTGGGCGAGCTGTTATTATTGTCACAACCGCAGAAGGTAAATTTCGTGATCTATGTATTGTCAACGTTCAGCCGTATATGACAAAACCGAAATAAAGTGAAACTTCCGTCAGTGGGGGGGTTCTTCATCCCCCACTGACGGAAAGCTCTCACCAATCGGGCTTTTACGGGCAGTTATCCCCCACCTATCTTCTTTAGAAAAGCGGAAGCGGCTTGCTCAGAATCGCAGGACGTTGGAGCTCCCGACAGAGAGGTGCTTTTTGCCTCGTCCGAGGGGGCGAAACGACCGGAGATTCTAGCCGCTAGAGCTGGACAACGCTTCTCTCTGAATCTTGAGGTGGGGGTCTTACTGCCCACAAATAGCGGGATAAAGCGCAACTTCCAATAATGGAAGCTGCGCTTATGTTCAATTCTACTACTTGTATCTTTATCATTTTTTCATATGTTCATGAGATAGAGCGATTACGATTTAACAACTACGTCTCTTGCGTATATACCATACCTTCTACCGGTTCTTCATATGTGCGCTTTTGTTGTTGTAATAAAAAGATACATACGCCGCATAATACAAGAACGCTTCCGACCACTTGCGTAGAATTTAATTTTTCACCGAGTAAAAAGAAAGCAAGGATCATCGCACCAACAGGCTCACCTAAAATACTCATAGAGATCGTTGTCGCATTTACATAATTTAATAACCAATTATTAATCATTTGAGATACAGTCGGTACAGTTGCAAGTAAGAAAAATACAGTCCAGTCCCATGATGAATACCCTGTAAATGGAATTTGCAACATCATGTTATATATACTTAAAAATAAGGCTGCAAATGTAAAGACAGTAAAACTATAAATCCAGTGCGATACTTTTTTCACTGTCGTTTGCCCAATAAATAAATATCCAACCACTGCAATTACACTAAAAAATGATAATATATCCCCTAAGACTGCTTCTTTGCTTAGTCCTAAATCTCCCCATCCGATACACCCTACACCAATAATGGCAATTCCCATTGTTGCAAGTGAAATGAGTGTTGTTCTTTCTTTAAATAGGAAAAATCCTCCAATGAGGGATACGAGTGGCTGCAATGCTAAAATAATCGTAGAACTTGCAACTGTTGTAAATTTTAACGATGCAAACCATAGAAGAAAATGCAGTGCTAAAAAGAAACCGGATCCAATTAAAAATCCCCAGTCTTTCTTCTCAATTCTCGTAAATTCCTTTCTTTTCTTCCATACAATCGGAATCATAATAACTACAATAATCCATAAACGATACATACTTAAAATAGAAGATGGTGCTGTAGACATTTTTACAAAAATAGCCGCAAATGAGATCGTAATAATCGAAATCGCTAGCGGCAGTGCTATTGATTTCTGCTGCTTCATGTGTTGTCTCCTTATCTATATAAAGTGAAACTTCCATCAGTGGGGGGTCTTTATCCCCCACTGATTATCAGCTCTCACCAATCGGGCTTTTACGAGCAGTTATCCCCCACCCATCTTCCTCGCTTTTCTTTGAATCTTGAGGTGGGGGTTTTACTGCCCACAAATAGCGGGATAAATCCATTTTGATTTTTCAACATTTTTGTCTAGCTCTGCCTCCTAGGCCCTCATGTCTAAAAACCTTCCACACGAGAAGGTAAAAAACACCTTCTGTGTGAAAGAACCTTAGCCAACGGGCCTAAACAGTCGACTCCGCTTTTCTTTATAAGTCGCGGCTGTGCAGATCAACACATGACCGTTTCTTGCTTCCTCCCTTTGTTTTAAATCTAGCACGTGGCAGGAAAAAGCCCTGACCGCTTCTATGCACGGCCAGGTGCTCTCGCCCCCCTTAAAAGAAAAGCGGTTTTATGTTGTTTTTCAATTTGTATTTATATAAGGAAAATTCTCATTTCATTATAGCCGTTTCTTCCAATACTGAATACTAATTTTTTAGATTCTTCTCATTCTTATGCTAAAATAAAGTTGTAGTAACTTTTTACTTAGGGGAGATTACACGATGACACAAACAATAGGAAAAATTGAAGAACTTACATTTTACAGCAAATCATTGCAAGAAGAACTGACGCTTCTCATTTATTTACCAGCAAATTTCACGCCGCTTCATAAGCACACCATTGTAATTGCACAAGATGGAAGAGATTATTTTCAACTTGGAAAAGCACATCGCGTGATAGAGTCACTTCGCAAAACAGAGGAAATTGATCGAACGATTATTGTTGGCATCCCATATAAAGATGTACATGATCGAAGAGAAAAATATCATCCAAACGGATCGCAAAATGACATGTACATTCGCTTTTTAGCTCATGAACTCGTTCCATATTTAGATGAGCAGTACCCAACATATCACATGGGGAAAGGCCGCGTTTTAATCGGGGATTCTTTAGGCGGTACAGTTTCATTTATGACAGCACTTATGTATCCGCATACATTCGGAAAAGTAATTATGCAGTCGCCATTTGTAAATGAATCTGTACTAGAGCGTGCTAAGGTCTTTACGCAGCCACACATGTTAGACTTATATCACATCATCGGTACAGAAGAAACAGACGTAAAAACGACAGATGGTAATATTTCAGATTTTGTAGCGCCGAACCGTGAGCTACATTCTCTTCTTACTGAAAGAGGATTTACAACTTATTACGAAGAGTTTGCTGGCAATCACACATGGAAATATTGGCAAAAAAACTTACCGCATGCATTTTCTCACATGCTAGCGCTGAAATAATATACAGTTTCATTCAGAATTATCTGATATAATAAAAAGAGTTCTTTTTTCATACAAACATTTTACGTTCAGACAAGGGGAGGAATTTAGAGATGAAACTAGGTATTGTAATTTTTCCATCAAAAATGATTCAAGATAAAGCAAACGGTCTGCGTAAGCGTTATGATCCACATTATGCATTAGTTCCACCACACATTACATTAAAAGCACCTTTTGAAGTAGCTGATGAACAGTTAGAAACGATTGTGCAAGAGCTTCATACAATTGCAGATAAAGCAAATCCTTTTACACTACATGTAGGAAAAGTGAGCTCATTTGCACCTGTAAATAATGTTATTTATTTTAAAGTAGAAAAAACACCAGAATTAACATTCCTAAACGAAGAAATGCATAGAGGTATGTTCACACAAGATCGCGAATATGCTTTTGTGCCGCACCTTACAATTGGACAACAATTATCAGACGCAGAGCATGCGGATGTTTTAGGTCGCTTAAAAATGAAAGATTTCTATTATGAGCAACCAATCGATCGTTTCCATTTACTATATCAATTAGAGAACGGAACGTGGACAGTATATGAAACGTTCCATTTAGGAAAGGAGCAACAATAATTTGCAAGTTCAAGTTGTACAAAACAAAAAACAGCTAGATGATGCCTTTTCCGTTCGTAAACAAGTGTTTGTAGATGAACAAAAGGTTGCAGCCGAAGAAGAATACGACGAATATGATCACGCTGCAAAACATGTTGTATTATACGATCAAGATGTTCCAGTTGGTGCTGGGCGCTTTCGTATCGTCGATGGTATCGGGAAAATGGAACGCATTTGTGTCTTATCATCTCACCGCCAAAAAGGGGCTGGCAAGATGATCATGGACGCATTAGAAGCTCTTGCGAAAGAAGAATCTCTTCCAAAGCTGAAGCTTCATGCGCAAACACACGCTGAGCCGTTTTACCATAAGCTTGGATACGAAACAACTTCTAATGTATTTATAGAAGCTGATATCCCGCATGTTGTCATGATAAAAAATCTATAAAAGAAGCGCCTTATTTGGCGCTTCTTTTTATGATTTCTACAATCATCACATAATGATTTTTCAACATATAAATCACAGCTACGCCAAACAATAATTGACCTGCACTCGTTCCCTCTCTTTGTTTTAACACCGCACGGGGCAGGAAAAGGCACTGACCGCTTCTACGCATAGCCAGTTCCTCTCGCCAATCTAAAAAAAGAGGTTTGTAGTAGGGGGTGCAATTTGTATTCACCCCTAACCACATTACTATCTCACTTTTTTACATTGCCATTTCCCCTATCTTCCGATAAAGTTATAAGTTGATGCTACTTATTGAAGGTGAAATTATGACTAAGGAAAATTTTTCGCAAAAATCATTAACACATTCGAATATACCTCGCGCAATTTATCATATTCCGAAAACATCTACCGACTTAGTTCAACAAAATGATGCGGATGTTATCTATTTTCGCGCTCTTGAAAAACAAGGAATATATTTAAATGAAAAACAATTAGAAGCTGTACGCCAGACTGAAGGACCCGTTCTTACATTAGCTGGTGCTGGCAGCGGAAAAACGTCTGTCTTAACAACGCGCGTTGGCTATTTAGTCAATGTAAAAGGCGTTCACCCGCGTAACATTTTATTGCTTACATTTACGCAAAAAGCAGCGGAAGAAATTCGAAGCCGCGTAGCAACATTACCTGGTATGACACCCGCAGCGAGCCAATATCTTGTAGCTGGAACATTCCACTCTGTTTTCTTAAAGTTACTTCGTAGCCAAGGATACAATCAACAAATTTTAGCCAACGAAAAACATAAACAAATTATTATAAAGAAAATTTTAAAAGAACTTCGTTTAAAAGATGACTATGACGCGGAAAGTATGCTAGCAATGATTTCACTTGAAAAGAATAAATTAAATAGACCGAAAGATGTACAGGCCAAAACACCCGTTGAACGTGAATTTCAAGAAGTATACAGGCGCTATGAAGACGTAAAGCAGAGTCATCGCTATCTAGACTTTGATGATATTTTACTTGAAACGTTTTATTTACTAGAAAATAATGCGGCATTATTAACACAGCTGCAAGGACGCTTTCAATATATTGAAGTGGATGAATTTCAAGATACATCATACGCCCAGTATGAAATTGTAAAACTATTAGCAGCACCGCAAAACAACTTATTTATCGCAGGGGACGATGATCAAGCCATCTACGGCTGGCGCGGAGCTAGTCATCAAATTATCCTTTCTTTTCCAAAAGAGTTTGATGATACAACCATTATTACTTTAAATACAAACTATCGCTCCAACCCCTACATTGTCGGACTTGGTAATGAAGTCATTAAGCTGAATCAGGAACGATTTAACAAAGAATTGTACACCGTTCACGAAGAAGGAATGCAGCCATTTTATTCAAGACCAGCGACAACATTAGATGAAGCCAATCAAGTACTGCAACTTATTCAAGATAAAGTAGCAAGTGGCCAGCGACGCTATACAGATTTTTGTTTGTTATACCGGACGCATTCTGTAAGCCGCTCCTTACTCGATCAGCTTACGATTCATAAGATTCCTTTCGTCAAATACGGGGCAAGCCAATCGTTTTATGAACACTCGCTCATTAAACCTGTATTAGATCAATTACGGTTAGCCTTTGAACCATTTCGCATAGAATCACTCGCAAGCATTTTACCGACAATGTATATCGGGCGCGATGAATGTATATCATTTATTGAACGAGAACAATGGAAATACGGTGAAGGTCGCTTCCCTTCCCTCTTACATTTCCTTTTACTCAATCCAAACTTAAAACCTTTCCAAGTGAAGAAAATCAATGATCGTATTGATTTTCTAAAATTTATTAAAGAGCTTGAACCGAAAAAGGCATTAAAAGAAATCATCAAAGGAAAAGGACAATATTTAGAGTATTTACAGAGCAATGACCGCTCTTCCTTTACGATGCAAAAAGAAATACAAGAAGAAATGCTTGAAGAACTCATTGAATCTGCAAATCGTTTTTCGGACATTCCAGCGTATTTAGAATTTGTAAACACAGCTATTCAAAATCAAAAAGAAATGGAAGCATTAAAAACACGAACGCAGCAAGATGCTGTATCGCTTATGTCTATTCATAACGCCAAAGGACTTGAATTTCCGTGTGTTTTCTTACTCGGTGCAAGCGACGGTATATTACCGCATTCTTCATCCTTAAAAGACGCGAACGACCGTATTACGGATACTTCAGAAGCATTAGAAGAAGAACGGCGCTTAGCATACGTTGCGATTACGCGTGCAAAAGAAGAATTGTACATTTCTTCCCCGCAGTTTTTTAGAGGGAAGAAGCTGGATGTTTCTAGATTTTTATTTTTGACGAGAGATGACCTACAAAAAACAAAATAACAAATGAAATGATTTCTGTCTGAAACGCCATTACATGAAACTTTCCGAAATACAGTCATCCTTCAAAACAAAAAATACCCTGTTTTATCCTCTGGATAAAACAAGGTATTTTTTGTTCAAAAGCAGGCTTATTATTTATATATTTCATTATCCAAGATATTTATTTCTATTTCCGCCGCAGTTACAACCTTTTTTCTTCACATATCCTTGCTGTTCCAGTTGCAGTTGCTGTTGTTGTTGTTCTTGCTGTCCTTGTTGCTGCTGTCCTTGTTGCTCTTGTTGTTCTTGCTGTTCTTGTTGCCGCTGCCCTTGTTGCTGTTGCTGCAGTTGATGCCAATATTGAAATGGATCAAATTGATGATACTTTGCCATGGCAAACATCTCCTCTATTTTTTAACGCTCTTTTTATTATATGAACAACCCTTCTGTTTCGTTCCTTCATTTCTTACTCTTCCATTAATCGACTAACAACTGTCTCAATAATCGCCGCAACCCCTGCAACTGCTAGCAAGAATATAATAGGCTCCATTGCTTTAGGAATCCAATAATAAAACAAAAGTAAAAAAGCACTCATCCATACCCCTGTACACCAATAACAACTTAGCAATTCACCCATCCATTTCCGCAAACCCTTTCCTTTTACTTTCATATACGTTGAAACCGTACCATCAGGCTCTGTAATCTGTAATTCTTCAAAGAAAGGCGCACGTATAAAAGACGTAATCTTATCAAAGACAAAAAGGCGTGTTAAGCGAAATACTGCAAATGAGAAAATAAAAAACATAAGCCAACTCTTAAAAAGCAAGCTTCTCATCTCCTTTCCTTTCCATCTAAATACAGGCTTATCCCTTAAAAAAAACACCCTAAGAGCAGTAACCGATTTACCTTGCATTCAATATTCTAATAGTGTAAATCAAAACTTATGATAAGGAGTGAAAAGAATGGGTAACAATGATGACAAAAAGAATATGAACATCAATTGCGTATGTGATGTCGTAAACTTCATCAATGAATTACAAGACTGTGCAACAAGCACGTGTCCAACAGGATGCGATGTTCCATTCCTCGGTGCACATCAGGGTTCTAGACTCGCAAATACGCGCCCATTTGTCTTATTTACTAGCGAAGGAGATCCATTCCGGGTATTTATTGCTTCTGCTGGCCATGATAAGAAATGCTTTTCGGACATTTTCCGTGTAGAAAGTGTAGACGACTGCTGTGCAGTATTACGTGCATTAGAAGTACACAATCCAAATCCAGGTGATTGCGAAGAACCAGTTTGTGTCTTCTTAAACCATCCTAACGCTACACTACAGGCAACAAATTCTGTTGTAACTGTTGATTTAAATTGTTTCTGTGCAATTCAATGCTTACGTGACGCACACGTTTCAGGCGTATAATGTGTAAACAAAAAAACTATTGAGGTGGTAGGATTCCTACCACCTTTTCCACATTATAATCCCATCATGCGAATCGATATGACATCTTCTATATTAAGAAAAAAATTACTAATATAGCCTGGTACCACCATTTGCAGCACCCCATTTTCATAAGAAGTAACAACCCCTACATAAGAAGCTTCTTCTGTTTTCACAACACATTTCACACTTGGTATATAATGCGGTCGACTTAATAAGAAATAAATCTTCTCTTCGTTATTCATATCTTTAAACGATTTATTATGCTTCGTGCTACTTAAAGATTCTACAAATTGTTCATCATTTTGTTTTGGTTGATTCTCTTCCGCTACACTCGCGTGCGTGTTATGTTGATCAACAGCATCTATCTCCGTTACATCCGTTTGCACGTTATGTTGATTAACGACACCTATCTCCATTACATCCGTTTGCATGTTTTGTTGATCAGCTACGCTTATCTCCTCTACAATATAGTGAGTTTGTTCACTAGTTTCAACATGATCTATTTCGTTTTCCTGTGTTTCAGCCGTTTGTTCTATCTGTTTCACAATTACACTTTGCTGCATATGACGCTGTAGTTTATATAAATCTAAATGATGAATATATAATAACGGTTGATTTTTTCCTTTCTTTATTTGTTTCTCCGCCATCTCCATCCCCCTTTTTTATGAAAACGTACGTTATTACAGTTATATTCATACAGGGCGGAGAAGTTTCGTTAAAAATCGATTCTTTATCTGTCTACATAAGGTACATTCCCTATTTTCTATAAAGTGAAACTTTAATCAGCCCTCACCAATCGGGCTTTTACGGGCAGTTTATCTCCCGCCTAACTTCTTAAGAAAGGCAGAAGCGGCTCGTCCAGAATGTGAGGGGGATGGAGCTTCTGACGTAGAGGTGTTTTTTACCTCGCAGGAAGAAGCGAAGCCACCGAACATTCTAGCCACTGGAACTGGACAATGCTTTCGCTGAATTTTGAGGCGAGAGTATTACTGCCCACAAATAGCGGGATAAATGAGGAGCTTGTCTATAACCCTTTTCCTATTCTCCCTATTAAATAGAATTAGAACATGCACAAGAGTTAAATTATGTCTCCTTATGCATGTCCTATAGACCGACGAGGCCTACTAGGACCCCCTTTATTGTTTCACTATCCTTAATGATAAAATTTAATACGCATTCTTATAATAATTTTCCAGATGATATTCAATCGTTTTATTTTTTACGAAAGAAGGAAACAGTTTCTTCTAATCCTTGAAGCAATGAAAATTTTGGATTCCAATTTAAGTATTTTCTAGCTTTATTATTTAATAAATAGCTATGAACAATATCCCCTGGTCTTTCCTCTTTGTATATTCTTTTATTTTCTATTTTCATTACATTATAGATTATATCCAGCAGTTCATTGACTGAAATTTGTTGATTCGAACTAATATTACATATTTGATTGTCAGCATTCCTAAGAGCCAAAAAGTTAGCATATGCTACATCTTTAACAAAGATAAAATCTCTTGTTTGATTTCCGTCACCATATATAATTGGACTATCATTCTTTAATAAACGGTCAATAAAAATGGAAATGACACCAGCTTCTCCATTTGTATCCTGCCTTGCACCATACACATTGGAATATCTAAGAATTGTATACTGTAAACCTGAAAGTTTTGCAAATAACTGAATATATGCTTCACTGGTCAATTTCGATAAACCATAAAATGATACAGGATTAAGATCATGATTCTCATCAATAGGTAAATATTTAGGATTACCGTATACAGCAGCAGTTGATGCGTGGATCACTTTTTTCACGTTATACTTTATACAAGATTGTAGAATATTTACAGTCGCCATGATATTTTCACTACAATCGTAAAGCGGCTGTTTTACAGATTCCTGCACAGACACCTGCGCCGCTTGATGTATTACAAAATCTGGTTTTTCTATCATGAAAATTTTATTAATAGCAGGATCTCGTACATCAAAATGATAAAAAGCAACCCCCGATGGAATATGATACTTATGACCGGTAGCTAAATTATCAACAACTACTGTCTCTATATTGTTTTCCAATAAGGATTCAACAATATGTGAACCAATAAAGCCAGCTCCGCCTGTGACTAAAACTTTCAAATATTTACCCTCCCCAAAAGTTGTATTTCCTTACATATAAGAGGTTCATCACCAAAAGACGGGGGTGACATTTAGATAGATGTACACTTCACTCCGAGTAGGACGCTTTCCGCGGGTGAGAGCGAGCCTCCTCGGCAAGCCTGCGGGGTCTCACTTTCCTCGCTATTCCCGCAGGAGTCGCCACTCTCCGTTCCGTATATGAAAAATGATTCATTTTCAAAAAATCAACCCCATGTTACAGTGATGAACCTATAAAATCAATATTTTTACAATTTATGTGAACTTTTACTACAGTATGCTCTACAGTTCATTAATATCGGCTTAAAGCAGCTAACAAACAATGATACTCTCGTTTTCCTGTGTTTCAGCAGCTTGTTCTATCTGTTACATAATCATACCTTTCTGCATATGGCGCTGAAGTTTATATAAAGTGAAACTTTAATCAGTGGGGGTTTTCTTCATCCCCCACTGATTATCAGCCCTCACCAATCGGGCGCATGCCAGCAGTTTATCTCCCACCTAACTTCTTAAGAAAAGCGGAAGCGGCTCGCTCAGAATCACAGGACGCCCACGCACAGGGCGGAGAGGCGCTTTTTGCCTCGTCCGGGGGGGCGAAACGACCGGAGATTCTAGCCGCTAGAGCTGGACAACAAAGAAATGTGAAAGTGGCTCGCCCAGAATTTGAGGGGGATGGAGCTTCTGACGTAGAGGTGTTTTTTACCTCGTAGGAAGAAGCGAAGCCACCGAACATTCTAGCCACTGGAACTGGACAACACTTTCGCCGAATTTTGAGGTGGGAGTATTACTGCCCACAAATAGCGGGATAAATCCAAATGATGACTGTATAATAACGGTTGATTTTTTCCTTCTTTTATTTGTTTACCTGCCAATTTAATAGCCTTATCCGAAAGTCATAGATGTCTATATCGTCTAGTTCATGATGGTGCCTAAACTGGCAATCAAAGATTTGTTCTGTCTTTGCATAAAAAAGACCTCAAGAATCATAAAGAGTCGAGAGGTCTATACTTTGTCATATCTCTCACTTAGAGAGACTAGTCACAGTCACAAGGTGAGATTGGATGACAATCGTCGCAATCATTCTTTCTAATACACACCTTGACGATGTCTTTTTCAGTAATTTTCCAGAAAACTTCGACGGATCCTTGGCCGTTCAGTCCTGGGCGTGTTCCGAAATTTTGTGGTCTTGGTGTACCTTCACATAAAACGGCAAATCCACAAACTTCGAAATGGTCTCCTTGGTTTGCATCATCACGGTCAATGATACATTGGAATGCTCTTTCGTCACAAATGACTTTCTCACATTGGTTTCCTTGTTCATCCACCGCTATATACGTAATTTTTTTCGCTAGTGAGCCGCAAATGATGACTTTTTCAGGGCAAACATCTTCAATAACAGGTGCTTGCGTGAAAAACACCTTTGTCATTACCCCTGCTTGAGCTAATGCAGGCGGAACGAGCTGTGTTTTAAATTCAACGGCTTCTTGACAGCAAGTTTGCGGGTTTGGAATTGGACATCCATTCATTTTTATTCCTCCTTATATTGTGAATATGAGACAAATGAATTAGGAAAAAATAAGTATGATAATAATCTACTGTGCTAAAATACAATATGTGAAATCGTACAATTCAGTATAGGTAGTTGCTGAGAATCGGCTGTAAAAAGAAACAATATGCATTCGCCTATCAATAAAGTCATAGATGTCTATCTCGTCTTGTTCATGATGGTAACTAAACTAGCAATCAAAGATTTGTTCTGTCTTTGTATATAAGAAAAGACCTCAAGAATCATAAAGAGTCGAGAGGTCTCTACGTTTTCATATTGCTGACTTAAAGAAACTACATACAAGGCGGGGAAGGTGGTTCACAGTTGCAATTAAATTTTCTAATACACACCTTAACAATGTCTTTTTCGGTAATTTTCCAGAATACTTCGACACTTCCCTCGTCGTTCGGTCCTGGGCGTGTTCCGAAATTTTGTGGTCTTGGTGTACCTTCACATAAAATGGCAAATCCACAAACTTCGAAATGGTCTCCTTCGTTTGCATCATCACGGTCAATGATACATTGGAATGGTACTTCATCACAAATAACTTTCGGACATTGTTTTCCTTGTTCATCCACCGACGTAAACGTAATTTTTTTCGCTACTGAACCGCAAATGATGACTTTTTCAGGACAAACACTTTCAATAACAGGTGATTGCGTGAAAAACACCTCCGTTTTTAGCACTGCTGCAGCCAATGCAGGCGGAACGAGCTGTGTTTTAAATTCAACAGCTACTTGACAACAAGTTTGTGGGTTTGGAACTGGACATACAGTTGTCGTTGATGTTGTAGATGTTGTAGATGTCGTTGTTGTCGTTGTTGTTGTTGTTGTCGTTGTTGTCGTCGTTGTTGTCGTTGTCGTCGTTGTTGTCGTCGTTGTCGTCGTTGTTGTCGTTGTTGTCGTTGTTGTCGTTGTTGTCGTTGTTGTCGTTGTTGTTACAGGACCAAAATCGGCAGCAAGACATTGACTATCCCCATTAGGACCAATATCCTGGAAATGCACAGCTACAGTAAGGAATTGAGATTCCAATAGCGGTGGAGTATTTGAGCATATTGTAAAGATACCACTATGATTTGGTAGAATTAGTTCATTTGTAAATTTGCTAACAGCTTCTACTAATTCAATACAATTCCCTGCACCTGGGCAACCATTAGAAGGTAGTGTTCCGATAGTGCCTGGTCCAAAAGTTTGTACTAACGGACCAGCGTTACTCGTATTTAAACAGAAAGCACCAATACTCCCTTCACTATCTGCATGGTTAAATATTTCCATTGTGACACAATCGCCATCTTGTGTCACAGTGACGGTTGCATTTAATGGTTCTCCACCTGGACCTGTTCCGCTTATAGATGCAACTACTGACATATAAAATTTACACTCCTTTTTAATAAACTTAAATGTAAAAAAAGAAAAAGGTCTATTTTTATCGAATTTTCCCTCTTTTCCAAACTATAGTATGTCTTTACAACAATAATGGTTTGGATAAATTCATCATTGTGGATCTTTTATTATGTCCTTCATGATTTTTCCACAAGGAATAATGAGGTTTTTGCGATAAGAAAACACTTGATAACAAGCTAATTGTAGGTCCGAACTTTTCTTTTAGTTTCCATATATAGTGAAAAATGATATTTACAATCAAGCTAGATTGTGAAATATGTGTGGGATTATTTATAGTTTAAAAAATATATACTATGAGAAACACTCATCTAATATAATGATTGTTTCATTCATTTTTTCAAGAGGAACTTTTTAGTAAGCGAGGAACAATTAAATAGTTTGCATACGTGTAGGCACAAGGATTCAGAAGGGTCATAGAAAAATGAATTAGCGCCTCTTTCATGAACAAAATTAACTACAAGGATATCTACTGATTTTCAGGTTAAAAACTCCTCCTATGATACCTTTGAAATTATAATAACAATTTAATTACGTACAAAATCACAGATAATACTTAACGCATATATTGTAGAGAAATTCAATAACATTTATGAGGATTTCAATTCATGAACATTACAATTAATGGTGTAGTATTTTAATTAGGACGGAACCAATCAGCTACTGATATATTTTTACCGTGAATATGCCAAATGATATTACTAGAATTATCAACATTATGATCTTTCAATCCGCACGTGCTCCAAGCAGTTCTCCACTGCAAATCTTCATAACCGTTGTTATCTTGAATTTTAAGTAAAACTTGATATGCTTTATGACTAAAAGCAAATGTCGCAGGCATCAGAAAATTATTATTTGGAAAATGACCACCTAGACTTCCATAATTACCTTTTGATAAAAAATAATTATTTAGCTGATAACCAACTTGTGAGCTTAAAACATCACATTTATGTGTCTCAAAATATTCGATTATTGTTTTGACATAATCTTTTTTATATATATCATCGTCATCAATTTTAATATATATATCATAAGGTACCGGACATTGTGATAGTGTAGTCATTGTATTTGTATGCGTGCTGGAATTTTTGTTGTACTGGATTATAAATCTATCATCAAGTATATCATCAAATAAAATTTCGTAATTTGCAATTTCAGACTCATCGTCATACATAATGCTGATTGAGTGGGTGAAATTTGTATACGATTGGTTTTTTGCATTGAGTATACATTGACGAAGCATGTGTGGACGTTTATACGATGGTGTAAATAACAGAACTTTCATTTTGTTGTTCCTCCTCTAGCATCAAACTGCCTTGATTCGATATAGTTATACTAATACTATCACTGCATGATATGTGAACAAAATGTAATATGTGTCGGTATTTACCTCATTACCTCGTCTGTCAACGATGCCTTTTAATTGTAAGCGTAAAATAATCCCCGCATGTGGAGACCTCACTGCCTATTAATACAGGATAGATAATTACTATTTTTGTTATTTATCCCCCAAAACTGTTTTTTGAAATTAAATTTTCAAAAAGAGTTTTCTCACAAGTGAGAAAACTAGGCTTTATTTTTAACACTTTACAAATGTTCAAGAATACTATAAAGAGTAAAATCATAAATACGGAGGAATTCTATGGGTAATTTTAATCGTATAATTAATAGTCCTTTAGGTATGTTGATTTATAATAACCATGACTATATTGGTCAAATTCTTAGAGATCACGGTGAATGGGAATCCTACGCTGTTGATTTATGGAAAACATTCCTTGAACCCGATATGACGGTATTAGACATTGGAGCTAATATTGGAACTCATACTCTTGCCCTATCTAGAATAGTTGGTGATAATGGAACAGTTTTGGCATTTGAACCACAAAGGTTAATTTATTATATGTTAGCGGGAGTTGTAGCGTTAAATAGTTTAACAAATGTTTGGTGCTTCCAAAAGGCCGTTTCAGATGAAGAGGGAACCATATTTGTACCCGAACTTGATATGGAGCAAAATTATAATTTTGGTGGTTTTTCACTTGCTGAACCATTGCGTGGGGCACCCCGTATCTTAGGCGGAGAGACTGTTCCAGTTATATCAATAGATAATCTTAACTTACAGAAATGTCATTTTATAAAGGTTGATGTTGAAGGAATGGAGGAAAACGTGTTACGAGGAGCACAAAAAACAATAAATAAATATAGCCCAATCATGTACGTTGAAAATAATCGACCTAATAATTCAAATTCGTTAATTCATTTTATTCGAAACCTAGGTTATAGAATGTACTGGGATCGGGATGAAAATATGCTCTGTCTACCTGAGGGCGTATCGATTCAAGTAAGCCATTTAAAAGAAGTTTAATCCCTATGTTCCCCCCCCTCTTTTCAAACAATTAAATAAGCATGGATCGATAATGTAATACAAGCATTCTCTCACATTATCGGTCAGACAGAGATGTGTGTAATATGAGTAATTTGAAATTGTTGCTCATCATAAGGGATTTCAGTAAATAGGTTCATAGAACCAGTGTGCCTCTCCATTGTCTGAATGCGTTGTTCGTGTGCTTCCACGATGCCGAATACAAGGGACACACCGGCTTCAGGACCTTGATGGTAGACTTCTAAAATTTGTTCCTGGTTCATCTCTCTTTCACCTCCTAACCTTGATAATTCAAGTGTTAACAGAAAAATAAGAAACCCTCAAATCAAGAGAAGATCTGAATAGTTCGACAATGTTAAATTCGAATATTTGTTCACATCTAAAAGAACCCTCTCTTCATGTAATCATTTATACGAAAAGTAGATGTGTAAATCAGGAATGAGAGAGGGTTTGAATATAAAACCAACTACCAGTATGGCTCATCCGTTTACAGTAGAACGTTTTAGATTACAGATTGACAAGATTCATATGTTACTAGAAAAGCTGCGGGTTATATTGGGTGATTACGTCCCTGTTTTAAAACAAAAACACGATATTCAAGCCTTCATACGCATACATACTTGAAGGGACTGATCCCATTGGAAACTAAGCGGAATTATACAAATATCTCTAAACGTATTATGGATATACAAGATGATGGACAAGCTATTCAACACTTCATCACGGATTTCCCTTGGTCTGCAAAATCCGTCTTTTACACCATTCAAAAAGAACTCGCACGCGAATCTGATTGGACAGGTGATATGGTTCCTTCCTAAAAGTGAGTTTTCCCCTTTAAATGAAGAAAAAAGAAAGCGAACAAAGATTCCTTCTGAACGTGTATTTCAAACAGAACTCGGACTCGGATATGAATATTCAAACTTTCCTAATAACAATCCTTCTATAAACTTCTTAGTTAGATCATTTGTGATCTTTTTCTAATTCATGTCCCCAAAACATTACACGGTTTTACAGTAAGAACAAGAAGTAAGCATAAGTATAATTTTGTCAAAAACTCATATAAATTTTAAGGTAGATATTTTTAACAACGGATTCATAAAAGGGGGCTTCACGCATGAAAGTTGCGCTTCTCACAATGTTTAATGGTTTAGATAGTACGTACTCATTAGTAAATGTTGTAGCGGAACAAATCAGGATGTTGTTGGATGATGATAAACAGCCGATCATGCTTGTAAGTGAAAATTGTCCGCTTGATGCGCGGCACGGAATTTTCTTGGATGAACGAATTGAATGGAGAAAAGTAGTCAATCATCTTAACGGCAATCAAATACATTGGAGAGACTATACGCAGGCCAGTGGAAAAGTGCATCAAACCTTTTATCAGGAAGTGGATGTGATTGCGGATGATTTAGTAACAAAATTATCTGATGTAGATGCATGTATTATGCATGATATTCATTATCAAGGTTGGCATTTACTCCATAATGTAGCGGTGAGAAAAGCACAAGAAAAGCTACAACATGTCAAATTTATTGCTTTTACACATTCGGCTCCCGTAAATCGTCCCCCAAATCCTAAATGGCCGTTTTCAGCAAGGTTTACACCCATGCCTAATACTTTATATGTCTATCCTACCCAATCAGGAATTTCCGCACTCTCCAAACAGTACAATGCTCCGGAAGGGAACTGCCGAGCAGTCAATAACAGCCTTGATTTATTAAATTACATGAGCGATGAAGTCAAGTTGCTCGGCAAGGAAGTTGATTTAATATCCCCGGATATACTTGTCGTTTATCCGGGGAGACTGACACCTGGAAAGAAATTCGAAAAAGTCGCATCGTTATGCGGGGCTATTAAGAAAAACTGCGAAAAGACGGTGAAAGTCATATTTTGCGATTTTCCAAGCGCGGATATTGGGACTAAAAAATATAAAGATTTAATTAAGACACAAGGAGCGGCATTCGGTTTAGAACATAATGATATGTTTTTCACTTCAGATATGAAAGCTTTTAAAAATGGCTTTCCTAGAAAGGGTGTTTTAGAATTATTTTCCCTTTCTAATCTTTTTATATGTCCTTCTTTTTCTGAGTCGTTTGGATTAACCGTGTTAGAAGCGGCAAGTAAAGGGAATTTTATTGTATTGAATGAAAGAGTTCCTGCTTTGGAGGAAATTGGAAAAGCATTGAGTTCCTACTTTATGAAGTGGGATGCAAGAAATTTTGGGTATAATACCGCCGAAACATACCACCCTTCCGAGGAAGCATATTTGAAAGAACATGCAGAAATTATTGTCAATCTAATGCGTGAAAATCACGTAGTCCACGCGAAAACAATGGCAAGACAACGTTATAGTCCTCAGTGGATATGGTTTAATCAACTAAAACCTATGCTGCAGCCCTTTTAAGTGTTAATCTTTCGCTGTTACACTTCGTCGTTCAGTTCCCCGTAACGCAAAATAAAACCCCCATCAGCCGAATACTGATGGGGGTTTCTCTCAATAGTTGGTTGATCTTACTTTTTCAATACATACCTTAACAATATCTTTTTCTACAAACTTAAAGGCGACTGAATGATCCTGTCCGCCAAAATTCGCTTCATGCGCAAAAACCTCGCACAAAATACCCTGTTGGATAATGCGGAATTGATCCCCTTCCTTGATACCATCCTGTTGAGTAATACCGCATTGATCATCCCCTTCCTTAATATCATTTTGTTCAATCAGACATTGAAATGGGACATCGTCTTTAATTACATGGTTCTCAACCTCACAGCCATCTATTACTGCCGTATAGGTTATGGTTTTATGAATCACACCGCAAATAACAACCACTTCCGGACATACCTTTTCAATGTTAGCTACTACCGTTTTAGTGGCACTAGCAGTTCCCCTTTTTGCAGGAGGCACCAGTTGCGTCTTATGCTCCACTATAATTTTACAACACAATTCTTTCCGAGGAATACGGGGTGAAAACGCACAAATACAATGACAACTTAATGTTCTAATAGCTCCATTACAATCTTTCCCTGTAATACACCCATTCTCAGGATCAAAATTTATAAAAGTCAGGGTGGTTGTTCTGGAGGCTCCTCTTAATAAAAAATCAACCTCATTTCCTGGTTTTAATATACATAATTGATTACACAAACCATTCATTTCGAGCACCTCCTTCACTTAAACTTCGGTACTATATTACTTTATGTCATTATCATTGCTGTTGTATGGGCATACAAATAGGCGGATAAGCCTTGATATAACTAAGTGGATCCGCAAATCATTTCTGTAATTGTATGAACGACTTGTAATGACTTTTTTGATCTTATTGTTTGTATGTTTTAAAGTATGTTGAAGAATCCCAATGGGTTACTGTAACATTGCACCATGTCACTTTTGGAAAAATATAATAAAAATGTATGAGTAAAAACTATACAATTTTCTCTATACGAAAAAAGCCCTCCTGAATCGTATTTTTTACAATTTAAGAGGACTTTTTATTTTATAAACATAATTCGTTTATCTTTTCGTACTACCCTAAAATATGATACCTAGAATCCACATGAATATTCTCTCCAGTCACACCGCTTGCTAGATCACTGAATAAGAATAACGCTGTATTTCCTAATTCTTCCTGTGTTACGTTACGACGCATTGGCGCACGTTCTTCAATTTGTTTTAAGATACTGTTGAAGTCGCCAACACCTTTTGATTCTTACGTTCTTTTGGTGAATGGAACAAAATTATAATTTTGGTGGCTTTTCACTTTCCGATCCTCTATATGGCAAACCCCGTATTATAGGTGGAGAGAACGTTCCAGTTATGTCGATAGATGGCCTTATTCAGCAAGAAGAACAATTTTTTGCCCTTGCAACTATTTATCTTCAAAACTCTTTGGAATACAGACCTAGCAGGGCCGAATCTTTATACCATCTTACAAAAATATACCGACATAAATCAAAAAACAACATCAGCTTGATGTATGCATTACAAGGAAAAAACCCCTTTTTCCAAAGACGATATTCTTTTTGTAGACTATCGCATCTATGATCATCTTTTTGACTATGAAATCTCCATATGTGCTTATTATATCGAAAGCAAACGTCATCTAGGCCGCACTGCTCAGAAACGACTTGAATCTAAAATGAAACAATTACCAACGAATATAGCGCTCTCTGTTGAAAGTAACTCAAAGTTTTATGAATAATATAACGATAAAAAAACAGTGCGAATTAAAAGCCCTGTTTTTGCCTTCTTAATATATTTCGGTACTCATAGACAAGCCCCTATTTCCAGTAAAATAGGAGCTTATCCATAACAATTCGGCTCACTATTTCATTAAATGTATTAAAGAAACTTAAAAGAGGTGAAAAAATGCTTAATTATTTCAAGTGTCCTCTACCATTCCCAGTTGAATTTCCGCCACCACCCCCTCCTGCATATGGATTTATATTTACAGAAGAAGCACAAACACTTGCCGATGGCACAAATACTGTAATTTTCCCTTCAAGCGGTCCACTAAATAAAACAGTAAATGCAGATAACGGATTATTAATTAACGAAACAGGAGTATATCAAATTGACTATACTGTAACTTTCAATATTCCTTTTTCAATTATCCCTCCTGATTTAGTCGATTTCACTGGAGTATTAACATCTACCGCTGGTGCTATTTCTTCTCAAATCCCTGGTTCATTTTCTAGGGTTGCAGATTCAACTGTAGAAGCTATTCCAGGCACTAGCGGCAGTGGATTTACAGGGCGATTTGCAGATACATTAACTGGCTCTGTTCTTTTCAAGGTGACCACTTCTGGCACTCTCATTGGAGTTGATGTCATCTGGAACAAATTAGATTTAGATGCTGCACAGGTTCAATTTGCTTCTCTACGAGCAGTACAGGTTGTTTAAGTACTTATACAAGGAAGAAAACTAGTTCCTGAATCTCTTCTATATTGTACTGTTCAACATATAACAGGTCCAACTCAGTTTGGTGCAATTCAATATAGCATTGATGTAGACTTCTTATTCCTCGGCTGCTCCATCAAGAGTTACCAAGGAGTTCATGGAAAAAGTAACGAAGTGATTTTTATGACAATTTTTGTACAAGGGATATTACAAGCGAAGAAAGAAATTAATTAAATCGAATTGCACGCCGGGAAGTAATTTCCATGGGGGCTGACATCAAAATCATACACATTCTATAAAAAACCAGATATGTACCTTAGAAAATAGAAGAGTTAAGTTAGCTTTATATAATGAGGAACATTCCTAAAAAAGCTGTTCGGATTATCCAATTAATGGTAGCGAAATTCACCATTTAAACCAAAGTATATCTATTAATTTCTCCCGCATTAACGGGTCCTCACAATTGAGGGAGAAGCGAAGAAAGTAAGTGGGGGATAACTGTTTGTAAAAGCCCGATTGGTGAGAACTTTCCATCAGTAAGGAATCAACACTGATGGAAGTTTCACCTTATAGCACCCCGTAAATTTCTAAATATTAAATCAATTTATTAAAAGGAGGAAATATTCATCTATGGCACAGATATGTGATGGAAGTGCATGTTTTGTATTCTCTAGTATACTCCCAGGAACCGTTGTAACGATTGTAGGTAAATCAGGTCATATGTATGGACCGGCTACGTTTGCATTCTTTAATTCAGAAAATTGTGTAGTTACATTACTAGAGGAAGACATGACGACTCCCAGTTATCCTATTGTTCTACAAATCGGTTGCAACGATATTGAGAGTGTCTCATATACTCCAGGTGGCTCTGGAGGCGGCGGGGACCGTCCATCAACCTCACCTTTAATCCTCACAAAGCATGACGACCGCTTGTAATACCATTTTTTCATCAAAAAGTGCCCAAGGAATTTTTGTGAAGCGAAAACTTTAATTGGTGGTGTATAGTGAAATTATTATATATCTCTTCCGGTTATTCGAGAATTTACGATTATTTAGACCAAAGTATGAAAGCTGAGCTAAGTAACAATCATTATGAATGGCTCCACTTTCACCCATTAGAGAATATAGAGAAGTTAAAGACTATTGTTGCCACTTTTCAACCACAGCTAGCCCTGACAGTATTAGGAGATTATCTTTCAGTACCAGCTATTCAATATTTAAAGGAAAATGGTATTAAGCTGGCATGTTGGATGACTGAAGACCCTTTTTATATTGATAAGACTATTCAAATCATTCATAGATTTGATTATATCTTTACCATTGATACCGGAGCTCTAAAGTACTATCAATCTGTTCATCCAAATACCTACCATTTACCGTTAGGTACAAACGATACTATCTTTAAGCCCGTACCCATAGAAAATGTATATAAAAGTGAGCTGCTTCTTGTAGGTTATCCCTATCCTACAAGAGTAAATTTTATTCATTTTCTTTTAGAACATACTAAATATCAAATCACACTAATTGGAAAAGGTTGGTATAACAGACTACAAAAAAGATGGCGAAACAACTCGAGAGTTATGATTAAAGATATATGGATTGAACCGCAGAAAGTTACCTATTATTATAATGGAGCCAGCATTGTATTAAATCCTCATCGAACTCACAATTTCTGGCATAATCAAAATACGCGTGGAGTTATGAGCGAAAGTATGAATAACCGAACATTTGATGTTGCAGCATGCGGAGCTTTTCAACTAATAGAAGAAAAGCCTGATCTCCGTTCCTTCTTTACCGAAGAAGAGATGATATCTTATTTAGATTATGAGGATTGTCTACGTAAAGTGATCATCTATATGAATAATAAAGAAATGAGAGAAAGAATTGCCCAAAAAGCTCGAAAAATAGTGATAGAACAGCATACATTTCGCCATAGAATTAAGGAAATGATTGAGATTATTCAATAACCAAAGCCTTAATTTTATAGAAGTATATTTTATCTTAATAATCCATCAAACAAAAGACAAAAAGGCTGCAAAGCGGCCCTTAAAGAAAGCTTTGCAGCCTTTTTATATTTCTATACCTTTTTTTCGTGACAGTCAATAAGAGCCTTACCTCCCTTATAACAATTGCAGAGTTGAAAAAAACACACAATTATTATAAGGGATACTAATAAGGCGAACTCAATATCTAAACAATATCGTAGAACAAGATCATCAGTTTATTAACGTATTGGATCTGAAACTTCAACAAGAAGCGAAATCTGCCTGATGTAAGATTGAATTCATAGATAAAAAAATAGTAAAATTTTATCTTTTTAACAAATTATGAAACACAAGATCCAATATCAGATTATATATAGACTAAGAATTTATTAATTTTTAGTATCAATAACCAACACAAGCATGTATTCTCTTCCATAGGATAAAATAGCGGATTTTCTTAGAAAGGATGATTAGACAATTGCCTAAAAATATAAATTTTCAAAGTGGAAAGCTAAAGATCGGTGTAATAGGATTAGGATATGTCGGTTTACCCTTAGCCCTGCTTTTCACACAAAAAGGTTTTCAAGTTTTGGGAATTGACATCGACCAAAATAAAATTGAAAGTTTAGCCAAAGGTATCAGTTATATTCTAGATATTCAGGATGAATATCTCAATCAACTAATCACAAATGGGGATTTCAGAGTTTCTAGTAACTATCATGATCTTAAAGACTTTGATGTCATCATTATTTGTGTTCCAACTCCTTTGTCTGCCGATAACACTCCAGATTTAAGCTACTTACAAACAACAGGAAAGAAACTTATCCCTTGGCTTAAGAAAGATCAATTAATTATATTAGAGAGCTCAACATACCCTGGGACTACTAGAGAGGTGATTCAACCCCTTCTAGAAAAAAGTGGTTTAACCATCGGGAAAGACCTTTATCTTGCGTACTCTCCAGAAAGGGTTGATCCAGGTAACCGTGCTTTTTTGTTAGAAGAGATCCCTAAGGTTGTAAGCGGAGTAACCGATTCCTGCCTAAAAAACATTTATGATTTATACTGTCAAATATTTAAAAAAGTTATTCCTGTATCGTCCACAGAAGTTGCCGAAATGACAAAAATTCTGGAAAATAGCTTCCGTTTTATCAATATCTCATTTATAAACGAAATTGCCATTCTTTGTGACACATTAAAAATCAATGTATGGGAAGTTATTGATGCTGCAAAAACAAAACCTTTTGGATATACACCGTTTTTTCCCGGACCCGGAATAGGTGGACATTGTATCCCCATCGATCCACTTTATTTACAATGGAAAGTCAAACAAAATGGATTCGACACTCAATTTATCAATTTGTCCCATCAAATTAATCAATCCATTCCCCATTATGTTGTGAACCAAGTACAAAGGCTTATTCAGGATAAAGAAAACCCTTCTATACTTATATATGGAGTCACATATAAAAAGGATATCAATGATTTAAGAGAATCACCTGCCTACCCCATTATCGAAAACTTAAAAGCGTTAGGTACCATAGTCTACTATCATGATCCTTATGTTAATGAAATTAATATAGCTGGTCAAAAAATGGTCAGTGTTCCACTTAATGATCAACTTTATCAAAAAATTGATTGTATTATTATTTTAGTTGACCATACTCAAATTCCCATTCATGAGATGATGGAGAAAGCCAAGATTATTTATGATACTCGCAATATTACTCAAGGGCTATCAGGGAAAGCCAAAGTCTTTCTCCTCGGTGCCGGTTAACAAAACTCTTTATCAGGAGGGATTTTTCATTGCCTATTTTAGTAACCGGATGTGCCGGGTTTATAGGGGCACACATCACAAAAAGATTGTTGCAAGAAGGACATCATGTTATTGGAATTGATAATTTAAATGATTATTATGATGTTTCACTAAAGAAAGACCGATTAAAATTTTTAAAAAATAAAAATTTTATTTTTAAAAAGTTACATCTGGAAAATAAGAATAATGTGAATCGGATATTTGCTGATTTGCAACCCACTATTGTCATACATTTGGCGGCACAGGCAGGCGTACGGTATAGTCTTGAAAATCCACACGCCTATATTGATTCTAACTTAGTTGGTTTTACTAATATCTTGGAGGCATGCCGTCACAACACTATTGAGCATCTGATTTATGCTTCTTCTAGCTCTGTCTATGGTTCAAATACTAAATTACCCTTTTCCACCAAAGACAATGTGGATCATCCTTTAAGTTTATATGCAGCCACCAAAAAAGCAAATGAATTGATTGCTCATACCTATAGTAATTTATACCGTTTACCGACAACTGGTCTACGATTTTTTACCGTTTATGGACCATGGGGCAGACCCGATATGTCCCTCTTTTTGTTTACAAAAGCGATCCTTGAAGGAAAACCTATTAAAATATTTAACAATGGAAATATGAAACGAGACTTTACTTATATCGATGATATTGTAGAATCCATCATCCAGTTAATTTATAAAAAACCACAATCTAACCCAGAATGGAGCGGAAACCACCCGGACCCTTCCACAAGTCACGCACCATATAAAATCTATAACGTAGGGAATAATAATCCCGTTCACTTAATGGACTTTATTCATATCATTGAAACAAAACTCCAGTTGGAAGCCAAAAAAGAATTTTTGCCGTTGCAACCAGGGGATGTTACTGAAACATATGCAGATATAACAGACTTAATAGCTGACGTGGAATTTAAACCCGAAACTCCAATTGAAGAAGGAATCAGCCGTTTTATTGACTGGTATAAAGATTACTACGGTATTCTATAGAAACTTCATCCTTTGAAAAATTCTATAATGTATATTAATGTGGATAGTCTCACGTACAAACCTACTCTCAATATCTGCTTTTTAAAGATAATAAAACTTCTAAGACAAAGTACCAAATTGTAAAAGATTAATACGACTACCTATATCTCCACATCCCCACCATGCATATAATGATATTATTGAAAGATATAAGAAAAAGAATATAAAGAGTACTCTTTTCAAAAATACAAGCCCTGAAGGGAGGAACATAGAATGTTAAAAGTATCAAGGTTTATTGAGAATAGAGAGATTATACGTTCACATCTTAGCCCTTTAAATCCCGCCGTTAGTGTCATTATGCCAACCTATCGCAGAGGAGCAGTGTCCCTTAGAAGAGCAATTGAAAGCGTGTTAAATCAAACATTCACTTCCTTTGAGTTCATTATCATTGATGATGGTTCAAGAGACCATACATTTCAAATTCTAAAGGAATATCAAGCCAAAGATCACCGAATTGTGATCATTCGCCACCATCTTAACAGCGGGTTGCCTGCTTTAAGAGTTAATGAGGGCATTATCGAAGCACGCGGAAAATATATCAGTTATCAGTTTGATGATGACGAATACCTACCCGATTGTCTCCAAACCCTTTATCATGAAATCATTAAATACGCTGAACCATGTTTAGTGTATGGGAATTGTCAACTGCATGTTAAAGATAAAAGCGATGTGGCACAAAAGATATTAGGTAAACCGTTTAATTATGGCTTGCTCGTGAACGGTAACTATATAGCTAATAACTCTGTCTTACATCATAAAGTCATTTTTGAAAGTACAGGCATGTATGATCCACATATAGTAATCAGAAGGTTTTCTGATTGGGATTTATGGCTTAGAATGTCAAAAAAGTTCCCTTTTTATTGGATTGACAAACCCGTAACGAAAGCTTTTGCTGGCGAGAAACATGCTTTAGGCACCGACATCGGATTCAAATTAAGCTATATAAGAAAATATATTGAAAGCTTCAGGGAAAAAGCGCTTTTACCCAAAAATATTTGTCAATATGACGTTGATAATTTAGAGGATCACTGCAAATGTTTTAATGCGCTGGAAATAGATACTCTAAACAGAACACAAATCATCCCTTATCGATGTAATGTCCCTTATTATTTGACCGATCTTGAAAGATACACCGCAAATATTACAAGACCTCATAAAAGGACAATTGCTGTTACCAAACCGGATTTCTCAACCTCCGTTGATGTTACCATTCGGAATTATACTCATAGAATAAATAATTTTCCATATGATTACTTCTTTGTAAACGAGGCAGCTCTAGATGCAATACACCCATCCGACTATTCTCTTCTTATTTTATCAAGAACTATTGGTCCAAACTCAACCAAATTATTAGAAGAAAATGTTATACAAAAAAAGCCTACAGCTTACTTTATGGATGATAATATGTTTAGATTTCATGAATTGGGTGAGGAATTTGAGTACCTTAAACCCCATACTGTTTATTATAAAAATCTGGAGTACCAAGTTAGCAACAGTCATTTAGTTGGTAGTTATAATCCCATCATTAGTGCGGATTGTAAGAAATATAACAAAAGTGTCGCTGAATTAAATACAAACATTCCATATCGTTATTTCCAGAAAAAATATAAACGGCAAGGAGATAAAGCAATTAAAATTGCCATATTCTCTGGGCCAGCTCGCAAAAACGTATTAAAAACAATTTGGACATCTTTAGAGCAAATTGCAGAAAAATATGGGAATGCTGTAGAATTTCATTTCTGGGGATTAAACCCAAAAGAATTTGGAGAATTAAAAAGCCCTGTATACTACGTTCCCTTTACCCATAGTTACGATAAATATATTGAAAGATTAATAGATTCTTATTTCGATTATCATATATGTCCATTAGATGGTATCTTTCAGGCTTCCCTAAGCAAAAGTCCTGTAAAATTTTTAGAAGGTACTATTTCCGGAGCTGTTGGGATATTTTCCAACGTAGAACCCTACAAGAATATTCCAAATCATCTGTGTTTAAAAGCGGAAAACACATTAGAATCATGGTATGAGACAATAGATCATGCGATTCGTTTGAAAAGTGAAAAAAGATCCACAATTTATGAGGAAGCTTATAATTATATCATACAAAATTATTCGACTGAAGCCCAAATGGATTCGTTTTTGTCCACATTAGAAGCCACAGAATTGATCGCTAAATTAAATAAAAGAAAAATTGCTTATTTTTTTCATGAGTCAGATCTTGGAGGAGCAACTATTCATCTACTCAAACACGCTCTTATGGCAAAAAGCTATGGAATAGAAATTATGATTTGTTTACCACACTATCAAAAACATATCCCTACTCTTCCCCAATTGTTGCAAAAACACAATTTGAATGTTCATTATTTACACTCTGAAAACTTCATCGAAATCATTTGTCCAAGGAATGACGATTTGCATTACGCAAAAGGGATATCCACTTGGCTAAAAGAGAATAACATTGGCTTGGTCCATTCAGTAACTTTTTTCCCATCAGTTGGCATAGCCTGCAAAATGAATAAGATTCCTCATGTTTCGTCACTTCATAAGTTTTATTCAAATAAAGCCTCTAAAGAATTCCTAATAAATAACATTTTGATCGATATAGTTCACTCTTCTTCTTCTAAATATGCGAACGTATGGTCTGAAGAATTGCATGTTCCTTCGCGAAAAATAGTCTGCCCTGTTGACGAAATCTATTTTAAGTACTACATGGAGAATAAAGAAAAGCAGAGAGAGAATAACAAACCAATTAAAATATTAATTCCTGGCACTTTAAAAGAAGGAAAAAATCAACATACTGCAATCAAAGCTGTTTCTATCCTAAAAAAGAAAGGATATAGTGTACAGCTAGATTTAATTGGTTATCACCATTTGATAAAAGACTATACTGATCTATGTCATTCCATTATTCAAGATAAAGAATTGAGCCAAGAAGTAAAAATTCGAGGATTTACAAATACCCCCCAAGATTACTACGCTAATACTGATATTTTATTGTGCAGCTCAACAGAAGAATCTATGCCACAAACAATTTTGAAAGCCATGGCTTCAGGAGCTTTAGTAGTCTCAACAGATGTGGGAGGAGTTAAGGAATTGATAAAAGATAACTACTCAGGAATCATTGCCGATGGAGTTGATGAAAATGCATTAGCTACTGCCCTTGAAAGAGCCTTCCACCTCAGCGCAGAGCAAAGGACAGAAATCATTACAAATGCCTTCAAGATTATCAACATGGTAGGAGATCCTCAGTACGTATGTACAGAGTTACTAAATCTGTATAACGAGGCCTTTGATCAAGAGCAAATTCATAAGCTTCCGGATTTATTGAAATAACTCTACTCTTCGGAACTTATCGGTATAATTGACAGCTAAATGACCTTGTAAAAGCTTATTTAGCTGCCGTTTTTTCTGATCCAGGTCCGCTTGTAAAATATTCCTACTATAACCTTGCTTAATCGCTCCAAAAGTTGCGTTATAAAAAATTATTATTTTATATTGTTTTATGATGATAAATCTTAACCATTATCAATAGACTTATTATTTTATGTATCTCAAAAAAATATTATGTTATGTGTACAAGGCTCCACACTAACACATCCCGATGGAGAAATATAACAGGGAAAAGGCACTGACTACTTCTATGCATGGCTAGATTCTCTCTCCCACCTAAAAAGAAAGAGGTTTTTATTTCGTTTTTTTAATTTGTATTTATGTTGAACATTCACCTTTACACTACCAATAATTGTATGATAAGAAAGGAGAAATATATAACTTGAATCTTCCACTTGTAAGTATTCTAATTCCTACTTATAATCGACCTATCTATTTTGAGCAAGCATTGAAAAGTGCTATTTCACAAACTTATCCAAATATTGAAATTATTATATGTGATGATAGTACAAACAATGAAACATATGAAATTGTATCTGCATACACACACATCTATCCATTTCTTAAATATTTTAAAAATGAACAAAATGTTGGAGGAAAGCAGAACTTTCAACTTGCGTTTCAACGATCAACAGGAGAATATATTAACTACCTAATGGATGATGATTTGTTTCATCCCCAAAAAATTGAAAGAATGATGGATGTTTATTTACAAGATATAAATAAAGAAATTAAAATAGTAACTTCTTATCGCCAACCAATTGATGACTTTGGTAACAATATTCCCGATTTAGTATTTACAAAGAAACAATATATATCTGATACGATACTAGATGGGATAAAAGCCGGAAATTCTATGATAACTGTTACAAACTGGATCGGTGAACCCACAACAGTTCTATTCCGCAAAAAAGACTTAACTGAACCGTTTGGTCAATTTTGCGGTTATCAATATGACTCGGCAGTTGATATGGCTTCGTGGCTTTCTTTGTTATCTCAAGGAAAAGCATTGTATATAACAGATACATTAAGTTATTTAAGAATGCACAGCTCAAATGTAGGAAAAAATGCTAGTATGAGGGTAAATGCAGCACATGATTGGGTTCATATGCTTTATCATTGTCCTCAAAAAGGCTTTTTGAAAGAACCGCATTTATTGCAGAAAAGTTTAAAAGGGTGTCTCAGATTTATTGATTCCTTACCGAGTACCTTTCCAAATCAATTATCTGAAAGCGAAAAACATACCTTACTGTATTATAAAAACTGTTTAATAAGGTATGAAAAAGAGATAGGTAAATATATTTGATTTTTCAGAACTCAAAAACATATAAAAATGCAAACAAGAAGGTGTTCCTCTATGGCTTCTCAAAATAATCCTCTAGTCAGCGTCCTAATGCCAGCATTTGAAAGTGCTTTATATTTTGAGCTTGCATTAAAAAGTGCATTGCTTCAAACTTATTCGAATTTTGAAATTATTATAAGGGACAACTCGTTAACTAACGAAATACAGCTTCTCGTGGAAAAAGAATTTCTTCCATATTCGAAACGAATTACGTATATAAAAAACCCCACTCACATGAACAGACCTCACGTTCTGCAGTACCTATTAAAAGATGCAAATGGAGAATACATTAATTATTTGATGGAAGATGACCTGTTTGATCCAACAAAAATTGAAAAGATGATGAATTACTTTTTATCAGATACGAATGAAGATATAAAATTAGTGACTTCTTATCGAAAACCAATTAATGAATCTGGAATGATAGTCCCAGATTTAGTTTACACAAAGAAATTATATAAAACTGATACAGTACTAGACGGAGTCTCAAGTGGAAACTCTATGATGGCAGTGGCAAATTGGATAGGCGAACCCACAACAGTTCTATTCCGCAAAAAAGATTTAATCGAACCGTTTGGTTGTTTTATTGGACATCAATATGAATCCGAAATCGACATGGCCTCGTGGCTTACTTTATTATCACAAGGAAAGTTAGTTTATATCGCTGATGAACTCAGCTATGTAAGAATCCATCCAAATAGAAATACTTGGAAAACACCAATAACAACCGTAAACGATTGGATTCATATGATTTTTCATTCTCAAATAAAGAACTTTTTAACTGATGTTGATTTTTTGCAAAGAAGTATAAATAACCTCTTACGATATATTCATAGTATACTATCTGTTAAACAAAACCAACTGACAATGGAAGAACGTAATTATCTTTTACAGTGTAAAGAAACTCTAGAAATTAAGTTCTTATCATTACTTACAAATGAAAAAATCACTGAAAACCGAGAAGAAAACTAAAAAAGCGTGTTTGAAGAGAAAAAGAAGCGAATCACCTACTTTATAAGCGGTTCACTTCTTTTCTTTTTCTATACGTTATTAACAATCTCTATTCCTCGCTTAAAGTAAGTATTTTTTCAGTATTCTCGTACCGAATCAGTAGTTTTTTCTATATAATCTTTTAATGCCTCTTCCCATGAACGCATGTAGCAAATATCATGAAGTTGAAGCATTGTATGCTGTAGAGCCGAGTACGTAGGACGAGATGCCATTGTCTTAAACTCATCTGCAGAAACTGGAATTACTTGTATATCTATATTTGCTAAAGAGAAAATTTTTTTTGCAAATTCGTATCGACTGCATACGCCCTCATTTGAAACATGATAAATTCCATACAGGTCTGTCCCCATTAATCTTCTTACACAATTCACTAAGTCTTTCGCGTAAGTTGGCGACCCATATTGATCATTCACAATCCTTATTGATCTATTCACTTTAGCTAGATTAAGCATAGTTTCCACAAAATTTTTCCCATATTTCCCATATAGCCAAGAAGTCCTGATGATAAAATATCGGGTATGAAACTCTTGAACAAAATTCTCCCCTACATACTTTGATGCACCATACACATTTATAGGGGAAGGAGGATCAAATTCATTATACTCTGTGCCTTTCCTGCCATTAAATACATAATCAGTACTTATATAGATAAGTTTTGCTTTTATCTTTTCCGCTGCAATGGCTATGTTTCTTGTTCCCGTTGCATTTACAAAAAACACTTCGTCCTTGTTAATTTCTGCTAAGTCTACTTTTGTATAGGCTGCACAATGAATTATAATACTAGGACTCAATTCTTCTAAGACACTGCACACCTCTTCATAATTCACTACATTCATTTCGTTTTTCCCTAAAGAGTATACCTCGTATGAAGAAGACAAAAAATCTTTGGAAAATTGTCTTCCTAATTGGCCCTTTGCTCCTGTGATTACAATTTTCTTCATTTTTCACACCTATTAAAGGCTACTGCCGTGTTTTAATGGCTTCCACCAACTTTCATTATGCACATACCATTGAATTGTTTCTTCTATCCCTTTATCAAATGTATACACTGGGACCCAACCAAGTTCTTTCTTGATTTTATTTGCATTAATAGCATATCGCCAATCATGCCCAAGGCGATCTTTCACAAATGTGATGTATTCTTTCGTTTTTCCTAACTTTTCTAAAATGAGTTTTACTATTTCAATGTTCCGCTTCTCAGTACTCGCACCAATATTATAGATTTCACCTTTCTTCCCTTTATGCAGAACTAAATCAATTGCAGTACAATGATCATATACATGTAACCAGTCCCTGATATTTTTTCCTGTCCCATATATAGGTAATGTTTTATTTTCTAGGACATTTGTAATCATAAGCGGGATAAGTTTTTCTGGATATTGATAAGGACCGTAATTGTTAGAACAACGAGTAATATTAATATTTAATCCATACGTCTTATAACTAGATAATACAATTAAATCAGCGCTTGCTTTACTTGAAGAATAGGGACTATTTGGTGCTAGAGGAGTATTCTCAACAAAATAACCTGTTTCACCCAATGAACCATATACTTCATCAGTTGAGATCTGAATAAATTTTTTAATTTTATACTTTTTTGCTACTTCTAACAAGGTAATCGTTCCTAAAATATTTGTATGATAAAATAATTGAGGTTCTATAATGCTTCTGTCAACATGTGATTCTGCGGCAAAATTAATAATAAAATCAATTCTTTCCGTATGAACTACATACTCTAAAAGCTCACGGTTTTGAATGTCTCCGTGCACAAATATATGATTATTACAATCCATTACATCTTTCAAATTTATAAGGTTCCCGCTGTAAGTTAATAAATCATAGGTTACAATGCGGTAGTCTGGATACTTTCCAACCAGAAATTTCACAAAATTACTGCCAATAAATCCAGCTCCTCCTGTTACTAGGATATTCATATCTTTTTCTCCTCAAATGTAAAATTATATTGTTCCTCATTAACAAAAGGCAAGTGTTTATCCTTTTCAGATAAAATGGGATTGTTAAATGGCCAAGCAATTCCAAGTTCTTCATCTTTCCAATTAATCCCACTATCATATTCTGGCGCATAATATTCATCTACCTTATACATAACCATGGAATTGGGAACTAAAGTACAAAAACCATGAGCAAATCCTTTTGGCACAAGTAACTGTCGATGATTATATTCGCTTAAAATAAAGCTTTGCCATTTTTTATACGTTGGTGAACCCTTTCGCAGATCTACTATCACATCATAAATAACTCCTTTTACAACTTGCACCAGCTTTGTTTGTGCTTTTGGATTCAGTTGAAAATGAAGACCTCTTATTGTACCCGGATCTGAAGATTCAGAAATATTATCTTGAATGAATTGGTATTGAATTTTTTGTTTCTCCCATACTTTTTCATTAAAGCTTTCTTTAAAAAAACCTCTATGATCTCGGTATATAGTAGGCTCTACTAATATTACATCAGTAAATAACGTTTTAATCCGCTTCATTCTATGCATCTTCCTCCTCTCTCAGGCGTATATCTTTTGCGAGCGTATTGGCATGGTAGAGAGAACTGTGCGTACCCGCATCAGTCCACCATCCCTCAAAAATGTCGTATGTTAGCGTTCCTTCTTTAATATAAGCATTATTTAAATCAGTTATTTCGAGTTCTCCTCGAGCAGAAGGTCTTAAATCCTTCACATACTGAAACACATGAGAATCATACATATATATCCCCGTCACTGCATAAGAACTTTTTGGAACTTTCGGTTTCTCCTCAATTGCAATAATATGTTCTCCTTTAATTTCTGGAACTCCGAACCTCTGAGGATTATCCACCTCTTTTAATAGAATTTTCGCTCCTTTTTTTTCCTTTTTGTACTTTTCGACATATGGCTTCAATGCATCAGAAAACACATTATCACCTAAAATGACAACCATCTTGTCGTTTCCTACAAATGCCTCACAAAGTCCCAATGCTTGTGCAATCCCTCCGGCTTTTTCTTGTACTCTATATGTGATAGATACTCCAAACTCCATTCCGCTGCCGAGAAAATTTACAACGTCTCCCATGTGCTCTTTACCCGTGATCACTATAATGTCCTCAATATTACATTCTTTTAACTTATACACAGAATGGTAAATCATTGGATAACGACCAACGGGAAGCAGGTGCTTATTGGTCACCTTTGTAATGGGGTACAAACGTGATCCCGTTCCCCCTGCTAGTATAATTCCCTTCATTTTTTTCCCTCCCTATATAACAATGAAATCCTCTATATGTTTCTCTCATGTAAAACATAGACTATGAGCTCAATAAAAAACACCTTATGTCAAAATTAGTTATTCTTATATAAAAATTATAAATTCAATATATTAGTTGTTAAAATGTTTTTTATTTAATACCATTCTTATTAAATCTGAAGTCCTTGAAACTTCTGTAAAACCTATATCCCTATATATTTTTAACGCTGCTACATTATCAAAAAACACATCCAAATATATGTTAGATAGCGAAAATTTTTCGAATCCATATTTACATGCCAGCTGGGTTGCTTTTTTACCATACCCTTTACCATGCACCCTTTTATCCGCTATCATTAATCTCCCAAATTCTGCAGATTGATTATGGAAATCTATGTTATATAAAGCAACGGCACCAATCGGTTTTTGCAAATTAACTTTTTCTTCAATTATAAACATCATATCATTATCGTTATTCTCATAAGCGACAAACCACCTTTTTTGCTGATCTCCATTTATTACACCGCTGTTAATAAAATATTTTCTTATGTGATCTTGATTTCTCCAAATCCTTACCATTTCAACATCTTTTTCCTCAATTTCACGCAAAATTAATTCATCATTTTCTATAAAGCTACTGAACAAATCAATTCCTCCTAGCCCTTAGCATATTTAATGACCTGCTCGCACACATAATCTACATCCGTTTTTGAAAGTTTCATGTGTATAGGAAGCGATAAAATGTGCTCACTTACCCTGTGAGAGTTCGGACAAGTACCTTGAGCATAAGCGTATAAATTATAGTTCGTGTTATCTCTATAATGCACACCTGGATATATATTAACTTGATTTAATGCCAGTAAAAGCTCATCTCTATTCTTCACTTCAATAATATATAAATGATTTGATGACTCACATCCCGCCGGTATAGGAATTCTTTTTAATTTTTCAGGATGATGAAGGAATTTTTGATTGTACCACTGAGCGATTTGGCGTCTGTAAGCATTATTTTGATCCAAGTACCTCAATTGAACTAAACCGATGGCCGCCATAATCGAATTGCCATGGTATTTATATCCTAAATATTCAACATCATACCTCCACTTATAAGATCCTTTATCTCCTACCCTTTCAAATGTATCTTTGTTAATTCCAAGCCACGTTAACTTTCGGCACAGACTGTCGCATTGATCATCTTTAAAACAAATCATGCCAGAATCAGCTGTAGGAAGATTCTTTACTGCTTGAAAAGAATAAACCATAACATCTGCTTCTTTCCCTGGGATTTCACCATCTAATCTTGTACCAGACATATGAGCGGCATCAACAATTAAGCGTAAATTATATTGATTACATAAGCTTAAGATTTCTTTATATTGTCCTGTGCTTCCGCCTAGTCCCACATACATAATTGCCCTCGTTTTATTTGTAATTTTCTTTTCAATGTCCTTTGGATCCAAACAAAGATATTGGTCGACATCCGCAAAGACTACATTCATATTTTCATAAACTATTGCATGATTAGTAGAAACAAAGGTCAACGGTGTAGAAATGATCTCGTCACCATCATTCCAATTATGAACCATTTTCAATATTTTCACGGCCAAGTGTAAACCAACTGTGGCTGAATTAATAAAATGTGCATTAGGCAGTCCCGTATATCGTTTCCACTCATTTTCAAACTCAACCGTTTTATATCCTAGTCCTGTCCAGCCCTTTTCTAAGCATAATCTTATTTCTTCCAAACACTCATCTATCTCGAAATGAGGAACAAACAACTGAATAGACATAACATCCCCTCTTCCGTTATTAACTCGCCTTGTCGATCCCAAATTTATTATATTCAGTCTACAAGTCCCATATGTACAGTAAAACTTTTGTTTAGTGACAGTGAACTTGTTTGAATGACATATAACGAGTATGGATGCTGTATCCAAACAAAAAAAAGCTTAAAGGATTTAAATCCTTTAAGCTTTTTTTGATTACCCTAAAATATGATACCCAGAATCCACATGAATATTCTCTCCAGTTACACCGCTCGCTAGGTCACTGAATAAGAATAACGCTGTATTTCCTACTTCTTCTTGCGTTACGTTACGACGCATTGGCGCACGTTCTTCAATTTGTTTTAAGATACTGTTGAAGTCGCCAACACCTTTTGCAGATAATGTGCGAATTGGTCCTGCAGATACTGCGTTTACGCGGATGTTATGCTTTCCTAAGTCATTTGCTAAATATTTTACACTCGCTTCTAACGATGCTTTGGCAACACCCATTACGTTGTAGTTTGATACAACGCGTTCTCCGCCAAGGTATGTTAATGTAACAATGCTTCCGCCTTCTGTCATCACTTCTTTCGCTGCTCTTGACACAGCTGTTAAAGAGAATGAGCTAATATTTTGAGCTAATAAGAAACCATTACGAGATGTATCAACGAACTCACCTTTTAAATCATCACGTTCTGCGAATGCAATACAATGAGCCAGTCCATGAATAATTCCAACCTCTTCCTTAATCGTTTGGAAGCAGTTTGCGATATCTTCATCATTTGTTACATCACATGGTAATACAAGTGAATTTTGTCCTTCTAATGATTCTGCTAAGTCGCGAACATTTTTTTCTAAACGCTCTCCAGCATATGTGAAAATTAAGTTTGCTCCTGCGCTATGTAATGAACGAGCAATACCCCAAGCGATGCTTCGTTGATTTGCAACACCCATTACGACAATATTTTTTCCTTTTAGATTGAGAAGATCCATGTATTTATCCTCCTATTTTCATAAATAACAGTAGTTATTAGTACCTGATACTATTTTTATAATATCATAAATTATCTATAAGGCAAAATAAAAAATCATTTTCTACCATATTTCAATACAGAAGTATCACAATCCTGCTTTATATATTTGTAGCTAACAAAACATTTTGCAGGTTCTTACATAAAGTGAAACTTTAATCAGCCCTCACCAATCGGGCTTTTACGGGCAGTTGATCTCCCGCCTAACTTCTTAAGAAAAGCGGAAGCGGCTCGCTCAGAATCGCAGGACGTTGGAGCACGAGGCGCTCTTTTCCTCATCCGAGGGGGCGAAACGACCGGAGATTCTAGCCACTGGAACTGGACAATGCTTCCGCTGAATTTTGAGGCGGGAGTATTACTGCCCACGAATAGCGGGATAAAAGTCACATAAGCTTCCATATGATACATTTCTTGTCCCAACATCTTACATTCTCTCCCTAAATCTAAACAACATATTTGCAAACACCAAAAAATCGGCTAAGATGGTAATAGTGTCGTTTTTTAATAACAATGAGTAATAGAAAGGAATACAGTACGGTGAAAGATAAAAATTCTCGCTATCAAATAGATTACGTTTTAATACTAATTGTACTTGCAATTGCTGCGGTAAGTTGCTTTGCCATCGCAAGTGCACAGCCTTCATTACCACCAAATCTACAAAAGGTTAATTTCGTTGCACAGCAAATTAAATGGTATATAATTGGTGCGATTGCAATTGTTGCAATTATGGTGGTCGACTTTGATCGTTATAAACAAATTTGCTGGTATTTATACGGATTCGCAATGGTTCTTCTTCTTGGACTCGAGCTTCATGTTCCAGGCTCGGTAACAATTAAAGGGGCAACAGCTTGGTATTCACTTCCAGGTATCGGTAATTTCCAACCTTCAGAAATCATGAAACTCTTTTTAATTCTTGTCGTTGGCCGTCTTATCGTAGATCATAATGAAAAATATGTAGTTCGAACACCTCGAGAAGATATGCTCTTGCTTGGAAAAATATTTGCAGCAAGTTTACCACCGCTATTATTAATTGCAAAAGAACCGGATTTAGGAAATACGATGGTAATTTCAGCAATGCTTGCAGCCATGATTCTAGTATCCGGCGTTCGCTGGCGTTTTATTTTCGGTTTAGCTGGTATTGTCACTGCAGTTGGTGCAACACTTGTGTATATTTACTTTGCACACACAGCATTTTTTAAAGCACATATTTTACAAGAGTATCAATTAGATCGTTTCTATGGCTGGTTAGCAGCTTATGAATACCCAACACAAGGTTATCAGCTAACTCAGGCCCTTTTAGCGACCGGATCAGGTGAGTTATATGGAAAAGGCTGGGCAAATGGACAAGTATACTTCCCTGAACCTCATACGGATTTTATTTTTACAAATATTGCTGAGAAGTTTGGATTTTTAGGAGGAAGCGTCGTTATTTCACTCTTCTTCTTATTGATTTATCGTATGATTCACATTGCGTTAGAAAGTAATGATCCATATGGCAGTTATATATGCGCAGGAACAATCGGGATGTTTACATTCCAAGTATTCCAAAATATCGGTATGACAATCGGACTACTTCCTATTACTGGTATTACATTACCACTTCTAAGCTACGGTGGTAGTTCCTTGCTCACCTATATGATTGCAATTGGCTTCATTCTAAATGTGCAGTCACGAACGAAGAAATTTATGTTTGATTAAACCATATCCGAGTGGATATGGTTTTTTTCCTTCATAGCGGTATACTAATCAAAAAAAGAGTAGGTGATTTCATATGAAGTATGATGTTATTGGAGATATTCATGGCTGTTTAGAGGAGTTTCAAGCATTAACAAAGCAGCTTGGTTATACATGGGATAGCGGATTACCTGTTCATCCGCAAAAACGACAGCTTGCTTTTGTAGGCGATATTACAGACCGTGGTCCTCATTCTCTTCGCATGATTGAAATCGTGTGGGAACTTGTCATACATAGAAAAGAAGCATATTATGCCCCTGGGAATCATTGCAATAAATTATATCGTTACTTTCTTGGGCGCAAGGTGCAGGTGACACATGGCCTAGAAACAACCGTTGCAGAATACGAAGCATTAAACACACGTGAGCAAAAAATAATACAAAAAAAATTTATTGACCTTTACGAACAGTCACCTCTCTATCACGTCCTAGATAACGGAAAACTCGTTGTTTGTCACGCTGGTATTCGCCAAGATTATATCGGGAGAAGTGATAAGAAAGTTCAAACTTTCGTCTTGTACGGTGACATTACAGGCGAAAAGCACCCTGATGGTTCTCCTGTCCGCCGTGACTGGGCGAAGCATTATACTGGGGATGCTTGGATTGTATATGGACATACACCTGTCCAAGAGCCTCGATTCGTCAATCATACCGTGAATATTGATACTGGATCAGTATTTGGCGGGAAATTAACTGGACTTCGTTATCCAGAAATGGAGACGCTTTCTGTTCCTTCTTCGATGCCGTTTGTACCGGAGAAATTCCGCTCTATTGACTAAAAAAAGTTGATGGAATAAAGATTATCAAGACCTAAATTAAAAAAAGGTTACTAAATTAAAGGGCATATTAGTCATATATAATATGCCCTTTGTTATTCAACTAACGCACCCGTTAGCATAATAAAAATCACTAAGTCTATTACTACAAATCGGAGGGTAACATTCCATATACAATACTATCTGTCCATTCATTTTTATTCCAAAAATCTTGTATGAAATGGGCTTCCTTTCTCATGCCTATTCGTTCACACAATTTTTGTGAAGCTGTATTACGTGCATCAAGATTAGCTTGTATACGATGTACATTAAAATCATCAAATAATTTAAATACCAAACTACTTACTGCTTCTGTTGCCAAACCTCTCCCAGCTACTTCATTTGAAAAACTATAACCAATTTCAACAGTGTCTTTCATATCTGTGTACCATACGGATAGATCACCAACTACTTTAGTCTTGTATATAACTGCCAAACTTAATATTGATTCTTTAGTGAGTACATTGTTTGCTAGCTTCTTATTAAATCTTTTCTGCATATCTTCATGAGTCCACTTATTATGTAATAGGAACTTACATGTATCATCATTATTATAAATAGCAAATACATCCTGTAAATCAGTACTCTTAAAAGGTCTAATTATTAATCTTTCTGTTGTGATTTCCAAGTTAGCTCTCCTCCCTTACATTCATTCTACAAAACATTTTTTTATAGTATTTAAACCTCCTTCTTAGATTTTATCTTGATTATATATTTCATCATAGTAAATTAAAATCCTTCTTCCACTAAACTGCACCGTTAGCTGCATAAGAAAAAGAGCTACAATCGCAGCTCTTAAATTACTATTGCATCAGTTAGTTGAATAACAAAACTACCCAACATATTGAAAAATTAACTGATATAATGCTATGCAAAGTCCTAAAATACTCGCTTTCATTTTAGATGGATGGTTTCTTTTGCTACGAAACAAGTAAAAAAATACTACTACAAATCCCAAGGGAATCCATAGCTGAAATAAACCTTCTTTTGTACTCAGAGAAAAAATTGGGGCAATGTAGGTGCTAATTAAAAAGTAAAAGAAAAGAGGATATATGCTCATATATTGAACATAATATCCTCTTCTTAGTTTAGTCTATTTAATTGCTATTCCATCAGCTTTTTCATATCTGCCGGCAACTCCGCATAAAATGTTAGTTGCTTTTCTAATATCGGGTGATAAAATGTTAAATTTGTACTATGCAGTGCTTGCCGCTTTATTTCATCTGTTTTCCCGCCGTACAAATCATCACCAAGTAACGCATGATCAAGATGCGCCATATGTACTCTAATTTGATGCGTACGCCCTGTTTCTAATTGAAGCGCTACATGCGTTTTATCTTTCAATCTTTTTTGCACATGAAAATAAGTCACAGCTCGCTGTCCATCTTTACGCACTATGCGTTCAATAATGCTATCTTCTTTTCGTGCAATTGGAGCATCGATTGTTCCGCTATCCTCTGCTATCGTTCCATGAACAATCGCTTCGTATGTTCTTTTCACTTGTTTTTGCTGATGTTGCTTCGATAATAAATGATGGATAAAACGATTTTTAGCAATTAACATTAAACCAGATGTATCCCGGTCAAGCCTCGTTACGATATGTACTGTGCTTGCCAGATTTTGCTGATCATAATAATACAAAAGAGCATTTGCTACACTCCCGCTTGGATGCTCTCTTGACGGAATTGTTGACATATAGGGCCGTTTATTAATAACAAGGACCGAATCATCTTCATACACAACTGAAAGAGCGATATTCTCACTTAGCATCCCTTCACTTCTTTGCTCAGGTGGGAAACATACTACTAACTTTTCACCTTCTTGCAAAACATGACGTACATTTACATGATGTCCATTTACTTCAATCGCACCGCCATGAAACTTAATATCTGTTAACGCTGCCTTTGAAATACCTTTCGTTTTTAAAAAATCGCGAATAAGTATTCCTTCATCCGCTTTTGTTATACACCACGTTAAAGTAAACCTTCTCAATTGCATAGCTCTCTTCTAACCCTCTCTAATGGTGTGCTCACAATGTAAAACCGCCCGTACGAGCCCGATGGCCAGGCTAACTATATACATTCATTTTGATTTTTCAACATATAAATCGTTACTATGCAGAGCAAAACATGACCTGCACTCACTTTCTCCCTTTGTTTTCACCCTTGCATATGGCAGAAAAAACCCGGACCGCTGCTATAAATTTCTCCTTACTGATCCGCGACAAATGAATCACGCACTCGCTTCCAAAATGGAAATGGGCGAAATCTAACAAATCGAACCCTTTGATTTGCGACCCGATATTGAATTGATTTAACATCTTGGTGAACCATTGCTAAATGATCAATTGTAATTTGCAAGTTCATTCCTCTAACTGGTTTTAACACACACGTATGATGTTTCGGTAATACGAGAGGAGATCCGACCGTACGGAAAACACGATTATTAATAGACGCCATTTCTGTAATTTGAATTGCTTCCAACGATGGATGAATAATGGCACCGCCCAGCGCTTTATTATACGCAGTACTACCAGAAGGTGTTGAAATACAGAGACCATCGCCGCGAAATGTTTCAAAATATTCACCGCGAATTTCTACATCCATAACAAGTGTTCCTTCACTGCTTTTTACCGTTGCTTCATTTAGCGCTAAATATTGTGATTCTTTATTCCCATTCATATAACGAATAATGACCTCTAATAATGGATATTCAACAACTTGAAAAGGCGTTTTCGCAATCGCAATGACAAGCTTCTCAACTTCTGTCGGTAACCAATCTGCATAAAATCCTAAATGCCCAGTATGTACCCCGACAAATGCTGTTTTGTCTAACCGATTCTGGTAGCGATGAAACGCATGCAGCAACGTTCCGTCTCCTCCAACGGAAATTACAATATCTGGCTCGTTTTCATCCATTGTAAATTCAAAATCACATAAGTACTCGGTCATCGTACTCATAAGCGCATTTGATGATTGATCTCCCTTTGACATAATTGCAAATTTCATCGCCCAACACCCTTTAGTTTATTATTCTGTTTCCTTCGTCTCTTTCTTGCGCGAAAAAATCTTTTGTGCTTCTTTAATTTCAAGACGAATCGAAGACATCTCTTCATCTAATAAATAAGCGGCTTCAGCTGCGCGCTGCAAACGCACTTTAATATCTTCTGGAAAGCGTCCACGATATTTATAATTTAAAGAATGCTCTATTGTTGCCCAAAAATTCATTGCTAACGTTCGAATTTGAATTTCAACTAACACTTTTTTCTCTCCGCGAATCGTTTGCACAGGGTAACTAATAACAACGTGATAGGAGCGATATCCACTTTCTTTCTTTTGCGTCACATAATCGCGTTCTTCGACAATTTCAAAATCGTTACGTTTTCGTAAATACTCTACAACTGGCTTAATATCATCAACAAATTGGCACATCATCCGAAGCCCCGCAATGTCTTGCATCTCTTCTTGCAAACGACTGAGCGAAATGTTTCGTTTTTCTGCTTTATCAATAATACTTGCAACAGATTTGACTCTACCTGTTACAAACTCAATCGGCGAATGTTCGGCCAACATTTCAAACTGAGAACGCATTCCTTTTAATTTTACTTTCAATTCTCCTACAGCTTGATGATAAGGGGCTAAAAATTCTTCCCAATTTCGATCCAATGTAACCACCACCAAAACAAATCAGTTTCTTTTATCCCGCTGAAAGCTTCCCTTTACAGAAACACTCTTTCTACTTCATTTACGAGTTCCTCACCGTAATTTGCATTTCCTTCAATATTTCCAATTAAATACTCTAATTCTTCTTTCATTTGTTCTAATTCAATTTCAACGTCTTGAATACGAACAAACATTTTTTCGTCATTCTGCATTGCAAGTTTTAATTCTTCCCAAAACGTATGCAGGATGCTTATGTAAATAAAAGATGTTTCATTCTCTAAAATATATAAAAATGATAAATTGTCTGAATCCACAAGTACATGACTACGTGCTTTTAATTTTTCTACACATAGCTCCGTATTTTCTGCACAAAAAATAAGAGCATTCTCTCTTTTTTCTACGCTCTTAACTTGAATTTTATTTTGCATACTTTAACTCCTCCATATCCTACTTCCTGTCATAATCAACATTTTCATTGTAACATAACATACACTGAAACAAATAAAACATTGATTGAAATTTAAGAAAAAGCGATAATGAATAACAGATATTTCACAAAAGGAGCGTACATATGAAACAAGAAATTGAAATTGAATTTAAAAATATAGTAACAAAAGAAGAATTCCATTCTTTATGTCACGCATTTTCCATTACAACATTTGCAAAACAAGTCAATCATTATTTCGAAACGCCAGCATTTTCATTAAAAAACGCCGGTTCTGCCCTTCGTATTCGCCATAAAAATAATACGTATACGCTAACACTCAAACAGCCAGCAGAGATCGGCTTATTAGAGACACATCAAACGTTAACAGAAGAAGAAGCTCACATAATGATTGAAACAAATAAAGTAATCGAGGGTGCCGTTTCTAAGCAATTAGAAAAGCTACAAATTCCTGTTTCTTCACTACAGTATATGGGAAGCTTAACAACAGAACGAGCAGAAACAACATTTGAAGGCGGTACACTCGTATTCGATCATAGTTTTTATTACGAGCATGATGATTATGAAATTGAATATGAAGTAAGCGATGAACAGGCTGGACAAGCAGCATTTTCCTCTTTCTTAAAGGAGCATAATATTCCTATCAGACATACAAAAAATAAAGTACAACGCTTTTTTCTTGCCAAAGAGCAAAAAGAGCAATAAACTAGCAAAGGATTGATTGAGAGCTATTTATTTGCTCTTCATGACAATCCGTTGCTACAATAAAGTGAAACTTCCTCTTGTGAGACGTTTTTCCTCACAAGAGGTTAGTTGAACCAATCGGGCTCTTACTTACAATTATCTCTCGCCTATCTCTTTGTCTTACTACAAATCATAGCGAGGATAGATATATACATTTGATGGAAAAAGGAGTTACAAGGATGAACAAGCAACCAACGACACCATTTGGAGCAATTGGCGGTGAACAAGGCATTGCAAGATTAGTCGATACATTTTATTCCTATGTCAGTAAACACCCTGACTTATCTCCCATCTTCCCAGACGATTTAACAGAAACTGCTAGGAAGCAAAAACAATTTTTAACGCAATATTTAGGAGGACCGAGCCTTTATACAGAAGAGCATGGTCATCCAATGCTACGCGCTCGCCATCTGCCATTCGAAATTACACCAAAGCGGGCAAAAGCCTGGCTCTCCTGTATGGAGCAAGCGATGGATGATACGGATGTACATGGACCGATTCGTGATTTTATATTTGAACGTTTGACATTAACTGCACAGCATATGGTGAACACTCCCGAAACAGGTGAAGCTTAATGGATAAACAGGAAACAAAATATACTGTACCAATCTCTCCTTCAAAATGTGAGCCTAAGTCTGTAGAAGCATATTTATTTATTGATCCACTATGTAAAGATTGTTGGGACATTGATCCATTAATAATTAAATTATGGCTCGAATATGGAAAATACTTTTCACTCCGTCACATCGTTACCGGTAAAGTAGAAGGGGCTATTTCCCCATCACACAAATGGAATAAACCTGCTAATATTCGATTTGTGTGGGAGAAAACAACAAGTTTACAAGGGTTTTCTTGCGACGGAAAAGTATATATGCACAGCGGCGCTTCCACTCCATATATCATTTCAATTGCAATTAAAGCAGCAGAATTACAAGGTCGAAAAGCAGGTTCGAAATTTTTACGAAAACTACAAGAGTACATTTTACTTGAAAATATAGCAAAGCCTAACATAGATACGCTGCTCACATGTGCGAAGCAAAGTGGAATTGATGTGGAAGAATTCAAACAAGATTTACATTCTGTAAGCGCGACAAAAGCCTTTCAATGTGATTTAAAATTTACGAATGAAATGCACATTACAGAAATTCCTTCTCTCGTTTTCTTTCACGCAAACTCAAACGAAGAAGGAATTAAAATTGGCGGTATTTATTGTTACGATGTATACGTACAAGTATTAAAAGAAATTGTGAAAGAAGAAATTGAGCCACAGCCACTTCCTTCTCTAGAAATATTACTAGAGCATGTTCAGTTTATGTCAACAAAAGAAATTGCTTTTATTTATAATTACTCTGAAAATGAAACAGAACGAGAAATGAAAAAATTGTTACTGAAGAGAAAAGTACGCATGATTGATATAAAACGAGAACGTTATTGGAAATGGATTACAAAGGAAAACGACCTAGTGTAAAACACTAGGTCGTTTTCTTTACGGCTTATAAAAATATTAAAGGGGATGGGAGAAATTTTCACGTTCAAACAAAGGGGTATATGTTTGTATGTGAATTCGTTCACGTTTATTATATTACAAGATTCGACGTCAGATGACAACCTTTTTTGTCGAATTTCACATTTCTGTCACATTCTAAACGTTTTCATTTTAGAATACAATTTATAAAGAATCTTTTTAGGAGGGATTTCATTGAAAAAATCCTATCTTTTATTACTCCTTTGTATTGTTTTTCTCCTTTTTTGTTTATACGTTCTTTCATTATTACAAGTGTTTCCGCTCATTTTATCACTTCCCCTTTTATTTGGAGCAATTATATTCACTGTATCTTATTTCAGTAGCCAAAAGCGTTTTAAAGGATTTTAAATACAGTGAAACTTCCATCAGTGGGGGGTTTTTCATCCCCCACCTATCTCTTTAGAAAAGCGGAAGCGGCTTGCTCAGAATCGCAGGACACCCACGCCCCTGACAAAGAGGCGCTTTTTGCCTCGTCCGAGGGAGCGAAACGACCGGAGATTCTAGCCGTTAGAGCGGGACAAAAAACGAGAGTCATGCGACTCTCGTTTCTTTCTACTTCTCTTCAAATAGAAGTGCTTCTAATTCATTTAATTTCTCTTCAAATACTTGCATTGCTTCCTTTACAGGCTCTGATGACGTCATATCAACACCAGCTTTTTTCAATACTTCAATTGGATAGTCAGAGCTTCCTGCTTTTAAGAACTCATTAATGTAACGTTCTACAGCTGGCTTACCTTCTTCTAAAATTTGTTTTGATAGAGCAGTTGCTGCACTGAAGCCCGTCGCATATTGATATACATAATAATTGTAATAGAAATGTGGAATACGAGACCACTCTAAACCAATTTCTTTATCGATTACTAAGCTATCGCCGAAATACTTTTTATTTAGCTCATAGTAAATGTCCGTTAACATATCTGGCGTTACTGCATGGCCTTCTTGCACTTTTTGATGAATTACATGTTCAAACTCAGCAAACATTGTTTGACGGAATACTGTACCACGGAAGCCTTCTAAATAATGATTTAATAAATATAGGCGCTTCTTCTTATCATCTGTCGTTTTTAATAAGTAATCATTGAGAAGTGCCTCATTACATGTAGACGCTACCTCCGCAACGAAAATCGAATAATCGCCATACACATAAGGCTGCGTTTTTCTTGTATAATAACTGTGCACAGAATGACCGAACTCGTGCGCAAGCGTAAACAAATTATTTACATTGTCATGCCAGTTCATTAATACATATGGATTTGTTCCATATGCACCAGATGAATAAGCACCGCTTCGCTTCCCTTTATTTTCATATACATCTACCCAGCGATTTTCATACGCTTCTTTTAAAATCTCAACATACTCTTCCCCAAGTACATGTAATGATTGTAAAAGGATATCTTGCGCTTCTTCATACGTGACGTTCATTTTCGCTTCTGGTACGAGCGGTGTGTATAAATCATACATGTGCAATTCATCTAATCCAAGTGCTCGTTTCCGAATGTCAATGTAACGATGTAATAAATGTAAGTTTTCATTTACTGTTTCCACAAGCTGATCATATACAGACTCTGGAATATTATTATTGCTCAGCGCCCCTTGGCGAGCAGAGTCATATTTACGGACGTTCGCATAAAAGTTATTTCGTTTAATTGCACCGTTTAATGTGCTCGCAAATGTATTCTTATATTTTCCATACGTTTCATATACCGCATGAAACGCATCATGACGAACACGAGGATCATCACTTTCTAAAAATTGAATATAACGTCCATGCGTCACTTCTACCTCTTCCCCATTTTCATCTTGAATAGATGGGAATTTTAAGTCTGCGTTATTTAATATACCAAATGTGTTACTAGATGCACTCATAACCTCCGAAGCTTGCGCTAATAACGCTTCCTCCGCCTCTGATAATACGTGAGGACGTTGATGCGTAATTTCTTCTAATGCATGCTCATATACCTTTAATTCTTTACTTTCTTGTAAAAATGATTGTAATGTCTCTTCTGAAATCGTTAAAATTTCCGGAACAATATACGCCATATTACTTGATACTTGAGAATACAAACTCTTCGCACGGTCATTTAATGCTTGATAAGATGAATTTGTTGTATCTTGGTCATAGCGCATATGTGCGTATGTATACAGTTTACCAAGACGCATTGATATTTCATCTTCATATTGCAGTGCCTCTAGCAATGTATTTGCTGATTCTCCAAGTTTGCCTTTAAATCCCGTCATCTTTGGTAATAATTCTTTCACCGCTTGAAATTCCGTTTCCCACTCTGCATCCGTTTGGAAAATATCTTCTAAGCGCCACGTGTTTTCTACTTCAATTTCACTACGCGCTGGCAATGCTTTTGCTGTTTTTTGTTCATTCATTTGTAAACCCTCCTTATTCCTATCCCATATAAATCCATTTTGATTTTTCAACATATAAGTCGCCGCTATGCAGAAACAACATGACCGCTACTTGCCTTCTCCCTTTGTTTTAAATCTTACACGTGGCAAAATAAGGCCCTGACCGCTTCTACGCATGGCCAGATGCTCTCGTCCACCTAAAAAGAAAGGGTTTTTATGCTGTTTTTTCAATTCGTATTTATATAGTACAATTCGATTCTTCTTATGTAATTCCTTCTGGGTACTTTTCTATTATATCCGTTTTCCCTTCACTCATGTTGTACTTTGCTTCCAAAAGTATAAGAGCCTCTGTTAAAAATAAGCGATCAAATTTCTGCACTTCCTCTTCTGTTTTAGCAACAATAAAACAGCGTATTTTTCGATATTTGTAAACATCTACTTGCTCAATCTCCCCAATTACACATAAAAATTGCATATATTCTCTCACTGCTTGCTGCCAAAATATTTGCGAAAAATATGGAAGAGAGCGTCTACGAATCCCCCTATGCCGTTCAACATACCGAAAAACAGTATGCAATGAAAAATACTCTCCAACCTCAAATTTTCCTAATAGCTCAATTAAAACATAAGCTTGCCATACGAAAGAATGAGTACGAAATGCCAAAAGCGATGGTAAAGGAACACCAATTTCAGCAGGAAAACAAGAGGGAGATATGCTGTGCTGATAAAGAAGCTCTAAAAAAGAGCGATCACTTTGTTTCCACATATGAATGCTATTTGCTCGGAAGCGCTGTTTTTTATTCAGCCACTCTTTTTCTATACGTTGAATGGAAATGGGAGATGTTGTAAGAAGGGTTTTGAATGTAGTGATATGAAGAGGAAAATAAATTGCATGTGAAAAAACGATAGACGAGGAAAAGGGTAAAAGAAGATTACATTTGAAAAAGGCCTTTGCATCTGGACAATAATAGAGGAGATATGGATTGGGGTGATATTGCACACAGCATGAGTGAAATGAGGAAAGCGACAACCAATATGCCCCGTGACGTTTGAATTGATTCCCTCCTAAAATCCATAATATTTGAATCCCTTCTTTCCAATACCCTTCCGTTCGTTTTAACAACTGCTTCTCTGATAAAGTTGCGCATTGATATTCAATTGCAATTTGCCGATTCCCAATTGTTACAAACAAATCAGGCCGCTGCTGAATCGCTGGTAAATAGTGCTCTATTTTTACTGAATAAACTTGTGACTGAAACCATCTGTATAACTGCTCTTTCCCCTGCAAGTGATACGCTGATTCATTTTCAAACTCAATTTTACAGCTATGTGATTTCTTATGAGCGAAATGCCACTGCTTTTGTTTTCCTAATTTCAGCTGTACTTCGAAGTAACAAATGGGACAGAAAAAGCGCTCGTTCTTCCGTAACACCATAAGCTGCTTTTCCTTCCATCCATGAAGAAGATGAATTTCTTCCCCGTTTTCTCTCTTTGCAATAAACATAAAATCACTCCTTTCTTCCGTATGGACTATTCGACAACGAGGAATGAGTTCCTGCCCAAGTGCAAAAAAGACTCATTTCCATGAGCCTTTAAAGTAAAGGAGATAATAACCGATATGTCGATTCCACAATCCGCATCACAAGACGACGGTTATGAAAACGATCGGCATGAATTTCATTCGACACCCGCAAATCCTCTTCAAAATCGGTCACAAGTTTACGAATACTGTTTGTATCATATAAAAAAGCATTCACTTCAAAATTCAAATGAAAACTTCTCATATCCATATTTGCCGTTCCAATTGACGCCAAATCAGAATCAACAATCACAACTTTGCTGTGTAAAAACCCTTTTTCATATTCATATATTTTGACGCCTGCCTCTAATAATTCTGGAAAATAAGAGCGTGACGCATAAAATACAGTCCTCTTATCCGGTTTACTCGGCATTAACAAGCGAACATCAATACCTGCTAACGCCGCTACTTTTAATGCTGATAAAATATCATCATCTGGAATAAAATATGGCGTTGCAATCCAAATTGATTTTCGTGCTGAGGCAATCATCGCAAAATATAAATGCTTAATCGTTTCCCACTTATTATCAGGTCCGCCTGCAACGAGCTGCACACCTCCCTGTTCTTCCCCGTTTACAACATCCGCCTGTAAATAATCAGGAGTTAATACAGCTTCCCCCGTCATATAAAACCAATCTTGTAAAAAGATAAGTTGTAAACTTCGCACCGCTTCGCCTCGTAAATATAAATGAGTGTCTCGCCAAAAACCAAAATATTTATTTTCTCCTAAATACTCGTCCCCAATGTTTAAACCGCCAACAAATCCTTCATTTCCGTCAACAACAATAATTTTCCGGTGATTTCGATAGTTAATTTTGTCATTTAAAATCGGAAAACGCACAGGAAAAAACGGGACCATTTCAACACCGGCTTTGTTCAATTCTTCAATATATGTGTTTGAAAGTTTAAAACTCCCTACAGCATCATATAAAAATCGAACAACCACACCCTCTTTTGCTTTTTCGATAAGGATGTCCTTAATTTTTGTGCCAATTTTATCATCACGCACAATATAATATTCCATATGAATATGATGCTTTGCCTTTTTCAATCCATCTAAAATAGCTTGAAATGTCTCTTTCCCATTTGTTAATACTTTCGTTTCCGTATGAAAGGAAATATTTAATGCTCCTAGACGATCAGCTAACCGAAACAATAATTCTTGATGTCCATGCTTTTTCAATATACGATCCTGATCGTATTCATGCCCTTTATACTGTAAAAATGCTTGTTCGTCTAAAAGCGCTTTCTTTTGAAACATTCGTTTCCTTCGAAAATTTTGTCCAAACAGAAGATATGCAAAAAAACCAACTACCGGAAAAATGCCAAGCACAATTAACCAAGTTAATGTTTTCGAGGGATGACGATTTTCTAAAAAAATGACAAACCCAATTAGAAACCCTGATATTGTAAATAAAATACTTAAAATTCCTAAAAACGAAATATCTTTAATGCCAATTACATCTGAATAAAATGTTACATCAATAAACAAACGCAACGAAATAAATACAGCAAATAAACCAATTAAAAAGAACAATAACTTCAACGTATTTTTCATACCCGTCCCCCTTACTTGCAATCACTGTTCGTATATACGCATTTAAAAAGCCGATTTCATTATAAGGAAATCGGCCTACATTCCAGGAGAAAAATGATGACGAATTGTTTCAAGCGCCCCTTCAACAACAATTTGCTTTCCGTATTCACGAACACGATGAATTGTTAAAGCAGATTCCTCTCCATATTCTAAAATCACGCTTAAAATACGGTCAATTTCCTCTTCATCGTGCACTACCTCATCAAACTCAACATATACATAATAGCGGTCTTCAAATGAATATAATTCATCCTTTATCTCTTCAAATATAAGTCGATGACTTAATGAAATAACATGCTCAAAGTCGTCAAATTTAATTAAAAAACCGAATGTACCATCTTCGTTAAAAATTGCTCCTGCTTCTACCTCTGCTAATTCCTGTTCAAATAACGATTCAATTCGCTCATCTAAAGGAATATCGATAATTTTATCAAGGCCAATTGGTAGTTCTAATTTTTGCCCGTCTTTCGAAAGCTGTGCCTTCGTTACAAGTACCTCAATTCCCTTTTCAAGCGCCTGCACTTGAATCCAAAGCGGCCCATCTATAAAAAAGTCATCATGGTCACGCGCTTCATCCATCATTTCCCAAAATAATTGTTCACTTTTATCGCGATTATACCAGATGTCTTCACGGTTAAATCCGCGGTCTTCTATATCAATGTACGAGATATAAAATTTCATCGTATGATCATTAACTCTTTCAATATCCATAATGCACCTCTCCCTTCCTGTTTGGAATAGTTATGAAGGGAATCCCCAATCATATTACAAAAAAATTAGAATCTTGTACTCTCATTTTATGATAAGATGCGCCAGAATGGAAATAAAATCACCTTATTTGCCAAAAAAACAGTCATTTACCCAACTTTTTGTTTATATAGAGCAACGATTTTTACTGTATAGGAATACAAATTGAAAAACCGAACTCAAAACCTCTTTCTTTTTGATGGGCAAGAGCATCTCGCCGTGCATAGAAGCGGTCAGGGCCTTTTTCTGCCACGGGCAAGATTTAAAACAAAGGGAGAAAGCAAGTACAGGGCATGGTTTTTCTTCATTGCAGCAACTTATAGCGTTGAAAAATCAACATGGATCCCCCTCTTCTTATTTTAGGAAAAACATTGGACATGCTATCACCAGAAATGATTGTCCTATATTCTTTTTTCCTGCATATGATGTAAACGAAACAAGCTTACGATACATAAACAAAATCTCTCTCTTACCTATGACGTGAATGAAAACAAATCCGCTCCTGATAGACGATATTTCTTCCTATTAGGACTGAGTAAATGGAGGCAAACTGAATGGATTTAGACTTTCTCACATCCATCTTTATCATCGTTGGTATCGATGTTGTATTAGGCGGCGATAACGCAATAGTCATTGCACTCGCTAGTCGAAACTTACCGGAGGCAGAACGGAATAAGGCGATTGTTTTAGGCACTGGTTTAGCCATCATATTACGTATCCTACTCACAATAATGGCCGTTTATTTACTTAATATTCCTTTTTTGCAATTAATAGGCGGCATTTTACTCACTTTCATTGCAATCAATCTTCTTACAGATAACAGCCATGATCTTTCTAATATTAAGGCAAAGACAACATTATTTCAGGCGGTACGAACAATCGTTTTTGCAGATCTTGTTATGGGATTTGATAATGTACTTGCAATCGCAGGAGCTTCTCATGGAAATATTATATTAGTTATTGTCGGATTACTCATTTCTATTCCTATCATTATTTGGGGAAGTAAACTTATTTTATTATGCATGGAAAGATTTCCTCTTCTCGTCTATATCGGCGCTGTAATCTTAGCTTACACGGCAGGCAGAATGGTAGCACATGAAGAAAATCTTAGATCATTTTTCGAGACAAAACCACTTTTCACGGCAAGCATTCCCTTTCTTTTTATGATTACAGTGCTACTAGTTGGAATGGTTGTAAACCAAGTAAAGCTGCGAAATACTTGAACTATTTATCGTTGATTATGATCAGACTTTTTCTGTCTGCTATAAATACAAAGAAAAAACCTCTTTCTTTTTGTGGGGACGAGAGTATCTGGCCATGCATAGAAGCGGTCAGGGCCTTTTTCTGCCACGGACAGGATTTAAAACAAAAGGAGAAAGCAAGTAGCGGTTATGTTGTTTTCTCATAGCACCAACTTATAGCGTTGCATAATCAAAATGGATTTACTTACAATATCGGTCGTTTGACGAAATGTACAGTTTCTCCTCCGTACAAAATGAAAAGGAACTGATTCGCCCATTCTGCTAAAGCAGGAGTGGGAATCAGTTCCTTTTTCATATTATATTAATTTACAAGACGCTGCGCTTCTCGCAATTGGAACGTTCTCACTGTTCGTGGTAAGAAACGACGAATTTCGTCTTCGTTATAACCAACTTGCAGGCGTTTTTCATCAATGATAATAGGACGACGAAGAATACCTGGATAATCGCGAATAAGCTTATATAAATCTTGAAGAGGTAAAGATTCTAAATTAATATTCAATTCTTGAAAAACTTTAGAACGAGTTGAAATAATCTCATCTGTTCCACTTTCCGTCATACGTAAAATCTCTTTAATTTCCTCAATCGATAATGGATCAGAGAAAATATTACGTTCTGTATAAGGAATATGGTTTTCTTCTAACCATAATTTCGCTTTTCTACAAGACGTACAACTTGGAGAACTATATAGTGTTACCATACATTACTCACTCTCCTTAAAAGAGTACAAATTCTGTACTATTTCACATTTTTATAATTATACTCAAACAAATTTTGTATTGCTCATGATTACTTATCTAAAAATAAAGAACTTCAAAATTTGCAAGCGAATCTCTCTAAAAAAATAATTATTTTAAAGAAGTAACTTCTATAATCATTATACAATAGAACAAGAAAGAAATATACAATAAATTTTCTTCATAATATACATAAAAGTTATGCAAAAGATGTGCATTTTGTAAGAAAAGTATGTATGCAAGAAAATAAAGGAACGTTTGTTCTTGTTTTATTTTATCAAACTGCTTTCCCGCTGTCTATACAAATTATGAAAATACAATCTTTTTATCGAACAATTCTTTTTTTTTCGTCTTTTTCAACATACAATATAAGTATACTTGTGCAAAGGGGGATTACATATGGGGGCTTTTTTTCTTGATTTTGTAATCGTTGCAGCATTAGTCATTGGGATTACCGCAACTATTGGTATTATTACGAATGGAATCGGGGAAAAATTATTTGGCCGGAAAGACAAGATGAAATTCGTAAATAAATCTGCCGAAGTGCAAACTGGCTGGAATCAAGTTGGCGGTAAAGGAATTTATAAAAAACATACGTATTAAAAAAAGAAGCAGGATTCGAATCCTGCTTCTTTTTTTATGCTTATTATTTTCCTACAGAAGTCCATTTAAAGCTTAGCTCTGGACCATATTTATTGACGTAAAGATCTTTTATTGTTTCACGCTCTAAATATGCTCTTCCACGTTGATAGATTGGTGCAATCGCTGCATCATCGAATAAGATTTTCTCTGCACTCAATAAACTATTCCAACGAGCCTTTACGTCTGAACTATCTTGTTTACCTTTTTTAATGATTTCATCATACTTAGCATTTGAGTAACCTATTTTATTTTGCGCACCATTTGTTACAAACATATCAAGGAATGTCATTGCATCTGGATAGTCTGGTCCCCAACCGCTAAATGAAATGTCAAACTGGCCGCTCTTTTCTAATTTTAACACTTGTGCAAAAGGTTGTGATTTAATATTTACTTTTAATCCTGGTAAATTCTTTTCTAATTCACCTTTTAAATATTCACTTGTTTTCTTTGATAATTCTATATCAGAGTTTAACAATTCAAGTTCAATTGTGTCTTTCCCAAGTTCTTTTTTACCAGCTTCCCAATACTTTTTCGCTTCTTTCGCATCAGTTTTTACAAGATTTCCATTTTCTTTACGGAAATCTTTTCCGTCAGAATTCTTAACAAAGCCTTCTGGAATTAAACCACCAGCTGATTTTGAACCGTTATTCAATAATGTATTTACCATCGCTTTACGCTCAAACCCTAAAGAAATTGCTTTACGAATATTTTTATTCTCTAAAACTGGATTTTTTTGATTTAAACGTAAGAAATATACTGTTGGATCACTTGTCGTTTTAAAACCGCTATCTTTTCTATATTTATCCACAAATTCTGCCGATAAATAAACACGGTCAACTGCTTTTGTGTCATATAAATTTACCGCTGTCCCTATCTCTTTTACGATATTATAGTTGATTTCCTCTAATTTAACTGTTTTATTATCCCAATAAGATGGATTTTTCTTTAACTGGAAGCTTTGCTCATGTTTCCATTCACTTAATACAAATGGTCCATTATACAATGTTGTATTTGCTTCTAGTCCATGCTTCGGACCTTGTTCTTTCACATATTTTTCATTAAGAGGATAGAACAACGGATACACTGTTAAATTCAGAAAATACGGAACTGGATTGTCTAGTTCTACTTCTAATGTATAATCATCAACTGCTTTTACACCTAATTGGTCTGGTGGTAATTGCTTCAAATTAATCTTCTCTGCATTCTTCACATCAAACATTATGTAAGACGATTTTGCAGCTGTATCTGGATTTACTGCTCGTTGCCAAGAATACACAAAATCTTTTGCTGTTACAGGGTCCCCATTTGACCATTTTGCATCTTTACGTAATTTAAATGTATATTTCTTTCCATCAGGTGATTTTTCATACGACTCGGCAACACCTGGAACTAATTTTTGATCTTTTCCAAGACGATATAACCCTTCCATTGTATTATTCATTACGCTGGAAGATGTTGCATCCGTTGTCAATGTTGTATCCATCGTTGGAAGCTCAGCTGTTTCAATCATATTGATTACCTGCTTCGCATTACTTGTGTCCCCTTTTGCTTTCGCCTGCGAATCATCTTTTGAATATCCGCATCCCCCTAGAATCATGCTTACTGTCAATGTTGATGCAAGTAGCACCGGCACCTTTTTCTTCATATATTATACCCTCCTCCAAAATGTTAGATCTTTCATTGAAAATAATAAAAAGTAATTAAGTTCTAACAATTCATATTATACATACAAATCAATTATTTGTATATTTATTTTTCTATTTTATGAAAATTTTCTGTTAACATTTTATACCACCTACTTCTTTTAAAAACAATGTATTTATTAATTTTTTTGTTATTTTCAACTTATTTAAATTATCTGAATATAATCTAAAGATTTTTATGATATATTTTTTTGCGAAATACTCTGTTTTCCCTCTTTGTTTTTAATTGTTCTTGAAAAAAATGAAAAACCGAGCACATTTTTCATGTGCTCGGTTTCTCTTATTGATAGATTTCTTTATATTTTTTATACTCAGCTTCTGAACAAAGAACGAAATGTCCTGGGCGAATTTCGCGCATTTGCGGCTCTTCATTACCATATTGGTGCTGAGACGGATCGTACACGATACGTTTACGATTGCGCTCATAATCTGGATCTGGAAGCGGAATTGCTGATAGTAGTGATTTTGTATACGGATGAATTGGATGCTCGTATAACTCTTCACTCGTTGTAAGTTCCACGATTTTCCCGTGATACATAACACCGATGCGATCACTAATATATTTTACCATCGATAAATCATGGGCAATAAATAAGTATGTTAAACCTTTTTCTTTTTGTAGCTTTTTCAATAAGTTAACCACTTGCGCCTGAATTGACACGTCAAGTGCTGAAATCGGCTCATCGGCAATAATAAAGTCCGGCTCTACCGCTAACGCTCTTGCAATTCCAATACGCTGACGTTGTCCACCAGAGAATTCATGCGGGAAACGACTTGCATGCTCCCGGTTCAAACCAACCGTCTCAAGCAATTCATATACACGCTTCATACGATCTTCTCTGTTTTTAGCAAGACCGTGAATATCAATTCCTTCTGCAATAATATCTCCAACGCTCATACGCGGATTTAATGATGCGTATGGATCTTGGAAAATCATTTGCATTTTACGGTTAAATTTCTTTAATTCAGTACGTGATTTCTTACCGTGTACATTTTCCCCGTCAAACAATACTTCTCCTGCTGTTGCATCATATAAACGAATGATTGTTCTTCCCGTTGTCGATTTACCAGAACCAGACTCTCCTACAAGTCCAAATGTTTCTCCGCGGTAAATATCAAACGTAACATCATCAATCGCTTTTACAACGCCGCCGTTCACGTTAAAATATTGTTTTACATTTTTTACTTCAATTAATTTTTCACGATTATTAGTCATGCTGTTCACCCGCTTTCATTTGTCGAATACGTCTTTGGACAATTTCAGGCGGCTCCACATTTGGAGCTTGTTCATGAAGCAGCCATGTTGCTGCATAATGCGTATCACTTACTTTGAATAACGGTGGTTCCATTTCAAAGTCAATCTTTAACGCCTGTGGATTACGCGCTGCAAATGCATCACCTTTTGGTGGCTTTAATAAGTCTGGCGGCGTTCCTGGAATTGCATATAACTCGTCTTCTTCGCCTTCTAAGCTCGGCATAGAAGCTAATAATCCCCATGTATACGGATGTTTCGGATTATAGAAAATTTCATCAACTGTTCCAATCTCGACAACTTTTCCTGCATACATAACAGCCACGCGGTCTGCTACATTCGCAACAACACCTAAATCATGCGTGATAAAAATGATAGCCGCTTCTGTTTTTTGCTGAATGTCTTTCATCAACTCTAAAATTTGCGCTTGAATTGTTACGTCAAGTGCAGTTGTCGGCTCATCGGCAATTAACAATTTCGGATTACAAGCAAGCGCCATCGCAATAACAACACGTTGTCTCATCCCACCTGAAAATTGGTGCGGATATTGCTTGAGACGTGCTTCTGGATTTGGAATGCCTACAAGGTCGATTAGCTCTAACGCAACTTTACGAGCATCAGCTTTACTCATTCCTTGATGTTTAATAAGACCTTCCATAATTTGATTACCAATTGTCATCGTTGGATTTAACGACGTCATTGGATCTTGGAAAATCATCGCAATCTCTTTTCCGCGAATTTGTTGCATTTCTTTTTCAGACAACTTCGTTAAATCACGGCCGTCAAAAATAATTTCTCCATTCTTAATGCGTCCTGGCGGCTTTGGAATTAAGTCCATCAACGCTTTAGATGTAACGGACTTACCAGAACCAGATTCCCCTACAATTGCTAGTGTTTCTCCTTTTTTCAAATCAAAAGTAACCCCGCGTACTGCTTGTACTTCACCAGCATGTGTGTCGAACGAAACTTGTAAATCTTTTACTTCTAACAAAGTTTTCATTATTCCCTCTCCTTTCTTCTTTTATTTACGCATTTTTGGATCTAATGCATCACGTAAACCATCTGCTAATAAGTTAAATGCTAAAATCAACATACTAATTACAAATGCTGGAATAAACATCATATGTGGATATGTTTGAATTGATTTATATCCATCACTTACTAAAGAACCTAATGATGCTAACGGTGGTTGAATTCCAAGACCGATAAAACTTAAGAAAGCTTCTCCAAACACTGCGCTTGGAATTGTGAACATCGTCATAACAATGATAGAACCCATTAAGTTTGGTACTAAATGTTTTACAATCAATTGTGTGTTTGTCGCTCCAAGTGTACGTGATGCTAATACATACTCTTGATTTTTCATTTTCAATACTTGACCACGTACAACACGTGACATTCCAATCCATCCTGTAAGAGCCATCGCAAGTGTAATCGATAGAATACCAGGATCCATTACAATTACCATTAAAATTACGATAATTAAGTACGGAATACCATTTAATACTTCAACGAAACGTTGCATGTAGTTATCAACTCGGCCTCCGTAGAATGCAGAGATACCACCATATGCAACCCCAATCACTAAATCAATTGCTGCTGCTAAGAATGCGATATATAAAGATACTCGTGTTCCATCCCACGTTCTTGTCCAAATGTCACGGCCAAGATCATCTGTACCAAACCAGAAATATTCTTTAGTATCATGTTTCTCATACTGATCTACACCATATTGGTCTACACCATCAAAAGGTAGCCAGTGAATCTTCTCTAAAACCGGTACTTTCGGCGGTAATTTTGCACGATTTAAATCTTGATCTTTATAAGAATATTTACTCATCATCGGGCCGAAAATTGCTAATAGCACAATTAAAGCGAGCATAATCATCCCAAAAACTGCACCTTTATGTTGAAACAAGCGTCTTCTTACATCTTCCCAAAACTTCACACTCGGGCGAGCAATCACTTCATTATCTGCATTGCTGCGATTTGCTGGTTGAAATAAATCTGGCGATAATTTTTGTACATCTTTCATCATTTTTTCCCTCCCGCTAAACGAATACGAGGATCAACTACACCGTATAGTATATCGACAATAAAGATAACAAGAATGAAAATTGCACTATAGAAAATCGTTGTACCCATAATAATTGTATAGTCGTTTAATGGAATAGACTTAACGAATTGTTCCCCTAAACCTGGCACAGCAAATACTTGCTCAATAACAAGTGTTCCTGTCAACAAGTTCGCAACCAATGGACCTAAAATTGTAATGATTGGAATCATAGCATTTCGCAGTGCATGTTTCACAATAATTACAGGTTGACTAATCCCTTTTGCTTTCGCTGTTAAAATGTAATCTGCTTGCATAACTTCTATTAATTCGGTACGTGCAAAGCGAGCAATTGTTGCTATTACAGTTACCGACAATGCAATTGTTGGTAGGATTGTGAAACTGAATCCTTTCCAAAATGCTACCGGTAACCAGCCCGCTTTTACTGCTACATAATATTGTAATAGGGCCGCAAAAACGAATCCCGGTACAGACATTCCGAGTACCGATATGAACGTCGCCCCGTAATCAGCCCACGTGTTCGGACGAAGCGCTGCAACAATACCGAGTAATAAGCCAATAAAAGTTCCTAAAACAACTGCTTGAAAACCTAATTGTGCAGATGGACCTATGCGGTCAACAATCATATCTGTTACTGGACGATTATCATATTGGAATGATACCCCTAAGTCCCCTTTAGCTAAATTTTTCATGTAGTGAACATACTGCACTGGTATCGGATCATTTAAGCCATATTTTTCTAAAATGATTTCTTTTTGTGCAGGTGATAATTTCTCCTGATTTTTAAGTGGAGAACCTGGCAACAACTTCATTAGAAAGAATGTTAAAGTTGTGATTAAAAATAATGTGATGATCATGTACGCGAAACGTTGTAATGTATAACGTCCCATAAATAGCACCTCCCCATTTTTTTCAAAAGCAATAAGATAGTTTAAAATATTCTTACTATTATCTTTAAAAATAAGAGCATACGCCCATCATAGGCATATACCCTTGAAAACGATGGAATAAATTACATTATTACTACCATTTGTAATAAACCTATTTACATATGAGATTGAATCTAGCAAATCAGGTTCTCTAATTGCACATTATGTACCTTCATTTGCGAAAAAATGGAATTGAAAGAATAATCTCCAAGTTTCTACAATTTTCATTATACATATAATGAGACAATTGTGAATATAATTTTTTATTTTTTTGTTAAAATTTTTAATTTACCGAGTATTTTATATATATTTTGTAAAGACCGGACTTAACATTGAAGTTATCTAATTAAAGGAAAATGCATAATTAGATATATTTTTCTAAAAATTCTTTATAGTACATATTATAACTTTTATAGTATAATAATTCTAGTAATTTTTTTGTGGAGGGGAAGCATTTGAACACACTTTTTTCACGTATTGGTATACTAACAGGAATCACAATGGCGATTTCTGGCACATATGCTGTTATATTCTCCAATTCTTTTTTGTTGAATTTTGTCAATATGATGTTTTATATCGCTTTACTCTTCATTCTTATCGGAGGATTTGTATTTCTATTTCAACGCGGTTTTTTCAATGTAACAATATACGCTTTTAAGAAATTAGGTCGATCCAATAAAAAGATTGAATCGTTAATTGAGGAAGAAGAAGAACGCGATCCGAAAGAAATATTATATCGAACATATTCCTTTGCATGGACATACCCTATTCTGATTACTGGTATCATATTAGGAGCATTATCAACAATTATTAGTTTCGCTGTTCTTAAATAATTTGCAAACTATTTATTGTGTGTTATAATGATACAAAAATTTTATACATATGCAATGAGAAAGAAGAGTACATATTGAGGCAATTTCAGAGAGCTTGTGGTTGGTGAGAACAAGTAATTGTACAGTATGGAATGGGCTTTTGAGCACCAAACCGAAACGTTTCAGGAGTAGGCTTTGGCGTCACATCCAACGTTACAATGGATAAAGAGATTTTGCTTTCCGCAAAATAATTAGGGTGGTACCGCGGTCCATTCGTCCCTACTTTTAGGGATGAATGGGCTTTTTTTATTGGAAAAGCGGAGGCGGCTCGTTCAGACTGAGAGGGGGATGGAGCTCCTGACGTAGAGGTGCTTTTTACCTCGTAGGAAGGCGCGAAGCCACCGACCAGTCTAGCCGCTGGAGCTGGACATCTAGAAAAGCGGAGCCGACTGTTTAGGCCTGTTGGCTAAGGTTCTTTCACACAGAAGGTGTTTTTTACCTTCTCGTGTGGAAGGTTCTTAGACATGAGGGCCTAGGAGGTGGAGCTGGACATCATAGAAAAGCGGAAGCGGCTCGTTCAAAACCATAAGACGTTAGGATTTTAGACGGAAATATGAAAAAGCTAAAAACAATACACCTTTTCAAGGAGGAAATAATATGTCAGTTATTTTTTCAGGCATTCAGCCAAGCGGAACAATTACACTTGGGAACTATTTAGGAGCAATGAAGCAGTTTACAGAACTGCAAAATGAACACGATTGCTATTTCTGCATTGTAAACCAACATGCAATTACTGTACCGCAAGACCAAGTACAGCTTCGTAAAAATATTCGCAGTCTAGCCGCATTATACTTAGCATGCGGCATCGATCCAGAGAAATCTACACTATTTGTACAATCAGAAGTTCCAGCACACGCTCAGCTTGGATGGATTATGCAGTGCACTGCGTATGTCGGTGAATTAGAACGTATGACGCAATATAAAGATAAATCAAAAGGAAGAGAATCTGTTCCAGCTGCTTTATTAACATACCCGCCATTAATGGCAGCAGACATTTTACTATATAATACAGAGATTGTTCCAGTTGGAGAGGACCAAAAACAACATATGGAATTAACACGCGATTTAGCAGAGCGTTTTAACAAGCGTTATCGCGAAGTGTTCACAATTCCGGAAGTTCGCATTCCAAAAGTAGGCGCTCGCGTTATGTCATTAACAGAGCCAACGAAAAAAATGAGTAAATCTGATCCAAATCCAAAATCGATGATTAGTTTACTTGACGATCCAAAAACGATTGAAAAGAAAATTAAAAGTGCTGTAACCGATTCAGACGGCATCGTAAAATTTGATAAAGAAAATAAACCAGGTGTTTCAAACTTATTAACAATCTACTCTTCTTTCTCAGGAAAAACAGTAGAAGAATTAGAAGCTGCATACGAGGGTAAAGGATACGGTGACTTTAAAGGCGACTTAGCGCATGTTGTTGTAGAAGCAATCCGTCCAATTCAAGAGAAATATAATGAACTTATTAACTCTCCTGAATTAGACGAAATCCTTGATCAAGGGGCGGAAAAAGCAAACCGCGTCGCAATGAAGCAACTTCGCAAAGTCGAAAACGCAATGGGATTAAGCAGAAAACGAAGATAAGTAAAAAAGCGAAAGCGGCTCGCTTAGACTGAGAGGGGGATGGAGCTCCTGACGTAGAGGTGCTTTTTACCTCGCAGGAAGGCGCGAAGCCACCGACCAGTCTAGCCGCTGGAGCTGGACATCATAAAAAAGCGAAAGCGGCTCGCTCACTCGCGTGCCATATTTTGTCGAGGGGTCTTTATATTGTGTCGAATCGGCGATATATCTCAAATATCGCCGATATCTTTATAGACACATAAAAAGGGAATGATCCGAAAAGGCACATACGTGCCTTTTGGATCATTCCTTTTAATTTACCTTTTGCTCATTTTCCATTTCCCACAACTTTTCAAAGAACGGTTGTCCTCTTACAAGTCGCTCACAAAGCTGTTCATGCTTGTCTGACCATCCGTGCTTCGCTTCTTCATATAAGCGGTTCCATACTTCTTCAAACGGTAGATGTTGTACAGCTGGATATGCTGCTGGATCCCATTCTGTGAACCAATAGCGAATCTCCGCTGGATTTTTCGTTGTATGTAGTTGATCTAGTGCCATAAAGAGCAGTTGTTTTAATTGTCGTTCTTTCCTTGTTAACCCATTCATCATATGCGGGGAAGGTGATAAAATATGATGTTCCTTTTGCGGCGATTCCACTTCAAAACCATATGTTTCTGCTTGTACGTTTTCTACCATTTCATATACCATTTGCTCTTGTCTTGGAATCAGTCGGCTTTTACGTATTGGAATATTGTATCCAATTGTATCAATCGCAATTATTCCTTTTCCATCTGATACAACAAAACAATACTCTTGCTGTAGTCGTTCATGGTTTTTTCGAATATACGCCTTATGATGTACGTCTTCCAATAGCTTTTGCGGAAGCTCTAGCAATTCGTTCTCGATGTAATGATATAATGTGGAATCTACTTTTACTAATGGTACTTGATCTAACAATTCGATCGTATCATCCTTACGCCATTCATAGAAATGACAGACGTTATACCCGTTTTCTTCACCTTCAAACCAATTTACCCATACATCATGCAGATATAACATTGCTTACCCCTCACTTCACAACTGTTTGTATATCTCATTATGGTCATCTTTCGTAAAATTTATTCCAAGAGAGGAAATATATTCTTCTTAATTAATTTCTTCATAACCCTCTATCTTTCATGCTTATACAGTGAAATTTCCATCAGTGGAATTTTTCTTCGTCCTCCACTGATGGTTAGTTGAACCAACTGCGCTGCGCTTCGCTTCTCTCGGAATTTTAAGGCGAGGAGTCATGCAGGATCAAAAGACAATGCCTCCTCTAAAATAGCTTTAGCATCCATTCTTAATAAAGAAGTTGTATTCCATTTCTTACGCTCTGCACAATCTTTTACAATATGAAATCCCACAGCATACCCAAGCATTTTCGGATAGAATAATCCTCTTCCATTCAGCAACATATCATGCTCGCGCGTCCCCCGTTGTATCCCCCGCTTATCTTGTATAAACCGCCGCCAAAACATAATTGCTTCTTCTTTCTCATAATAAGACACCCACGGGGCATAGTGACTTTCCCCATACCGTTCATACACCGCATGTTCCGCCAGTCCTTCCATCACCATTGTATCCAAAATGGTATACGCTTCTTCTTCCCTCTCACTTGCATAAATCCGACATATATGATGATATTCATGAGTAAGCAGTGCCTTTAGCTCAGCAATCGAATTTTGTGAACTTACAAATAAAAACAAAGCATTTCGCATTGCTAATCCTGCTTTTCCGTTATATTCTCGTTGAACAGTTCGATTATACGGATCTGATAATAAAATTAATACCGGTATATCAGGTCCTTTTAACCATTGCTGCAGTTTTTTATATTCCACCGCCAATTGCTCCCATACTCGTTCTTTTTGCAAGACATCTATGTCTTCCTCACCACCTGCTACCGGCCGAAACATTCCTTTTGACACAAGAAATCGATACAACGTTTCTTTCTGGAGCGGAATATACTTTGTAAACTTCTCACAAATTTTTTCCGGCTCTTGATAATACGTACGCATCCATTCTGCCGTTTGAATTACTCCCATCTCTCCCACTCTCCTTTTGTTCCATACATATGCAGCGAAACGAAAGAAAGCATAAAAAAAGTGCAGATTTTCATCAAAGTCATTGAAACAGCCCATAAAAAAAGAAGATAACCATCCACTATACGGACGATTATCTTCCTTTCAAATTCCATATATTCAATGGAACTTCTATTATATAAATCCATTTTGTTTTTCAACATACAAATCGCCGCCACGCAAAACAAAAAGTAGTCTACACTCGTTTCCTCTCTTTGTTTGAACTTCGCACGTGGCAGAAAAAGGCCCTGACCGCTTCTACGCACGGCCAGATGCTCTCGACCACCTAAAAAGAAGGTTTTTCAATTTGTATTTATCCCGCATTAACGGGCAGTAATACTCCCGCCTCAACATTCAGCGGAAGCATTGTCCAGCTTTAGCGGCTAGAATCTCCGGTCGTTTCGCCCCCTCGGACGAGGCAAAGAGCGCCTCTCTGTCGGGTGCTCCAACGTCCTGCGATTCTGAGCGAGCCGCTTCCGCTTTTCTTAAGAAGTTAGGCGGGAGATAAACTGCCCGTAAAAGCCCGATTGGTTTAACTAATAATCAGTGGGGGATGAAGAAAACCCCCACTGATTAAAGTTTCACTTTATTATTTATATTCTTTAAATACTAATGCTGCGTTATGGCCGCCGAAACCTAATGAGTTACTTAATACAGCACGTACTTTTTGTTGTCTTGCTTGATTTGGTACACAATCTAAATCACACTCTGGATCTGGTGTTTCATAGTTAATTGTTGGCGGAACAACGCCATCTGTAATTGTTTTCACAGATATAATCGCTTCTACCGCACCAGCTGCACCTAATAAGTGTCCTGTCATTGATTTTGTAGAGCTTACCGCTACTTTATATGCATGCTCGCCAAATACTTCTTTAATTGCCATCGTTTCATATTTTTCATTCGCTTCTGTACTTGTACCGTGCGCGTTAATATAATCGATATCTTCTGGCTGTAGACCTGCTCCTTCTAACGCTTGACGCATCGCACGTACGCCGCCTTCACCGCCAGGAGCTGGAAGTGTAATATGGAATGCATCACCTGTTGCTCCGTATCCAACGATTTCAGCATAAATATGTGCACCGCGCGCTAACGCATGCTCTAATTCTTCTAATACAAGAATTCCTGCGCCTTCTCCCATTACGAATCCACTTCGATTTTTATCGAAAGGACGACAAGCAGTTGCTGGATCTTCATTAAATGTTAATGCTTTAGCTGAACAAAATCCAGCAACCGCCAAATTTGTTAACGGCGCTTCCGCTCCACCTGCAATCATCGCATCTGCATCTCCGCGCTCAATAACTTTATATGCATCACCAATAGAATGTGCACCGGATGCACAAGCTGTCACTGTACATGTATTAATCCCTTTTGCACCTAATGCAATGGACACCTGGCCTGCAGCCATATCAGGAATCATCATTGGTACGAGGAATGGACTAACGCGGCGTGCGCCTTTTTCACTAAAGATTTTAAACTGCTCTTCATATGTTTCCATACCACCGATTCCGGATCCAATCCACACACCAATGCGCGGTCCGTTTTCTTCAGTAATTTCTAGCTTTGCATCTTCTACAGCCATTTTTGCTGCTACTACTGCATATTGTGTAAAGCGATCCATACGACGCGCTTCTTTTTTATCAATATATTTTTCAACCTCAAAGTCATTAATTTCCGCGGCCACTTTCACCGGAAATTGATCTGCATCTAAGCGTGTAAGACGTCCGATTCCAGATACACCATTTTTAATATTTTCCCAAGCAGTTTCTACATCCGTTCCTACTGGAGTAACTGCTCCTAATCCTGTAATTACAACACGCTTTTTTTCCATACAACATACACTCCTTTTCTCTCAGTCCTTATTTACCCCAACGAAGAGCAACTGCTCCCCATGTTAATCCGCCGCCAAAGCCAACTAATATGATGAGATCCCCATCTTGAATACGTCCATTTTGCAATTCTTCTACTATAGCAATCGGAATGGAAGAAGCTGACGTATTCCCAAACTTGGCAATTGTCGTACTCATTTTTTCTTGCGGTAAATTTAGCCGTTCTCTCGCTGATTCCATAATACGAATATTCGCTTGATGAGGCACCAAAAAGTCCACATCTTCTTTCGTAAGACCCGCTTTTTCTAAAACACGAAGACATGAATCACCAAGTTGACGAACAGCAAACTTAAAGACTTCTCTGCCATTCATCATAACATATTCATCACGATAAAGGTGTTTACCACCGCTTCCATCCGCTCCTAATTCAAACGAAAGAATGCCTTTCCCTTCTGAAACAGCCCCCATAACAACAGCGCCTGCTCCATCTCCAAATAAAACAGCTGTATTTCGGTCTTTCCAATCTACAATTTTAGATAACTTATCGCTACCAACTACTAATATATTTTTATAAGTTCCAGTTTGAATAAATTGTTGCGCTGTAATCATTCCGTACATAAAACCAGCACAAGCTGCGCCTAAATCCATCGCTGCTGCATGCTTTGCTCCGATTTCTTCTTGAACTACGCAAGCAACCGCTGGAAATGAACGGTCTGGTGTTACTGTTGCAACTAAAATAAGATCAATTTCTTCTCCGCTAATTCCTGCATCTTCAAGTGCTTTTTTTGCAGCTTTCGCGGCCATATGTGAAGTATCTATTGTATCATCAGCAATTCGTCTTTCTTCAATTCCTGTTCTTGTACGAATCCATTCATCAGATGTATCCATTATTTTCTCTAAGTCGTGATTTGTGACAACTTTTTCTGGCACATATCTCCCGATTCCTAAAATGCCCACATTCACATTGCAGCCCTCCGATTTATATCAATTCTTATGACTTGGTACTAATTTTAAATGATAAATTTCCTTTTGTCTATATATTATTAATTTGTTATTTTATAGTACAATGCAAGTCTTTCCCGAAAATCACGCAATTCTGGATACAACTTTAAGTTGGACAACATGCCTTGAATAACTGGAACTCGCGGATGATCCGTTTTCATTTCTGATTCTAGTACATCTAACGTAACCATTAATTCATCATTTCCTAATTGGTCTACTAGCGTACGTTTTAACTTAATAATTTCATTTATAAATAATTCTTCCTTATCTTCGTTCATTACATTCGTATTACACAAAAAATGATTGAATTCTCGTTCTAAAATAACCGGTTTTTCGTTTGAACGTTGTAATCCCGCTACGATATCATCCATTCTTTTTAATATAAATCTTACTATATATGGTGTATCTACATTTGCCATATTTAAAATAACTAACTCCCAATATGCATGCGATATCCCTTCTAACATAATAATTGCATCAATAAGATACGTAGAAATCTCTTCTCCGTAAATAGAAAGTAAACCGTTTCGATAAAAAGCATGTGATTCTAATTTCATTCTCGTCATAAATGCTTCTACTTCTTCATTAAAAGGAATCGCATTTTCCCTCATACACATCATAATAAATTCTTTTTTTTGTTGTAATTCGTAAAGCTGACAATGTAATTGTTTTTCAAATTTCTCGCGTGGAGGTAGTGATTCTTTTTCAATATCCATCAGTTTATTTTGAATCTGATCGTAGTAATACTCGAGCGTTGCCAATACTAACGTGTCTTTCGATTTAAAATACAAATAAAAGGCACCTTTAGAAATACCGCATTCTGTTACTATTTCTTGAATAGACGTTGCATTCACGCCCTTCATCGCAAATAATTTGATTGCTGTTTCAATAATTAACCGTTCTTTTTCCTTCATCTTTTTCCTCCCCTAAAAAAAACACTCTTATCCGCATTATGACTCATCAGTCAAAAATTGCAAGTAGTTCACAATATTTTACCTTTTCATTGACTATTGACCAGTCAGTCATTTATACTTTGCTTATTATGACCAATTAGTCAGTTTTAATAAAAAGGAGCGTAGAAATGAATAAAATGATTAATTTTTCGTTAAACAATAAGTTCGCAGTCTGGCTATTAACGATTATTATTACGATTGCAGGGATCTATTCTGGCCTTCGCATGAAGTTGGAAACAATCCCGGACATCACGACACCACTTGTGACAGTGACAACTGTATATCCTGGTGCTACTCCAACTGAAGTAGCAGAAAAGATTTCAAAACCAATCGAACAACGACTACAAAACTTAAGTGGAGTAACCGTTGTCAGCTCCTCTTCTTATCAAAACGCGTCTTCTGTTCAAGTAGAATATAACTTTGATAAAAATATGGAAAAAGCAGAAACAGAAGTAAAAGAAGCACTCGCTAACTTACCTTTACCGGAAGGCGTAAAAGAACCAAAAATTTCTCGCCTTAGCATCAATGCTTTTCCTGTTATTTCATTAAGTGTCACAAATAAAAATGAGTCTCTTGCACAGCTAACAGAACGAGTAGAAAAAGATATTGTTCCAGGCTTACGAGGATTAGACGGTGTTGCCTCTGTTCAAATTTCGGGTCAACAAGTAGAAGAAGTACAGCTTGTCTTCAATAAAGAGAAAATGAAAGAATTAGGTCTTAGCGAAGAAACAGTCAAGAACATGATTAAAGGTTCTAACGTTTCGATACCGCTCGGACTGTATACATTTAAAGATAAAGATAAATCTGTTGTTGTAGATGGCAACATTACAACATTAAATGCTTTAAAGGAAATGAAAATTCCACTTGTTCCTTCTACAAGCCAAGGAAGTGCACACGGACCGGCTCCGGCACAGCAGCCGAATCTGAATCCAGCTACAACGGGACAATCATTAGCAATTCCAACTGTCTCATTACAAGATATTGCCGATATTAAACAAGTTGGAAAAGCAGAATCCATCTCGCGTACAAACGGAAAAGAAGCAATCAGCCTTCAAATTATAAAAGCTGCTGATGCGAATACAGTTGACGTTGTAAATGCTGTAAAAAACAAAGCAAATGATTTTGAAAAGAAATTTAATAACATCGAAATCACTTCAACATTCGATCAAGGTGCACCAATCGAAAAATCAGTTAGCACAATGTTAAATAAAGCTATTTTTGGTGCCATTTTCGCTGTTATTATCATCATGTTGTTCTTGCGTAACATTCGAACAACACTTATTTCTGTTATTTCAATTCCACTTTCTTTATTAATTGCAGTTTTATTATTAAAAGAAATGAATATTACATTAAATATGATGACGCTCGGAGCAATGACTGTCGCTATCGGCCGTGTTGTCGACGATTCCATCGTTGTTATTGAAAATATTTACCGGCGCATGGCTTTACCAGGTGAAAAATTAAAAGGAAAAGACTTAATTCGCGAAGCAACGAAAGAAATGTTCGTTCCCATTATGTCATCGACAATCGTAACCATCGCGGTCTTTTTACCGCTCGGCCTTGTGAAAGGAATGATTGGCGAGCTATTCTTACCGTTTGCTTTGACAATTGTTTTCGCCTTATTAGCATCTCTTCTTGTAGCTGTTACAGTTGTTCCAATGATGGCGCATTCTTTATTTAAAAAGGAAAGTACGAAAGAAAAACAACAACATAATCATGAAGAGAAACCAAGTAAACTCGCTAATGGATATAAGCGCCTTCTAGAATGGGTATTAAACCATAAAGTTATTACGTCTAGCATCGCGGTTTTATTATTAGTAGGAAGTATTGCTCTTCTGCCAATTGTAGGTGTAAGTTTCTTACCATCTGAAGAAGAGAAAACAGTAATTGCCTCTTACAATCCAGACCCTGGGCAAACATTGCAAGATGTCGAAAATATTGCAACAAAAGCAGAAGATTATTTTAAGAAAAATAAAGATGTGAAAACAATTCAGTTCTCACTTGGCGGAGAAAATCCGATGAGCCCAGGTAAATCGAACCAAGCATTATTCTTTGTTCAATACAAAAATGATACAAAGAACTTTGAGAAGGAAAAAGAAAAAGTTGTGAAAGACCTGCAAAAGATGACAGACAAAGGAGAATGGAAAAATCAAGACTTCTCATCTGGCGGAGGCAACAATGAAATTAAGTTATACGTATACGGCGATAATTTAGAAGAAATTAAACCTGTCGTAAAAGAGATTCAAAATATCATGAAAAAAGATAAAACGTTAAAAGATATCAACTCTAGCATCGCAAAAACATACGATGAATACACATTAGTAGCAGATCAAGAGAAGTTAAGTAAACTCGGACTAACTGCCGCACAAGTTGGCATGGGACTTTCCGACTCTCACGACCGCCCTGTCTTAACAACAGTTAAAAAAGACGAAAAAGAGATGAATGTGTATGTTGAAGTAAACAAACAAAACTACGAAAACGTTAATGATTTAACAAATCGAAAAGTACAAACGCCGTTTGGTACAGAAGTGGCCGTAAAAGACATTATGACTGTAAAAGAAGGAGAAACTTCTAATACGGTAACGAGACGTGACGGCCGCGTATATGTAGCAGTAACCGCAAAGCCAACAACAGACGATGTAGCAAAAGCTTCTCGAAACATTCAAAAAGAAGTAGATAAGCTAGACTTACCATCTAGCATTGATGTGTCAATGGGCGGTGTATCGAAAGATATTCAAGAATCCTTTACACAACTTGGCTTAGCAATGTTAGCTGCCATTGCGATTGTATACTTCATTCTTGTTGTAACATTCGGCGGAGCACTGGCACCATTTGCGATTTTATTCTCGCTTCCATTTACGATAATTGGTGCCGTTGTTGCCTTACTAATTTCTGGTGAAACATTAAGCATCTCTGCAATGATTGGTGCCCTTATGTTAATCGGTATCGTTGTTACGAACGCTATCGTATTCATTGACCGCGTAATTCATAAGGAACGCGAAGGCTTTACAACGCGCGAAGCATTATTAGAAGCTGGTGCGACAAGATTACGCCCAATTTTAATGACAGCTATCGCAACGATTGGCGCTTTACTTCCACTTGCACTAGGCTTTGAAGGAAGCGGCCTGATCTCAAAAGGTCTTGGCGTCACAGTAATCGGCGGATTAACAAGCTCTACACTATTAACATTATTAATCGTACCGATTGTGTATGAAGTAGTAAGTAAATTCAAACGAAAAAATAAAGTAGCCGAATAAAGTGAAACTTCCATCAGCGGGGTGTTCTCCCCCACTGATGGTTAGCCCTCACCAATCGGGCTTTTATGGGCAGTTGTTCCCCACCTATCTTCTTCGCTTCTCTCTGTATCTTGAGGTGAGAATCTTACCGCCCGTTAATGCGGGATAAAAAAAAGCGAGACCTTTCCATCAAGACGGAAAGGTCTCTTTTATATATTCATTTTATTTTTCAGACCGCCAAGTCACTGCTATGCAGAAAATAACATTACAGCTACTTGCTTGCTCCTTTTGTTTTAAACCTTGCACGTGGCAGAAAAAGGCCCTGACCGCCTCTATGCACGGCCAGGCGCTCTCGCCCACCAAAAAAGAAAGCGGTTTTTATGTCGGTTTTTCAATTCGTATTTATATTACTCTTTTGCATCCGCTTTCCCAAGTTCATACGCTTCGCCCATAACCTTCATTAATAATTCCAGTACAGGCTGTGCTTTTTCCATATCCAATGCCACACCGTGATCATCTAAAATCGCCTTTGCTTCTGGTAAATGTTTCATTGCGATTTGTAAAAACTGCATATTTTTTTCGTTCATATTCCCTCATCCTTTCCACATCAAAGCTTTCTTTTCCAGTTTACCACGTGCCACTCGTCTCGTATAACTCCCTATATTGTTTTATATGAGAAATTTGACGCAACATCCCCTTTTCTAAAGAAAACTTACTCGGAACAATGATCTTTTCCTCATCACCTTTTAGACACTCTTTCTTCTGTATTTGGAATCCCCCTCTTTTCTGTAATATCTCAATTCCTTTTTGCCATCGGTTTTCCTCTTCGCTACAAAGAGCATATAGTTTCATTCCCAGCTTTCTTTGACCAATCGTATATAAACAGTTCGCAACATCTTCAACATACAAAAGATCACATGTGCATTCTGCTATAGGAAGAGAAATCGTTTGTTGTTTTAATTGAGCAAGAATGATATGGTGATACGTCATAAATGACGGTTGCCACGGTCCATATACTGCCGGAACACGTAGTATGCAGTAATCTGCGTCTCCTTTTTGTACTTCACGTTCAATTTTTGAAAAGATCATACTATTTTCATTGCTACTACAAGCATGACTCACTTCTATAGAAGATGAAATAACAAATTTTATTTCCTTTCGTCTGCAAAAATTCTCAAATCGCTTTACATATTGCAATATGGCACGTTCATTTCTAAAATTCTTTTGCTGATTCGGCTCGCATAAGCAAAAGTATACAGCATCAATATCTGCTTCCTCCAAAACTTCCCATCCATCATTATCCCGCAACGAAAAATACATAAACAATGCATTCCGACCAATTAAACATAATTTTTCTTCATTTATCTTGGAATCACTGTTCATATCATCAAAATCAAACGCATATACTTCAATCTCTTCTTTAAGAAACTTCTGTACAAGATGATAACCTATAAACGTTAACGCCCCAACAACAATTACTCGTTTCATTTTCGCTCCCTCCTCAAATACATAAAGAGCTCCTTATGTATAGGAGCTTTATAAGTCTTCATACCATTTAAAAAACTGACATGCATTTTGTGCCATTTTATATTTTACATCCTGTAGATGAAATGATAATGAAGTCAGACAATTCTCTTGCAAACGTTTCTTTTCATATTCCCGAAGCAACTGTTTTCGTTCCTTTTTTTCTTGAGTAGATACAAATATTTTTACTGGAACAGAGGATACTAAATACGGAAATGCTTTCTTTTCAATTTTCCATTCTAATTCTGATTCGATTGCATCATATGCTTGCATCAATTCACGAATTAACCGCTTATAAAAAAATTTGTGTTCTTTTTCAAGTTCAACATGTGCTGGTAAATGAAGACACGGATTAAACATAAGAACCGAACGCACACACTCTGGATATTGCGCCATCATTTGCAGAGCAACAAGCGCACCCATCCCTTCTGCTATGATATGAATCTTTTCGTTCAAAATTTCCTTTTTCATAACAACATGATACAATCGCTTCGCCAGACGAACCGCCTGTTCATTCCCCCAATGTCTGCCGAATAAATTAGAGGAAAAAACTGTATAACCTTTCTTTCGCAATGCATTTAAAAATTGTAACCGTCCTGTATGCTGAAGCCATAAACTTGTACCATTCTCAATAAAGTAATTGTAGTCGCCTAATAGTAATATCCCGAATCCATTCGGTTTTTCGGGCAAGTGAATCACACATGGCTCTTGTTCTAAAAAGAAAAAACGTTCCGTAATACTCATACTTCTCCCGCCTTATATGACAACATCAAATTTACTCTTTTATAATGTATGACGCGAAGAGCAATTTGCTTTGCAAAAACGACAAATATTTTTCTATATTCTTTTTCGAGTTATGATACAATAAAGACAAACTGAACGAATAGAGGTGTAAAAGGATGCGTGTAATTTGGGCCTTTATCTGGTCGTTCTTGCTTGTGCAAATGATGAGCTACGTAATTAGCTCGATGACGCCAGGCGTTACATACGATTTTGGGCAAGCGTCTATCTTTTCTGTAGTTATTACTGTACTTGTAATCGCACTTGGAGCATTAATTCCAAACGAACCTGCACAGCAGCATTAATAAAAAAGAGTCCGGATATCCGGACTCTTTTTTATTTAACGTCAACAACTAACTCGTTATTTGACACATCAATCAATACATGACTATGATCTGTAATCGTGCCTGCAATGAGCGCACGCGCTAACTTCGTTTCAACTTGACGCTGTACGTAACGTTTTAGAGGACGCGCACCGTACATCGGATCAAATCCAGATTCTACAATAAACTCTTTGGCAGCATCTGTTAGTTCAACTGTTATATGACGATCTATTAAACGATGTTGCAGCTCTTTCACGATTTTATCAACAATACCTTTTATTTCATTTGTTGTAAGTGGTTTAAAGAGAATCATTTCGTCCACTCGATTTAAAAACTCTGGGCGGAAGTGACCGCGAAGTTGCCCCATTACAAGGTTTCTTGCTTCTTCTTGAATAGAACCATCTTCTCCTAATCCTTCTAATAAATATTGCGAGCCGATATTGGACGTCATAATAATAACTGTATTTTTAAAATCAACTGTACGTCCTTGTGAGTCTGTAATACGTCCATCATCTAACATTTGCAGCAAAATATTAAACACTTCTGGATGTGCTTTTTCAATTTCATCTAATAAAATAACAGAATACGGTTTACGACGCACAGCTTCTGTTAATTGTCCGCCCTCTTCATATCCAACATAGCCTGGAGGCGCTCCAATTAAACGAGATACGGCATGTTTTTCCATATACTCTGACATATCAATTCGAATCATCTGTTCTTCACTATCAAATAAAGACTGCGCCAACGTTTTCGCAAGTTCCGTTTTCCCAACACCTGTTGGTCCTAAGAAAATAAACGAACCAATTGGACGATTTGGATCTTTAATTCCCGCACGAGCACGCAACACTGCATCTGCCACAAGACCGACCGCTTCTTCTTGTCCAATGACACGTTCTGATAAAATTTGTTCTAAGCGAAGCAGCTTTTCACGCTCTCCTTCTACAAGTTTTGTAATCGGAATACCAGTCCAGCGCGATACGATATTCGCAATTTCTTCTTCACTTACTTCTTCACGAAGAAGGCGATTATCTTGCTGTTTATTCGCACTTACTTCTTCTGCTTCTTTCAATTCTTTTTCTACAGCTGGAATCTTCCCGTGACGAAGCTCTGCAGCTTTATTTAAATCGTAATTCCCTTCTGCTTCTTCTAACTCCCTTCGCAAACGCTCTAGACTTTCGCGCAAATCGCGCACTTTATAAATTTCTTCTTTCTCTCTTTGCCACTGCGCCCGCATTCCACTCGCTTTTTCTTTTAAATCCGACAACTCACGCTGCAATGTTTGCAGCCGCTCCCTACTTGCCCGGTCTGTTTCTTTACTAAGCGCAGCCTCTTCAATTTCTAACTGCATAATGCGACGTGTTATTTCGTCTAGCTCTGTTGGCAGCGAATCAATTTCCGTTCTAATCGTTGCACATGCTTCATCAACTAAATCGATTGCTTTATCCGGTAAAAAACGATCAGAAATATAACGATCTGATAACATTGCAGCTGCAACAAGAGCGCGATCATGAATATTCACACTATGATAAATTTCAAATCGTTCTTTTAAACCGCGCAATATAGAAATGGTATCTTCAACTGTCGGTTCTTCCGCCAATACTTGTTGGAAACGACGCTCTAATGCCGGGTCTTTCTCAATATATTTGCGATATTCATCAAGCGTTGTCGCTCCAATGCAATGCAACTCTCCGCGCGCTAACATTGGTTTTAACATATTCCCGGCATCCATTGCTCCTTCTGTTTTACCAGCACCAACAATGGTATGCAGCTCGTCGATAAATAATAAAATCTTTCCTTCACTTTTTTTAATTTCATTTAAGACCGCTTGCAGACGCTCTTCAAATTCACCGCGAAATTTCGCCCCTGCAACAAGCGCGCTCATATCAAGCGCAAAAATCGTTTTATCTTTTAATCCTTCCGGTACATCTTTGCGAACAATACGCTGTGCTAATCCCTCAACGATTGCTGTTTTCCCAACACCAGGTTCACCAATTAACACAGGATTATTTTTTGTTTTACGCGATAAAATGCGAATCACACGTCTGATTTCACTATCACGCCCAATGACTGGATCAATTTTTCCTTGCCTTACTTCCGCCACTAAATCACGACCATATTTCTCTAAAGCTTCGTATGTTACTTCTGGATTTTGACTCGTCACTCTTTGATTCCCCCGAACTTCTGTTAATGCTTGCAATAACGCTTCTTTCGTAATACGAAGCGACGTAAATAATTCACGTATATCATTCGTTTTCTTTTCATCACATAACGCAAGAAGAATATGTTCCACTGAAATATACTCATCTCGCAAATGCCTTGCTTCTTCTTCAGCCCTTACAAGCAGCCCCTGAAGCGCACTTGTAATATAAACTTTTCCTGCTTCTGCGCCGCCTCCTGTAACCGATGGCTTTCGCTTTAACAAGCGTTCTGCCCCTTGCACGAACTGATCTATATTTACATTCATCTTTTGGAAAATACGAATTGCTAATCCATCTTGTTGCTGAAGAAGCGAGACTAAAAGATGTACAATATCAATTTCTTGATGATGATGCTTCGTAGCAATTGATTGTGCATCCATAATCGCTTCTTGTGTTTTTGTCGTCATTCGATTTAAGTCCATCGCTGCTACAGCTCCTTTAAAGTTTGACTTTTTTTGACCTTTGATTTGATTATACGACAAGTTACCTATTTTATTCAACAAAGAGGACTTTATGACAACCTTATTTTTTTGTAACTACTTAGCCATACATTTCATTTAGAAGTTTGGTAAGAAGTATGATTCCAGCGAAAATACGCTCCTTATTACCTATAGAAAGTTATTTTCATTTTTCAGCATATAGAATGCTGCCATGAAGATAAAGTAAAACTTCCATCAGTGACGCTTTTCTCACTGATGGTCAGTTGAACCAACCGGGCTTTTACGGGCAGTTACCCCCCTATCTTCTTCGCTTCTCTCCCAATCCTGAGGTGGGGGGCTTATTGCTCACGAATAGCGGGGTAAAAATGGACCTACACCTCGCTGCCTTTCTTTGTTTTGAAACTTTGCGCGTGGCAGGAAAAGGCCCTGACCGCTCTTATACATAGCCAGTCCCTCTCGACCATTAAAAAAAGTGCTTTTCTGTCGGTTTTTCATAGAGTGACTGAGTTGTTATCTTTTTTTTATTTATTCACAACAATAAATCCCGCAGTTTACAACTGCGGGATTTGTTATGGTTTTCGTTTATATGTCCATTGTCTATTTTGGTTTGTAACTCCCGGAAATTTATCACCAGCAGAGAGCTTCACCATTTTTGGATCCTTAACCATACTCCCTGTTTCACCAATTTCAACATAGATGCCGTCATTCGGTGCTTTTTGACCAGCTCGGAATCGATGACTTTGTCCCATATTCATTCTCCTTCCATTCCATTCTTACATCTTTAGTATGTCCCATTTTAAAAAACCTTTTCTGTTATGTTTAGGAAACCATGCTCATATAATGAAATTACACATTTTAGCAGGAGATACATCAGTATATGTAGAAACAAAAAAAACTGGCCATAAAGACCAGTATCAAAGGAGAGTCAAACAACTTATACGAGAAGATTACATTCTCATTATAAACACGATAATCTCCATATTGTAACCCCTTTCACAAATTGTACAAAAGGAAAGAAACATTATTCGAACTTCCAGAAAAAGACTTGACTTTTCCCATTACTAATGACAAATAGTAGACAATTTAATCATGTAGGAATTAAGATGAATATACACAAAACTTTTTATAAAAGGTGTGAGACGCATGAAAAAACAACATTTAATTGCATTAGATTTAGACGGTACTTTACTTACAGATCAAAAAATGATTTCAGCTCGTACAAAGCAGACCATTGCAAAAGCAAAAGAACAAGGCCATATCGTTGTTATCTCAACGGGCCGTCCATTTCGTGCGAGTCATGCATATTATAAAGAACTTGGTCTAAATACACCGATTGTAAATTTTAACGGTGCATACGTCCATCATCCACTTGATACGAAGTGGGGAACGCATCACTCTCCACTTGAACTTAATACCGCACAAGAAATCGTTCGTGCATGTATGGAATTTGGAGTAGAAAATATTTACGCAGAAGTGATTGATGATGTATACGTGAAACAACTTGATGAAGACAAAAAACATATTTTCGAGTTCGGCTCACCTAAAATTTTCACAGGTGATTTACTCAACATTTTACAAGATCATCCAACCTGTTTATTAATTGATGCACATGAGTCAAAATCAAATTCTATTCGTCAACATTTAACAGATATGCATGCAGAGGTAATCGATCACCGCAAATGGGGCGCTCCTTGGCCGATTATTGAAATTGTGAAAAGCGGGTTAAATAAAGCAATTGGCTTACAAAAAATTTCAAGTTACTACAATATCCCAAAAGAACATATCATCGCGTTTGGTGATGAAGATAATGATTTTGAAATGATTGAATTTGCCGGACATGGAATCGCCATGGGAAACGCCATTCCAGAACTAAAATCATTAGCAAACCACGTAACATTATCAAATGAAGAAGATGGAATTGCTCTTTATTTAGAGGAGGCACTTGGATTGTAAGGTGAAAATTCCCTGCTTATAGTATGACGCCAAGCGCACATACTATAGGAGACACAGCAAATGTGTCCATGCTTTTCTGCTAAAAGGGGGGCATTACGAATGGGTAAAAAGAATAAATCAAAACGTTTCGTACAACAAGGGTCAGATTCTGTTATGAAACACGACGCAAGATTCCCATACCGTGGTACGTTAGCTGAAGCAGAAAAAGAACGAAAAAACTCTTCTCTCGGAGGGTTCTAATGGGTAATTTACTATTCCAACAAGCACGAGATGCCGTCTCACAAGCTGTATCTTGTTCAAATGATAGCGAGCAGCAAGCACTTGTTAATCAAGCTAAAAATGCATTGTTGTCCGCTTATACGAATTCTTCTACTGCCGAAAAAGTACAATTGCACGAAATGCAAGAACAACTGCAAAGCATTTCAACAACTGAGTAACTGTGACTAGAGAAACAAATAAAAAGAGGACCAAACACGGTCCTCTTTTATTAATCTTTACGGAACAATCCAAACACCCCAACTGTTTCGAGAACGTTTGTGAACGCACCTGGATCTACTTTTTTTACAATTCTTTCTAACTCATATAACTCGTAACGAGTGATGACGATCATTAACATTTCTTTATTTTCATTCGTAAACGCACCTGTTGCCGGAACTGTAGTAATCCCTCGAACTAATCGTTCATGAATTGCCTTTCGTACCTCTGCTCCATTTTTCGTTACAATGAATGCCGTAATTTTCACATGACGCGTATGTATGGCATCAATAATACGTGAAGATACATATAATGTCACTAACGTATAAAGCGCCTTTTCCCAGCCATATAAATAACCAGCCGCTATAATAATAATCGCATTAAACAAGAAGAAATACGTTCCGACCGGCTTATCTTTCACTCTAGATAAAATCATGGCAATGATATCTAAACCACCTGTTGAGGCTCCCCACTTCAAAGCAAGTCCTACTCCTACCGCAGAAATTAACCCTCCAAAAATGGCGTTTAAAATAATATCATGAGATACCGCTTTTACTGGCACTATTTCTAAAAATAATGTCATAAATGCAACGCTTAAAAAACTAAAGAATGTGAATGACTTCCCTACTTTTTTCCAAGCTAAAATAACAACCGGAATATTAAACAAGCTAAAAAGAACTCCCGTTGAAATATGTATTGACAGAAAATCTCCTAACACTTGCGAAAGCAATTGCGACAATCCAGCAAAACCGCTAGCGTACACTTTCGCTGGTGTTAAAAATAAGTTCATTCCAATCGCATTTAACAAACCGGCAATGATAACAACGACTAATTTTTTTGTAAGCTCAGCATAGTTCAGTTTTAAGTCCATATCTCCCAGTCCACCTTTATATAAATTCCATCGTATACATTATACATAGTCTTAACGAAAACGGAAATGATAAACGTACAACCGTTATGAAGGGAGTTGAACCATATGCCTCATACAAGTGACAACGACAAAAAAGCGCGTGATAACAACGCAAAACGCACGCAAAAAAATGAAGAACAGCAAAAAAATATCGCGCAAGGAAAACGCGCTTACTCCAAAAAGACGGATCATCTATAGTAAACCATTTTCTTACTTATAATCTATAACTTGGATCCTCTATTTCATGCGAACAAGCCCTCCTCGTACATCGACATTTTCGTTGATGTACTTTTTTAATTCTACAAAAGTCATCTCGAATTCACATCATGTTCACTTCATTTTTCTACAATAGAAATAACAATTTTCGGATGAGGTGTTTACATGAAACGAAAACAATTATTTATTGCAGCAGCGACGCTCGGTACGTTAATGTTAGCTGCCTGTGATCCAAAAGGAAGTTCCGATCCAATCGCAACCTCTACTACTAGTACGATAACAAAAGGCGAATTTGATAAGGCGTTAAAAGAACGCTTCGGAAAAGATATGCTCTATGAAATGATGGCACAAGATATTATGATTAAAAAATTTAAAGTGTCCGATGATGAAGTTGATAAGGAATTTAACAAAACAAAAGAACAAGCAGGCGATAATTTTAAAATGTTCCTCGAAAGTAACCGAATGAAAAACGAAGACGATTTAAAAAAACAAATTCGTTCGAGCTTAGCCATCGATAAAGCGATCAAACAAACGATAACTGAAAAAGACGTAAAAGCCCGATATAAACCAGAAATTAAAGCTAGCCAAATTTTAGTAAACGATGAGCAAACGGCTAACGATATAAAAAGACAACTGAATAGTGGTGTATCATTTGAAGATTTAGCAAAAAAATATTCCGAAGATACTATTTCAAAAGAAAATGGTGGAGATTTAGGTTACTTCGGCCCCGGAAAAATGGTACCTGAATTTGAAGATGCTGCTTATAAATTACATGTCGGTGAAATAAGTGAACCTGTAAAATCAACAAAAGGCTACCATATTATAAAATTAACAGACAAAAAAGATTTAAAGCCATACGACAAAGTAAAAGATTCCATTCGCAAAACGCTTGAGACTGAGCGTATACAAGATAATACGTGGCGTCAAAAAGTATTAATAGAAGAATTAAAGAAAGAGAATATTAAAGTAGAAGACAGCGACTTAAAAGATACGTTTACACGTTTTCAAGAATCACAAAAATAGCCGAACAAATTACACTTGTTCGGCTGTTTTTATATTACTTTTTAAAATACGTCCAACCTTCTTCTTGATAAACTTTTCCTTCTTTCATCAGTTTACCAAGAGCACGCTTGAAAGCTGCTTTACTCATCTGAAAACGCTCCCCAATATCTTCTGGATGGCTCTTATCCCAAAATGGCATTACACCGCCGCGGCTTTCCATATACTCACAAATAACCGCTGCATCATCTTCCATTCCTTCTTCTTTACGAGGAAGAAGAGAAATATTAATTGTTCCATCTTCTTTCACATCGATAATACGTCCTGTTACTCGTTCTCCAATACGCACTTGCTCTTTACGTTCAGAACAGTGCAAGAAAGCACGAAAATGTTCATCCGTTAAAACAAACGATCCAACTTGCAATGAACGGTACACACGACCATTTACATTTTTATTGCGCATAGATGGCGTCGCTTCTACGACAATTTCTTGCATATCCGCATCTCTTGCCGGAAGACCAATCAAACGGCCACGATTTGTTAATTTTAATGTACAATATAACTCATCGCCTTCTTCTGGCCATACTGGTGTATAAATAGGAAACTCATCAGCTGGAATTAATATATCTTTCGAAACACCGATATCAACAAACACCCCTAAACGAGGCTTCACTTCCACAACTTTCACCCAATTCCAGTTTTCCGTTGTAATAAGCGGCGTTTTCATCGTTGCTGCTAAACGTTCTTGATGATCATGATATAAAAACACATCAATCGTGTCACCTTCTTCAATTTCTCCAGCGACTTCATTTTTATGTAAAAACACTTCATCTTCTTCGTAACCGACCATATATCCAATTTCTGTTTCACGTAAAACCGTTACTTCTTCAATCGCTCCTGGTTGTAACTTCATATTTTTACTTCCCTTCTATATGTAATTTATCTTATTCTAACGGGTGATATCTTCATTGTTTCTTAATGTAAAAACATCCGCACCGATAACAGCTTTATTATATTTTTTTATCATTCCAAACAAAGTTTCATTATACACGTTTTTCCCTTTATTTGTCCAACTCGCTAAAATTCTCTATAATAAAGTGAGACTTTAATCATTGAGGTGGTCTTCTTCAATGATTATTAGTCGAACCAATCGGGCCTTTATGGGCTGTTTATCCCGCCTTTCCAACGAATGTATTTTCCGCTATACTTTAAGCGGGATATTACAGCCCGTTAAGACGGGGTAGAAATGGAATTTAATTTGGAGGTGCTTATTATGGCAAAAGATAGTTCTTTTGATATCGTTTCAAAAGTAGAGTTTCCAGAAGTAACAAACGCTATTAACATCGCATTAAAAGAAATTCAAAATCGTTATGACTTTAAAGGAAGCAAAAGTGATATTAAATTAGAAAAAGAGGAAATCGTTTTAACTTCTGATGATGAGTATAAACTTGACCAAGTAAAAGATGTTTTGATTTCAAAATTAATTAAGCGTGAAGTTCCGATTAAAAACTTAGATTACGGAAAAGTCGAAAGCGCTTCTGGCGGTACAGTACGCCAACGTGCAAAATTACAACAGGGCATTGATAAAGAAAATGCGAAAAAAATTAATAACATTATTAAAGAATTAAAATTAAAAGTAAAAACACAAGTACAAGATGATCAAGTTCGTGTAACAGGAAAAAGCCGAGATGACCTACAAGCAGTTATCACAGCTGTACGCGGAGCTGATTTATCAATCGACGTACAATTTATCAACTACCGATAGTCATACATAAAGTGAAACTTTAATCAGTGGGGGGTTTTCTTCATCCCCCACTGATTATCAGCCCTCACCAATCGGGCGCATGCCAGCAGTTTATCTCCCACCTTACTTCTTAAGAAAAGCGGAAGCGGCTCGCTCAGAATCGCAGGACGCCCACGCACCCGACAGAGAGGCGCTTTCTGCCTCGTCCGAGGGGGCGAAACGACCGGAGATTCTAGCCGCTAGAGCTGGACAACGCTTTCGCTGAATTTTGAGGTGGGAGTATTACTGCCCGTTAATGCGGGATAAAAAGAACTGACCAAAATTCACTTTTTGGTCAGTTTCTTTTATTTTTCAAGATGATTCAGTTCCTTTTCGTTTCTTTATCAGTACAAGAAAGATGATAAATAACACATTCACACCTACTAAAGCGGCAATAAACGACCAGTTCCACCCTGATTTTCCTGCAAGCGCATATACATTCGCAGTTTCTCTTTTCAGCACAATGTAATATTTTCCGTCCTCTTCTCGCACCCTATCATCTTCTAACAATCCGCGCAGCTCATGGTCTTTCCCAAATTCATTTGCAGCAAGTTCCACCTTTTGTGTTTCTGCCCTGTTATTAATCGCGATAAGCGTTGTTTCATCTTTATACTTGCGCTTTATTATGCTCATACCACCTTTATCATATAATAATTCAAGTGTTCCGTAACGAAGGGATGGTAATGCTTTGCGAAGTTCGCCTAATTTCCCTATATACTGCAAAAACTTCTCATCTGCTTTAAAATCCATTAAACGGCGATTCTCAGGTATCTTCCCTCCATCTAATGCGATTTCAGTACCATAGTATATAAACGGAATGCCGGGTGATGTATATAAATAGGCAAGCGCTAATTTCAAACGAGCCGGTGGAAAATATTTATTTTCTTTTGCAATTCTAACAAAACGCTCCGTTTGGCTATTATCTACAAACGTCCCCTCTAGAGTATTACCGCTGCTTTTCGTCACATCATACAACGGCTTTACAGAAAGATTGGGCTTTGCAAACACGTCTGTCATGCGCTGCTGATAAGCCTGATTAAATACTCCTTTTGCTCCTTCCATTTGCGTATCCGCTATTACAAAAAAATCTTGTTTCACACTCTGCACAGCTGCAATCACTTCATTCAAAAATGCCTTCGGAATATTCTCGTTATGTATCAAATGATAACCGTCTATCTCCGTCTCCTTAATCCATTGTTTCGCACACTCAATCGTACTCGTTTTATTTTCATTATCCACTACAAATTCAAACATAACTTTCATATCTCGCTTGTGCGCTTCTTGGACGAGTTGTTGCATGTCCTTCATCGTTCCAAAATGTTCATTCATTTTTGTTATATCAGTTGGATGATACCCATCATAACTACTACTTGCAGTGGGCGGAGACAGCAATATAGCAGTAAAGCCCATCTCTTTTATATAATCAAGCCGTTTTATAATTCCTTGCACATCTCCCCCTTGATATGCTTCTAATCGATTCGTATCAATTCCATTATCATTTCTAGAATCACCATTATTAAAACGGTCGATCATAATAGAATACACAATTTCATCTTGCCACTGCCTCGTTTCCCTTGCCGACACAGGAATGGGTAATTGAAACACAAACAATAAACATATGAAACATAAAAAATATTTCCCTAACTCCCTCTTCACATCGCTCCCCCCAACTTTTTGTAATTATATGAAAAGTATAACAATTATCCTTCTATCTCGCATGCCAATTCTCTAAATTTATTGAACTACCCCCACCTACCGTTGCACTTCTTACACGCTTGAGGTAGGGATCTTCTCGCCAGATATGATAAAGTGAAACTTCCATCAGTGGGAGTCAAAATCATTCCCTCCTACACGCTTATACTCATTTATCAACAATGTTCTCTAATAGATTCTATATCTTAAATAGTCATTATTCACAAGTGATTTTTCTTATATTCCTTGAAAAGCATAAAGTAAAAACAGTCATGTTATATTTATTCACATGAAATGATTAATTTTTCATAAAAATCTGTTGATTTATTATTAAATGTTGAATATGATACTAAATATATCATTCAACGTTAACTTATATTACATTATAGGAGGGAAAACAATGCATATGGAGGATACAGTATTTCTTTTTTTAGCCACCGTCATGGTGATGATTATGACACCTGGGCTTGCTTTATTTTACGGGGGAATGGTTCGCAGTAAAAATGTACTTAGTACAACGATGCACAGTTATAGCGCAATGGCAATCGTGTCTATTCAATGGATTTTCATCGGTTATTCTTTAGCATTCGGACCTGATTGGAATGGGCTTATCGGTAATTTTGATTGGTTCGGTCTACAACATGTTACTTTCACACCAAATGAAGCCTATAGCGCGACAATTCCACATAACTTATTTATGATGTTTCAACTTATGTTCGCAATTTTAACTCCCGCCTTAATTTCCGGTGCATTCGCAGAACGAATGCGTTTTTCCGCTTTTCTTATCTTCATCTTACTTTGGACGACAATTGTATACGATCCTGTTGCTCATTGGGTTTGGGGGATCGGTGGATGGCTTCGCGAACTCGGTGCACTCGACTTCGCTGGGGGAAATGTCGTTCATATTACATCCGGCGTAGCTGGTCTCGTATTAGCTATTTTCCTCGGAAAACGAAAAGATGTTCACGACTCGTCACCGCATCATTTACCATTTACAATTCTAGGAGCAGGGTTATTATGGTTTGGCTGGTTCGGTTTTAACGTCGGCAGTACTTTAACGTTAAATGACGTTGCCCTCGCCGCTTTTATTAATACAAATACTGCAGCTGCAGCTTCTGCGCTCACATGGATGTTAGCGGAATGGTTCTTCCAAACAAAACCAACTGTACTAGGTGCCGCTTGCGGAGCTATTTCTGGTCTCGTCGCAATTACACCAGCTTGTGGTTTTGTAACACCACTATCTGCTCTTATTATCGGTGCAATCGGCGGTGCGCTTTGCTTTTTGGCAGTCTATTTCTTAAAACATAAGCTCGGTTACGACGATGCGCTTGATGCGTTCGGTTGTCACGGTATTGGCGGAACTTGGGGCGGCATTGCAACAGGACTTTTCGCTACAACATCCGTTAACAGCACAGGCGCAGACGGACTATTTTACGGAAATGCTGCACTTCTTTGGAAACAACTTCTTGCAATTGGAACGACCTATACATTCACAGCTGTAGTGACATATGCAATCATTAAAGGGATCAGTTTATTCCTCCCAGTTCGTGCACATGAACATGAAGAGACAATAGGACTCGATCTTTCCCTTCACGGCGAAAGGGCATATGAGCAAATTGAATCACTTGGAGATATGTTTGATGGGAAGTTAGACCACAAAGGGGGTTACAATTCACCGAGGTAGATTATGTTTGAACAAAAATGAAACCAAAAAGCTCAGAGCAAAAAACTCTGAGCTTTTTCATTTTAATATTAAATACTTATTTTTCTTTACGTCCCACTTCATTCTTTAATATCAATCCCGTACTCTTTAAACCAAACATGAATCTGCCCTAAATGCGCCAGCAGTTGCGGCCCTGTCATAAGTTGCCCAAACCATGGCGTTTGAAATGCACTGCCGCCTGTTTCAATTAATCCGTGCAACTGCTCGTGATCAAATAATTCATGGAGAATGGACTGTTTATCTGTCAATAGCTCTTGTAGCCATGAAGTGACAGCCTTCGTATAATACGGATTATGAGTTTTCGGATACGGACTTTTCTTTCTATACAACACATCATTTGGCAAGACACCTTCTAACGCCTTGCGCAATAGACCTTTTTCGCGATTTTTATACATTTTCATTTCCCAAGGAATATTCCACGCATATTCGACAAGGCGATGATCAGCAAACGGCACACGCACTTCCAAGCTAGCTCCCATACTCATCCGGTCTTTTCGATCAAGAAGTGTTGTCATAAACCAAATCATATTTAAATAAAATAGTTGTCTTCTTTTTGCATCAAGTATGCTTTCTCCTTCTAACACCGGGGTTTCACGTACTGATTCTTCATAGCGATACTGAACATACTCTTGTAAATTTAGTTTTTTACGCCATTCTTTTTTTAACAATTGTTCACGCGCTTCTGTTGATCGCATCCATGGAAACGCACTGGATTGTAAATCATCCTCGCGGTAAAACCACGGATAACCACCAAAAATTTCATCAGCGCATTCACCTGATAAACTTACGACAAAATCTTGTTTAATTTCTCGGCAAAACCATAGTAATGAAGAATCAATATCCGCCATCCCTGGTAAGTCACGAACAATTACGGCTTCCGTTAAATGTTCCGCTAAATTTTCGTTAGAAATCACACAGCGATGATGGATCGTATCAAATGTATTTGTCATTAACGTAATAAACGGAGCATCTGAATTCGGCTGAAATGCATTTGATTTGAAATACTTTTCGTTATCTTCATAATCAATCGAATACGTATGAAGCTTCCCTTTCCCTTCTCGCTCATATGCCATCGCTGCAAATGCGGTGATCGCGCTAGAATCGACGCCGCCTGATAAAAATGTACAGAGCGGAACATCCGATACTAACTGCCTTGTAATCGCATCTTGCAGTAGAAACCGAACTCGCTCGACTGTTTCTTCAAAATTATGTGTGTGTTCTTCACTCACAACATTCCAATAGCGCCAAACTTTTAAGCCATCTTTTGAAAATGTCAGTGCATGACCTGGGCGTAATTCATCGATTCCAGCAAATATGCCATGCCCTGGAGTTCGAGACGGACCTAATCCAAATACTTCTGCTAATCCCTCTGTCGTAATCTCCGTCTTCACATCAGGATGAGCTAAAATCGCTTTTAATTCTGAACCAAACAATAATTGCCCAGCATCATGTTTATAAAATAGCGGCTTGACTCCTAATCGATCACGCGCAATAAAAACTTTTTCTTCCTGTTCATCCCATACAGCAAATGCATAAATACCATTTAAATGATTCACACACTGTTCTTTCCATTCCATATAAGAAGCGAGCAACACTTCTGTATCAGAATGCCCCTTAAACGTATAACCTCTTTGCAGTAATTCTTTCCGAATCTCTTCTGTATTATATAGTTCGCCGTTATAGCAAATGGCGTAACGTTCTTCTTTTTTTTCCCGCACCATCGGTTGTCTACCGCCTCCTGGATCGACAACTATTAACCGTTTATGCCCAAAAGCAACATGATTCCGAAGCCAAACGTTCGTGTCATCCGGACCTCTTTTCGCGAGCGTTTCTGCCATCTTCGTTACTGCTTCTTTTTCTTGTAATAACACTTTTGTATAATCAACCCACCCTGTAATGCCACACATTGCAATCACCCTTTCTCATCTCATATCCGCAGTCTGTTTTTATTCTATGCCCAATTTTGATTCTATGTTCCTTTGTTCTTTGTTATAAAGAAAGACTGAACTGTCTATAACAAGAACAGAAACTTCTATATAAAGGAGCGAACACGAATGAAACAGCGTAAACATATTTTGTATAGTCAACCGCGTGCTCATACAATTGGAAATGTTGAATACATAAACGAAGAATGGGTATTTTTTGACGAAGAAAGCGATGAAGCTTTTTTGCTAGAAGAGATGATTGAAGATGGATTTGAGATTTTATATAACAATAATTGGTTACCTGCTCGTTTTTATGAACATAATATTTTGCAAGTAGCAAATGAACATCATCCGCTGCAAAACGGTGAAACAATTCGCATTCGAAAAAAGTTGCTTACAAGCTATTATGAGTGGATAGAAGAGCTTTCAGATTCATCATTTTCACTTGTCACGGAAACATTACAATCACTAGGCTACTCTTTATACGACTGCATCTATGCTCACAATTTTTTATCATTCCAGCCAAAAGACTATTTATGCGAAGGCGTTAATATTCTCTTATTTGATAATGAAGAAATGATTTGCGCCCTCCATCACCATTATGTCCGCTATTCTACAAACAATAAGGATCTATTTAAAATTACAAAAGTAGATGGGGATGAATTGCATTTTCACAATTGACATGATAATAAAAATGAGGATGTTACAAAAGGGATAGAATATCCACTTTTGAAAGCATCCTCATTTTTTATCCCGCTATTCGTGGGCAGTAATACTCCCGCCTCAAAATTCAGCAAAAGCATTGTCCAGCTCTAGCGGCTAGAATCTCCGGCCGTTTCCGCTTTTCTTAAGAAGTTAGGCGGGAGATAAACTGCCCGTAAAAGCCCGATTGGTGAGGGATGATAATCAGTGGGGGATGAAGAAAACCCCACTGATTAAAGTTTCACTTTATATTACGCAAATGGCGCAAATCCTAGTGGTAATCGTAAACCAAGATATAACACAACTAAAAACGCAATAACAAATTGAGCCCAAAACGCCCCTGTTGTTTTCCGTTTACTTATTTTCACAAGAATCATTTCCATCGCAGCAATTACCCATACACCACCAAGCATTTTGATACCATACAACATGTGTGCTTGTGCTGTAGCCGTTTTTGTAATACCCATGTACAATAAAACGCCCGTTACAATAATAATGATGTACATCAAACGAAGTACCATATGTACACCTGTTGCTTTTTTCCCCGCTGTGTACATGGAATACGCAACGAAGAATAAAATTAAACCTAATGCCCACGCAGTAATATGCATATGTGTTGTCATGTAATCCCTTCCTCCTCTTTTCCCAAACTTTTTCACTTTACATGATACCACGTCCATTTCTTTTCAGGAAATATTTCGCTTTTTCCACACTTAAATGATATAATATTTAGAGTATTTACAAACTTCTTGTAAAAACAAAGGGGGAACTAGCATGATTCAAACAAAAGACATTATTGAATTAACAGAAACATACGGAGCAAATAACTATCATCCACTTCCAATTGTAATTGCGAAAGCTGAAGGTGTTTGGGTAGAAGATCCAGAAGGCAACCGTTATATGGACATGCTCAGTGCATATTCTGCAGTAAACCAAGGTCATCGCCATCCAAAAATTATTCAAGCGCTTATCGACCAAGCAGGGCGTGTAACATTAACATCACGTGCATTCCATAGCGATCAATTAGGCCCTTGGTATGAAAAAGTTGCAAAATTAACTAATAAAGAAATGATATTACCAATGAATACAGGTGCGGAAGCAGTTGAAACCGCTATCAAAGCGGCTAGACGCTGGGCATATGATGTGAAAAAAGTAGAAGATAACAAAGCAGAGATTATTGTATGTGTGGACAACTTCCATGGCCGAACAATGGGTGCAGTATCCATGTCATCTAATGAGGAATATAAACGCGGATTTGGACCAATGCTTCCAGGTATTGTTGTCATTCCTTACGGCGACATCGAAGCGTTAAAAGCAGCGATTACACCAAATACAGCTGCATTTATTTTAGAGCCAATCCAAGGTGAAGCTGGTATTAACATTCCACCAGCAGGTTTCTTAACAGAAGTATACAATGTATGTAAAGAAGAAAATGTATTATTTATCGCAGATGAAATTCAAACAGGCTTAGGCCGTACAGGAAAATTATTCGCATGCGATTGGGACAATGTCATTCCTGATATGTACATCCTTGGAAAAGCGTTAGGCGGCGGTGTATTCCCAATTTCTTGCGTTGCTGCAAATCGTGACATTTTAGAAGTATTTGAGCCTGGCTCTCACGGTTCTACATTCGGCGGTAATCCACTAGCTTGTGCAGTTTCTCTTGCTTCTCTAGATGTATTATTAGAAGAAAAATTAACAGAACGCTCTTTACAATTAGGAGAAAAGTTGGTAAATCAATTACGTGAAATTGACAATCCAATGATTACAGACGTGCGTGGAAGAGGATTGTTTATCGGTATCGAATTAAATGAATCTGCACGCCCTTACTGTGAACAATTAAAAGCAGTTGGTTTACTATGTAAAGAAACACATGACAATGTAATCCGCATTGCTCCGCCTCTTGTTATTTCTGAAGAAGATTTACAATGGGCATTCGAAAAACTTAAAGAAGTATTATCTTAATATCGAAGAAGGTTGCCCGTTAAAAGGCAACCTTCTTTTTGCTATGCAATGATTCTCACTATATACAACAGACCAGCTAAAATAGGAAACATGAGTAATATACCGATAATACATGATGTCCACACATGCTTCCATTTCCACCAACCGCATACACTTCCTCTCCAAAACAAAAACACCGAAAAAGGAATGACTAAAAAGAAAGCTGTACAAAGCCCAGGCACGTATCCTCTCTTCAAAATTGCCCCGACAAGATGAACAATCCCGTTCATAAAAATCATGGCCTGTGTAAACAGTACCATATATAACGTTATCTTCTTCAAAAACAAATTGTGTATCATCACAATCGCGCACACAAAAACAGTTAATATAAGTAATGCTATGAAAAAATGCTTGAATTGCAGCATATTCTTTTCCATCTGAATGGGCTGTACATATTTTATTTCTGGAAAAAAGTAATACTCTTCTGCACCCTGCAAAGCAAAAATAATCGGGATGAGCCAGAAATAAGGAGAGCGCAGCGTATTATTTGACACCATTACGGAGCGTTCCAACATTTTCTACAGTTATAACAATCTCATCACCAGCATGTAAAAATCGAGGTGGTTGAAATCCTTTTCCAACTCCAGCTGGTGTTCCAGTCGCAATAATATCGCCTGGCTCTAACGTCATTCCTTTACTTACAATTGATATAATTTCTTCAATCGAAAACATCATATTTGCCGTTGTAGAAGATTGACGTACTTCCCCGTTCACCCTCGTTTCAATATGAAGCGCATTCGGATTATGAATCATTGAGTGGTGTACGATAGATGGCCCCATTGGACAAAATGTATCAAAACTTTTCCCAAGAAAAAATTGCTTATGCTTCTTTTGAATATCCCTGGCTGTAACATCATTTACAATCGTATAACCAAACACGTGATGCAAGGCTTCTTCTTTCGGAATTCCCTTTCCACGCTTTCCGATTACAATTGCAAGCTCTCCTTCATAATCAAGTTCACTTGTCGCATGCGGATGACTATAAATTTTATCCCCATCACCAATTACAGTTGTTGGAGACTTTGTAAAAATAATAATATTTTCCGGAACCGCTTCTGCTCCATCCATTTCAATTGCATGCTCACGATAATTTTTCCCAACACAAAGAATATTTTTTCTTGGCCTTGGAATGGGAGCCAATAACTTAACTTCCGATAATGGATAATAAGCATCCTCGCCATGTTCTTTCGCCCATTCGACAATCTCAATTACTTTCGTAATAAAAGGTTCTCCCTGTTCAATACACTCTAACATTGTAATGGGAATCGTAACTTTTTCGCCTTTTTTCCTCTGTGCTTCTCTTACATGCAACACTGTTTGTGATGTATCATCTACAACACCAACAAACACTTTTTCATCTGTTTTTGCCGTCACAAACCGCACATTTCCACATCCCATCTTCAAATTCATACTGTAATTGTATTCGCACCTACTAACAAAAATCCTCCTGAAAATATTTTTAATTTACAATATTCTACCTATTACTCGCATAATCAAAACATTTTTTTGCCAAAATATGTAGAATCCCTTCTTCTTTTAGCGAATATGTTTCTTTTTTATGGAAAGTTTGTATAATATGTACTACAGACACTCTTAAAATCTATAAGGAGACGGAGCCGATTCTATGTTTGAGCAAGCAATTGAAAAAAAACGCGAAAAAATGAAATACTTGGCCAAACGGTATGGAATAACATCTCAAAAAACTGTTAGTTGTAGTCAAGAGCTGGACAAGCTCTTAAATGTTATATTACTCATACAAATAGATAATGTGCCAACTCAACATACAAACGTACGCTCCCACTGAGTGTACGTCTTTTATTTTTAAAATAACAGACACATATTTGCACAAACGCCCATACAATAATAGAGTAAAACTCCCATCATAGACATTCGGATTAAAAAAGGAACAAACACAAAAATTTTTCACATGAAAGGTGTTTTCTATGCCTGCAATGGTTGGACACGTTAATATTGTTAATGTCGGATCCAGCGGTGTATTTCACATTGGTGATGTATTTGCTATTCGTCCTATTAGTTATTCCCGTGCATTTGCAGGAGCGGGTTCTTTTAATGTTGGAGAAAATATATCCATATATAATTACGAAAACATAACAAATGTAAATGATAATGACATAATCGATCAGCCAATAACTGCTACTTATTAAAAGGGGGGAAATAAAAATTGAAACTATTTGTACACCAAAGTATTATCATTAACAAAATAAGAATAGAGAATCTTACAACTTCAGCCGTCTTTCAAATTGGAAGTGCAGGCAGTATTAAAACATTGTCAAAGTTCTCTAATACAGGTGGATTTACACAACCAACTCCGCCGCTAACAGATCAAGGACAAATTATTTCTATTTCCCCACCTCCTCCTAGTTCTTCTTAATGGATTACTATCATAGACATATACCAATATATCCTCCAGATCGAAAAGGAGGCTTCTAGCAGTGAATCAAGATTTATATACTTATTTACAGCAGCTACAACAATTCATCCAGCAACAACAAGAAAAAATAAATGCTTTAGAAACAAAACTAGCGCAGCTAACAGAGCAAGTAGAAGAACTGAAACAGCGCCCATCCTCTTCAATTGGGAAAGTCGAATATAAATTTGATCAACTAAAAGTCGAAACTTTAAGTGGTACATTAAATATTGGTTTAAATCCCTTTACGAGCAAAGGCGGAATGATTGAGGACTTTAATGTGGATACTGAAACATTAAAAGTAAACCCTGAAACTCAAGTAAATCCCGATTTTTATCAAGACATCATTCAAGAAATGCATCGTTATCTAGAAGAAGAAGCATATAGTCGTATTCTTCACTTTGAACAGCAAGAACGAACACCTCTTGACGATATGTACCGTCAAATGATGATTGATGATATAAAGCAACAAATGGAACATCGTCTCCCGTACTATTTATCTCAAGTACAGCCGCATCCCGAAATTACATCTAATCCGCAGTATATGAAAGATGTCATTATTCAAGCAATGAAACAAGATATTGATAAAGCATTTCTTTCCTTTATTCAGCATATACCGCGTAACTTCCGAAAGGAGTAACTGCATATGAATTTTACTGTGATTAATCATGAAATCAAAGTCGGAAACATTAGATCACTTGGGGTATCTTCGTCTGCTTTATTCTTAGTCGGCGATGCAAACCTTATTATTTCATCTTCTATTTTAGATACACCGTTTGAATCGGTTACAGGAGGGCCATTTGTACCACTCGTAACTGCTGTACCTACCACTCCTAGATAAGGAGGGCTCGTTTTGTTTCGACATATTTCCGTTGTTCATCAGCCCACTGTCATCACGCTAGGACTCAGTTCCGTTTTTCAAGTTGGTGATACGAACCATATGGAATTAAAGTACAGAGCCATTATCGTTCATCGCGAAATTCCTTACTTTTTTTCTCAAGAAGGAGACTTTGAAGCATATAAAATATTTGTCGACAACGAAATTACAATTCCAACTCGCATAAACGAAGTAAACATGACTGTCGTGAATCAAAATCCCTTTATCGAAGTAGATTGCATTACGATTCAAAGTATGCTCAACTCTTCTTGTCTTCAAATTGGCTCTGTTGATTATGTATTTTCAAACTCACGCCTGTTACAAATTCGCCAATTTGTTACAGAAGAACCTTCTTGCAAATAAATCATATAGTAGCATAAAAGGAATTTGAAGTAGGTGAAAATATGCCGTCTGTTGTCGGAAACTTAGTCGTTCAAAATAGTAACGGTTCTTTTAACTTAGGGGATTTCTATAATGTATCTCCGAAAGAAAATACGAAAGCTTATAACGGATCTGGTTCATCAAATGTTGCCTTTGTTCTTAATACATTTAACGGTGTAAGTGGTACAAATACATTTGATTCTGATGTAGCCGATCAAGATCAAATCGGAACAGCATAAAGTGAAGCTTCTATCAGCGGAGGATGATAAAAAAAACGGAGGGAATCCCTCCGTTTTTTCGTTCTTTATCAATCTATTTGCAATACGTGACTACCATCAAAAAAGTATAAATATGTTGCTTTTACGGATTGATGTAAACTTTTCTCTAGCGCCCTGCGATAAAGTGTAAGCTGTATTTTGTATCGTTCTTCTAATATTGGTCGCGCTTGTTCAAAACCACCTGGGAAACGGCCCTCAATTGTATCTGTTTTAAAATCAATTAAAACGATGCCATCCTCTTCTTCGATTATACAATCAATAACTCCTTGAACAAGGATGGATTCGTCTTGTTCATCTGTCCAATCCTGATATGCTTCGTCTGCTGATAACATCATCGTAAACGGCACTTCGCGCTCTACATGCTTTGCAGCTAACATTCGTTTTCCGAGTTCGGTTTCAAAAAATGCAACAATCTTTTCCGGTGCTATTTCTTCTGCTTGTTCAAATGTTAAGAGCTCTTTATTTACCATTTCAGCAATTTGTTCTCGAATCACTTCAACTGTTATTGCTCTCGCTACGTTTACATGCTGCATAACAGTATGAACAGCCGTTCCGCGTTCTGCATACGTAAGTCCTTTTTTCTCCATAAAACGCGGACGCGTTTCAATTGGTGTACGAACTCGTTTTATAAACGCCGTATCACTACCTTCTTGCGCTTGGTAGTTTCGTTTAATTTCCGTAACAGATTGCTTTGCGCGGTGCATTGCCGCATCGCCGAATCCATACTGCCATGTTAACCTTTTATACACTTCATCTTTTTGCTCACTGCATAGAGAAATTGATTTTTGCTCCCTGAGCGCCTCTAGCAACTCTTGCTTTTCTTCTTTCATTGGCTCTGGTGCTTGCAACTCTGCTCCGTCAACTGCTTCTACTTTCCAGTTTGCATCATATTCATATATGTCTGCTGGAATATTTCCTTGTCCCATCTCAAAAAGCATGTCACTATCTTTATGTCTGCATAATGATGGTACAATCCAATCTAAATAACAAGTTGCCCCGGCACGTACATAGTCCGGCAATAACCAATCGGAATGCTCACTTGCACCTTGCCATTTCTGTATTTCTTTTTCTTTATCTTTTACGGTTCCAATTAAAATGAGCTTTTCCTTCGCACGTGTTAAAGCTACATATAAGACGCGCATTTCTTCGGCAATCAGCTCCATTTTCATTTTGCGCTTAATCGCGAGCTGCGATAATGTCGTATATTTAATGCGTTTTTTCGGATCAATAAACTGTGAGCCAAATCCGAAATCTTTATGCAACAAGAAACGCTTCATTAAATCTTGTGTGTTAAAACGTCTGCCAAGCCCTGCTACAAATACAACCGGAAACTCCAGTCCCTTACTTTTATGAATTGTCATAATACGCACAACATCTTCTTGTTCGCCAAGCGCACGTGCTGTTCCCATATCTTCACCGCGTTCTAATATCCGCTCAATAAAACGCAAGAAGCGGAATAAACCACGAAATGAAGTCGATTCATATTGACGAGCACGATCATATAATACACGAAGGTTTGCCTGACGCTGCTTACCAGTAGGAAGACCACCTACAAAATCATAATAACCCGTTTCACGATACACTTTCCAAATTAAATCCGAAAGCGACTGCTGACGCGCAAATTCACGCCACTCTTGTAAATGCTCGTAAAACCATGATATTTTCTCATGCAATTCTTTCTCTCCCTGAAGCGGTGCGCCTTGCAAGAAAGAGCGCATTACTTCATAAAAGGATCCCTTTTTTCCGTGAGCACGCAGCGTCGCAAGCTCTTCGTCTATTAATCCAACAATTGGCGAACGGAGCACAGCTGCTAACGGAATATCTTGCGCTGGATTATCAATTACGCGAAATAGGTTCATCATTACATTTACTTCTGTCGCTTCAAAGTAACCAGTCGCAAGCTCTGCATAAACAGGAATACCTTGTTGTTTTAACTCTTCCATAATTTGCGGCGCCCATGGCATAGAACGCAATAAAATAACAAAATCACGATACGTAACGGGGCGCATGCCGTTTGTTTTTCTGTCATATACTTCATAACCAGAATCGACCATTGATTTTATTCTTTGCGCAATGAGGCGTGCTTCTAATTGCGCCTTTTCTAATTCCATACCTTCCTCTTCGTCCAATGCTGTGCTATCAGATTGATGAATAAATAACAATTCTGCTGATGGGTCCGCTCCTTCTGGATAACTCGCTCCAAGCTTCAATTCAGCGTCTTCATCATAATCAATTTCTCCGACAGCTTCACCCATAATTTGTTTAAAAATAAAGTTTGTCCCTGCTAGCACTTCATGACGACTGCGGAAATTTTTTGCTAAATCAATTTTCATACCGCCATCTATACCTTCAGATGTAAAACGTTTATATTTCCCTAAAAATAGCCCTGGTTCTGCTAAACGGAAGCGATATATTGATTGTTTTACATCGCCCACCATAAATAGATTACCGTCTTGCTCCGAATCTTTCGTTACAAGCTTAATAATTGATTCTTGTACAAAGTTCGTGTCCTGATATTCATCAACAAGCACTTCTGTAAATTTATTGCGATATTGCCACGCAACTGGTGATGGGCGCATTTCTCCCTCATCCGTACGCCCGCTTAAAATTTGCAAGCAAAAATGCTCTAAATCTGTAAAATCAACCATTCCTTTATCGCGCTTAATCGCTTGGAACTGTTCTGTAAATACTTTTACAAGATTAACAAGCTTTTGCAATACAGGGTGCATATCTTGAAAATCGCGTAAAAAACTTTCTGGACTGCGGCTAAATAATTCTTCGTGCAGTTTCTTTACTCCATCCTTCGCTTTATTCCGCAGGGAATCGACTTGTTTCACAATCTCTTCATTATAATCACTCTTTTTAACGCGCTTTAACGTTTGCCAAGAAGCAGTTTGCATCGCTTCATATGTGCTTGTCCAAGATTGACAAGCTGCTTCGGACAAATTCTGAAGTAACAAAAGATCCGCTTGCAGCGTTTCAACGCGCGGTGCTGGACCATCTGGTAACATCGCAAGTTCGCTTGCTTTTTCTACATATTGCTTCGCTGTTTGCAGCTGCACCTTTACATCCTCTAATAAATACGAAGCATACATTAAATCTTCAATTGTTTTTCCTTCTACGTTATATGCTTCAACTAATTGATCAAGCCAACCGTTTGGGTCCGGATGCGCTCTTGACTCAGTATGGAGCGCCAAAATCATCCGCTGCAAATCATCATCACTACGGTCGCTCGTATAACGATCAACAAGTTCAAAAAACAATTCATTATTCTCCATGCCATACTCTGCTTCTAATATATCGTCGAGTACTTCTTCTTTTAATAATTCATTCTCCGTCTCATTCGCAATGCGAAAACGCGGATCCACATCGAGCATATAATAATACGTTCGAATCACTTGTAAACAGAAAGAATGGATTGTCGAAATCGATGCGCGGTTCAGAAGACTGAGCTGTTTTCGAATGTGCGGCGAAGCCGGATCATCGATTAATACTTTTTCTAACGCTTCTCCGATTCGATTTTTCATCTCTTGCGCCGCTGCATTTGTAAACGTCACAACAAGCAATTGATCGACATCAACTGGATTATCCTCTCGAATCATTTTACGAATAATGCGTTCAACAAGTACCGCTGTTTTTCCTGACCCAGCTGCAGCTGCTACTAAAATATCACGGCCATCCGCAACGATTGCTTTCCACTGATCATCGGTCCACTGACTTCCTTCTGGTTTCGCTGGCCAAGTTTGTATCGTCATGACTGGGTCTCCTCTCTCATTTTCTCTAACGCTTCACTATCTTTCATATCTTGCAGTGCCCTGTATTTGTTATCTTCTAACGACTCATCAAATTGACAAACAGAGCGGAAATTACAAAACGTACATGCCGTTTTATTTCCCATTTTATACGGTGCAATATCGATTACACCTTCTGTAATATCCGTCCCGATGTTTTCAAATGTACGATGTACGTATTGCTGCAATACATGAAACTCTTGCTCACTCGCAATATCAGAACGTGCGCTAAAACTGCCATCTTTTTTCAGCCCAGCCGAAATAATATTCGAGCTTCCTGTCGTTAATGTGTTATCCATTAAGCGAACGACATCAGCGTCTCCAAGAACAAGCCCCTTCATTTTAAATTTCTTTAAAATTTCTTGTTCAATTTCAGCCTCTGACACGTCACCTTTCATTTCAACGATTGGGTTATGAATATGGAAATAAAGTACTCCCGCAGGATTTGCAGTTCCACCTTGCTTCATCCATTTGCTTGCGTTTGTCGTCACAACATCTAAATACGTCAGCATCTGCAGTGCTAAACCGTAATATACTTCCGTTAAATCTAGTTTTTTCGCGCTTGATTTATAATCAATAATACGTAAAAACGTTCCCGTTTCATCTTCTGCTTTATCAACGCGGTCAATCCGCCCAACTACTTCCATTTTCACACCATTTGGTAGTTCAAAATTCATAGGTGGCAATGAATTTGTTCCACTCATACCAAATCCGACTTCTAAATCAACAGGTACAAATCCGCTCGACTTTGCATGATCTCTTAACACAAGTGAAGTGCGGAAAATAATTTGCTGCAATTTATGTTTTAAATAATGATGACGATTCGAACTTAATAAAATTTGACGCTGCAGAAGCGGTGCTAACTCTTCAATCACTGTAACAGAAAGATATTCACACTCTTTCACTGTTAAATCAGCCCAAGTCCGCTTTTCTTTCAATAATTTATCAGCAATCTTTTTCAAAGCTGCATGGAACAATTCCCCGATATCTGGCGCATCTAATTTGAAAATATCACGTTCTTTCAAAGATAATCCATGCTGCGCAAAATGAGCATACGAGCAGCGATTAAAGAGTTCCATACGTGATACGCTGCCTCTAATTTTGTCACCATATAACTCTTTGCTTACAGCATTACTTAATTTACGCGCCCTGTTTCGATAAAACAAACTGGATAACACACGGCTACTCTTCTGTTTCCACTCTGGCGTTGTAACATAAAAGTTGTATACATCCCACCAAAAAGAAAGATTCCCTTCAAAACCGTAGCGTTTCCAGTTTTGCAATTGCTGCGTTAAATACGAAAGTGTCACTTCTGGCGTTGCCACATATGAAATTTGCTCACTATATGACAGATCGTTTACATCATTCGTTAAAAATATTTCGCCGGCAGAAGGAAACATTCTTTTAATCCTCTTTATGAAGCTAGATGCTAACAACGTTTTCCCTTCTTCATCTGCTAGCGGACAAGAAATATATAACTTCTCCGATGCTCTAGTAACCGCTTGATAAATGACAAATTGTTCATCTAATAACTTTTGCCGCGCTGTTGGTGCAAGTTCGATTCCTGCTGACACAAGTACTTCTCGTTCTTCATCAGATAATACACCATCATCTGACGGTGCCGTTGGAATAATCCCTTCATTTGCTCCAATTACAAATGCCGCCCGAATATTAGAAAGACGAGAACGGTCAATATTTGCAATTAACACTTGATCTAAAGACGGCGGAATATTCGCGAACTGGAGTGACTCTAATCCTGTCGTCATCACATTTACAAACATAGACAGAGACATTTTTTCTTCTCCAAGCATTTCCACGCACGTATCTAGTAGCGTGATGACTTGTTCCCATACTTGATCATGATCATTTGCAAATAAGAAATTTCCTTCTTCCTCTGCTTGCAGGCGTAACTCTTCTAATTTTTTCGGAACGTCTAGCTCTTCTAAAAACAAGTAAACTGCTTCACACATACTCACGGTCGCCCTTGCTCGTTTTAATCGCTTTTGCAAACGAATAATAGGTGTACGAACAATCTCGCGAAGACGATTAATCTTTTCTTCCATTTCTCGTTCGCTATCTGTTTGACCGCCATGTACACCATCTAATGAACGGTAGCGACGATATGTCCACGGCTCTTCCGAAGTCCATCGTTTCCCTTGGACGCCATACGCTAAACAGTAATTTTCAAATTCGTCCATTTCATCACGTATTCTCGCTTTATTTCCATCAAGCGGGTACAACAGTTCGGTTTTTATGCAGCGAAATACCGCATCATAACGCCAATTCCCACTAATGACTTCTAACGCAGAGCGAATGAACTCAATTAATGGATGATGAAGCATTGGGCGTTTTTCATCAATGAAGAATGGGATATTATAATCAACAAACAACGTCCTCATCATATCGTAATAGCTTTCACCATTGCGAAGAAGCACCGCAATATCACGATAACGATACCCTTCTTCCGCTACTAATCTGCGAATTTCACGCGCAACACCTTCTACTTCTGCCCGTAAATTAGCCGCAGCATATAGTGCAATGTGTGACTCACCTTGAAACTCTGCATATGGACGAGAATCATAATGTGCCTCTAAATGCGCAAGTGTTGGTGACGTAAAACGTGGCCCTTCTCGCATGACAATCGTATTCTCAATAACAATCTTCTCTTCACTTGCTACCTGTTTGACTTTTTCATACGTGATCAGCGTTTGATAAAATAAATCCAGTTCACTCACTGGCTGTGATAACGTCTGTTCATCAAGCGTTAATGCAATTGTCATTTTTGCTCCGCATCGTAATAGTTGCCTTACAATCTCTAACTCTTGCGGTGAAAATGTATGAAATCCATCAATATAAATAATGCTATCCTTCACATACTCTGAATAGGGAAGCTTTTCAAATAAAAGCTTCATATAATCTTCAGAATCTAAATATTTTCCAATTAACGCTCGTTCAAAATCATCATATAGAAGCTGTAAATCATACATTTTATTCGCTAACAGTTTCTGTTCATTTCCATTGCTATGAGCCTCTAATTCTTGCCACATCGCATACACATTTGACGGCGTTAAATTGTAGCGTTTAAATTCCGTAATCATACTGCCAAGTTGTTCAAAAAATCCGTTTTGCTCTGCTGCTTTCTGAAAAACGTATAATTCTTCTTTACGCGCCTCTACAATTTTACGGAGCAACATATGCACACCGGATTCATCAATATGAAGGCGGCTTGCTCCGCCTACTTCTTGAAGCACTTTCCACGCTAAACGCGAAAAACTAAACACTTGTGCACGAATAGAGCCGCTTACATCCCCATTAATTAATGCTTGCTGCGTTTGAAATGTCATTTGTTCTGGCACAAGATATAAAATCGTTTCACCTCTTGGACGATGCTGCAGTTCTTGCTGTACTTCTTGCAAACACATCGTACTTTTCCCACTTCCAGCTCGTCCTATTATAAATCGAAGTGACATGTAAACCCGCCTTTCTATAAGTGAACTTCGATCAATTAAGATCTATCCGAAAAAGAAGGTAATTCGAAATTTCGAATTACCCTTTAGAGAAATTTGTTTGTACTTCATTGATTGGCCAATAGCGCAAATCAACTTTTCCAACAACTTGTTCTATTTTTACAAATCCGAAGTGACGACTATCCCAGCTTCCTAAACGATTATCTCCAATTACAAAGATAAACCCTTGCGGAACAACCTTTTCATCTGTTAACTCTTCTAGGGTAAAATCTCCTGTTAACTGTCTTCCATGAATTTGCTTTTTGTATACATCTAAATACGGCTCTTCAATAAATTGTCCGTTAATATATAGTTTATCATGTTTGTACGCAATTTTGTCGCCTGGAAGTCCGATAATTCTTTTCACATAATCTTCCTGTTTATTTGCATGAAAGACAACAACATCAAAGCGGTTCAATTCACCTAATTGATAGCCAATTTTGTTCACAATCAGCATGTTACCATCTTGAAGTGTAGGCATCATCGATTTTCCTTCCACAACATACGTTGCAAAGAAAAAAGCGCGGAAAAATACAGCTAATAAAACACCTATAAAAACCGTTCTCATCCACTCTACGCTTTCTTTTCTCCACTTTCGCTTCATTATGCCACATCCCTTTCTCATTTCTATAACAGGGGTGCGCTCACTTACGAAGTTTAGTCTTTGCTTAGTTCAAGCTTTACTTCAATTTTCTTTCCAACATACCATAAAATAAAAATGACACCTACTACAATGGCTGTTTTTACTGGCTTATGCATAAAAGATGCGAGATCATAACCAACGTAACTTAACACGAAAATCATCACAAGCTTACCAAGTGAAAGTGCTAAAGCAAACTGCCGCTTACTAATACGCGACAAACCTGCTACCACATTAATAAGCGCTGACGGTGTAAACGGAAAACAAAATAACAGGAAAATCGGTGCAAATCCTTTTCGTTCAATCCATGTCATCGCACTGCGAACTCGCGGATGTCTATTTACAAAAGCAAAAAAACGGCTTCTTCCAAAACGACGAATGATAAAAAACACAAGCAATGCCCCTATACATGAACCGAGCCATGAATAGAAAAAGCCAAGCCATAGTCCAAAGGCAACTGCATTTGCCATCACAAATAAAAAGAGTGGCAAAGCTGGAATAAACGCTTCAATCATCGGAAGTCCAATACCAATTAACGGACCAAATGCCTGATAGCTCTTTAACAAATGTTCCATATTTTCTATTGTGAAATATTCTTTAATTGTTTGAAAATCCATTCTACTATGTACCCCTTTACCTTGCTCTAACGAATTGTAACTTTTTTCTGAATGAAGAGGATATTCCCCTTACTTTAAGAGCCTGATTCGTACAACCCCATGAGAAGAACATTTCTTAACTGAAGTTTTCATTTTCCTGTTATTACTTTACCATTACTCCGCAATAAGGGGAAATGATACATCTGACAACTAAATATATATTTATTTTCCATATTCCAAAGAAAAATCCTTTTAAAATAACAAAAAAGGATGGCAAATGCCATCCTTTTTCACACTATGATCTATCAGATTATAGTTTTACAACGTTTTTAGCTTGAGGTCCACGGTTACCTTCTTCTACTTCAAAGCTAACTTTTTCGCCTTCTTCTAAAGATTTGAAACCTTCAGTTGTAATAGCAGAGAAATGTACGAATACATCGTTTTCGCCTGGAACTTCGATGAAACCGAAACCTTTTTCGTTGTTAAACCATTTTACTTGACCTGTTTTCATAATAACTTCCTCCTGAAAAATAAACATATTTTTTAGTTTTCACAGCATAAAAAAAGAATCCACACATTATCAAATGCGAAACAGAACACATACATAATTTTTCTCGCTAGCTTCACGGCACTTGATAATATATGGATTGCTTGATTTAAGAGTATTCAACTATACATTAACTATACCATATTGAAAAAAGAATGTACAACATAATTTATGAAAACAAAAAATAAAAAAATGGATAGAACCTATGTAAATTCATTTTCATGTTAAACATATAAAGTGAAACTTCCATCAGTGGGGGTTTTTCCATCCCCCACTGATGGTTAGTTGAACCAATCGGGCTTTTACGGGCAGTTATCCCCCACCTATCTTCTTCGATTCTCTCTCAACCTTGAGGTGGGGGTCTTACTGCCCACGAATAGCGGGATAAATCACTGCTTATCTGTTTAAAACAAAAGAACCGATGCGTATTGAGCGTCGGTTCTTTTGTTTTTGAAACGTATATAATGAAAAAAGAGTACAAATAGGTTTACTGGTTACGAACTAAATAATCATTATTTTTTAGTGTAACGAATGTACGATGCATCATTGTAAATCCACTGATTCTTACCTATATTTAACCAGTTTCCTGATTCACCCCACACTTTGTACACTTCTCCTTTTTGCACTTTACGAATAATACGATTACTCGTTGCCGGGCCGGAACGTAGATTAACATTATTTTTATTAATATGGATCACGCCGTGTTCCTTATTAGATTGCTGCACTTTTGCCCCGTTTGAAATCGCATTTCCATTATATGCTTTTAGTACATCCGCACGAAATTTCGCTTCCGATACGCCATGGCTGGCTAAATAAGCTAATGGATCTTCGTGATCAGTACCACCAAACTTATACGTAACGTCTTTGTGAGTCCACAACCCTTTAGATGGATGAATATTGCGGCTACGTAAAATCTCCGCTAGCAACTTTACATAACGTTCGTAAGACCGTTTAAACTTTACTGGATTTTTCGTCTCACTTAATTCAACTTGAACAAATCTCTCATTCGCAGTTGGGCCTGCCCCCCACGAACGATATTTTGTACTCGCAGTCTGAATCGTTTCATCCCAATCAACAACATAATGAACAAAAGCTGTTGACCATGTACGAGACTGATAACGTTGAATGTTAGCTGCCGAAACCTCAGGAGTAGCAGTTGAATGCGCCACAACCCCTTCGTACTTACCTACACCATTGCGATATGGTTCCTTAGGTAAATCCGGAATAACAAGTGTACTATCAGCAAACGCACTATTAACCGAGGTTAATAACGCAATAGATGCTACAGTTACAGAGCATAGTAGTTTAATAGTTTTCATTTTTCATCACCTTCAAAAAACCTTATTTGATTTATGTAGAAAAAATAACTAAAAAAGCCCCAGTCAACCTTTATTGGGAGGATTGAGAAATAGTAGAAACGTGCACTATTTGATAATAGATATACTCGGGGGACTTACCTATATAAATACAAATTAAAAAATGACATAAAAACATTCTTTCTTTTTAGATGGGCGGGACACTTAGCCACGCATAAAATTTCCTACCCAAAGGAGAAAAGTGCGTACAGGTCTGGCAGCGATTTATATGTCGAAAAATTAAAATGGATTTATATGTATTTAAATTATCTCACATAATTGCTGTTTAAAACAGATAAAAAGTTCTGCTAATAAAGGAAAACGACCTAAAAATCCCTTTCTTTTTAGGTTGGCGAGAGCATCTAGCCGCGCATAGAAACGGTCAGCCACATGCAAAGTTTAAAACAAAAGGAGAAAGCAAGTAGCGGTTATGTTGTATTCTGCATAGCAGCCAACGACTTGTATGTTGAAAAATTAAAACGGATTTATACAATAGTTACGCTTCCTATATAGGAATAAGAAGAAGGATATGTCCCTCTTCTTATTCCATATCATCAATCTTCTTTTTTAAAAAGATACATTTTCTCATATGCTGGTTTTAGTTCTAAAACCTCATTTTGATTCACTAGTAAAAATTTTGTCGCCGCTTGTTTTCTTTTCCTATCTTCAAATTCTGCCCGAAGCTGCGCAGTTCGGTTTCTCTGATTTTCAAAGCTGTTTTTAGATACTTCCAACTTAATTGTCTGACTATTTATGAATTCAATTAGAATATTTCCATGCGGAAGTTTTGTTACATTTTCAATATGAAAATGCGACAACCAGGCACATTCTTTGCGAGAATAAGAAAATGTAGGAAAAAAATAAATATAATCTGTAGGACTAATTGCAATCGGTGCTTTATGCGTAAAGCCTGTGTATTCTTTCGTACCATCTTTTCGCCCGCCAAAGCTAGCGCCATATTGACGACAACTTTGTTCCACAATCTCAAGTGGCTTTTGGTACACAAAAAATTCATCATTTTCTTCGATCACACGTGTTACAATTCGCTTGTCATTTAAAACAATTGGAAGCAATGCGACCGTCTTTGAATTCACAATGTACTGCGGCGTGTACTTTTCGACTTTACTAGTCATTTTTTTCTCTCCTTTGTCATTTTTGGATAATTTTATGAAATTATCTACATGGATAATTGTAGCATTTTATACAAAAAATAACTTATATTTTCAATTTTTTTACAATTTCTTAGTAATAAATTAAAATTTTCTTTTATACGTCTGTATGAATAACAGAATTAAACTACCTACTCTTCCTATAAAAAATAAAATTATTTTATATATAATTTTAAATTTTTCATTTTGAAATATTTGTAATAAAAGAGAGAGCCAGCTCGAAAGCTGACTTAATTACTACATTAAAAAACATCTAGCCTAAAGACTTAACTCATAAAGATAGTATTGAGATAGATTGGTAGATAAAGTGAAACTTTAATCAGTGGGGGTTTTCTTCATCCCCCACTGATTATCAGCCCTCACCAATCGGGCTTTTACGGACAGTTTATCTCCCGCCTAACTTCTTAAGAAAAGCGGAAGCGGCTCGCTCAGAATCGCAGGACGTTGGAGCACCCGACAGAGAGGCGCTCTTTGCCTCGTCCGAGGGGGCGAAACGGCCGGAGATTCTAGCCGCTAAAGCTGGACAATGCTTCCGCTGAATTTTGAGGCGGGAGTATTACTGCCCACGAATAGCGGGATAAAGTCTATCCTTTCGCTAGAGACCCGTTGGAAATTTCTTCTGTTTTGATTATTGAAATGACTCTCAATCACCAACTGTTGTATTTTGGGATCAACGAAGTAGAATTGATGAAAGAGGACATTTGTTTGTTCTTCTTTTACAGAATTACTCGATAGCTTATATGAGTTTGAGGACGAGTGATTAATTAAGAGTACACAATATTTTTTAGAAAGGCATGGATATTACTATTCGTGCTTTTTATTCAACTAAATAAAAACTGAATATTCTGTCCTTTGTTGAAAAATAATCAATCTCCCTATTTTATTATCCAAATTATGTTAATATTTAACCGGCAATTATCTGGATAAAGAAGATATTATGAACGTATCAATGAAGGGGAATGAGCAGATTACAAAGTTGTTAAATGATTGGTATCACGCTATGTTACAGCAACAAAATATAAAAGCAACTAATTTAAAACAAGAGATTGAGGAACAAATTAATGCTTTAAAACAAGAAAAAAATCATTAGTAAAAGGAGCGTTAAAATGATGAAAAAGCTTGAAATGACGATTGCAGGATTAGTGTTAACTGGAGGAATTATGGCTTTTAATGTTATGCCACTAAACAAAGGTGATCTACCTTCTCCGCAAAGACCTGCTTTAGCTTACAACATAGGTGACGGTGGCGGTATTATAAGTAATAAATCAGTAGGAGATCACGGTGGTTCTCCTTCTTATGGTCATGCTGATTTTCCTTTACCACAAGCATAACATTTTAATAGAATTAAAGAACAAGCCGCCCAACTAAAAATGAGCGGCTTTCTTCATTTATCTAATCCAATTTACATAAGACTCATCAAAATACATCCAACCGCCAGTTTTCAATCCACCACCATTTACGAAAATCCAATTTTCATAGCGATAGTGTACGTCATATGCTCCAGCATTATGAATCTGTTCAACAACACCATCACCAGTACTTGCACCTTTTCTAAGGTTAATATCAGTACCATTTACCCAAACGACACCTTTATTTTTTCCGTCTTTATTGATTTTACAAACATCAGCACGTAGCCAGTTATGATTCGCGATTTTGTACCAGAAATAAGAGCCATCGTAATGCCAATCAAGGTAAACATGACCGCTTCCCTTTTGTACTTGACGCATAACTTTTGCATCAGCAGATGGATTTTCTCGTACATTCGCAATATCTACTGTTACAGTGATACCGCCCAAGTTGTTTGTTTGCCAATCTGGAGGTAAAACAACATCTTCATTATTTCCGGCACCGTTGTTACTTCCCTTACCAGTAAACCACTCTAGAGGCTTGTCTCCATTTAAACGGTTTACATCACAATTCCCAATTCCTTCAACATAACCACCTGTTGCATTATCAGCATATTGCCATAAATCACATGCATATGCAGGTTTTGCTCCATAACGAGGAATCCAAAGGAAGTCAGCTTTTACATTTTGCAATCCATATGAGTTGTACATATGATGAGATACATAGAAACCTACTTTCCATCCTGCAGCTTTACAAGTATCGATGAATGCTTGTGACGCTTTTGCTAGATTAGTAGGACCGCAACTAGCTAAAGTGTCATCTTCAACATCTAGTACTAGAAATTTAGCGTTCGGACTAACGCGAGCCATAAAGTCTTTTGCTTCTACAATTGCATCTTCCACAGATACATAGCAACCATATGCATAAGCAGCGTGAGGAATGCCACGTGCTTCTAAATTTTCCACATGCTGTTTATATAGAACATCTACTTTATTTGAACCATATTGCACACGACAGATTGCTAAATCAAGATTTGGGGCAGCTACGTCCCAATTAATATTGTCATTGTATTTTGATATGTCTACGATATTTTTATTCATTATTCGTTATCTCCTTATATTTCGATAATAATAAAATTAAAAAAGCAATGCCTTCTGACAGTGCCCTTTGCCTCATACAGCGTTTTTATTCTTCTTTAGCATTCTTCGTTTTCCTGCAGCGACTAAAATTACTAGAATGATATCTACATATTCTTACTATCGTCCAGTATCGAAATGTGGAATGGTATTCATAAGTGCCATTATAATTTAGTGAAAATAAAAAAGCAATGGCTTTTGACAGTGCTCTTTGCCTCATACAGCGTTTTTATTCTTCTTTATGCAAAGTCGCATGTAATTTAAACTCAAATCAATTCCGATACATTCATTTTAGTTTAAATACCTTTCATTTCCCTTTCATAAATGTTACAAAAGTCTTTCATTGGTTTGGTTCTATAGTGAAAGTACACATGTAAAATTACCGATTGGATCTGTAGTATTAGTTGAAAAATCCCCTGCTTTATCAATATACAGAAATCAAAAAGAAGATAATCCCCTATATACAATAGGAGTTATCTTCTTTTCTCTTTTCATGGATTTTTTGAGTGGCCTCCGAAAGCTACCCCTCTCTTTTATCATTTCGTAAACTGTTCTACTTCTGTAGATCCTTTCAACGCTGTCGTTGATGAAGTTCCACCTGTAATAACTTGTGCTACTTCATCAAAATATCCCGTACCAACTTCGCGTTGATGACGCGTTGCTGAGTAACCGTACTGCTCTGCTGCAAATTCCGCTTGCTGCAACTCTGAGTATGCAGCCATACCGTGTTCTTTATATCCGCGTGCTAGCTCAAACATGCCGTAGTTTAAAGCATGGAAGCCAGCTAGTGTTACGAATTGGAATTTATATCCGTAAGATGCGATTTCTTTTTGGAAGTTGGCAATTGTTTGATCGTCTAATTTTTTCTTCCAGTTAAAGGACGGTGAACAGTTGTAAGCTAATAGTTTTCCAGGGAATTTTTCATGAATCGCTTCTGCAAAGCGTTTTGCATCTTCTAAATTCGGTTCAGATGTTTCGCACCATACAAGGTCTGCATACGGTGCATATGCTAAGCCACGCGCAATTGCTTGATCAAGCCCAGCTTTCGTCCGGAAGAATCCTTCTGGTGTTCTTTCTCCTGTAATAAACGGTTGATCAACAGGATCAATATCACTTGTAATTAAATCAGCTGCATCTGCATCTGTTCTGGCAATAATGAGCGTTGGTACTCCCATTACATCTGCCGCAAGACGTGCTGATACTAAATTTCGCACTGCCGTTTGTGTTGGTAATAATACCTTTCCGCCTAAATGGCCGCATTTCTTTTCAGAAGAAAGTTGGTCTTCAAAATGAACACCAGATGCTCCTGCCTCGATCATTCCTTTCATCAGTTCAAATACATTTAGTTGTCCGCCAAACCCTGCCTCTGCATCAGCAACAATTGGCACGAAGTAATCAATATCACCACTTCCTTCCATATGCTGAACTTGATCCGCACGCTGCAGCGTTTGATTAATACGTTTTACAACCGCTGGCACACTATTTGCCGGATACAAACTTTGGTCTGGATACATATGACCTGATAAATTTGCATCGGCCGCTACTTGCCAGCCGCTTAAATAAATTGCCTTTAAACCCGCCTTTACTTGTTGCATTGCTTGATTCCCAGTTAAAGCCCCTAACGCATGAATGTAGTCTTCGCTATGAAGAGAATTCCAAAGCTTTTCTGCACCGCGGCGTGCTAGCGTATAATCAATATCAATCGACCCGCGAAGGCGAATGACATCTTCTGCAGAATATGGACGTGTAACTCCTTTCCAGCGTTTATCAAGCTCCCAGTTCTCTTGTAATTGTTCTACTCTTTCATTTCTCATTTCTTCTATCCCCTTTTCCTCATTTATCCCGCATTAACGGGCAGTAAAACCCCACCTCAAGATTGAGAGAGAAGCAAAGAAGATAGGTGGGGATAACTGCCCATAAAAGCCCGATTGGTTCATCTAACCATTAGTGGGGATAAAGCTCCCCACTGATGGAAGTTTCACTTTATAAAATCTCATACCCCGGTAACGTTAAAAACGATACAAATTCATCATTTCGAACAAGATTTGTAAATAGTTTCGTAGCTTCGACAAATCGGCCTTTTTCAAAGCGATCACTACCAATCTCTTGTTCTATTTTTGCTAACTCTTCTGCTTTAAACTGTTCTACTAATGCAAACGTAATCTTACGTCCATCCTCGAGTTTCCCTTCTTCGTGACGAATCCATTGCCACACTTGTGCACGTGAAATTTCTGCAGTTGCCGCATCTTCCATCAAATTATAAATTGGTGCTGCTCCTTTGCCGCTTAACCAAGATGCAATATATTGAATGCCAACACTAATATTTGTACGAAAACCAGCTTCTGTAATCGTTCCCACTGGAACTTCTAATAAATTTTGTTCAGTGATACAAATTTCTTCTCGTTTTCGATATATTTGGTTTGGCGTTGTCATGATGCGATCAAATACTTCCATCGCTACAGGCACAAGTCCCGGGTGGGCAACCCAAGTCCCATCATGTCCTTCACACGCCTCGCGCTCTTTATCAGCGCGCACTTTCTCAAATGCTGCTTCATTCGCTTTTGGGTCGTTCTTAATTGGAATTTGCGCTGCCATTCCTCCAATTGCTGGTGCACCCCGGCGATGGCACGTTTGAATGACGCGCAAACAATACGCGCGCATAAACGGAACGCTCATTGTCACCTGTGCCCGGTCCGGAAGTAAAAACTGTTCATGATTGCGGAACGTTTTTAAGAAACTAAAAATATAATCCCAACGTCCGCAATTTAACCCTGCTGAATGGTCCCGTAACTCATATAAAATTTCATCCATCTCAAATGAAGCGTGGATTGTCTCCAACAGTGCTGTTGCTTTAATTGTTCCATGTGAAATGCCAATGTATTTTTGTGCAAATACGAACACATCATTCCATAATCTTGCTTCTAAGTAACTTTCCATTTTCGGTAAGTAAAAGTATGGACCGCTCCCCTTTTTCATTAACGCTTTTGCATTATGAAAAAAGAACAATCCAAAATCTAATAAACTGCCCGATATTTCTTCACCATCTACTAACACATGCTTTTCTTGTAAATGCCAGCCACGAGGCCGTACCATTAATACAGCTGTTTTTTCATTGAGATGATATTCCTTACCATTTTCATTGGTATACGAAATCGTTCCCTTAACTGCATCTCGTAAATTTATTTGTCCTTCCATTGCATTTTGCCATGTCGGTGCATTGGAATCTTCAAAGTCTGCCATAAAGACATGCGCTCCTGAATTGAGAGCATTAATAACCATCTTACGATCAACCGGTCCTGTAATTTCTACGCGCCGATCTTGTAAGTCATTCGGAAGCGGTGCAATCGCCCAATCATCAGCCCGAACATTTGCAGTTTCCTCTAAAAAATGTAACAACTCTCCTGCATCAATTCTCTTTTGTTTTTCTACTCGTTTCTGTAGTAATTCTTTTCGGCGTCCGTTAAAATTCTCATGCAACTCTTTTATGAATGTGAGTGCTTCTGGTGTCAAAATCTCCAAATACGCCGGTAATACTTCTCCAACGAGCGTAACCCGCGAAGTTTGCGTCGACATATTAGCCTCTCCCTTTCGCAAACTGTTTTATAACAGTTTTAATTTTTATGTTTATATTATATAACATAAAAATTAAAAAGGAAGGATTTTTTAGAATTTTTTAACAATATCACAAAATTGATTTATATGTACTTTTCACATTTCTTGCGAATAACGTGGTGCCGCCCTATGCAAAATGAAAGGGAAACATTTTTTTCATCAAAAAAAAGGGGCTGTCCCAAAAGCCCCTTTAAATAACTAAAACCCACGGAGAAAATTTATTTTCTCCGTGGGTTTTGTTATTTTTTAGATTTTCTTCCTCAAACGAGCGGTTCTTTTCCACTTGTTTGAGGAAGTTGTGAGCTATGGCGATTAGCCCGAACTCGATCGTTACTTTCGT
>NZ_JAKUFS010000011.1 GCF_022663535.1 Bacillus cereus group sp. BfR-BA-01380 | reverse complement strand
TTAGAAGAATTGCTTATCACAAACTAAAGTCTACAAACTGTAGGGCAAGGTTATGTCCGAACAGTATAATCTACGCCTGTGGAGACTGTGTAAGACGCAGTGGGTCCCCCCACTACGCAATGGTCTATGAAACAGGAAGCCCCTTCTTCAATCAGGACGTAAGGTGGATAAGGAGGGGTTATTCACTGGGATGATACACCTTTCTCTCAAACCTTACATAGTATATTCAGGGAAATTGATTCGGATAAGGAGGTGAGGAACGATGTCACTTGGAGACCCAAGCCCGATACCCATATGCTTTATATTTCATCATGTAGGTAGGAAACGACTTGTTCCTCCCTCTCTAAAAAATAGATAGTCGAGAAACAACGAATTTCCTCCTGCGTGTATAAAGGAGGAAACTACCAATGTTACGTGAAAAAAAACAAATTGAAAATGTTCAAATGGACATGCATCAAACAAATAATGGTACACCAAAACGAAACAAACAAACTTCTCATAATCAAGAAGTGATTAAGCTAAATAATGAAATATTATTGGAAGTTGCTACAAGAGATGTTCAATCAGCATTAGCTTTTTTAGAAACAACTCCAAACGGAATTTCTGAAAAAGAAGCGGAAAGACGTATGGATACACATGGAAGAAACGAAGTGGCACATGAAAAACCACCAGCATGGTATCTTCAATTACTTCGTTCGTTTAAAAATCCATTTATTTTCGTATTATTAGCTCTAGGGGTTTTATCCTTTTTTACTGATGATATGAAGGGAGCAATTGTTGTAACTGTAATGGTAGTCTTAAGTGCTACAATTCGTTTTTTACAAGAATTCCGTTCTCAACAAGCGGCAGAAAAATTAAAAGCAATGGTCCGTACGACGGCTACTGTTTTGAGAACAAAAGAATTTACAAATAACATGGATAAAGAAGTTGATATAAATAATAATCAACTACTAGAACTTCCTATTGAAGATCTTGTACCTGGTGATATTATCACGCTTTCCGCGGGTGATATTGTCCCAGCCGATGTTCGCATTCTTTCAGCTAAAGATTTATTTGTAAACCAAGCTGCTCTCACTGGGGAAGCCTTGCCGGTTGAAAAACACGAAAATTCCCAAAATTCAAATATCAATGCAAAAAGAAATGGCGACCCACTTGAAATGGATAATCTATGTTTTATGGGAACAAATATCGTAAGTGGAACTGCAACTGCTGTCGTTGTATCAACAGGTGCAAATAGTTATTTTGGTTCATTAGCAAAGAGTGTTATTGGTAAACGTCCGGAAACAAGCTTCGATAAAGGTGTTAATAAAGTAAGTTGGCTTTTAATTAAATTTATGCTTGTCATGACTCCTATTGTATTTCTCATTAACGGGATTTCAAAAGGTGATTGGAACGAAGCGTTCTTCTTTGCGATAGCAGTCGCTGTAGGGCTGACACCGGAAATGCTTCCAATGATTGTAACGGCAAACTTAGCTAGAGGCGCTGTGAAGATGTCTAAAAAGAAAGTAATTGTGAAACAGCTAAATTCGATTCAAAATCTTGGAGCAATGGATGTTCTTTGTACAGATAAAACAGGGACATTGACTGAAGATAAAGTCGTATTAGTCCGTTATCTTGATCCAACAGGAAACCAATGTAAAAGTGTATTACAGCTAGCCTATTTAAATAGTTTTTATCAAACGGGATTAAAAAACCTTATCGATAAAGCGGTTATTGAACATACAGAAGAGAAACATCAATTAGATACAAAGGAATTTCACAAAGTAGATGAAATCCCATTTGACTTTGCAAGGCGACGTATGTCCGTAGTTGTGAAAGATACAAGTAATAGGAACTTAATGGTTTGTAAGGGTGCAGTAGAAGAAATTTTATCTATTTGTACACACACGGATATTAATGATGAAATACTTCCTCTTACGAAAGAAGAAACGAGAAAAATTAAGTATTTGAGTGAACAATTAAATGAAGATGGTATGCGTGTAATTGCGGTGGCTTATAAGCTTGAAGCACCTAATAACGAGAAAGCTTATTCTATTCAAGATGAATCGGATATGATTTTTGCAGGGTATATTGGATTTTTAGATCCTCCAAAACCATCAGCAGCATCTGCAATTCGAACATTACAAGAACACGGTGTACAGGTTAAGATTTTAACTGGTGACAATGAAATTGTAACGCGTAAAGTATGTAAAGAAGTAGGATTGGATATAGGGGAACCTGTACTTGGTTATGAGATTGATCATTTACCCGAAAAGGCATTAGTGCAATTAGCAGAACGAACAACTGTATTTGCGAAATTAAATCCAATGCAAAAGTCTCGTGTCATTCAAGCATTGCAAGCAAATGGTCATACTGTAGGTTATATGGGTGACGGTATTAATGATGCGGTTGCACTGCGCGATGCCGATGTAGGTATCTCCGTTGATACAGCTACAGATATTGCGAAAGAATCATCTGATATTATCTTGCTTGAAAAAAGTCTGAATGTATTGGAAGAAGGAATTATTGAAGGGCGTACAACATTCGGGAATATTTTGAAGTACATGAAAATGACAGCAAGTTCTAACTTTGGAAATGTATTTAGTGTGTTAGTAGCGAGTGCATTTATTCCGTTTCTTCCGATGTTAGCTATTCATTTATTAATTCAAAACTTGCTATATGATTTATCTCAGCTTTCTATTCCATGGGATAAGATGGATAAAGAATTTTTGGAGAAGCCTAGAAAATGGGATACTTCAAACTTGCGTAACTTTATTATCTGTATTGGTCCTATTAGTTCAATCTTTGATATTATAACATTTATTGTGATGTGGAATGTGTTTGGAGCTAATACAGTTGCAGAACAATCCTTGTTCCAATCTGGTTGGTTTGTAGTAGGATTACTTACGCAAACATTGATTGTGCATATGATTCGCACACGAAAAATTCCGTTTATTCAAAGTATGGCTTCTATTCCAGTTCTATTATTAACAGCACTCATTATGGCCCTTGGCATTTATGTTCCATTCTCACCATTAGGTGCAGTAGTTGGATTACAACCACTTCCACTTAGCTATTTCCCATGGCTGGTAGGAATTTTAACAGGATATGCCGTATTAACTCAATTTCTTAAGCAGTTATATATCAAGAAATTTCATAGTTGGTTATAACATCTTCTTTTCTGGACATGTAAACCTGATTTAATAGAACTTTATCAGAAAGAAGGTGAGAAACATGCACTTTGAACAGGCACTTTTATTGCATATTTTTATTATGAATGGAGAAATACAATTCCCATTATCAAGCGAAGAAATCTTTGCTTATTTGAATCAAAAAGGGAAAGTAAATAGAGAGCATTTTGATTATGCGCGTGAGCTATACGAGAAGTATACATGTTTTTCAATCGAACAAAAAAGAAAAGTTTCTCACATTATGAAAGTATTTGAGGGAAATGCATTTTGGATTCAAACAAGAGAAGAACCAAAAGAAGATAAGACAAAACGTTTTTCCATTAACGCAAAGAGATATGAAGAAGCAATGAATGAAATATTTGAAGAAATAGCATATGAGTATAACAATATATCTCCAATCTTGTTAGGAATAAAATCAATGTTAAAACCAAAAATAAGTAACGAAAAGTTTTATACCATATAATCGTTAAAAAAATGACATGGAATGAAAAAGGAGGTTACTTCTGTAGTCCTCCTTTTTCTATGTATAGATAGTTGGAGGTGAAAGATATGGTATGGCAAGATATTGTAATCCGTTTACTTGTTGCTATATTTGCTGGAGCTTGTATTGGAACGGAGCGGCAATGGCGGCACCGTATGGCTGGATTACGTACCAATGCTCTTGTTTCATTAGGGGCTTGTTTGTTTGTTTTATTATCTGTTATGACTTCAGGAGAAGGAAGCCCTACACGTATCGCTGCTCAGGTTGTAAGTGGAATTGGTTTCCTTGGCGGTGGAGTCATTATTCGAGATGGTTTTAGTATTCGTGGATTAAATACAGCTGCTACGTTATGGTGTGCTGCAGCAGTTGGCACGCTTGTTGGGGCTGGGTTTTTAAAAGTAGGTATTATTGGTGCTTTTGGGGTTATTTTAGCACACGTTTTACTTCGACCTGTAGCATTGTTTATGAATAAAAAGGCACGGGATCAAGAGCAAGAAGATGTAAGCTATATGTTATCAGCAACCTGCTTAGATAAAGATGAGTCTCATATTAGAGTTTTGTTAATGCATATGGTTCATACGGAAGGAATTGGTCTAAAAGAATTATTTAGTGAAGATATCGAAGAAGGTAAAAAAGTAGTTGTACGAGCACTTTTGCATTGTGATTCAAAAAAAGCTACGCTTATTGAAAAAATAGTGAGTCGCTTAAGCTTAGAAGCTGGCATAACAGCTGTCGGATGGAAATCTAAAGTAGAACAAGAGGCTGATTGATTTATAAAAATAGGTTAAGGTATAAAAATAAAATGTACCCTATAGAGTAGACACTTTAAAAAAGTTCTTCCCTATAGGGTACATTTTAGAATACAATCTTACCTTTGGTTAAATAGGGTGATACTTATTACAAGTGTATCGGATTTCTTATAACTTTTAAATTAAAGGTCTTACCCAAAGTTGAGAAAAATCCACATATCCAAAATATTTCATCTTAATATTCGTTAAATCTGATGAAAAAGGAATCTGACTTTTCTCATGGTATAAAGGAATCATAATAGAGGATTCTATCAGTTCTTTTTCAAGATCTTTGTTTAGTGAGGACCACTCCTCAAAAGGTGTATGCTTGTATTTATCGAGGTGTTTTTTTAATGTTTTATTTGTTTTTATAATCTTAGCCAACGGTGAATATCTAGCTGTTAAAAAATAATAAAATGATATCTCTTGATTCATCTCGAACACTTCACCATGAATAAAGAGATCAACTTGTTCATTAAGTTTTTCATCTCTAAGATAGTTTTCGAAAGGAACCCATTTAACTAGAAAGGGTATATTTTCTTTTTCTAAGACATTCATTAACCATTTTGTTGTTTTTTCTGTATACTGAGTAGCTTTTATAATAAGTGGTTCTTTAAATTTGGGACGTTTTCTTTTTGTGATATCGATTTGATGACCTATGTCCTTTAAGCAACTCTTAGTATTTGGGGTTTTTTGAGAATCATATTCGTGAATATGATTAATATTGTTAGCAATAATATAATGTAAGTAATTACGAACATCTCTTCGTTGAATTGATGAATTACGCCAAGCATTCATAATTATAACACCGAAACCCGAATTCTTTTCTACTTGAAACGTAGAATTGCTTTCATGGTGCTTGGAAGATTGATAAATATTATCAAATTCTAGAGGAACCTGAATGAATTCTACTGTATCTAGCAAAGGCCTTTCCTGAAAATGATCATTAAATGCTATCAATGACATCTTTTCCTGGTTATTTTCCCCTATATAAAAACCACCGGTTCCTACAATTAGACCGTTATTTTCTTTATAAATGCTTGTATTTATCATACATAACATTTGTAAACAATAGCTACAACCATCCGGATAATGTATGTCAATAACTAATGGTGATACAATATCTATTTTTTCTATGGGTGCCCATAAGTCTTTATAATATTTGTGACTACGTAGTTTTGAGAGACATAGTTTTACGTCAGCCGCCGTTAAGATGGATCCATCATGAAATTTTATGGCCTTTTTTAAATATAGTCTAAGCTTAGATTGAGTTAAATCCCAACTGTGAGCTATTTCAGGAAATATGTTCCCCTTTTCATCCATATAAAAAAGTCGATTGAAAACGTTCGCGACAATATGTGCACTATGTACATCGGCAGCCTCTAGCGGATGTGTTGTTAAAAAGGGGTTTCTTCTAGGAATAATTAATTTATCATCCGAATTATGTATATAGCCAAATTTTGAGTGGAATTTAGTCATCAAGCGTAGTTTACTGTTTGGAGACCAATTATATAGTAAATATTTACTGCTTTTTTCAACAGGCTGTTGATCCATAATTTCCATTACTTGTGACTCATAGATTTGTTCTATATTTTTAATCCATTGAAGAGAGGAGATATTTCCTCTGCCTTTTCCAGAAGTGAAAATGAGCCAACCTTCATCCATCCATTTATGTAAGTAACGTACTGTTTGCTTTGTACTTAAATTTAAAAAATCAGCTAGGTCTTTTATTTTTATATTTCCTGAAGAAAATGATTGCCATAGATTCAATAAATTATTATCCATTTTCCTATCTCCTTCTATAAGTGGACATATTCTTCTGAGTATGTCCATTTTTAGTTTGATAAGTCTAGTTTAATATAACATTAGATTAAAGGAGGAGATATGATGAATTGGAAAGACTTTGAACAAAATATAAAAGTACGCTTAATTACATCGTTTTTTAATCGTGCCATTACATCAGCAGTAATGCCTTTCATGGCATTGTTTTTTGCTCAAGAAATAAATAAAATATGGGCCGGATTATTTTTAATCTTAACGGTTATTTTAAGTTTTTTTTCAAATTTAATTGGGGGTTACATTTCAGATCGCTTTCAACGAAAGAAAATCTTATTGTTAACTTCTTTTTCTAGTACTGTGATGTTTTTATTAATGACCTTAAGTTTATATCCTACAGATAAGATGATTGGGTTATTTGCAATCGCTTATGTAGGTTTTATCATATCTAGCAGTCTTGGTCGCCCATCCATGCAAGCTATCATCATAGACTCAACTACGCCGAAAAATCGAAAAGCTATTTATACAATTGACTATTGGCTTATGAATCTTTCTATGGCAATTGGTGCAGCATTAGGTGGATTTTTATACATGAATCACCAAAAAGAGTTGTTTATATTACTGACTTTTGTTTCTGCTACATTACCAATTGCTTATAAAATTTGGCTAGTTGTAGAAGTTAAAGAGTGCTTAGAAAAAAAGCATGAAAATATAGCGCTTGATTTAATTCAAAACTATAAAGTTGCTATTCAAGATAGAGCATTTTTAAAAGTTGTAATAGGGTCTACCTGCATATTTGCGGCAGAATTTTCTTTAAACAGTTATATTGGTGTACGACTTTCAGAAACATTTCATCCAATAAGCGTTGGGAACTTTGAAATAGTAGGAGTAAGGATGCTAAGTATTCTTAACATACAAAATATGCTTTTAGTAGTATGTTTAACGTTCATTGTAAATAAATTTACAGATCGTTTAAGTGGAAAAAAAGCGTTACTTTTAGGTCTTGTGCTCTATGGTGTAGGCTATGTGACAGCAACATCTGCAAACACTTGGTATATACTAATTATTTTTAATTTTATTGCCACTGTTGGTGAACTTGTCTACTCTCCAATCATAAATGCAGAACAAGCTAATATGATTCCGGCTGATAAAAGAGGATCGTATTCAGCTTTTGCAGGTCTATCATATATTGGGGCAGATCTAATTGCAAGAATGACTATTATCGTTGGTGCATTCTTGGTTCCTACGATGATGTCCGCTTACATTGGTATCATTGTAATAATTGGTACATTCCTCGTATACACGGGACTGTTCGTTAAAAAGAATATTCAGTCTAAAGAAATATTGAATAAAATTCCGTCATAATATAATACTTTAATAGTTGTAAAAGAAAGAGTTTAATATGGACAAAGAGGACAAAAGAGCGGAGAAAAAACACTTAATATTTAAACATCATGAAAATGACCAGTTTAATTATTTCTTAAGGATTTTTATAATGTAGATCTGGATAACATACTCTAAGCAATTTTTCATATAGAAAAAACGATTTCTTGTACATTAAGGAAGGAACGGCTTTTTTCATTTATTGAGCCATTGATTCCCGTAAGTCATTCGTGTCGCGCTCCGCAGCATGAATGACTTACGGGAAGTTTTTTGGGTTTATTTTTTGTCCATTCTTAAACTCTTCAGAAAGTAAATAAACCTATTTTAGGAATGCAATGTACCCTATCAAATTTTTACTTACAAGCAGGAATTACATACTTACCAAATAAGTCTAAGGATGAAAGCACTTTATGATGTTCTAATCCACCAAAATTCATTACTGCCATAAAGTTTGTAACACCTTTTTCACTAGAGGTTGCAATCCAATGAGGAGGAAATGGAGCTTGAATTGGCTGAACACTAAGCTTGATGTTTTTGTATGCGGTTCGTTATTATATATTTAAATTTATTGATAATATTTAAATGCTACTGTAAAATTATACTAGTTTCTATTTATGCAAACGTTTTCGTAGGAGGGGGTGTTAGCTTATAATTTACAATGAATCCTTATTTTATAGGAGGCAGGTGTAAGAGGCGGAAGGAATGTATTTAATTACTCTAACGGTATAACGGCTCATATTTGTAAAAGGGGAAGGAGGAGATTTATAAATGATTGAAGTAAAGAATGTTACGAAAAGTTATAAGATTTTAGAACGAAAACCAGGTTTAATGGGTGCAATAAAGGCTTTAATAAAACGTAAGTATTATGATAAGCAGGCAGTGCAACCGATTTCTTTTTCTGTTGAAAAAGGAGAAATGGTTGGATATATCGGATTCAACGGTGCTGGAAAGTCAACCACGATTAAGATGTTGTGCGGAATTTTAACGCCGGATACTGGTGAAATCAAAGTAAATGGAATTATTCCATATAAAAATAGGCAGGAAAATGCCAAAAACATTGGAGCTGTTTTTGGGCAACGTACGCAACTTGCTTGGGATATACCGGTGCGAGAGTCTTTCGAACTATTAAAACATGTTTATGAGATTCCAGAAACAAAATATCAGGAAATGTTGCATTTATTTGAAGATGTACTGGATCTCGGAACTTTAATGCCATTACCTGTTCGTCAGCTATCACTCGGACAAAAAATGCGTTGTGAGTTGGCTGCTGCTTTTCTTCATCAACCTTCTGTTGTGTTCCTAGATGAACCTACAATTGGTTTAGATATTGATGTAAAGGAAAAAATACGTAGTTTTATTAAGGACATGAATAAGAAATTAGATGCAACAGTTGTATTAACTACACATGATATGCAGGATATAGAAGCGCTGTGTCAGCGGATTATTATTATTGATAAAGGATCTATTATTTATGATGGGGACTTACAAGATCTTAAAGATCGTTTTTCTTATAACCGCATCCTATCTTTAGAATTAGAAGAGCACACAATGTTTGAAATTCCTGTATCATTACAAAATTACATTGTGATACACCAGAGTGAAGCAGAAAATACATCTCACGTAGAGCTAAGTTTTCACACAAAGACTGTTTCATCGGAATTTGTGCTTTCAGAACTCGCAAGACACAATAAGATATCAGACTTGACGATTTCAAACCCTAAATTAGAGACGATTATTAAGGACCTTTATCAGCATGGAGGTGAAGAATCCCTTGAGGAAATATTGGGAAATGCTTAAAGTGCAGATCAAGCTAGATACCTCATATGCAGCGTGGTATTGGGCAGGTACATTTGCAATTATCGTTAAATTATGTACGTTGTATTATTTTTGGACTGCTGTTTACGAGAATAAAGAGACTGTTGGAGCACTTTCACTATCTAACATGCTAAGCTATATGGTTATTGCTTTGTTATTAGAACAATACGTATCAGGAGTAGGAACCGATTTAGCGAGAATGATTAAACAAGGTGACATAGCAATGGAACTTATGAAGCCATATCATTTGTTAGATAAACTTGTAGCGATGGATATGGGACAAAAAATTTCTAATTCTATGCGTACAACGTTTCCTATGCTGCTGTTTGCTGTTTGGTTTGTAGGGATTCAGCTACCACAATCATTAGAGTCTTTTCTATTATTTACGGTAAGTGTAGTTTTAGGTATTTTAATTGGAACTCAATTAGATCTTATTATTGGTATATTAGCTTTTTGGACTGTTAATATATGGGGACTTCGACTTCTGCGAGAGTCTGTTGTTCAGTTTTGTTCCGGTGCACTTGTCCCATTATCGTTGTATCCACAATGGTTTCAAGAAATGAGTATGTTTTTACCTTTTCAGTCTATGGTCTATATACCTGTTTCTATTTATACAGGTTCTATATCAGGTACTCAAGCTTATATGGCAATTGCGACACAATTCATATGGTTCATTCTTATTACAGTACTTGTTAGATTCTTATGGACGTTAGCAATCCGGAAAATCACAATATTTGGGGGGTGAGTGAATTGTTGCAAACTCTTAAACGATACTCATTCTTATACATTGTCTATTTTAAGCAACACTTAAAAGTTATGATGGAGTATAAAGTAGACTTTCTAATAGGAATTTCTTCAGTCTTCATTCAACAATTTGCCGCCATCTTTTTCATAAAGGTGGTATTTGATCATATTGAAACTTTGAAGGGATGGAATTTTTATCAAATTCTCTTAATCTACGGTATTGCTTTTGCAGGAAGGGCAATCCATCATATTTTCTTTGATAATTTATGGACGATTGGATGGCAATACATTCGGACAGGAAATTTAGACCGTTTGCTTATCCGTCCTCTTAACCCGCTGTTCCAAATTATAGCGGAGCGTGTTCAACAAGATGGAATAGGGCAACTGTTAATAGGGGGAATTGTTCTTTATTATTCTATTAGTAATCTAGATATTGCAATTACATTTGGGAATGTACTGATACTCATCATCATGATTCTATCAAGCGGTCTCATCTTTGTTGCATTAAATTTGTTTTTTATTACATTTTCTTTTTGGATGACAGATAGCCTCCCTGTTGTATCAGCAGTATTCAATTTAAGTGATTTTTCGCGTTATCCGATTACGATTTATAATAAAGTAATAGCATTTATTTTAACGTTTATTATTCCTTACAGTTTTACATCCTTTTATCCGGCTGCCTTTTTCTTTGATAAAGGGTATAAGTGGGTTTCTTTGTGTACACCACTCGTTGCTGTCATACTATGTTTCATTGCTTATCGTTTCTGGAAATATGGATTAAGTGTATTCACGAGTACAGGAAGCTGATCTGAAGAATGGTATAGTAGTACAAAAAGATACTTTACGATATTTCATGAAAGAGAGAGATCAGCAGAATGCATTTCTGCTGATCTTTTTCTCGTTATAGTATTAATCTATTAGCCAGTCTATTTTTAATGACTTTTAGGTTCTTGTTTAACGGAGTAAACATTAAAAGCTATATCATAATACATGATTTGCTATTGATTCAAAGCAGGATGTTTTAATAAAATGTTGAGTAGCATATCCAATTCCCAATCCACATCTACAAATGATCTATATTTTTCGTTATTAACTACCCCGATAAAGTTGCATTTACATCCTCACTTATAATCTGAAAATAAAGCTTGAAATCACGCGAATTTATCTATTTTCCAATTAATCATTGTTTCTGTAGTATCTACTTTGTTCATGTTTAGTTTTTCTAATACACGAATAGAACTATGATTGTCATGTAGTGTTTCAGCTATTATTCTATCAACTTCGGATGTTTCAAAAGCCCATTGAATTAAGGCTCCTACAGATTCTGTTGCATAACCATTATTCCAATAGTTTTCAAGGAAACCATACCCAACTTCTACTACTTTATTCTTATCCGGTTTTCCCTTAAAACCTATGTCGCCGATGACAACACCATCTGTTTTTCGAATAACAAGCCAAGTGCCCCAATACAATAAAGAAGAATCTTCTTTTAACCTCTTCAAATAAGTTGAGATTTGTGGCCCGTTATCGTATTTCTGATTTATAGCAATTTCAACTGTTTCTTCCGTACACGGTATAATGCTTAGTCTTTTCGTTTCTAAATTCATGATAATTCCTCCTCGTTATGAAATGAAATCCCCCCAATGAAAATAGATGTACAAAACATAAAATCCTCTCCCTTAACAATTAATATTTCTAATTATATCATTTTCTAACTTTTTTGACTTATTTGAATGTATGAATTTCAAAAAATTACCCCCACAAAATGTTTCATTGGTCCGAATAGTATACTAGGGAAAAAATCATATGAGTGCATTATATATCGTATGTATCCTTAGTCTAGGTAAGTAGTATTTATAGGTATTTAAGAAGGAAATATACATTTGCAATGCCAATGAGTGATTAGTTAAGTTGGAAGTTTCCACTTATTAAAATATTTTATATTTGTACCAGAAGAAAATAAAAGGAGTATATCCAAAAAACGATGGAGAAAACAATGCGGAAAAGGAAAGAACAATCTAAAGTTATTTTTTATGATGCTGAAGGAAGAAGGAAAATATTTTTTAATTGGTTTCTATGTCTTACGATAATTATTATGATTATTGTTTTTTACTTTTTCTTTCGAAGCATTTTATCAGATGTGAAATTCTCATATATGAAACCTTTCATAACTCAAGATAAAAAAATTGTCCCTATTAATGAAAAACTTAACGATCAGCAGTTACAGAAAGAATTAAAAAGTGAAGAATATGAGTACTCTAATACTAAAATAGATAATAAGAGGTATTCTCAACATTCAGAAGTTAATGATAAGCAACCTAAAGAAGTTTACGGTTTTTATGTAAACTGGGATGCAAACAGTACGACTTCTTTAAAGGATAATATTCGTTCATTAACGATGTTAATACCAGAGTGGTATCACTTAAATGCAGACTTAACAATTAGTAGTGAGATGAAACCTGACATTGTAAAGTTAGCGAAAGAAAATCATGTAAAAATTATACCTTTAATCAATAACTTTACTGATTCTGGCTCGGAGGGTGCATTAATTCATAAGTTGCTGCGTGCACCGGCTGATGTACAGACAAAGTTTATTAATGATTTAGTAAAACAAATTGAAACCAATCAATTTGCAGGTGTTAATATCGACTTTGAGTCAATACCTGAAGAAGATCGAAATGAATTAACAAGACTTATGAAAGAACTTACTACTGTGTTTCATCAACATCATTTGCTTGTGACACAAGATGTTCCGGCTGCCGATAATACCTTTGATTACGGAGCTTTAGTAAAAGAAATAGATCGTATGATTGTGATGATGTATGATGAACACCATCAAACTGGGAGTTCAGGTCCAATTGCTTCAAATAAATGGTTTGAGAATACACTTAATCATTTAGATATTCCTTCAGAAAAACTAATAGTTGCTTTCGGGAACTATGGATATGATTGGGAAAGGAATAGTAAGAAACCCGCTAAACCTTTAACTTTTTCAGACATTATGAAGATGACACATGATTCGAATGCAAAAATTCAATGGGATAAGATAAGTGGAAATCCTTATTTTCGATATAGAGAAGGTACACAAGATCATATTGTTTGGTTTTTAGATGGTGTGACCCTTTACAATCAAATGAAAATAGCATTGAAAAATGATGCAAAAGGATTTGCATTTTGGAGATTGGGAGCAGAGGATCCTACTGTATGGAAATCATTAAGAAATCCTATAGAAATACAAAAGGATCTTAGTCCATTACGTAAAATTGATAGCATAAATCAAGTAAGTTATTCTGGGCAAGGGGAAATCTTAGAAGTTACGCATGAAGGTCAAAAAGGACTTAGGGATTTTAAAGTAGGAAAAGATAATGATCTTACAGATGAAGTGTATCAATCACTTCCATCGTCATATCAAGTGCAACGCTATGGACAACCAAAAGGAAAACAAGTAGTACTCACATTTGATGATGGACCTGATCCTACATATACGCCGGAAATTTTAGATATATTAGATAAGTATAAGGTAAAAGCTGATTTCTTTGTAGTTGGTGAAAATGCGCAATTAAATACTAGTATTCTTAAAAGAATATACGATGAAGGGCATGAAATAGGCAATCATACTTTCACACATCCTAACATAGCGGATACTTCTTCATTACGAACAAAAATGGAATTAAATGCTGCTCAACGGCTTATTCAAGAAACAACAGGCCACTCAACGGCTTTATTTAGACCGCCATATGAAGCGGATGCTGAACCATATTTACCAAATGAGATACTACCTATTTTGCGTGCTCAAAATATGAATTATACAATGGTCGGAGAAAAGGTTGATCCTGAAGACTGGACGAAACCATCAACAAATGAATTGGTAAAACGTGTTCTTAAACCTGTTTATAGTGGTGAAGGGCATGTGATTCTCCTTCATGATGCAGGCGGAGATCGTACTCATACAGTAGAGGCACTACCAATTATTATTGAAGACCTAAAAAAACATGGATATAGTTTTGTGACAGTTTCAGATTTAATGAGGAAAAAACGAGATGATGTTATGCCCTCCATTTCTTTTAAGGATAAGCCATACCTACTTTATGATCGAGTTGTTTTTTCAGGAGCAGGATATTTGAATCATATATTCACGACTATTTTTTATATTGCTATTGGATTAGGTATTTTTCGGTTCCTATTTTTAATTTATTTTGCATGTAGACAAAAAAAGAAAGTTACACCCCATTTGTCTATTAATTCTACTTATCAACCTTTTGTTAGTGTTGTGATAGCAGCATATAATGAAGAAAAAGTTATTACGAAAACGATTCGTTCTATTTTGGATAGTGATTATCGGGATTTTGAAATTATTATTGTAGATGACGGGTCAAAAGATGGTACGTCAAAAGCAATTCAAGAAGCATTTCATAAGCATCCTAAAGTGTATGTAATTCAAAAAGAAAACGGTGGGAAAGCATCTGCAATGAATTTAGGATTCCAACAATCGCGAGGAGAAATTGTTATTTCATTAGATGCCGATACCGTTATTGCTCAAGATGCTATTTCTTTAATGGTTAGACATTTTGAAGATGATCATGTAGCAGCAGTTTCTGGCAACGTTAAAGTAGGAAATAGACGAAATTTGTTGACTACGTGGCAACATGTTGAATACATTACAGGCTTTAATTTAGAGCGAAGGGCTTTTGATGAGTTAAATTGTATTACTGTCGTTCCTGGTGCTATCGGAGCATGGCATAAAAAACGTGTGGAAAAAGCGGGATATTTAAGTGAAGATACACTTGCGGAAGATACAGATCTTACGCTAACATTTTTACGTCAAGGATATCGAATTGTGTATGAAGAAAAAGCATATGCTTATACGGAGTCGCCTGAAGATGTAAACAGTCTTGTTAAACAGCGATATCGTTGGTCGTATGGAACACTTCAGTGTTTATGGAAGCACCGAAAAGCTTTATTTAATGTGAAACATAAAACATTAGGATTTATTGCACTGCCAAATATGTGGTTATTCCAATTCATTCTGCAATCGATTTCTCCATTAGCAGATATATTAATGATTATGGGCATATTTAGTAGTCATCCTTTGAAAGTTCTAGGATTTTACCTTTTATTCTTTGTAATTGACCTTCTAGCTTCACTCTTTGCCTTTCGATTAGAAAAGGAAAATCCTAAACCATTAGTCTGGTTAATTTTACAACGCTTTATTTATCGTCAATTTATGACTTATGTTGTCATTAAATCGATAGTTTCTTCTATTCGAGGAATAGCGGTAGGCTGGAATAAACTGAAGCGCATGGGAAGTGTCGAGGAATCCTCTTGTCATACTAAAGCATCATAAGAGAGCAGAAAGTCTGCTCTCTTTTTGCTGTTAGCAGATTGATTTAAAGTTAAAGTAAAACTTACAATTAAACTGATAAATTGTAGGTCTGATTTTTCTAACACTAAGTGAAATTGCAAGATATTAATTGTTAAAAAAATACATTTTATATGATATTGTTAATATAATTAAATTATTTAATTATTTGTTCATAGGGAAGGGGAAAGGTTGTTGGAAATAGACAGTATGAATATTGCGGCATTAAGAAAATATGCTAGTGAATTTTGTAAAGATAAGAATTGGAGAGATATCTTCACGGAAGCAGTGCAACTGTACACAACAGCGAATAACTCTAAACAGATGTATTTTTCTATATTCTTATTAGGAGAAATTTCTCCATACAAGATGGAAGCTCTTGATTTTTTAAGATGTAAGGTCAGTCAAAATCATGATTGGCGAGCTCAAGAGGTGTTAGCCAAAGCGTTTGATACATTTTGTTTTAAAACAGGATATGAAAATGCTCTTCCAATTATAAATGAATGGTTGTCGGATAAGGGTGAAAATGTAAGAAGAGCTGTTACAGAAGGATTGCGCGTATGGACATCAAAACCATTTTTTAAGGAAAATCCTGAAGCAGCTATACAATTGCTTTCAAATTTAAAGAATGACCCTAGTGAATATGTAAGAAAGTCGGTTGGAAATGCAATTAGTGACATCTCTAAAAAACATCGAGAGTTCGTTCAGAAGGAGTTAAGCAATTGGAACTGCAAAGAACAGTTTGTATTATTTACGTACCAAATTGCAACTCGGCATATGATTTGAGATAAATGTTGTTTGGGTTAGTAGTGATAAATTTTTACGTAAGGAGTCTAGTTATGGAGAAACATATATTAGAAGATTATTGTTGAAATCAGCCTGGAGCAATTCATGATTACAAAATAGAATGGCAAGCAGATCGTTATCAAGTGGGAGGGAAAATGTTTGCTATGTTTGGTGGGGATTCAGTGGGAAAGCCTATACTATCATTGAAATGTAATCTTGAGCGTGCTGAATATTTAAGGGAAACATACGAAGATATTATCCCTGGATATTACATGAATAAAGTGCACTGGAATTCCATTTATTTAGATGCTGATATTCCTAAAGAGTTATGGGAGAAGTTAATAATTCATTCCTATGAGCTAGTCTTTCAAAAGTTACCTAAAAAGGTTCAAAAAGAAATTGGTAGTAGGGGATAGAGCATGAAACAATGGATGGATGAGATTAAAGAACTAAAAAGGACCTAATGTGAACTGTACCCCGAATCGCAGACACTAAAAAAAGTCTATGCTTTGGGATACAGTTCAGTTTTGAAAGGTCTTTTTGTTAAATTCAAATGGTAAATCATCTTCTATATGTTTATTTCACATGATCCACGTTATTGAAAATCAATTAATAAACTAATTGATTTTCAATGCTTTTCTTATTTTCATAAATCCAAAGGAACATGTCTTGATTTATTTTTAGTATTTCTGGCGAATGTATGAAATAAGCTATAAAAATTACTTGTATTCCATCTTTCTTCTACCGTATGTTTGTCAGTTTATACTGCATAAAGGCGCCTATTTATTTTTCGACAAAAACTGTCTCGATTCCTATAAGAGGAGACGTGCTATAGTCTCATATCGAATTGAAAACGGATAAATATTCTTTAGGTAAATAAAGTTATGGTAAAAATTGAAGCATACTACATTGCTACATTAGCAATCATTATCTAAAAGTCTGTCAGTGAATTGAATACGTAATTGTTTGTTACGATATTCGGTAATGGTTAACCATATTCCACTCAAAGCAATGAGAAGAGCTAGTATGCTGAATGGAGCAGTATAACTATGTAGATAGTCAACAAGTATACCAAACAACGCAGGTGCAAGTACAATGGCAAATTGATTTAATGTTAAAGCAAAGCTTACAGTTAAACCAATAAACTCTGGTTCTGATCTTTCTGATACGAAAACGATAAATAAACTAAACCACCCAATAGCAAAGAAACCAAGAAAGAAGCATAAGATTACAAGTAACCAAAAAGTCATATAAGTCATGACATAGCTCGTGCAAAGGAGCAATAAGACAGTGATACCGATAGTTATTTGTAATGGAATGATACGATTTCCTTTAAATATGTTATCACTAGCCCATGCTAAAAGGATTCTCCCAATCATTCCACCTAGCAATACTACACTTAATAATGTTCCAGCATGATGAAGATTTGTATGAACTTCATTTGTAAGATAGCCCATTAGGTGAGAAACGAGCACCATTTGTAAGGACATCATTGTTACTCCAATTAAAAAGATAGGATAGAGAGAATCGTTTCTTTGTATCTTCTTTAACTTTGTAAGGAAGGAAACCGTTTCTGTTTTTTGAATGTTAGAACGCTCCTCACGATAAAAGAGGATGAACAATAAGCCCCCGCTAATAGCTACAATTGCTTGCACAAGGATTACAGAAGGAAGACCATATTCATAAAAAAAGAAAGGAAGTGTACTAGAAGCTAAAGCGCCTCCGATGGGAATTCCAGTTTGACGAATACCCATTGCAAGTCCTCTACGCTGAGGAGGAAACCACTTTACAATCGCTTTACTGCCCCCAGGTTGTGCCGTTCCATACCAAACTCCTACAAATAGTAAAATAGCAGCTACGTATGTGTAATTGGTGACTGGATAGGCAAGCAACATACTCGCTCCAAGTAAAATAGATCCTCCTCCTACAATCCATCTTTCTCCATATCGATCCATTAAGTTTCCAAACAACAACATCGAGAAGATCGGTCCAATATTGACAACTGATACAAGTAATCCCGTTTGAAATTGAGATAGGTGATGTACTTGCTGCCATAAAGAAGCTAAAGGACCAATCCCGTATGTAACAAATGTAGCAAATGTTTGTGAAATAGTTGCAATCAATAAGATAACCCACCTGTAAGAGCTAGTGGAATCATTTCTTGTTTTTTGTTTCTGCATTTTATCATTACCTCCTCTTCGCTCTTATTGTATAAATATAGAGGTATCAAGTAAAATAAATAATAAAGATAAAAGGTATCAAAAAAATTGATATCTTGAGAGGTGAGTTATATGGACATTAAAGATTTGACTGTATTTAAAAAGGTAGCTGAAGAAGGGAGTATATCGAGAGCAGCGAAATCACTAAGCTATGTTCAATCAAATGTGACTATGAAAATTAAACAGCTAGAAGATGAGCTGGGGGTTCCTTTATTTTACCGGAATGGAAAGGGAGTTACTTTAAATTCTAATGGCGAGATTTTGTTAACATATGCTAGGAAAATTCTGGATCTAACTGAGCAATCAATCAGATTGGTACAAAGTAATCACTCTAAACCTCTTGGTACGCTGAAGATTGGATCTACCAACTCTACAGCTGCAGTCCGTTTACCTCCTCTTCTAAAAAACTATTATGAAAATTATCCTGAGGTTGAATTAGTATTAGAAACTCATACAAGTACTGAGCTAACTCAACTTGTACTTGAACGTAAACTAGAAGGGGCATTCATTGTTGAAGATGTTCATCATCCAGATTTGACTTCAATTCTGTTTTGTGAGGAAGAACTAACGATTATTAGTCATCAACCATTACATACTTTACAAGAGCTTGATAAAGTCACTATGTTAGCCTCTGAGAACGGTTGCAACTATCGGAATATGATGGAAAAGTGGTTAAAAGAAGAAGGCATTTATCCAAAGCGTGTATTAGAATTCGGTACGATTGAAGCAATCATCGGTTGTGTAAAGGCTGGAATGGGCATAGCCGTCATGGTCAAATCAATTTTGAAAGACCATGAGCAATCTTTAATTATGACTGATTTACATGAGAAGTATTCCAAAGTACCAACTTATTTTATTATGAGAAAAGATGTGCTTTTTTCGGCTGCCCTACAGAAATTTGTTGAGATGATAAAATAAATTAGTGTGTAACTTAATTCTAACTATTGAGGATTGATTTGGCGACATATAGGGTAGGGGCCCTCAAGGTTGTCTATAAAGTGAAACTTTAATCAGTGGGGGTTTTCCTCATCCCCCACTGATTATTAGTTGAACCAATCGGGCTTTTACGGGGAGTTTATCTCCCGCCTAACTTCTTTGCTTCCGCTGAATTTTGAGGTGGGAGTATTACTGCCCGTTAATGCGGGATAAATGACGTTCTAAGTTTCATCGTAAATGGTCGTTTTCGTTAAAAATATAAAATAATCTATTGTACTTATTTAGCATGTAAGCACCTCACAGCACTCTAAAAACGCTTGGATAATTATTCAAGCGTTTTACTATTCCTTCAAAGTCTTATGAAATGAATTGACAGCGAATGAGACTCTACATTTGAACATGCTTTTTAAGCGGAATATCTAGATATTTTACATACCTGTTTGTTTCTTTTTCTTGATATATCCTTATGAAACTCACTTCAAATGTAGGATAAGGACTGAGCTCTTTTTCAGCAATTTTAGCCATGGTTTTTAATTCCTTACTAGATAGCCCCCAATGTGTTTGTCCCATTGTTAAATGAGGTACATAATTATCTAGTTCCATATATTTTTTAATCAACTCATTATCAGGAGAAATGGCATTAACAATTTTTTGATGTAATTCAAAAATTTTTTCTGATGTAACACTCAAGAATAGAACACTTTCTCCAAAAAACATTGGTTGATTTAGGGAGACATTGAACACAGAAAAATTTGCACAAACCTTTTTCAACTTTTCAATCCATTCTAAATCAGCAGTTAAGCCACCTTGAGCTTTTACCGTAATGTGTGGCTCAACAACATCGACAAGTAAATTATTTTCCCATCGGTGTTGAACTTTACTTATTTTCTCTTTATATTCGTCTGGAGGTACAATCCCAATAAAGTATTGCATATTTATTCTCCCTTTTTATAGTTGAATCAATTTCATAATTCGCGGCCCTGATGTACCAAGGGTTTTGAGAACATAAAAAAGGAGTACCTTCCTAAATTTTTGTATAATGGTAGTTACGACACAAACCAAAACAAGAAAAGAGGTTGACTCCCTGTGCCTATTATACGACAAGAAAGCCTATTTGACATCAAAGATTTATATGATTTAGAACCAACGAGACGATTCAAAACAATTTTTTCGACATTGACAATTGAACCTGTCCTAGCCGCTGTTTCGAAACGATCAATTATGGTGCGCCAACAGAATTAAATTACGCAGCGATGATCTATTCCCTCGTTGCTCGTATTGTGGAACGAATTCCAACGATTAAAGATCTTGTGAAACGGTTACGCCATGATTTTCTGATCGCATCCCTTTCGAAGCTTCTTTTTCACGGTTCACTCAGAAATTAAGTGAATCCAATGTACTAGAAATCGTTCAAGAAACCGTTATGAACTTGCAGAGATGTTGAAGAATAAGTAACCATCTAGATAAAAGTATGTGGTGTAGTAAAAAATGTAATTGGAAGTAAAAAACTTATTTAGATACGATAAGGAGAACCTTACCAAAAATAATGTAGCTTTTTTGTATATTACAATAAAAGTAGATAGCTAAGGCCATGATAATAATAATTTGAGAGTTGTCATATAAAGTAAATATGGTGTGCTATAATTGTGAATATTAACCTTAAGATTATTATAAAAGAGGATAAAGATGAAGAAAAAACTTTTACTTATAGAAGATGATATTAAGTTAATAAAATATATGAAAGAATACCTAGGTGCTTATGATTATTTGGTTCAGACAATAAAAGATTTTGATCATGTTGAGGAAGAAATATATAAGGCAGAGAGTGATTTAATACTTTTGGATATAAATCTTCCGAAGTTTGATGGATTTTATTTTTTGAAGGTAATTAGAAAAAAGCTACAAACACCTATTATTATAGTTTCTTCAAGAAGTGAAGAGGGGGAACAAGTTAGAGGAATAGATTTAGGAGCAGATGATTACATCACAAAACCTTTTAGTATGGGTATACTTTTAGCAAAAATAAATGCAGTGTTAAGAAGAGTAAATAACTTAAATGAAAATATGATTGAGGTCAAAAACGTAAAGCTTTTTTGTGAGAGTATGGAAATAAGAGTAGATTATGAGAGTATTCCTTTATCTAAGAATGAATACAAGCTTCTTAAAATATTCTTCACAAATTATGAAAAAGTGGTTACAAGAGAGGAACTACTAGAAGCGTTATGGGATAAAGATGAATTTGTAGATGATAATACTTTAACAGTCAACATAACAAGGTTAAAGAAAAGGCTTAAAGAGAAGGGCATACAATTAACCATTGAAACGAAGAGGGGAGTTGGATATGTCCTTAAGTAAACTAGTAAGAGCTACTTTGAAAAAGGAGAAAGCTTCGATTTCTCTTTATTTATGTAGTTCTTTTTGTATCATTCTCTTTTACTATTTCTTATATGATAATAAATTGATACTTTATCCTATTTTGGTATGTTGTTTTTGTTTGGGTGTGTATTTAGTTTATAAATTTTTTATATACAAATCATTTTATGAGTCTCTTGAAGAGATAAAGACAAGTCCTGCTTATCATAAAGCTGAGGGCAGCATTTTTGAAGATGTATTTGATGAAATAAGGGAAATTCATAACAATTATATTTCAAAAATATATGCCTTAGAAGTTAACAATGAAGAGAAGGAAAAATTACTTATAGAGTGGATTCATAATATGAAAACTTCTGTAGCAGTCATCCATTTGGCTTTAGAAAAATTACCTAATGAGGAAGCTATTAAGGATATTCGAGATGAAAATAGTTTATTGCAAATGAATTTAGAAGGTGCATTGAATATATTCAGACTAGGAGAGTTTTCTAAAGACTATGTTCCTGAAGCTATCCATTTAAAGGATTTAGTGAAGGAAAGCATTCATTCACAAAAAAGAAATTTTATTTATGCGAGTGTATTTCCGGAGATTAACATTCCTGAAGATTATGTCATCCTATCAGATAAAAAGTGGAGTAAATATGTTATGGAGCAAGTGATAAGTAATGCCATAAAGTACTCGTTTTCAGGAGGAAAGGTTTGTTTTTATGCCAAAGAGAGTGAGAATGAAGTTACGCTTTATATACAAGATTCAGGTGTAGGAATAAAAAAAGAGGAACTTTCCAGGGTTTTTGATGCATTTTTTACGGGAAGTAATGGAAGAAAAGAAGAAAAATCGACTGGCATAGGTCTTTATATGTGCAAATGTATTTGTGATAATCTAAATGATAAAATAGAAATCACATCTGAAGTTTCAAAAGGTACAACGGTAAGTATTAGGTATTTAAAAACGAATCAATTCTTAAATTTGGACAAATTTTCTTAGGTTATGCCTTTCTCCCAGGTTTTTCATGTCCATCTTTACTTAAACACGCCCCTATTTTACAGGAAGCCAAGTATACTTTGGTTTCCTTTGTTGTTTTTCCCCTTCAAAAAACTCCATCATCATTTCACTTTTTGATTACTTTTCACGATCCTCTGTTAGGAAGCTAACTAGAAACACAAGAAACCTTACATGGGCGTAAGGTTAAGTAAGGAAAATCAATTTGAGAATATAATAATTAGGAATATACTTTAGGTAAAGTTTTGAAGGGAAACGAGGTAGATTTACATGAGAGTTTTAGAATGTAGAAGAGTTACGAAAGTTTATGATGCATTTAAAGGGGCACAAGCAATAAAAGCACTTAATGACATCTCTTTTAAGGTAGAAGATGGAGAGTTTTTAGGAGTTATGGGACCTAGTGGAAGTGGTAAAACAACTTTATTAAATATTTTAGCTGGAATTGATAAAGCTACAGCGGGTGAGATCTTCATAGATGGAAAGAATATTCTTACGATGAAAAAAGATGATATGGCTATTTTTAGAAGAAATCATATGGGATTTATATTTCAAGATTTTAATCTTTTGGACAGCTTGACCGTTAAAGAAAATATAGGATTTCCATTAACATTAGACAGAATAAAACCGAAGATTATTGAAGAGAAGGTTAATGGATTAATAGAATATCTTGGTTTAAAAAAAGTGGAAAATAGTTATCCCTATAATATTTCAGGTGGCCAAAAGCAGAGAGTGGCGCAAGCTAGAACACTAATTAAAGAGCCTAAAATAATATTAGGAGATGAGCCAACAGGAAATTTAGATTCAAAATCATCAACGAATATAATGGAAAGCTTTAAAAAGATAAATGAAGAGAAAAAAGCGACTATTGTCATGGTAACGCATGATCCTTTTGCAGCATCCTTTTGTCAGAGAATTATATTTATAAAAGATGGAATGATTAAGCTTGAAATTAACTCTAATGGAAATAGAAAAGAATTCTTTGACAAGATCATAGAAGCACAATTCATTATAGGAGGATAAGAATAGTGGACTTTTCTTCAATGATTATAAAGAATATTAAGCATAATATTAAAAATTATACGGCATATCTTCTTGGTAATAGCCTTATTCAGTGTATTTTATTTATGTTTTTTACGATTGTTTTTAGTAAGGAATTCATGCAAGCTGATGAAACTTCGAGTATTAAAGCAAATTTTATGTCTGTAGTAATATTAATGGTAGCCTTTTCAGCCATGTTTATCATTTTCACTACAGTTTCTTTTACAAAATATAGAGGAAGAGAATTTGGAGTATATTTCACAATTGGATTCACTTCAAAGGAAATAATAAAAATACTTTGTTATGAAAATGCTATCATTTCTTTGGCCTCATTTCTATTTGCATCTCTTGGGGGAAGCGTATTTTCAAGACTATTTCACATGGCTATTGGGAAAATATTGAAGATAGATCATATAAATATTCCTTTAAGTATGAAAGCTTATGGAACAATCTTTTTAATATCCGCTGTCATATTTTTATTTACAACCCTATATCAAATGTTTTTCTTAAAGAGATACTCAGTTGTTAATATATTAAAGTCAAAATCAAAGAGAGATGTGGGGCGTACAAGCACTGTTTTAGGCGTGATCGGAATCATTATTTTTGTAAGTTCCCTTATTGCTTTTCGTATGGTTGTGAATGGGGAAATAAAAAATAATGAAGGCTTAGTTGGTACATCTTCTATACTAGGTACAGTCGTGTCCGTTTATTTATTAATCGGCTTTTCCATGACGGTTGTCGTAAAGATTTTGAGAAATTTTAAAAGTACATATAACAATAATATTTTACTAATTAATTCTCTTTCGCATCGATTTAAATCGTATCGAACAGTTTTGTATGTAGTTACATTAATGGTTTCTGGAGCAATGATGTTTATTTCTATTGCCTATGGCGCGTATAAGTCAACTGAAAGACGAATTGATACAAAGTATCCCTATGATATAAGTTATATCATTGATAAAAATCAAATGAAAGATAAAAGCATGAAAGACTTTGTTGAAAAAAACTTAGCGGAAGTTAAAAATTATGTTGAGTTAGAAGGAATAAATATTCCAGAGATTAGGGTTTATGAAGGAAAATGCTTATGGCGCGCTCCTAAAATGCTAGTGATTAGTGAAGATAATTATAGAGCATTAGGGAATCATGAGTTGAATCTAAAACAAGGAGAAATTTTGTATTCTCATTTTGAAAAACAAGGTGGTTTTTTAGCAAGCGGCTTTATGTTAGATTTGTCGAAAAAACCAATGAAAAATGAAGTGTCTTTAAAGGAATATAAAGAACAGCATAAGATGGATGAGTATATCTATGTAGCCAGAGAGAATAAAAGAGATCAAATAGGTACGATTGTAAATGATTTCTACAATGATAATTATCGTAGAGGTGATGTTTTAGTTGTAAATAATGAAGATTATAACATAATGAAGAATAAGTTAGGGGATGAAGCTGTTACTTATGATGTACTTATGAATCTAAAGAATAGCAATGGATATAAGGGGATCAAGGCTAAGTTAGAAGCTAATTTTGGAAAAAAGGTTAGCGATACATTAACGATTAAAGTAAATATATTTGATGATACGATACGAGAAAACGGCTTTATGCTATTTATATTTAGCTTTATGGGAATGATGTTTTTAATAGGAAGTGCAGCAGTTTTATACTTTAAGACCATCACATCTATTGAAGAAGATAGGGAACGAAGTAAACAATTAATGAAAATAGGTTTAACTAAGAAGGAAATTAATCGGTTATCAATGAAAGAATTAGGCGCAGTATTTCTTGTTCCTCCAATTATAGCGTTAATATGCACAGGGTATTATTTATCTACCATCTATAATGTTATTAATGATGGGGACTATATGTGGGAAAACAGTTTAATTGTTTTTGGCGTATATTCTATAATTCAAATAATATTTTATATTTTAACTAGCAGTAAGTACAAAAAACAAATGAATAAAATTTATGTAAATCCAAGTTAAAAAAATGGCGTACCCCCTTTTGGTTATATAAATGCCAATTAAAAAACCGACATTAGGTAGGAGAGAGCATCTGGCCATGCATAGAAGCGGTCAGGGACTTTTTCTGCCACATGCGAAGTGAAAATAGAAAGTGTAGGTTACTTATTATTCTGCGTAGCCATATTGAAACAACTGAAGACTATAATTCTCTCAGTAGTTGTTTTTTCCTCACTACCATTAGGCGGATGTCAAACGACTGATAAGCAAACAGGCAACAAAACAGAAGCAACAGAAACAATGAACGATGTACGGGAAATCGCTTGGAACTCACTTTCTGATTCACAGAAAAAAGAAGTAATTGGTGAATGGAAAGAAGCCCAAGTAAGTAAAACGGTTGCAGATGCAGAGGGGTTTGCTTTAAAAGACCGTTCTTTTAAGGGGAAAGAAGTGACAAAGGTTGTGTTTCATTCTACAAAGAGTAGCTTATTGGGTGATATCATCAAACTTGTAGATGACGAATCGGGGAAAGTTGTTGGAGCGGGTTTGAGGGAATAGTATAAAGAGTAGCGAAGTGCGGTCAACGCATTTCGCTACTTTATTTCACTTATTCAATTTCTTGTACATTTGTACCTTTAGGAATAGAATCAGTAGTTAATCTCTGACCAAATACTAATTTCCATTGATTTGATTCCTTAAACATAGGAATCGTTTCTGAAATCTTATAATTATCAAAGTCCTGTTCTAGCTTAACTAAAGCCAAAGTCTTTCCAACAACTGTTAACTGTTTAAGGTCTGTTTTTGTAGAATTTTTGCTTAAACGTATGAAATGTTGCTTTACTTGTTCATGATTATATGGAGAAACAATATATAGATGTGTCATTAAATCATCTATTTTGTTCGACTCAATAGCTTTAATAAAATTTTTAATAACTTGTTGAGCCTCATTTTCTACTGTAGTTGCTTTATGTAACGAGTTAGTCTCTGTATAACTTTGCGGTGGAATTCCTCTTACGATTTTCCACTGGTTATTTTCTTTATAAACAGGACCTGTGCTGATCATAATTCTATCTTTGAAACGTATCTCAGTAGAAATAATAACAAGTGAATTACTTATCACTTTTGCATTAGTAATGGAAGCGCTAAGCAAAGGATGCTGCTTGTTGAACCTTGTATATAATTCTTTGAGATTTGTTATATCAGGTACATATGCAGAATATTTTATCATTTGTTCAACATTTTCTGATTTCTGAGCGGAAAAGAAATTGCTCACGGCCTGACGCGCTTCTTGTTCAGCAGGATTATTTGTACTAACAGCGGATACGGTTGTTATGTATGAGGGAAGAGAGGGAAACAACAAATCTCCCATAGTGAACAAAGTAAATATGATTCCCCCAGCAATAATGTTTTTACATAAAGTTTTCATATCATAAACCTCGCTTTTTTGTTTTTAGGTAGTCTCTACGCTAGTTTGAAGAAAGATATGTAACTTTATGTATTATACAGAAATGGATACATAACTATTTGTAATCAGTGTTATTGGTATTCAATGTACCTAGACAAGAAATTTAGGCTTAATCTCAAATTCAATTGGTGTTACTTTTTTATAATGAAATATCAAAAATGGGTAGTCTTTTCTTTTTAACGAACTCATTAAAAACATTTGGATTCATTTTGGATATTTTTAACCCGGTATTTTTGTATTGGAGAACGAGTTAAGGATTGATAAAGTTTGTTCTGTATTATTTTATAAATCATTAGGTCATATGAAGGTGTATCGAATTGAATATTTGCCATTTTTTCAGGTTGAATATGTTCAGTATTATTTTCGTAATGATATAGAAATGAGCATGTGAATGTTAAATTAGATGTATGTTGTTGATTTTGATTTATTTGAATAGCAATCCACATATTTTCCATTGAATGATGGTAAAGAAAACAATTTTCTTGTTCTAAGTGCGATTTCCATACCTTTTCTGTGTGTAATCCTTGTTTAATTTTCTTTATACTTTCTAATAGGTTAGAAAGGTTTTTATCCAGATTTTTGATGGATGATTCTATAGCAGATATAGAATCATCCAAGTACATAATATTTTTTTGTTGAACTTTTTCTTGTTCTTTATATGAATTCAATTGTGTTCTTAAGATGTTTTGTTTAGATACTAGTTCTTGAATTTCTTGTGATTCAGATAAATTATAAAAATTACGAATCAATTTACGGAGTTTATTATTGAATCGTTTTTGCTCTGTTTCTATTTTTGATGTAATATCAGTTAATTGTTTTCTTGTATTTGCTTGATGAATTAGTAATTGCTCGTGCTGAAGTGTTACCTCTTTTCTCTGTTGTACTTTAAATGTTTTTTCCTGAAGTAGAGATTCTTTATTTCGTTTATCCTGTTGAAACTGTTTTTCTAATTGAGAGATATTTGCTTGTCTTTGAAAATAATATGTAAACATTCCTGGATTATAAGGTTGTGCTTTACCATTATAAATTTCAATTGTTTGTGTAATTAGATTATGAAGGCGCTCAAAGTTAATAGCAGGAAGTGTAAAAGGGCAAAGTTCATTTTCTTGTAAATCTAAAAAAACAATTTGATGATGTAAAGAAAATAACTCCATTTGTGAATAACCTTTATTGAAACCTAATCGTCCATAGCATCCAATTTTTCGATTCTCTAGACATTTTAAATCTTCTTTATTATAAATGTGAAAAGGTGATATAGATAATCGGAATGGATGGGAAGATTCACTTGAGCCTTGTTTAAATAGAATGTTAATAAAACCGCCATTGTTGCGGTGTTCTACTTTTTCCACAATACCATGAACAATTACAATTTTGTTTTCATTGCTTTTAGCTAATTGTGTTGCTTCGATAGGAGATCTTAATAAGTCTTCGATTTTCTTGTTTTCATTATCTTCTGTTATAACATTTAATTCTTTCCAACTATCTTGGTAGCGATTATAAATGTTCTGTAAGGCGCCAAATGATTGGATGTAGTTAATCTTGTTTGTATATGTTTTGTTCGAATGAAATTGTTGCGGAGTTTTCTCTTTTGTAAGAGCTTGCTTAAGTTGATTTAATATAGTAAGACGAGCAGTTTGTTTTTTATCACTTTGGATATAATCAAAACGATTAGACAATTTTTTATAATAATTTGTTGGATCTTTGAAATAGCAGCTTTCTATATGTTCGTGATGTTTCTCTTGTGAAAGGCGGCGGAGCTTAAAGTGTGTTTCATCATTCTTGTATATATAATGAGTTAGCGTTGGTAAGTCGTATTGATGAGGTTCTTTTCTATATTTCTCTTCCCATGTTTTATAACAACCGTAGCACCGAAAGGAATCTTTAATTTCGTTATAATATGAAGGGGTACTTTGATATTGTAATCTAATTCCTCGGATTTTTTTCGCAGTCTCTTTTATCCAACCAGAATCGGTCTTTCTTACTGCATATGGCATGGAACTAATAGAACTCATATTCAACACCCTTTTTTTATATATTATTTATTATGCTTCTCTACATTATTGAAACTATTTGCCGTAATGGTTAATTTTTCCGTTTAACAACATTGCAAAATCAACCATGTATTTTCGAAGTTTTTCTGCAATAAATCTTCTTTTTTTATCCAAAAATACAATAGACCAGTGTCTCCCCAATACATTTGAGACTCGTCGTTGGTATCAATTTGTAAAAGTAACATCCAATCACGAGGGCTACCAGACAAACGTTTTCTCTCTATATTTGAAGGATCTGCATTTCCTAAATAAAATCCTTGCGTAACAAGATGACACTCTTCTGCCATTTCTTCTGACTGTATAGCTTGTGCTGAACCGAGTAAATGATGCAATCCATTATACCCTTCCCCGATATACACTTCTTCTATTTCTTTATAAAAATCCCATTCATCATCATCTGATAAACCCGTTTTCCCGATTTTTTCTTTTGTCAATGTCCATGTTTCTTGAAATGAAATTAGTGAAGGTGGGAACGTTTCTGTTGTGAGTTCTCTTCGTTTTAGTTTTTCTATATGTTCCGTATACAGAACACGATGTCCTCCAATATCGTTTGGGTCAAACCCCCATGGTTGTTCTTCGGCATCATAAAAGAAATACAGCATACCCTTTGTAGGCAGTGGATTTCCTTTGTGATAGGGTTGTACTTCCTCTAAATTTAGTTGTCCAATAAAGTGTAGCGGTATGTCATTTTTCATTGGAATCTCTAATTCATCAGGCAAATCAGGAAAACCACCGAATTTTGATGTGCCCACTACTATTTTTTCGTCAGATTCTCTGCATAAATGTATTTGAATCGTTGGTTCAAGCGTATCTGAAATATTTTTCTCTAGATGCATGACACCGTACTTTTTAAGCACATCTTGTAGCGTTTTTTTCATTATGTATCACCTCATTCTTATTGTATAACATAGTAGGGTGACAAAAATTGCTTTTTCAAATACATTCGCTATTTTATTCTTTATTTTGGACTAACGAATCGTTTTGATATTTTGGATAATCTCTTCGTACGGTGTGTTTGTAAGAGCTGAGTAGCTCTTTACAACAGTTCCGTTCTTATCCACAAGATAGAGGTTTGTTCCGTGAATGACTTGTGTTGTACTTGCTGGCTTATCTACAAATGCTTGGAAGCTATTCTTAGCAAAAGTAGTAATTTCTTCTTGTGTATAGTTTGTTAGAAAGTGCCAATTAGACATATCAGTATCATAGCGCCCCATAAACTCTTTCATTTTTGCTGGCTTGTCCACAGTAGGGTCTACACTGAATGAAACAAATTCTACATCTTTGATTCCTGCTTCTTTCAACATGTTTTTAAGTTTTGTCATATTGGCTGTCATAGGTGGACACACAGTTTCGCAACTTGTGAATATAAAGTCTGCTACCCATACTTTTCCTTTTAAGTCCGAAAGACCAAAAGGTTTTCCATTTTGATCGGTATACGAAAATTTCTCCACTTTCCAGTTCAATGGGTCTTTCAATTTTTTTTCACCACATGCACTTAAAAATACAATCATGCTGACAATCATCAGTAATCCAATAGTACGAACCTTTTTCATATGTATCCCCTTTCATTTTTTCATTATGTATAAGGAGGCCATGTGTAGCCTCCTACTAGATTACTTGTTTCGTAATAACCGCATACTATTTAAAATGACAAGGAGTGCAGCACCTGTATCGCTAAGTACAGCATTTCCAATAGCAGATACAATTGCGACAGGAGTAGAAATGACTAAAGCACAAGGACATTCAACAACAAGAAGTTCCAGTCCTTTATAAATCCAATCCATCCGAGATTCCATGCCAAGGAGAGGAGGGATTACCATTACAACGATTGCTAATAGAAAGACGATTGGTGTATAGATTTTTGCGAAGCGATCAACAAACGCTTCGGTCGGCGCTTTCTTTTCTTGTACTTCCTCGACAAGATGAATAATTCGTGACAGAGTAGTATCCTCAACGAGTTTAGTTACCGTGATCTCTAGAGAGCCTTCTTCGTTAATCGTTCCCGCATACACGGAATCACCAATTTGTTTATCAATAGGGATGGATTCACCAGTAATAGGTGCTTGGTTTACAGTAGAAGTTCCTCCTATAACGATGCCATCCAATGGGATTTTTTCACCAGGCTTCACAATAATTGTTGTGTTTACTATAAGATCATCTACGGATTTCTTTACAAGTTCTGTTCCAACTTTCACCCATGCTTCTGAGGGTGCTAAATCAATCAGTCCACGAATTGATTCGCGTGTACGTTCAATAGATTTATTTTGTAAGGTTGCTCCTAATGCGAATAACCAAACAACTGTTGCACCTTCTAGCCATTGACCGATTAAAGCAGCACCAATAGCGGCAAATATCATGAGAACATTCATATCTAATGCTTTACTTCTTAAGGCATAAAAAGCGCTTTTTGCAGGTTTATATCCTCCAACTAGGATACTAGCTGCATAGAGAAGTGCAATATGTTTCTACTGCCAAGCTGATTTCTATCGTTACTTATTTTATCTTATAAGTCATTTTCTGATTTCCTGTTTTTATAATTCAAAACTCTTATGAACTTATTTTTCTTCATACCATGGATTTAAATGAATGAGTACCTCATATACTTCCGGATCGTGTTTCATAATTGTTGTTTTTATCTCCCTACAAATATCGTGTCCTTGTTGGATACTTAAGTGTGCAGGGACACTAATCCTAACATCAACCAAAATATAGTGACCGAGTTCGCGAGCTCGTATTTTATCAATTCTTTTCACATATGGATGTGCTTGAATTATTTTCTTATATTCACCACGCTTTTCAGTAGGAAGACCACCTTCCATCAATATATATACAGCTTCTTTCCCCATACCAACTGCAAGCCTTAAGACAAAAAAGGAAACAATGATTCCAGCTAATGGATCACCATAAGCTGCATATGGGATTGGATATATATTGTTTAGTAAAGCGATCCCAATTCCAATTACAGCCGCAATAGAAGCATAAACATCAGCGAGATGGTCATAAGCGGTTGCGATAAGACCTTTACTATTTACTTGTCGACCAATTTGGATTGTATATACATATAAAATTTGCTTCCAGACCAAAGAAACAACAGCTGCTAAAAAAGCAATCATGTGGGGTTCAGTTGCTGGATGAAACAATGCTTTTATTGATTCATAGGTCATAAATAAAGCTGCAAAAATTAGAATAATAGCTACAATTCCTGAAGAAACGACTTCAGCTTTTCCGTGACCATACGGATGGTCTTCGTCGGCAGGTTGATTTGAAATTTTCATTGATCCTAAAGATGCTACAGACGCTACAACATCAGCAGCGTTGTGAATACCATCAGCTAATAATACCTGGCTTTTGGAAAGAATTCCAACTATTATTTTAATGAGAGTTAAAAGTACATTACTTATAACACTAATCCAGGCTGCTAATAAAGAAGGTTTACGACTTTCATTCATATTTGTGTTCTCCTTGTTTTTTGATTATAAAATGCAACTAATTTATTTGATTTTGTATTTTTTAAATTCCTTCTTCCTTTGTCAGGATATTCTTTAGCAAAACATACTACATTTTAGAGGATTTAAAGTCCTTTCATACATTACCAAATAATAAGTGGGTGGGTCTATACAAACATTTTTGCCTAACAGTATACATTTAGATTGCGACTTACTTTGTTTCTCGTATCCTCGTTTTTTTGCCTAATACAAAAAAGCATGACATCAAATTGTTATAATTTTTCTCATATGATTTAACAAGTATTCTGTGGCACGATAAAAGTGAGGAAGCGTTTCTTCAAGCTTTAGAATTGTATTTTATAAAGAAAAAACAGTAAATGTCCTGGTTAAACAGAACATTTACTGTTTTTAGTTGGAAAAGTGTTTTTTCTTTTCTTCAAGTCTGCCAAGTAATTCGTTAAAATTTTGAACTACATCTGGCATCGATAATTGCTTTGCTAATGAACGCCCTTTGTGAATGGAGTTAGAAGCTTCTTCAAATAAATTTGCTTTTATTTGAGCATCTGCAAGACAGTACCAATAAAACCAGGCATCCATTTCTGAAATTTTATCGTTATAGAATTTTTTAATGACAGGATAATATTGGGGATATAATTCTTCATCAAAAGCTAATTTTTTACCGTTCCATTTTCAATGTATCTACAAGATAGCTATCAGCAAGATACCACTGCCAAACTGCTAAACCTACCTTTTGGTTTCCGTTCAAAAGACCCATCTTATGATAAGGGACTTCTGCAATCTTTTTAAATGAGTTATCATTCCACTGGAATACTTCAAGTTTATTTCCCGCTGCTGCACCAATTGTAACACCGATTGAACTACCCCCACTTATAGGCTAATGCGAAGTGAATCCAGAAAACGAGACACATATTAAAAGTTAAACTACTTGCTGCCTATATTTTTAGGAGGAAAATGGTTTAATTTTTCTTGAATTTATACATTTAGTATGCAGATTCATAAATTATTTTTTATGTTCCGCTATTTGAATAAGCTTCAAACATACATAAAGTCCTTTTATTCTCCCTAATAAATATACATGTAAAAATAATTTTATGCGGGGATGGAATTACATGTTATAAGGTTAAAAAAATTGATAGCTTCTTGATTTCTACTCAAAAGGTGAAAGAGCAGATGAATTATTTAATAACAAAAAGACTTGTCCGTAATCCTATTAATAATGTGATGTGCTACTTTTGCAAAGAAATTATATGATGTATTATATATTCGGTTAAAATTAAATAAAAATGCATATGAAAAATCGAGGGTGGAAAACTTTGGATTTAGTTAAAAAATTAACCCATATTTATGGCTTAGGGCTTTGCTGTGGGTTGTGGAGTAAGGCTGAAGTAATTCAATGGTGTGATAAATTGATTGAAGCAAGCGATAGTCCGCCATATGGAATAATTGAGATATCCTTAATGTCTAAAGCGAAGATAGATGATATTGAAGGGAAGTTATTTGAGTTTAGTAGCACAGTTGATGAAGAATACACCGTTAAATTAACTCTTTCCGTCATTCATGAAAAACTAAAAGAAAATGAACTGACGATTGAAGAATCAATTAAATGCACCACCAGACTTTTAGTTAACAGGGGGTTGTATTGGGAAGATGAATATTTTGATTTATATAGTCTAGATGATAGCTATGACTTAGCTAAAGATGGTGTTCATTTTGATTTAAGCGAAGTTATTAATACATATATTGAAACGTTAGGCGTTTACAGTAAGTATTTTAGGGGATTTGAAAAGCTGTATTTTAAAGTAATGAAAAATGAGTGGGTTAGATAAAAAGAATGGAAGAAAAATTATTTAGTAACAAGAAGGCTTGTCTGTAATCATATTAATAATGTGATGTAAAAACTAAGAAATAAGAGAACTCTCAACACTTACTCATGCTGCATATAAGGTGTGAACATGGTGGAGAAATAGGAGAGAATCAAGTAAACAAAAACGATCCCCCTAACTGATTTGTAGTTAGGGGGATCGTTTTATAGAACAATAGAAACTTTTAACATTTTCATAATCTATTTTTTAAATCGATACGGAACAGTTGAAACAATAACATTCTTTTTATATAAAAGGTATATCCTTAATAAAACACTTGATTGGTTGTGTAAAATGTTATGCCAACTTTTCTTTGTTATAAACTGCGGAATGAGAACAGTAACGGAATGATGATTTTCTTGTGCTTTATCTTGAATTGTAGCTATTAATTTTGTAATAGGTCTCATTAAGCTTCTATAAGAAGAAACGACTGTAACCAGGCGAACATCTGGTTTCCATTCTTTCCATTTTTGCTGCATCTTTATTTCACTTTCTTTATCAAAGGCTACGTATACAGCAATTACTGTATGACCAATGGCCTCAGCGTAATTAATGGATTGTTCAACTACTTTTGTAATTCCTGCAACAGGTACGATAACGATGTTTCCTTCAATTTTGTGAGGAATGTCGTTTGGATTGATACGTAGTTGTTCTCCAACCGAATCGTAATGTTTATAGATACAATGAAAGATGTACACAATAATTGGCAGGAATATCATAACAGACCATACGTGTGTAAACTTTGTGATAAAGAATATAAGTAATACAGATAATGAAATAAGTGCGCCTACTAAATTTGTTAGTAATTTAGGTAACCAACCTGCTGGTTTTTCACGCAACCATTTTATAATCATTCCCGTTTGTGACAAGGTGAAAGGAAGAAATACACCAACTGCGTACAGCGGGATTAATTGTTCTGTTTTTCCTTGAAACGCAATAATTAAAATAATGGAAGCAATCCCTAAGGTCATAATTCCATTTGAATATCCTAATCGATCACCGCGCATTAAAAACATGCGAGGCATATATTTATCTGATGCTAGGTTGTAGGCTAATAATGGGAATGCGGAGAATCCCGTATTCGCAGCTAATACTAAAATAAGTGCAGTTGTTCCTTGAATAAAGTAATACACATAATTTCTTCCGAATATATCCGAAGCAATTTGAGAGACAACAGTTTCATTGTGTTTCGGAGCAATACCGTACCAATATGCTAAAACGGTGATACCAGTAAATAAGACTGCAAGAATTGCTCCCATCATTACTAAAGTAGTAGCTGCATTTTTAGCAGCTGGCGCCTTAAAGTTAGGAATTGCATTTGAAATCGCTTCTACCCCTGTTAATGCAGAACACCCAGATGAGAATGCTTTTAATAAAAAGAATAATGTAATTCCTGGTGCTACCGTACCGATAGGTGTATGCAAAGTTGCTGGCGCTTGTCCAGTTGCAATTTTAAAGACTCCAACAGTAATTAATACGATAAGTGCTAATACGAAGAGATAGACAGGATACGCCAAAACAGAAGCAGATTCTGTTACTCCTCTAAGATTCAGAATGGTAATAAGAATAACAAGTATTACAGCGATTATTACGGTGTACTGATGTAAAGCTGGAAATGCAGATGTAATTGCATCTGTCCCTGCGGATACACTTACAGCTACGGTAAGAATATAATCTACCAGTAAGGATCCACCGGCAACAAGCCCAGCATTTATACCTAAATTTGTTTTGGAAACAATGTAAGCTCCTCCGCCGTGTGGATAGGCATGAATAATCTGTCTGTACGATAAAATAAGTGCCGTTAACAAAACGAGAACTCCGATTGCGATTGGAATGGAATACCAAAAAGCGACCGATCCAATTGTTGCAAGAACTATTAAAATTTGTTCTGTTCCATAAGCAACAGAAGAAAGAGCGTCAGATGAAAGAATGGCTAATGCCTTTAATTTATTTAATTTTTGTTCACCTAATGCATTTGATTTAAGAGGTCTACCAATTAAAAACCTTTTGAACGCTGAAAACATGGATGCACCACCAATTTGTAAATTTTCCAATGAACAGAATATCACAATTGGCAGTGGGTGAATAGATATTTTTATTATGAATTCATTCTTTTTTTATAGTAAATTGACAAAATAGTGACAGAATAACTTTTTTACTTCATAAAAAGAATGGATATAGAGAAGAGAGAATGAAAGGGATTGACTAAATCTGGGGTTTGAAATTGTAAAATAGAGTGTGATGCTGTAGCTTATATTCATTTTCTTACATAATGCTTGCTATATGCGAGAATGAATGTCTGTTTGATCAAGGAACAAGCCTTCGATATGTTGAAGACTTGTTCCTTTTAAATTCTTATCAAGTAGGGAATTCAATGGTTTCGATTCCCGTTTCTCGTGCTATTAACGTAAAATCTTCTTTGCTTATTTTGAGATGTCCATATCGAAACGGATATCCCCACTTTTTCTTATTTTGATATAAGAGGACGAATGTCTATTTCTTTACATGGATGAAAATGTTAAGTGACAATAAAGTTGTTTAAAAACGTCAGTCATACCATTCCATTAAAAGGCCATTTAATGAAATAATAATCTTTAACAAAATAGGATATTTATGTTAATGTTAGTATGGGTTTGTGAAGGATTGTACTTAAATTAACGTGGCAGTTTAGTTGTAGAAGGGAATAATATAATTTAATAAAAATGTAAAAGGGAACTAGGTTTAATATGATAAATTATAACGGTCGTAAATTTATTTTGATTGAAAATACAGATAATGGAGGAGTTTCTACACAAACTCTATTCGAATATAAACAAGAAGGAAATATCATCTCTGCATCGTATAGTGAAGGAGAAATTATACAAGAGACACTAGTCGCAATTGTAAAAGAGGATAGTAGCTTAGAGTTTAGATATAACCGCGTAAATACAAAAAATGAAATGAATGGGTTGTTTCCCTCAGAAACTGTAGTTCAGTTCAATTTATTTCCTCCAGTCATGATTCGAAAATGAGAAGTTTTAGGAACGAGGATATAGACAGTGAAGATGGGGGGATAAAAGTATGAAAGCAGTAATGGATCAAAGGCAATGGCATTGGTTGGACTATTTTCTATTTCTTATTCGTATGATATGGATTACTTCTAATGGCTACTCGATATTCGTTAGTACAACAGGTTCGGAAAAATGGGTCTTATTTTTATGGGCTAGTTGTTCTTGTATAATACCCCATCTATTTTATCGGCCTAGGCTTATAAAATTCCAATATTATTTAATTGCCGAGGTGTTGTTAACGGGTTCTTTATTTATTTACTTATCGAGTCAATATGAAATATCAGAAACTTACGGTTTTTTATTCGTGCCTATCCTTATTGTTGCATATGCTTGTCAAGTTAAGCCGTTAATTTGGATAGGACTTTTCTTATATATTTCAATTTTTTTAGCTGGTACATGGGCCGGCAATCTCCTCACTGATAAGGATATCTTTACACGCTTTGTTGACACAACTATTTTTTATGGTATTGGGTTATGTTTAGGAAGGATGACCATTGTCAATAGCGCTAATAAAGAGTTAATTGCCTCTATTGAAGAAAAAAACATGGATTTGGAATATTACTCAAAAAAGATTGAGGAACTGACAATCAAGGAAGAACGAAATAGAGTTTCACAAGATTTGCATGATACAGTAGGCCATATTTTCACATCGGTCATAACAAGTTTAGATGCCCTTCCTTTTCTATATCAGGCAGATAAAAAAGAAGCAGAAAAAAGTATAAAAGAGATTTCAGATTTAGCACGAAATGGATTGAACGATGTGAGAAAAACAATTCACCAGATGTCGCCAACGAATCATCAAACGCTTGTTGAATCGGTGAAAGAATTGATTGTTGATTTTATGAAACATACATCAACGGATATAACACTGAATGTCGAAGGGGAAGAGATCAAAGTCGGTGAAAGGATAAAGTTTGCCGTTATTCGTTGTATACAAGAAGGACTTACAAATGCGAAAAGACATGGTCAGGCAACTTTTATTAAAGTAAATATTTCGTTTAAACAAGAAGAATTGATTGTTCTTATTGAAGATAATGGAAATGGTTGTAATGAATTGAATTTAGGGTTTGGTTTACGCTCAATGAAAGATCGAATATCGGCATTAGCTGGTACAGTTAACTTTTATTCTAAGTTGAATAATGGTATGAGAATAACGTGTAACATACCGGTGGTAAAGGAGGTGTAGTTATAATGATTAAAGCGGCAATAGTTGAAGATCAAGGGATTTTAAGAAAAAGCTTAAAAATTGTGATTGAAAGTATTTCTGACATTGAGATTGTTGGAACTGCGGAAAATGGAGAAAAGGCAATTGCTTTATGCGAAAGGGAAAACCTTGATATTCTTTTAATGGATATTCAAATGCCGGTGATGGATGGTGTAAAGGCGACAGATGAAATAAAAAAACGTTGGCCCAATATAAAAGTTATAATACTTACTACTTTTCAAGATGTTACACATGTTTTGAATGCCTTAAATGCTGGTGCAGAGGGTTATATATTAAAGGCTGTTGATCCTGAATTTTTAGTTCAGGGAATTAAAATGGTGTATCACGGAGGTTCTCTCATTCCTCAACAATTAGCAAAAGAGGTGTTTGGTCAGATACGATCAAATAATAACGAACATTTGGAACAACTTGACTATAACTCTATGAATCATCCATATGATTTAAATAATCAAGAATTAAAAGTTTTAAAATGTTTAACGCAAGGATTATCCAATAAAGACATTTCAGAAAAGATGTTTCTTTCAATTGGAACTGTGAAAAATTATATTTCTACCATTTATTCGAAGTTAAATGTAAAAAACAGATCTGCTGCTATTATTAAAGCAATGGAAGAGAGTCTAATAGAAGATAAGAAACATTGAAGTAAAAGAGTGTAGACAAAGTTAAATCGACTTTGTTTACACTCTTTTTTAATTACAACGAACTGGAACGTTATCTTGAATTTGTTTACTCCATGGGCAATTTATAAGGTCCATCATTCATAAAATCTCACAGTGGAACGTCTTTTAGATTTTCGCAATAAAAGTGAGTATCAATAACTTTTCAATAGCCACTTTTTTAAATAAGTAATATATATTAGCCAATGGTCATAAGTTGTCGGTTTTTTTAAAAAAAGTTATTACTTATTAATGACTTATCGGCACTACAGTATATTACCTTTCATTTGTAGAGTAGAAGTATGAAATGAAATTTAAAAAGGAGGTAAAAAATGCATTGTTTATTTTTGATGAAGTTGGAGAAGACGTAAATAAAGAACATATGCGATTAAAAACACGTAGTATTCTGATTTTTTTAGAAATGAGCACTTTAGTACAATAAGGATTACAAAAATAATCAATACCTATGACATTAAATAAGAGCATGTTTTAATCAATCATATATTTGGATTGTATTAAGCAGAAAGGAATTAGATGAAAAATATAAAGAAATTAATAAAATATATAGGAATAATTATTATAATATTATTAATAACAGCACTTTTCTTTCCTACATGGACTCCGCATATAAAAGGTGATAACAGTATAAGTGCATTAGAACAAGTAGAGATAAATGGAAGTAGTCATGAAATTATGATACGTGGCAAAGATAAGGATAATCCAGTTATTATTTTTGTACACGGAGGACCTGGATGTTCGGAAATACCGTATGCCGATAAATACCAAGACTTATTGGAAAACAATTTTACAGTTGTTAATTACGACCAAAGAGCAAGTGGAAAATCGTATCATTTTTTTGAGGACTATTCTAAGCTTTCATCAGACTTACTGGTGGAGGACTTATTGGCTATGACGGATTATATATCAAAACGCCTTGGCAAAGAAAAGGTAATACTAATTGGTCATTCTTATGGTACATATATTGGAATGCAAGCTGCCTCTAAAGCTCCTGAAAAATATGAAGCATATATTGGTATTGGACAGATGAGTGATACAGTAGAAAGCGAGATTGACAGTTTGAACTACACGATTAATCAGGCTCAAAATAAAGGCAATACGAATGATGTTTTATATTTACAAGGATTAACTGAAAAAATCAAAAATGGTGATACGTATACTCCGCGAAAATATGTTATGAAATATGGTGGGACCTCAAGACTTATTGATAACCCCGATGATAACATAAGTATGTTATTCGGTAGTGAGTATAACTTATTAGATGTAATCCGCTATAACTTTGGGTTATCCTATTCTCAAAAGATTTTGTTAGAGAAAGATTTAAAAAATCCATTACCTACTAAAGTAAAAAAACTTAAATTACCGTGCTATTTTATCATGGGTAAATATGACTATATGACTTCCTCTAATGCAGCAAAAAAATATTTTGATATGATTGAAGCCGATAAAAAAGAATTTATTGCTTTTGAGAAATCAGCTCATTATCCACAATTTGAAGAGAAGGAAAAATTTTATGAATGGATGTGCGATACATTTATAAATTGAACTACCCCCACTTACCGGCTAACGCTACTTGAAGTGGGGGATTCCAGTACCTCTTGCTCCGATGACAACAGGTTCCGAAACCTCCTCCGTTCAACAAGAGAATCTCTCTATACCGTCAATCCGAAGTATCTATAGATGACCCAGCTCTGCCCTTCGCGCGTTTGAAGAAGGGGTCTTCTGGGATAAAATGATAAAGCCGTTTCCCATATCAAACTCGTAAATATGGTCATCAATTACTTTGCCAATAGCTGTGAACATTTGACATGGTGCTTTTTCATTTAATTAATGTTTAGAAGAATAGTAAATAATCCAATCCCCAGACTTCATTCGTTTTAAAGGAGAGGAATCGCCATGACAAAGCTGGGCGATTCCTCCTTCTACACCTTTTAAAACATGATCCCTTGAAGCGACACCAATCCAATAGTTTATCTCGTTCATTAGCGTATTAACATCCACATGATGAATTACTAGTTTCTTCAAAAAATAAAGATGAGGTTGGTAAATTCATTGTTTTCCATGCGGCAATACCTCCAGCAAGCTCTTTTACATTGTACCCATTTTCTAAAAGGAATAATGCTGATTTCGCAGCGGTATTACACCATACGTCCCAGCAATATAAAACGATTATTTTTTCTTTCGGTAACTTCGATAAACGATTTGCTAATTCAGATTGTGGAATTTCAAATGCTCCTGTTATGATCTCTTTTTTTAACTCTGGTGTCCCATTTCGCACATCAACTAATATATAAGCATCAGGGTTTAATTTTTTGACTTGTAAAAAATCCATTGGACTAAATGTAGAAGCAATACGACCTTTAAAATATTCCATTTCAAGCATATTAGCATTCCTCCGTGTTTTTTAAGATTTTTAACAAACATGTTTTTAGAAAGAGTTGTTCTTCTTTCGTTAAAGAAGATAAAATATCCATCTCCGATTGTGTTAACAATCCCCAACAATTTTCCAATACTTCTTGACCTTTGTTTGTAATTTGGATGCAATAGGATCTTCGGTCTTTTTGGTTTTTTATTCGAGTTACATATTGTAGTGATTCTAAATGATCAATGAAATCTACCATTGTTGTCCGATCGATTTTCAATTCGGCAGCAATTTCTTTTTGAGAAAGGTTAGGTTTTTCATTGATTTTAATTAAAACCCCATATTGTCTCGCGTTAATGTCGTAAGGTTTTAATTTTTCAATCAAATCTAGTTCTAGTAATTGCTCTACTTTTCCTGTAAGGAATCCGTATGATTCTAAGATTCTGCTCAATGTATCACCCCTTTAATAATCATCTTTACATATAATCAGTATAACTGACTATTTTTAGGTGTCAATAATCTAATGGTAAAAAATTCCGTGGAAAATTAGAATTTTTGTTTTTTCTTCAAATTCGCTAAATTTATATTAGTCTACTTATTTATATTTAGAATTACTGTTATAATTTGGATTTTTATAGTAGAATATTATTAATATTCAAAATAATCAAAAGAGTAGAGAGGGGAATACAAATGGAATTCAGAAACGATATTAAAAAGATTGCCAATCAAGTGTTAGAAAGAAAGGAGTACATTACTAATGAAGAAATGACTAAACAATCATTAATCATTCCTTTTCTGCAAAAGTTAGGTTATGACGTTTTTAATCCGTTAGAAGTTAGACCGGAGTATATTGCAGATTTTGGAGCTAAAAAAGGAGAGAAGGTTGATTATGCTGTTTTTAAAAATGGTGTTCCTATTATTTTGATTGAAGCTAAATCTGTAACCGAAAACCTCCTTAAACACGATGCTCAATTATCTAGATACTTTAACGCTTTACCAGATGTCAAGGTAGGCATCCTTACTAATGGTGTAGAGTATAAATTCTACACTGATTTGACTAAAGATAATATTATGGATGATCAGCCATTCTTTACGTTTAGTATGGAAAACCTAAATAATGTCGATATTGAAACTATCGAAACATTTACAAAAGAAAATTTCGAAGCTGATGGTATTGTTAAGTACGCTGAAGAATTAATTTATATGACTAATTTAAATTCCACGATCAAAGAATTGTTTAAAAATCCATCTGATGATTTTCTCCGATTTTTAATTAAAGATTTTAGTTCAACTAGAATTACAAGTAACGTTTTGGACCGTTTTAGACCTATTGTTAAAAAAGCAATTAATCAAACACTTTTAGAAATAATTAGTGAGGGGTTAACTCCTAAAGAAACGATAGAAAATGAGGTGGTGGAAAAAGGTGTAGCTGAAGTCGCTTCAACAACTGAAGTGATTGAAGATAATTCTAAGAAATATAAAATTGTAACTATTGAAGATGAATTATTAGCATTTGATATAGTAAAAGAAATTTTGCTTGAAAACAATCGAGATATTAGTGAGGTGAAATACAAAGATACTATAAGTTACTTTGGTATTATGAACCGTGTTATTACAAAATGGTTTGTGAGACTATTCCTTGAAAGTGACGTAAAATCTCTGATTGTGAGACTAGACTTAGAAACTACTAAACAACTATGTCCTGATTTTGTCGTTGAACCAGCTCCTAAATCGCAGGGCATAAGCAGAATTTTCATTAATGAAGTTAATGATTTAAAGAAGTTAGAATCACTTATTATTGCTTGTTATGATCACATTATAGATTAATTGTTTAATAAAAAAGGAGCTATGAATTAGCTCTTTTTTTATTTATTTTTTAGGTACATTATGAAAATATACAGATACTTTACTTGTTATGATGAGTATAGAAATCTTACATTTTTTTATATTGAGAAATGTGTATTATTCCAAATAGTTAAATCGTGAGACATGGTAACATACCTTCTGCGATTAAAATATAGATAAACGTGGTGAAAATTAAGTTTCGGTAGGACTTTAAATATCTATTTGTTTTTTTTGTGAAAAGGGCAATCGAAGGAAGTTCTTTTTGGGATTACTTTTTAGAAGCTATAAACAAAAGTAGGTATTCAAGATATGTATACACAAAATACTGAAAATTATGGTAAAATAATGTTAAATGTTTGAAAAGGAGGATTTTATTATGAAAAATGGTCATCTTGCTAAAGTAGATTTAACGAAAAGAATGGAATCAAAGCAAAAATATAATAAGAAGCTGGAAAAATATCAAATGCGTTTACTTGCGTTGCAGCAGATTTTACGAAAAGAAAAAATAGCTGTTATTTTGGCTATGGAAGGCTGGGATGCTGCTGGAAAGGGCGGAGCAATTAAACGAATTACCGAGCATCTTGATCCACGTGGATTTCAAGTAAATCCAATTGGCGCACCTGCTCCCCATGAAAAACGTTATCATTACATGCAAAGATTTTGGCGGAAAATCCCGCAATATGGTCAAATCACTATTTTCGATCGCTCATGGTACGGTCGTGTATTGGTGGAACGCGTAGAGGATTTTGCTACAAAGGAAGAGTGGACTAGGGCATACGATGAAATCAATGATTTTGAAAAACTATTAACAGATGACCGTTACATAGTAGCGAAATTTTTCTATCATATTAGTAAAGATGAACAGTTAGCACGATTTAAAGACCGAGAGCAAAATCCTCTTAAGAAATGGAAAATTACAGATGAAGATTGGCGCAATCGTGAAAAGTGGGATGAATATGTCGAGGCCATAGAAGATATGTTTGAAAAAACAGACAAACCAAATGCGAAGTGGCATATTATACCGGGCAATGATAAGTTGTATGCGCGTGTGAAAACATTGAAAGTGATTATTTCGTCAATTGAAGATTATTTCTTAGAACATGGTATAGAACTACCATCATACTATCATGAAATGAAAGAAGAAAAGGAAGAGGAAACAGAACAAGTATAAGATATAAGTCGTTACATTGAATCTTATTCATCCATTATAGAATTACTCTTTTAAATAGGAGAATTAGTTATTTTTCATCTACCTTCTTTGCTTTCCTCTTAATCTTGAAGTAGGGGTTCTTACTACCTGTTATGCAGAATGGAATTTTCTCTATATCTCTGATTCGTGGCCTGGAGCACTATATTTTCCTTGTAAGCTGCGAATTAGAGCTGGATATACATTTATAGCATTTTTATCCTAAAATGTTCTGTTAGCACCTTTCGATTTTACTTTTTCTTCGGAAAAGAGCAATTAGCTGTATTTTGAAAAATTATTATGACTGCATCTTATAGTTTTGGTGATTAGAGAATTGCGAAGGGACAAGTTCCAACGAAACAAGTAGATGTTGAACATGCTATGCCAAATGATCATAGAACAAGCAGTATCATCATTATCTTGGGTTTAGCTTTATTCGTAATGGGTATATGGATATTGATAATAAAAAATAAAAGCAAAAAACGATGAATAAAATAGAAAAATAGCGACTTTCTTTATGTTAATAAATGGAGTTTATTCTTGTGTCAGCTACATAACTATGCTAAAATTTATGTAACTTTTAATGAACGGAGGGGTCTCCTTTGATCTTAATCAGATTACGTCTCAATACTTTGTGCCAATAATTGAATAGCGCTCAAAGGCTCTGTCTGTGTACAGAGTAAACGGGATTGGTCTGTCTCTTTAAAGGAACCCTATTGAACTTATATGTGAAAAGAGGGAAGGACGAATACGCCTTCTTTTTGTTTTACCTTTAAAACAGAATGATGTAATGCATGTATACAAATATTTTTTATGTTGTATGATGCTGGATTTGACGACCATTGAACAAGCAAGAAGCGATGCTTTTTATGTTTATTTATTGTGCTCTTATCCGTTTATGAAAAACACAGGCAGAAGCTTGTGTTTTTTAGTTTGCGCGTAATCGAAATGGAGGAATAAATATATGGAACAAATAGTACAAAAAGCAATATTAGTCGGAGTGAATTTAAATAGTGAAAGTGATTTCGAATATTCAATGGAGGAGTTAGCGAATTTAGCGGAAGCGTGCGATGTAGAAGTGATAGGGAAAGTAACGCAAAATTTACATCGTGTGAATCCATCTCATTATATTGGAACGGGTAAGATTGAAGAAGTGTCAGCGTTCGTAAAAGAAGCGGATGCAAATTTGGTCATTTTCAATGATGAGTTATCGCCTTCACAAATTCGAAATTTAGAAGCTGATTTAGATTGTAAAGTGATTGATCGTACGATTTTAATTTTAGATATTTTTGCGCAGCGTGCTAAGACGAAAGAAGCGCAATTACAGGTTGAGGTAGCGCATTTGCAATATATGATGCCTCGTTTAATTGGCCTCCGTGAATCGTTAGGAAGACAAAGCGGTGGTGTTGGTACGAAAAACAAAGGTGTAGGGGAAAAGAAATTAGAGCTTGATCGCCGTAAGATTGAAGAGCAAATTGCTGTGTTAAATAAAGAGTTAGAAGCACTCGTTGCACAGCGTCAAACCCAGCGTAAACAGCGTAAGAAAAATGAAGTACCTGTTGTTGCGTTAGTAGGGTATACAAATGCCGGGAAATCAACAACGATGAATGCGATGCTTGAAATGTGTAACGGATCTGCAGAGAAACAAGTATTTGAAAAAGATATGTTGTTTGCGACGCTTGAGACGGCTGTGCGAAATATTCAATTGCCAGACAACAAATCGTTTTTATTAACAGATACCGTTGGATTCGTTAGTAAATTGCCGCATCACCTTGTGAAAGCGTTCCGTTCGACGTTAGAAGAAGTAGCGGAGGCTGATCTATTGATTCATGTGGTTGATTATGCAAATCCAAATTATGAGCATCTCATTGAGATTACAAATCAAACGTTAAAACAAATCGGCGTGGAAAATATCCAAACAATTTATGCATATAATAAAGCGGACGTTATAGATATTGAAATTCCAAAAGTACAAGATAATCGGGTGTATTTGTCTGCGAAACAAAAAGTAGGTATTGATGAACTTGTGCATATGATTCGCACGCAAATTTATAAAGATTATACAAAGTGTGAAATGTTAATTCCTTATGATCAAGGACAGCTAATTTCTTATTTTAACGAGCATGCCCACGTTTTATCGACAGACTATGAAAATGAAGGTACGAAGATTACCGTGGAATGTAAAATGAGTGATTTTGAAAAGTATAAAAGGTATGCAATAAGCTAAAGAGTTCACTTGAAAGAAGAAAAGAAGAGCTACCGGATAGTAGCTCTTCTTTTCATGATCTTTTCGTTGCATATATACATGTATCTCTTAATTCAGTCCCATCTACTGATACACTACTATTCTCTAAAATACCTTCTAATTTAAAACCTAATCTTTCGGGTATGGCACGGCTTTTTACATTTCTTGAGTCGCAGCGAATTTCTACTCGATTTGCTTGTAATTCATGAAAAGCAAAATCTACAATTCCTGTAACGGCTTCTGTCATGTATCCTTTCCCGCTAAAATGGGAGTGAATCCAATAACCAATTTCAAATTTCGGAATACCCCAGTTAATGCGGTGTAACCCTGAAGAGGCAACAAACTCACCTGTGTCTTTCAGGAAAACGAGTAGTCGTAAATCTTCACGCGCCAAAAATTTCACGTGAGAATCTCTAATATTTGCTTCTACTTCTTGTTCCGTTTGTTCCTTTTGAGCAAATGGCATCCAAGGTTTTAATTCTTCAATAGATTCATTGATAGCGTTATATACTTCTTTTCCATCTCCAGGTCTTGGCATCCTTATGAGAAGTCTTTCCGTATAGAACTCAGAAGGGAAATTTAATAGCAGTGGATTCATAAGAAACGCTCCTTACTTGTTATTTTATCCCACTATTCGTGGGCAGTAAGACCCTCACCTCAAGATTGAGAGAGAATCGAAGAAGATAGGTGGGGGATAACTGCCCGTAAAAGCCCGATTGGTTCAACTAACCATCAGTGGGGGATGAAAAAACCCCCACTGATGGAAGTTTCACTTTATATTATGATACATGAATGGATGTATATGGTAAATGTTTTTTTTTCTGAATTTTAATAAAAATGCAGCTTTACTATGTTTTAGGAGTTACGTGCATTTTGCAAGGCAGTAAGCAGAGAAGTGGAAAAAGATGAAAAAGAGGTATAGAATATATTTTGTTTAAAAAGTCAGAAAAATAATTGTGTGTGAAACAGATGTAGAAGTTGTTTTGAGCGCAAGAGGAGAGGAGCGCGTAGCATGCAGACAGCAACAAAGTCGAATGCAATGAATGCACCAACGATTTACCGTATTTTATTTGCAATTAGTTTAGGGCACTTTCTTAATGATTCGATGCAGGCAGTTGTACCGGCACTGTTTCCTATTTTAGAAAAGTCGATGAATTTATCCTATATGCAGGTGGGGTGGATAGCCTTTGCTCTCAATATGACATCATCCATTATGCAGCCGGTGTTTGGGATGTATTCAGATAAGAAGCCTTCCCCGTATTTGCTGCCACTAGGAATGTTTTCAAGCATGCTTGGGATGATTGGACTTGCGTTTGCACCGAACCTTTTTATTGTTATTTTATCAGTTTTATTTATTGGACTTGGATCCGCTGTCTTTCATCCAGAAGGCGCGCGTGTTGCTTATATGGCAGCAGGAGCAAAGCGCGGTTTAGCACAATCTATTTATCAAGTAGGAGGAAACACAGGGAATTCGCTTGCGCCAATTTTTACGGCACTTGTATTTGTTCCGCTTGGTCAAATTGGAACAGTATGGTTTACAGGCTTTGCAATGGTTGGAATTATCTTATTATACTTTGTTTCTACATGGTATAAAGGCGAGTTAGTAAGCGGGGCTGTAAGAAGGAAGAAACGTGCTGCGCTAGAAGCTGACAGTTTAGTAATAAGCAGTCGAATTAAGTTTGTTATTGTTTTACTTGTATTTTTAACGTTTGTTCGCTCATGGTACGGAGCAGGGATTGGAAACTTTTATCAGTTTTATTTAATCGAGCAGTATGGATTATCGATTAAGAATGCACAGTTTTACGTATTTGCTTTCATGATTGCCGGCGTTCTTGGAACGTTTTTTGGCGGGCCGTTAGCAGACCGGTTTGGAAAGCGAAATATTATTGTTTTTTCCATGCTTGGTTCAGCACCTTTAGCGCTGTTATTGCCGCACGTTTCGCTCGTCTGGGTTGTTCCATTGTTTCTTTGTATTGGATTTATTAGTTCTAGTAGCTTCAGTGTTATTGTTGTATATGCACAAGAGCTTGTCCCAGGAAAAGTTGGTATGGTATCTGGATTAATTGTCGGACTTGCATTTGGACTTGGGGCGTTAGGAGCAGTTGTACTTGGAAAATTGGCAGATATATATAGCCTTAACTTTATTATGATACTGTGCAGCATGTTACCGTTAATTGGATTATCATCATGGTTATTGCCAAATGACCGTAAAAAGGTGGAAAGAGTTTAGTAGGCGTATTTATTTCATTTTAATGCAAAGAGGTGTAACTTGAAATATAAGTTACACCTCTTTCATACTTATAGTTTAAATTTCTTCAACAGTGGCAGACGATTGATACGCTCACCAAGAATGTCAGATGCAAGGCCGCTTGTAAATACAAAAGCGAAGTAAACAAGTCCGCCAAGGGCACCGCACACAACCACAATTAATAATGACTCCATATATGATTGGCCAGGAATTAACCATTTTAATATCATTTTTGCGCCAACTACCACAGCAGACATCGCTGCCGAGTAAATGGTAATAAGCAATACTGTTTTACCAGTTTTTACAATGTTAAACTTTGTATATTTCACAATGCAGTATAACATGATTACATCAGAAACGAGGTAACCAAGTATCGTTCCTAATACAGCGCCGTGTCCACCTAGTACGTATAGAAGCGGCGTGTTGACAACAACTTTTACAATAATACCAGCAGTAAAAGCAATCATTGTTTTACGCTGATAATCAATACCTTGTAAAATAGCAGCTGATACGGTGAAAATCGCGCTCATTACAGCGGATGGTGCGTATGAGATTAAATATTGTGAACCATCTAATGCTGTATTGTGATTAAAATATACCATACGAAATGCATCGTATGCGATGCTCGCAAGCCCAAATGATGCTGGAATTGTGAAAAATAATAAGACTGTGAAAATCTTTTCAATTTGGTTTTGCAGCTCATCTGATTTACCACCCGTAAATGACTGTGTAATTGCCGGGATGATTGTAAGTGAAAATCCTGTTGCTAGTGATGCTGGTATCATAATCAATTTTTGAGCATAGTTCGTAATGTAAGCGAACACAGCGTTTGCATGATCAAGCGGTGTGCCTATTGCTCGCAGTGCATCAGCAACTGTATATTGATCCACTAATGTATAAAGTGGAATGGCAATACCTACAAAGACAATTGGAATCGCATATCGAAGCAGTTCCATATAAATCTTTGTTAAGGAGAATGAAGAAGAACGTGTTTTTCGTTCTCCTTCTGGCGGACGAAGTCCGTTGTATTTTTTCCAGTACATAATGAGCATGGAAACACTGGCAATTGCTCCAATAACAGCGCCAAATGTTGCAACTGCTACAGAAGATGCTACTGATCCGCCTAATAGTTTAGAAACGATAAAGCTTCCAACTAAAATGAAAATAACACGAGCGATTTGTTCCACAACTTGTGATACAGCACTTGGTTTCATATATTGAAAACCTTGGAAATAACCGCGGGTAACACTCATTGCTGGCACGATAATAAGTGCAAAGCTTAGTGCACGCATTGTTAATGTTACATTTTCAACGAATCCAGGTTCAGGTGTTTTAGAGCGGATAATTAACTCTGATACGTAAGGTGCGCCGAAAAATAAAATTAAGAAACCAAGGAATCCCATAAGCATCATTACTTTTAAGCTTGAGTTGTATAACTTTTTACTTGTACTGTAATCTCCTAAAGCGTTATATTTGGCAACAAATTTGGAAACGGCGATAGGAATACCTGCCGTTGAAAAGCTTAATAAAATTCCATACCAGGAGTATGCATAAGAATATAAAGCAACCCCTTCACTCCCAACTAAAGCTTGAAATGGGAAGAAATAAATAAAACCTAAAATACGTGAAATCATTGTTGCACCGCTTAGCAGGGCAGTGCCTTTCAATACTTTTGAAGTAGACAAAATACTTCCTCCTACTCTGGTTGCTTAAGAATCATCTTTTTCTACTATAAACTCGTCTGAGTATTTTATAAAGTAAAATACTAAATTTATTATTACAGAATTTTTACAAAGCATGTTTGTTTGCGGAATTTTAGTAAAAAATTGTAAGTTTATGTAAAAAACTGATAATTTTTAGGCTGAAGACATAAAGATGCAATTAGGAAGAATTTATCATATAATGAAATTGATTCAAAAGAGATATTGGGAGGTGTTGATATGGCGATTATAATGAAATTGCTAGATACTGCAGCGTCTCATGCAAAGCCAAGTATGGAAAAGGCGATACTTTGCATGAGGTAGAGATCTAATATACATTCGCCTAAATGGACTTGTATCATTTCTCTTATATTTGGCTTTGCACCTTATTTAGATGAAACATAAAAAATAAGGGGCGAGCGGAAATGAAATATGTAAAAGCAGCGACTGTTTTACCTGAACAGTTGATTATAGAAATTCAAAAGTATGTGCAAGGAGAAACGATTTATATTCCAAAACCTGAAAATACTTATCATAAGTGGGGCACGCGCTCTGGAGGGAGAAAGCAACTTGATGATCGAAATAAAGCAATTAAACATGCTTTTAAAGGCGGAACAGCAATTCATCAACTAGCTGAAGAATATTTTCTCTCCATTGAAACTATTAAAAAAATAGTGTACTCCAAATAAAGATAAAAAAGCACTGTGTATTTTATATAGAATACACAGTGTTTTTTCATGTAAAGTTTGTTTCTAAATTATCCTCTGCATTTTATAAAGCAAATTCATTGTATAAAATAAACAATAAATAAACAATTTTGTATGGAGTGATAGAAATGAATACCTTTATTAGAAGTGATCAATACAACTTTATAAAATCACAAGCTCAAATTCTAGTGAATGGACATGCAACTGCGAATGATAAGGGAGTTATTGATGCGCTGAAATCCCTGGCGACTGAAAAAGTATTACATCTGTTTGAAAATCTTACAGATGAACAAAAAGAATTAATTGATATGATTTTGACGATTGAAAATAGAGAGGATGCAGAATCATATTTGTTCAAGTTAACCCCATATGTAATACCGTTTCAAGAGGTGACCCAGCAAACATTAAAAAAATTATTTCCTAAGGCTAAAAAGCTTAAACTGCCTCAAATGGAAGAAATCAATATGAAAGAGACATCTTACTTAAGTTGGATTGATAAAGGGACGAACAGAAAATTTATTATAGTTCGGAATAATAATAAGTTTGTAGGTGTGCAAGGCACATTTCAAAGTATAAACAAAAAAGGAATTTGTGCATTGTGCCATAAACATGAAGAAGTGGGAATGTTTCTTGTTGAAATAAAAGGTGATATACCAGGTACTTTTGTTAAAAAGGGAAACTATATTTGTCAGGATAGTACAGTGTGTAATTGTAATATCACTTCGCTTGATAAATTACATGATTTCATCGAGAGAGTGAGGAAATAAATAATAGGGGGCACCATACATACCCATCAAGCTAAGGAACTAGCTATATGGTGATAAAAGATAGGAATACCCAATAAACGTCCGATTTGGGCGTTTATTTACTTATGCAGCTTTTTTGTTTTCTTTCCTCGCTCATAAAAAACTCCTAATTAGCTTCACAAGAATTTAAATATACAACTTTACCTTTGCTTGTAGAATCTGCTGTTATAATACCTTTATCTTGACTAATTTTTGCATTCATCTCTTTAAAAACATTTTCTGTTTAATCTATTTAAATAATGTTATAATTTGTATACAAATGAATTATATGTATATATTTGTAATATTCTGTAATAATTTTATCAATCTAAATAACAATAAATTTGAAAGCTTTTGACGAAAATTGTGTTAATATTTGGATAATATCTCTTAGGGAAGGGTGGTTTAATTGAACACAGGTGTTGTTGCAAAGAGTGATATCACAAAGTTACTTAATGATTGGTATCAAGAAATGCGTGTGCAGCATGTGCTGAAAGCAGGTCAGTTAAAGAAAGAAATTGATAGTAAAATTGATAAAATTGAGGAAGATCAAGAAATTCTCATTTATTATTCATTATTAGATTTCAGATATAAAATGTTGATTGGCAACTTTGATAAAGACTTAAACAAATCTGAATCCATCTCTGAGCAAACAGATGACTTTTTGAAATATTATTATCATTTTTTTAAATTCATTTACGCTATGGAAGTTGGAGACTACAGCAACGCTAAAAAACATTATGAACTAGCGGAGAAATTGCTCGTTGCAGTCTCTGATGAAGCGGAAAAAGCTGAATTTAATTACCGAGTGGCTTTATTTCACTATTACCTTTCTCAGCCGCTCCTGGCTATTCATTACGCTACAAAGGCCCAAGAGTTTTTCTCCAAAAATAAAGGTTATGAAGTTAAAACCGGAGCTTGTAAAAATACTTTAGGGGTGTCTTGTATTTCATTAGGGCAATTTGAACTGGCAGAAGAATACTTAATCTCAGCACTCAATACTTTCACAAAAGCCGATGAGCATGCATCAATTTTAAAAGTACGTCATAACTTAGGGTTATTATATGCCGATCAAAATCTTTCAGAGTTAGCAATCCGACACCTTTCAGAAGTTTTCAAAGAAGACCAGCATATAAAGACGAATTATTTATTGGCAAGAGAGCATTTCCGCTTGGGCCATCATGAAGAAGCAAGCCAATACATATCCAAAGGGCTTAAATCTTGCGACAAAGAATATTATTACCACTTTTCGACATTAAATGGCCTAAACAAAAATGAACCTGTTGAAAAGCTAGATCACCTAGTATCAGAAGCGATTTCATATTTCAAACATCAAGAATTATGGAAAGATGTACAACTTTATGCAGAAGAATTAGCGGCAAAATGGTATGATGTAGGTAATGAAGGGGAAGTAAGCAAGTATTTTTATATTAGTTATGAAGCGAAAAAAATATTAAAACAGAGAGGGTCGTTAAAATGAAAAAAGTGAAATTGTGTATACTTAGTTTGATGACTGTAACTGTCTTATCTTTTGGCTTAAATGGATTGAATGTAAAAGAGAACGCGTCATCGGATACACAACGTGCTATTGATGTTCAGTATGAACATGGAAGAGGTATTTAATAAAAAGAGAGCCTGCTTTGAAATGAACCCAAAAAGTTAGTCACATATTTTAAGCAGCTAATGAGGAATGAGTCCTGTATTGTACGAGGGCTCATTCCTTTTACTTTCTTATATTTATCCCGCTATTCGTGGGCAGTAAGACCCCCACCTCAAGATTCAGAGAGAAGCAAAGAAGATAGGTGGGGGATAACTGCCCGTAAAAGCCCGATTGGTTCAACTAACCGTCAGTGGGGGATGAAGAAAAACCCCCACTGACGGAAGTTTCACTTTATATGGGCACTTCATTCATTTCACTCAATAATAATATGTACTGCGTGGAATATCAGCAATTTTAACTAAGTCGATGATTTTATCCCGCATTAACGGGCAGTAATACTCCCGCCTCAAAATTCAGCGGAAGCAAAGAAGTTAGGCGGGAGATAAACTGCCCGTAAAAGCCCGATTGGTTCAACTAATAATCAGTGGGGGATGAAGAAAACCCCCACTGATTAAAGTTTCACTTTATATCTATGCCTCAATTCATAAATGATTTGCGCCTTTTTCTTTCCTTGTTGTATTCGAAATAATTGATTTATCATCACAATGAATGGATAGTATTATTTCTTTAGCCAGTTGGCTTTAATAAAGTCTTCGCGGCCAGACTCTTTTCGTTCTTGTGCATATTTCTCTGGATTCTTCTTATAAAAATGTTGATGATATTCTTCCGCTTCGTAAAATGGTGCAGCGGGGCGAATTTTTGTTACAATTGGGTCTTTAAACATACCGCTTTCTGCTAATACTAACTTCGATTTTTCAGCAAGCTCTTGTTGTACTTCATTATGATAAAAAATGGCTGTACGGTAAGATGGACCACGGTCGAAAAATTGTCCGCCGTCATCTGTTGGATCGATTTGTGGCCAATATAAATCTAATAATTTTTGATAAGGAAATATAGTAGGATCAAATGTAATTTGAACGACTTCTAAATGTCCAGATTCCCCTGATTTTACATCTTCATATGTTGGATTTTCCACATGTCCTCCTGCATAACCTGAAAGGACTTTATGTATACCAGGCAGTTCATCAAATGGTTTTACCATACACCAAAAGCAGCCGCCAGCAAAAGTTGCAAGTTCATATTGTTTTTCTTCCATCGTATGTAATCCCCTTAAATTGATATGTTTTATATAGTATCATATATGTTTTAAATCACCGCAAGAGAAAAGTTAGGAAGAATAGTAAAATAATTATTGTGAGCGTTTATTCATAATCTCTCCATTTTGATTAATTTGTACATCGTTTGAAATAGATTGTAAATATTGCAACATATTTTGTTTTTCTGTACCTTGAAGCGGCGTAATTTGGTTATTACGAATCATATATGGATTAAATGACATGCGGACGTCGTTTCCTTTAAACTTCATTGTTAGAACTCCAGTTTCTGCGCTATGTCCTTTTACATAATCAGGGAAGAGGAAGTTTCCAAGTGAGTATGCAACAGGAACTTTGTCGTAATATTCAAAGCCTTGTAACCAGTGGGGGTGACTTCCAACAATCGCATTTGCACCTGCTTCTACTATTTTTTGTACATATTCTTTTTGATAAGCAGCAGGACGATTTGTTTTTTCGACTCCCCAATGCATATACACGATCATATAATCGGCATCTTTCTTTTGTTCTTTAATTGTTTTTGTGACAAGGTTTAAATCGTAACCGTTTGCAATACCAGGTTTGTTATCTGCAGCTACCCATGTAGCGTCAGGCATAAAACGAACGAAAGAGAGGAATTTAAATTTTTTACCTTTAATTGTAACTTCTCTCGCTGTATATGCATCTTTTGCATTTTTTCCTGCACCGATATACGGAATTCCCATTTTTTCAACTTGGGAAATTGTATCCAATAAGCCGTCTTGAAAATAATCGAGTGTATGGTTATTTCCAATATTAACAATATCATAGCCTGTATTTTTAATAGCTTTTAGCGTAGAAGGATCGCTTTTAATCCAAAACAGTTGGCCAGGATATTTTTTCTCGCGAGTTGTAAACGCAGATTCTAGATTTACAAATGAGTAGTCTGCTTTTTCTATTTCTGGTTTTACATGCTGAAATGGATAATCAGCGCCTTTACTTTGAATAACAGGTCGCAATTGCCAATCAAACATTGTATCACCCGAGAATGTAAGAGTAATCTCAGGATCTTCTTTCGGTTTTTTTGTTTGCTCTTTTCCTTTTGCTGTTTGTTTATTTTTTACCCCTGTATTTTGCTCATTTTTCGTTTCTGAACTTAGCGCATAGTTGATCAATAAGACTATCGGGGTAAAAAGTACAGCTAATACTATAATGCGTTTTAGTAATGTTCTTTTGCGAATTTTCATAAGTAGTCCTTTCCTTATAAAATAATATGTAGCAACATTAATTTTGAAATATATTTAAATATTAATTATTAGTGATTTTAATAGTAAGGTAACACGAGAGATTTCATTAGAACAATGAGGGAGTTTCATATACTGGCTTTTTAAAATCTATAATTCTACTTATAATTTTAAATGAGAATGGATATTAAGAAAAGTAACAATATTGAATTTTTTAGTAAAATGTCAAAATATGAAGGGAAATTCAATGTCATAATAATAACTATTTAAAGAAGAGAATTTTATTGAAATTAAAATGAAAATAGAAATTGCTCTTTAAGAATAATAGTATCTTGTTTTATAATGTTAATATTCGGACTTTTTTGTTTTTTTTTTGAAGAGGGGGATAGAAGTTATGGGAAACTTAGTGAATGGCCTATTCATTAGAGCAACAACACAAGAAGATTTACAACAAATTGTAAAGCTATGCACGATTTACGATCAAGCTATTTATGGTGAAATTGATACAACAGAAGAGGATATTATCAACTCATGGAAAGATATTGATGTGAGCAAGAGCTCTTCTGTTGTTATAAATGAAGAAGAAAATATAATCGGATACGGGATTCTTACCGGAAATGAAGGACAATTTCCTTCTGCTGTATTAATAAATCCTGATTACATACAGCAAGGTATTGAGTATTCATTATGGTCAATGCTTGAAGAGCGAGCTACGGAGCTCGTAGAGTATTCACCTCGCTTGGACGGTACGATTGTAACACAAGCAAATAATAACTATGAGGAAAAAGTATTAGCAGAAGCTGGTTTTACTCCAACTCGTATTTGGTGGGAGATGGGGATTGAATTAAAATCAAATGCTCCATCTCCACTATGGCCAAAAGAGATTACTGTACGACATTACATACCAGGTGTGGATGATGAAGGGTTACATCGAGCTTTTAATGAAGCCTTTGCAGACCACTGGAATTCGTATCCTTCTACATTAGAAGAGTTTTTGAAACGTACCGAAAGAGAGGGATTCTATCCTACATTATGGTCACTAGCGGTGCATGGAGATGAAGTGGTTGGTTTTATCTTTAGTAAAAAGGGTACTGACAATAAAGCTGAAATTACTCACTTAGGTGTAAGTCGTTCTAAGCGTAAACAAGGATTGGGATTAGCACTATTACATCATGCATTTGGTCAATTGCAACAAGAAGGAATTTCAAAGGTTCATCTAAGTGTAGACTCTAAGAATATTACAGGTGCACCTCGCGTATACGAAACAGCTGGAATGAAAGTGCAGAGTAAATTTGTTCGCTTTGATAAGGAAGTTTCTGTTGAAAAATAAAGAAGAAGTCCAGTAGTGAATTGCTGGACTACATTGCCTTCATACTATTATATATATATTAACTTTCCGACACATAAGTCGCTGCTATGCAGAATACAATATGACCGCTACTTGCTTACTCCTTTTGTTTTAAATATGGCATGTGGTCGGAAAAGGCCCTGACCGTTTCTATACGCGGCTAGATGCACTTGTCCCTACAAAAAAGAAAGGGGGTTATGTCGGTTTTTTACTTGTATACATAGTAATTAAAATTGTAAACAAAGATAACTTAAAGTTCCAAACTCATAGCTGCGATGAATTACTTTTGCTTCTGCATTGCCATTTCCCATCGCAATGAAAAGAGGAACAAAGTGTTCTGCTCTTGGAACAGCTAAACGCGCATGCGGAGCTTCAGTTTCCCAGTTGAATAGAGAGTCTGTATTGTTATGCTGAATTTGATCAATGAGCCACTCGTCAAATTCAACAGCCCATGGTTCAGGTGTAGTTTGTTCCCATTTTAACATCCGTAAATTGTGCACCGTAACACCGCTGCCGATGACTAAAATATCTTCTTTTCCAAGTCCTTGAATGGCTTTTCCAATTTCATATTGCTCTCTTGCAGGAAGGAATGGATTTACTGAGATTTGAACGACAGGTATATCAGCTTTTGGATACATACGGTGCAAGAGTGTCCAAGAGCCATGATCTAATCCGCGCGTTGTATTTTTTTGAGCGGCAATCCCTTGGTTTTTAAATTTTTCTTCTAGCATTGTTGCGATGGTTGATGAACCTTTTGCAGCGTATTTTATTTCATATAATTCAGGAGGAAAGCCGCCAAAATCATAAATTGTTTCATATGCATTGTCTGAAGAAGAAATAGTTAAAATCTCACTTTCCCAATGGGCTGTAAAAATGACAATTGCTTTTGGTTTGTATGTTTCACCAAGTGTTTGTAAAAATTTTGTATAGTTTGTATCTTGAATAGCTAGCATAGGAGAACCATGTGCTAAAAATAATGATGGCATCATAATTATTACCTCCAATAATTTAATTACTTTATGTAAGTAACTATACAACTTTAAAGTTGTTTCGTCAAGAATGAGGTGGCAGAAATGAAAATCTCATAATTTGTAATAAGGAAAGCTTTTACATATAATTTATAGGAAGAAAAATGAATCATGGTTCATTTTGTGGGGGGGAAGATTCATTTTGTTGTGAAATAGATTATAGGCTTGGGGGAGTCAAAATGAATAGACAAGAAGGATTCGTTATGACATCGGATGAATCGGAAATTTATTTACGTCAATGGTTGCCAAAAAATGAACCTCGTGGGATTGTTCAAATTGCACATGGTATGGCAGAACATGTTGGTGCATATACAGAATGTATTGAAGCGTTATTGAAAGCTGGATATGGAGTATATGCTTATGATCATCGCGGACACGGAAAAACAGTACAGCAGGAAGAAGATTATGGTCATTTTGAGCCGAATGTGGGCTGGGATCAAGCTGTTTCTGATGTAATTTTCGTTTCAGAGCTTATTCGTAAGAAGCATACCTGTCCGCTTTTCTTATTAGGACATAGTATGGGATCTTTTTTATCAAGACACGCTGTGCAGCTTCGCAGTGGGTTATATAATGGTTTCCTTATTTCAGGAACGGGAGGAAATCCGGGACTTTTAGGGGTTATTGGTCATAAAGTGGCAACGATTGAAATGAAACTCCGCGGAGAAAAAACGAAAAGTCCAATGCTAAACTTCTTATCATTTGGCAATTTCAACTCACACTTTAAGCCAAACCGTACGAAGTTTGATTGGCTGTCTTCTGATACGAAGCAAGTTGATAGATACATAGAGGACTCATTATGCGGATTTATTTGTACAACGAGCTTTTACCGTGAATTATTTAACGGTGTGCTGACTGTGAACAAACTGGAAGCATATAAGAAAACACCAAAAGATCTACCTATCTATATTTTTTCGGGAGACCGTGATCCAGTTGGAAACATGGGGAAAGGGGTTCAAGAAGTATATGATATGTATAAAAAATGTGGTGTTAAAGATGTTACCATCCGTTTATATGAGAATGGAAGGCATGAAATGTTCCGCGAGGTAAACAGACAGGAAGTGTTCCAAGATGTGGTTTCTTGGTTAGACGAGCATATTGTGTAAGAGAAGAACTCACCTTTTCATATAGGTGGGGTTTCTTTTTTTGGGAGAGAAAACAATGTTACAATGAATATTCAGAAATAAAAGAATTTTACTTTCTGTGTCTATAAGAGAAAAAAGGGAGAGAAATCAATGATTGTTAGACAAGCACTATTAGAAGAAGCAAACGAGCTAAGTAACCTCGCATTATCCTCAAAAGCAACTTGGAATTATAGTGAAGAATTCATATTAGCGTGTAAGGAAGACTTAACAATTACAGAACAATATATGAAGAATAATTATGTGTACATTTTAGAAGAAAACCAAGAAATAATCGGCTTTTTTTCCTTTCAGAGAAAAGAAGTAGACAGTCTTGATTTTCTATATTTGCACCCAGCATATAAAGGAAGAGGCTATGGCAGAATTCTTTGGGAAAGTGTTGTTCAGAAAGCAGTTGAATTAAACATGAAGAGTTTTACGATTGATAGTGATCCAAATGCGAAAGGGTATTACGTAAAAATGGGAGCGAAATTAATTGGAGAAACACCGTCTACTGTTTTTAAAAATCGTATGCTGCCGTTTTTACAGTATGATGTGTAAATTGAGCCAGTCTAATCGGATATTTTGAATTCAGTTAGGAGATGCTAAGTATGATGTATATGGAAATAGAACAGATGAGAGAGGTTTTGTTTCAATATTGGTCAAAAGAAACAAGTTCAAAATGGACACTAGACAATCCAGCGAAGGGGCAATGTGGTGTAACAGCCTTAGTAGTTCATGATTTCTTTGGAGGAGAGATCATGAAAACGAAAGTTCCTGAAGGTTGGCATTTTTATAACAGAATCAACGGTAAAAGATATGATTTTACAGCATCACAATTTTTGGACGACATAGCATATACTGACATGCCTTCTAATAGAAAAGAAGCATTTGCAGATACAAATGAGATGCAATATGATGCTTTAAAACAAAAGGTTCGTATCCATATAAAGGAATGTATCTTATATTAATTTATCTTTTGACTCTTATCAGTAAATAAGTTACTATAACGGTAGTAACTTATTTGAAGGAAATATTTATTTCTAAAAGAGTCGAGAGGGGAAATTCTTTTGAAAACAGCATATGTAAGCGCTACAATCGTGACTTTAAATGAAAAAAATGAAGTGTTGAAAAATGGATATATCATTGTAGAAGATGATCAAATTATAGAGGTACAATCAGGAGAATTACCGAGCGGAAAAGAAGTGGATCAAATTATTAATCTTCATGGAAAATGGGTATTGCCAGGTTTGGTGAATGCGCATACGCATGTTTTGATGAGCATTTTACGTGGAATAGGTGACGACATGCTCTTAAAGCCATGGCTTGAAACGAGAATTTGGCCGCTTGAAAGTCAATTTACACCAGAGCTTGCTGTTGCTAGCACAGAGCTTGGTTTATTAGAAATGGTGAAAAGTGGAACAACAACATTTTCTGATATGTTTAATCCAATTGGAGTAGATCAGGATTCTATTATGGAAGCTGTTCATAAAAGTGGCATGCGCGCTGCTGTTTCTCGAACATTATTTAGCTTCGGAACGAAAGAAGATGAAAAGAAGGCCATTCAGGAAGCGGAGAAGTATGTGAAACGTTATTCCAATAAAGATGGTATGTTAACAACAATGGTTGCTCCTCATAGTCCATATGCATGTTCTACGGAAATGTTAGAAGAGTGTGCACGAATTGCAGTGGAAAATAAGACAATGGTTCATATTCATCTTTCCGAAACAGACCGTGAAGTACAGGATATTGAAGCACAATACGGAAAACGTCCAGTAGAGTATGTAGCGAATTGTGGATTATTCCAGAGACCGACAGTAATTGCTCACGGTGTTGTGCTAAATGACAATGAGCGCACTTTCTTAGCGGAACATGATGTGCGCGTTGCTCATAATCCGATTAGTAATTTAAAATTAGGATCGGGTATAGCGAACATTCGTGCGATGTTAGAGAGTGGCATAAAAGTCGGAATTGCAACAGATAGCGTTGCTTCTAATAACAACTTAGATATGTTTGAAGAAATGCGCATTGCGACTTTATTGCAAAAAGGTGTTCATAAAGACGCGACAACATTACCTGTTGAAACAATTCTTACATTAGCAACAAAAGTAGGGGCAGAAGTAATCGGGATGAATCAAACAGGTTCACTAGAAGTAGGCAAGAGTGCTGACTTTATTACAATTGATCCATCTAATAAGCCTCATTTACAACCTGCAGAAGAAGTATTGTCACATCTTGTATACGCAGCGAGCGGAAAAGACGTTTCAGATGTTGTTATTAATGGAAAACACATTGTTTGGAACGGTGAGTGTAAAACGTTAGATGAAGAACGTATTATTTTTGAAGCGAGCCGTTATAAACAAGGATTGCATATGTAAGTAATAAGAGAACGCTATTCTTTCATGAAATGAAAGGATAGTGTTCTTGTTTATATTTGAAAGAATAAAAATTCGGTGAAATGTAACACTTTTAAGATAATTAATCTGTTATAATATATAACGTTTTGTAATTTAATTTAATTGAATTAAAGGAGCCGATTTATGAAGCAACATGAAAGATTACTGATGGGAATTATACTTGCCACCTCTTTATTGATTTCAGCTTGTAGCAATAATTCGAGTAAAACGCAGGGAGAAAGTGAAAAACAAGTATTAAATGTAACGATATCAGAAGAAATTCCGTCCTTAGATACTGCAAAATCCATGAACGGTACATCATCGCATGTCATGCAAAATATATTTGAAGGGTTATATGTACTTGATGACAAAGATAATCCAGTGCCTGGTGTTGCAAAGTCTTTTGAGAAAAGTACAGATGGAAAAACATATATATTTCATTTGCGTAAAGATGCAAAATGGTCGAACGGAGATGCTGTAACAGCGCATGATTTTGTTTATTCATGGCAGCGTACAGTAAACCCGGGAACAGCATCACAATATGCATATACGTTATTTGGTATAAAAAATGCAGAAGCAATAAATAAAGGAACTTTAGCTGTAGATCAACTAGGTGTAAAAGCTATTGACGATGTTACATTAGAGATACAGTTAGAGAAACCAATTCCTTATTTCCTTCATTTACTGACACTTCCTATTTATCTACCTCAGCACGAATCATTTGTTGTGGGAAAAGGAAGCAAGTATGGATTAGAACCAGAACATATGATTTACAATGGTCCATTTGTATTATCGGAATGGAAACATGAACAAGAATTTAAGTTAAAGAGAAATGATACATATTGGGATAAAAATAACGTGAAATTAGAAGAAATTAATTTTCATATTGTAAAAGAGACATCGACAGCTGTTAATTTGTATGAAACTGGTAGTATTGATCGTGCTCCAATTAATTCTTCATTTGTTGATAAATATAAAGGGAAAAGTGATTTTCATACAGCGAAAGATTCTGCCATAGCTATGTTACGTTTTAATCAAAAAAATTCTGCACTGGCAAATACAAAATTACGGCAATCGCTTTCTATGGCTTTAAATAAAGAAGCAGTAGTAAATCATTTTCTAAACAACGGTGCAACAGCGGCTCAAGGACTTGTACCAGAAGGATATAAAAATGAAAAAGATGGAAAAGATTTTAGAAAAGCAAACGGTGATCTTGTCGTATATAATGTTGAAAAGGCAAAGAACCTTTGGGAAGATGCGAAAAAAGAGCTTGGTGTAAAACAGATAACACTTGAATTTTTAACGTTCGAACAGGACCAAGCGAAGCAGACAGCGGAATATATTAAAGGGGAACTTGAAAATAATTTACAAGGATTAACAATAAATATAAAACCGCAACCATTTAAACAAAAATTACAACTTGAACAAACAGGGCAGTATGATATATCGATGGTTATATGGGGACCTGATTACAAAGATCCTATTAGTTATTTAGAATTATTTACGACAGATAATCCAAATAATAAAATGAATTATTCTAATCAGCATTATGATGAGCTTATAAATAGTGCGAAAAATGATCTTGTATTGGAGGACCAGAAACGCTGGAAAGCTATGCAAGAAGCAGAGAAAATCTTATTAGAAGACGCTGCTATTGCACCGCTTTACCACACTGGCTCAGCATACGTTCAAAAGGAATATGTAAAAAGTATTGAAAAACATCAATTTGGCGGTGTTTATACGTATAAACATGCTTATATAAATCGAAAAGAGAAATAGATAAGAGATTAAATAGCTAAGAGCTTTGGATAAGCCTTAGCTTTTTTTTATACAAGTAAAAAAAGATATAAAACCGCTTTTCTTTTTAGGGGGGCGAAAGCATCTGGCCATGCATAGATCTCCTGCCACGTGCAAGGATGAAAACAGAGAGAAAAAGCGAGAGCAGGTCAGGTTTTGCTCTGTATAGCAGCGTTTTATATGTTGATTAAAATGGATTTATATAGTTTAAAGTCTAGAACATTTCGAAGTTTTTATGTTATGAACATGATACTATGAAGTTATGGAAAATATTTCAAACGAAAAAGAGGATGAAGTATGAAACAACAATCTATATTAGTCGTGGATGATGATAAGGATATCGTTGAAATGATTGAAGTGTATTTACAGCAAGAAGGCTACAAAGTTGTAAAAGCTTATGACGGAGAACAAGCATTACAGTTATTTTCGGAACATGATATTGAATTGGCGATCCTTGATATTATGATGCCAATGATGGATGGAATTGAAGTGTGCAGGAGAATACGAGAAAAATATAATATACCTGTTATGTTCTTAAGTGCGAAAGCAACGGATGTAGATAAAGTTATTGGATTAAGTACAGGGGCAGATGATTATATTGTGAAGCCATTTAGTATAATTGAGCTGGTAGCACGAGTAAAAGCGCAGTTAAGAAGATACACATACTTAAACAGAACTCCGGTACAGATGCTTGAAAAGAAGATACAAATTAGGGGATTAGAAATAGATGAGAATTCTAGAAAGGTCCTGTTATATGGAGAATATATTAATCTTACAAAGACAGAGTATGAAATTTTGCATTTGATGGCAACACACCCAAACCGCGTATTTACGCTAGAAGAGATATATGAAAGTGTTTGGCGAGAAGCAGCTTATGAAAGTAATAATACTGTGATGGTTCATCTAGCAAGGTTAAGAGGGAAGATAGAAGCAAATCCGAAAGAATCAAAATTTATCCAAAATGTATGGGGAGTAGGATATAAAATTGAAAACTAAATTATTTCAAGGGTTAAGAATGAAGTTTTTTTTCATTTTTATATGCAGTATTGTACTAGCGACCTTATGTATTGTGTTCTTTCAAAATGCTATGAGTCATGTATATGGAAATATAGCGGAATTAGAGGAGAAGTATTCTTTTCTATATTTTGTTATTTTTCTTATTTTCACTTCATTCTTTTTCTTTCTATTCTCAAAGAATATGATAACAAGATTAGAACAAATAAATCAAAATGTGAAAGAAATAAGCAAGGGAAATTTAGAGGTACAGATACAAATGATGAGAAATGATGAAATAGGAGAGCTAGCAACAAATATTAACAAAATGACAAACAGTTTGAAAGAGTCAATTGAAAAAGAGAAATTTGCACAAAAGATGAAAGATGAGATGATTAGTAATATTTCTCATGATCTGCGGACACCAGTAACATCGTTAATTGGTTATGTTGATTTAATAGAACGTAATTTTGATGTGAATAAAGAGAATTGTCAGCAATATGTAAGAGTTGTAAAACGTAAAAGCCGTGAATTGAAAAATCAAGTAGATGATTTACTTGAATATTGTCATATTAATTATAGAGAAATTCAGTTACATAAAGAAATAGTAGGAGTAAAACAATTAGTAGAACAAGTTATGATTGATTTTATTCCTCAATTAGAAGCAGTACAAATGAAATTTCATATAGAGTGTAATCAAGATTTACAAATAGAAGCTGATATCAGTTTACTAGTAAGATTAATGCAAAATGTAATAAGCAATAGCATTTCGTATGGAAAATCCGGAAAGATCATTGATGTACAAATTTTTCTGGAAAATAGAAATGTAAAGATAAACATTAAAAATTACGGGAAGAAAATTTTACAAGAAGATATCCCTTATATATTTGAAAAATTTTATCGGGGAGAAAAGTCACGAAGTGCTCATACTGGTGGAAAAGGAATGGGGCTTGCTATTGCTAAGAGCATCGCCAATATACATAAAGGTGATATTACAGTATGTAGTGATGACAAGGAAACTGTGTTTACACTCATTTTGCCGCAATATTCAACAAAACCGTAAGAAAGTTGTAAGTATTTCTTTCAAGTGTCGTAATTATTATTTTGTACGATCTTAATATGAGACATTACAAATGGAGGGAATACAATGTGGAAGAAATGGATAATGATCATGTTTATTACAATATTAGCAGTAGGTTGGGGTTCTGTTTATTTAGCTACCGGTATTGTGTCTGCTTTAGCTTGGTGGGGAATGCAAGCTTTTAGTATAGTAGGTTTCATTAGTGTCATGATTACGTTATGTGTAATAGTAGGTAAATTGTTTTCTAGAAGGAAAATACATAAAACAACCGTTACGATGCTTATTCTATCCACAGCAGCTGCTTGGCCGGCATGTTGGTTTGTTGGAATTGGACAAATCGCATATCCAGTAAATGTGAATTCGATTACACCGAAAATAACAATTCGGCTTCCGTTTAATGAAACTGTTCGGGTAGGGTGGGGAGGAGATCGACTTCAAACAAATTACCATGCTATCGAGCCAATCCAACGTTGGGCGTATGATTTTATTGCTCCGCAAAAAGGAGTAACAAGTTCACAATTAAAGGATTACGACATATACGGAGTGGACGTAATAGCACCTGCATCAGGAACAGTTATAGCTGTAGAAAATTCAGAAGCTGATTTAACACCAGGAAATAATAATTTTAAGTCTATGGCAGGTAACCATATTTATATACGGTTAGATGAGACGGGAACATATCTTGTCCTTGATCACCTAAAACAGGGATCTATCAAAGTGAAGGCAGGGCAACACATAGAGGAAGGAGCAGTAATTGCTCGTGTTGGCAACTCTGGAAATTCTAGTGAACCACATTTACACATTCATCATCAACGGCAGGATCCATCTAAGACGAGTATGTTTCTTTCTGAAGGATTACCGTTATATTTTCGCGATATAGATGGATCATCTATGCCAAAAGGGGGAATTCGTATAGAAGGTGGAAGGGATGTACCGACAGGAGATGTCATTTCACCAATTTGAAATCATTATTTGCCTTGCACATGCTGGAACAAAATAAAAAGAGAATGCCTTTTAAATTTCTAAAAGGCATTCTCTTTTTTCTTAACCAACAAATGTTTGATACAACAAAAATATATTTAAAGTGATAATTAATACGGCAATTATCCATGCAAGGGTTGTTGTAAAACGATGATTGACAAGAGCACCCATAATGCTTTTTTTACTTGTAAAGACAATGAGTGGAATTAATGCAAATGCAATCCCAAATGATAAAACGACTTGACTCATTACGAGGGCATGAGTTGGATTCACACCTAGTGCAATTATAACAAGCGGTGGAACCATTGTTATAAATCGGCGCAAATATAAAGGAATATGCATACGGATGAATCCTTGCATAATAATATCACCAGACATCGTACCAACGGAAGAACTGGATAAACCGGCAGCTAATAATCCAATTCCAAAAAGAGATGCTGATACAGGGCCAACTAAATGGCTAAATTGATGAAAAGCAACATCTAGATCTTCGACATGTAGTCCATTTTTGAAGAATAGGGCAGCTGCTACAATTAACATACTCGCGTTAATTGCTCCGGCAATGACCATTGCAATTATAATATCGATAAATTCAAAGCGGAAAATCTGTTTTCGTTCTGCATCTGTCGTTCCTACTACGCGTCGCTGTGTTAAAGCAGAATGTAAATAAATTGCATGCGGCATAACGGTTGCACCTAAAATTCCTGCTGCCAGTAAAATACTATTTACACCTTGAAAGTGAGGAACGAAAAGCCCTGATAGAAGGGGACTTAGTTCTGGTTTTGCGTAAAAGACTTGAACACCAAAAGCAATAACGACGATAAAGACCATACCAGTAATGATTGCTTCTAGTGGACGAAACCCTCTGCGTTGAAACTCTAGAATAATGAATGAGCCTACTGCTGTAATGAATGCAGCGGGTAATAGTGGAATATTAAATAATAAATTTAATCCTAAAGCAGCACCGATAAACTCAGCAAGATCAGTTGCCATAATTACTAATTCACCTTGTATCCATAAACCGATGGAAACAGGTTTTGAAAAATGCTCCCGAGCAACTTCAGGAAGGTTTTTTCCAGTAGCAATTCCTAATTTAGCTGATAAAGATTGAATTAACACGGCCATTAAATTTGAAACAAGGATAACCCAAAGTAGTAAATAACCGTATTGGGACCCTGCCGCAATATTCGTGGCAAAATTCCCTGGATCAATATAAGCAACAGATGCGATAAAAGCGGGTCCTAAAAAAGGTAATAATCGTTTCAGTCCTTTTGTTTCACCGCTTAAAGCTAACTGTGCCGATTGCATCGTCCGATTATTTGGTGGAAGATGTTCGCGTTCTTTTGTGTTTTCTGTCATGTTTTGTTTCCCCTTTTGCTTGTTAACTTGATGCAATTTGTTTTATTTTATTAAATACAAATATCTAAATTATATTTCTTTTATTTGAACATAAATTTTGCCTTTGTGCAAATTATATTACATTAGGAAAAAACGGTATAAGGTAATACGTCTAAAAACTTATTATTCCTATTACTATTGATATTTTTATAGAAAAGGTACTAAAGCTTAGAGCCGTAAGCATTTCAAGGTTTTAACAAAAAGTAATAAGCACGTATTACTAAAAAAATGGTTGGAGAAAAAAAGAACCACTAGATGGACAATCTAAGCCTACAAGCCCTGTTTTAATAAAAAAATCAATTCTCACATTGCTTGAAAATGATGTTTTTGATGGTAATAGCATTTTAGACGAACTTTCAAATGAGTATCAATTGAGCTTACGTGAAGATATGTTTGAGGCATTAACGGGTTTAGAAGAAGGTACACTTTCTAGATTTAGAAGTGATAGCTCTAATGTTGTATTAGCATTGAAAATAGGTTCTAATATTAGAGGAAATAAGACAGTTTAAAATGGCTTAGATAATGAAGTGAGCTGACTCCTATGGAGTTGGCTCTTTTTTTATGCATTTTTTTCATTGTATAGGGGTCACCATATTAAAAAAAGAAAATTATGCGTTTAGAAACAATTTAACCGATTCCCTGTACGTTAAGGAATCAGTTATATATTTTACTCCTTTTTAAAGAATTTTTATCTTGTAATTAAGGTTTCTATAGAAGACATATGAAGTGTTCAGCCAATTGCAATTACAAAACAAATTCCTTTATTCATTTATAATTCCAATAATCATATTTCTCAACTTATTTTATTTAAACCCTTTAATTTTTTCCATAAAATGGCATTTTAGTTATGTTGCTGAATATTTTTTAAAGGGGGGGAGGCGATCTTTATGAATCTATAGAGGAGACCATTTCCACATGATAACAACCACTAAAAGGAGGAAGGTTTATGCAAAGAAGTTTTAAATTCCTGTTCACGTCCGTTTTTTCTTTGATTTGTGTTTTGTACTTTCAAACGAACGTTTTTGCCGCACCAGCATACGATGGAGTTGTCAAAATGGAGCAACCGTCAGGCGAATCGTTTCAAGCCACGGTGCATGGAGATGAATGGTTCCACTGGGCAAGCACAAAGGATGGCGACGTACTTTTACAAGATCAGAAGGGGTATTGGAATTACGCTGAACTTACATCAGACGAACTGAAATCGACGGGGAAAAAATATAAAATTGACAAGAAGCCTGCAAAAGCGGTAAATGAAAACAATTTGAATAAATGGATAAAGGAATACAAACCTCAAGCAAAGAAAAAGCAGGAGCACATGAATGAGCTCCAAAAAGAATCACCAGAAAATATTGACGGAACTGTCACTTCAGTTTCAGGACCCCAAAAATTACTTGTTTTGTTAATTGGGTTTACAGATGTTGATATCGCATATAGCGAGAACGATTGGAGCAACAGATTCTTTTCTGAAAATCAAAAGTCAGTAAAGAATTACTATAATGAAGTGAGTAATGGAAAAGCACAGATCACTCCGGCATCCGAAACATATGGTACGCAAAATGATGGGGTGGTTAAAGTAAAATTAGATTACGCTCATCCGGATACATCGGGAAAAGACATTAGAACGGTTATAACAGATGCACTGGCTAAAGCTGATCCTCAGGTGAATTTTGCTAGTTTTGATACTAATAATGATCAAGTCATCGACTCTAAAGATAGCTTCTACATTGTAACTGTTCTTGCTGGCAATGAAGAGGCTAGTGGTGGTTCAGCGCCAAATATTTGGGCACATCAGTGGTATGCTCCTAACACAAATCACGATGGTGTTACAGTATCAGGTATGTATACGACGCAGGGTGAAAAACAATATGGTCATATGGCAACGATTGGTATCCCTGCTCATGAATTGGGCCATTCCCTTGGCCTTCCAGATCTATATGGCGATAATAATCATGTGGGTAGTTTAAGTATAATGGCTAATGGAGCCTGGAATAATCTTCAAGGAGAAGATTATGGAGCTACACCCGATCATATGGATGCCTGGTCAAAAGTAAAATTAGGATTTGTAACACCAACTGTAGTAAATACCGCCAACAATTTTACTCTAAATGCGATCCCAAATAACTATAATGTTTTAAAGATTCCTTTAAAGGATAATACGTATTTTTTAGTTGAGAATCGCGAAAAAGTTGGGTATGATGCAAGCTTGCCAACAAATTCTGGTGGCATCGCGGTTTGGCATATTGATGAATCCATGAATAATAATTCTAATGACCCTCATCCTTTCATTGATATAGAGCAATCCATCAGTGAATACCAAGACCCGTTCTATTACACGAATCAAAATCATGCTGCTTCCTTTGGTCCAGACACCAATCCGAACAGTAATACCTACACTGGAGAAAAATCGGGAGTAACGATTACGACGACAAGCACAAGTAATTCTGCCATGAATGTAGCAGTCACAACAAAAGAAGCTAGTTTGATTCCGCAAACAAATTGGACACTAAAATATGTAGATAGTTATAATTGGTACAATTTAGGTAATTACGCATTTGATGGAAACAAAGACACGTTTTGGCATACGAACTGGAGCCCCGTAGCTCCAATGCCGCACGAGATTCAAATCGATTTAGGCGCAACCTATAACATCTCCAAATTCAGCTACCTGCCAAGACAAGACACCCAAGTGAACGGAACGATTAAGGACTATGAGTTCTACGTGAGTAGTGATGGAGTGAATTGGGGAACAGCTGTAGCCACAGGTACCTTTACAAATGATACCACTTTGAAACAAGTCAGCTTTGCAACTAAGACAGGTCGCTATATTAGACTGCGTGCCTTAAGCGAGATAAACAATAATCCATGGACAAGTGTGGCTGAAATCAATGTATTTGGAGTGGCGCAATAATGTATTTGTGAGGGTAGCTATTGAAATCATTGATACACTACCACAAAAGGTTATCATCTGCTGAGAGTTTCGTTCTGGGGGGCATTATAAAATTTAAAGTTGATGGAGATGTATGGTGACCCCTTCTAAAAATATAATTTTACTCATAGAGAAACGAGTTTTCATCTATTTGCGCCGATCTATCCCACACATATACTCAAATTGCATATTTGTCGACTTGATGTAGGAGATGGTACTAAAAAGCCACTCCTATTTTTTTACGCACACATAAATTCATCATCAAAGAAATACTTGTCCATCAAGTTATTTACAATTCCGTTGAAATATGCAAACTTTTTATTTTAACAAAGGTATTAATATAAGCAATGGCGATGGAAGTCGAAACGAAATCAAAGAAAGCAAAAAAAGAGATAGCGAAAGAGGAGATGGTTTTAAATATAAAAGTGAACGAGTACGAAAAATATTCGTTCACTTTTTATCTCATTCTTTACGTTAAATGTAGTTCATAATTCCCTTCAATGCTGCTTAGCTTTCGAAACATTTCTTCGTATAGACTGGCACTTTTTGGAAACTCATTTTTAATGTAAAGTGGTAACCTTCTTTAGTTACGACTTCCTGCAATACTAATCGTTTGAATCCCTTTTCTCTGGCGTATGCTTTTTGTTTACAATGTTCATTGCTATCAATGGACATGAAAAAAGATGGTTCCGGTATATACCGAAACCATCTTTTAAGTACTTAAGTTTTAAAGCTTTTATTCAATTGTCTATTTCATAGGGTATAGTTCGAACGTAATTGGCTTTTGTATACATAATATTTAATAGAAAACGAAACTATTTATTTTCTTTTAATTTTTCTAACGCTTGCTTTACTTCTTCTTGTAAACCTTGGTCTAAAATCTCTGTTTGGTTAGGAGATTTTAACTGATAAAAATAGTTGCTAGCAGCAGCTTCTGCTTCTAGTTTTTGTACGTAGGATTCGACGCGTGCAAAGCCTTTTGCTGCATTTTCCGTATGGAAAGAAGTAAGTGCTGCGTTACCTTCTTTTATCGCTTGTGCCGCATTTAATCGAGAAACAAGAACAAGTTCTTTATATTGTAATTCTTGATATTTCTCTTGCAATTTGTCAATTTGTTCATAAAGTGCAGCTGTTTGTTGTTTTGTTATTTCGTACTGTTCACGATATAGTGTAGCCTTCTTCTCAGTTATAATTTTATCTTGTAAAGCTAGCTGTGCCATATGATCTTCTGCACGTGATACTGCAAGCTCAGCTTGACGAGTTCTTTTTGCGATAAGAGCATCAGTTTCTACAATTAACGCTTCATATTTCTTTTCTAAATAGAATTGGTGAGATAGCGCTTTTTGCGCCTTTGTAATTTGTTCTTCTGTCTCTCTCAAGTATTGCTTTAACATACTAACAGGGCTTTCTAGCTTATCTAATGTTTGGTGCACATCGGCCATTACAATATTTTTAATGCGTTTAAAGATACCCATTGTTTACTTCTCCTCCTTACGAATATTACGTTCCCATTGATCTAAAATGTCTATTTGTTTTTGCATTGTTGAAACATTATACATATCAGTATTGATATACTCGCTTGTTACAGTTCTTTTTTGTTTGAACTTTTTATATGCCCAGACAATCATTGCAGCAAGTGCAAGAATTGGAAGGAGCGGTAATAAACCAATAATAAGGAGTAGGATTCCTGTCCACTTTTTAGCCATATTTCCTTCAGACTTGCGAAGAATTAACCAGCCGAAAAGAACAAGGACAAGTTCTAACAGGAATGGTACAAAGAATAGATCATCAAATCTCTTTTCATGGTGCTTTTCATGATGAGTATGTCTTTCGAAGCCAGCAAAATCTTCTTTCTTTGTTTGGAAAGCTTGTCTCTCTTTGTCGTGAGAAATAGCATATTCAGCTTTCTTGTGCTTTTCATGATCCCATCTTTCTGACTTCATACTATGTAGTCCAAAGAACAATAAAGTAAGAAGCAGAGGAAGGGTCAACATCCATTTTAGCCAACACCATTTTTTGCGTTTGTTCTTTTTCTTTTTCATAGGTTCACCTCCATCTATAATTCATGATGCTTCAAGAAAAAACGAATCTAGAACTACTTTTAATAGAGTCAAAATCTGAAAGGTTGTGTCTGAATGTATCACCTCGTTATATCTTTAGTAAGTATTAGTCTAAAACTTAGATGTGAGAAGGGCATGAAAGGGAAATGATGAAAATATGAGAAATATCTAAAAAAATTCTCATGATAATGAAAAAACTCGTCACATGGTTGACGAGTTAAAACTACCTTTAATCCATATATTCATAGGTGATAAAAGAGGGGAATACTATTTCTCGTTCCCTATATGATGGTAATGCTTATCAAAATCAACCAGCTCTCATTGGAGGTAGTTGTGAAACTCTTCTTAAAATATACACCATCAGGGTATCCTCAAGTTTAGAGAGATATGCTGTAAATACATACAAGTTAACACACCTGGTATGTATTTTATTTGGAAAAATTTTTAAAAATATACTGATAACCAGTTGTCTTTTATACCCCCTACCCGTATAATGTATGTAAAGATTGGTAATTACAATACATGAGGTGATAATAATGGATCATTGTGAAGGAAATCATATAGATAAAAAAATGGTTCCTCGGACAGAAGAGGAAATTCAAAGTGTGATGAAACGTTTAAAACGTATTGAAGGGCAAGTGCGCGGTGTTCAAAAAATGGTTGAGGATAACCGTTACTGCGTTGATATTTTAATTCAAATTTCAGCGATTAACGCAGCTCTAAATAAAGTAGGCTTTTCTTTATTGGAGCGTCATACAAAGCATTGCGTTGCAAAGGCAATTCATGAGGGAAATGGAGATGAATCAATCCAAGAATTGATGAACGTAATTAAGCAATTTTCAAAATAGGAGGCTATAAGATGGAAAGTCAAAAACATGTTACGCTTGGAATAACAGGAATGACATGTGCTGCTTGTGCTACTCGGATTGAAAAAGTACTGAATAAAATGGACGGGGTAGAAGCTAGCGTAAATTTAGCGATGGAAAAGGCGAGTATTCAATATGATTCATCTCAGCAAGAAATTGCTAATATAAAAGAGAAAATTGAGAAGTTAGGGTATGGTGTATCGGCAGAAAAAGTTAACCTTGATATTGAAGGGATGACATGTGCAGCTTGTGCGACTCGAGTTGAAAAAGTATTAAATAAAATGGAAGGCGTTTCACATGCCACTGTTAATTTAGCGACCAATAGCGCTGTTGTAGAATATAATGAAGGTTTAGTTTCTACAGCAAGTATTTTAGAAAAGATAAAGAAAATTGGATATAAAGGGCAAATACGAACCGAAAATGCAGAGCGTTCGGAAAGAAAAGAAGAAATGATTAAGGAGAAAAAGCGTCAACTTATTATTTCGATTCTTTTGTCCTTACCTTTACTGTATACGATGCTCGGACATATGCCATTTGATACTGGATTACCAGTGCCGCATATTTTTATGAATCCATGGTTTCAAATATTATTAGCAACGCCAGTTCAGTTTTATATTGGAGGACATTTCTATGTAGGTGCTTATCGTGCTCTTCGGAATAAAAGTGCCAATATGGACGTGTTAGTTGCCTTAGGAACATCAGCAGCTTATTTCTACAGTCTATATGAAACATTGAAAACGGTGGGGAATCCTGAATATGTTCCTGATCTATATTTTGAAACAAGTGCAGTGTTAATTACGTTAATTTTGGTCGGGAAGTATTTTGAGACAATGGCAAAAGGACGGACAACGGAAGCGATTTCTAAACTGCTTAGTTTACAGGCAAAAGATGCGCTTGTTGTTCGTAATGGTCAAGAAGTGAGAGTGCCGCTTGATGATGTCGTCATTGGAGATAGGATTATTGTAAAGCCAGGGGAGAAAATACCCGTAGATGGTATTGTAATCTCAGGGGTATCTTCTGTCGATGAATCTATGATTACTGGAGAGTCTATTCCAGTAGATAAAAAAGAAGGAGATCCGGTCATTGGAGCGACTATTAATGCAAACGGACTGCTGACGATTCAAGCGGAAAAGGTTGGAAAGGACACAGCATTGGCCGGCATTATTAAAATTGTTGAAGAAGCGCAAGGATCTAAAGCACCCATTCAACGATTAGCAGATATTATTTCAGGTATTTTTGTTCCGGTTGTTGTAGGAATTGCTTTCGTAGCGTTCTTAGTATGGTATTTCTTTATCGCACCGGGAGATTTGTCAAAAGCATTAGAAGTAGGAATTGCGATTTTAGTAATTGCGTGTCCATGTGCGTTAGGGCTTGCTACACCAACTTCGATTATGGTTGGTACAGGAAAAGGAGCAGAAAAAGGTATTCTTTTTAAAGGAGGTGAATATTTAGAAGGAACACATAAAGTAAATGCAGTGTTATTAGATAAAACAGGAACTGTAACAAAAGGGAAACCAGAAGTTACTGACGTGTTACAATTTCAAGAAGGCATGGTCCATTATGCGATTTCAGCTGAAAGTGCTTCCGAGCATCCATTAGCTCATGCAATTGTTGAGTATGGAAAACAAAATGAGGTAGAATTGAAAGAGCTGCAACATTTTTCAGCCATCCCGGGGCATGGCATTGAAGCAAATATTGAAGACAAAAAGGTTCTTGTGGGAACGCGCAAGCTGATGAATGAACAATTAGTAGAAATTTCACAGCATGAAGAAATGATGAAAGAACTAGAGCTTCAAGGTAAAACAGCGATGCTTGTCGCAATTGATGGGGAACTTGCTGGAATAATCGCTGTTGCTGACACAGTAAAAGAAAGTTCAAAGACTGCAATCCAAACACTGAAACAAATGGGAATTGAAGTATGTATAGTAACAGGTGATAATAAACGTACCGCTGAAGCGATTGCAAAGCAAGTTGATGTTGACCGTGTATTTGCAGAAGTATTACCAGAGGATAAAGCTAAAATTGTAGAGGATTTACAAAAACAAGGAAAGCATGTCGCAATGGTAGGTGACGGTATTAATGATGCCCCAGCTCTTGCGAAATCTAATATTGGTATGGCAATTGGAACGGGTGCAGATGTAGCGATTGAAACTGCAGATGTTACTTTAGTTGGCGGTGATTTATCACATATACCAAAAGCAATTGAGTTAAGCCGTAAGACAATGAAAAATATTCGTCAAAACTTGTTTTGGGCTTTATTCTATAATGCAATTGGTATTCCAGTAGCGGCATTCGGGTTACTAGAGCCTTGGGTAGCCGGAGCAGCAATGGCATTTAGCTCTGTATCTGTTGTGACGAACGCACTTCGTTTGAAACGCGTTAAAATATAAAAGAATTAAATGGAGGAATTTAGTATGACTATCACATTAAACGTACAAGGAATGACATGTAATCATTGCAAAATGGCAGTAACAAACGCACTTTCAGAGTTAGCAGGGGTGCAACATGTAGAAATACATTTGCAAGAGGGAACTGTAAACGTAGAGTATGATGAAGCAAAAGTAGATGTGGAGAAAGTGAAAGAAGTTATTGAAGATCAAGGATATGACGTACTATAAAGTGAAACTTTAATCAGTGGGGGTTTTCTTCATTCCCCACTGATTATCAGCCCTCACCATAACGGGCAGTTTATCTCCCACCTAACTTCTTAAGAAAAGCGGAAACGGCCGGAGATTCTAGCCGCTAGAGCTGGACAACAAAGAAATGTGGAAGTGGCTCGCCCAGAATGTGAGGGGGATGGAGCTTCTGACGTAGAGGTGTTTTTTACCTCGTAGGAAGAAGCGAAGCCACCGAACATTCTAGCCACTGGAACTGGACAATGCTTTCGCCGAATTTTGAGGTGGGAGTATTACTGCCCACAAATAGCGGGATAAAAAATAGATTCAATAATTTTTAGCAAAAAGGTCGCTTTATGAAAAGTGGCCTTTTAGTATGTTAAAGTATAATTATTGTGTCTGTTACTGGCATTATGTAATCTTTTTAAGTTTTAATAATTACGCTTTTTAACGGTATTTTACATGTAGTTGCAAGTATAAGTAGTAACAAAGAAATGGAGAGTCGAACATATGAACAAAGTAGAAATTCATATTTTAGGTGGTTTTTTAGGGAGCGGGAAATCAACGCTGCTTCAAAATCTTTTATTAGCGGAAAAGAAGAAAAATCGAAAAGTTGCAGTACTAATGAATGAAATAGGTGAATACTCCGTAGATACAGATATTGTAGGACGAGAAAATATTTTAAGAGAACTTTTAAAAGGCTGTATTTGCTGTACGATGAAAGATGAATTAGAAATTCAGTTACATTCCTTATATCAAGAGGAGAGACCGGATGTGGTTTATATAGAAACAACTGGAGTTGCGCATCCGATTGAAGTATTAGATGCTTGTCTCTCACCTATTTTAGCTCCGTATATTGAAGTGAAGTCTATTATTGTTGTATTAGATGCAAACAGGTGGTTAAATCGGGAAACATTAAGTAAAAGCATACAACAACTTCTAAACGAACAAATGAAGTATGGAAGTCATATTCTTATCAATAAATCAGATTTGCTGAGAGATGAAGAGAAGGAACGGATTTTTGAGGAAGTAGCGTTAATAAATAAACATGCAAAATTATATGAAACACAGTATTGTAATATATCTTTAGAGGATTTCGAAGATATAAAGCTAGCAAGTGATCAAAATCATGAAAAGTTACATGTGAAACAGCATTTACATATTCAAACTATGACCTATCCATTTACAAAATCAATTGATCAGGGCAAATTGTACGAGTGGCTTTCTAATTTACCTGAGGGAATTTATCGTGTAAAAGGATTTGTGAAATTTCATGGTGATAAATACCCAACCTTACTGCAATACTCATTCGGAGTGCCATCTTTATTGGAACAGGATTTTGGTTTCCCTACGAACCTTGTAATTATTGGAGAGAATTTAGATAAAGCGAAACTGAAGAAAGAACTAGAGAGTTTGGAACAAGCTGAGTTGTAAGGTTTGTCTATGGTTGTTTTCAGCTGAATATTTTAAAAGAGAGGGAAGGACTTATTTTTAGTCATTCCCATTTTTTATTTCAGATATAAAATTTTTCTTAGTGAATATTTATAAAAGAACTGGAAGGGATTTGGGGAATCTTAGAGAAGTTAGAGGTACTTCAAGAAATTTTGTTTCATATGTAGCGGTTGATAAATGTCATGATTACGGGTGTTTCGTTTCAGTGTATTCAATTCTCTAGGAAGGTAAATGATAGGGGAGGAATTGTGATGTCAGTGAAAAAACGTAAGTGGCTAAAGATGGTGTGTACAGGTTGTATACTTGGTTCACTGTTCGTATCAGCTGGATGTTCTGGAAAGAAAACAAGTACAAGTAATGAGGAAACAGTTAAGGTAGGTGTTCTTGCTTCGTTAACTGGACCGCTTGAATCGTATGGAAAACAAACGGTAAATGGATTTGAGCTCGGTCTGGATTATGCAACAGGTGGAACAGGAAAAGTAGAAGGGAAAAAGATTAAGTTTGTTGTAGAAGATACGGAAACAAAAGCAGATGTAGCTGTTAAGAAGGCTACAAAACTATTAGAAGAAGATAAAGTAGATTTTTTAGTTGGTTCATCTAGTTCAAGTGATACGTTAGCAGTTTTACCATTGGCTGAAGAATATAAAAAAATAATGGTTGTTGAACCTGCTGTAGCAGATAGTATTACAGGGAAGAACTGGAATAAATATATTTTTAGAACAGGACGAAATTCATCGCAAGATGCAATTGCTGGTGCAGCATCAATTGCTAAGAAAGATGTGAAGATTGCGACGCTAGCTCAAGACAATGCATTCGGAAGAGAAGGGATTGCCGCGTTTAAAGATGCAGCAAAGAAGTTAGGTGCAAACATTGTAAATGAACAATATGCTGATACGAATTCTACTGATTTTACGGCAAATATCCAAAATATTATAAGCTCAAAACCTGAGTATTTATTTATTGCTTGGGCAGGTGCAAATTCGCCGTGGAAGCAATTAAAAGATATGAATGTGGAACAGCAAGGGATTAAAGTTTCGACGGGTGCACCTGATATTTCAGCATTAAAAACGATGGATGCGTTAGTTGGCATGCAAGGATTTTCAGTGTATTATCATGCGCTTCCAAAAAATAAAGTGAATGATTGGTTGGTAGAAGAACATAAAAAACGATTTAACGGTGCTGTTCCAGACTTGTTTACAGCTGGTGGGATGTCAGCTGCTATTTCAGTCGTTGAGGCCTTAAAGAAAACAAAAGGTAATACAGATGCTGATACGCTCATTAAGAAAATGGAAGGAATGGAATTTGAAACACCAAAAGGAACAATGAAATTCCGGGCGAAAGATCATCAAGCTTTGCAAACGCTTTATTCAATTACATTGAAAAAACAAGATGGGATTGATTATCCGATTCCAGCTTTAGAACGGGAATTGAAAATGACAGAAACAGAACCACCAATTCGTAATAAATAATCAGAATAATTAGAAAAACCAAGATATACAAATTATCTATTGTAGGCAGTTTTTTATCCCGCTATTTGTGGGCAGTAATACTCCCGCCTCAAAATTCAGCAAAAGTATTGTCTAACTCTAGCGGCCAGAATCTCTGGTCGTTTCACCCCCTCGGACGAGGCAAAAAGCGCCTCTCCGTCCTGTGCGTGGGCGTCCTGCGATTCTGAGCGAGCCGCTTCCGCTTTTCTTTATAAGTTGCTGTTATGCAGAACAAAATATGACCGCTTCTACGCACGGCCAGATGCTCTTGTCCCCCTAAAAAGAAAGGGGTTTTATGTCATTTTTTCAATTTGTATGTATATATAAAGGAATCCTTTGTGAGGAGGACATAGTGTGGAGAAATTGTTAGAGACTCGCAGTCTTTGTGTTTCGTTTGGAGAACATCATGTTATTAAAGACGTAAATTTGATGATACCAAAAGGAAAATTTATTTCCGTTATTGGACCAAACGGAGCAGGGAAAACTACCCTTTTTAATTTGTTAAGTGGTCAACTTTCTCCGACGAAAGGAGAGATTTATTTTAAGGAACGTGACATTACAAAACTATCGATTCCAGATCGAACACGTCTTGGTATGGGACGCTCTTTTCAGCTTACGAACATTTTTCCAGAATTAACGGTTCTTGAAAATGTTCGGCTTGGTGTACAGTCTTATACAAAAGATTATTATCGTTTCTTCCCGCGATTATCACGATATAAGCAGCAACAAGAAGAAGCACGCCATTTACTTGAGTCTGTGTTGCTGAACGAAAAGGAAGAAGTACTTGCAAAAGATTTAGCTCATGGAGAAAAGCGAAAATTGGAACTTGCAATGCTTTTAGCACTTAAAACAGACATGCTGTTGTTAGATGAACCAACAGCTGGTATTTCTATTGAAGAAGTTCCCGCTATTCTACAAGTGATTGAAAATATAAAAAATGATCGTGAAAAAACGATTGTGTTAATTGAGCACAAAATGGATATGGTTCTTCATTTATCTGATCATCTCGTTGTGTTATTTCAAGGGGAGTTATTAGCTGAAGGGTTACCAGAAGAGATTATGAAGGATGAGCGTGTGCAAACTGCCTATTTAGGAGGATTATATAGTGACGCTATTAAAAGTGGATAATATCGAAACGTATTTAGATCAGTTTCATATTTTACAAGGTGTTTCTTTTGAAGTAGAGAAAGGGACAATTACAGTCTTATTTGGAAGAAACGGAGCAGGGAAAACGACAACGCTGCGCTCTATTATGGGATTTCACACAATTTCTAACGGAGCTGTTTATTTCGGCGGTGAGAAAGTAAATGGGCTATCAACACATATGATTTCTCGAAAAGGTATGGGGTATGTACCGGAAAATCAAGGGATATTTTCCGACTTAACGGTTGAAGAAACATTTGCTCTTGCTCAAACGAAAAAAAATGAAGAAACCGATGACAAAGTGGAATGGATGCTGGATCTTTTTCCAGACTTAAAACAATTTTGGCAGAAAAAGAGTGGGTTATTAAGTGGAGGACAAAAGCAAATGCTTGCTATCGCAAGGGCCTACATCAATAGTGAAGGCTTGCTGCTTATTGATGAGCCTAGTAAAGGTTTGTCACCAATCATGATTGAGAAGCTGATGATCTCAATTTTAAAAATGAAGGAAAAAACAACTGTTTTACTTGTCGAACAAAACTTTATGATGGCCAGTCAAATTGGTGATTATTTTTACATTATGGATAATGGGAAAATTGTGCATAATGGTTCGATGAGTGAGTTGAAGGAAAATAAGGAAACGTGCCATAAATATTTAGGGATTTCTTAACCTTTATATAGGTGAGGTGAAAAATGTGGATGTGTTAGTTAATTTATTTGTAAATGGTGTTTCGACGGGGGTGCTTATTTTCTTATTAGCATCTGGCTTAACGCTCATTTTCGGTTTGATGGACGTTCTTAATTTCGCTCATGGCGGGCTATTTGCATGGGGCGCTTTTACTGGGGTGTGGCTGTTTCATGTAACAGGCAGTTACATGTTTGCATTAATTGGTGCGATTGTGATCGGTATGTTTCTTGGCTTGATATTAGAAAGGTTTCTCATTCGTCCTGTTTATGGAAATCATGTTCGTCAGCTGTTAGTTACACTTGGTGGCATGCTTGTGCTTAGTGAATGTATAAAAGTATTTTGGGGACCAAATCCGATAGGAGCTAAATTACCGAATTGGTTACAAGGAAGTTTTACATTTGATGGGATCATATTAATCAAGTATCGTTTATTTGTTATTTTAATCGGTGTATTAGTTTACATCGGATTTATATTGTTACTTCGGAAAACGAAAATTGGGCTCATGATTCGTGCTGGTGTAATGGATAAAGAGATGGTGCAAGCACTTGGAATTAATGTGAAGGCCATCTTTTCTTTTGTGTTTTTATTAGGAGCTGGAATGGCGGCGTTAGGTGGGTTTCTTCTTGCGCCTTATTCGGGTGTTATTTTTGCCGAAATGGGAATGCAGTATGCTATTTTAGCTTTTATCGTTGTAATCATTGGTGGATTAGGTAGTGTGCAAGGTTCTGTAATTGCATCCTTAATTGTTGGCTTGGCAGGGGCCTTTACAGCCTATTATGTCCCGGATTTATCACTTGCGATAAACATGTTAATGCTGTTATTTGTCTTATTAGTTAAGCCAACAGGAATTGTCAGTGAAAAGGGGTGAGACTGTTATGAACACATTATCTAATCGGGTTAGTTTATATTTTGGAGGTGCAGTTTTTTTCTTTTTCATAATATTTCCTTTTATAAATGATTCGAGGAGCATGTTAATCTTGTTTACACAAATTTTCATCTTCGCAATCTTCGCGATGAGTTTTGATATTCTATTAGGCTATACGGGAATTGTTTCGTTTGGACATTGTATGTTCTTTGGAATCGGTGCTTATTGTGTCGCACTCTTATTCGATCGACAAGAGGCATCACTATCGAGTTTTTTAATGGGGGTTATATTAGCAGTCACTTTATCAGCGGTTATTAGTTATATGATTGGTATACTTTCCTTACGATTAAAAAGTCACTTTTATGCGATGCTAACACTGGCGATTTCTCAATTAATCTTTGTGCTCGCTGAAAAGTGGAGAACCGTCACGCATGGGGGAGATGGTTTTACATTTCGTGTACCTGATATATTTCGAGATCGCTTCACATTTTACTATATAACATTAATAAGTTTAGTGATTATTTTTCTATTACTACAACTGTTTACGAAATCTTCAATTGGAAAAGTATTGAAAGCGATTTCGCAAAATGAACAACGTGTGGAGGCACTTGGTTATAAAATTCTTCACTATAAAGTAATTGCGAGTGTGGTAGCTGGAATTGTGGCATCTGTGAGCGGTGCATTATTTGTTATTACACTCCGATTTGTAAATACGACTGTTTTCTCAATTGATATGACGCTGAATGCTTTATTAATGACAACAATCGGTGGCATTGGGACATTAGTAGGAGGGATAATAGGGGCAGGAATCATTGAATCTATGAAATACTATTTATCAGAGCTTGCTTCGCAGTATCCAATCTTTGAACGATGGACAATTTTTCTTGGCTTATTGTATATCATCGTCTTATTAGGTCTCCCAACAGGTATGCTAGGAACAGTTAGGAAGCTGGTGAACTGGAAACGACATAAGAAAAAAGAGAAGAAGGAGCAAATTGAGCATAGTGTTTAATGCAATAGAAAACGGACTCTTTCTAACGTGTTCTTAAATTCACTCTTATATAGAGATGGGCGTGTGAAAATGAACTATTTTGTTATTTTGTTTACACAAGGTGAAAATTGGGAGCAAGGAAAACACATTTGGGAACAGGATTTAGAAGAACATAAAGTATATTGGGCCCAGCACAGAACGGAAAAAGTGGTAGCTGGAGGTCCTTTCATCGATGATACTGGCGGCATGATTATTTTGGAAGTAGAAAGTCTTGAAGAAGCTAAAGAATTAGCGAGTTGTGATCCTGCCGTTTCTAACAACATATTTCACGCGAATGTTCATCCATGGCATCCTATTTCAAAGAAATTTTAGGATGCTAGTATAGAAAAAAGAGACGAAATGATAGATTTCTAAAGATGCTATTATCGTTATATGTTTTATGGGAATAATTAATATGATGAAAACACACAATCATATTCTTGATGATACGATTGTGTGTTTTTTATTTTTCAACATATAGGATTGCTACCTTTTTTGGTTTTAAAACGTTGCGCGTGGCAGGAAAAGGCCCTGACCGCTTCTATACATAGCCAGTCCTTCTCAGACCATTTAAAAAGATGCTTTTCTGTAGGCTTTTCATAGAGTACTGAGTAGCAACAAATTTAATTTATAAAATGAAATATCTTTATCTCCAATTTAGATAGTCGAATTTTACAACATGAAATGTTATGATGCCATTAAGATAGAATAAGTTTGGAAGGGGTCTAGAAATAACGAATATGGATAAAGAAAAACAACAATTGAGCGTTGAAGTTGCAAGGTTATATTACCAATCCGATTATAGTCAACAAGAAATTGCAAATAAATTGAATATTTCAAGGCCGACTATTTCCAGGTTGTTAAAGTATGCAAAAGAAAAAGGGTTTGTTCAAATTCAAATTGCTGATCCATTTGCTGATTTAGATAATGTAGGAAATCTGCTTAAAGAAAAATATCATTTATTAGAGGCACATGTCGTATTTTCTCCAATACCAGAATATACGGTCATTACGGAGTATATTAGCAAGTTTGCTGCTGAGTATATGGAGAAGACCGTTACAAATGGTGATATTGTTGGTGTGAGTTGGGGAACGACTATGTATGAAGTTTCTAGAAAAATTATTCCTCAGCATGTGAAGGGAGTGGAAGTGGTCCAATTAAAAGGAGGCATTAGCCATTCAAGTGTAAATACGTATGCAAATGAAACAATAACCTTATTTGCAGATGCCTTTCAAACAACTCCAAGAAATCTCCCTCTTCCAGTAATATTTGATAATGCAGTGACAAAGGAATCAGTAGAGCAGGATCGACATATTCATCATATTATTGAGATGGGAAAACAAGCTAATATAGCTATTTTTACTGTCGGAACTGTTAGGGATGAGGCTTTATTATTCCGATTAGGCTACTTAAACCAAGCTGAGATGAACATATTAAAAGAAAAAGCAGTTGGTGACATTTGTTCACGTTTCTTTGATGAAAATGGAAATATTTGTAGTGAGGAAATAAATAGGCGCACAATTGGCATTGATTTAGAGGAACTGCGCTTAAAAAAGCGGTCAATTCTAGTTGCAGGAGGAGCTAGAAAAGTAAAGGCAATTGACGGTGCGTTAAGAGGCGGATATGCGAATGTGTTGATTATTGATCAACATACTGCAAAAGAATTGTTACATTATCAAAAAGGTTAGGAACAGGAGATCTCTCAAAAATTCATTTGAGAGATCTTTTTTTTTAGAGCTGTGAACAAAATTTCAAAAGTGTGTTTACATTTGTTCAAACAAGAGTTAGAATGAAGTTGTTAAAAGATATAAGGAGTGAAGAAAATGAACATTGCAAAGTTAATTGATCATACAGTTTTGAAACCGGATACTAAAAAAGAAGACGTTATGAAAGTTTTAGAAGAAGCAAAGAAATATAATTTCGCTTCTGTTTGTATTAATCCTACATGGGTAAAATTAGCTGCTGAAGAATTAGCAGGGCATGACGTAGATGTTTGCACAGTTATTGGATTCCCTTTAGGTGCAAACACAACTGAGACAAAAGTATTTGAAACAAAAGATGTGATTGCAAAAGGTGCTACTGAAGTAGATATGGTAATCAATGTCGGTGCTTTAAAAGATGGAGATAATGAATTAGTAGAAAAGGATATTTATGAAGTTGTACAAGCTGCAAAAGGAAAAGCGCTTGTAAAAGTTATCATTGAAACTTGTTTATTAACAGATGAAGAAAAAGTTCGTGCATGTCAATTAGCAGTAAAAGCTGGTACTGACTTTGTAAAAACTTCAACTGGATTCTCAACTGGCGGGGCAACTGCAGAAGATATTGCATTAATGCGTAAAACTGTTGGAGAAAACGTTGGCGTGAAAGCATCTGGTGGAGTTCGCACAAGAGAAGATGCAGAGAAAATGGTGAAAGCTGGCGCTTCTAGAATTGGAGCAAGTGCTAGTGTTGCAATTGTGCTAAATGACACAAATAGCGGTTCAGGTACTTATTAATCTTTAAAAAGGTGCAAGTAATAGATACACAAATTGTTGAAAGGCATAGTGTATCTATTGCTTTAACACTTAAAAAATATGTAAGCGGATACGAAAGGGAGGGAGAATGTTATGAAGTACTTAATTGGTATTCTAGGTCTCGTTATTATTTTAGGTATCGCATGGCTTGCTAGTAATAATCGAAGTAAAGTAAAATTCCGTCCTATTATAACAATGATTGTTCTGCAATTTATTCTAGGATTTTTGCTATTAAATACAAGCGTAGGGAACATCCTAATAAGTGGCATCGCAGATGGATTTGGACAATTGTTAAAATACGCTGCTGATGGTGTCAATTTTGTATTTGGCGGTTTAGCAAATAAAAATGAGTTTTCATTCTTTTTAGGCGTATTAATGCCAATTGTATTTATCTCAGTTTTAATTGGTATTTTACAACATATTAAGGTATTGCCATTCATTGTGAAATACCTAGGTCTCGTTTTAAGTAAAGTAAATGGAATGGGAAAACTTGAATCATATAACGCTGTAGCTTCAGCTATTTTAGGGCAGTCAGAGGTATTCATCTCTGTTAAGAAACAGTTAGGGTTATTGAGTGAAAGAAGATTATATACTCTATGTGCGTCTGCAATGTCAACGGTGTCGATGTCTATAGTGGGATCGTATATGGTTCTTTTAAAACCAGAGTATGTTGTAACCGCTTTAGTGTTAAACCTGTTCGGTGGCTTTATTATTGCCTCTATTATTAATCCGTATGAGGTTACTGAGGAAGAAGACATTTTAGAAGTACAAGAAGAAGAGAAAAAAACCTTTTTTGAAGTGCTAGGGGAATATATTATAGATGGTTTTAAAGTTGCGATGACTGTAGCTGCTATGCTAATTGGATTCGTTGCTTTAATCACTTTCATTAACGCTATTTTTAAAGGAGCAATCGGAATCTCATTCCAAGAAATTCTTGGATATGTATTTGCCCCATTTGCTTTTATTGTAGGGATTCCATGGCATGAAGCTGTTGACGCTGGTAGTATCATGGCAACAAAACTCGTGTCGAATGAATTTGTAGCGATGACAAATTTGGCTCAAGGGAATTTTCATTTTACAGGAAGAACAACTGCTATCTTATCAGTATTTCTTGTTTCATTTGCAAACTTTTCTTCTATCGGCATTATCGCTGGGGCTGTTAAAAGTTTACATGAAAAACAAGGAAATGTTGTCGCAAGATTTGGGTTGAAATTACTGTTCGGGGCAACACTAGTAAGCTTTTTATCAGCGGCTATTGTTGGCTTAATATATTAAGGGTTTAGCAGGATTAATTAAAATAAAAAGGATTGGTGATCAAGATGAGAATGGTAGATATAATCGCGAAAAAACGTGACGGTAAAGAACTAACAACAGAAGAAATTCAATTTTTTATTAAAGGATATACAGATGGAACAATTCCTGATTATCAAGTGAGTGCACTTGCGATGGCTATCTTTTTCCAAGATATGTCTGACCGTGAACGTGCAGATTTAACAATGGCGATGGTTGAATCTGGAGAAACGATCGATTTATCAGAGATTGAAGGGGTTAAAGTAGATAAACATTCAACTGGCGGTGTTGGTGATACAACAACATTAGTTTTAGGGCCGTTAGTGGCAGCTTTAGATGTACCTGTTGCGAAAATGTCTGGGCGTGGTTTAGGACATACAGGTGGAACAATTGATAAATTAGAAGCAGTAGAAGGTTTCCACGTTGAAATTACGAAAGAACAATTCATTGACATCGTAAACCGTGATAAAGTTGCAGTAATTGGACAAACTGGGAATTTAACACCTGCTGATAAAAAGATATATGCTTTGCGTGATGTGACAGGAACGGTAAACTCAATTCCATTAATCGCAAGTTCTATTATGAGTAAAAAAATCGCAGCTGGTGCTGATGCAATTGTCCTTGATGTGAAAACAGGTGCAGGTGCATTTATGAAAACAGAAGAAGATGCGATTGAATTAGCTCATGCAATGGTGCGAATCGGAAACAATGTTGGTCGTCAAACAATGGCTGTTATCTCCGATATGTCACAACCTCTTGGATTTGCAATTGGTAATGCGCTTGAAGTGAAAGAAGCAATTGATACATTAAAAGGAGAAGGTCCAGAAGATTTAACAGAATTGGTGCTTGTATTAGGAAGCCAAATGGTTGTACTTGCTAAAAAAGCAAATACGTTAGAAGAAGCACGTGAAATGTTGAAAGAAGTCATGAAAAATGGAAAAGCAATTGAAAAGTTCAAACAATTCTTAAGCAATCAAGGTGGAGACAGTTCGATTGTCGATCAGCCAGAAAAATTACCACAAGCGAAATATGTAATTGATGTTCCAGCTAAAACTTCAGGTGTTGTATCTAACATTGTTGCAGACGAAATTGGTATTACTGCGATGCTACTAGGTGCAGGACGAGCAACAAAAGAAGATGAAATTGACTTAGCTGTTGGCTTAATGCTACGTAAAAAAGTTGGTGACGCTGTAAAAGAAGGCGAGCCATTAGTTACGATTTATGCAAATCGCGAAGATGTTGAAGAAGTAAAAGCGAAAATCTATGAAAATATTTCTATTTCAGAAAAAGCTGAAGCTCCAAAATTAATTTACACTGTGATTACTGATTAATAGAATTACATTTACTTTGAGGAGGAATTGATATGAATAAACAAAAATATATTGAAGAAGCAAATAAGATGTTATCAAAAGCTTATATTCCGTATTCAAAGTTCCCTGTCGGAGCAGCACTTGTTACGAAAGAAGGTAAAATTTATACAGGCTGTAACATAGAAAATGCATCTTACGGTTTATGTAATTGTGCTGAAAGAACAGCGATATTTAAAGCAGTGTCAGAAGGAGAACGTGATTTCAGTTATTTAGTAATAACAGGTAATACGAATGGACCTATTTCACCATGCGGAGCTTGCAGACAAGTTATTGCAGAATTTTGTGACCCGCAAATGCCAGTATTATTGACGAATCAAAAAGGTGATGAAAAAGAAGTAACAGTTGAACAACTGTTGCCAGGTGCATTTTCGATAGATGATTTAAAATAAGTATTATATGATTTGAAAATTATAAATGGAATTTTTTTCTAATTGAACTATACCTCGAGTCGTGGACGTTAAAAAGTCTATGGTTCGGGGTTTTTGTATGTTTTTTTATATTCAAGTCTATTTTTAGGAAACTATGTAGAAAGTTATAATTTAAAATACAGGTATTTACTTCTATATCAAAGCTTATTTGTTCACACAACATAAGTTCATTTTAATTTTTCACATATAAGTTACGGATATGCAGAATAACAGACAATTTGCATTCTCCTTATTTCTGTAGAAAGGGTATAATAAAATGGAAGAAGTAGACATTAAAAGGGATTGCTTTGTATTGATGTAGAAATACATAATTACCACTCCATTTTAAATTTTGTCTGATATAAAAAAGATAAGAGACGGTGATACGATGACGAAGAAAGAAAGAATAGAAGCAGGATGGAGCTTTGATAACAGTTATGCCCGTCTACCGGAATCGTTTTTTTCGAGTCTCAGTCCAAATCCTGTTCGCTCACCGAAATTGACTATACTCAATCATTCGTTGGCAACATCATTGGGATTGAATGTCGAGGAACTAGAAAGTGATGAAGGGGTAGCAGTACTTGCAGGAAACCAGATTCCTGAAGGTGCGTTCCCTCTTGCTCAAGCATATGCAGGTCATCAATTCGGGCACTTTAACAGGTTAGGGGACGGCAGGGCTTTACTACTTGGCGAGCAAATAACGCCTTTAGATGAAAGGTTTGATATTCATCTGAAAGGTTCTGGTCGAACACCTTACTCCCGTAGGGGAGATGGACGAGCGGCATTAGGGCCAATGTTACGCGAATATATTATTAGCGAAGCAATGCATGCGCTTGGCATTGCTACTACACGCAGTCTAGCAGTAGTGACAACCGGTGAATCAATCATTCGTGAAACGGAACAACCTGGTGCAATTCTCACTCGTGTGGCTGCAAGTCATTTGCGCGTTGGTACCTTTCAGTATGTGGCGCGGTGGGGGACTGATGAAGAGCTCCAAATTTTAGCCGACTATACTTTACAGCGACATTATCCAGGCGGTGAGACGGCTGAAAATCGCTATCTTTTCCTGCTTGAGGAAGTGATTCAGCGTCAAGCTTCGTTGATTGCAAAGTGGCAACTTGTTGGCTTTATTCACGGAGTGATGAATACCGATAATATGACTATAAGCGGAGAAACAATTGATTACGGTCCTTGCGCCTTCATGGATACTTATAATCCGGAAACAGTATTCAGCTCCATTGATATTCAAGGGCGCTATGCTTATGGCAACCAGCCATATATTAGTGGGTGGAATCTTGCAAGATTTGCTGAAACCTTATTACCACTATTGCATAGTGATTATGAAAAGGCCATTCGAATGGCCCAGGATGCCATTTTAAACTTTAACGAGTTGTATGATGCTAACTGGCTTGCGGGAATGAGAGCGAAATTAGGGATATTTAACGAAGAAGTACAGGATAAAGCCCTTTTTGAAGATCTCCTTACTATTATGGAGAAGTATCGTGCGGACTATACGAATACCTTCCGTGCGTTAACTTTTGATAAGCTTGAGGATATGGCTTTGTTTGAGACTACAGAGTTTGCCGAGTGGCATGTAAGGTGGCAGGAAAGACTAGGGAGACAGGAAGAATCGAAGGCTTCCTCACAATTATTGATGCGAAAAAGCAATCCGGCGATAATCCCTCGGAACCACAGGGTAGAAGAAGCCTTGGAAGCAGCAGTGAATTGCGGGGATTACAGCGTAATGGAGCGTCTTCTTACTGTCCTCTCAAATCCTTACGCGCACTCCCCAGAACAAGATGAGTACGCTACACTGCCTGTGCCATCATCCCGTCCTTACCGAACTTTTTGCGGCACATGATATAGAAGTAGTAAGGATAGTGCTTTCTACAATTATGATAAAGTGAAACTTTAATAAGTGGGGGGGGTTCTTCATCCCCCACTTATTATTAGTTGAACCAATCGGGCTTTTACGGGCAGTTTATCTCCCGCCTAGCCTCTTTGCTGTCGCTGAATTTTGAGGTGGGAGTATTACTGCCCGTTAATGCGGGATAAAGCTTTGTTATAGTTTAGATTCGGATAAAATAATGCTACTTCTTGGTTTGAAGTAGCATTATTTTAATTTGTTTTTAGTAGGGGTCACAGACTTCTGCTTTTAATTTTTCTGGAATGATAATGAAATAACCGTTTTCATCAATAGCAATCAAATTCCTTCTTTTTAACTGATTAATTGTGCGACTAATTGTTTCTCTTGATGTGCCAATCATATTGGCGAGTTCCCGATTCGTAAACTGGGTCGTTAAAGTATATGTACCATTCATTTCTACACCATTTGACCTACATAAACGAAGCAATAACATAATAATTTGTTCGTAAGTATCGTGAAGAATTTGTTCTTCTAATCTGTTCTGAAGATCCACAATTTTTTCTCCAAGAACCTTAAACATTTTAATACATAATTCAGGATGCTGAATCAAAATTTTCTCGAAATCAGCAATTGGAGTAACGATCAATTGTGCAGTCTCGAGTATTTCAGCATGTGCTGGGAAGGTACCTTTTTGGAAAAAGCCAGCATGAGGAAACATTTCTCCAGCTTGAAGTACAGAAACAATTTGTTCTTTTCCGGCTGCATCTGTTTTTTGAATTTTTACTTTACCTGAGTGGATAAAAAACACGCGATCAAGTGTGTCGCCCTGCATAAATACAAATGATTTTTCCTTATACATTCGTAATTGTGAAATATCTACAATAGGCTGAAGTTCTTCTTCTGAGAGTTCTTTAAAGAGAGGGACTTCCTGTAAATGTTTTTTTATCATTTTCGCTTTCATATATACAACTCCTTAATAATTCAAGATATATTCTTATAATAAAGTTATATCAATTTTTTAAATGAAGCAGTGATAAAAATCATATTTGTGAGAAAGTTAAACTTTAATCAGTAACAGAAAAGTACATAAGAAATAGAACATAAGCAAAAAGTGCTTATGTTCTATTTTTTACGTATAAGCGGTATCTATTTAAGAAATTTTTTATTTGTTCAAGATCAAAAAATGTTGTTTTTGAACCTTAATTTGATATCTGTAGATTGTACTTAAGCCTTTGCAATTGCACGCGGGAACAAAATATTATTTTCTAAATGAATGTGCTGGAATAAATCGGATTCAAGAGCTGCAAGTCGTTGATAGACAAGACGATAAGTACCGCAAGCTCCTTCTGGAGGAGTAAAGTCATTCGTAATGTTACGAAGTTCTTTTATAATATCACCAGCATGACTATGCTCACTTTCCAGTTGTTCTACCACTTTGCTTAATTTCGCATAATTTTCATCAGTTGGATTTTGCTCAAATGCTAAAATTAACGGAAAATCTACTGTTTCTTCTTTAATTATATGCTGTTCTAATTCTGTTTTTAGTTCATGGAATAGCTTGTGAATTTGAGCTAAATGAGGCTGATTTGCTCCATGAACGCGGAGTACTTTTGTCACATATGGACTTAATTGTGGCAATTCTTCATTTAAATAGCGATGATGTTTATTCACAATATAGTCAATGAATTCACTATAATTCGCGGTTGTCCAGTCAATTTTTGATTCATTTAATACTTTTGTTTCATGATAAAGAGTATTTAAGTTTGTTATAACTTCTTCTACTGATAAATTTCTCTCATGAATTGCATCGATAAGTGGTCTGTTACCTCCACAACAAAAATCTATTCTATATGATTTGAAAAGGTCGCTTGCTTTTGGGAATTTCGTAACAATATCACCAATCACAGAAGTCTCAGTAAATACATGTTCCATATGAATGCCTCCATAAAATTTAAATTTTGTATCTAGATTAAAAATAGCAATAAATTTAAGTTTATGTAGTGATATACATCACTGATAACCTGTGAATTTCACCATACATTGTTTGTGTAATATAACTGATGCTTGTATGTATGCTAAAAGTAAGTAGAGCCTAAAAGAACTAAATATGGAAAATGAATAACGATATTTTCATAGAGCGTTATGGCACTAATGTTTCTGGGTAATTGACGGAAAATTATAACAATAATACAATGAAATAAAGTGAAACTTTAATCAGTGGGGGTTTTCTTCATCCCCCACTGATTATTAGTTGAACCAATCGGGCTTTTACGGGCAGTTTATCTCCCGCCTAACTTCTTTGCTTTCGTCGAATTTTGAGGTGGGAGTATTACTGCCCGTTAATGCGGGATAAACTGGATAGTCAGTTTGAAGGGAATTTATAGAACTTAAGGGGGATTGTTATGAAGCAATCATTTTTTACTCGCAATCGAAAAAAATTAGCAGAAACATTGCCGGATGAATCTGTTACCATTCTATTTGCTGGACAGGCGCCTTATAAGTCAGCTGATGACCATTATAAATTTGTGCCAAACCGAAACTTCTATTATATGACTGGTATTGATGAGCCGAATATTATTTTTGTGTTAAAAAAATTCGGAGATACAGTGGAAGAAGTACTTTTCATTGAAAAAGCAGATCCGGTTCTTGAAAAATGGGTAGGCAAAACGATTTCAAAAGAAGAAGCACAAACCATTTCTGGTATAAAAACGATAGTATTTTTAGAAAGCTTTGAATCATCAATAGCGCGAACATTTTTTACAGAACATGTGAAGCACGTGTATTTAGATTTGGAACGCCGTGAGTGGGCAGGGATGCAGACACGGACATTAGCATTCGCTAAGCATGTAAGAGAACATTATCCACACCTTTCAATCGGTAACGTTTATCCAAATATTTGTGAATTACGAGTGTTCAAAACTGATGAGGAGATTGAAAAGATAAAGGAAGCAATTATGGTTACAAAAGAGGGTATCTATAATGTGCTCAAGCATGCTAAAGAGGGCATGATGGAATATGAATTGGAAGCTCATTTTGATTTTACGCTAAAATCATCTGGTATTAAGCATCATGCATTCAATACGATTTTGGCAAGTGGTAAAAATGCAACCGTGCTGCATTATGAGGACAATGATTCTAAAATTAATAAAGGTGACCTAGTACTGCTTGATCTTGGAGCTCAGAAGGATTACTACAATGCTGATATCAGCTATACGTTCCCAGTGAGCGGAACATTTTCGAGTCGTCAAAAACTGATTTACAACATTGTGTTAAAGGCGTTGAGGGAAACAATTGAGCTTGTGAGACCGGGATTAAAATTCTCTGCATTAAATGAGCATACGAAAAAGGTGCTGGCGGAAGAATGTAAGAAAATTGGTTTAATCCAAGAAGACTCGGAACTCTCCAACTATTATTATCATGGAGTGAGCCATTTCCTCGGTTTAGATACTCATGATGTAGGTTCATACAAAGAGCGAGTGCTCGAGGCCGGCATGGTTATTACGGTGGAACCAGGCTTGTATATTGAAGAAGAAGCGATTGGAATTCGTATCGAAGATGATATTCTTGTTACCGAAAAAGGATATGAAAACCTGTCAAAAGACATAATCAGAACGGTTGAAGAGATTGAGAATTTTATGGGAGTATACAATCCAAACGTAAAGGATAGGCAAATCGTTGCAAAATAATAAGGAGCGCCCAATTTTGAGCGTATATATTCATGTAGTTCTAGGATTTTAAGTAACCAAATTCTTTTCGTGTAAAGAAACAAAGCACACTACTTATATATCAAGTAGCTCCTTTCACTTTTCGATATAATTTAGTTCAGCGGCTCGACTACTCGTATGTCGAATATCGTCGGAAAGTCGATATAATGTGTCGAAGCGTCGATATATTCTAAAGAACGGTCGATATAATGTGAAAAGCGTCGATATATTGCAAAGAACGGTCGATATATCGATGGACACGGAGCTGACCCAAACCTTTTGGGTCAGCTCCGTTGATTTATTATTCCGCTTATTCAGTTAAAGCCCCGTTAGTTTAGTAAACTATTTTCATTTCAGGCAATAGTGTTTTTAACTCTATTAAGTCATTTATTACCAAATCAGCCTGGGCAAGTTCATCTTCTTGTGCAAAATCAAAATTACATCCAATTGCAATCAAACCGTTATCTTTAGCTGCATGTATATCAGATAGACGGTCTCCAACTACTGCTGCCTTTTTTATATCATATTTTTTTATAATTGTTTTAACTAAATCTCCTTTATCGAGTGTTTGTATTTGTTGAATACTAAATGTTTCAGTAACCCAATTATCCAAATTATAATAACTCACAATTGCTTGTAAATATTCCGTTAAACCATTACTCGCTATGTAAATTGAACAATTATTTTCTTTTAAATAACTGAAAACTTCCTTTACATTAGGATATAAAGCGCCTTTCCCACTTCTTATGTTTTCCACTAATCTTGCCAGAAAATAAGCATCTGTTTGTTCTCTTACTTCATTGGAATGATTAGGTAACAAAGCTTCCCAAACCTTTGGTAAAGGTACACCCATAATTTCACGGTATTTATGAATAGGAGTTACTGTATTCCATAAATTTAGTGACCGTAAATGGTTAAAAGTATCATCAAGTGATAATTCTAGAATTTTTTCTGTTTGAAATAGAGTTCCATCCATATCAAAAATCAGTGATTGTAACATTGTTTTCTCTCCCTTTTTACCAGTGCTGTATAACTTAACCAATCCTTATTCAACTAATTTGACTCATCAGTTTAAGTACAAACTCTCACAGTCTATATATTAACATAAATTTACAATTATTTTTCTTGATATTCTAACTTGAAAAAGAAATCACGTTCTTTTATTACAATTACGATGGATAAAATAAGAAAAAGAACTGTTTGTATGACTTTGCTCATGGGGTGTGTTGCAAACACTTCGTTGAAAAGACCAGCCGTAATATGAAAAACGATGGCAATGATAATATTCCGTCCCGTTTTATAGTACAACCAGTTCATCAAAATCACAAAAGGAATCAGACTCAACAAAAAGTTGATAGAATATATGACTCCTGTTTCAACTAGATTACTTTGATAATAATTCTTATTGAACTAAAGTGGCAGGTGAATGTAAGTTGGCGGGTAATCGGAGAGAGTGATTACAATGGAAAAAATGCTCTACAAATGCGGGAATCTGCTGTCCAACTTCGTATTTATACAGACAGGGAATGGATCGGAAAAATGGAAAGCTAATACACAGGGCATGCACCTATAATCTTTTTAAGAATATGCTAAATCACATATAATCGAAGGGGGCTGGCTTATTATGTATGAGCATTTTGGGTTTGTAGAAAAGTGCGATACAGTTCCAATCGAATTTCCCCCGCAATACCAACCTCAGCAGCCGGGTATTGAATCTTTGATGATTCCAAGACCTATCTCCGAAAATCCTAATTATTCTGGAAGCAACAAACTATTGAACAAAGTCGCCATCATTACTGGGGGAGACAGCGGGATCGGCCGGGCTATCGCCATTGCTTTCGCAAAAGAAGGGGCGGATATTGTAATTGTTTATTTAAATGAGCATGGGGATGCATCCGAAACAAAAGACAGAGTGAACCAATTGGGCAGACAATGCCTGACCATCGCAGGTGATATTGGGGATGACGGGTTTTGTCATTATGTCGTTAAAAAGACAATGGAAGCATTTGGCCACCTTGAAATCCTGATCAATAATGCGGGAGAAGCACATACACAAGCAAGTATCAGCGACATTTCAGCAAAGCAGCTCCAACGTACGTTTCAAACAAACATTTTTTCATATTTTTATTTAACACAAGCAGCTATGCCTTATTTAAAAAATAGAAGCTCTATTATCAATACGGCTTCACTTGCCGCATACAACGGACTTGATCCCGCGATTGATTATGCCGCTTCCAAGGGAGCTGTCGTTGCATTTACCCGCTCGTTAGCATTATCAGTCATTAATCAAGGAATCCGGGTCAATGGCGTTGCTCCAGGTCCTGTATGGACCCCTCTTATCCCCTCAAGCGCTCCGCCAGAACTTTATGCAACACTAGGAAGCAATACGCCAATGAAACGTACTGCACAACCTTTTGAACTGGCACCTGCCTATGTTTATTTGGCGTCGGACGACTCCTCATATGTGACAGGACAAATCCTTCATGTAAACGGTGGCGTGATTATAAATGGATAAGAGCGAATCACTTCGATTCAAACGATATTAAACTTGCCAGCAGATTATGAAGAAATGTACTTAAAGTTACGAGTGCTTTCGTTAAATAAGGACTTAAAAATGTTCAAACCTTATTATAAAAAATTGTATTTTAGTGGAAAGAAAGACGCCATTTTGATCAATCTTTTTTCAAAATGACGTTTTTTATTTCCTGTATAAAAATTGCATAATTACTATTTAGTCTAATACTTTATTTTAATCAAACAGTAGAAAATAAGATGTACGATATATAAGGAGTTCCTATTGTGAAGGTAATAAAATTAAGCGTATAATATTAGAAGTCTATAGTAGAGCATACAGAATTGTAGGTTATACTTATATGTGAAAAATGAAGAGATATCATTGAAGCTATACTGGAATTTAGATAGGGAGTTTTAAAATGAAATTAATTATTGCCGAGAAACCAGATCAAGGTTTGGCGCTTGTTTCTCAATTCAAATATCGACGGAAAGATGGCTATTTAGAAGTAGAGGCGAATGAATTGTTTCCGAACGGGGCTTATTGTACATGGGCAATTGGTCATTTGACACAGTTATGTAACCCGGAACATTATCATGCAGAGTGGAAAAAATGGTCATTAGATACGTTGCCAATGATTCCAGAACGTTTTCAGTTTGAAGTAACAAAATCAAAGTATAAGCAATTTAATGTTGTGAAACAGCTGTTACATAATCCGCAAGTGACGGAAATTATTCATGCGGGAGATGCTGGGCGCGAAGGGGAATTAATTGTACGGAATATCATTCATCTTTGTAATGTGCAAAAACCGATGAAACGTCTTTGGATTTCTTCTTTAACGAAGCAAGCAATCTATCAAGGGTTTAAAAACTTACTTGATGAAGCAGATACGGTGAATACTTATTACGAAGCATATACACGGGCATGTGCGGACTGGGTAGTTGGAATGAATGCTTCCCGTGTTTTTAGTATTTTACTAAAGAAAAAAGGAATGAATGATGTTTTCTCCGCTGGGCGTGTGCAAACACCGACACTTGCATTAATTGTGAAACGCGAGAAAGAAATTGAAAACTTTAAATCAGAGCCATTTTGGGAAGTGTTCGCAACTTTTCATATAGAAGGAAAAAAATATGAAGGTAAGTGGGAACAAGATAATGAGTCGCGCTTAAAAGACCCAAATATGGCAAATAAAATCGCTGCATTTTGTCAAAATAAACCGGCTGAAGTGAAAGAAATGAAAACAGAGCGGAAAGAGTTTCAACCACCATTTTTATTTAACTTGTCATCTTTACAAGCAACGGCGAATAAAGCATTTAAATTTTCACCGAAGAAAACACTTGATATAACACAAGCTTTATATCAAAAAGGAATTGTCTCGTATCCACGTTCGGATTCTAACTATGTAACAGAAGGTGAAGCTGCCACATTTCCTGATATTTTACAGAAATTAAGTCAGTTTGAAGAATATAAAGATGTATTGCCAGCACCGATTCCTTCTATTATGAATAATAAGCGCTATGTAAATGAGAAAAAGGTTACAGATCACTATGCCATCATTCCGACAGAGCAAGTTACAAATCCAAGTAAACTATCTGGCGATGAAAAGAAAATTTACGATATGATTGTAAGACGTTTAATTGCGGCGCATTACGAAGCGGCTATTTTTGATTATACAACGATTACAACACTCGTTGATGGACGTGCGGAATTTATTTCAAAAGGAAAGCAGCAAATTCAAGAAGGCTGGCGCAAAGTGATTTTTCAAGATGATAAAGATGATGAAACAATTTTACCGGTTGTTGCAGAAGGAGAGCAAGGAAAGGTAACAAAGGTGAAAGTGAAAGAAGGGAAAACACAGCCACCAAAACGTTATACAGAGGGTCAACTTATTACACTTATGAAGACGGCTGGGAAGTATTTAGAAAATGAAGAGCTAGAAAAGGTGTTAAAAAAGACAGAAGGCTTAGGCACTGAAGCGACGCGCGCTGGTATTATTACGATGTTAAAAGACCGTAAGTACATTGATGTGACGAAGAACCAAGTGTATGCAACCGATAAAGGAAAAGTATTAATTACTGCAATTGGCGATAAAATATTAGCTTCTCCAGAAATGACAGCAAAATGGGAGCAGCGCCTTGCCGAAATTGGAGAGGGTACAGCTTCACCAGCAACGTTTATGGAACAAACGAAAAAGCTCTCAGCAAAAATTATTGAAGATGCAATTGAAATGTCTGAGAAATGGGATTTCACGGGGTTACATGTGGAATCTATTGAACGATCTAATTCTAAATTTACAGTCGGTAAAAAAGTTGGACAATGTAAAAAGTGTGATGGAGATGTCATTGATAAATCTACTTTTTATGGATGCTCGAACTATAATACAACGAAATGTGATTTCACAATCTCTAAAAAGATATTAGGAAAAACGATTTCACAAAAGAATATGAAGAAGCTACTAAAAGGTGAACAGACGGAGTTAATGAAAGGTTTTAAGAAGAACGATAAAACGTTTGATGCGAAGTTAGAATGGAAAGATAATAAGATTAATTTTGTGTTTGAGAAGTGAGATTGTCAAAAAATAAAAAAGTTCTTTACTAAATAAAAAAATTCTTTACTGAATAAAAAAGTCCTTTACTGAGAAAAAAACTCTGTAAAGGACTTTGTACTTTGAAAAAGCAGCATTAATTTTAAACCTTAGCACAAAGGTATGTCATTAAATTGTGCTGCTTTTCGTTAATATCAGTAACCTATCGGTGCAATATATATTTTTATTAGCCGTATTTCTAATAATGCTTAAGATGATTGTTTAGCACTTTTTGCTACTTCTACTTTACTATGAGTTGATTTCTTATGAAGCCACTCATAAATAATTGGAATGATAATAAAGCTGTTAATTGTTGATGTAACCATTCCTCCTATCACCACGATACCTAATGTTTGAGAAATAACCGTATCCGTACTACGAGAAAATGCAAGTGGTAACAAAGTAAGGATTGTTGCTGCTGCTGTCATTAAGATTGGTCTAATCCTTGAAAGACTACCATTCAATACAGCCTCTTTAATAGGCATTCCTTCTTTTCGATTTCGTTCGATTTTGTCGATTAATACAATTCCGTTCGTTACCACGATTCCCGTCAACATAAGTACCCCAATTAAGGCTGCTAAGTTCCACTCCCCGCCAAACAGCACGAGTGCAACTACGACACCACTTAAGGCAAGGGGGATGCTGAGTAGTACAGCTAACGGAGCTCTCCAACCTTTAAATACTGATGAAATAATCAGTAACACTAACAAAATGGAGAACGCTATAGCAATGGACATATCAAAAATCATTTGTTTGACTTGTTCTGATATACCTCCAATAGAATAACTTACACCTTTTGGCAGCTTCATGTTTTGCAGTGTTTGATCCACTTGGTTTGAAACTTTGCTAATGTCATTTGAAGTAATTTGAGCTGTAACGGTAGAAAATGGTTGGCCATCTCGTTCACTGATTGTAGACGGAGACGCATCTTGTGTAATCGTTGCTAGCTGGTCAAGTCTTACACTATTTCCGTTTTTCGTTTGGAACGTTTCAGCTCCTAATGAAGCCATTACTTCACTTGGCGAAGCATCAATCTGAATCTTTGAATCCTGTCCAGAAGCAATTTGATCTAGATATACGTCTACTGGAAGGTTCTTGTGATCAATGGTAATCGTTGCATCCTTCGCCTGTGCCATATATCTGTTTACTACTTTTAGGATGTCGGCAACATTCACACCTTGTTGTTCAATAGCTGAACGATTTAAAGTTACTTTATATTTCGGTAATCCATTCGTTAAATCTACTTTTCCATCTACGCTTAATCCAGATATTTTTGCTAACTCCGTTCTTACCTTTTGAGCCGTTTGATCGAGTGTAACTTGGTCTGCACCAGTGAGCAATAGTTTCATTTGTGAATCATCACCGGAGATATTTTGACTAGTTACGGTGTAGGCTACTTTATCGGAAAGATGCGGCAATTGAGATTGTAAATCTTGAATAACAGAATCTGCATCCTTTTCATTTTTCAATGCAACAGAGAGATTCGCGACATTTGGACTTTGAATAAATCCTCCTCCTTGGTCGAACACATCATCACTTTGAGGAGTCATGGTGGAACCAAAGCTAGACGAATATGATTTCACCTTCGGATTTTCTTTTAAAGTTTGTTCCACTTTTTGAACTTCTGCATCTACCTCTGGTAATGTACTTCCTTTTGGTAATTCTACCTTAACGGCAATTTGACCAGATTTAGCGCTTGGCAAAAAGTTAATAGGAAGGAAGGCAGCATAAATGGCTGCGAACACAAAGATAATTACAGACCCAAACACCATTGTTTTTTTATGTTTTAAAGCAGATTGTAAAACCGGCTTCATCATCGGCTCCATGCTTACTGATTTTTTATTAGATGGAGCACCTTTCCAACCCATGAATGCTAAAGCTGGAATAACGCACATCGCAACAAAGAATGAAGTAATAAGTGCAATGACTACTGACCAAGCAAATCCACTGTAAGATGCACTAATCATACCTCCTACCATGGTGATTGGTATAAATACCGCAATAGTTGTTAAAGTGGATGCGAGAATCGCAGGTAACATTTCCGTTACCGCAGATCCCAGTAATGAGAGTAAAGATTTCTCTTTGGATTCTTCTTTTTTACGGTACATGTTATCCAAAATGACAATCGAATCATCCACAATTCGTCCCATCGCTACAATCAAACCGGAAACTGTTAAAATATTTAATGTGATACCCATAGATTTTAATATCGCGGTTGTTGCCAATAAGGAAATCGGCAATGAGATTGCGATAAGCAAAGTAGATCGAACATTACGGAAAAAGAAAAATACACAGATCATAGAGAATACACAGCCGAGTAATCCTTCTCGAACTAATCCGAATAAGGAACTGTTTAACTCCTGTTCGCGATCCAATAAGGTTTGCATTGAAACGTCACCATTTTTAACGGGTGCAAGATGTTGTACTCGGTCTTTTACTTGTGCTGCTACGTCTGTAATATTAGCAGAAGGTGTTTTAATGACGTTTAGCACTACGCTAGGTTGACCGTTTGTTCTAGACACGGTCTTCACATCATTTAAGGAACGAGAGATATCCGCAACCGCTGATAAAGGTACAGTTTTTCCTTGTGCGTTTTTAATAGGTACATTTTTAAGTTGTTGTTCATCTAGTGTTAATCCATCAAAACTTACTGGAATGGATAATTGATTATTTTGCATTGTTCCTTTTGGCAAACTTGGAAGAGATGTAGATAATGATTTATTTACATCATCCAGTGTTAGTCCGTTTTTTGCTAAATCCTTCATGCGTACGTTTAATACAAATCCATCCTTTGCTCCACCAAAGACGCTCACATCTGAAACACCTGGTACGGATTTGAGTTGTTTTACAATGTCTTGTTGTACGTTTGAGCGCAGTTCTTGTTCATTAAACTTAGAACTTGTTAAGCTATACGTTAAAACAGGAAATGAACTTGTAGTGACTCTCGTCACAGTTGGTTTCGCTGTAACAGTAGGCGGTAACTGTGCGTTTGCCAACGCTTTGTTTACTTCGTCTTCTGCTTTCTTCATGTCAAAATTCATAGGAAAATACAAACTCATAAACAAACCGCCATCATATGAGGTTGTCTCTACGTTTGCTAATCCGTCTACAGTTTGTGCAGCACTCGTAAGCGGGTCTGTAATTTCTTTCTTGATTTGATCTGCTTGCTCCGCAGGAACACGCATACTTACTGTAAGAGTGCTGTTGTTAATTCCTGGTAAATAGTCGCGTTGCATTTGGAAAGCAGAAATGCCTCCCCAAGCCAATATAATGAGAGCACAAACAATCATTAATATGCCTCGCTGCATCGCTCCCTCAACAATCTTCTTCATTCTCTGACCTCCTCGTTTCATTCATGTGAATAGAATCTCTAAAATAAGTAAATGGCAGTAAATCAAAAGAGACAAAATAACATTTCCTCATAATAAGAAAAAGTTTACTTCTCTAGTAACCATAGGAGCTTGCGCTCTTATTACTGCCTATTTTTCCCTAGAAATATCCTTATCTTTCTAGACTTAGATCTTTATAGCTGTACTTAGCTAGGAAAGGAATATGTTTCGTTAATTTCTTATACATGTAAAACACTACTTGTACTAAAGGCTCCAATTTTTTAGAGAACTTCATAACTAATAGGCTTGCCCCATATGAAATAAGAGCGCCACCAATTACGTCTGCAGGATAATGGACTCCGACGAATACACGCGAAATGCCAACAATTATTGCCCATACTAATACGGGATACTTCCAAGAATCATTTCGTAGCAACAGCGTACATGTTATAGAGAATACTAATACCGAGTGATCACTTACAAACGAAGAGTCAGCAGGATGCGGTATTAATTGATGAACATGATGTGCCACGAATGGACGTGGATGGTAGTAGACAAGGTGAAGGATTGCGTTTATGGACAATCCAAGTAAGCAAGAAAAGACAATGTACATAGCTGTATATTGTTTTTCTGCTCTTTTTTCTTTGTTTGCAGTAAACCATAGAAATAACATAAATGCGATTACGACATAAGGGACGCTATTCGTGATGAAGATCATCCCTCTATCTAGAAAAGAGGAGCGGCCGGCTAAGTCATTAATCCATTGAAATATTTCATAATTCATATTGTTCATCTCCTTGCTTATATATTTTTGGTTCCTCAGGTAAATCAAGTGACCAAAAACATGTATTTAAAGTGTAGCAAGTGAACCTGAACATCCTCTAAAAATTACATTAAAAATAGATTAAAAAAGAAAAATAACTATGAGTTTAGTGTTATAGTGGTTCAAAAATGGAGACAAAAATCAAATGATAACCAATAGAAAATGCAAAGCCGAAAGATTAGGCACAAAGAAGAATTGGTTCGGAGGAATGACATGGAACATTTTATTTCGATCTTTGAGCATTACAGTTACCTTATTTTATTTTTAGTGATTGCGCTGGAACTTATTGCAATTCCTATTTCGGGTGAATTTTTTATGAGTTATGCAGGCTACTTCGTATTTCAAGGAAAAATGAATTACACCTTGGCCCTTTTAACAGCGGTTGCTGCAGGGGGAATTGGAATCACAATCACATATTGGATCGGAAGAATAGGTGGATATAGGCTCATTGAGAAGTACGGAAAGTATGTTCACTTGGGTCCCAAAAGATTTAACAAAACAGCCGCATGGATGGAGCAATCAGGTAGTAAGTTGTTGTTATTTGCTTATTTCATTCCTGGGATTCGGCATTTTACAGGATACGTATCTGGCATTTCTAGGATGCCGTATCGAACCTTTGTCGTTCCGGCATATATAGGGGCGAGTTTATGGGGTTTTTCCTTTATTACACTAGGGAAAATATTAGGACCGCGCTGGGAAGACTTTCATAAATTGGCCGGTCGATATCTCATCTATATTGTCCTTGTATTCGCTATCGCTATCGGAGGGTTACTAGTTTATAAATTTTACAAAAACCAAATCAAAAACTTTTTCGTCCGACTGCTTAACAGAATTATTTCTTACTTTCGAATAATCCGAGCAACGGAAGTGTTCCTTATCAGTCTTACACTAGTCCTACTAGGAATGACAACCTTAATGTTGGGAATGGCACAGGATTATTTATATAATGAGTTTACTCAGTTTAACGAGGTTACTACCTATATTGTTCATTCTGTACTTCAAACAGGATGGACAAGTAGTATCAAAGGATTCCTATCGTTGCAGTCACCTATCGCATTGAGTGTTCTCATTATTATTACGATTTTAGCCATCTGGAGAAAAGGAAGGAATAGATGGCTTGAAGGCCTTTTACTTATCGTTTCCATACTGGGAGCGCATATATATCATAATGCGGTCTTACACACACTTTCTTATTTTCATTTTATTGGAAAAGATGCGGCAACTCGTTCTTCTACTTTTCCAGATGAAAAAGCAACGATCACCATCATCGTGTATGGAACCTGCTTATTTCTAATAGTACGTCACCTGAAGAATAAGTATATACAATTTGTTCTCCCTCTTCTGGGTATTTTGCTTTTACTATGTATAGCAATTGCGAACATTGGATTTTCTCATATACTTCCAAGCGATATCGTGGGCGGATATGTATACGGTGGGGTGTGGATGTTTTTGAATTTCTTGCTATTTGAGATGTTGCGCCTTATCGTAAATAAGCAAATATAATGTCCAGTGCATACAGGAATATGACAGACAATGAATGTAGAAAGAAGAGGAGATCATGAACAAACGGATTTTAGTTGTAGAAGATGAAGTGCAAATAGCGAGGGTACTACAGTTAGAACTGGAGTATGAAGGATACGAAGTATTAGTAAAACACGATGGAAAATCAGGATTAGAAGCAGCCTTACACGGAAATTTAGATTTAATCTTGCTGGATGTAATGTTGCCAGAATTGAGCGGTATAGAAGTGTTACGACGATTAAGAAAGGCTGATATCCATGTACCGGTAATCCTTTTAACAGCTCGAAATACAACATTAGATAAAGTCATGGGCTTAGATCAAGGGGCAAATGATTATGTTACAAAACCGTTTGAAATGGAGGAACTTCTTGCGCGGGTACGTTCAAGTATTCGTTCGAACACCATGATGACAGCTGGTGTTCCATTACATAAACAAGTACCCCTTTTATCCATTGCGGATTTGTCGATAAATATGGAGACGAGAGAAGTGACAAGGAATGGGAAGTCCATTTCACTAACTCCAAAAGAGTATGATTTATTAGTATATCTACTTACGAATAAAAACAAGATTGTAACACGTGAAGGTATTCTTACTCATGTTTGGGGATATCAATACGAAGGAGAAACGAACGTAATTGACGTGTATATTCGTCATCTTAGAAAGAAGCTAGACGAGGAGTTTTCTTCTACATTAATTCATACAATCCGGGGAATAGGGTATTCCATAAGGGAGAAATAAGATGAAGATCACAACGAAAATTAATTTGTTAATGTCAGCTTGGCTATTTGGTATATTACTAATTATAAACGTTGTTGTATTTTTTGCTTTTATGAAAACGACTGTAAATATGGAAGAACAACTGCTGTTTGAAAAAGCGAACAATATTATACAAGAACTTCATAAACAAAATACAACAACGCTAACAGAAGACGCATTAAAATCATATTTAGTCGAGCATTCCTTTATTCGGATTATAAATCCTGATTCTCATGTGATTAGCCAAGTCACGGATGATAAACATTTATATGATATAGAAGCGGAATTCTCTGAAAAATCTGAGTCGCAGCTATACAAGATTCGAGAGGAGCAAATCTTAATCACTCGAGTTCCTATTACTTCGGATAATCATGTTGTAGGCACATTGGAGATTGGCGAGCGATTAACTGGACTTGAAACGAGAAAAGACATTTTATTATCTATTCTTTTCGCTTGCTCCGCTATCGCTATTATATTGTCTCTTCTCATTGGGAAATGGTTGTCAAATATTATTATGCGACCTATTTCTAATATGATTAAAACGATGGAAGATATTGAACAAAGCGGTGTTCCAAAAACAATAACCATTCATAAACAAACAAAAGACGAGCTTGAAAAACTGGCTACAACGTTTAATCAGATGATTAAGAGGCTACAAGAAAACTCTGAAAAACAAAAACAGTTTATTTCGGATGCCTCTCATGAACTAAAAACGCCTCTTACAGTCATTAGAAGTTATGCCAATTTAGTAAGACGACGAGGCATCCAAAACGAAGAAATGACAATAGAAGCGATTGAGGCGATCCACTCAGAAGCAACTCGAATGCAAAGAATGACGGAAGCGTTACTGGATTTAGCAGCATCAGAAAAAGAAACTGTTTTAGAAATAAAATCATCTGATTTAGTATCACTATGTCACAGCATTCTACAGCAATTCAAAGATGTTTATAGAAGAGAAATTACACTCCATTACGGTCAAGCACCTATCATGGTGAAAATGGATGAGCTAAAAATCAAACAAGTCATCATCATATTGCTCGATAACGCTATCAAATATAGTTCTGACAAAATTGAAATTTTCTTGGAGAAGAATGAAGATTATGCTGTTATACGAGTAAGTGATTATGGTATCGGTATACCGAAGGAAGAAATAGAACATATTTTTGAACGATTTTACCGAGTGGATAAAGCAAGGAGTCGAGAGACAGGAGGGACGGGATTAGGACTAGCTATCGCAAAAAATATTATGAAACAACATAAGGGAGAAATTAAAATACGAAGCGAAGAAGGAAAAGGAACAAATGTGAATTTGTTTTTACCTGTTTCCTCTATGAATGAATAAAGTAGTGAGAGCAAAAAGTAGAGGTGAAAAACTGGATTCTTCGGCTGGATCTATATTTATTTAGAATAGTGGAAGAATATATAGAAAATGCTATATAAATGGGAAGTTTAATCAACTTAGGGGGGACAACCTTGTTCAATCAAATAGTAAAAGCTGTACCCAACTTATTTACGATCGGAAATTTATTGTGCGGTGTTTTTTCAATTACCTTGAATATGAATGGTTTTTTGGAAGTAGCCTCCATTTTTATTTTCTTTTCAGCTGTTTTAGATCTTCTTGATGGAAGGATTGCGAGAAAATTAAAGGTGAACAGTGAGTTTGGCGTAGAATTGGATTCCTTAGCTGATATTGTTAGTTTCGGAGTTGCTCCTGCACTTCTATTTCATTCGATAGCAGCACCATCTATTTTAACTTCTTTGGCATTTATCCTTTTCCCAACGATGGGTGCTTTAAGATTAGCTAAATTTAGTGTTAAACCAACCATTGGATATTTTAAAGGATTACCTATTCCAGCTGCTGGATTACTATTGGCTGGTATGGGATTGTTTTCATATGAAAATGCATGGATTACCTTAATCCTCGCTCTCTTAATGGTAAGTCCAATTAGGTTTAAAAAACTTTAATTTGAGTAAGGCTATAGAAGTATTAAAGAGTAAGTATGATTTCAATGACGAATTGCTAAAACATATTTCACCATCTGGGATGGGAGCATATAAACTTTCTTGGAGAACATCGATTTAATGTAAAAGATATGACAACATTGGAATCTCTTCGTCCATTGCAACAAACTTAGCAAAGCGAGAGCCGATTTTTTTTAGAGTAAAAAAATCGGCTCGTTTAATGTCGAAATTTGCTTAGCGTGAGGATTTCGGGCCCAAATTTGATAAATCAACGTTATAAGACTTACTTATAATCAAACATTTTTATGAAACAATAGAAAGAAGGTGTTGCGCTATGTCGTAATACTTTTTTAAAATCGAGAGAGAGAAATTGAAAATGGAGTAAATGGGTAAGAGTGCTACCTTTAGGGAATAAATACGAAAAAACAATGTTTCATTTACAACTATTCAAAAACATGTAATTGTATTTTATAAAAACGTAGTATGTGTTAATTTTTTGAAAAAGGATGTGTAGTATGAACAAAGAGAAAAAGTATACTGTTGTTGGCACTGATATTGATGAAGTGAAGGAGTTAAATAAGAAATCTGGGTTAACATATAACGAAGTAAAACAATTATTAGTGAAACAAATGAAACAAAAGTGATTATCTTGAGTAAGAATAGCAATCACAGTTTTTATAATGTCAAACGTTACTCTAATGATTTTTTCTCGAAGCAAAGAGTATCAATACATACATTTGTGGGAAGATTCTGAATGTAAAAAAGCGAATTTTGTCTTTTACAGTTAATTCACTGAAGATTCTTTTCCTAAATTCATTGAATTGATAGCGATAGCTTTTGACTAGTGATTTTTTTATTTTATTGTCATTCATATTAAAAAAAGCTGTAATAGTCAAATTCATCATATTAAGAAAACAGATATTATAAATATCATTAAACTCGTCCTCTCTAAATAATGCTAGTCTCTCGACGTATATATTCAGCATATCCAAATGTTCTTTGATATGCTGAACTTCGGTTGATTTGCTATGAAGTACGCTGTCTGGACGATTGAAATAGTAATATAACCTTTCATCAGTAATCACGTATTTATTGACCCTTTTCAACAAAAAACAAATAATTTGTTCATCTTCCGCACGTCTATATTGAGTGTTGAAACGAAGATTATTAAATAAACTTTTCTTATACAGTTTGTTAGAAACAACAACTCCCACTCCATTTATTTCATATTTTGGATCAAATACTGTCTTGATTGCACCGACTTTATCATAAACTCTGAGTTCAATATCATCTCTTGGAGGTTCGGCATAATTACTGTCCCAACACCCTCTACTAAAGCAAGCTGACATATCTGCATTATACTTTTTCAGTAAGGAATATAAACGTTCATACATTTCAGGGTGAATATAATCGTCAGAGTCAGGAAATGCAATATAATTACCTGTTGCTACATCAAGGCCCATATTCCTTGCCGAACTTACACCTTGATTGCTTTGGTGGATAACTTTAATCCTGTCATCTTTACTTGCAAATTCCTTACAAATCTGCAAGCAATTATCTGTTGATCCATCGTCAATAAGAATAATTTCAAGATTTTTATATACCTGTCCACACACTGTATGTAAACATCTTTCAAGATAATCCTCTACATTGTAAATGGGAATAATAACTGATATTTTTTCTTTATATATACTTTCAATCATAGCTCTCTCCCTTTATTTTTCAATATATTTTATTTTCAATTAAATTCATCCTAATTATATGTTCTTAATTAAGAACCAACAAGTGGGAGTTTTTCTTTAATAAGGAAATTCGCTTCGTGAATAATTAGACTCTTTTTCAATTGAACCCAACTTACTTAATAATCTGTTCAATTTCATAGTTCATTAGGATTCTGGTGAAATATAAAAATGAAATAAAATTAAAAATAAAAAGGAAATAGCGCCTTTAAATTTACGATATTTTGCAGATGGTATATTAGTAGTTGCAATTGGATTGCAATCTATTTTAATAGAAAAAAAGAAGTATAGTGAAATAAATCGGTAAGGCGTTGTTAATACAACAATAGTCTAAATCACGTAGGCTATTTTTATCCCGCTATTCGTGGGCAGTAAGACCCCCACCTTAAGATAGAGAGAAGCGAAGAAGATAGGTGGGGGATAACTGCCCGTAAAAGCCCGATTGGTTCAACTAACCATCAGTGGGGGATGAAAAAAACCCCCACTGATGGAAGTTTCACTTTATTTGTTAGGGGTTATTCACAGAGTCTAATACGATATTACATTCTTTTTTCACTTCATTTTCGGTAAGGGAAATGTAATGAAGTATTTAATTTCATTTGCATAAAACAATGTTATAATAATGGATGATATGGTAAAATTTTATGTATTGTGTGCATTTTTATACAAAATAAGTATGTTTGTTATGACAATGTACTATTTTTGTAACTTTTATTTTGAATTTCGTTTATACTTGTTAGGTGTAAATTGGTAGAATTTCATAGTGTAAATATTTACATAGTTTTTAGAGAAAGATGGGGGTGACTATGAATGCCCACACCATTAAAGAAAAATAGTCGTTATATGGTTGGATTAGACAGTCTAAGGGGCCTAGCCATACTAGGTGTTATTTTGTATCATATCAATTTTAACTGGATACCTGGAGGATTTTTAGGTGTTACTGTGTTTTTTGTACTTTCGGGTTATTTAATTACGGATATTCTTGTTGTTGAGTGGAAGGAAAACAGGAGAATCGACTTGAAGAATTTCTGGTTGCGCCGGGCAAGGAGATTGCTTCCAGGAATGCTTGTCATGCTTGTTATAACTTTAGCGTGGATTACAATTTTCCATAGTTCATTACTTGGAAAAATGCGTGGAGATTCGGTAGCAGCTTTATTTTATTTTAGTAACTGGTGGTATATTTATCACAAATTATCATATTTTGATAGCTTCGGTAAACTTTCTCCACTAAATCATTTTTGGTCGTTAGCTGTTGAAGAACAGTTCTATGTGGTCTGGCCGCTTATTATTAGTTTAGGGCTTACTTATATAAAAAAACAATCACGTCTGACTTTATTTATTTTTCTCGGAGCGATTGCTTCAGCTGTCGCGATGGCAATGATATATGTACCAGGCGCTGATCCAAGCAGAGTGTATTATGGTACCGATACAAGGGCGTTTGCCTTACTGATTGGTGCAGCACTTGCTTTCATTTGGCCGAGCAGTAGATTAGCTAATAAAATTATCCCACCAGCTCGTCTCGTTCTGGATATAATTGGAGGGATTTCTCTTCTTATTATTCTCGTTATGTTTTGGAAGACGAATCAATATGATCCATTCCTATACCGCGGAGGAATGTTCCTTTTATCGATTGCTACTGCATTATTAGTAGCGAACCTTGCTCATCCAGCTAGCCGTGTTAGTGTGTTTTTAAGGTTTAGACCTTTGCGCTGGATTGGAGTTCGATCTTATGGGATATACCTTTGGCATTATCCGATCATCACATTAACAAGTCCGCAAGTAAGTACAGGAGAATTTCAGCTTACGAGGGCTATTTTCCAATTTTTTCTTATTTTGTTTATTGCGCAAATTTCATGGAAGTTTATCGAAAATCCAATTCGCCAAGGCGCATTGAGGAATATTCGTTTACGTAACTTAGAAATAAGAAACTTAGCGTTAGGCGGTAAGTTAGCTTTAGCGTTTGCAATATTGGTTACTATGACAGCTAGTTTTGGTTTATCGACAGCAGGCAAAGCAAAAGAAAACCCTAAAAATAAAGTAGAGGCGATACAAACACAGCAAAAAGATCAGCCTAAACATCCAGAGGTAGCTTGGGAAGAACCGGCTGATAAACCATCACAAAACAAAGAAGAAGTTAATTCTAAGGGGTCTAAAGAATCTGCGCCGATTACAGCTATTGGAGATTCAATTATGATTGATGTCTCTCCCAATTTAAAAAATACTTTTCCTAATATTAGGATTGATGCGAAAATTGGAAGGCAAATGTCTGAAGCGACCGCTGCGGTAGACAGAATGAAAAAAGAGGGTACCTTAGGGGCGTGTGTTATTATTGGATTGGGTACAAATGGAGCGTTTACTACTGAGCAAATAACATCACTAATCCAATTAATAGGTAATGAACGTAAAGTTGTATTGATTAATACAAGAGTGCCGCGTCCATGGGAATCATTGGTTAATAAAAAGTTAGAAGAAATAGCGTCAAAATTCTCAAATGTTACGCTAGTTGATTGGTATTCAGCTAGTGCTGGGAAGCAAGAATACTTTGAACCAGATGGGGTTCATTTGACGAAAGCAGGAGCAGAGGTATATTCTTCGCTTATAGTGAAGAGTATTAAAAAGTAGAGTAATAGCAAATTGATAATTTTTTCACTTGATCTCACTTGGATGTGTAGAACTTTATCTGTTTAACATATCTCTATATGTATACAAATTGAAAAAACAACATAAAATGAACTTTAAAAATATATGGATTAGATGTGTATGGAAAAGTGTGGTTGCACTTAAATATAGTTTACATATGAGAAGAGAGTCGCGTTAGTATGCGACTCTCTTTATTAAATAAAAGATAATTTTATCCCGCATTAACGGGCAGTAATACTCCCACCTCAAAATTCAGCGAAAGCAAAGAAGTTAGGTGGGAGATAAACTGCCCGTAAAAGCCCGATTGGTTCAACTAATAATCAGTGGGGGATGAAGAAAACCCCCACTGATTAAAGTTTCACTTTATATTATGATGATGTGTCTCGTAAAAACTGAGAATATAAATCGTAAAAATAATTTGGTCGAAAGATATTTGCAGCATGACCAGCTAAGGGGATTTCTTTATATGAAACATTTGGAAGAATGGATTTTAAATCAAATAAACAAGATTTATAGAGATGATCATGTTCTCCCATTACCCATAAAATGGGTTGTGTAAGTTCTCGTAATCGAGATTTTAAATCGAATTCCAAACGATGCCGTAGTGACTCTCGAATAATAGATGAGTGTAATTGTAACCCAAATCGATAGTAAATATTTTTGGAAACAATTGCAAATGGATTGGCTTTTAGTATGCCACTTGGAAATATAGTACTTGCATACTGATAAAGCCAAGAAGAGTATTCATTATTTCGTTTCTCCCAAAACTTTTGAAAGACATTAAACAAAATAGATGGGTTATTGTAATGACCGCCAATATGACAAAGGCTCAATACTTTTTCAGGATACTTATGAGCAAATATAGTGGCAATATAGCATCCATAGCTTAGGGCGCAAATGTGAGCTTGCTGAATTCCTTCTTTTTCATATAAATCTGACAATTGCCCGACTAATTGATTTAAAGAAAAGTCAATGGCTTGTCCTTTGTCATCGCCATGACCAAGTAAGTCATACGTGATGATGTTATAAGATGAGGAAAATAGTTTACACTCTTTTTTAAATGCGCGACGATTTCCAACTAATCCATGAATGAATATAATCGTTTTTTTCTTAAAATCTTTTTTTGTTTGCAAAAGTATGCCCCTTTCAAGTCTATGGTAGAAAAAGAAAATATGTTCTACTAGAAAGTTGTTATCACTAGTAAGTTTAGGCAACAGATTATGCTTGAAACAATGAAATAATAGGATTTTCTAGAATATCATATTTCAAAATGAAGAATAACAAATCTATTTTATGATACGACCCATTTTCTATGGGATTTGTATTTAAAAACAGGACGTAAGAAAAAATTTCTGTGAGCTTAGTTCATTTGTTTTTCGTGTTTAATAGATTGATTATAGTTAATTTTAAGTACCAGGTAATAATACCAGATGATTGTGTGGTTTGTAAAGATAGCTTCTCAACATGGACATAGCAGTCTTTCTAGTATTTGTAATAATTTTATCCCGCATTAACGGGCAGTAATACTCCCATCTCAAAATTCAGCGAAAGCATTGTCCAGTTTCAGTGGCTAGAATGTTCGGTGGCTTCGCTTCTTCCTGCGAGGTAAAAAACACCTCTACGTCAGAAGCTCCATCCCCCTCACATTCTGGACGAGCCACTTCCACATTTCTTTGTTGTCCAGCTCTAGCGGCTAGAATCTCCGGTCGTTTCGCCCCCTCGGACGAGGCAGAAAGCGCCTCTCTGTCGGGTGCTCCAACGTCCTGCGATTCTGAGCGAGCCGCTTCCGCCTTTCTTAAGAAGTTAGGTGGGAGATAAACTGCCCGTAAAAGCCCGATTGGTGAGAGCTGATAATCAGTGGGGGATGAAGAAAACCCCCACTGATTAAAGTTTCACTTTATACAGATTCTGTTTTGTAACATTGTATGAAAACATGCATTATATAGTGAAGAGAAGTAGAATCCTATTTTAATTCAATCTATATAAGTTCATTTTAATTTTTCAACATATAAGTCACTGCTATGCATGGCCAGATGCTCTTGTCCACCTAAAAAGAAAGGGGTTATTATGTCGGTTTTTCAATTTGTATTTATATACCCATCATTTTTTTAAATGATTTCTATTAAAATAATTCATTTTATTTATTTTTGTTATAAATATATAATGGTGATTAGGTGAGTGTATAGGACTGTTATCTATTTTCTTTATATGCTGTATGTAATTTGAGAATGGCCAGTTATTTAAATTGGCAGCTTACATTTGAAATCAATCGTATTTAATTTAGGCGTGAAAGATTAAGAATGTATAAAGTTTACTCATGAAGCTAACTATTTCTATGAGAATAGTTAGCTTCATGAATGTTTCAGAAAAGGTTTCACTTCATATACCTTCTAATATCATTTTTCGTTATGATGGAAATGTAGTTATAACAATAAATTGATGATACGAGAATCTTGTAATCTTTATACATACATAAACCGTAATTCATGCTATTGAGGATGAAATAACGATTGTACAACAGGAGGCATTATTATGGAGCTGCGTCATTTGAAAACTTTTATTATTGTAGCAGAGAGTGGAGGATTTACACGAGCCGGAGAAAGACTCGGGTATACACAATCAACAATCACAAATCATATTCAATCCTTGGAAGAAGAAATTGGAAGTCCGTTGTTTGATCGCCTCGGTAAAAAGGTAGTTTTAACTGAGGTAGGAGAGCATATGCTTTCTTACGCGCAAAAAATATTGGCATTATCAAATGAGGCGTTGGAATCATCTCAAATGAACGGTGAACCGTCAGGAACGATACGTATTGGAGCAAATGAGTCTTTAATGATATATCGATTACCTGTTATTTTATATGAATTTAAAAGGAAGTATCCGCAAGTCCATATCATTTTACAGCCATCAGAGAGTCAGGAGTTGCATAATGAATTAAAGTCAGGGAAATTTGATTTTGCTTTATTTACAAATCCTGAAAAACTAGGTGTAGATATTGTCACTCGTTCGCTTGTTAGAGAAACAATTGTGCTTGTTGCTCCGCCGGGGCATCCGTTAACGAAGCGGAAAAATGTTACTCCTGCTGATTTAGAAGGAGAAATGTTATTGCTTACTGAGCCGGGGAGTTATCGAGACTTACTAGAAAGGTGGATAAAAGAAGAAGGGATTAGTTGTTCACGTATTCATTTTTGGAGTATAGAGGCAATTAAACAAACGGTTATGTGCGGGCTAGGGTTATCGTATTTACCGTTTATTACAGTTAAAGAAGAAATTGAGCGTGGAAAGTTAATTGCTTTGCCGTGGATGTACAGTGAGGATTTTGTTACAACTGAATTGGCGTATCATAAAAATAAATGGTTGACACCAGCGATGGAGACGCTAATAGAAATGATAGAGAAACATGCAGAGAAATGGAGAGAGACAATTTGATTTCCTAAGGTGTATAGAGATTAGAACGAAAGATACATATAGGAAAAGACGGGAGGAAAACGTAATGAATGAACGTATGAAAGAGATTATACTTGTTGTAATTGGGTCGTTATTATTTGCAATTGGAATTAACTTTTTTGCTATTCCAAACCGATTATCAGAAGGAGGAATTATCGGTCTTACGGTAATTACTTACTATTTGTTTGACTGGTCTCCTGGTGCTGTAAATTTTATAATGAATGCTATTTTACTTGCAATTGGTTATAAATTTTTTGATAAGAAAACGATGGTATATACAATTCTTGGTATTATATCTACATCTTTCTTTTTATATATTACAGAAGGTGTGGCAACTCCGGTAAATCACGATACATTATTAGCAGCTCTTTTTGCTGGGAGTTTTGTTGGTGTTGGTTTAGGGTGTATGTTTCGTGCAGGTGGTACATCAGGCGGTTCAGCTATCATAGCTAGGTTAGCAAATCAATATTTAGGCTGGAGTGTTGGGAAAGGTGTACTAATTATCGATATCGTTGTTATTGCTGGCTCAGTATTTATTATTGGACAAGAGAAGGCGATGTATACACTTGTAGCAGTTTTTATCGGTGCAAAGGTTATTGATTTTATTGTGGAAGGATTAAATACAAAAACAGCAGTGACTATTATTTCAAACAATCCAGATATGATTAGAGAATCCATTATGCAAAATATGACACGCGGTGTAACAGTATTAGAAGGACGAGGTGGTTACACAGGAAATAATAAGGAAGTGTTATATGTTGTTATTAATAAACAAGAGCTCGTTCAATTAAAACAAGTTGTAGGTCGAAAAGATCAAAATGCATTTGTTGTGATTCATGATGTACGAGACGTATTAGGTGGCGGCTTTAAAGCGAGTTAAAAAATCTAGCCCTCAAATGTTTGAGGGCTAGATTTTTTTGTCTGTATAATCAAAATGTAATTTGTTTCTAATGATTTCATAAAATATTATTGAAAATTATGCCAAATAAGAGAAAGATTACTTGGGATTTCAAAAAATATTTGTGTTAAAATTTCGTTGTCATCATTTTGTCACAAAGCGATGTTATTTTTTCTGTAGCGAAAAGCTATGATTCGCACATTATGAATTCTTACAAAAATGTAAGGTTGATGAAATGTAATTCGATACAAAGGATGTTACATTTCAATTAAACTAATAGGAGATGTTTTGAAAGGAGGAAGTGAAATGAAAACGGACATGGAAGCAACAAGTAGAAGTGAAAAGAAAAAGAAGCGCTCTAAAAAAAGAGGTTTTTTATTGTTTTTGATCATTCCTGTTCTATTTCTCGTCATTGGAGGAATAAGCTACAGTTCCTTTATATATAGTAAAGCAAAAGCGGTTGTAAGTAATTCTTATGCAGAAATAAATAAATCTGATAAACGTGATACAGAGGTGGCTCCTTTAAAAGATAATATTTCTATTTTAATTATGGGCGTTGATGAAAGTGAGCAAAGAAAAAGTCAATATGGTGAAGCGGTTCGTACAGATGCGTTGTTATTGGCAACGATTAATAAAAATGATAAATCGGTAAAGTTAGTGAGCATTCCTCGTGATGCGCGCGTATATATACCGTCACGAAAGAAATTAGATAAAATTACACATGCGCACGTATTTGGCGGTGTGGAAAGTACACGTGATACGGTTGAACGTTTTTTAAATGTACCTGTTGATTATTATGTGAAATTTAATTTTGAATCGTTCATTAAAATAGTGGATTCACTTGGTGGAATTGATATTGATGTGCCGGTTACTTTTACGGAACAAGATAGTAAAGACCAAGCTGGTGCCATCCATCTTGAAAAAGGATACCAACATTTAAATGGAGAACAAGCGCTTGCGTTGGCGAGAACGCGGAAAATTGATAGCGATGCAATGCGTGGGCAAAGACAGCAACTTGTAATGGAAACAATTATTAAAAAAGCAACATCAATGAATTCAATTACAAAGCTTAGTTCATTATTAGATGCAGTGGATCGAAACTTGAAAACAAATTTAACATTCAATGATATGTTGGCAATTACAAAAAATATGGCAGGAACAGACTTGAAGTTAGAAAAAATACAAGTACAAGGTACAGACAAACGTATGAATGGTATTTATTATTATCAACCAGATGAGCAAAATGTAAAAGAAATATCAAAACAATTGAATGATCATCTTGGGATTGCTAAGAAATCAGAATCTAATAAATAAGAAAAAGGTTGGCTTTTTGCCAGCCTTTTTCTTATTTACTATTCGGTTAAAAGGATAGCTAAGAAACACTCTTTACATCGTAAAGAGTGTTTCTTAGCTATCTAATGATACGTTTAATAGTCGAATGTAATTAAGTGAATAGTTTCACCAACATATAAAATGCAACACCCCAAATAATCACACCAGAAATTTTATTTAATAGTTGTATTCGTTTTCCGGATGCATCAACTTTCCCTAGTATCCGTCCAGCAATCGCTAATCCAATAAACCATAGCCAAGAAACGAAAATTGTTGCGAAGGTAAATGCCCATTTTTCAGTTCCTATATATTGAATGGAATTTGTTCCAATCACTCCAATCGTATCTAAAATAGCATGTGGATTTAATAAAGAGACAGAAGCTGCAAATACAATTTGTTTTTTTATTGAAATTGTTTGTTCTTCATTTTGGGACGCGGTAGGTTCACTTTTCCATATTGCCCATCCCATGTAAAGAAGAAAGAAAAATCCAATTGTGTAGAGTGCAGTTGTTAACCAGGAAAATGTTAATAGTACAAGAGATACGCCTTGTACAGCAACCAAAATTAAAATAGTGTCACAGATTGCCGCCGTTATAACAACTGGAGCAGCTTTAAATAATGTAGATTGACTGGCACCTTGATTAAAAACAAACACATTTTGTACACCTAAAGGTATAATAAGTCCAAATGCAAGAATGATGCCATGAAGAAATGCTTCACTCATTTTTTCACCTCCTATGTAAAAGCGTTTTTTGGTGTAATAATTACTTATTGGTGTCTAGTATATAAAGCGAAATATCAATTGTATCCATCCATATGGATGGATGATGACCCAACCAAAGTATATACTGTAATTGTAGAAATAAAATTGGAGTGATATTATGGAACAGCTTGATTGGAAACCCAATACTTTGTCTCCAATTCCTTTATATAAGCAAATTGAAGATTATATAAAAGAGAAAATTGCAAATGGAGAGTGGACAATCGGTACGAAATTACCGTCTCAACGAACGTTAGCTGATGCCTTTAAAGTTAACAGAAGTACAATTGTTACTGCATTAGATGAATTAGCTGCTCAAGGATTAATTGAAGGAAAAGGAAGACAAGGAACGAGAGTAATAAATAACACATGGGGGCTATTAACTTCTTCGGCACCGTTGAATTGGAATTCGTATGTTGATACCGGAATGCATTATCCTAATTTACCTATAATTCGAGAGATTAACCAGGCCGAGTTTGATCCGAATATCATTCGCTTAGGGACAGGCGAACTTTCGCCAGAGCTTTTGCCACAAGAGAAGACCAAACATATTATGAGTATTCTTTCGAAACAGTGTATACCATTAGGGTATGAAGAACCAAAAGGAGATATTTTACTACGTGAGCAACTAGCCAAGTATTTACAAACGTTAGGAATACAGGCATCAACCTCATCTATTTTAGTTGTTTCAGGAGGCATTCAGGCTTTACAGTTAATTTCTATGGGGCTATTACAAAAAGGAGCAACAATTCTAGTAGAAAAACCTTCTTACTTATATTCACTTAATATTTTTCAGTCAGCAGGGATGCGTTTAATTGGTATTCCGATGGATCAAGATGGAATACAACCAACACTTATCTCAAAATATACAAAGCAATTTGATAGCTCACTTCTTTATACTATTCCTTCTTTTCATAATCCAACTGGGACTTTGATGAATCATGAGAGAAGAAAGGGTGTTGTAGAAACTTGTAATGAAATTGGTCTACCTATAGTAGAAGATGGAGTGTATCAAGATTTGTGGTTCGGATCTCCATCTTCAAAGCCATTAAAGGCATATGATAGAAGTGGGAGTGTACTTTACATTGGAAGTATGTCTAAGACAATTAGTCCAGGATTGAGAATTGGCTGGATTGTAGGACCAGAGGCTGTTATTAATCGATTAGCAGATATTAAAATGCAAACAGATTATGGATCAAGTTCTGTGTCACAACAAGTTGCTGCTCATTGGTTTTTAAGCGGATTGTACGAAGAACATTTACATCGTATCCGGCGACAGTTACAAATGCGTAGAGATATTGCATTACATGCATTGGAAAAACATTTTGCGCATATTGCAACGTGGAATATACCAGAAGGTGGTTTTTACATCTGGTTACATATAAATTTGAGATTTTCTATGCAAAAACTATTTTATAAAGCATTACAAGAAGGTATTTTACTGAATCCAGGCAATTTGTATGATCGGCACGCTGAACAACATTTGCGAATTTCTTACTCTTATGCATCACTGCACGATATTGAAAAAGGAATTGAAAAGCTTGCACGAATTATACAAGAAATAAAACAATAAATACGAAAGAGTAGTTTAAAAGGAGAATGAAAATGAAACGCTATGTAATTTGCCAAGTGATAAATGGAACAAAATATTTAGCTGCTTATGCAGAAACAAAACAAGAAGCAATTGAAAAAGCAGAACTGTTAGGGTTAAGAACGGGAGAGCGTTATATAATTATTACGGAGGAAGAAGCAGAGGGATTGCAATATCCGTAAAAGGATGGTAGCCAATGTGGCTACTGTCTTTTTTTGTATTTACTTTAACTATATTGTATACAGTATAGTTGGAGTCAAGGAGGGAATTCTGTATTTTTATGCGAAAGTGTATACGTGTTACATAAGAAAGGAGCTGAAAAGAAATGAGCCGGATTCAACATATAAGACAGAAAGAAAAAGAGTATCACGAACATTGCTATTCTAATTATAAATTATTTGAAGAAGGGTCATGGTTATATAAGCCAGTTTCGGGTGTTATTGAGATGATGAATGTATTTCAAGACCAACAAAGCGTTACTGCATTGGATTTAGGATGTGGAGTTGGAAGAAACAGTATACCGATTGCGCAAAGAATGAAAGCAGGGAAAGTGGATATATATAGTTTTATTTTATTGCTTATCATAATTAGTAGGTTGGCTGTATGTAGCACGAGGTGGTCCGCCACGATATTGACGTATATACTGCTGAAAATTCCAAGAGTTTAGAAATTTTTTAGCTGCTTGGTAGCCAGAATGATAGAGCCATTCTTTTTCTTCATTACTTAAATTGAAGTTGGTACTCGTAATATTCCCAGTAGGGATTTTAATTGTGCGTGCCCTTGTTTCTGTATTGAGATAGCGTAAATCGTGGGCTTGCATCATTGTTTTAAATAGCCCTTTAAACATAGAAATAGGTTCTTCATAATGCACAGGTTCAGCTTGAATTTCGTCTTTCACAAAATGAAATCCAAAGGTAGGCCAGCGTGGAATGTTTGGTGCGTCGAAAATCCATATCGGATAATTACTGAGAATACCTCCGTCAAGCATATAGCAAGGGTTCTTCCACTTAGGAGTTTTCCATTTTACAGGTTGAAAAAAGAAAGGAATCGTCCCGCTCATTCTTACTGCTTCTGCAATAGAAAATTTTTTATTAGGAAATCCATAATGAGGTAAGTCATCTGGGAAAATAACCATTTTTCCATTGCTGATATCAGAAGCAATAATTTTTAAGCTGCCTGGGTTAGGTAAGTCGCTAAAACAATAAACTCCTTTTTGGGATAATAAATCCTTCAACCATTGTTCTATAAAATCATTTTTATATATTCCCATTTTGAACCATACATTTACTCCTTTTCCGATAAGGGGGATTTTATCCAAACATGTTTTTGTTATGAAGTTTGGATAATTAGCATCATTTATAATTGTTCTCAATTCTTTTCCTGTATAACCGCATGCGAGCAGTGCGGCTATAATAGCACCGGCTGATGTACCAGCGACTCGCTCCCACTCATAACCATGTTCTTCTAATGCACAAATTGCTCCAACATGTGCAATTCCTCGAACTCCGCCACCTTCAAAAACACCATCTATTTTCATAATTGCAGTTCCTTTCAATTTATTATTTATTTAGTTAAAGAAAATAAAAAAGCACGACAAGCACGTGCTTTTTTACAATAGTTGTTAAAGATTACTTAGCAGAAAAAGCTACCAGTGCAGCTCGCTCCGATGATGATAAGAAGGATAAATAAAACGATTAATAAAGCAAAGCCGCCAAATCCGCAACCGCCTCCGCAACCGTAACCATATCCACAACCGCCATATCCATAACCCATATTTATTTCCTCCTTACTATAAAAATTTTGGATAAACAAAGTGGGAATTTTGAGGATGTCTTACAAAGGATGAAAAGTTTGCATGTTTGTAGGAACACTGTATATTATGTGGTCGAAAGACATTCCGATTATAATGAACAAGCCCTTTTTTATAATGGGCAGTACAGGTAGAAATCAAGAAAAAACGAAAGAAGCTTTATCAAATTTCATGATATGATGTAGATAATCATGTAGAGGAAGGAATTTGTATGATGAAACATATTGAAGAATTAATTGAAAAGTATCACTTAAATCATATAAAGGATGAATTGTTAATGGCGGCATTTGAATGTATAAAAGTAGTGCCAACACAAGAAGAGATATTGCCGATAGGATGTTCAAAAATGGGTGGATCACCTGATTTACCAGCAGAGTTGGCATATCCCACTTATAAAGGGCGCCCTCTTCGCTTTGTTGCCCAGTTTAATTTAGCTGAAATTCAAGCTGTAGGTATAAAAAATGATTTGCCTGAAAAGGGCATGTTATATTTCTTTTATTTTGCTGATGATGAGCAGGAAGATTTTTATGAAGTGTATGGAAATTCGAACGTAAAAGAAGGCTGGCGTGTTTTATATTATGATGGAACAATAGAGGAGTTACAAAAAACACATCAAATGAAAGGGCAATATTCTCAGTGTAGAATTACATTTGAAAAGGTGCAAAAACTTCCTGAGTTGTTTATTGAAAACGAAGATGATTCAGATCGTTTCTTGCAATTATTGGAAGAATTAATACCGGATCACTATGACAATCATCAAATTTTTGGCACACCATTTTCCGTTCAAACAGAAGTGTTTGAAGAAGCACAAGAATATATGAATGTGCATCATAGTGAGATGACATTATTATTTCAAGTAGATTCTGATGAGCAACATTTGAACATGATGTGGGGAGATATGGGAATGTTATATTTCTGTATTGCAAATGAAGATATAAAGCAACGTCGTTTTGAAAACGCTTGTTGTATTTTACAAAGTTTATAAATTGAAGAAGCAGTTTCACGTGGGAACGGAAATTGCTTCTTCAATTATATCGAGTTAATTAAGCACATTCATTTTTAGGTGATGCCAAAGGATTCGGATTGTCTAGCATTATTTTCATGTGAATTTCTTTCGAAAATACGTTAAAATATAAAAAATGTATTTTCTTTTTTGATAGAATTCAGATATATTTTTATATGTAAGAAATACATTTTTAAATTATTTTATATTACTAGGATGTGATGAAATGAAGAAATCTGTAAAATGTTTATCAACTATAGCACTTTGTTCGTCTATTATAAGTGGAACTCTTCATATGCCTTCAGTCTCATATGCTGCTACAAAACAAGCAGCAGATAATAATTCTGTGAGCGATGCAAAACTGATTGCGGCATTTCAACAAGAATTACAACAGCACTTAAATAATCATGAAACAAACATTACCATTGTTTATAAGACAAAGAATTCAAACATAAATGAAGTTTTAAATACACTGGTGCAAGCTTATAATCAAACATTGGAAAAGGATGAATATTTAAAATACAATGTAAGCGGTACAAAGTTTTCGATTCGCGGTGTACCAGGGAACTATTCATTTACATTGAATATATCATACCGAGAAACGAAGGAACAATCACAGTATGTGATGAAGCAAGCAAAATCAATTGTAAATTCAATAATTACAGCTGGAATGGATCAAAATGAAAAAGTAAAAGCCATTCATGACTATGTAGTGAAAAATACTTCATATGATACATCACTGCACGCTTACACTGCATACGAAGCGCTAGCAAAACACTCGGCAGTTTGTCAAGGATATGCGCTATTAACTTATCAGTTATTAAAAGAAGCGGGAATTCAATCTCATATTGTAACAGGAACTGGGAATGGACAGCCTCACGCATGGAACCTTGTGAATATTGATGGAAAATGGTATCACCTCGATACGACATTTGATGATCCAGTTCCGGATAAACAAGGACGTGTTACGTATTCTTATTTTAACTTGTCCGATGAGCAAATGAATAAAGATCATCAATGGGACCGTAGTAAATATCCAGCTGCAAATACAAGCTATTATAATGAGTTAACAAATAAAATTAAAGCAGGAAATAAGAAAGCTCCTATTTATCAACAAATCTTAAAAGATACAAATCTTGTTTATTTAGCGGCAGAATTTGGAGCTGAAAATTATAACCAGTTAAAACAAAAATTACAGCAAAAATTTACAACGAAACAAGAGAAGGTAGAACTTCGTTACCATCAAACAATCGATAACACGATGAATGATGTAAAAAAAGTACTGAATGAAGTTGCTTGGCCAAAAGGAGCAAAGCGAGTGTCATATCAGGTAGCTCCTTACCAGGCGCAAAATGGATATTCTTTGCTAACAATTACATTTTCATATTAATAACTAAAAAGAGCATCTTTATGAAGATGCTCTTTTTAGTTATTAATAAGGTTCTGTCGCTTGTAAAATAGCGTCTAATAATCCTGGAAATCTCTTGTTTAGGTCTTCTGCCCTAATGGAGATGAAACGCTGTGTTCCTTCGATTCTCGTATACATAACACCAGACTCTCGCAATACTTTAAAGTGATGAGAGAGTGTGGATTTTGCGATAGGGATGTTTAAAGCCCCGCAAGACTGTTCACCGCATGTCAGTAAGTCGTTTACAATCTTTAATCGGATTTGATCGCTAAGTGCATATAATACGGAGGAGAGTCGAATTTCCTCACGATTTGGATGATATAGAGTTCGCATTTTTCCACCTGCTTTTCATAACGTAGTTTATTTTCTATTTGCACTATAACATATATCATGATATATTTCTATTGTTCGAATATATTGGAACAATAGAAATATAAAGGGGATAGAAAAATGAAATTAGTAACCTTACAGAAGGCAAAATTGGAAGTTTCACAAATTGGTTTTGGAACAAATGCGGTTGGTGGCTATAACTTATACTCAAATATTGATGAGGCAGAAGGAACGAAAATGATAGAAGAAGCTTTATGTCGAGGAGTTACCTTTTTTGATACGGCAGATGTATACGGATTTGGGCGTTCAGAAGAGTTGGTAGGAGAGGTGTTACGAAGAAAACGAAAAGATATTGTACTTGCTACGAAAGGTGGGGTTCAAAAGTTATTAGGAGATACTACTCGTATAAACAATAAACCTAGTTACATAAGAACAGCTGTAGAACATAGTTTACAACGGTTACAGACAGATTATATAGATTTATATTATTTGCACTTTTCAGATCCAACAACTCCATTTTCAGAGTCAGTGGGGGAACTAGTACGATTAAAAGAAGAAGGAAAGATACGAGCGATAGGTATTTCAAATGTTAATATTAAGCAGTTAAAAGAAGCGAATCAGCATGGGGATATTGCTGTTTTGCAATCGCCATATAACATGTTAGATCGGACTGCGGAAAAAGAATTAATTCCGTATTGTATTGAACAAAATATTTCATTTATTCCATATGGACCTCTTGCTTTTGGAATTTTAGGTGGTAAATATCCAAAAAATTTGCAATTGAGTGAAGGAGACTGGAGAAGAAGTATTTCTTTATTTGAAGAGGATGTATATAAGAAGAATTTTGTGAAGGTAGAAAAACTAAAGAAATTTGCAACTGAGAGAAGTACGACTATGCCAAATTTAGCGTTAGCTTGGTTGCTTGCACAAGACGGGATTGATGCTGTCATTCCAGGAGGAAAACAAGTAGAGCAAATAAGAGAAAATGTGGAAATAAATCGAGTTACTTTACTTGAGAGTGATTTGCAAACGATTCAATCTATTTTAGAAGAGGAATAAGAGAAAAGCTGCATGTGTTGTTTTTATCCCGCTATTCGTGGGCGTCCTGCGATTCTGAGCGAGCCGCTTCCGCTTTTCTGTAAGAAGTTAGGTGGGAGATAAACTGCCCGTAAAAGCCCGATTGGTGAGGGCTAATAATCAGTGGGGGATGAAGAAAACCCCCTTTCTTTTATGGAAGGACGAGAGCATCTGGCCGTGTATAGAAGCGGTCAGGGCCTTTTCCTGACACATGCAAGGTTAAAACTAAGGGAGTAAGCTATACAGGGCATATTGTATGCTACATAGCAGAGACTTATATGTCGAAAATTAAAATGGATTTATATAGAAAGGGTGTTTATGGTGAAGAAAACGATATTTTTATTTTTTATGATCATGTTTATGATAGGAACAGATACATTTTTAATTTCACCCCTCTTACCCACAATGCAAGAGTTATATAATGTCTCTACGGAAATATCAGGTTGGATGGTAAGTGCATACGCATTAGGATATGCTCTATTTGCGTTAATTGCTGGTCCCATTTCTGATGGTATAGATAGAAAGCGGGTTATACTAGGTGGAATGATATTTTTTTCAATTAGTACGTTTTTATGTGGTATAGCTCCTACCTTTTGGTGGATGATTACCTTTCGTTTTTTAGCTGGCGTTAGTGCAGCGTTTGTATCACCGCAAGTATGGGCGTCTATCCCGCTCCTTGTATCACCTCAGCATATTATGAAATGTATAGGAATTGTTACAGCTGGATTATCTTTGTCACAAATGTTGGGATTACCTATCGGAGCTTATCTTGCATCTGTCCATTATTCTACTCCGTTTTTTGTAATTGGAATTTGTTCCGCTATATTGGGAATACTCATATATTTTATACTGCCTCATTTACGACCGTTACAACAAGAATCTCAAAAACAAACAGTTTTTAGTCGTTATAACGAGTTATTACATAAATCAAAAACAGTACCGTCATTTTTTGCTTATTTCTTATTTCAAACGGGTAACTTTGCAGCTTTCTCATTTTTAGGAAAATGGTTATCAGATCAATTTCAATTAGAAGTAAATGAAATTGGAAGCGCTATGCTTATATTGGGATTTGGGAATTTAACAGGCAATTTGTTTGGCGTTAAACTTGTCAATAAGTTTGGTAAGATCCGCTTGTTATATGGGGGGATAATTGTGCTTGCTGTTTTGTATTTGATATTGCCTCAATTAAAATATGTGTTACTTATAGAGGTGCTCTTCTTTATTATATTTTTCATAACAGGTATTTTGTTTACTATTATGATGAGTGCATTACAATCATTATCACAGTCAGCAAGAGGTACTATTGCCGCGCTGACTAATTCATCAATGTATATTGGACAAATGATTGGGGCAGCCTTAGCGGGTTTTTTATATGTTATATTTCACAATTTTTCTGCTATCGGGATGTTTACAGCTAGCATGTATATCTTTTCTCTATTCACGTTTAAACGGGCTGGAATTATAAAAGATATAGAATCTGAAACAAAACAAAGAATAGTTTCATAATGTATATAAAAAACATACATACACTATGTAAATTGAAAGGAAAAAGCACTGTTTTCATGTATATATTAAAACAGTGCTTTTCGCTTTGGATGGATTGTTGCAGCATTTTCATCTTTAATACCGGCTTCTTTAATAATACGTTGTTTTGCTTTATCTAACAAATCGTTTACTGCTTCGCCAAAATAGTTTGCTTCTCGCTTTGTGCGGGCTTCTCGTAAACATTTGTAGTTTTCTATCAGCTCCTCTTTTTCAGAGTCTGTTAAGAAATCTTCTATTTTTTTGTTTGCCATACGAAACACCCTCTCTTCTGACAGACGCTTTCATTCAGCATTTTTATTTTTCATTATATCAGTAAATTGCAAATTGTAGTACATATTAACGCTTTAATAATTTGTCAATTTCTTGTATTTTTTCATTTGCTTTATTCATTTGCGTATTCTTTGCTTGTTCTCCTCCAAGCGCTTGATGAAGTAAAAATGTTTGGCCAGAAATAGCAGTAACGATTGCAACTTTAATGATTTCTTTTATAGTTGTCGCATCAAATAAAACAAGGCCAAGTAAGGCAGCGAGGCTACCAGTGATGATATCAGCTAAAAAGCCAAGATGGAAAAACGTTTTTAATCGGCGTGGAAGCAATAATTTGCCTTGATGATTGATAAGATGGGCAACAAAACCGGTAATTCCACCAACGAGAAGAGCAGTTAGCCACGAATACATATCCATCAAACCCACTCCTTTTAGTAAATATCATTCTGTTTTTGGCGTGTTTACTCCTTTTTAAATTTTATGTGTATAGATTGAGAAAGTTTGTTTTTGTTATATAGGCTTTTTAATCTGATAATTCTGTTATAAGTGGTGGAAATTTTATTTGAAATTTCATATAATATAATTAAATCTAATAAGAACGGAGTGATGTATTATGTCGATTGTTTATAAAATTTACACGGTTAATACAAATAAGGAAGGAACGGACGAAGCTTTATAAAGAATCGTTATATCCTTCCCCAGTAAACATTTTAGGGAGGATTCGAGATTGAATCGTAATTATTTAGTGGAATTTGGATGGGATACACATTTTGAAGAGCAATTATCGGAGCAATATGAAGTAGGACGTGTTTTGTTAGAGCATAAACATATGTATCGGGTTATATGCGAAGATGGTGAATATGTAGCTGAGCTAACAGGGAAATTTCGTTATGAAGCATTGGAAAAGGGTGATTATCCTGCAGTAGGTGATTGGGTAAGTATAACGAAATTTCCAGAAGAAAAGAAAGCAATGATTCATACTGTACTTACAAGAAAAAGTTCTTTCTCTAGAAAAGTAGCTGGAGAGAAAACGGTGGAACAAATTGTCGCAGCAAATGTAGATTATCTCTTTTTAGTTAATGCTTTAAATGCTGATTTTAATGTGAGGCGAATTGAGCGCTATTTATTGTTAGCATATGAGAGCGGAGCGATGCCTGTCGTTATTTTAACAAAGAGTGATTTATGTACAAATATAGAGCAAAAAATAATGGAAACAGAGACGATTGCAATTGGAGTGCCTATTTTTGCAGTTAATAGTTTGCATCAAACAGGAATAGAACGATTGCAACAATTTTTACAACCAGGAAAAACAATTGCGCTTATTGGCTCTTCGGGGGCAGGGAAATCCACGTTACTGAACGCTTTAATGGGAAATGAAGTGGCCAAAACAGGCGGAATTCGTGAGAGTGATAGTAAAGGAAAGCATACAACAACACATCGAGAATTGTTCCAATTACCAACTGGTGCACTTGTTATTGATACACCGGGAATGAGAGAGCTCCAGCTTTGGGAAGGAAGCGGTGCAATGCACGCAGCCTTTTCTGATATTGAAGAAGCTGCTCAAAAATGTCGCTTTCGAGATTGTCAACATGAAAATGAGCCTGGTTGTGCAATTCGCGCCGCGATTGATGAGGGAACATTGGAGGAAGCTCGGTTGTTTAATTATAAAAAACTACAAAAAGAAATTGCTTATGCGATGAGAAAGCAAGATGCTCTTTTAGCCCGTGCAGAGCGTAATAAATGGAAAAGTGTCACAAAACAAATGCGACAGAAAAAATAAAAAAACTCTAAAGGCATGATTAAAAGTGTTAATTGCAAGAGTTAAAGTATAATAAAAAAGCGTGTGGATCAAATGATTCACACGCTTTTCGTTTTTAGTTACCCTATAAATGAATAAGAGGTAATATACAGTTTTGAGCAGGGAAATACAGCTGTTATAGTCGTTTATGGTACAATAAATGTACTTAGGGTATATTGAGCAAGAGATAAGAGAGGGGTTATTTTATGCTGCACGAGGAGATTACATCATTTTTTAAAGTTCTTCCACAAGAAGACGGAACACGCGGATGGAAGTATTATATTCAAGAAGAAAAAGGTGCGTATTTTATAACAAACACAATCCCATTAATAGGTACAAGTATAGAATTGTTTTTTAATGATGACGATGAAATTTGTCTTGTTTTATATAAAGATGGTCAGGCGATAACAACGATTCAACGTATTGCTGTCCAAAAGATGGATATTAGAAAAGAAGAAGAAGAAAGCCTTCAATTTGTACTAGATCGTATGCCAAGCCGCATGATTCGATTACAGTTAAAACCGTTTCTGGCAGTTGAAATGGGATTGTATTGGGAAGTGTGTGAAGATTGTGAGTAAAAAACATCCAGTTACTAACGGATATTTTTTATTTTACCATTCGCAGTCAGTAAGAGATTTCTTCGGTAAGATTTTGAAGAATTCAAAGAAAATAAGTTTGGATAACAGTGAGTATGTACTCAATTGGTTCAAGTCATTATATAGTGGAAGAGGAATCTTAATTGCGGGAATAATCGTTTTATACAGAAAATAGTTCTTGGTGTTTTTATATTTAAAAATTTTATTATATATATCTAAAAATTATATGTTGATAAATCCATTTTGATTTATCAACATATAAGTCGCGGCTGTGTAGAACAAAACATGACAGGCACTCGCCCCTCAAAAAAGGGGCTTTTATGTCGGTTTTTTAATTTGTATTTATATAGAATTTACAAAGTATGAGTCGGAAAGTATGATCAGTCAGTTGCAGAATCTGATCAGATTATTAGATAATAAGTCAACGTAAATTGACGATGATATTAGAAGTGATTCAAAATATTACAGATTCAACGAATTTATCAGCATTGAATGCTGCAGGAGCTGGAACGTTATCACAAATGGCTGAAGAGTTATTAATATAAATTGAAAGATTTAAGGTGTATGAAAAAAGCGCGTGAATAAGATGATTCACGTGCTTTTTGTTTTAGTTTGATAAAGATCCAATTCGTTCAACTCATTCTTAGCAAGGGAGTTTCACTTTATGTATTTTGCTGTTGCTTGAATGCAATAATTGGAAGGAAAATCAAGTTAATCCACCCAATCACAGGATATAATATATGAAGTAATTCACTATAACCGATATAACTAAAACAATAACTAATCAGTAAGATGAAATAAATAATGATGTTACTTTTCCAACCGGTGATAGATTGAAGTTGTTTAGTCATACCAAATATGTTACCGACGAGTGTTGTAAATACTTCTCCAAAAATAATTAATACAAAAAAGAAATGAAAAGTAGCATTGAAGCGACGTACAACTTCTGCCATTGGAATATTATATTGATAAAATTGCTCGACAGTTAAAATGGCGAGGTGACTACATAATAAAATTAAACAAAGACCAGCCCCGCCTAACATACCACCCCATTTAATGGCTTTTTGGTCCTTTACTTCACTTGCTAACGGTACAAGTACACTTTGAGCGAGGGAGAGATTGAGTGCGACATATGTAATTGGACTTGTAATCCATTTGATATTCCAATTTTCAGAAGGTGTCATGTTGAAAAAGGAAGGTACATCATGAAAGAGTGTTGTAATGGATAGCCCCACGATAAACATCATCATAATTGGTACGACGAGTGAATTGACTTCGAATACCCCTTGTAATCCTCGACTGCCAATTATCACACAAGCAAGTATTGTTATAAGGATTCCAAGTTGTCTTGGGAGACGAAGTTGTTCTTCAAATACCGCTCCAGCTCCAGAAAGCATGACGCTTGTTACACCAAATAATACGAGAAGTAATAAAATATTTACAACGTTCCCAAAGATATCACCAAATAAATATTTATTAAATTCTTGAGCAGAAAATGCATTGATTTGTGAAGAAAGCAGCATCATTTTTGTACCTAACCAAATAAAGAAAATGCCGCTTACTAAAATGCCGATTGTTCCATATGTGCCATGAATTGTAAAAAACTCAACGATTTCTCTTCCTGTTGCAAAGCCAGCTCCAACGACAGTTCCTATATACGTAGCAGCAATTTTTTTAGCTACTTTCCATTGCTGATTATCCATGTAATCCCTCTTTCTTATATTATGAGCTGATTGATTTGTTACCTAGACTTTGAGAGTAAGGTGAGACAATAAAACATTCATCAGTTATTTCTTATTTTTCTTTTTTGGTTTTTCTTGCATTTTGAGATAAGAGAAGTTTCACTGCCTATTGAAAACTTTACTTAATTTCATACATATGAATGAGTTTGGACAAACATACGATAAAGTGAGAATTTCACATGATTTTTTTAAAATGTGAGACTAGTAGAGGGAATTATTGGTAAATTTTAGATGTGTTTTTCCATTATTTATAATTGTCTTGTAATTTATGGTATAATGGAGGAGAAGGGGGCGGAGAAGATGTTTCTCTTTTTTAAAAAAGGAAAGGAAGAAAGAAAGATTACGAAAGATGAATTAGAACTTGCTATGGCAAAATTTCTTGAAACGAATGCTAACGTCGTATATACAGTATTAGTAAATGATGACTACACGGTTAATTATGACTTATTAAAACCTTATTTACCTGCTTTTCCTACGAATACATTCATTATTACAAAGGAGACACTTGAAGTCTTTGAGAATACACAAGAAAATCTTGCTCTTGTTAAAGAAATTGATGATGTACAACGTGCTGTTGATCAGTATGTAACGGAAAAAGAAGTTTTCCCAATCGTTGAAGGAAATGAGAATCGCCTTATTTGTTCGATAAAGTTAGGTCCATATTTAAAAAGGGGACTAGAACGAAATTTGTATGTTTCAGAGAAACATTATTTAGTAACAAGTAAGCCTGATAAAGTAAATACAAGCGTTGTACAATAAAGAAACAGCAATGAAGAATTGTTGTTTCTTTATTGTAAGCATCATGCAGAAGGTGTAGGGAAGAGGAAACTTCATGATTCTAAAAGATTGGGATTTAAATTTAAAGATTCGTCTAGTAGGGGAATGGCTTTTCGGACTTTTCTTTTGGATGCTTCTTCCGTTTATGGCGATATATTTCGCGGAAGAACTAGGGAAAACGATGGCTGGAATATTACTTGTATTGTCGCAAGTATTATCTGTTTTTGCCAATTTAGTAGGCGGCTATTTAGCGGATACGTATGGCCGTAAGCGTATGATGGTGATTGCTACATTTGTACAAAGTGTTGCCTTTGTACTATTTGCGTTTGCTAATTCACCATGGTTGCAATCGCCTCTCTTAACATTTGTAGCTTTTTCACTTATTGGTATTATGGGTTCTTTATATTATCCGGCGAGTGCAGCAATGGTTGCCGATTTAGTATCCGAAGAGCAGCAAAGTAACGTATTTGCGGTTTTTTATACAATGATAAATATTAATGTTGTGTTGGGACCAATTTTAGGGGCGTATTTCTTTTTTTCTTATCGTTTTGAATTATTACTGGCAAGCGTTATCATTAATATTATATTAGCATTTGTACTACTTAAGTTTATAAAAGAGACGTTACCAGAGAATAGGGCAAAGGTAGAAAATCAAAGCGGATGGCTGACTGTTGTGAATGAACAGATAAAGAATTATCGAATTATTCTTCAGGATGGTGTCTTTCTGTTGTTCATTGTTGCAGGTATTCTTGTTGCTCAAACTTTTACACAGCTTGATTTATTGTTAGCCGTATACATAAAGGAAAATGTTCCTACGCAAGAGTTTTTTAATCTGAAGATAAATGGAGAGAAATTGTTTAGTTGGATTATTGCGGAAAATGGATTTTTGGTTGCTTTATTTACTGTATATGTAACAAGGCTAGCAAATTACTTTTCTGAGCGGACTATTTTTCTTTTGTCTTCTTTTGCTTATGGGATAGCAATGATTATGTTTCCTCACACTATATCAGTCTGGGGTCTCATTATTGCGATGCTTATTTTCACATTCGGAGAGCTATTGGTTGTTGGAATTCAAAACAGTTTCGTTTCTAAATTAGCACCTGAACATATGCGAGGACAATATTTTGCGGCAGCAACACTTCGTTGGTCTGTCGGCCGAACAATTGCGCCAATTGCGATTCCCTTAACGGTATGGATAGGTTATCAATACACATTCTACATTATTGCATTACTTGCGTTTTTGAGTGCAATTTTATATTATGTGATGTTTCAGTTGTTACAAGGGCGGAAAATTCAGGTGGAAAAGGTGATGAATGAGTAAGCCCAGCAATATGAAAATAAGTATATATAACAAATGCCCTCTTTTTGTGAGAGGGCATTTGTTATATATACTACCTTCCTTGCATTATTTGAGGAGTATTCTATATACACTTACTAAAAGTATATATTTTTCCGGAACGAATCTAAACTTCGCATTAACTCCCATCATCAGCAATAGGATAGCTACTTAGAACTGAAAAAGAATTTGCCAACTTTTTTGCAAAATGTAATGGCGGCTCTACTGATTGGACGTGAACATACATGATTAATGGGTTCATATATAACCAATGATTATGCAAGGCACTAACAATCATTCCCTGTTGTGTAAGTGATCGCAAAAATGAGGGGATTTCTTCTTGCAAAACGGCAATTTCACCTAAATTCAACGCATTACCATTTTGATCTAAAGATTCAAAGCCCACTCCTACAGGTATTACAGACATACTCGGTTTTCCTTGAACAAGTACCTTAAAATTGCGATGGAAAGATACTGAACAAGAATTTTGACTGATTTTACTTTTCCCTTTAAGAATGGTAGCGAATTGTTCGCAAAGAAAATGAAAGTTGTTCATAAATTAAGTCCGCCCCTCTATCATACAAAATGGGAATTTTTAAAGAAATGTAGATGTTTCTATATTCGTCAGCTACTATTTTACCGTTCATCTTTTTTCAAACTAATAGTCCAAAAAGAGAATATTTATATAACCATATGCATAAATTGTCTATTTTAGAATGGAAAATAAGAATTTTAAATACATTGGCATTTAAGATTCCAATATAGAGAGCCTTAAAAAAATTTGCAGGGTTTTACTTTTACATAATTAGTGTTATTGGAAGTTCGACTGCTGGAAAAGATATAGCTATATGGATAATGAGGGCAGTATAGAAGGGGGCAGGGGTAATCATTATATCCATGATATATCCGCTTTTGTAAGTATAGGAACGAAAGAACTGTAACATTTCAAAAATGTATGAAAGATTATTCTTTGAGCAAGGGAGTTTTTATGGGAAAAACGAGTAAACAAAAAAAAGGACTAGGAAAAGGATTAATACTCATTATAAAAATAGCTTTAGCTTCTGGTCTATCATGGGAATTAGCAAAAATGTTAGGATCAGAACACCCTTATTTGGCACCATTAACTGTTATTCTTTCTATGCAAGAAACTGTCCAGCACTCTGCCGCGTATGCCTTTTACAGAATTATCGGCACTATTTTTGGAATTAGTATTACCGTTTTTATTATCAGTCATTTAGAAGTGAACGGATGGACAATAGGTTTATTACTGTTAGGAGGAATGCTGCTTCCAGTTATATTAAGGGTACATAAAACTATCATACATCAAGTGGCATTAACCATTTTACTCGTCTTTGTCTTTGTACACAAAACGAATTATTATGTATCAGATCGAATTAGAGATACGATCATAGGAGCGCTTATCGCCATTATCGTTCATATGGTGATTTTTCCACCTAATTATGTGAAAGAAGCTCGTTCTACGTTAAATCAATTTGGTTTTCATCTTGTACAGTTGTTTGAAAAGACAGCCCTTTGGGTGAATACGAACTGTGACCCGATTACAGAACAACATTTAAGAAAGAATATAACAACTTTACTTCAGGAATTGCATGAGGTACAAAAAGATTTTAAGCTGGCAGAAAAAAGTTTGAAATTAAATCCATTTACTAAAAATAAAAAACAAATTTTAAGACAAAACGAACAACTTCTCTTACAGTTAAAGACAGGGTATATCTATATTTCCAATATACTAAACACATTCAGTGACTGGTCCCAAACCGATTTTATTTCAAAAGCTGATCAACAACAATGGACTGTTCAATTACAAATGCTGGGGAGATATATAGAAAAGCAACTCAATGGGAGTTCAGAGAATCAACAAAACTTTAAATATTCCCTAGACTTACTGGACCTATCTTCGATTTCTGTACAAGTCAATATCTCACCAGAATTAGAGCTCTATAGACATCAATTAAGTTTGTATAATGACACGCTTAAATTCATTCAGGAGATAAAAAAGGATAATAGTAATAACTATATAAATACAAATTAAAAAAGACATAAAAACCCCTTTTTTTTAAGGGGGAGATGAGAGCATCTGGACATGCATAGAAGCGGTCAGGTCCTTTTCCTGCCACGTGCAAAGTTTAAAACAAAGAGAGAAAGCAAGTAGCGGTCATTTTTTGTCTGCATACCCGTTTTAACTCGCTATTCGTGTGCAGTAAAGTCCCCGCTAGATGCAGAGAGAAACGAAGAAGATAAGCGGGGGACAACTGCTGGCATTTTCACTTTATTTTTCACCTTTAGGTCTTGATAATTTATACACCCGTTTTTAGTGAGAAATTCCTCTTTCAAAATGATTCATTTCAACTAAAGTAAGAATGTATTCGTAATTATCAATCGTTCTCTTGATTTCATTGCGCTCATTTTCTGTTAATTTTACATCTGTTAATCGTTTACATAACTGAGATTTTTGACTTTCTAATTGTTTCTTAATCTCATGATAGTTGTAAGAGCGTTTCATGTTTCCATCCCCTTCCTTACATTTCCTATCTACATTTTTATTATACGATTAAATAAAAGGGAAGAGTGCATATCTCTTTGAACTTTTTGTGAATATTCAGAAAATGAAGAATGGTCCATCCTTTTCATGAATACAATACATGGAACTATGAATTTTAGAAGGATTTTTAGAAAGGTCTTTTGTAGATTTAGGGGCAATACTTGGAAATCAAGTGTATGATGAGTTTATTTCTGGTATATCGAAGAGCTGGACGTTAGATCCGTACGCATTAGGAGGGTTTGCAATCTTTCAGGCAACCCAAGAACCAGAATTGCAACCTCACATTGTGAAACCAGAAGGAAGGATATATTTTGCAGGGGAACATACTACGTTGTATCATGGTTGGATACAAGGAGCAATTGAATCAGGAATTCGGAGTGCAGCAGAAATAAATCAATTACAGATGTAAAAAGGACATGAGAATGAACCTCATATCCTTTTTGTGTACTTACGGAACAGGATGACCATTTGAGCTTTCAAAGATGGTAAACCATTGCTGACGGTCTAATTTTAGTTTTGTTGCTTCCACAGCTGTTTTGACACGTTCTAGTTTACCAGAGCCAACAATCGGAAGCATATTAGCTGGATGAGCAAGTAGCCACGCATACATAATTGAATCGATTCCAGCAATATTAAAATCAGTAGCAATTTTCTCTAGTGTGTGACGTAATCGAAGCGTACGCTCACTTTCTCCTTTAAAAATCTCACCGCGAACAAGAGGAGACCAAATCATAGGAGAAATTCGCTTTTCTTGGCACTGTTCAATCGTACCTTTTTCGAAATGCTCAAGCTGCATAACAGATACTTCGATTTGATTTGTAATGAGCGGAAAATCTAAATACGAACTTAACATATTGAATTGGGAAGGCAGAAAGTTTGATACACCAAAGTGTCGTACTTTTCCCTCTTGTTTTAAACGAGAAAAAGCTTCTGCAACTTCTACTGGATTCATAAATGGATCAGGACGATGGATGAGCAATACATCGATATAGTCAGTATTTAGGTTTTGTAGTGACCGTTCAGCGCTTTTTATAATATGGTAAGTACTTGTATTATAGTGACCAACGTAGCGTTCTGGAAATTTAGGTGATGTGGGAGCGATTCCGCATTTTGTAACAATTTGCATATTGTCACGTAGACTTGGTTTTAATTGAAGCGCTTTTCCAAATAAAGCTTCACATGTATAATCGCCGTAAATATCAGCATGGTCAAACGTTGTAATACCCATCTTCATACATGATTCAATGAAAGAGAGTAATTCCTGATCTGTCATATTCCATTCTGCTAAACGCCAAAGCCCTTGAATAATTCGAGAAAACTCTAGGTTTTGGGCCATTTGAATTCGTTCCATTTATGTAGGTCCTCCTTGTTGATGTGTATGAACCGATTCGGTATGAAAAGGTTTTCTTATTTAGTATTATTATATATTTGTGTAGACGTGCCTACAACTAATATGTTCTATATTCAAAAAAATAAAAAGACAACTTATGATATAATTATGTAATTAGATATATAACAAGGAGATGTAGTATTGTGATTCCAGTAACAATTTTGACCGGGTTTCTCGGATCAGGCAAAACAACTTTATTAAATCGTATTTTATCTGAAGGACATGGTAAGAAGCTTGCGGTTATTGTAAATGAAATTGGGCAAATAGGTATCGATAATCAATTGATTATGAATGTAGAAGAAGAGATTATGGAAATGACAAACGGCTGTTTATGTTGTACAGTACGTGAAGATTTGCTTGTCGCATTAAAGCATTTATTAGAAGTAAAAGCGGAAGGGAAAATGGATTTTGAAGGTTTAGTAATTGAAACAACTGGGCTTGCAAATCCTGGTCCAATTATTCAAACATTCTTTTTAGATCCTATTATTCAGTCTGCATACCAAATTAACGGTGTAGTAACCGTAGTAGATAGCTATCATATATATAAACACTTTGAAAAAGGTTTAGAAGCAAAAGAACAGATTGCTTTTGCAGACATGGTATTAGTAAATAAATTAGATTTAGTAGAGCAGGAAGAAACGGAGAATTTACTTATTGAATTACAAGGGATCAATCCAACTGCCAAATTAATCCCAACAACAAATTGTGAAGTAGATATCCCTTCATTACTAGATATTCAAACATTTAAAACGCGTGACAAGTTAGAGATTTATCCCCATAAAGAGCAGCATCATTTAGAAGGTGTAAAGGCCTTTGTGTTAAGAGAAGAGCGTCCTCTTGATCTACAAAAAATAAATGAATGGATGTCAGCTGTTGTACAAGAATTAGGAGAGTATTTGTATCGTTATAAAGGAATATTATCTATTGAAGGAGTAAATCGCCGCGTTGTGTTTCAAGGCGTACATACGCTATTTGCGGCTACATATGACAGAGAGTGGCAAGAAGGGGAAAAGCGGGTCAGTGAGATTGTTTTCATTGGTAAAGATTTAAATAAAGAATGGTTTCAAAAACATTTTCAAGAATGTATAAAATAAGCCTGCATTTGCAGGTTTATTTATGTTGTTTTATGGAAGTTTCACTTTATCTATCAGCAATTCCATCACAACTCCAACAACAGGACCTTCATCGTCAATATCACCAGTTAGACGAAAGCAAAACGATTCATATAGTTTCATTGCTAATTTGTTATGGGGATAAAGACTTAAATAAATCTTTTTGCAAAGATATATATTACTAATATAGATAATGTTACTTTTCGTTTTTTGTAAGTCAAGCCAATAAGGAAGAGATAGTATAAGAAAAGACCGCAGAAATATTATTCAGCGGTCAGAAATGAAAAGTTATGTTAATTTGTTGCTTCTTTTAAAGTGTTAATGTTTTCTTCCATTAGTGTAAAGTAATCTTTATTTTTTTTCGCATCATTATCGGAAATAGTTGCAAGATGATTTAAGCGTAAGATTTTCGTTCCTGTTTCTTTTTGAATAACTTCCGCTACTTTTGGTGTAGAGAATGTCTCAAATAAAATATATTTTAATCCGTGCTCTTTTGCTGTTGCCGTGATAGAAGCTAATGTTTTTTGGGATGGTTCATCAGAAGCAGAAATACCTGCAACTGGAATTTGTTTTAAACCGTAACGCTGCTCCCAATATCCGTATGCTGCATGAGAAACTAAAATTTCTTTCGTTTTTGCATGATCAGCAACTTCTTTAAATTGATTATCTAAACTTGTAAATTTTGTTTGCAGTGCAACAAAGTTTTTCTCAAATTCTTCTTTATGTTCTGGTTGTAGTTTTACAAGTGCATTTTTAATTGCTTCAGCTTGCTTCATTGCAAGTGTTGGATCTAGCCAAACGTGAGGATCTTTATCGTGATGCTCCTCTTTATGACCTTCTTCATGTTCGTCTTCAGTTGAAGCTCGCAGTTCGATACCTTCTGATGCATTCACAATTTTAACATTTTCATTTTTTAATGTTTTTTCCATTTTTTCTGCAAATGGTTCTAATCCAGCTCCGTTATACACAAATAAGTCTGCTTTGGCTACTTGTACAGTTTGTTTTTGACTTGGCTCATACGTATGAGAATCTGCACCTGGTGGATACATAGCTGTTACTTCTACATAATCACCACCGATTTTTTTAGCAAAGTCAGCTAAAGGAAAAATAGTTGTATAGACGGAAAGTTTACCATCTTTTTTATTTGCTGTGTTATTTTTATTTGAACATCCAGCAAATATAAGGGTAAATATTAGTACGAATGAAAATATAAGTGATCTTTTCTTCATGTTGTTTGCCTCGTTTCTTTACTTTCTAGAATCTATTTTCTCCAAATAAAAGAAAGAATAACTTCCTTTTTTATAAAGCGTAATAATTACGGTTTATGCTACCGATTTAGTATAATACATCTTTGACGATGTTGCAATAAATAATAATGATTACGATTTGTGATTTGTTCTAAATTTGTCACAATACTATGGTTTATTTTTTTTGTTTTTGCATATATCCTTTCGTTCCCTTCATATAGTGTGATAGAGGATGCAGAGAAGGGGATGAGTAAATGGGATATGTGAGCGAAGCAATTTTATTAATATTGGCTGTTATTTTTCCATTATCATGTGTTCTGTTTTTTTTAAAAGCGCTTATTCGGAATTTAGGGGATACAAGTACAATTACTGAGGTGCCAAAAGAAGAGAAAGAGTAAACAAAGCGCTTGCATATTGTATTATGATTTGCATATGATAGAGAAAGATATTAGAAGATAAAGAGGTATGGAAACGGATGAAAACAAGAACAGCCTTAGTACTTGGAGCTAGTGGCCTAGTTGGGCAGGAATTGACACAGTTATTGCTTGATTCGGACTATTATGATTCAGTTACAATTTTTGTGAGAAGATCACTAGACTGGGAACACGAAAAGCTTCAACAAAAGCAGGTGGATTTTTCAATTTTGGAACAATATAAAGAGTTTTTTGCTGTAGATGATGTGTTTAATTGTCTTGGTACGACAATTAAAAAAGCAAGGACGAAAGAAAATTTTAAAAAGGTTGATTATGATTATACAATACGAGCAGCTCGTGTAGCAGAAGAACAAGGAGTACAAAACTTTCTTGTTATTTCTTCGATGGGGGCAAATCCGAAGTCGCTATTTTTTTACTCGCAAGTAAAAGGAAAGATGGAGGAAGATATTAAAAAGCTAGTCATAGGAGGCATTCATATTTTTAGACCATCTCTTTTACTTGGAGAACGAGAAGAGTTTCGTTTTGGAGAAAGAATGGGAGAAAAAATTTCGGGAATTATGCCGTTTTTATTTAAAGGGTCTTTTTCAAAATATAAACCGATCTCAGCAGGACAAGTAGCAAAAGGAATGTATGTAACAGCGCTGCGTGAAGAATCTGGGGTTCATATACATGAATCTTTGGAAATTGCTAAGATGAAATAAAAGTGGTTTTCACTAGATATTTTCCTCTTTAAGAAAATATTACTTGTATAAAATATAGGAACTTCCCAAAGATAGTACTTTGGGAAGTTTTTTTATTTAGCAGTATTTTTTAGTTTTCCTGGAGCACGGCTATATTGAAACGGCTCAGCTAATTCAAAACCAAGTTCATTCGCTGCTGCTCTTGGAAAATATGGGTTTCGTAATAGTTCACGGCCGATAAAAATTAAGTCAGCAGACCCCTGTTGTAAAATTTCTTCTGCCTGTATGCCGCTTGTAATAAGGCCAACAGTACCTGTAGCAATAGAAGCGTGTTCTTTTATATGTTTTGCATAGGGTACTTGATAACCAGGATACACATTGATATGTGCTGGTACAACAGCTCCTGAACTACAATCAATAAGGTTAACACCTTGTTCTTTCATCCAATGTGCAAACGTTACATAGTCTTCTACAGTTAAACCTTCTGGATGATAATCATGAGCGGAAATACGAACAAATAATGGCCCGTTCCATACTTCTTTTACCGCATCAATGATTTCGCGTAAAAAACGATAGCGATTTTCACAAGATCCGCCATATTCATCTGTACGATGGTTTGTAAGCGGAGATAAAAATTCATTAATTAAATAACCATGTGCTCCGTGTAATTCAATGATATCAAATCCAGCCTTTTTGGCACGTGTTGCTCCATGTTGAAAGGCTATGATGGTTTCTTGTATTTGTTCTTTGCTCATTTGTACAGGGATTTTCATAGAAGAATCAAAAGGAATTGCTGATGGTGCAATAGGGTCTGTATCAAGAACAGCTTTTCTACCGGCATGTGCAATTTGAATAGCAGCTTTTGCTCCGTGTTCATGGATCATATTGACAACTTGATACAGGCCATCTATATGCTCATTATCCCAAATGCCTAAATCTTTGTGGGAAATGCGTCCTTCTGGTGTTACGGCTGTAGCCTCTAGCATGACAAGCCCTACTTGACCAGCTGCACGTGATGCGTAGTGGACGAGATGGAAATTCGTTATTTTTCCGTCTTCGTTTTCAGAAGAATACATACACATAGGGGACATCACAATTCGATTTTTTAGTGTAACATCTTTTATTGTATACGGTGAAAATAATTGATTGTTCACGATAAGAATCCTCCTTTATTTTCTTAAATGAGCATATATCCAATTATAATTTCTTAACTAACGGGAGTGCCACTTTATTGTAGCACCTTGCTTCCTATTTCCATAACAAAATGATTAAAGAAATGTTATGATGGGTCTATGTTTAGTGAATAACTATAATTTCGATGTTTTAGAATGAAAGGTTTTATGATGAATGTAAGGAGAGGTGGCGTATTTTTCATGTATCAAGCATATTACAAAAGTGAACTTGGATGGATTGAAGTAAAAGGGGATGAGGACGGCATTTCCTCTGTATTATTTGTAGAACAAAAACAAGAAGATGCTCCTCATCCAATTGTTGAGCAATGCGTAATGGAGCTAGATGAATATTTTCATAAGAAGCGAACGGAATTTACTGTCCCGCTACAAGCCAAGGGAACTTCCTTTCAAAAACAAGTATGGGATGCACTTGGCAGTGTTTCATATGGAAAAAGTGCTTCTTATCTTGATATTGCAGAGAAAATCGGCAATCCAAAGGCTGTACGTGCAATTGGCGGAGCGAATAGTAGAAATCCAATTTCGATTATTGTGCCTTGTCACCGGATTATTGGAAAGAGCGGGAAGTTAGTAGGGTATGAAGGTGGACTTTGGCGAAAAGAATGGTTATTAAAGCATGAAGGTTTTTTGAGATAATAGAATATTTTAAATGAAACAATTTAGTTGAATTATATAGGGGGGACAAGAGCATCTGACCGTGTATAGAAGCGGTCAGTGTCTTTTCCTGCTACAAGTTTTAAAATAAAGAGAGAAAGCGAGTGCAGGTTATATTGCATTCTTCATAGCAGTGAATGATATGTCGGAAAATTAAAATAGATTCATGTAGATGATGGATAGCGAAAAAAGTGACGTGTGTCACTTTTTTATTTTTTAAAAGATAGTATTTTAAATTATCAGAAGATTATGTATAATACTATTCAAGAGTACTTGGACTTATTTTTAGTTGTCATATAGAGAAAGAGGGGAAATGGTCTATGAAGAAGAAAGTGTCACTTATTACAGCACTTGCACTTTCTACAAGTGTGTTAGTTGCAGGATGTGGAAATGGGGAAAAAGCATCAACAACTGAAAAGGAAAAAGGAGGGAATGAAGCACTTGCTGATAAACAAGTATTAAATTTACTCGAAACAGCAGAAATTCCCTCTATGGATACATCAAAGTCAACTGATGGTGTATCATTCCGGGCCTTTGTAAACGCAATGGAAGGATTATACCGCTTAGATAAAGAGAATAAACGAACACCTGGCATGGCTAAAGACGTGAAAATTAGCGAGGATAAGAAAACATACACATTTCACTTGCGAGATACAAAGTGGTCTAATGGAGAACCCGTAAAAGCGCAAGACTTTGAGTTTGCTTGGCGTCGTGCTGTTGATAAAGCAACAGCATCAGAATATGCTTTTATTTTGTTCGATGTTAAAAATGCTGAGAAAATTAATAAAGGAGAATTACCGCTTGAACAGCTTGGTGTTACAGCAAAAGATGATAAAACATTAGTGGTTGAGTTAGAGAAACCTACACCATATTTTCTAGAGCTTACAACATTTCCAACATTTTTCCCATTGAATGAAAAATATGTAAAAGAACAAGGGGACAAATATGCATTAGAATCAGATAAGTTATTATATAACGGACCATTTGTGATGAGTGAATGGAAGCATGAACGAAGTTATCAGTTAAAGAAAAATCCGAACTATTGGGATAAAGATAATGTGAAATTAGAGGAAATTAATGTAAGTGTTGTAAAGGAAACATCAACAGGTGTAAATTTATATGATAGTAACCAAGTAGATCGAGTCATTTTAAGTTCGGAGTTTGTTGATAAATATAAGAAAAGTGATGAATTTAAATCGGAATTAGATTCACGTATGTATTTTATTCGTTTCAATCAGAAAAATCAGATTTTTTCGAATAAAAAAGTGCGTCAAGCTATTGATTTATCATATGATAAAAAGGGAATTGCAAATGTGATTTTAAACGATGGATCATTACCTGCATATTACTTAGTAGCACAAAAATTTACAAAAGGACCAGATGGAAAAGACTTCCGCGAAACAAATAAAAACTTTCATGATGGGAAAGACAATGCAGCAAAAGCGAAAAAACTATGGGAAGAAGCGAAAAAAGAGTTAGGCCAAGATACAATAACGGTTGAAATGTTGAACTTTGATAAAGATAGCTTGAAAAAAGTTGGAGAATACATTAAATCCGAGCTGGAGAAAAACTTACCTGGTTTGAAAGTGAATATTAAGCAGCAGCCGTTTAAACAAAAGTTAGATTTAGAAAAGAAATTAGAATATGAGTTCTCTTTATCATCATGGGGCCCAGATTATCCAGATCCAATGACATTTATTGATATGTTTATTACAGATAGTGCATTTAACGAAATGGCATATTCTAATAAGAAATATGATGAACTAGTTGCGAAAGCAAAAGGTGAGTTGTTAACCGATGAGAAGGCACGATGGAAGGCTCTTTCTGAAGCAGAGAAAATTTTATTTGATGATGCAGCCATTTCTCCGGTTTATCAGCAGGGCGTTGCTTTTCTTGAGAAATCCAAGGTGAAAGGAACTGCTAAGCATACATTTGGAGGAGATTTTAGTTATAAATGGACATATATTACAAAAAAATAGTACGATAAAGATGCGCGAATATTGCGCATCTTTTTTACTGTGAGGAGATAATGACAATGATAAGAGGAATGAATCATATTTGCTTTTCTGTTTCAAACTTAGAGGAATCTATACAATTCTATGAACAGGTGCTGGAAGGGAAATTGCTTGTAAAAGGTAGAAAACTTGCCTATTTTGATGTATGTGGCATGTGGTTTGCGTTAAATGAAGAAAATGATATTCCAAGAAATGAAATTTATCAATCGTATACACATATTGCGTTTTCGGTAGAAAAAGAAGATTTTACAGCTTTATTACATCGTCTTGAAGTGAATAAAGTACATATTTTACAAGGACGAGAGCGTGATGTACGAGATTGTCAGTCTATTTATTTTACTGACCCTGATGATCATAAATTTGAATTTCATACAGGGACGCTGCAAGAGAGATTACAATATTACAAAGAAGCAAAACCGCATATGATGTTTTACTAAGTATGGAAAAGGGGAAGGGTTATGCATGTACTTGTTGTTGGTGGAACTGGCATGTTACAGAAAGTGTCAAAGTGGTTTGCTGAGCAAGGGCTTCATACTTCAGTAATCGGCCGAGATGTAAAACGCTTAAAAGAAATAAAAGATTCATGCCATGCTCCTAAAAGTGTTACGTGTTTAGCTGTTGATTATCATAATAGTGATGAGTTGCGTGCTCATATTAAAAGTTCGATTCATAAAAATGGACCAGTTACGCTTGTGGTTGCCTGGATTCATTCAACGGCTGTAGATGCATTGCAAATCATTAGTGAGGAGATTGAAATATTTTCGAAAGAATGGGAATTGTTTCATATACTTGGAAGCAGTGCTTACAAATCAGTGGGAAAAGTAAGATGCTCTTCTTTATGTAGATATTATCGAATTATATTAGGTTTTATGGTAGAAGAAAAATGTTCCAGATGGTTAACACATGATGAGATTGCGAGTGGTGTTATAGATGGAATTCAACATAAACAACGGGAATGGATTGTCGGAACATTAGAACCATGGAATGCTAGACCGAGTTGGTAAAGGAGAAAATGATGATGAAAACAATGTTATATATTACGCGTCACGGGGAAACAGAATGGAATGTAGAAAAAAGAATGCAAGGTAGAAAAAATTCAAATTTAACGGAAACTGGAATACTGCAGGCAAAACAATTAGGGAAACGTATGAAAGATATGCCACTTGATGTTATTTATAGTAGCCCGAGTGGAAGAACAATGCATACAGCTCAGTTAATTAAAGGAGACAGAGATATTCCAATTCTAGCAGATGAACATTTATATGAAATTGATATGGGAGTTTGGGAAGGGCAAACACAAGTTGAATTACAAGAGAAATATCCGAAAGAGTTAGATTTATTTTGGAATGCACCACATCAATATGAATCAAACTCAGGTGAAAGTTTTTATGCCGCGAGAGAGCGTGTATTAAAGGGGCTCAAATACATTCTTCAAAAACATGAAGGAGAAAGTGTTTTAATAGTTTCTCATGCTGTTACAGCGTTACTTATGATGGGACACTTTGAACGGCGTTCTATTGAAAATACATGGGATGGTCCTTTTATGCACAGTGCAAGTTTAAGTATGATTGAAGTTGAAGAGGGAGAAAGTACAATTCACTTATTTGCTGATATTGCGCATTTTGAAGAGGTGTAAAGGTTTATAAGGAGAAATTTCCATTCTTTTTGGGAGAAGTAATTTGTTTTAATAGATAAATAGACCGCTTAAAGCGGTCTATTTGCATTTTTGAAAAAGCGAAGGATATTTTTTCTATGTTATAGAGTTGGATGAAATTATATATTATATTAGCGATCAGAACGGCAAGAACGAGAGCGACGAGAGCGACAAGAACGAGAGCGACCGGAACGGCAAGAACGAGAGCGACCGGAACGGCAAGAACGAGAGCGACCGGAACGGCAAGAACGAGAACGGCCAGAGCGGCGAGAACGACCGAGAGGACCTGGAGGACCAGAACGACGGGAGCGGCGAGAACGAGAGCGACCAGAGCGGCGAGAACGAGAACGGCCAGAGCGGCAAGAACGAGAACGACGAGAGCGGCAAGAACGAGAGCGACGAGAACGGCAAGAACGAGAACGTTTAGAACGGCAAGAACGAGAACGATCAGAACGGCAAGAACGAGAACGATGAGAACGGCAATAAAGAGAACGATAAGTACGGCAAGAACGAGACCGATAAGAAAGGCAAGAAGGAGAAAGT
>NZ_JAKUFS010000010.1 GCF_022663535.1 Bacillus cereus group sp. BfR-BA-01380 | reverse complement strand
GCGGAATAATAAACTTACATAAATGCTTTTAAAAGCTCTTGTACGAATGGAAGTAATCCACCGATAAATTTTAAAACTGCCATTGCGATTGCCATATGATTTCCTCCTCTAATCTGTACCTCAATTCATCCTTGCTATACAGATCATTTGTATGATAATTTTTATAAATAATTGCGGAATAATAAATTTACATAAATGCTTTTAAAAGCTCTTGTACGAATGGAAGTAATCCACCTAAAAATTTTAAAACTGCCATTGCGATTGCCATGTGATTTCCTCCTCTGATCTGCACCTCAACTTATTTTTGGTATACAGATTGTTTGTATGATAATTCCTATAAATAATTGCGGAATCATGAACTTACATAAATGCTTTTAAAAGCTCTTGTACGAATGGAAGTAATCCACCGATAAATTTTAAAACTGCCATTGCGATTGCCATATGGTTTCCTCCTCTAATCTGTACCTTAGTTCATCTTTACTATACAGATTGTTTGTATGATAATTTGTATAAATAATTGCGGAATAACGAACTTACATTACTGCTTTTAAAAGTTCTGCTACTAATGGAAGTAATCCACCTAAGAATGATAAAACTGCCATTGCGATTGCCATATGATTTCCTCCTCTTTCTTGTTGTTAAGATGTGGTTCATCTTTATACCCTTATTATAGTAAGCGCTTACAATTTTATCAATACATTTTAATATGCAATATTACATATTAAAATACGTTTTAAATTCTCTTCCTTTTTTATGTGTCCATAGATTAAGTGAGGAAACCTTGTTTGTTATTTTTAAAGATAATATTGTAGTTTATATGTATATATCGATATAATGAAAATGGTAGAAATTTTTTATTTGAAAACATTTCAACCTATAAAGGAATTTAATGTGAATCCAAGTACGATGGTGTTTCAAGAAGAGGGGGAAAAAGCAAGTGATTTTAGTTTAGGCTTAATGGCTGTTTATAAAATTATTGTTGTCGATAAAGGGGTTTTAACATGGACAAAGCTCATATATTTATACAAGAGGAAGTGAAAGCATTAAAGCTTTTTTTAGGTTTATTTTATATAATCTTCTTCTTGAGTGATATCCTGTATTATTATTTTTATCCAAAAGTGCAAATGGGAGGTAGCGGTATAGGTTTTCCAGAAGGTGGTTTAGGATTCTGGATGTATCCTTTTATGTTTTTATTGTTGTTAATTGCTATCTATTTTATAAAAAAGAAAAATATATATATTGTAAAATATATTATTTTTATAGGATATGTTTTTAGTAATTTTATTGATAACATAATGATTTATTATGGCACTACAAAACCATTTGAAAGTGGTAATGCAGTAGAACCATTTTTATTTTTATTTTCCCCCATCTTTGTAAATAAACGCTATTTTCGGATCGTGTCACTTGGGATTGTTGGAAAGTATACCATTTTAGGAATCATGTTACATGCACCGATTGTAATTGTACCTATTGTGCTCTGTGTAAGTTTTGCGACTATCGCGTTTATTCTGTTAACACGTTTTCAATCGTACGTACGTACAATTGAAAACATGTTTGAAGAAGCACAACAAGCTGAAAAATTAGCAGTCATTGGAAAAATGGCGACTACGATTGCACATGAAATACGCAATCCATTAACATCATTAAAAGGCTTTACGCAGTTGCAGAGAGAAAAACACCCTGAAGATGTAGAATACTATAACATCATGGTGCAGGAAATTGAACGTATGAATGCGATTGTTAGTGAATTGATGGTTCTTGGAAAACCGAAACAGAGGCACTATGTATTACATAATATAAAAGATATTTTATATTATGTGATTTCGATTGTAAAACAGACAGCTTCTCAATATGGTATTACAATTTCAACAATGTTTGCTAAAGAATTACCTTCTATAAAGTGTGATGAAAAACAGATGAAACAAGTATTTCTTAATATTATTAAAAATGCGATAGAATCTATGCCCGGCGGCGGTAATATTATTGTGGAAGCGAATATAGTTCATGGTGATCAGGTTGTAGTGAATGTGATTGATGAAGGGTGCGGGATGGAGCAAGAGAAAATAGATAAAATAGGTGAAGCTTTTTATACGACAAAGGAAAATGGAACGGGTTTAGGTTTAATGGTTACATATAAAATTCTTGAAGAACATCAAGGTGAAATGGAATTTGAAAGCAGACTTGGTATCGGGACAAAGGTAAATATCAAGTTGCCGGTAGTAGAAGTGAATTAAATATACGTGAAAAAACGAGATGCGTGTTTATCACGCTCTCGTTTTTTTATCGCTATTCATTATCAGCCTCTAAAAATTCTTTAAGAGCCAATAATCTTTCATCCCAATATTGTTCAAAGAAGGAAAGCCATTCTTTTAGTTCGGCAAGAGGTTCTGGCTGAAGCTTGTACCGAGTTTCTCGTCCGACTCTCTGACTGCTGACAAGACCCGCAACAGAAAGAACATGCAAATGTTTGTTAACTGCAGTACGAGTTATAGGAAAGTATTCCGTAATTGCAGTAATTGACATTTCTTTTTCAGCAAGCAATTTTAGTAGCTTTCTGCGAGTAGGGTCAGCGATTGCTTGAAAAATATCATAATTGGATGGAGATGTGGTCAATTTAAGCCTCGATTTTTACAGGAAGAGTTTCTTTGACAATTTTTTCCCATCCGCCGTTCATAAAGCCTTGAACGACTGAGTGAGGTTGCCCAAACTCTGTGACTTTTTCTGCATCCCAGCCAGAATGAATTAGCGTGAATTCTATTTTTCCATCTTCTAATTCTTTTAAATCAAAAGTAAGATGCCAGTCTTTACCCCAATCAAAACCAACACGGTTCATAGGGTTAATTTCTGTTACTTTACAAGGAGAATCACCATATTGACCTGCATGAAGTATGAAATCATGTCCTTCAATAGGTTCAAAAGTACTTGGCATCCACCATGAAGCAATACCTTCTGATGTTGAAACAGCTTTCCATACTTTTTCAATCGGAGCATTGATTACAACCGTTTTACGGATTTCTGGTAAAATTTTATTTGTTTGCATAACTGAGCCTCCAAATTTAGATATAACACCAAATGGTGTCAGGAATTTATTGTAACACCTTTTGGTGTTGTGTCAAATGATTTTTTAATTTGTATTCATATACTTTGTAGTTGGGTATTCACCTATTCCTTCTTACTTGCATATCGTAGCTTATGTAATGAAACTGCTTACAAGGGAGTGAAAGGCAGTGGAAGGAAACATAAAAAATTATTATGCTGGCGGTAATACAGCAAGGGGATTTTACAGTTTGTATGAAGAGAACGTAACGGGGTTAGACCGATTATTTATTCTAAAAGGTGGGCCTGGAACAGGAAAATCTTCACTTATGAAGGCGATTGGTCGTGAGTGGGTACAGAAAGGGTACGATATTGAGTTTTTACATTGTTCATCTGACAATCATTCAATTGATGGTGTGATTATTCCGGCGTTAAAAGTAGGGATTGTTGATGGAACGGCACCTCATGTGATTGAACCGAAAGTACCAGGTGTTGTAGAAGAGTATGTAAACTTAGGGATAGCTTGGGATTCTGCTCAGCTTAGGAAGCATAAAGGTGAGATTGTACAATATACATCAGAAGCGACTCATTCGTTTCAGTCAGCTTATGCGTGTTTTAAGATGGCACTAGAGATTCATGATGAATGGGAGAAGTTTTATATTGACCACATAGATTTTGAAAAAGCAAATGAATTAACGAAGCAGCTTATGCAGCAATTTTTCACTGATAAAACGTGTACGAAAAAAGCGAATGTGAAGCACCGTTTTTTAGGTGCAGCGACGCCGAAAGGAGCAGTTGATTTTGTTCCTAATTTAACAGAAGATGTACCGAAGCGTTATTTTATAAAAGGGCGACCTGGTTCTGGAAAATCGACAATGTTAAAGAAATTAGCAGCGGCAGCGGAAGAGAAAGGATTTGATGTTGAGATCTATCATTGCGGCTTTGATCCCAATAGTCTTGATATGGTCATTGTAAGAGAACTTGGCTTTGCTATTTTTGATAGTACAGCGCCGCATGAATATTTTCCAACTCGTGACAGTGATGAAATTATTGATATGTATGAACTTATTATTGAACCGGGAACAGATGAGAAATATGCAGTAGAAATTCAAGATGTATCAAGACGCTATAGAGAGAAAATGAATGAAGCGATGTCCTATTTAGCGAAGGCAAAATCTGTGCGTGATAAACTAGAGAAAATTTATATTGCGGCGATGGATTTTGAAAAAGTGGATGCATGCAAAGAGGAGATTCAAGCTGAGTTTGAACAGATCGCAGAACTTGCTGCCGAGAAGCAAAAATGAAGAAAAGATGAGATACTTTGTTGTATCTCATCTTTTTAAAATCGGGCGTGTTTGTTTGTATAAATCAAGATTTGGACTTGAACCATTTATGAGAACATCACGCATAATTCTCGCGAACACCATGCTGTATACTATGCCATTATCCCCATAAGGATAGATAAAATAGCAGTTAGGCATTTCTTCATATATACCAATCATTGGTAGACCGTCATGCGTGCCGCCGTAAAAGGCACCAAAATAAAATTCAGGTTTTACATCGATAGTGGGAAACAACTTTTGAAATTCTTGTAATAGTGTATCTCGTTTATGGATGAGTTTCGCATCCCGTTCTTCTGCGATATCTGTATCTTCATCAAGCCCGCCGATAATAACGCGGTTGTCAGTAGTAGTTCTTATATAAATATATGGACGAGCAGTTTCCCAAATAAGTGTCCGTTTGTACCAGGAGGAAAAATCAGATACAGGGGTTGTGACAATTGCATAAGAACAGCTAAGTGTTGCATTTTTGTCTTTTTTGAACTCTAGCCCTTCATAACCAGCAGCAATTATCACTTTTTTTGCAGTGATAGAATGACCGTTTTTTGTGAAAAAAGTGGCGTTATCTTTTTCTAATTTCTGCCCTGTTATTTCGGTATCTTCATATATTTGTACGCCTTTATTTGAGGACTGTTTTAATAGGCCGTGCGTAAATTTATATGGGTTAATTTCACCATCGTTGTATGTATAAAGAGCGGCACGTTTTTGAAAGGGATACTTTTGACCAATTTGTTTTTCTGCTAGCCAAACTGCGTTGAATCCATGCTTTTGTAAGTAATAAAGTTCTTTCTTTAGTTTCTCAATATCATTTTCACAGCTGGCATAATACAAGCTATCACGACGAATAAAATCAGATGAAATGGGTAAATTTTGAGAAGCAGTTTCAATGTCGCAAATGGCTTGCTCGCATAATTTAAAGTGACGAACTGCATGCTCTTCTCCAAACGTATTCACAAGTTCAAAAAACATTTTTTCACCTAAATATTGAATGAGTCCCGTGTTCGGTAAATTGCTGCCATGTCCAACTTTTCTTTTATCAACAATAACGACACGTAAGTCTGTTTCACTTAAGAAATATGAAAATTGTGCTCCAGAACTCCCTGCACCTATAATTAACACATCACATGTTATATCCTCTTGTAAAGATGGATAAGTGGGTGAACTTGGGAGAGTTGTGTCCCAAAAAAATTTACCTGTGTGTAAATCCATTCCTATACACCTGCCTAAATGAAAATCATACTTCTAAAGTTGCCGATTTAATGGAGTTGTATACATTTTTGAATAAAAAGAAGGAATGTTATTCTATTTGTCGAATTTCCGAGGAAATGATCAGAAAATGAGAGTGATACATATGAGAGAAAAAATCCAATTAGAATTAGAAAGAATTGAGAAAGAGAATGATGTGAAAATCTTGTTTGCAGTTGAATCAGGGAGTCGTGCATGGGGATTTCCATCAAAAGATAGCGATTATGATGTACGTTTTGTATACGTACACCGAGTCGAATGGTATTTATCGATTGAGCCGAAGCGGGATGTTATTGAGTATCCAATTAACGATGCTCTTGATATAAGCGGTTGGGAGCTCCGCAAGGCATTACAGCTATTTTCTAAATCGAACCCAGCTTTGTTAGAGTGGATAAGTTCTCCCATTGTATATGCTAAGGCGTCAAATCTTCCTGAACGTTTGCAGGAAATGAGTAGTCATTTTGATCCAAAAGCAACGGTATATCATTATTTACATATGGCATCTAAAAACTATCGCGCATTTTTACAAGGTGAAGAAGTAAAGCTAAAGAAATATTTTTATGTATTACGTCCGATACTGGCGTGCAAATGGTTAGAAGAGAAAAGAATATTGCCACCTGTTGAATTTGAAAGATTGGTGAATGGATTAGCCTTGGATGCTGTACTTTTACAAGAAATCGGGGAACTGCTTGAGAAGAAAAAAGCAGGTATCGAGATGGACGTAGGACCAAGAATTACGTTACTGAATGAATTTTTAGAAGAACAGATTACCTATTATGAAGAATACGTGAAGAGTTTAGAAAAGAAATCAATTATAGATATTGAGAAGTTAAATGTACTGTTTCAAGATATGTTATATCAAAGTTGGAAAGAGCACTGATCATATGAACTGCACCCGAATTGTTAGACACAGTCTAACAATTGGAGGTGCAGTTTTTTCAACCTGTATATACAAGGGTTACATATCCTCAATTCTTTTTAACGCTTCATCTGCCGGCCCTTCAATTACTTCTCCTTCAATTGAGAAACGTGAACCGTGACAAGGACAATCCCATGTGCAGTCACCACTATTCCACTCCACCTCGCAACCTAAATGTGTACAAGTTGTATCGACAATGTGAAGTTTCCCGTCATCGTCTTTATACGCACCGGCACGTTTTCCGTTTACGCTTACAACAGCACCTTCTCCGTTTTCGAGATCTTCTGGTTTACGAAGAGCAAATTCCAATTTTCCTTCAATTAAATGTTTTGCTACGTCGAGGTTTTGTGTAACAAACGTTTTTATATCTGGATTCGTATGGAATCGTGATGGTGCGTAGAGTTCTTTATAGGGACTATCGATTTTCATAATGGATGCTTTTAGCAATAAAGCTGCTGCAGTTCCATTTGTCATGCCCCATTTGCGGTAGCCTGTTGCTACAAAAATGTTAGGATTATTTTCATTAATATGTCCGACATAAGGAACTTTATCGAGTGTAATTAAGTCTTGTGTTGCCCATCTGTATGGGATTTCTTCTATGCCAAAGGTTTCTTCGCCAAATGTTTGCAGCGCTTCGTAATGGTTCATCATGTTAATACCTTGTCCTGTTTTATGACTTTCACCACCAATTAACACGAGTTTTTGGCCATCCATTGTGGTGTAGCGGAGGGATCGTTTTGGATTATCGACGCTTATATACATTCCTCCTGGATACTCTTGCTTTGTTTTCACGCCAAGGACATAAGAGCGTTCTGCGTACATTCTGGCAAAGAAGAAGCTGTTTGCATCATAAAAAGGAAAGTGAGAGCAAGAAATAATGTAACTACAAGTGATGCGATGTCCATCTTTTGTGATAACTTGTGAATAAAATCCTTTTTCCACATCAATTGCAGTTGTATTTTCATATATAATGCCGCCCGCTTCAATGAATTGTTCGACAAGTGCCGCTAGGTAGCGAAGCGGGTGGAACTGCGCTTGATTCTTGATAACAAGTGCTGCTTTTATGGGAATTGGAAGAGGGATACTTTCTACGTATTCGCCAGGAATATCAAGCTTTTTGTATGCCTCTAATTCTGTTGTTAACTTGTGAAGATTATCGGTTTCGTTTGTATATAGATAAGCATCGTCTTCTATGAAATCACATTGGATATTGTGCTGCTGTACGGTATCTTTTATAAATTGCAGTGCTTCATTGTTTGCCTCGTAATATAATTTTGCTTTTTCTTCTCCAAAATGATTGATGAGTTCATCGTAAATAAGATCATGCTGCGTTGTAATCTTTGCAGTTGTATGTCCAGTTGTTCCGTTTAAAATATTTCCTGCATCAATTAAAGCAACTTGGATTCCTTCTTTTGCGAGTAAGTAGGCTGTTGTGATGCCAGTGATACCAGCTCCGACAATGGCAACTTCTGTTTTTATGTTCTCAGTTAGCTTCGGGAAAGTAGGGAAGTTAATAGAGTCACGCCAATATGGTTCTGGAAATTTTGGGAGTTGTTTATATTCCAAGAAAATGCACCTCGTATTCTAATAAGTTTACTTTACTTAATTTTTCCAATAACGAGAATTTCATGTGTTGAAAATAAATTATTTTAAAATAATTTATTAATGTGATTTTTAGACATAGTTTTCATTTGTATATGGTTGACATCATGGAAGACAAATAAGATAGAATATAGTATTCTTCACAGAATAAAATGTTTAGTGAAGGCAAGAGAAAGGAATGATAGGAAGTATGAATGTTGGTAAATAAACGTGTTTCCTTTAGTAACATAGGAAGTGATTATGAAAATATAACCAACTTTTATTACTAGGTCATAAAAGTTGTTGACAATATAGAAAGCGTACTGATATCATTCATCTTGTGGAAAGGTTGATAAAGGGTAAAAAGAGAAATGTTTTTCAATGAATAATAATTGTAAGAGTGAGTGAGCATGATTTTCTGTGAGAAAGAAAATTTATAATAATCGTATTATCAATCTGGAAGCGACAATCGATGTATGCAAAGTGCGTAAGCGCGGCAAGAGAAAGGGGCAAAAGAATGAAGGATCTTCATACGTTTGGATGGTATGCAGCACGCGTATCACCGCATTTGCCAAAAAAGGCATTTAAACCAGTCCCAGCTCGTTTATTTGGTGGACTAGCCTATTTACTCGTTACGGTAGCGGGGTTTTTGGCAATTGGCTTATTCAATTTGAATGTGTGGGCTAATCTTGGAATTGCAATCGTTTTAGGATTGTGTTTTGCATCAATGGGATTTCTTGGACATGAAATTTTACATGGTACAGTAGTAAGAAAAGCTTGGTTACGAGATTTTCTTGGAGCAATTGCGTTCCTGCCATTATCAACTGGACCGAAATTGTGGAGAAAGTGGCATAATTTGACTCACCATGTGCATACACAACATGAAGAACATGATCCAGATGCGTGGCCAACGATGGATAAGTTTAAGAAAAGCAAATTTTTACGATGGGTATATCGCCTACCATTACATGTTCGTTCTTTCTTTAGCTTTTTGTCGTTAACACTTCAATTTACGGTGCATTCGTCTCGTATGTTTTTCCTTTTTATCAAGGAATTTAAGCCATCAACTCAAAAATCTGTATGGCTTCAGCTTCTTTTACCGTGGACAGTGTGGATTAGTTTATTGTTTATTATGGGTCCTGCAAAATGGTTTTTTGCTTATGTTATTCCATTATTAATTGCAAACGCTATTGTAATGGGATATATCGCAACAAATCACCGTTTAAACCCGATTGTTCCTGTAAATGATCCACTTGCTAACTGTTTGTCAGTAACAGTGCCGCGCTGGGTAGACGTATTACATTTTAACTTCTCATATCATACAGAACATCACTTGTTCCCAGGTATGAGTTCGAAATACTATCCGTTAGTAAAAGAGAAAATTAAAGAAATGTGGCCAGAGTGCTATCATGAAATGCCGATGGGGAAAGCATTAGCTGCGCTTTGGAATACACCGCGTGTGTATTATCAAGGCAGTGAGTTAGTTGATCCGCATAAAGCGCATTTATACGGCTCTTTAGGAAATGGGTTAGATCCTGCGAATATTGAATATCGTCAGGAAAAGATAGAAGAATCAAAAGCTGTGAAAAACGGCTAAAACATAAACATAAGTTTAAAAAATGATATACCCCCCCTTTTTTTTAGGAGGACGAGAGCACCTGGCCGTGCGTAGAAGCGGTCAGGGCTTTTTTATGGCCACGAGCGATGTTTCAAACAAAAGGAGTAAGCGAGTGCAGGTCCTGTTTTATTCTGCATAGCAGTGACTTAGTTTAGGAGGATGAGGGCACCTGGCCGTGTATAGAAGCGGTCAGGGCTTTTTTATGCCACGAGCGATGTTTCAAACAAAGGGAGTAAGCGAGTGCAGATCACGTTTTGTTCTGTATAGCAAAGATATATAGAACGATAAAAGCACGAGCTCGCGAAGAGTTCGTGCTTTTTACATAGGGATTTCTTCTTGTTTCACGGCTTGTGTATAATTCGTACTTTTTCGTGCCAATCTTTTTTCAAGAAGATGTACAAAATACGTGAATAGAAGTACAAGCGCAAGGTAATAGACGCTGACAATCATATATGTTTCGAGCTGCTGAAAGTTTGCGGCAGCTTCAGAAAGCGCAGTACCCCACAGCTCTGACATTCCTACATAAGCAACGAGCGAAGAGTCTTTTAAGCCGATAATGAACTGATTGCCAAGCGGCGGAATAGATAGACGAAACGCTTGAGGCAAAATAATACGCCGCATTGCTAATGGATATGACATCCCTAAAGAGCGAGCTGCTTCAAGTTGACCGCGATCTACAGATTGAATAGAGCCTCTAAAAATTTCTGTAATATAAGCACCGTTATGAATAGCGAGAGCAATTGCCCCCGCCCAAAATGGGGATAATACAATAATAGATGTAATTCCAAAGTAGAGGATCATAATTTGTACAACCAATGGTATACCACGAATAATGGCAATGTATACATGTGCAATCCCATTTAAGAATTTACTATTTGAAATACGAAAAAAAGCAAACAACAATCCAATTATGGATCCAAGTAATAGGGATGTTATTGTTAATTGTAATGTAATGACAATTGCTTTTAGGAACGTTGGATATGTAGATATAAAAATATCGATCATGGTTAGCACCTCCATATCGGTTTATTTAATTACTATGGTAGTGATGCCCCGCCAAAAGATGCGGGGCGCTATTTATACGTAAAAAATCTATTTTTCTTTTTCACCTAGAATGTTACGATCGAACCACTTTTTACTGATTTTTTCATATGTGCCATCTTGGATGATTTCGTCTAGTGCTTTATTTAATTTTTGTAGTAATTCTTTGTCGTCTTTACGAACAGCAATGGCCATTTCATCAAGGGATAATAGCTTTCCGGCATCTTTTATATTTGCTTTTCCTTCTTTCATCATACGAAGACCTACCATTTGATCTGTCACAACAGCATCTACTCGTCCTGGTTCTAAGTCCATAAGAGCGGTAATATCACTATCGTATTCGGTAATTTGGTCTGTTTGTTTGGCAATAAGTGTTTTGAATGTACTTGCTTTTACAACACCTACTTTTTTTCCTTTTAGATCTTCAGCGGAGGATATGGAGGTGTTCGTTTTTTTTACGAAAATTTGTGCTCCAGAACGATAATATGGGTTCGTAAAGTTAACTGCTTTTAGACGGTCTTCTGTAATGGCCATACTTCCTAAAATCACATCATATTTTTTTGCTTGCAATCCTTGGATTAATGTTTCCCAAGGATTTGTCACAGGAACAGCTTTCATATTCATTTTCTTAGCAAGAGCTTCACCAATTTCGACGTCAAAGCCGGTAAGCTTACTATTTTCTTTATAACTAAACGGTTTATACACACCGCTCATTGCGTAGCGGAATTCTTTCTTTCCATCGGTTGATGCAGTACTACTTTCTTTACTGCAAGCACCTAATAATAAGGACGCACATAATGTAATCACTGCTATCGCTTTAAACATATTTCGTTTCATAAAAGCACCTCCGATTTTTATAAAATATTTCGTAAAAATTGTTTCGCGCGCTGATTTGACGGAGCAGTGAAAAATTGTTCTGGAGGTGCATCTTCTACGATTTGTCCGTCATCCATAAAAATAATGCGGTCAGCTACCTCTCGGGCAAATCCCATTTCATGCGTGACTATAATCATTGTCATACCTTCTTTTGCGAGATCTTTCATAACTTGTAGTACTTCTCCGACGAGCTCAGGATCGAGGGCTGATGTAGGTTCATCAAATAACATAATTTTTGGATTCATTGCAAGTGCTCTTGCAATAGCAATACGCTGTTTTTGACCACCTGATAAAAGATCGGGTGTTACGTTCGCTTTATCTTGCAATCCAACTTTTTCTAGTAATTCGTGGGCAATGTTTGTTACTTTTGTTTTATCTAACTTTTTGACGTGAATAGGAGCTTCTATGATGTTTTCTAGTGAGGTCATATGAGGAAATAAATTGAAATGTTGAAAAACCATACCGACATTTTCGCGGACTTTGTTTAAATTTGTATGTTTCGGATGAATTTGTTCGCCCTGCATCGCAATTTTTCCATTATCATACATTTCTAAGAAGTTTAAACAGCGAAGTAATGTGCTTTTTCCTGAACCGCTTGCACCGATTAAGACAACAACTTCTTTTTCTTGTACGTGCAAATTGATGTTTTTTAACACGTTTAAAGATCCAAAGGATTTCGTAAGGTTTTGAACTTGTATCATGCATCCCCCTCCAAAGAAATGTAGGTGTATAAAAATAACTTATTTTTGTTAATTAGTCATAAATCGTCAAATTCCTTTATTTTTGTTAAAAATTTAAGGGGAATACAGATTGTCGTATATAAATAGAAAACAAGAAAAATTGTTATAAAAAGTAAAGATATGAACGTTTCCGCAACATTTGTCGTTGTCTCTTTCAGAAGAAAATTATAGCAAGATATAATAAAGCTATAATATTAGAGGGAGTGTCTTTCATGAAAAAAGAGAAAAGACAACAACTAATTAAGCAATTGGTGAGAGAGAATGAAATAGAAACACAAGAAAAATTGGTAGAGTTGTTAGAGGAACGTGATGTATCTGTTACACAAGCAACGATTTCGCGGGATATTCATGAATTAAATTTAGTAAAGGGAGCTTCTTTAAAAGGACCAGTAATATATAAGATTTTTACAGAAGAGAACCAGCGAGCAGATATACAGCTAAAGAAAAAAATAAGAGAGGTTGTTGTAAAAATCGATTATGTAGAACAACTGACTATTATTAAAACTTTGCCTGGGAATGCTCATGTTATCGGAGCTTTACTAGATTCTTTAGACTGGAAAGAAAAAATAGGATGTATATGTGGGAATGATACATGTCTTATAATTTCTGGGTCAACAGTAGATAGGAAGATTTTAAAAGATAGATTGAATTTGATTATGTAAATACAAGCTAAAAAAACGACATAAAACCATTCTTTTTAGGCGGGCGAGAGTATCTGGCCATGCATAGAAGCGATCTGCTACATGCGAAGTAAAAACAAAGGGAGAAAGCGAGTACAGGATCTTTTTTCTACATAGCAGCAATCTATATGTCGAAAAATCAAAATATATTTATACATATAAATGAGAAGGCTGTTTCTAATGAAAATTAGAACAGTCTTTTTTAATTTATATATACAAGTTGAAAAACGATATAAAACCTCCTTTTCTTTTTAGGGGTGAAGAAAGTATCTGATCGCGCATCGAAATGACTTATATGTCCAAAAGTGAAAATGAATGTATACATAAAGTTTAACCAACCATCAGTGGGGGATGAAAAAAACCCCCACTGATGGAAGTTTCACTTTATCTTTACTGATGGAAAACTCTCACTAATCGGGATTTTTCTTATATGAGATAAAAAATTTTAACTCCAAATAGGAGGCTATTATACAGCTAATATGCGTAATATTTCACCTCATTAGTTAATGATGAGGTGAAATATCTTATAAAAATACAATTACATATAGTTTTTAAAAAATAATATGTGAAATATTCCACTTAATATTGTTAGCGTTTTCACAAATTGATATGTGCATTCTGTTTATTATGTACTTGTAGACATCAAACAAATTTAAAAGGAGGTACAACAAATGAAACATCCGATACATGTTACTTCAGAAATTGGGGAATTACAAACGGTTTTATTAAAACGTCCAGGTAAAGAAGTGGAAAACTTAACGCCAGATTATTTACAACAATTATTATTTGACGATATTCCATATTTACCAATTATTCAACAAGAACATGATTATTTTGCGCAAACATTACGCAATCGGGGTGTGGAAGTTCTTTATTTAGAAACACTAGCAGCTGAGGCGTTAGCTGATAAAAAACTTCGTGAAGAATTTGTTGATCGTATTTTAAAAGAAGGACAAGCAGACGTAAATGGTGCATATCAGAATTTAAAAGAATATTTACTTTCCTTTTCAAATGAAGAAATGGTTCAGAAAATTATGGGTGGCGTACGTAAAAACGAAATTGAAACTAGTAAAAAAACCCACCTGTATGAATTAATGGAAGATCATTATCCATTTTATTTAGATCCAATGCCAAATTTATATTTTACACGTGACCCAGCAGCTAGTATAGGTGGCGGTTTAACAATTAACAAAATGAGAGAACCAGCACGGAGACGTGAATCATTGTTTATGGAATATATCATTAAACATCATCCACGCTTTGCGAGTCACAATGTACCAGTTTGGTTAGATCGTGACTATGATTTCCCAATTGAAGGCGGCGATGAGCTTATCTTAAATGAAGAAACAATTGCGATTGGCGTATCAGCTAGATCATCGGCTAAAGCGATTGAACGATTAGCAAAAAATTTATTTAGTCGTCAAAATAAAATTAAGAAAGTACTAGCAATAGAGATTCCAAAATGTCGTGCATTTATGCATTTAGATACAGTATTTACAATGGTTGATTATGATAAATTTACAATTCATCCAGCTATTCAAGATCCAAAAGGAAATATGAATATTTATATTTTGGAAAAAGGAGAGAGTGAAGAAGTTCTCAAAATCACACATCGTACTTCTTTAACTGAGGCTTTAAAAGAAGTGTTAGGTTTGAGCGAATTGGTTCTTATTCCTTGCGGAGGAGGAGATGCGATTGCTTCTGCGCGTGAACAATGGAACGATGGATCTAATACATTAGCAATTGCACCGGGAGTAGTTGTTACATATGATCGCAACTATGTATCCAATGCTTTATTAAGAGAGCATGGTATAGAGGTTGTGGAAGTATTAAGTTCGGAATTGTCTCGCGGTCGTGGGGGCCCACGTTGCATGAGTATGCCGATTGTTCGAAAAGATATCTAAGCTAAATATAAGAGAAAGTAGGGACGAATGATGATGATGACAAAACCAAACTTAAAAGGAAGAAGTTTTCTTGCTGAAAAAGATTTTACAGAGGAAGAATTATTATATCTTATTGATTTAGCGGCAGAGCTAAAAGAGAAAAAGAAAAATGGTATCCCGCATCATTATTTAGAAGGTAAAAATGTTGCCCTTTTATTTGAAAAAACTTCAACTCGTACCCGTTGTGCATTTACAGTGGCTTGTACGGATTTAGGGGCAAGTCCTGAATACCTAGGTAAAAATGATATTCAGCTTGGGAAGAAAGAATCTGTTGAAGATACAGCAAAAGTGTTAGGACGTATGTTTGACGGTATTGAATTCCGCGGATTTTCACATGCAACAGTAGAATCTCTAGCAAATAATTCAGGTGTACCAGTATGGAACGGCCTAACAGATATGTGGCATCCAACACAAACACTTGCAGATTTGTTAACAGTAAAAGAGCACCTCGGAAAATTAAAGGATATTAAGCTCGTCTATGTTGGAGATGGACGTAATAATGTGGCGAATAGCTTGTTAGTTGGCGGTTCGATGGTAGGAATGGAAGTACGCATTTGTACCCCAGAATCATTATTCCCAGCACAGGAAATCGTTGATACCGCTAAAAAATATAGTGACCGGGTAATGGTAACGAGCAACGTGGAAGAAGCTGTTGCAGGTGCCGATGTTATTTATACAGACGTATGGGTATCTATGGGAGAAGAAGATAAATTTGCTGAACGTATTGAACTTCTTACTCCATATCAAGTGAACATGGAAATGATTAAAAAGACTGGAAATGAAAATATGATTTTCTTACATTGTTTACCTGCATTTCATGATGTAGAAACATTGTACGGAGAGGAAATATATGAAAAGTATGGCATAAAAGAAATGGAGGTAAGTGACGAAGTATTCCGTAGTAAACATTCAAAAGTATTTGATCAAGCGGAAAATAGAATGCATACAATTAAAGCGGTTATGGCAGCTACTTTAGGAAATATGGAATAAAGAAGGAGGAGATTCCTCCTTCTTTATCCCTCTATTGATAGAAGTTTCACTTTATTCCTATCTGATAAAAGAGAGGTGAGTGTAATGGGTGAAGAAAAGAAATTAGGACTGTTTACTTTGACCGCTCTTGTTGTAGGCTCTATGATCGGCGGCGGAGCATTTAACTTAGCAAGTGATATGGCAAAGGGTGCAGGCGCGGGTGCAATTATTATTGGTTGGATTATAACAGGTATCGGAATGGTTTCCCTTGGATTATCGTTTCAAAATTTAACAGTGAAAAGACCGGATTTAGATGGTGGGATTTTTAGTTATGCAAAAGCTGGATTCGGTAATTTTATGGGGTTTAATAGTGCCTGGGGGTACTGGTTATCCGCTTGGCTCGGAAATGTAGCTTACGGTACGTTATTATTTGCTTCACTAGGTTATTTTTTTCCGGTTTTTGAAGGTGGACAAAATGTCGCATCGATTATTGGAGCGAGTATATTACTCTGGTGTGTTCATATGATGATTTTACGCGGTGTACACTCAGCGGCACTTGTAAATTTAGTAACAACAATTGCAAAGTTAGTACCTGTCTTTGTATTTATTGTTGTAGGGATATTCGCTTTTCATATTGATATTTTCTTAGATGGATTTTGGGGCCAAGGTGCTACTTTTTCTTGGGCGGATGTAGGAAGTCAAGTTAAAAGTACAATGCTTGTTACACTTTGGGTATTTATTGGGGTAGAAGGAGCTGTAGTTCTATCAAGTCGTGCAAAAAGTCGAAGTGATGTTGGGAAAGCAACTGTTATTGGATTAATAGGGACTCTCATTATTTACATTCTCTTAACATTATTATCATTAGGGATTATGAAGCAGGCTGATGTTGCAAATTTAAAAAGTCCAGCAATGGCATATTTATTTGAAAGTGTTGTCGGAAAATGGGGGGCCATCTTTATTAATTTAGGTCTAATTATTTCTGTATTAGGTGCTTGGTTAGGATGGACGTTACTAGCATCTGAAATTCCTTACTTGGCTGCGAAAGACGGCGTATTTCCAAAATGGTTTGGGAAGGAAAATAAAAATAAAGCTCCTGTTAATTCATTATGGTTAACAAATGGTCTGATTCAAATCTTCTTGCTGACATTTGTTGTTTCAGATCAAGCTTATCATTTTGCATTTTCGCTCGCTTCTTCAGCAATTTTAATTCCATATGCTTTTTCAGCATTTTATCAATTTAAGTATAGTTTACAGTCTCAAGAGAAAGATCGTACAAAAAATATTGTCATTGGTTTAGTTGCGAGTATGTATGGGATTTGGTTAATTTATGCAGCAGGTTTAAGTTATTTATTGCTGACTATGACACTATATGCACCAGGGATTTTTATCTTTTACAAAGTTCAAAAGCAAACAAATCCAAAACAAATATTTACTCGTGTCGAGCTTATTTCTTCGATAGTCATTGGAGCTTTAGCACTGGTTGCAATTTATCAATTGGCAACAGGTAATATTACTCTTTAGAAACTCTTATGAAAAGGAATTGGAGGGTTAACAGATGACAAGAAAAAAAATCGTTGTTGCATTGGGAGGAAATGCAATCCAATCAGGAGATGCTACTGCAAAGGCACAACAAGAAGCATTAGAAAGAACAGCAGAACAATTGGTTGCCATTATCGAAAATAATGTAGATGTTGTCATTGCACATGGAAATGGTCCGCAAGTAGGTAACATTTTATTACAGCAAAAAGCAGCAGAAACGGAAAAAACACCTGCCATGCCACTAGATACTTGCGGTGCAATGAGTCAAGGGATGATCGGATACTGGATGGAAAATGCAATTGAAAAGGCTTTGAAAAAGCGCAATATAGAAAAAGATGTCGTAACGGTGATCACTCGTGTCGAGGTGGATGAAAAGGATGAGGCGTTCCAAAATCCAACAAAACCAATTGGTCCCTTTTATACAGAGGAAGATGCCCGGAAGTTAATGGAGACAACAAAAGCTACATTTAAAGAAGATGCAGGACGTGGATGGCGGCGTGTTGTACCATCGCCAAAACCGGTAAGCATTCATGAACATAAAGTGATTAATGCATTAGTGGAGGATGGTGATATTGTCATTGCTGTTGGAGGCGGAGGCATTCCAGTTATTGATTCGAAAGATGGATTAATAGGAACAGAGGCTGTTATAGATAAAGACTTTGCTGCTCAAAAATTAGCTGAATTAGTAGATGCTGATATTCTCGTTATTTTAACTGCAGTTGATTATGTGTATGTAAACTTCAATACACCAAATCAGAAGAAACTAGAGAATGTTACAGTTAATGAACTAGAGCAATATATACAGGAAAATCAATTTGCAGCTGGAAGTATGCTTCCGAAAATTCAAGCAGCTATTGATTTTGTGGATGCAGATCCAAAACGAAAAACAATTATTACTTCATTGGAAAAAGTATATGCAGCGTTAGAAGAGAATGCGGGTACCATCATTTCTAAGTAAGATATATAACTAGTAGTTAGATGATAAAAAGAATGAAGTGCTGTGCTTCATTCTTTTTATGTATGAATGCAAAGTAAGTTCATAAAGTATTCATTATAAAAAAAAAATTCAGCAATTAGATATGATAAAATGATTTTTGAAGGCGCTTTCAATATGTTTCTTTATGACTTAACCCACAGTAATCCCCCAATGATGTAGAAAGAGAGAGGACGTTCTATGCAAAGACGAAACATAGTTAAAGACTTAAAGCAATTTGAATTATTTGCTGATCTAACAGATAAGAAATTGAAGAGTTTAGCAGAGCTTGTTTATTGGCGGACCTATAAAAAAGGGCAATTTCTATTTTTAGAGGGTGATTCAAGAGATAGAATTTATCTTATGTTAGACGGATTTGTAAAATTAGAGCGAGCCAATCAAAGTGGGAATTTATTATATGAAGATTACATAAAGCGTTTTTCTATTTTTCCCTATTGTGGTATGTTTACAGACAAGTCATATAATTATACAGCTATAGCAATGACGGATGTTGATGTATACTATATTCCCACCTTTGTTTTTGAGGATATGGTGAAATCAAATCATAAGCAGCTCATGTATGTTGTTCAGGAATTGTCTTCTTTATTGAAAGTAAATGAAAGACGCGTCCAAAATATTACAATTCCAAACGCCCAAGATCGTGTCATACAGACATTAAGTTATTTGATGGAAGATCTAGGGGAAGAAGCTGGAGAAGATATTTTAATTTCGTGTCCTCTTACAACAATTGAAATTTCTAAAATATCTGGGACGTCTCGTGAAACGGTTAGTGGCGTATTAAAGCAACTAAAAAATGATTGTATTGTGACAGTTCTAGATAAAAAAATTACAATACATGATCCGACTTATTTTGAAGAAGTCTCTATGTAAAAACAAAATAATCGATAGTAGGAAAAGTACAAAGAAGATATTAGTAACAATTTTAATTGTTATCTTCCTTTTCTCATTTTCTAGAATTAAAGTTCTTTATATGTTTATAAAGGGCTTTTTCGTGTTGTTAAATATAAAGATTATATATTACTGTGCTAACAAGCGGGATAAAAGTTTCACTTTGTTTAAGACTAATCATACATATATGTAAATACAAATTGCAAACTCGACATAAAACCCTCTTTCTTTTAGGTGGGCAAGGGCATCTAGCCATGCATAGCAGTGGTTTATATGTCAAAAAATTAAAATGGATTTTATGTAGATTAACGAGAAAAATAGAAGACTTGTTTTTTTAGAAGGGTTTTTTGTAAAAGTGTAAAAAATATGGTTGCAAACTCTTTATATTTTGTTATGATAGTGTTACGAAAACGTTTGCATAACATTGTGCAAAAGGAGAGAAGAGATTATGAACAAAACGTGGTGGAAAGAAGCTGTAGCTTATCAAATTTATCCGCGCAGTTTTATGGATTCAAACGGTGATGGAATTGGTGATTTACAAGGTATTATTTCAAAATTAGACTATTTAAAAGATCTAGGTATTGATGTGATTTGGATTTGCCCAATGTATAAATCACCGAACGATGATAATGGCTATGATATTAGTGATTATCAAGATATTATGGACGAATTTGGTACAATGGCTGATTTTGATGAATTGTTAGCTGAAGTGCATAAACGTGATATGAAGCTTATTATTGATTTAGTTATTAATCATACAAGTGATGAGCATCCATGGTTCATTGAATCACGTTCTTCCAAAGATAATCCAAAGCGTGATTGGTATATTTGGCACGATGGAAAAAATGGGAAAGAACCGAATAACTGGGAAAGTATTTTTAATGGATCTGCTTGGGAGTATGATGAAGTAACGGACCAATATTACTTACATCTGTTCTCACGTAAGCAACCAGATTTAAACTGGGAAAACGAAGAAGTGCGCAAGACATTGTATGACACGGTGAACTGGTGGCTTGATAAAGGCATTGATGGCTTCCGTGTTGATGCGATTAGTCATATTAAGAAGGAAGATGGATTAAAGGATATGCCGAATCCGAAAGGGTTAAAGTATGTGCCTTCTTTCGATAAACATATGAATGTGAATGGCATTCAGCCGCTTTTAGAAGAGTTAAAAGAAAACACGTTTGCTAAGTATGATATTATGACTGTTGGCGAAGCAAATGGTGTAAAAATTGAAGATGCTGATCTTTGGGTTGGAGAAGAACAAGGGAAGTTTAATATGGTATTCCAATTTGAGCATTTAAGCTTATGGGATGCAGAAAAGAAAAAAGAACTCGATGTTGTAGGCCTTAAAAAAGTGTTAACGAAATGGCAAAAAGGTTTAGAAAATAAAGGTTGGAATGCGCTGTATATTGAAAATCATGATAAGCCTCGTATTGTCTCTACTTGGGGCGATGATAAACAATATTGGCGCGAAAGTGCAACAGCTTTAGGGGCAATGTATTTCTTTATGCAGGGCACACCGTTCATTTATCAAGGTCAAGAAATCGGGATGACGAATGTTCAGTTCCCGCGTATTGAAGATTATGACGATGTGGCGATCAAGAACTTATATCGTCAAAAGATTGAAGAGGGGGTACCTCATCAAGAAATTATGGAGATTATTTGGGCATCTTGCCGGGATAACTCACGTACACCGATGCAATGGAGTAATGAAGAAAATGCTGGTTTTACAACAGGTACGCCTTGGTTTGGAATGAATCCAAATTATAACGAAATTAATGTAGACGTGCAGCAAAAAGACGCAAATTCTATTTTAAATTTCTATAAAAAGATGGTTGTACTGAAAAAAGAACATGAAGTGTTTACGTATGGGACGTACGATTTACTTTTAGAAGATCATCCGCAAATTTATGTGTATACACGTACGTTAAATGATGAAAAAGTTGTTGTAATTAGTAATGTATCAAAGAGTGAAGCTGTATATGATGAGACTGCATTCGAGCTAGAATGCAATCGTTTGCTTTTAAATAACTATGAAGTAGAAGAGCATGATGCAGTGACAACAATTACTTTAAAACCATATGAAACAAGGGTTTATCGTATTTGTTAATAAAAAAGATGCTTATATAGCATCTTTTTTTATATAAAAATTTGTGTTTTTTATAAAATTGTTATTGCAATGTGAAAACGCTTTTATTAAAATGGATTTATGAAAACGATTGCGTAAATTTGTTTTCGTAAGGGGATAAGCAATTATTATTTATACATGAGAGATTGTAATTTAGAAAGAGGAGGAACAAAGAAATGAAGAAGCTTGCGTCTTTTGATTTTTGGCAAAAGTTTGGAAAAGCTTTATTAGTAGTAGTTGCGGTTATGCCGGCTGCTGGTTTAATGATTTCCATTGGTAAACTAATTGGTATGTCTGCTGGTGATGTAACTGCAGTACAAACAATTGCTAGAGTTATGGAAGATATCGGTTGGGCAATTATTACAAACTTACACATTTTATTCGCTGTAGCAATTGGGGGATCTTGGGCAAAGGACCGTGCAGGCGGTGCATTTGCAGCCTTGCTAGCATTCATATTAACAAACCGAATTACAGGAGCAATTTTTGGTGTAAACGCTGTAATGTTAGTTGATTCAAAAGCGAAAGTCTCTTCCCTATTAGCGGGAAATTTACTTGTAAAAGATTACTTTACTTCTGTTCTTGGTGCACCAGCACTTAACATGGGAGTATTCGTAGGTATTATTTCAGGTTTCTTAGGAGCTACGCTATACAATAAATATTATAACTATAATAAATTACCACAAGCATTAGCATTTTTTAATGGAAAACGTTTTGTACCATTCGTAGTAATCGTTGGTTCTACAATCACTGCTATTATTTTATCGTTAGTATGGCCGTTCATTCAAAGTGGATTAAACGAATTTGGACGTTGGATTGCAACTTCAAAGGATAGCGCACCAATTCTTGCACCATTTGTATATGGAACGCTAGAACGTTTATTATTACCATTTGGATTACACCATATGTTAACGATTCCGATGAACTATACAGCGCTTGGCGGCTCGTACACAATATTAACAGGTGCCAAGGCAGGACAAATTGTTGCGGGACAAGATCCATTATGGCTTGCATGGATTACAGACTTAAATAACTTATTAGCTAAGGGTGATATGAAAGCATATCATGATTTATTAAACAATGTTGTTCCAGCACGTTTTAAAGTAGGACAAGTTATCGGTTCAACTGCATCTTTAATTGGTATCGCATTTGCGATGTACCGTAACGTAGATGTAGAAAAACGTCATAAATATAAACCAATGTTCTTCTCAGCAGCATTAGCAGTATTTTTAACTGGGGTTACAGAGCCAATTGAGTTTATGTTCATGTTTATCGCACCAGTATTGTATGTTGTGTATGCAATTACAACAGGTTTGGCATTCGCATTAGCAGATTTAATTCACTTACGTATTCATGCGTTTGGTTTTATTGAGTTATTAACTCGTACACCAATGATTATAAAAGGTGGATTAACGGGAGACCTAATTAACTTTGTTGTTGTATCAGCTATCTTCTTTGGAGTTAACTTTGCAATCTTCAACTTCTTAATTAAAAAGTTCAACTTACCAACACCAGGACGTGCTGGTAACTACATTGAGAATGAAGATGGAGCTGAAGAAGTAGCGGCAAATGTAAAAGAAGGTTCATTAGCAACAGCAGTTATCGAGTTGCTAGGTGGAAAAGAAAACATTGTAGATGTAGATGCTTGTATGACACGTTTACGTGTAACAGTAAAAGACTTAAATAACGTTGCGCAAGAAGCACAGTGGAAGAAGAACGGAGCACTTGGATTAATTGTGAAAGATAAAGGTGTACAAGCTGTGTACGGTCCAAAAGCTGACGTATTAAAGTCAGATATTCAAGATATTTTAGGTATATAAGAAATGAAATTATTAACATTAAATTGCCATTCGTGGCAAGAAGATGAGCAACTTGCAAAGATTCATTATTTAGCAAAGACAATTCAAGAAAATGACTATGACGTCATAGCATTGCAAGAGGTAAGTCAGTCAATTGCAGCAAAAAATGTATGCGGTAACATGAAAGAAAATAATTTTGTACGCTTATTACAAGCGGAATTAGAAAAACTTGGAGCCGCAAAATATGACGTTGTATGGGACTTTGCTCATATTGGATATGATGTGTATGAAGAAGGCTTAGCAATTTTAACAAAGCATTCTATTACAAAGAGTGATTCATTTTTCATATCAGACAGTACAGATACAACGTACTGGAAAACACGGAAAATTGTAAGTGTAACAATTTCTTATTACAATCAGCCGGTGACAATTTATTCCTGTCACCTTGGCTGGTGGAATGATGAAGAAGAACCATTTAAGAAGCAAGTAGATTATTTACTGCATCGTGTAGATAATGATGAATTGTCGTTCTTAATGGGGGACTTCAACAATAATGCACGCATACAAAATGAGGGATATGATTATCTCATAGAAAAGGGTTTATACGACACGTATGAATTAGCTGAAAGAAAAGACGAAGGCACGACTGTACAAGGTAAGATTGCTGGATGGGATGAGAATAAGAAGAATTTACGTATCGATCTTATTTTAAGCAATCAACCTGTACAAGTTACTTATTCCACAGTGATTTTTAATGGCATAAACCGAGAAGTAATATCAGATCATTTTGGTGTCGAGGCTCAAATTAATGTGTAATAAAAAGGCAACCGCCGTACAAAATACGGATTGGTTGCTTTTTTTATTGCATGTAATATATAATCTTCATTATTGAACAAAAAACCAAAATGGTCATTTTGTTTGTATATTTAATTGAAACTATCATATAATGATGTATACAGTTTCTTAGGAACGTATAGATGATTTCAGTTAAATTTTTCCAGAAACAGTGTTGTAATGGCGAAATGCATGTATGAATTTGGAAAAAAGAAAAAACATATAATTAGGTGATTAATAATATGAAACAAATATGGCGTATTTATACGACAGACATACGGAATGTCGCAAAACATTGGGCTGCAATTGTTATCATAATAGGCCTTACAATTTTACCATCGCTCTATGCGTGGTTTAATATTGAAGCCTCGTGGGACCCTTATGGGAGTACGAAAGATGTTCCAATTGCAATATCTAATGAAGACAAAGGTGCAAATTTACGAGGGAAAGACATTAACATAGGGAAAGAAGTTGTGAATTCCCTAAAAAACAATAAAAACCTCGGCTGGAAGTTCGTTGATGAGAAGAAAGCAATACATGGTGTGAAGCATGGTGAATATTATGCAAGTATTACCATTCCAAAAGATTTCTCAGAAAAAATTGCAACAGTATTGGATGATAATCCGAAAAAACCAGAGATTCAATATTACGTGAATGAAAAGGTAAATGCCATTGCACCAAAGATTACTTCAAAAGGTGCGTCTGGTATTGTTGAAGAAATAGGCAAAAATTTCGTCAAAACAGCAAATGGTGAGATTTTTAAAATCTTTAATGAACTTGGAATCGATTTAGAAACAAACTTACCAAGTATTGAAAAGGTAAAGGACCTTGTTTTTAAATTAGAAACGCAGTTCCCGGAAATTAACAAAATTGTGGATACAGCATTAACAGATGCTGGTACAGCGCAGGATCTTGTAACGACAGCGCAAGATACGATGCCAAAGATTGAAAGCATCATTCATGATAGTCAGCAGATGACGAAGGATGTAGATACGTTCTTTGCAGCCAATGATCAAACGTTGGAAGAGGCGCCGGCAGCAATTAAGAGGGACTTAACGTATGCGAAAACAGCTGCAGATAGTACGGCGCAGATTACGGATTACTTAAAAGATCCATTGGCAAATGTGAACAAGGAAACGATTAAGGATCAGATAAAATCCTTACAAAATACAGCAAATGGAGTAAAGGAAGTTTCACAAAAGATTCCTGGTTATACAGATAAGGCAAGAGAAGTTTTAAATAAAGCACCAACTGCGGAAGAACTCAAACCGATTGTTGAAGGAATGGAGCAATTATCTACAGGAGCTATCGATCTGATTGATTTAGCTATTAAATCCTTACAGGGTTCTAATCAACCTAATAAAGATGAAGGTGTGAAAAAATTAGAGGACCTTAAAATCACACTTAATAAAATCAATGATAAGGCAAAAGTAGTAACAGAAGTAGCGACAGAAGCAGCGAACGATCTCAATAAGAATAAGCCGGCCATTGAAGATTTATTAAATCAAATCGATAGTTTAGCAAAAGATGTTGAAAAAGGCTCAAATAATTTTATTAATGGTACAAATGATTTAATAAATAAAGTTGATAATGGTATAGGTGGTAACGTAAATCTAGAACCGGCAAAACAAGGACTATACGACGCTCAATCACAGCTTCAAAAGGGAATTAATCTGATTGACGGAATTATTCCTGTGTTAAATGATGTGGATAAACTTGCTGGTCATGCAGGGAAAACAACAAACATTCCTGATATTGTAGCGAAATTAAATGATGCAAAAGGAGATATGCAAAAGGGGATTAATGGAACGAATAAGGCTCTTGATGCTATTAATAAAGGACAACAACCTACAAAAGATCTTGTAGAAAGTTTAAATTCCCTATCTAAAGATGCATCAACAGCATTAGGTGATATATTAGCACGATATGACTCTGAGATTGTCCCAAATTTCAATGATGCAATTGCTCAAACGAAAAAAATAAACAAAAATGCGGCAGATGTTTTAAACACAGCGAATGAAAAGCTGCCTGATGTGAAAAAAGTGCTAGAGGATGCATCAAAAGGGTTAGCTCTCGGCAAAGAAGACGTAACGAAAATAAAAGCGGAACTTCCTGAAGCTGAGAAGAAAATTAAAGAAATTGCTAATAAAATTCGCGAATTTGAATCACAAGAAGATTTAAAGGATATTATTCGTTTGTTAAAGCATGATGTAGAAAAACAAAGTGATTATTTCGCAAATCCAGTCAACTTAAAAGAGAATAAATTATTCCCACTTCCAAACTACGGTTCAGCAATGTCACCGTTCTATACAGTGCTAGCGTTATGGGTAGGGGCATTACTGATGGTGTCATTATTAACAGTAGAAGTACATGAGGAAGATGCGGAGTATAAAAGTTATCACATTTACTTCGGACGTTTCTTAACATTCTTAACGATTGGTCTTGCACAGGCATTTATCGTAGCAATGGGTGATATGTTCATATTAGGCACTTATGTGGTTGATAAATTCTGGTTTGTCCTATTTAGCATGCTAATTGCTGGAGTGTTCGTTTGTATCGTATACTCACTTGTTTCTGTATTTGGAAACATCGGTAAATCCATGGCAATCGTGTTACTTGTATTACAAGTTGCTGGTTCAGGTGGAACATTCCCAATTCAAATGACGCCAAAATTCTTCCAAGCGCTTTATCCATTCCTGCCATTCACGTATGCAATTCGTATTATTCGTGAGACAGTTGGCGGTATGCTTTGGGATATTGTATGGAAAGACCTTCTCGTATTGTGCATATGGGTCGGGATTATGCTCGTTATTGCATTGCTCCTGAAAAAGCCAATTAATAAGTCGAGTGAAAAGTTTGTAGAAAGCGCAAAAGGAAGTAAGTTGATTCATTAATTAATAACAAAAGGTTCTTGCCAATTGGTAGGAACCTTTTGTTATTAAGATGTAGTTTATGAAAAAACGATAAAAAAGCATTTTTTTAAATGGTCGAGAGGGACTGGCTGTGCATAGGAGCGGTCAGAGCCTTTTTCTGCCACATGCAAGGGTAAAACAAAGGGAGAAAGCAAGTAGCGGTCATGTTTTATTGCATAGCAGCAATTTATATGTTGAAAATCAAAATCAGTTTATATGAAGTGAAATTTCTAGTATGTTCAGTGTGCCGAAGCGCCGATATATTTTAAAAAGCGGTCGATATATTACAAAAAGCGCTGATATATTACCAGGCATGGAAAAAGGAGTTGGCAAGCCAACTCCTTTAATCAAATTTCAACTTTTTTAATGCTTCTGCTAATGCATTATTCAGAGGTTCTTCTTGCTGTTGTTGCTGTTTCATGTATTTTTGAACGGCACGTTTATCTGCTTTGTTACCTGATTCTTTTTTACGACGTTCTTGGAATGAAGAAAGCTTCTCACGATAGCCGCATTTACATGCGAAGATTTGGCCTTCTCCTTCACCGCGAAGTTCTAGTTTTTTCTTACATTGAGGGCAGCGTGCGTTTGTCGTGCGGGATACATTTTTGCGATGACCGCATTCACGATCTTGGCATACAAGCATTTTTCCTTTTTTACCGTTTACTTCTAGCATTGGTTTGCCGCAGTCTGGGCAAGTTTTTGTGGAAATGTTGTCGTGCTTATATTTTTTATCGCTCGATTTAATTTCAGAAACAATTTCTTTTGTGTAGTTTTTCATTTCTGAAATGAATACTTCTTTTTTCAATTTGCCTTTCGCAATTGCCTCAAGTTTTTGCTCCCACTCAGCAGTTAGTGTAGGGGATTTTAACTCTTCTGGTACTAAATCAAGTAACTGACGGCCTTTTGATGTAATGTGAATGTCTTTGCCGCGCTTTTCAATTAAGAACGAATTGAACAATTTATCAATAATGTCAGCACGCGTAGCAACTGTACCGAGTCCGCCTGTTGACTTTAATGTGTCTGCAAGCTGTTTATTTTGCGTATCCATATATTTTGTTGGGTTTTCCATTGCTGAAAGTAATGTTGCTTCATTAAAGCGTGCCGGTGGCTTTGTTTGACCTGATGTCCCTGCAATTAGTTTCACGTTTAATGTATCACCTTTTTCGATGCGAGGTAAAATTTGTTCTTTTAAATCGTCTACTGCATCGTCATCTTCAAAGCGATTTTCATATACTTCTTTCCAGCCAGAATTCACAATTGTTTTGCCGCGTGCGACGAAGTTTTCATCACCGATCTTTGCACGTAATGTTAGTTGCTCGTATTCGAACGCTGGGAATAAAACTGCTAAGAAACGTTTTACAACTAAATTGTAAATTTTGCGTTCCTTATCTGTGAACGCTGAGAAGTTTACATAACTTTCTGTTGGAATGATGGCATGGTGATCACTTACTTTATTATCATCAACAAAGGATTTGGAAACTTTGATTGGTCTCGTTAAGACTTTATTAGCTAAAGAACGATACTCACCTACTCCGCAGGCTTTCAGACGTTCTGGAAGTGTTCCAACGATGTCAGATGAGATATAACGCGAATCTGTACGCGGATATGTTAATACTTTGTGCTGTTCATACAGTTTCTGCATAATATTTAACGTTTCTTTTGCAGAATAACCAAAAATTTTATTTGCATCACGTTGCAGCTCTGTTAAGTCATAAAGACCAGGAGCAAACGACTTCTTAGGTTTTTTCTCAATTTCCACTACAATCGCATTTTGGTTTCCTAGTTTTTTCACAATCGCATCGATTTTTTCTTTATCAAAATTGCGGCTATTACCTTTTGCATCTTGCCAAGTGAGTTTTAACTTCTCGGTTGTTTGTGCTTCGATACCGTAGTATGTTTGTGCTTTGAAGTTTTTAATTTCATCCTCACGTCCTGCAATGATCGCTACAGTAGGTGTTTGTACACGACCGCAATTTAATTGTGCATTGAATCTTGTAGTTAATGCACGTGTTGCGTTAAGACCGATATACCAGTCAGCTTCCGAACGAGCAACAGCTGAAGCATATAAGTTGTCGTATGCTTTCCCAGGCTTCAAGTTTGCAAAGCCATCTTTGATCGCTTTATCAGTAACAGATGAAATCCAGAGACGTTTAATCGGTTTATTAATTCTAACTTTATCAATGATCCAACGAGCTACTAATTCACCTTCGCGACCAGCGTCTGTAGCTACGATAATTTCATTTACATCATTTCGAGTCAGTTGACTTTTCACCGCATTAAATTGCTTACCAGTTTGCTTAATCACGGTTAATTTTAAGCGTTCTGGCAGCATTGGGAGGTCTTCAAGATTCCATGTTTTATACTTCACATCATAACTTTCTGGGTCTGCTAATGTAACGAGGTGCCCTAAAGCCCACGTAACAATATATTTACTGCCCTCAATGTAACCATTTCCTTTTTTATCGCACTTCAATACACGTGCAATATCACGTGCAACAGAAGGTTTCTCAGCAATTACAATACTTTTTACCATATTTCAAACATCCTTTCAATTTCCGTAAGTTAACTATAGCATACATCTTTAAATTTCCGGCATATAAGTCGCTGCTATGCATGACCAGTTGCTCTCGCCTACCGAAAAAAGGGGTTTTTATATCTTTTTTTCAACTTGTTATTTCAACAGAATCGGAGTAGACTCTGAAGTAAATGAATAAGAAAACACATGGGAGTTTGTGGATGCAAACTGAGAGTACGGCTAATCCGTCGTTGACCATTTGAACCTGTTGGGTAATGCCAGCGTAGGGAGAGTGTAGAAAGCACATTATGAAGACACTTTGCATGCGCAAAAGTGTCTTTTTTGCTATATCTCCCATTATAAAGAAGGAGAGATACATATGAAAATGAAAGAAATTGCACAAGTAGTTGAGACAGTACGAGAAAGAAATCCGCTCGTTCATAATATTACAAATGTAGTGGTGACAAACTTTACTGCCAATGGCTTACTAGCATTAGGTGCATCGCCTGTGATGGCGTATGCAAAAGAAGAAGTAGCTGAAATGGCAAGTATTGCTGGAGCGCTCGTTTTAAATATGGGAACACTTCGCCAAGAGGAAGTAGAGGCGATGCTTATGGCTGGGAAATCAGCAAATAAGTATAATGTACCAATTGTATTTGACCCTGTCGGTGCTGGGGCAACTTCGTATCGAACAGAAGTGGCAAGGCATATTCCAAGTGAAGTAAAGCTAGCAATCATCCGTGGCAATGCAGCAGAGATTGCAAATGTTATTGATGAGAGATGGGAGATTAAAGGGGTTGATGCAGGGGGAGGAAATGGTGATGTTGTTTCCATTGCGAAACAAGCAGCCAAGCAGCTAAATACTATCATCGTTATTACTGGAAAAGAAGACGTTATAACAGATGGAGAAAGAATTTTCATTCTTCGTAATGGCCATCCCATTTTAACGAAAGTAACAGGAACGGGTTGTTTATTAACATCCGTTATCGGAGCGTTTACAGCAGTTGAAAAAGATTATGTAAAAGCAGCTGTTGCGGCGGTAACATTTTACGGTGTAGCGGCAGAAATTGCGGCAAGTAAAACAGCTGAACAAGGGCCGGGAAGTTTCCAAATTGAATTTTTAAATCAGTTAGCAAACGCCACTGCAGTAGACGTTGAACAATATGGAAATGTCGAAGAAGTTTGGTAAGAAAGGGTGAGAGAAATGGCACGTATTGATAAACAGCGTATGTCTGAGTTACTACAAGTGTATTTCATTATGGGCAGTAATAATTGCAGAAAAGATCCATTACAAGTTATGAAAGAATCTCTTGATGGCGGAGTTACACTTTTTCAGTATCGTGAAAAAGGTAATGGAGCATTAACGGGAGAAAAACGGTATGCATTTGCAGGGGAGCTACAATCTTTATGTAAAGAATATAATGTTCCATTCATCGTAAATGATGATGTGGAATTAGCAATAGCGTTAGACGCAGATGGCGTTCATGTTGGGCAAGATGATGAAAACATTAAGATAGTGCGTGAAAAAATGGGCGATAAAATAATTGGTGTATCCGCACATACAATAGAAGAAGCTCGTTTTGCAATTGAAAATGGTGCGGATTATTTAGGAGTAGGACCAATTTTTCAAACAAACACGAAAAAGGATGCAAAGGCGGTACAAGGAACAGCAGGATTACGTCATTTTAGAAAGACGGAGATTACAATCCCGATTGTTGGGATTGGTGGAATTACAATTGAAAACGCCGCTTCTGTTATAGAGGCAGGGGCTGATGGAGTCTCTGTTATTTCTGCAATTAGTTTAGCGGATTCACCGTGTGAAAGCACAAAGAAACTTATGGAACAAGTAAATAAATAAGAAAGAAAAAGCAGCTTAAAAAGAAATGAGCTGCTTTTTCTTATATAGTAATAGGTTATTTTGAGAGGACGAATATCATTTTAATATATATGAGAAGTGTATATCATTATATTATTCCTTTTTATGGTAATGAGAAAATGGTATGCTATAATCGAATTGCTAAAACTGATTATTCTATTTTTTTGAAAAAGGTGATTACCGGGATGACAAAAATTGTAGTAACACCAGAGAAATTATATCAGTTAGCAAAGAAGATACAGGATTTTGCTTTTTTTATCGAACAAACAAGTGGGCAACTTCAAAGTTCATACGCTCAAATACAATGGGAAGTAAAGGTAAGGAATCGGGTTGAACATGCAATACAACAAGCCTCTACTGTGGCTAAAAATATCAGTAAGCAACAGTATGAGCTCGGAGATAAACTAAGACAGAAGGCTGAAGAGTTTGCGAAAGCAGATAGAGAAGGAGCACTTTCACAGCAGAAAAGTAGGGGTATTTCTAATTTAAATGCAGATAACGCGCTAGGTTTAGGGAAATTATATAAAACATTAAGTGGTGTCTACTATAAAGGGATTATACCTGGATATGGTTCAATTGCGAAAGGCTTAAGGATAAAGCTGGATGCTGTGAAGGGAAAAACATACTTATATGGGCAAAAAAGACCATTTACTGGATTTTCAGATGGAGGAAAATTAAAGAAAAGTGCAGGTTTTTTTCTAAAAATAGTGGATAGGCAGTATTTAGGGTGGAAGAAAACATCTGGTTTAAATGGGACGAGATATAACTATGATAATACAAAATTAGGAAAATATTATAGTTTGGGAAATGGTGTGAAAAGTGCTTTAAAAGAAAGTTTTGATGTAACGAGTCTGTTTAAAAAAGGAGTAAATGATTTTCTAAAAGGTTCATCAGCAGTTATAAAAAATGTTGGAAATTCGATTTCAGATAAAGTAAAAGGAATTGGAAATTCAATTGGAAAATCCGTAATCTCAATCTTCTCTTGAAAGATTTATATAACGTATATAGGGAAGTGAAAATTTGAACACAAAAAAAGATATAAGGCCATATAAAGGGATTTATTATAGTGTTTTTTTTTCGTTCGTTTTTGGGTGTGCATGTTTAGTTACATGGCCGGATAGTATGTTATATGTTATTTCTGGCTTGCTTTTAAACTTTTTGTTAGCTGTACTTTCTTATGTATTTAAGTGGGAGAAGTATTTAGGTTGGCGAATTTATTTTGGTATTATTCAGTTTGATTTATCTTGCATATTTACTTTGATGGCAACGTGGTATAGATGGGGAAGTATGTGGGAAATTGGTGTTGGAATGGTAGGGTGTTTTCTGATATGTAAAATAATAGGTTATAAATTCCGGGAAATTATTTTAAAAGAAGCAATAAATCCTAAAACAGTAATTGGAAAAATTATTTATGGATTAGGTTTTTTAGGGGGGGGAAATGCAGGGTTTGCAGGACATTTTTTAAATACAGAGCTGCAGGGAAGATATGGAGAACATGTAGGCGGTGGAATTGTATTAGGAATATTATCGGTGGGACTTTTATTACTCTCAATGTTTTTTCAATCCACACATTATAAAATTGATCATCCGAATTTTGATGCTTTTGGAAAGGGCAATCAAAAATTTAATGGGTTTTAATTTAGGGAGGGAGAAATTTGATTAAGCATGACATTATAAAAATAGATGAATTATTACATGTTATTCGAACTTTTGAAGGTAGTTATTCAGGGTATGTGAGAGAAAGAGAAAAACAGTTTGTAATGGCATTAGATGAAGATATTAAGCCAGGTATGGGATATTATATTGCGCAACCAATTATTCAAGGGGCACCTGCTTTTGCTGTTTGGGTTCAAGCAGTTTTACAAGTTGCCTTAGACCAAAGAAGAGGATTAATTAAAGATGCTCTTAGTTCTATATCTTTTAAAAGAGATAGCTATGAAGAGTTTATATTGAAAATCTCAATGGCAATTCAAGGAGTCATTGAAGATACAGCTTTATTATGTGGTTATATTGCGGTAAAGATTTTTCAATTACAAAGGTATTATACATTTCATATTTGATGTATGTAGTTTTTATAGAAGTAAGGGTTTTAGCAGGAACTTTGGTGCATTAATATTCTTATCTTGAAATTTCTAGAAAGCAAAGCGGTGAAGTGAGAGATTAATGTTCAGCAAAGTTCTAATTCATGATATAGAAATAGTCAGGGGAAGAAATTCCATGGATTAAAGTTTTACTTTTCAGTTTGTAGAGCGCTACGTAGATAATATTTTTTGTGTGGATGAAATGGAAATTGCGCGAACGATGCTAATGCTACTTGAACGCAATAAATTATTAGTAGAGGGATCCAGTGCTAGTTCATTAGCAGCGCTACTATATCAAAAAGTACCTGTGAGAGAAAAAAGGTATAATGTAGAAATTATTGAATAAAAAATTTAAACAAACGTTTGATTAAAAGAAAAAAGCACAAACTTTATTCGAAAAAGTTTGTGCTTTTTGTTCGTTAAAACATGATTGAGATTAAGAACATCCCAATTCCAATGGAAGCAAACGTTGCGACCAATCCTGGAATCATAAAACTATGATTTAATACATATTTACCGATACGCGTTGTACCTGTACGGTCAAAGTTAATTGCCGCAACGATTGTTCCGTAGTTTGGAATAAAGAAATATCCGTTTACAGCTGGGAACATTGCAATCAATAGTACCGGTGAGATGCCAAGTGTTAACCCAAGTGGTATTAACGCACGTACCGTTGCAGCTTGGCTATATAACAAGATTGATAGAACGAATAGTGCAATTGCAAATAACCACGGTGCACTCGTTACGAGATCTTGGATAGAACCTTGAATCATTTGTAAGTTACCATTAAAGAATGTATCCCCCATCCATGCGATACCGAAAATTGCAACAACTGCTGTTACGCCTGCTTTAAAGACATTACCAGACACGATGCTTTCTACATTTGTTTTACAAAAAACAACAATAAGTGCAGCGATTGTTAGCATAACCATTTCAATGGTGTTTGGCATAGAAAGGCGTACAAGTTTTCCGCCTATCATCCAGCCAGGACGTAATGTTTCAAAAGATCCAAGAAGAACAACTAGAACTGTTGCAAATAAAAAGAGGATAACAGATAGTTTTGCACCTTTCGGGATAATAAAGTCTTTCTTTTCTTCTAGTTTTGGAATCACGCCTTCTTGTAAGCGCTTTAAATATTCTTCATCTTCATTTAGCTCTTTCCCCATTTTGCTTACGACGAAAGCAGCTAACATACAAGCGATAAAGGTAGATGGAATACTAATTTTTAAAATATCTAATAGTGTAATCTTATAGTTAGCAAGCATAGCGAGAAGTGCAACGGTTGCTGCTGAAATTGGACTTGCCGTAATCGCTTGCTGCGATGCAATAACAGCAATTGACATCGGACGCTCTGGTCGAATTCCTGATTCACGCGATACTTCAGCAATGACAGGAAGAACGGAATAGGCAACGTGGCCTGTTCCTGCACAAAGCGTAAATAAATAAGTGACGATTGGAGCAAAGAACGTAATACGTTTCGGATTTTTGCGGAGCGCTTTTTCCGCAATATGAACAAGATAGTCCATCCCCCCAGCAGCCTGCAAGGCTCCAGCGGCTGTAATCACTGCTAAAATCATAAGCATAACATCGATTGGGGGAGAGGTTGGTTGTAAATGGAAGAAGAAGACAAAGATAGTCATCCCAACACCTCCCATTACGCCAAGGCCAATACCTCCAAGGCGCGCACCGATGAAAATGCAGAGTAATAAGATGATAAACTGTAGCCAGAACATAGTATAGCACCTCCGGGATAATAGTTAATCGTTATTATCAAATAATTAATTTGTTTCATGATTCGAAAGTTGAATGATATATATACAAGTTAAGAACCCGACATAAAAAACCTGTCTTTTTAGGTGGGAGATGAGAGCATCTGGCCGCGCATAGAAACGGTCAGAGCCTTTTCCTACCATCATGTTGTCTTCTGCATAGCAGCGACTTCTATGTCGAAAAATTAAAGTGGATATATAAAATAAATCTCTAAAAATAGCTTTTTTTTTCATTATATAACACATCAAAAATATGATTTACTCTATTTGTTAAAATTATGTTACAAGAGGGTTATTTTGGAATTTTATATTTTTATGTGTTAATAAATAGACGAAACGATTTAGAGGTTGTGATCTGTGGACAGAGAATTGTGTAATTCCTATAAATATCCTTCAACTCGTTCAGTGAGAAAGGAATAAAGCTACTTTTCATATAAAGAAGCGTATGTAAAATCATTTGGTGTGTGAATCATCTCATTCTCTTCATTATATTGTTCCTGAGGGAAGGAACAATATAAATAAAAAGGATTTCAAATTATATTTTAATAGTATGGAAATAATTGAAGAGTATATTATTTTAATATACAAAAACGAAAAATTGATATATAAATTTCTTTATGGTTAGATAAGCCATTCTTTCGTGTGTATAATTATGGTTAACTTGTTTGTTTTTACATAAATTAAATGACTTTATAATAGGAAAAAAATTAACGTCTATCTTTGCATAAAAAACTTTATAAATATAGTGGTGATGCAAATATGCACCATGTAAAAGAAAATAGGTTGTATAGTGGCGTGTATGGAGTAATATTTTTTCCGATTTTCTTTGGCATAATTAGTTTTAGTACATGGACAAATATAGGGATATATATTATTAGTATTGTCCTTCTAGACATTATTATAACGGCTACATCTTATTTTTTAAAATTAGAGAATAACTTAGCTTGGCGTATTTATTTTGTCATTATTCAATTTGATTTATCCTGTGTATTCGTTCTTATTGCAAGTTGGTACAGATGGGAGAGCAAAATAAGTATAGGTATTGGAATTGTTGGTTGCTTTGTATTATGTAAAATAATTGGCTTTGCATATCGTGAAGTAATTCTAAAAGAAGCTCTTAATCCGAAAACAATAGTCGGAAAAATTGTATATGGGATAGGATTTATAGGAGGGGGAGCTGCAGGATTTTCAGGTCATATTGTGAATACGGAACTAAATAAAAATTTTGGTGATAAATTAGGTGGAGATATTACAATGGGAATAATGTCAGTAGGACTTTTATTACTAGCAATGTTTTTTCAATCCACACACTATAAAATTGAATACCCAGATTTTGATGGCTTTGAAAAAGAGAACAAAAGACAAAAAAATTTTTAATCTAGGAAGGCGGGAAAGTTATGATTCAATACATATCTACCAATTTGTGCGTACAATAGGATATATGAAACTCAACTTGAAGGCAGTAGTATGAGAAGAAAAAGTAAATTTATTTGTTCATAAAAATAATACGTGCTACAATGAAGACGAATTGAAACAGGGGAGCCTATGTGGCTGAGAGGATGTAACAATACATCGACCCTTAACCTGATCTGGATAATGCCAGCGTAGGGAGTTGTATCAAGAATCGTAGCAATTGTTATTCTATGATAACTTGTATATAAGGCTTTCCTGCTTCGCGGCAGGAAAGCCTTTTCTTTTTGTATGAAATTTATCCCGCATTAACGGGCAGTAAGACCCCCACCTCAAGGTTAAGAGAGAAACGAAGAAGATAGGTGGGGGATAACTGCCCGTAAAAGCCCGATTGGTTCAACTAACCATCAGTGGGGGATGAAGAAAACCCCCACTGATGGAAGTTTCACTTTATTTAATATGGGGAGGAATTTAGTATGTCACAGCAAGTTACAGTTTCATTTTCAGTTGTACCACAAGCAAAGCATAAAGATGTATATGCGGTTGTAGATAAAGCAATTGAGGTTGTTCAGCAATCAGGTGTGCGCTATGAAGTTGGCGCGATGGAAACGACGATGGAAGGGGATTTAGACGAGCTTCTTGCCGTTATTAAACGTGCGCAGCAAGCTTGCATAGATGATGGGGCAGAAGAAGTAATTACTTCTATTAAAATTCACTATCGTCCAAGCACAGGCGTAACGATTGATGAAAAAGTGTGGAAGTATCGTGAAGAGTATGAAAAAACAGAAGCGATCTAACATAGCGATTACGACAATTTGGCTTTTCCTTCTCATTACAATATGGGAAGGAGCTGTTTCAATATTCCATATTGAATCGTGGATTTTACCGAAGCCTTCTGCAATTGTACATGAACTTATAGAAATGAAAGGTTTACTACTTCCTAATACAGTGCAGACCTTGCAGGAAGTTTTCATAGGATTATTTTTTGCAATTATACTTGGAACGAGCATTGCAATTATTATGGATGTTATTCCATTATTCCGTGTGTTAATGAATCCATTATTAGTGATTTCACAAACAGTTCCGATTGTTGTACTAGCACCTTTATTTATCATTTGGTTTGGCTACGGAATGCTGCCAAAAGTAATGGTTGTTATTCTCGTATGCTTCTTTCCTGTTACACTTAGTATTTTAGAAGGTTTTCAAACGGTAGATAAATCGATGCTAAAGTTACTTCAAACAATGCGGGCAAGCAAGTGGCAAGTATATCAAAAAGTGAAATTTCCAGCAGTACTGCCATACTTTTTTTCGGGATTAAAAATTGCCGTTACATATAGCGTAATGGGGGCCATTATTGGGGAATGGCTTGGTGCAAGTGAAGGTTTAGGGGTTATGCTGACGAGGGCAACGAAATCTTTTTTAACAGCGCGTGTGTTTGGAATAGCTGCTGTTATTGTCTGTGTGACGCTACTCTTGTATTTTATTGTTGAATTTATGGCAAGACTAACAGCACCGTGGGTTTACAGAAAGGATGGGAGAAAATGAAAAAAGGGTTAAAAATGTTGTTGGCAGCTTCTTTATTATTTACATTTGCAGGCTGCTCAGCAGGGAAGAAAGAAGAGAGTAAAGAGAAGAAAGTAACTGTGGTATTGGACTGGTTTCCAAATACAAACCATACTGGTTTATATGTAGCGAAGACGAAAGACTACTATAAAAAACAAGGGTTAGATGTAGAAATTATTCAGCCAGGTGAAAACACTTCTGCTGAACAAATGGTTGCATCAGGAAAAGCTGATTTTGGTGTAAGTTATCAAGAGAACGTAACGACAGCAAGAGTTGAAGATATTCCAGTTGTATCAATTGGTGCAGTTATTCAACATAATACATCTGCATTTGCATCTCTAAAAAAGGATAACATCACATCTCCAAAAGCGTTCGAAGGAAAACGATATGGCGGTTGGGGAGCACCAGCAGAAGAAGCAACATTAAAAACAATTATGGATAAGCATCAAGCAGACTTTAATAAAGTGCAAAAGGTTGTACTCGGACAAACGGATTTCCTTAAATCTATTGGACGTGATGCTGATTTTGAGTGGATCTATTATGGCTGGGATGGTATTGAAGCAAAGAGAAAAGGCATTGAGCTAAACACGATTATGGTAAAAGATTTAAATCCGGCTTTAGATTTTTATAGCCCTGTTATGATTACAAGTGAAAAGCATGCAAAACAAGATAAAGACTTCGTGAAGAAATTTATGAAAGCAACAACAGATGGCTATAACTTTGCAATTAAGGAACCGAAAGAAGCGGCGGATATTTTAATTAAAAATGTACCAGACATTAATAAAGAGCTCGTACAAGAAAGCCAAAAATGGTTAAGTACGAAATACCAAGATGATGCGAAAGCGTGGGGAGTACAGAAGGAAGAAGTATGGACCAATTATATGAATTTCTTATATGACAATAAAGTTATTAAAAAGAAAATTGATGTGAAAGCGGCCTTTACGAACGAATTCCTTCCGAGTGAAAAATGAGCGGATTACAAGTAAAAGACGTTACGAAAACATTTGATGGGAAAACAGTGCTAGAACATATGAACGTCTTGGTTCAAGAGGGTGAATTCGTCTCTTTTGTTGGACCAAGTGGTTGCGGAAAAAGTACGTTATTAAACATTATTGCTGGAATTGAACAAGCAAATGATGGAGATGTACGTTACGAAAACCAATCCGTTATGAATCGTGATATTGTTAGTTATATGCCGCAGCAAGATCTCCTGCTTCCATGGCGTTCTGCTCTTCATAATATTGTATTACCTTTAGAAATTGAAGGGCAATCAAAAAGAAAGCGGTTAGAAATTGGTATGGAAGCGCTAAGGCAATTTGGACTTGATGAGTATGCAGATCATTATCCAGATGCTTTATCAGGTGGAATGCGGCAGCGTGTTAGCTTCCTACGGACGTATTTATGTGATAAACCGATTATGCTGCTTGATGAACCCTTTGGAAAACTAGATGCATTTACAAAAATGGAAGTGCATAGCTGGTTACTAGAATCGTGGCAAAAAGGGAAACAGACGATCATAATGGTTACGCACGACTTAGACGAAGCGATTTTGTTATCAGATCGTGTCTTCATTATGTCACAGCAACCATCAACAATTGTTGGCGAAGTGAAAGTGAACTTGCTGCGCCCTAGAACGATGGACATGTTAACGTCAGAAGAATTAAAAGAAGATAAAACAGAGATCTTAAAAATATTAGCTCCTTATATGAGGAAATAAGACATTGTTCCTTAATGGTTTTTGCTACAATTACTGTTAAGGGGTTTTTTGTTAGATTATAAGAAGGAATTTTAACAAATTTGCAGAATTTAGCATATGATAGAATAAATGTATGATTTTTGTTTATTCTATATACAAATAATAATTTATAAAGAGGTGAAAGGATAAGATGACTTTATCAACTGTTCTTCAAATGGTTTTGGCTTGATAAGGGAGTAGTCTGCCCAATTTTTGAGTAAAAGCCAACCGAAAGACAGTAGATAAAGAACCTTATTCCTTTTTTACGATAATAATTTGTAATGGATAAGGTGTGTTTGCCTTATCCATTTTTACGTTTAGCGAATTGAATATTGTTTTTTTGTACTGTTCTCTCGTTTGGCTTTCTATGTAAAGCGAAAAGGAGAGAGTAAAATGAGTATGTTATCAGTTGAAAGTCTTACCCATATGTATGGGGATAAAATAATCTTTCAAAATATTGGTTTTCGATTACTTCGAGGTGAGCATGTTGGTCTTGTTGGGAGCAACGGAGCGGGAAAATCAACGTTACTGCGTATATTATCAGGAACGTTACTTCCTGATAAGGGAACGATTGAATGGTTTCCTCAGATGAAGATCGGTTTTTTACAGCAACATATCGATTTGCAGGCTGGCACAACGATTATGAAGTATTTACAAAGTGCCTTTACTCACTTGTATGATATCGAGAGTAGGATGCTGCAAATCGCAGAGAAAATGGCAACAGGTGATAACCTGGAACAATTGTTAGTGCAATACGGAGAATTACAAAGTGCATTAGAGCATTCTGATTTTTATCATATTGAGGAAAAAATCGAAATGATTGCTGCGGGATTAGGAATTTTAGAACTTGGGATGGACCGCGATGTGGAACAACTAAGCGGTGGCCAACGAACAAAACTGTTATTAGGCAAATTATTGCTAGAAGAGCCGCATATTTTATTACTAGATGAACCAACAAACTATCTCGATAACGTGCATATTGAATGGCTGATGGGGTATTTGAAAAATTACGAACATGCTTATATTGTCGTTTCGCATGATGAAAGGTTTTTAAATGAAATTACGAATGTCATTTATCATTTAGAACATAAAGGGTTGAAACGCTATATAGGTAATTATCAAACATTCATAACAAACTATGAGCAACATAAACAGCAATTACAAGTAGCGTATGATAGGCAGCAAAGGGAAATTGGAAGGTTAAAGAATTTTATTCAAAAGAATAAAATTCGTAAAGCAAAACAAGCAAAAAGTCGTGAAAAAGTGTTAGAAAAAATAAATCAAATCGGAAAGCCAACTTCTGCGCTGCAACCACGTTTTATGTTTCAAGTGCATTTGGATCCTGTTAGCCGGATTTTAGAGACGAAAAATATGCAGATTGGCTATAAAGAGCCTTTATTCAGTTCAATTGATTTACAAATAAAGCGCGGTGAAAAAATTGCGATCGTCGGCTATAACGGGATTGGAAAAACAACAATGTTAAAAACATTACTTGGGTATTTGCAGCCTTTAAGTGGCACGGTGCAAATAGGAGAGCGAGTAAACCCAGCATATTTTGCACAAGAAGAATTTGCTTCCGAGCAAACACCGCTTGAGGAAGTATGGTCACTGCGGCCGGGTATGACGCAAAAACAAATTCGGCAAGCACTGGCAAGGTGCGGTTTAACAGAAGAGCACATTTTGCAGCCACTTTGCTCTTTAAGCGGCGGAGAACAAACGAAAGTACGCTTATGTGAATTAATGTTAACAGAAAGTAATGTACTTGTTTTAGATGAACCGACAAATCATTTAGATGTTCAGGCAAAGAAAGCACTGAAGCAAGCTCTTATGGAATATGAAGGTACGGTTCTGCTCGTTTCCCATGAACCAGATTTTTATGAAGAATGGGTGACGCAAGTTTGGACAGTGCAGGACTGGGGTAACCGCGTTTAATAGGTGAGGAAAGTGTTTCCAGTTAAGAGCATAAAGTGAAACTTCCATCAGTGTGGGGGTTTTTCATCCCCCACTTTTCTTCTTCGCATCTCTCTCAATCTTGAGATGGGGGTCTTACTGCCCGCGAATAGCGGGATAAAGTGAAACTTTAATCAGTGGGGGTTTTCTTCATCCCCCACTGATTATTAGTTGAACCAATCGGGCTTTTACGTGCAGTTTATCTCCCGCCTAACTTCTTTGCTTTCGCTGAATTTTGAGGCGGGAGTCTTACTGCCCGTTAATGCGGGATAAATTATAGAAGAAAGAAGGAGGTGTGTTATGGATATTTTTTCGATTCTTGCGGAGGAACGTATTCGGCAAGCGCTGAAAAATGGTGAATTTGAAGACCTGCCAGGGAAAGGGAAACCTCTTGAGTTAGAAGATTTATCAACGATACCAGAAGAACTTCGTATGAGTTACAAAATTTTAAAAAATGCGGGTATGATCCCTGAAGAAATGCAGTTACAAAAAGAGATGTTAAAAATAGAAGATTTAATTGCTTGTTGTCACGATGAGGAAGAGAGACAACAATTACAAGAAGAATTAACGGCGAAATCACTTCGTTTTCAACAACTGATCGAAAGGAAAAAAATGAAAGGAACAGCTTCATTTGGTATATATCGCAATAAGATATTTCGAAAACTTTTGTAAGGAAGCTCGTATGATTTTGAAGTAAATAATAGAGAACGATTGCTATCTGTACAATTAGCTCGAAAATTATCCTAATTTAGGTAAAAATGTAATTTTATTAGAGGATATGGAGGGAGTTTTGGCGAAATATTTAGTTGTGATTGTTTTCCCTGAAAAATATAAAGTGAAACTTTAATCAGTGGGGGGTTCTGCATCCCCCACTGATTATCAGCCCTCACCAATCGGGCTTTTACAGGCAGTTTATCTCCCACCTAACTTCTTTGCTTTCGCCGATTTTTGAGGTGGGGGTCTTACTGCCCGTTAATGCGGGATAAATCGAACTCTAGCTGAAGAGTGAAAGGGGGATTTTAGGGTGGAAATGGAAATGGTAGTAGGCATTATGTTTTTTATTTTACTGTTTGCCATTATTGTAAAAGCAAATGCATCGAGTGGAAGAAAAAGGGGACGAAACCGATACAATTCCGGCTCAACGGATAGTACAGGATATAGTGCACCAATATTTTTTGCAGACTCTAGTGACAGCTCAGGAGATTGTGGAGGTTCTTTTGGCGGAGATGGTGGCAGCTGTGGTGGTGGAGATGGCGGCGGTGGAGATTGACATAGAAATGCGCCTAAAAAGGCGCATTTCTTACTGCTTTGAAATTTAAACAAACGTTTGATTAGTTGGGGGAAAGGCTTGTGAAATCTATTAAACAAACGTTTGATTAATAAAGAGATAAAGAGATAAAGAGATAAAGAGATAAAGAGGGAATATAGAATGGAAAAAAAGCCGAAAGTAAAAAATAAATGGAAAATAATTGCATTTGCTTTAGTAGGGGCAGGCACTGTTTTATTTAAGGTGGCGTTCAAAATAGGGAAATTGTATGCGATTTATAATTGGATTGACAAGATGTTTTCTTAAATAGGGGTCACTTTACATACCTATCAACTTAAGAAATTGGTTGTTCCCTAAAACGCAAAAAATGCACTAAATTCTCATAAATAACTGTTGTAGTGATATAAACTTTTCGTTTTGGGGATACTTCAAAATACTAGCTTGATGGACATGGGGCGGCACCAAATATGCTTGGATTAAAATCATTGCAAACAGCTAAAAAAGTGATTGCTGGAATAGAAGTTATGCATATGATCAAAAAAGGACAAACTCCTCAAGGTGAGAAGTCTGTCCAAAAACAGATAGATCTTATCTATGATTTCTTTGGTTTAAATAGTGAATTAGAATAATGACTTAATACTTGCTAGGACAGTAAGTATACCGATAATAATAACAAATACATTGCTCGCTTTCCCTTTGTATTTAGCTAGTACTGGTACTTTATGGATCGCATACATTGGTAATAGACATAAGATAGCAGCAACTAATGGACCGCTAAGGGCATCAATGATTCCAAGAATACTTGGATTTGCATAAGCAACATACCAGCATGTTAATACGACAAAAGTAAGGATCATTGTCTTAACTGTTTTTTCTCCCATATCTTTTCCGCGTTTTTTACCGGACTTGATAATCATGTCACGCATTACCTCATATGCTCCTATATAATGGCCAAGGAAGGACTTTGTTATAGCCATAAAAGCAATAAGAGGAGCTGCAATAGTGATTATAGGTGAATTAAGCTCATTAGCAAGATATGATAGGATTGACAAGTTCTCTTTTTTTGCCATTATAAGATCATCTGGAGTCAAACTCAAGGTACTGCTCCAAACAAAGAACATAACAACAGCGAATGTCATGATATAACAAGCCTTTTGTATTTGAGCACATTTGGCATCAGTAGCTTCTATTCCATAGGTAGCTCTCTGTTTCATAACAAATGATGAAATCATAGGAGAATGATTAAACGAGAATACTATGATTGGTAGTATCATCAATATCGTTCCAAAATATCCTGTGCCTGTTGAAGCAGTAGAAACAGTTGAAAAACTAAGCATTGACGTATTCCACTGTGGAATCAAAGATATTGCGATAAAAAGTAGCGAAGCTATGAAAGGATATACTAGCATGCTCATTATCTTTACAGTGATATCTTGACCAAAATTTAGTATAGCTATAAGACCGATTACTAATACAAGCGATAAAATGGCCCTTGGAGGCTCCTTCATGTGCAATTGATTCACGATAAAACTACTTGCAGTATTTGTAAGTGCAACCGAATACATCAGCACGATCGTATAAATTGAGACGAAATATACGATGTTAAAAATGCTACTTGCCTTATGTCCGAAATACTCTCTTATTGTACCTGTAATCCCCTCTTCAGCAGAATTGGAAGCGTATATCATTTTAGCAAGCGCCCTATGTGAGTAATACATAACAGGATATGCAAGTATGGTAATTAACAGTAATGATAATAAACCACCTGAACCTGCATTAATAGGTAAAAAGAGTACTCCTGCTCCAATTGCTGTTCCAAAAAGGCTCAATGCCCAGGTAGTATCCTGTTTATGCCACTTTTTAGGGTCTGGATATTTCCCATTTTTCACTGCAGTATTTTCAGCTTGAAATTCTACTTTTTTTGCAGTATTCCCATTCATATAATAATTCCTCCTTGTGTCCTTCTTCTAAGTTGATCGAAATCTAAAAATTTGCTAGTCATCAACCTGATGAATTTGTTAGCGCTCACAAAACATTTTAAATGTATAATAGTATATTTTAGTGCTAATGGCTCTCAATATATAAGCATCCTTAAGAGAACGATAGAGAATAGAATTGTTAACTATTTCACAATATTACCAATAACTGTTTATTGATTTGATTGTTTCTCTCCAAAGATTTTATTTTTAATGGAAATCCCTGTAGGTGTGGCCGCAACTCCGCCTAAACCTGTCTCTCTTAATTCGCGAGGCATCTGTCTTCCAACTCTATACATCGCTTCAATAACTTCGTCAGAATTGATGATATTGTTTACGCCGGCTAATGCGATGTCCGCTGCTGCTAAAGCATTTGCCATTCCAATGGCGTTTCTCTTTACACAAGGAATTTCTACCAAACCAGCGACCGGATCACAAACTAAACCGAGTAAATTTTGTAATGCGGTTGAGAAAGCTTCAGAAGATTGCTGCGGTGTTCCTCCGCCAGCTTCTACCGCTGCTGCAGCCGCCATTGCTGAGGCACTACCTACTTCAGCCTGACATCCTCCGTACGCTCCGGCAATACAAGCGTTATTTGCGACTATCGTTCCAAATAACGCTGAAGTGAATAGAAAATGGATCATATCTTCATGACTTAACTGCAACGTATCTTTAATACTAAATAGGACTCCCGGAATCGTCCCACTCGCACCTGCTGTTGGAGTTGCACAAATAGCTCCTAATGCAGCATTTACTTCATTAACACCGATAGCACTTTGAATCCCTAACACCATCAAATCTCCAGAAAGAGTTTTTCCATTTTCTCGATATTTTTTTATTTTAACAGCATCGCCTCCGGTTAAACCAGTTGGAGAAAATACCCCGTCGCCCTCGATACTTTTATTTATGGCATTTTCCATAGTTGTTAAATTTCTTTCCATTTTACTCCAAACTTCTTCATAAGAAGTTTTAGTTTGTTCGATTTCCTGTTCGATTGCTAATTCATAAATTGGCTTTTGGCTTTTATTAGCTGCATCCACAATTTCTTTTATAGACATATACATATTTTTTCACCTCTTAATGTACTAAAGAATAACGATATTAGCTATATTGCTTAAACTTCCCAATTCCATTTGAACATTACCAGGCAATAGCGAATCCAAAGCAAATGCACATAAATATTTTCCGTTTTCTACCAAGCTGTGGAAATTGTTAATTTCCACATCATATTGTTTAAAGATCCTGCGTAAGACAAATTCAAAGTCAGCTTTTTCGGAAATTGCAATAATAACTGGCAGTGGCCCCTGCAGATCTAAGCTAAATCCGTCAATTTCAACATGTTTGACTTCAATTAATCCGCCGCCGACCGAAATACCCATCGTTCTAATACTTCGACTTTCATCCTCTAAAGATACATCTGCTGTATTTGGATGACCAGCAGGACTATCACCTGCTTTTTCAATAAAGGTAATGTCAATTCCTTTAGATTCTGCTATTTTAATAGCATCTGGCACTTTGCTGTCATCGGCAGCAAAGCCTAATATCCCAGCAATAATTGCAAAATCAGTTCCGTGTCCTTTATGGGTTTCAGCAAATGATTCATAATACCTTACCACGACTTTTTTTGGAAGACCTTGAAATAATTTATTGGCAACTGTTCCAATAGCTAAAGCACCTGCAGTATGTGAACTTGAAGGACCTATCATTATCGGCCCAATCACATCAAAACAACTTTTGTATTTAACAACCTTTTTTTCTTTAATAGATGCTACATTCATGTTCATATAAGCACCCCCATAATTTACTATTTTTAATTGCGGTTGAATCTAAGTTATTAGAATGACCAATTCAAAATAAGACCTGATTGATAACGCTTCCATTTTCGTGTTGAATAAATTTTCCTTCTGATCACACACTTTCTTAGAGTAATCATATCAGTATGTACAATTTTAGAAGGTTACTTGCAAGGTCTTTAGAATTTTTGCACCAGAACCAGGTTGATATTTTCTCTGGAGGTAATAGATTATCTCTCGACGCCCTCATTATAACTTGTATATTTATAAAATTAATATTTTTTTATTTTTAGAAAGAATGAATAAACAGAATCTTGAATAGATAATAAATTACACTTGGCATGTAGCAATTGTGTCCATTGTTTGAAACTGTATTAGTTAATAGAAAAGAAAAAATAATACAGATTTCCTTTGATTAACACATTGATTATATTGGTAAACCGTTATAAAGATACTTATATTTTCCTTTGCTGAAACATCTTATTTTAGACGTGAAAACTGTTGTAATAAATGATTCATGTAGATGGAAAGGAATAGATTAAGGAAATATAAAATCCTTTTCGTATATTTATTATTTATCTTGCATTTATATACATTTTTCAGAAAAAAGGAACTTCTTTTTTATAAATCTTGGATATACTGATATTATTACTTTACAAAAGGTGTGTGATTAGTATGGAAAAAGAACAGTCATTTAGGTTCTGGTGCAAAAAAGAGAATAAAATGCATATATCCCCAACAGAATCGTATCTATATGCTATAGGGCTCTTGTAAAAAGGGGCAAAGTAGTCCTATATGGTGACCAAAAATAAGAAAATTTCCTCTTGTAAGGAAGGGGCATTTTCGTTAAAATTAAACTGAACGGTCGGTTTAGTGAGGTGCAATAATGAGAAAGAGTGCTGAAGAAATTAAAAGAGAAATTGCTTATAAAGCAGAAGAATTATTTTCAAAAACAGGGTATGCAGCAACATCTATGGAAGACATTTGTGAAGTTACTGAGCGGAGTAAGGGCAGTATTTACTATCACTTTAAAAGTAAAGAAGAATTGTTTTTATTTGTAGTGAAGCAGCATACGTACGATTGGCTGGAAAAATGGTCCGAAAAAGAAAAACAGTATCATACAAGTACGGAAAAACTATATGGCCTTGCTGAATATTATGTGGAGGATGTCCAAAACCCAATTTCTAGCACAATTGAAGAATTTTTAACGAGTCAAGTTGTAAGGAAAGATATAATGGATGAAATGATAGCCTTAACTCGTGAATCGTATAGCATTTTCAAGAAGCTAGTCGAAGAAGGGATGGCATCAGATGAATTTCGCCAAGACGATGTAAATGATCTCATGTACGTTGTGAACGGTCTATTAGCTGGGCTTGGACCATTATATTATGAAATGAATGCAGAGGAAATGAAACGGATTTATAAAAAAGCAATTGATGTTTTATTACAGGGAATGGCAGCTGGATCGTAATGTCAGCAGCTTTTCTTTTAAAACAAATTAGACTGAACGGTCGGTTTAGTAAAGGGGGAGATATGATGAATGCTTTGTTAAAAAATCGAGTGTTTATGCTCGTAATCGCTTCTGATATTTTACAACAATTTGCAATTTGGATTCGAAATATGGCGCTTTTGTTTTTTATTATGGAGCACACAAATAATGATCCTATTGCTGTCTCTTTATTGTCTGTCATGGAATATGCACCTATATTCATCTTTTCATTTGTTGGAGGTGCCTTGGCTGATAGATGGAATCCAAAGCGAACAATGATTACAGGGGATATATTAAGTGCACTATCTATCGTCATGATTGTTTTATTATTAAAGATTGGTTATTGGCAAGCATTATTTGCTGCAACATTTGTGTCAGCGGTTGTCAGCCAATTTTCACAGCCAGCAACTTCACGAGTGTTTAAACATCATGTCGAAGAGGAACATGTTAGTGCGGCCATTGCCATATCTCAAAGTTTACAATCATTGTTTCTTATCTTTGGTCCGGTTGTAGGGACATTTGTATATACACAGCTTGGGTTATTTGTATCATTGTACAGCTTAATCATTATTTTTGCTTTATCAGCTCTTTGTCTTTCATTTCTGCCGCGATGGTTACAAGATAAAGAGGTGGTGTCATCTTCATTATGGAATGATATAAAAGAAGGTTGGTTGTATGTGTTACGTTCCAATCCTTTACGAATGTTGGCGGCTACTTTTTCGATCATTGGTTTAGCAGCAGGTTTAGTACAACCGCTTGAAATCTTTCTCGTTGTGGAGCGATTAGGGATGGAGAAAGAGGCTGTACAATATTTAACTGCAGCTGATGGCATTGGGATGTTAATTGGGGGCGGCGTGGCAGCTATGGTTGCTGCAAAAGTAAAGCAGAAGCATTTGCTTGTTTTTGGCATGCTCATTTTAGCTGTCTCGTTTGTTGTAGAAGGATTTTCAACTTCATTTTGGATTACGGTATGTATGCGGCTTATAACAGGAATTTGTTTAGCTTGTGTACATATCATAATCGGAACGTTTATGATTCAACTTGTAGATGAAAACATGATTGGCCGGGTAAATGGAACGATATTACCGTTATTTATGAGCACGATGTTAATCGGCGTTTCGCTAGGAGGAGTATTGAAAGAGACAACTTCGCTCGTAATCGTGTTTAGCATAGCGGCGGTATTAGGATTAGTAGCTGTTTTACCAGTACTTCGAATGAAAATGACACAAAAACAAGAAGGGTAAAAGAGAGGATACACCATTTTGAAAAAGTAAATCTATCATAAAAACGCTCTCCCATAAAAGTTGGGAGAGCGTTTGATTATAATGTTTCTGGTTTTTGAGAAGGTTCTGTTACAGAAGGCGAAGAACTCTCTGGTACACGTGTTAACAGAAATCCTCCTATTATAAATAGTACGACAATACTTAAAACACCGGCGTTTGTTTTACCAGTTAACTGCGTTGTGACACCGACGAGAACCGGGCCCATAATTGCTGCGAATTTACCAAATATGTTATAAAATCCAAAGAATTCGTTTGCGGATTCTTTCGGAATGAGCTTTGCAAAATAGGAGCGGCTTAACGCTTGAATACCACCTTGTGAAGTAGCAACGAGCATCGCCAAAATCCAGAAATCTAACGTTGTTTTTAGGAAATAAGCGTATATACAAATAATAACATAAATAATAATACCAACATATAGCATTTTCTTTCCGGTAAATGTTTCAGATAACTTGCCATATAATAGTGCGAATGGGCAGGCGACAATTTGTGTAACGAATAAAATAATTATTAAACTTGTTGCGCTAATACCAAGGTCTGTTCCATATGATGTTGACATAGTAATGATTGTGTCGACTCCATCAATATAGAAGAAATAGGCAAGGAGGAAGAAAAAAACTGTTCGATATTGACGGATATTTTTAAATGTATAAGCAAGGCGTTTAAAACTTGTCACAACAGGATTTGGATCACGTTCAATAAAATAACGTTGTTCAACATTTTTTAACATAGGGATTGTAAAGAGTCCCCACCAAAGCGCTGTAATTGCGAATGAAATTTGGCTTGTCACGCCTACTGATAATGGGAGGATACCTTTTTGCGAAAGAATAATAAGGGCCATGCAGCCGATAAATGGAATCGTGCTCCCAATATAGCCAAGGGCAAAGCCGCGTGTTGAAACACGGTTCATTCGGTCCTCTGTCGTCACATCTATTAAAAAAGCATCGTAAAAAATATTTGCTCCTGCAAATCCAATTAAAGCGAACATATAACAGCAAAGTAAGAGAATCCACTGTGAAGTTGGTACGACTGCCAACATCCCTGTAAAAATAATGCCTAATAGGAAAAAGAATGTGAAGAAACGTTTCTTAAATCCTTTATAATCAGCGATTGTACCAAGAATGGGAGCGAGTATAGACACCATAAGTGTCGCCAGGGAATTGGCATACCCCCAATATGCAGTTGATGTTGTACCAGCAAGTCCAGCTTCTTTAGCGGCTGCTTTAAAGTAGATTGGGAATATAGCAGTTGTAATAACGAGTGAATATACTGAGTTTGCCCAGTCATATAATATCCAGCTTTTTTCTTGCCTGGACATTTTTTTCATATATGTTCCTCCTCTAATCAATGTAATGTTATTGTACAAAAAGGTATTTGTAAAAAAGAGAAACTAACTGAAAATTTACATAACTTTTACGTAACTTTACAATTGCAATAACTCTTCTATAACAGTGCCGTCTGTTTCACCAAGATGTAATCCAAGCAATCTTGCAATTGTAGGACCTTCATCAATAAGTCGCATGTGCGGAATAATCGCACCTTGACGAATTCCTTTACCGGCTGCCATGAAAATAGTTTCGTAATTTGGTTTTGATGGAGAATAGCCATGGGTACCAAATGTATATTTTTTATTAGAGGTCACATCTTTTCTTGTAATCTCTCTTATAAAGTCTCCAGTATGATTTTCTAAAAAGTAATAGCCTTCCCGTGCTTCAAGCATAAAGAGGCAATTTCCGTCAGCACCTAAATCTTTTGCTTCCTCATCGGTTAATAGAAATTCTATGCCGTTTTGTTTATCTTGCATGAGTTCTCGCAGTAAACGGTGTACATTTCCAATTGTTTCTGTATCATTTTTATCTTTTACGTATACATATGCTGAGCCGTCACAGCCTTGACAATAAGCTTTCCAATTTGTTACTTCTCCTTTCTGATTTACAGTAAGGAGCCCCTTTTCGCGTAATAAGACATTTAATTGGATAGCCTTATTTTCATCCAATGCGCTATGATCTCCAAGTGCAATGATCGTCGCCCTGTCATACATACCGCTTTCGCGCAGCGCATCAACAATTGCACCTAGACGTTTGTCATGGCGATGAATCGCTGCGACTGTTTCCTCAGAAGAAAATCCATGATAATGGCGTTGTGTATCTAAGTCAGTAAAATGAACAAACATAAGATTTGGCTTTTTCGTTTGGATCGTGTGTACTGCAGAAGCAAGCACAAAATCATCTAGCTCTGGTTGTGACAAACCATTCCGAATGTGACCAAAACGCTGATTTAGCTCTAGTTGATACAATGGGCTCCCACTGAATAAGGAGACGAGCACTTGATTTTGCCATGGACGATTTGGAAAAATTTCTGGCATGTTGTAGTCAATCTTTGCTTTTCCTGTTACAGGCCATAGAAGTGCAGCTGTTTTTAAGTTTGCTTTTCGCGCTTCATCATAAAGAGTTGTTCCTCGAATCGAGCGGCGATACCAGTGCCAGTCCGGTGATTCTTTCCCGGGTTGTAGCAGAGTGTTGTTTACAACCCCATGCTTCGCAGGATAATTTCCTGTCACAATTGTTGTATGACATGGGTATGTGACAGATGGATAAATACTTTCAACTTTTTCAGCGTATGCACCACGTTTTAGTAAAGAACGGAAGTGAGGAAGGTTTTGTAATATAGGAAGATCTAAAGCTGATAAACAATCAAAAGATAAAACAATAACATGTTTTGTTGCAGGTTTGTTCATAGAATAATACCTCCAAAAGTTCTACAACCTATTTTTATATATTACTATTAACACTTGGTGATAAAAACTACTACTAAAAAGAAAGTTTTTTTAGAATTTTGAGATTTATAAACGTATAATATAATTAAGGGAGTGAAAATGATGGGATTTTTTTTAATGAGTAGCATAATCACAATGGTTCTTGTTTTTTTGATTTCGTTCACATTACGCAAAAGTTTTCCAAATCGTTCGCTTGATATTACTTTCGGACTTATTATGATTTTCATTTGCTTGATTAGTTTTTTACTTACGTTATTTTTTATTGATGGATGGGAAGGTATGGCATATGGTTTTCTCTGTTTTTTTATATTAATTGGAACAATTATTGGGATGTTACTTCATCAAATCGTAAAATTTTTCCGAAAGAAATATATGTAATAAGAGTATAAAACAAAATAAACTGAAAATAATATATAAAAATTTAAAAATTCTCTATTGCGTTATAATTGAGTGTGTATTATGATAATCAACAAATTTATATTGTGATGACGATGAAAAAGGATTAGTACATGTTCAATCTTTTTGCAGAGAGAGAATCCAGTGGCTGAGAGATTCTTAAAAGACAATATGGAACCTACCTTTGAGTTCTGCATATGCAGCGGGATATTCCCGTTATCGAACAAGAGAGCATATACATGTTGTATATGAATCAGGGTGGTAACGCCGGCAAAAAGCTCGGTCCCTATTTTAGGGATGCGGGCTTTTTTTATTTTTAGAAGGAGGAAAAGAAAATGAAAAAAGAACAAGTACAAGCCATTACAAAGATGGAAGACGATTTCGCACAGTGGTATACGGATATCGTAAAAAAAGCAGAACTTGTTGATTATTCAAGTGTAAAAGGATGTATGATTTTACGTCCTTATGGGTACGCACTTTGGGAAAACATTCAAAAAGTAATGGATGAAAGGTTAAAAGAAACAGGCCATGAAAATGTGTATATGCCAATGTTTATTCCTGAAAGTTTACTTCAAAAAGAGAAAGACCATGTAGAAGGTTTTGCACCAGAAGTAGCGTGGGTAACGCACGGAGGGGATGAAGAATTAGCTGAGCGTCTCTGTGTTCGTCCGACATCAGAAACGTTATTCTGTGAGCATTTCTCGAAAATTGTACAGTCGTACAATGACTTACCAAAGCTATATAATCAATGGTGTTCTGTTGTCCGTTGGGAAAAAACGACACGTCCATTCTTACGTACAACCGAATTTTTATGGCAAGAAGGTCATACAATCCATGAAACAGCGGAAGAGTCACAGCAAGAAACGCTTAACATTTTAAATATATATGCGTCGTTTTGTGAAGAGTATTTAGCGATTCCGGTTATAAAAGGGCAGAAGACGGAAAAAGAAAAATTTGCAGGTGCGAAAGCGACTTATACGATTGAAAGCTTAATGCATGATGGCAAAGCATTGCAAACGGGTACGTCGCATAATTTTGGCACGAACTTCACAGAAGCATTTGATATTAAGTTTTTAGATCGGAATGGGAAGTGGCAATATGCGCATCAAACATCTTGGGGTGTATCAACAAGAATGATCGGCGGTCTTATTATGGTGCATAGTGATAATAATGGACTTGTATTACCACCAAAGATTGCACCAACGCAAGTGATGATTGTACCAATTGCCCAGCACAAAGAAGGCGTGTTAGAAAAAGCAGCTGAGCTTCAAGCTTGTATTCAAAAAGTTGCGCGCGTGAAAATGGATGCAAGCAACAAAACACCAGGCTGGAAGTTTAATGAATATGAGATGAAAGGTATACCAGTTCGTTTAGAAGTGGGGCCGAAAGATATTGAAAAAAATCAAGTTGTCCTTGTACGCCGTGATACGAAAGAAAAAGAATTTGTAGCTATACATGAATTAGAGGAACGTATTACAAAGTTACTTGAGGATATTCAGCAGTCCCTATTTGAAAAAGCGAAAGCGTTGCGTGAAGACAAAACGTATACAGCTATTACTTTTGAAGAGATGAAGCAAGTAGCGGCAGAAAAGCAAGGATTTATTAAAGCGATGTGGTGTGGAAGTCTTGCTTGTGAAGAAAAGTTAAAAGAAGAAGCAGGTGTTACATCACGTTGTATGCCATTTGAACAAGAAGAATTAGCTAAGCGTTGTGTGTGCTGTGAGAAAGATGCAAAGCATATGGTGTATTGGGGTAAAGCATATTAAAGAATGGATATAGTTACTTGGACGGAAGTAAATGGAAAAAGGTTAGCGAAATGCTAACCTTTTTCGTATTGTAAAGTGCATTTTCTTTGCTTTTATCCCGCTATTCGTGGGCAGTAAGACCCCCACCTCAAGATTGAGAGAGAATCGTTGTCCAGCTCCAGTGGCTCGAATGTTCGGTGGCTTCGCTTCTTCCTACGAGGTAAAAAACACCTCTACGTCAGAAGCTCCATCCCCCCTCACATTCTGAACGAGCCACTTCCGCTTTTCTAAAGAAGATAGGTGGGGGATAACTGCCCGTAAAAGCCCGATTGGGCGGGCTAACCATCAGTGGGGGAGGAAAAAACCCCCACTGATGGAAGTTTCACTTTGTTGATATGAATTTGTATACGAACATAATTTGAAAGATTTTTTAAAATTTTCAAACGTAAAGATCGGTGGTATGTATGTTATAATTTTAGATAAGAAAATAAGGAAAGGAAGTGACTTAAGAATATAAAATCCTTATATTCTAATAAAGTATGAAACGAACAACAAAGCAAATAATAGCAGGTACGTTTATAGCGACAGCGGCATCTCTTATTTCTACAAATGCTTTTGCACAAGAAGAAAGCACAGCTACAGTAAACGCGACAAATTTACATATACGTCAACAACCAACAACACAAAGTCCAATTGTCGGACAAGTAAAGCAAGGAACACCTGTAAAGGTATTAGGAGTACAAAAAGATTGGGCGAAAATTTCTTACAATGGTAAAGAAGGATATGTTTTACTACGGTTTTTAAAGATAGCAGGAACAACGACTACAATAGAATCGAAGCAACAACCAAGTATTAATAATGGACAACGTGAAATGGGTTTTGTAACAGCAATATATTTAAATGTCCGTAATAGCCCTGATGTAGGTAGCACTCTTCTTGGAAGTGTTGAAAAAGGAGAAAGTGTTACCATTATAGGAAAAGCAAATGGTTGGGCAAAAATTGAATATAAAGGAAAAGAAGGTTATGTTTCGTTAAAGTTTGTGAAATTAGAAGGGAAAGCAGTAGAGAAGCCAACAGAAAATGTTGTGACAGGTAAGCAAGAGGAAGGAACAATAACAGCATCAAGTCTGCGAGTAAGAAGCGGAGCGAACAGAAATAGTGCTATTCTCGGAAACTTAAAACAAGGTGAGAAAATAACGGTACTGGGGAAAGAAAACGGCTGGGCGAAGGTTGCATACAAAGGAAAAGAAGGCTATGTTTCGCTAGAGTTTGTACAAATTAATACAAGTTCGAATACTAACAATGAAAATAATGGACAAGTAACAGAAGAAAGAGGAATTGTAAATACATCTTTCTTAAATGTACGTCAAGGTCCTTCAACAAATACTTCAATTGTGACGTGCTTGAAAAATGGTGAGTCAGTTTCAGTACTAGGCAAGGAAAATGGTTGGGCGAAAGTTCGAGTAAACGGCGTAGAAGGTTATGTTTTGTTAAAGTTTGTGAAATTAGAAGGTAAGCTGGCAGAAAATGTTATGACAGGTAAGCAAGAGAAAGGAACAATAACAGCGACAAGCCTGCGAGTAAGAAGCGAAGCAAACAGAAATAGTGCTATTCTCGGGAATTTAAAACAAGGGGAGAAGATAACGGTACTAGGGAAAGAAAACGGCTGGGCGAAGATTATATACAAAGGAAAAGAAGGCTATGTTTCGCTAGAGTTTGTACAAATTAATACAAGTTCGAACGCTAACAATGAAAATAATGGACAAGTAACAGAAGAAAGAGGAATTGTAAATACATCTTTCTTAAATGTACGTCAAGGTCCTTCAACAAATACTTCAATTATGACGTGCTTGAAAAATGGTGAGTCAGTTTCAATACTAGGCAAGGAAAATGGTTGGGCGAAAGTTCGAGTAAACGGCGTAGAAGGTTATGTTTCGTTAAAGTTTGTGAAATTAGAAGGTAAGCCGGCAGAAAATGTTGTGACAGGTAAGCAAGAGGAAGGAACAATAACAGCGACAAGCCTGCGAGTAAGAAGTGCAGCGAACACAAATAGTGCCATTCTCGGGAATTTAAAACAAGGGGAGAAGATAACGGTACTAGGGAAAGAAAATGGCTGGGCGAAGATTATGTACAAAGGAAAAGAAGGCTATGTTTCGCTAGAGTTTGTGAAGTTAGAAGGTAAGCCGGCAGAAAATGTTGTGACAGGTAAGCAAGAGGAAGGAACAATAACAGCGACAAGTCTGCGAGTAAGAAGCGAAGCAAACAGAAATAGTGCTATTCTCGGGAATTTAAAACAAGGCGAGAAAATAACGGTACTGGGGAAAGAAAACGGCTGGGCAAAGATTACATACAAAGGAAAAGAAGGCTATGTTTCGCTAGAATTTGTACAAATTAGTACAAGTTCGAATGCTAACAATGAAAATAATGGACAAGTAACAGAAGAAAGAGGAATTGTAAATACATCTTTATTAAATGTACGTCAAGGTCCTTCAACAAATACTTCAATTGTGACGCGCCTGAAAAATGGTGAGTCAGTTTCAATACTAGGCAAGGAAAACGGTTGGGCGAAAGTTCGAATAAACGGCGTAGAAGGTTATGTTTCTTTACAGTTCTTAAAGTTAAAACAAGCATCTTCTTATGAAGTGGTTACAGAGGCAGGAAAAGTTCAAAAATCGAATGGGATGGAAGCAGAAAAAGAGCTGCAAACAAAGCAAGAAGATGGTTATATTGTTAGCGATGGTAAAGTTGTGAATATGAAACAAGGTTTTGTACGAACAAATGGTGTGATTAATATTTATGATATTACAACTGGTAAAAAGTTAACATATGTACGAGAGGGAGCTGACTTGAAGTTTGTAAAAGTGGATGGAGATCGTGTACATGTGAAAATTCATGGTACGACAGGATATGTCAATATAGATGACGTTACTTTATTTCCCAATATGCTTCATGAATCAACGTCATATTATACAGTGAAAAATGGAAGTCTTTATCACTATGTATATGATAATTCTAAGGATGAGTATGTGACATATAAAATCGGCAATGCACCGAGGCATTTACAAGAAGGTCAACGTTATGAGGCATTTGATAAAACGCAAATCGGTGGACAGGATAGTTATCAATATTTTGAGTATGTGCCGATTCGCGTTACATCTACCTATACAGCGAAAGACATTGATGATTTTGTAAGGAAACATAGTGAAGACAGCCCGTTGATTGGAACTGGACAATATTTTGTTAAGGCAGAACAAAAGTATAATCTAAATGCAGGGTACTTATTGTCTCATGCCATTTTGGAATCCGGTTGGGGAAAAAGTCGTATTGCACAAGATAAGAAAAATTTATTTGGTTTTAGAGCGGTAGATTCTAATCCGTATAATGGTGCAACGGCATTTAAAACATGGGAAGAAGGCATTAACTTCTGCGCTTCGTATATTGATCAAAATTATTTAAATCCAAATGGCTGGACATATAATGGCGGGAATTTGGGAGATAAATCACAAGGTATGAACGTTATGTATGCAAGTGATGAGAATTGGGGTCAACAAATTGCCTCTCTTATGAATAGACTTGATGCCATGAACGGTGGAAAAGATTTGAATAAATATCAGCTAGGTATGCTGCAAGAAGGATCCGTGTTATTTGAAAATATAGATGGAGAACAAGTAAGTGTAGCACCTCGTAATATTACAGTTGCAATTAAGAACACAATTCAAACTTCAAATGGAACATTCTATGAGCTAGTTTCTGATAACACAGCGTATAATAGTGTGTATGCGAAAGCAAGCTCTGTAAAACTTATATCTTCATATTAAAAAATAGCTAGATTCATAATGTTACAGGGAAATAGGTGAATTAAAACGAATTCTTGATTGTTTGGCATAGGTAAAGGAACTGACCAAAAAGTGGACTTTTTGGTCAACTCCTTTCATTTTTCGGTAGGGTCTAGTTCCGGCGGATGAACGATTTATCTCGCCTATTGTTGAATGGTCTTTATATTCTGTCGAAGCGCCGATAAATTCACCATTTTCGCCGATATAATATGAGGAGATAATTTTGGGTTTTTCACTTCTTACATCAGTGCAGAGAAATAAAATAGATGTTTTCATATAATCGAAAATTTATTCTTTTTTTCAATCTATGAAAAATGCTACAATATAAAGAAAGAATACAATATTTTCCTAGCTGGAAAGTGATTTGTAGAAAGGAAGAGACTTCATGCCTATTATTTTAGAAAAAGGACAGAAGATCGACTTAACAAAAGGACAACCAGGGTTAACAAAATTACAAGTTGGTCTAGGATGGGATCCAATTGGAAAATCGGGTGGATTATTGTCTTCATTGTTTGGAAGTAAGCCAAATATTGACTGTGATGCATCTGTGATCATGCTTGAGAATGATCGGTTTTTACATAAACATGATTTAATTTATTTTGGAAATAAATTATCTTCTTGTGGAAGTGTTACTCATTCGGGTGATAATTTAACAGGTGAAGGTGTAGGCGATGATGAAACTATTTTTGTTGAATTACAAAAAGTTCCATCTAGAGTGAACCGCCTAATTTTTGTTGTAAATATTTATGATTGCGTGAACCGTCGCCAAGACTTTGGAATGATTCACAATGCGTATATTCGTATTCAAAATCCACAAACACGCGAAGAGTTAGTACGTTATAACTTAACGGATAACTACGGTGGGAAGACAACTTTAATTGCTGGTGAAATGTACCGCCATAACAATGAATGGAAGTTCTCGGCAGTCGGAGAAGGAACGCAAGATAAAAATTTAAGTGAAATCGTTACGCGTTATCAATAAAGTGAAACTTCCATCAGTGGGGAGAGGCTTCATCCCCCACTGATGGAAAGCTCTCACCAATCGGGCTCTTACGGGCAGTTATTCCCCACCTATCTTCCTCATTTTTTTCTACACCTTGAGGTTTGGGAATCTTACTGCCCGTTAGAGCGGGATAATTTTTAAGGAGGCGCTATATATGGCAGTTATTTCATTACAAAAAGGACAAAAAGTAGATTTAACGAAAACAAATCCAGGTCTTTCAAAAGTAATTGTTGGTCTTGGCTGGGATACAAATAAGTATGATGGACAGGCTGATTTTGATTTGGATGTAAGTATTTTCTTAGTTGGAGCAAATGGTAAAGTTGGCGGAGGAGAAGACTTCGTTTTCTACAATAATCCAACGGGAGCAAATGGTTCTGTACATCATTTAGGTGATAATCGTACGGGAGACGGCGAAGGGGACGATGAAACAATCAAAGTTGATTTGAAAAATGTTCCTGCGCATATCGAACGCATTTGCTTTACGATTACAATTTATGATGGAGAAGGTCGTCGTCAAAACTTTGGACAAGTATCTAATTCCTTTGTTCGTATTTTAGATGAAGAGAAGAACACAGAGCTAATTCGCTATGACTTAGGTGAAGACTTCTCCATTGAAACAGCAGTTGTAGTCGGTGAATTATACCGTCATAACAGCGATTGGAAGTTTAATGCAATTGGAAGCGGCTTCCAAGGTGGATTAGCATCTTTATGTAAAAACTTTGGTTTAGATGTAGAGTAAAGTGAAACTTCCATAAGTGGGAAGGGTCCATCCCCCACTTATCTTCCTCGCTTTTCTCTGTATCTTGAGGTGGGGATCTTACTGCCCGTTAAAGCGGGCTAAAGAATCTATGTAAATCGAGGTGAATCGCTGTGGTCATTCAGTTACAAAAAGGACAAAAAATTGATTTAGGTAAGACAAGCCCAGGCCTTACGAAAGCGATTATTGGTCTTGGTTGGGATATTAAACAATATGATGGCGGCTCTGACTATGATTTAGACGCATCTGCTTTCTTATTAAATCAAGAAGGTAAATGTACGAAAGAAACGGACTTTATCTTTTATAACAATTTACAATCTCCTTGTGGTTCCGTTACACATACAGGTGATAACCGAACTGGAGAAGGTGAAGGTGATGATGAACAATTAGTTGTTGATCTAAGCAAAGTCCCAGCTGATGTACACCGTATTGCTATTACAGTTACAATTTATGATGCAGAGGGACGCCGCCAAAACTTTGGCCAAGTTGCTAACGCATTTGTTCGTTTAGCGAATGAAGAAACAAATGAAGAAGTGCTTCGCTATGATTTAGGGGAAGATTTCTCCATTGAAACGGCAGTTGTCTTTTGTGAATTATACCGTCATAATGGACAGTGGAAGTTTAATGCTGTCGGAAGTGGCTTCCAAGGTGGACTAGGTGCGCTTGTAAGAGCGTACGGCTTGGATGCATAAGAAGGAAGCGACTTTCGTTTCCTTCTTTTCCGCTTTTTAGAAATTAAAACAGAATAGGAGTCAATAGCTGTATGGAGATTTTACAAGGAATTCTTGATACGTATGCCCAATTCTTTGATTTAGATATGTGGGTAAGAGTATTACAAGATCCAGTATCTTGGGGATTAATTGGTACGCTTGTTATTTTGGAAGGATTGCTATCTGCTGATAACGCGCTTGTATTAGCTGTTATGGTAAAACATCTTCCAGAAGAAAAGCGTAAAAAAGCTTTATTTTACGGACTTATTGGTGCGTATGCATTTCGTTTTATTGCCATCGGAATTGGTATGTTCTTAATTAAATTATGGTGGGTAAAAGTACTTGGTGCTCTTTATCTTGCATGGCTTTCTTTGAAATACTTCATTGATAAATCTAAAGGAAATGAAGAAGACGAAGAAGAGCATGGTATGAAGCAAGATAGTGTGCTATTTAAAATGTTCGGCATGTTCTGGGGAACAGTGATAATGGTTGAGTTAATGGACATTGCGTTCTCTGTAGATAGCGTTCTTGCGGCATTTGGTGTTTCAAATGAAGTATGGATTTTACTTCTTGGCGGAATGCTTGGGATTTTAATGATGCGTGGAATTGCAGGTGTATTTTTAAAATTACTAGAGCGTATTCCAGAACTTGAAACGACAGCATATATATTAATTGCTATTATTGCTGTGAAAATGTTGCTTTCTGTCATTCATATTGAAATGCCGCATTGGTTATTCTTTGTGATTTTAGTTATTGCATTTGGTGCGACATTTATTTTACATTATATGAAAACATCTCGCCAAACTCGTGAAGAGGTGGCAGCTTCTAAGAAAGAAGATTAATAGGTTAATAGACTAAATGGGTTTGCTCATCATATGGGCGCCCATTTTTTATAAATGTTTCGTTTGGAGGTGAACGAGTGTGTTTTCACGTTTTACATTTCACCCACAGCTATTAGGCGGGGAAGAAGGGTTTAAGCAATTTGAAGTTGGTTTAGCGCAGCGTCCGCATTATGAAGTGACGGAAAATGATCTGCATTTTAGCTATATAGGATGTCGCATTCTTGGTGTGCCAAATGATGCGGATGAATACTATAACCGGTTATTTGAGTATAGTCAAAATGAGAATCTTACTGTGCTTCATGAGCAAAATTTAAATAAAGTCATTCCTTCAGAGAAGCTTCGTGATATTCAAGAAGTTTTTTCGCAGCATCAACAAGCAGCAAACGGTTTAACTGTAAATCGTCTCGTTGCTCATTTATCGGGAAAACGTTTATTGCCCGAAGTTGATCATCCGGATATACAACACTACATACATACAACTTTTATTTCAATTTTAAAGCTGTACGAAAAACAGCATAATCAATCATTAAAAACAGAAGGTTTTCGCCGTTTTTTAATTGATATGATTAAGTTAAGTGAAAATTACGTTTCGAAATGGTTTTCACAAAAGGATTATAAAGTACAAATGCCGCAAATTATATGGTACGGTGATGCGTCGGAAAGTCGAATTTACTTTTTATACTTTCTTATTATGCTTGGATGTGACGTATTGTATTATCATCCAGAAGGAAAAGATGGTTTCGAAAAAATCGATGAAGAAAATCGGACATTTGTGATTTCGCATCCAAGCCGAATTTCATTAGAACCGTTTCCAGATAAAAAGAGGGAGCGCGTTGCAACTGTTGCCTATCAAGCCTCAAAAGAGATTGAGCAGGTGCTTCATCATGATAATTCACTCTTGTATAAACCATGGCAATTCAGGGCGTATACGCCAGTTGCCCGTACGTTAAAGACAACGTATGATGAACTGTTTATTATTACGAAAGAAAAAGCATTTATAAGACCAACATTCTTTGTAGAAAATCAACATATTTATATCCCATCGTTATTTGCAAAAGTGTCTGGTGTCTCTAAAAATGAGAAAGAGTATTTTCAAAGATTAAAAACGTTAACATCATATGAAAATAGTCTATTAATAAATCAATTTCCATTTACAAAGGAACAGAAAGCGAATTTTCAATTTCATTATCGTGATGCGTTAAACCGTTCAGGAAAACTTGATGCACAGAATATCATTCAAAGCCATTGGTGGCCGCATAAGCGCTTACCGGAAGGGTTGCAATATGGCATTGCAGAGGCAATCATTCATACATGTGAAAGTGGGCTCTGCAAAAGAGTGGGGTCTGAAAAAGAGCAAGATGTTGCTTTATATGTGTTTGCGCAGCTTTCGCAAATCCCACCGAACATACTTGAGCAGCTTGAGAAATTTGATTATTCGCAAGAAGTGCCGAAAATAGTCATATTTAACAATGAAAAAAGTGGAGAACTGACTCGTTCTGATGCGGTAGTCATGCTCTTTTTAAATCAAATTGGTGTCGATGTATTACATTTCAATCCGACAGGACGTAATGATATCGAGCAGTATATTGAAGCAGGCGCATTTGATTCCCATTGGTTAGAAGAAGTAAGCTTTGATGTAGAGTTTCACGGCGTTTCGTCTTATAAAAATTTATCAAATACTTTAAAAGGGTTGTTTAAGCCGTTTTTATAAAGAAAGGGAGATACATATATGAATCCGATTGTATTAGATCCAACAACAGAATTGACTGAACAAACGTCCCAAAATATTCGTCTGCAGTTAAGACAAGATTCTGAGGTACAACGCATTTATAATTCGGTAGATATAAAAGATCAATTGGAACTAATTGAGCTAGGAAAAGAGCCATCTGTAGAGATTTCAAGGTTTGCTGATCAAATTTTGCATACGATGACATTGTCTAAGGTAGAAGATTCCGGTCAGCTATTAAAGCAACTTGGGAAAATTATGGACAAGTTTGACAGTAAAGATTTCGTCGAAGAAAAAGGCGGTTTTCTCTCTCGTATATTTAAAAAAGGAAATCAAATGATTGAACAAATCTTTAACAAGTATCAAACGATGGGACGCGAAATGGATAAAGTATACGTGGAAATCACGAAATATCAAGATGAAATGAAGCGTTCAATCGGTACGTTAGATGGTTTGTATGAGCAAAACTTAAAATACTATTTAGATTTAGAGAAGTACGTTGTTGCGGGGGAAATGCTACTTGAGCGTCTGCAAACAGAATTAGTTCCAATGTATGAAGAGCGCGTTCAGAGCAATGATCAACTTGCAGGAATTGAGCTGGAATCATTAAAAAACTCTGTAGAGATTTTAGAGCAACGCATTGACGATTTAGAAAAGGCGCGTATGGTTGCACTATTAACAGCACCGCAAATTCGTATGATTCAACGTGGTAACAATAAGTTAATAGGAAAAATTAATTCAGCGTTTATTACGACAATCCCAATTTTTAAAAATGGTATTATTCAAGCTGTAAATGCAAAACGTCAAAAGCTTGTTGCGGATTCAATGGCAGAACTTGACCGCCGCACAAACGAGTTATTGAAGAGAAATGCACAAAATATTGCAACGCAAAGTGTAGAGGTAGCGAAACTAGCGGGTTCTTCAAGTATTAAGATGGAGACTCTTGAAGAAACTTGGAATATTATCTCTAAAGGTGTGCAAGAAACACAACAAATTGAAGAACAAAATAAACGTGAACGTGAGGAAAGCCGTAAGCGTATGGCAGAATTAACGGATAGAATTAAGAAGGAAATGCAAGGATAAAGATAGAGAAGGCAGTGAGGGGAGATCCCTCACTGCCTATTTCTTAATTAGTGTGCCTAATTCTTCTGTAATAGCTTGCATTTCGCTAATGCTAAATGTGTCGCGTTTCATAACGTGTTCATAAATGTCATGTAAGTCTTCATACATGTCTTCATTGAAGTTTGAAGCTCTCATTGCACCAGCATTTACCATGCGTAATTTTTCTTTAATTGCTTCTACCATATATTCAACGTTCTCTTGCGTTTTTACGGATAAATCCACGGAAGTGTCCCCCTTTAAAATAGCATAGACTTATCTTAACATTTTTTTATCATTTTCGTTAATGGAAGTTTGCAATCATAGTGAATGACCCTCTCTACCGCGTGTGCTATGCCCTGCACGTGCTTGAGGAAGAGGACCTCTGTTGGACTTTTGTTAAATTAGCACCTATTCCCTTTATAAGTAATTGTTGATTGTTTATACTAAATATAACAAATGCATCGTGAAGGGAAGAAATAAATATGGTTCGAGTTTTATTTGTTTGTCTCGGAAACATTTGTCGTTCTCCGATGGCAGAAGCAATTTTTCGTGAGCTTGTAAAAAAAGAAAAATTAGAAACAATAATTACTGTTGATTCGGCTGGAACTGGGGATTGGCATATCGATCATCCGCCTCATCATGGCACACAAAAAATTTTAATGGAAAATACAGTGTCCTTTGAAGGAATTAAAGCTCGTCAAGTAGAAAAAGAAGACTTAACAAAGTTTAATTATATTATTGCAATGGACAATAAAAATTTAGACGATTTAAAGGCTTTAGGCAAAGCAGGCGGCTATATTGGCAGACTATCCGATTTTGTTCCGGACGGCGGCTGGACAGATGTTCCGGATCCATACTTTACAGGGAACTTTCAAGAAGTATATGACCTTGTAACGGAAGGATGTGCAAAATTGTTAGCGTTCATTCGACATGAGCAGGGAATATAAGGATGTTAGTTCAGAAAGTATAATGTGAAACTTTCATCGGTGGTCTCCAGTGGTGATTAGTTACACCAATCAAGCTCTTATGGAGAGGGATCTCAAGTGTTTTTCTTTGAGGTTTTATTGTTCGTTAGAGTGAGATAACTTTCTAACAAAATAGATGAAAGGGTGAAGGAATATGGCAAAGAAGGGAAATCTTGTACGAAATATTGCGATTGGTGTCGCAGCAGGTGTGGCGGTTTCTATGTTAAAGAAGGAAAATCGTGAAAAGGTAAAGCAGACAGCAGGAAAAGCAAAAACAAAAATGATTGAAATTGGTGAAAATGCAAAGCTAAAAGAAAAAGTACAAACAGTTACAGATAAAGGTCGTGAATTTGCTGACTTTAATGTTGTAAAAGCAAAAGTAGCAGAAATTAAAAAGTTAACGCCAGCTGTTGTTGAAACTTTAAAAGAAACGAAAGATATTTTTAGTAAGAAGAACAAGATGAAAGAACAACCAGAAACAATTGAAATTCAAGGGATTGTGCCAACTGAAGAATTAAAATCAGAAGAAGAGCGGATTACAGCAGAAGATCAGGGTATGAAGGAACCTATTGCAGAAGAGAAGAAATCAGAAGCGTTTATTGAGTTGAAACAAAATAAAGAAGAAAAGCAAAGCGTCTAAAAAAGATGAAAACATTTTTACAAAAAGCAAGATCTCATCATGTTTTCACATTTGGAAAAGACTTGTATGATCGAACAATACGAGATGATGTGGCGGGCTTAGCAGCACAGCTCGCTTATTTCTTCTTGCTTTCCCTTTTTCCAGCGCTCGTTTTTTTAATAACGCTTCTTGGATATATTCCAATTGAGACGGAAGATGTATTAGCCTTTTTAAAGGATTATGCTCCTGAAGATGCAATGAGTTTAATTGAAGTAAATGTACATACAATAGTGAATAAGCAAAATGGTGGATTATTATCGTTTGGTTTACTTGCCATGTTATGGTTTGCATCCAACGGTGTCAATGCGGTGATGAAGGCATTCAATCGTGCCTACGATATTAATGAAACACGTTCCTTTATTGCGACAAGAGCATTGTCCATTGTAGTAACATTAGCAATAATTTTTATGATTGTCTTTGCTTTAATTTTACCTGTGTTTGGCCAATTAATTGGATCAGCAATTTTTAAAGTTCTAGGTTTATCTGAGGAATTTTCGTTTGTTTGGAGTATTGTTCGATTACTACTAAGTTTTCTCGTATTATTTGGTTTGTTTTGCTTTTTGTATAAATTTGCACCAAATCGTCATGTAAAGAGAAGAGAAGTGACGACAGGGGCATTATTTGCTACAATCGGATGGATTGTGGTATCGTATTCATTCGCATACTATGTCGATAACTTTGGAAATTATTCTAATACATACGGCAGCCTCGGTGGTATTATTATTTTAATATTATGGTTTTATTTAACTGCTTGGGTAATTTTACTGGGCGGAGAAATTAATGCACTTTTAAATTGTTATCGAACGAGTGACAATAATTCCCGTAATCAAAAATAATCTTCTGTTCCATACTAAGAGGGAATAGGGGGGATTATTCATGGGTCAAAATAAAACTGGTAATAGCAAAAATGATAAAAATCAACGCAAACAACGCAGCAGCTCGCAGCCAAAACATAAAACGAGCAGCAGTGCAAACGGACATAACAGTTATCATTAAAAAAAGGGTTCCATATTGGAACCCTTTTAATTATTTGCTTTTAATAACCGTAATCCATTTAAAATAACGAGAATCGTACTTCCTTCATGACCGATGACACCTAATGGAAGTGCTAAAAATTGCAGGAAGTTTGAGCAAATGAGCAGCATGATGACAGTCAATGAAAAGATAACATTTTGCTTTACGATGCGATTCATTCGTTTGGATAAGCGAATTGCTTGTGCTAAGCGGGAAAGTTCACTTTTCATTAAAACAACGTCTGCCGTTTCTAAAGCAACATCAGTTCCTTCTCCCATCGCAACGCCAATACTTGCCGTTGCTAAGGCAGGAGCATCATTAATTCCGTCACCAACCATTGCCACTGTACCGTATTTTTCTTTCAATTGTTTTATTGTTTCTACTTTTGTTTCCGGTAAGCAAGATGCGTAATACTCTTGAATATTACTTTCAGCAGCGATGGCTTTTGCTGTTTGTTCATTATCACCTGTAATCATAATTGCTTTGACGCCAAGAGTTTGCAGTTCGTGAATTGCTGCAATTGTTTCTTGGCGCAATGTATCTTTTAAGGCAATAAGACCAAGAATCCCTTTTTCATCGCTTACATATACAACCGTTTTTCCTTCTGGTTCTAGATGCACGGAAATGCCGTTATGAAAAGTTTTTGTTTCTTCTCCAATAAAACCAGCCTTCCCAATTTTGTACGCTTTATTTTGCAATGTTCCTTTTAGACCAAACCCTGTAACATCTTCTACGTTTTCTGGTTTTGTTAACGTAATATCATATGCATCCTTTGCATAGTTCACAATTGCTTCTGCTAGAGGATGTGTAGAATGACTTTCAATGGATGCTGTAATGTGTAATAACTCTTTTTCAGATACTCCATCACGCGTATATACATCTGTTACTGTGGGTTTTCCTTGTGTTAATGTCCCTGTTTTATCAAAGGCAATTGCTTTTAATGAAGCTAATCTTTCTAAATGAACACCGCCTTTAAATAAGATGCCATGGCGTGCACCGTTAGAAATCGCCGATAATGTAGCTGGCGTAATAGCTGCAACAAGTGCACAAGGAGAAGCAACAACGAGTAGAATCATCGCACGGTAAAATGTTTCATTCCAACTCCAGCCAAGCGCATAGTGAGGAACAAACATCATGAGTGATACAACGAGAAGTACGCCTTTCACATACGTTCCTTCAAACTTTTCAATGAAAAGCTGTGAAGGAGATTTTTCGCTTTGTGCATTTTGAACGAGGCGAATAATTTTTTGGAACAATGTTTGATCGCTATGTTTTGTAATTTCTACTTCAATGGCACCGCGCAAGTTAACAGTTCCGGCGAATACTTCATCACCAGGTTTTTTTTCATTTGGAATTGGTTCACCTGAAATTGCAGCTTCATCGATATTCGTTTCACCCGTGCGAATCGTGCCATCTGCAGGAACGCGTTCACCTGGTTTAATTAAAATGATGTCCCTGATTTGCAGTTGTTCAACTGGAATACGCTCCTCCACTCCGTTAGAGATGCGCAGTGCTTCTTCTGGTTGTAAGTCGAGCAGTGCTGAAATTTCTTTTTGGCTTTTGCTCATTGTGTAAGCTTCCATAGCGCCGCTTAAGGCGAAGATAAAAATTAAGATGGCACCCTCTGTCCAGTAGCCGATAATTGCTGAACCGATTGCTGCAAAAAGCATGAGCATTTCGACGTTCAACTCTTTTTCTGCGATTGTGTCTTCAATACCTTCTTTTGCTTTTGCATAACCTCCAATTATATAAGCGAATACGTAAAATATGGTTGCGGTTGTTGTCATGTCATTTTTTGTTAATAACCAACCGATTAAAATGAAAACTCCGGATGTAAGTGCAAAAATGAGTTCATAATGTTTTTGAAATGTTGCAAACCAAGATGAGGAAGTTTTAGTTTCTTGTTGTTTTGATAATACTTTTACTTCAGAATTCATAGCTATTTTGCTCCTTTCTATTTGAGAAGAATTTTATTATGGAAACTCTTATTTTCTTTTAAGGTGGCGTTTCCGTTTGCTTTAATAATGCTTTTATTTCAGCATTCATCGTTTTTTGCTCCTTTCTATTTGAGAAAAAGAATCATCATCGACAGCCTTATAAAACGGCGAAAGCTGCCATCCATCTGGATAGCAGCATTCTTTTAAGTTGCAACGTTCGTTTGCTTTTCAAATATTTTTACTGGTGAATTCATCTCGTTCCACTCCTCTCATTGAGAAAAAGAATCATCATCGAAACCCTTATAAAACGACGAAAGCTGCCATCCATACGGATAGCAGCATTTCTTAGAAAACACACTCTGTGTAGTTATTTACTTTATTATTATTACTATTCTAGATTGTAACATATGTTTCCATATAGGAAAAGATTTTTACTTATTCCGCTATTTGTGGGGGAGTAAGTTCCCGCCTAAAGATTGAAGAAGAAGCAGAGAAGGTAAGTTTTACCTTGTAAGTAGAAGTGAAAATACTTGTCTTTTTGACTCCGCTTTGTTATATATAAATATTGTTCATAAAAAGTACGGAAAGGAAGACATTTAGTGAGAACAGAAAGATTTTTTACACATCCGTTCGGTGTATTTGTTGCAGCGTTAAGTGCAACTTTTCTATGGGGCAGTGCATTTCCATTTATTAAATTAAGTTATATACAGTTAGACATTCAACCTCATGAAGTGGGCGAGCAAATTTTATTTGCAGGTTATCGCTTTTTCTTAGCAGGAATTATGCTTTTATTCTTTTTTAAAGTGTTAGGGAAAAAGGTATCTTATCAAAAAGGTACAATGAAGCAGCTTGTCCAGATTGGCCTGTTTCAAACGTTTCTACAGTATGTTTGTTTTTATATCGGTATGAGCTATAGTACTGGGATTGAAGGAGCAGTTATTTCTGGAACATCGTCATTCTTTCAAATTGTATTAGCACATTTTCTATATAAAGATGATTCATTAAATATGAGAAAAATTGTTGGTGTATCAATTGGTTTTTGCGGTGTCATTCTTGTAAATATTCCAAAAGGAAATATGCATTTTCACTTTGGCATTGGTGAATTGTTATTATTAGGTGCGGCAATGCTGTACTCATACGGTAACATTTTGGCGAAAGAAGGAAGTAAAACGATGGATGTAGGTTATATGACCGCATATCAGATGGTTATCGGTTCTCTAGGTTTATTGTTCATCGGGATTTTACAAGTTGGATTTATGCCATTTACATTTCATATGCAAACGTTGCTTATGCTACTGTACTTATCATTCTTATCAGCAGCGGGATTTTGTATTTGGAATACAGTGATGAAATACAACAAAGTTGGAAAAGTATCGATGTATATGTTTTTCATTCCTGTATTTGGTGTCATATTATCAAACTTGATTTTAGGCGAAGCAATTCATTCTTTCGTATTGTTTGGATTGGCATGTGTAGCGACAGGAATTATTGTCGTGAATCGTACACGTAGTGAAAGAAACACAGCAAATGCAAAAAGTAACGTAGTGTAAAGAGGTTCATGAAGAGCCTCTTTTTCATATGGAAAGCGAGACGCCCATGAATAGCAGAGTAAAGTTTGGACAATTTTTTTGATGGGAATTATAGATAAAAGAAAGGAAAATGATGATTTTATATCGAATTACATAGAAATATTAATTCATCAAGGAGAAAAATATGAATGAAATGTATGTACTGTTAATAGGACAAGTAATTTTATTTTTGTTCGGGGCCAGTTATGCAATACGACAATCAGAACAAACAAAGAAAAATGAACCGTTGCCCTTATTCATTCGTTTACTTCTCACTTTCTCGTTAACTGGAGCTGCGATATGGATGTGGGTACAGGACCCGGCGACACCTTATCGTCAGTGGGTTGCAATTGGTATGATTTTATCAACAATTGGTGATTTGTTTATGGCCGGTTTAATTCCATTTGGGCATCGTCTCATTGGTGGAATGGTGACATTTGCTATTGCGCATTGCCTATATGTTACTGCCTTTTTAGAAACGGGTATTTCGTGGAATGGCTTATATATTGGTTTAGCGGGATACGGCTTGTTTTTAATTATTGGTTGGTTCTTTTTTATTCGAAATCAGAAGCAGGATCGATTATTTACAATAGGAGCACTTGTATACGGACTTTGGGTTGGTGGAATGGCGTGTTTTGCGTTTGCGCTTGCTTATTTGAGTCAAGGAATGTGGTGGATTCCAGCGTTGGGTGGTTTTCTATTTGTCATTTCTGACTTTATTATTGGAGTTACTGATATTGGTGGACGGAATATAAAATATGACCCTCTTTTAGTTTGGGCAACATATGTGTTAGCACAAATGTGTATCATTTATGTTGGTATATAGAATGTGAAAGAAGAACTGCTTGAGAGCAGTTCTTTTTTGTTATTAAACAATACATGCAAAGAAAAAGACATAAGCATGCATAGCAGTGACTTCTCTATATACAAGTTAAAAAAATGATATAAAAACTTTAGGGGGGGACGAGAGCATCTGGCCGTGCATAGAAGCGGTCAGGGCCTTTTCCTGCCACATGCGAGGTTTAAAACAAAGGGAGCAAGCGAGCGGAGGTTATGCTGTATTTTGCATAACAACAATTTATATGTCGAAAAATTAAAATGGGGAATGTTAGATTTTATGGAATGGATTGACCAGGTAATTTACTGATAATATGAATACTCCCCCACTTAGCAAAGCTTGAAGTGGGGGTTTCTAACGTTTCGACCTAACGGACGATTAACGTCAGTGGAGTTAACACACTAGCGAGCTGTTCCACGCCTAACCCCTCTATCCCGTTTGTCCATGCATTCGGGACTACTTTTCGTAAAATATTAGCCGCAGCGTTTACATCTGCGTTGATTCCGATTCCTTTTGCAGAACGATACATACCACGCTTCATTCGTTTTCCTGAAAAAGTTGCATTTTGGTCATTTGTTCCATACGTTGGAATAAAGTCATGATCTAGAAAACTTGCTTTTGATGTGTAAGATTCCTCGATTACAACAACTTGAATGCCTACCGCATTTGCTTTGTATGTAATCATTTGAATCAATAAACGATGCGAGATATGGCACAATGTTTGGTTATTTTTCTTTCCCATATCAGTTTCTTGTTTCCAACTTTTATTTTGACCAATAACGATTTTGCAAACTTCCTCTTCTTGAGCTAGTTTTACAATATGATGACGCGCTTTATGGAAGATGTCTTTTATTTTCAGGTAACGCTTTTGATGAAGTTTTTCTATTCTTTTAGAAGTAAAAGATCCTTCATTTGTTTGTTTACCTTGCCTTAGAACACTTGTAAAATGGCTCTTCATTTTATTGTAATATTGATTTATGCTTTTGATATGTTTGCCCTTAACAAGTACAGGCTTTATACCTGTGTTTGTTACGATGGTTGCAAGATTATCAATCCCTAAATCAATACTCATATAACGACCATTCTCTTCAACGAATTGTTGTTCTGAAGGAACATCTATCACTAACTCCACCACATATCCATTGTATTTTGGGATAACACGAACTTGCTTCAGTTTACCTTCAGTAAACCCCCATTTCCCAAATATTTAATTGCAATTTTGTCTTTGGAAACTTTAAAAACTTATCATTTTTAATGACACAATCTTGATTTGTATACAAGATTTCCTTTTCAGAAGAACGAATATACTTTGGAATTCTAGGTTTTCCAGTATATTTGTTGGGATTCTTTTTATAATTTTTTAAACTAGCAAAAAAAGACTTCCAATTTTGGAATACATTTTTCATGATTGATTGACTAGATTGCGTAGGCAAAGCACGATAATCTTTCTGAACCATCGCTTTAAATAATGCATCCAGAAAATGATAATCTACATAAGGTTTTTCTATAGTTGGTTCTGAAAACGAATTACATTTCACTTCTTTTTGTTTTTCTTTTGGTTTTGTTTTCTCTTTTTCCAATTTCTTTTGATAGGCAAGAAGTTGTGAATCATTCATCTTCCCAATGTTTTTATCAATTGTATCTAAAACTTCTTTTTGTAAAGGTTGTAATTCCTTATCTTGTGTCAAACCTGTATACACTTGTCGTATATAAAAGTTTGTCGTGTTGTACATATTTTTAGCGTTTTGACAAGATTCTTGAAAATAAGAATACATACGATGTCCTTTTTTAATCCAAATCTGAAAAGTTTTATAGTTTATTTGATTTTCCGTTGTCATTTTTTCACCTCCTCGTTAAGGATATTATACCAAAACGAGAACATACGTTTCTATCATTTTACTTGAAAATAAAATATTTTTCCGATTCACCTCACCACCTTCACATATGTTTATAGGTGGGAGTCCTCTCGAAAGATATGATAGAATTTATTTACAAGAAAATTTTATAATATAGGTAATAGACGGGTAAAGGAGAGGTGTATGAAGAAGAAAAGTCGTTTGCGGGAATTCATTGAAGTGTTTGCGATTGCATGTGTTATTGCTTTTTTCATGAAGGTATTTGTATTTTTTCCAACGACCGTGCAAGGATCTTCTATGCAGCCTACACTTCATGAAGGGGATAAAGTCATTGTCAATAAGGTAGCAAAGCAAGTTGATAGTTATGATCATGGTGATGTCATTGTCGTGAAGACGGATAATTACTATGTGAAGCGCATTATCGGTTTACCTGGAGATACGATTGAAATGAAAAACGATCAGTTGTATATCAACAATCAATTGCAAAAGGAACCCTATTTAGAAAAAAATAAGAAGTATGCAAAACAACTTATGGTGAACTTAACAGAAGATTTTGGTCCGATGAAAATTCCGAAGAATAAAATCTTTGTAATGGGAGATAATCGATTAGTTAGTCGTGATAGTCGTAATGCACTAGGCTTAATTGATAAAGATAATGTATTAGGAAGTTTAGTTGCAATCTATTATCCTTTTAACCGGTTGCAGATTATAGATTAGAAGGAGGCAAGCTATGGAAGAGATTGTCGGCCATATTTTAACTGGAATCGCACGGGGGGCAGTTGCACTTGGGGAAGTAGCGGCAGATGCTACTAAAGTTATCATTCGAGGAACAATCGGAGTTGTAAGAGTTATAGGAGAAGCTGTAGCAGAAGAACTTGTAGAGTTAGCGTTAGAAATGATAGAAGGACGAGAAAAGCGAAAACAAAGAAGATTTGCTCGTCATGTGGAAAAGTTAAAAGGATACGATTGGTTCAAAATAATATATGAAGATGTAAAATGCCGAGATGTCATTCATACAGACGAACGTTATCTACACTTGTTGAGTAAACGGAGGTATGTACATAAACTAGTTCGTAATGAAAACGAACGTAAGCAATTTATCCAGCGAATCCGTATTGAAGCAAAAGTTGATGATGTGATTTGGGATATATAGCAGGATTAATCACGTATAAGAAATTAATAACAAAGCAGCCGATAATGGCTGCTTTGTTGATTTATCCCGCTATTTGTGGGCAGTAATACTGCCCGTAAAAGCCCGATTGGTGAGGGCTGATAATCAGTGGGGGATGAAGAAAACCCCCACTGATTAAAGTTTCACTTTATTACAATTAAAAAGTTGGTGTTTCCTCAATATTTGTTTCAAACATTGGCTCTGCATCAATATTCCGTGCATCTATGCTTAAGACTACTTCATATTGACGCAATCTCAATTCAAATAGTGTTACAGGATCACGATAAACTTCAGGGTTTGATTTCATTTTATGCAGTGCATTTTGTTGTTCTTGTATTTCTAAATGTATGTGTTCAACAGTTTGTTTCAATGAGCTAAACGGATCTCTAAAGAACATAGTAATATCTCGCTCTAGTGCATTTTCAAATAGCTCAAACTGTAAGAAAAACTTGTTTATACTAGAAGTAGTTATATCAGTATAATCTTCATTTTCTAAATAATGTTTGTATTTGTTATATAGCATTGCTTTATTTTTAGGAAGAGCTCCGAATAATTTACCTGCACTTTTTAGTAAAAATTGCGCCGGTGTAAATCGGCGGAAGATATTTACTTCTTCCATCTGTATTCTACTCGTCATTCTATCCGTATCTCGGCGCCAATCATCAAGTATTTTAAAGTCGCATTTTAACTGGATTCGATTTTCTCCACATAAAGAGTTGAGTCCTTCACTTATTTCTTCTAAGTATGATTGGCTTTGAAGGAACTCATTATTAGAAGTTTCAATCCAATTCTGCATGGATGAAGCAAAGTTAGGTAACACAGTTTGTTCTAGATAGTTTCGAATTCTTTCATTCATTGCTGCATTTAATTCAATATCAATGTGTCTAAAATCGCTGTCTTCACTGATTAGATCAGAGCAACTTTGCAATAAATTCGGAATATGCTCTGTAAGATCATTGTTGATTTTATTTTTCATTGTACGATATGAATCTGTAATAAAATGAATTTTTTCCTTTTCAAAAGCAGTAAGGTTATTAATAAAGCCATTTAGTCTAACTAAAATATCTTCATTCCAACTAATAGAATCCACTAAGTTATTTTCCATCTCAACTCGTTTATCTAAAAGATATTGAATTGCTTTTCGAATGAAAAATAGTATTTTTTTCGTACGTTCTTGATCAAGATTTTTATACTCAAAGTTAAAATGGATAAAATCAGTTAATTCGTTTAGCTGTTGACTGTTTGTATATAACGATGAATAAGGTAAAACCCTCGCATGTGGGAAATATGTGTTTATTCTTGTTTGCGTATCATGTATAACTCGTTTTACTTCTGCTTCGCTGTAAATGTTATCAATTTTATTTAATAAGAAATGAATTTGTAAATCTGGTGCATGCTCTTGAATGTTTAATAAAATATCACGTTCTTTGTCAGTAAAAGGAGAATCTGCATTCAACACGAATAACAAACTGTCTACTGAGTTTAAATAGCCGAACGTTTCATTTCTAATATCGCTGTTTCTATGAAAGCTAGGTGTAACAACGAATGCTAGTTTATTTTTACTTAAAAACTTGCAAGGTAAATTAAATTCAATACATGTTTTTTCTCTATATGTTTGTCGATGCATAGACATCATGTTATGGAAATCTGAGAAATTATCAGTCGTTGAAATTGCCGCATCTGTTATTGCATTAATTTCTGTATGAGCGTCATCTTTAAAGATAACTGTATTTGAGCTTGAGTCTTCTAATATATTTTCTCCTAGTACAGAGTTGATAAATGAAGATTTTCCATTTCCTGAAGTTCCTGTTACTAAAAGACGATTTGTTCTTAAATCTGCAAGCTCACAGACTAACCATTTAAAGCGATGTCCCACTTCTAAATCATTTTTTTGTGCCCACTGTGTAATAGAATCAAAAAGATGTAAACTATACTCTAAGCCATTTGTGTAATTGGTAGAATGTAACAGTAGTTTTTCTGCGTGTTCCACATCTGCTGAATCTATTTTAGAAGGGAAAATCTCATCCCATGCCAATACTGCTGCAGATGGAAATACAGAGTGAGAAGGATTGACCATTTTCAACCAATTCATTAAAATATTCGGAACAATATCATGCAATTGTCTCAGCATATACTGACCTTGAATTAATTCAAAATATGTTTCTTCGTAAAGAGAAGAAACGTCGTCCCATCCATCGGCTGAATGTACTTCGATATGTGAGAAAAAGTCATTTATTGTTTTAAGCCACAACAAATACGTTTGTTCGGTTTTATAGCTGTGCCAAAGTGATGAAACAATTTGTGTAAATTGTCCTCGGTCTACATGATGTAACGTAACTAATACTTTGTAAAAATAATCTGGTGAAATGGTTTTCGTAAATCCTTTATCAATATATTCTTTTAGAATCTCAAACCATTGGAAGGACTCTGTTCGAATCATTTCATTTACAGCAAGTTCCACCGCACTATCCCAATCTTGTTGTTCTTCATAAAAGGAACGAGCAAGGGTTGTAACGTTTGGGTAATCGGGATTTACAGAAACAGCTTCTTTAATAACTGCGAAAGCTAAATCAAGTTTGTTTTGTTCTATGTAAAGAGAGAGTAATTGTAATGAAATTTCGGTCATAAGTATTTTATTATCAGTGGTAATGGACGTATAAACATTTTCGGCAGCTGATAATTGATTGAGCTCGAAGTAAGCATCTGCAATATTCTTTTGTGCCCATGGTTCTAATTCATTATTGACTTTCTCCCATTTAAAAATAGCTGATTCAAAATCTTGATGGTGATAATAAAACTCGCCTTGTGCAAAACGAATATAAGATCCATTCGAAAATTCATTTTTTTGTTCAGCTAAATAAGCTTCTCCAAGTACTTGAAGAGGCGGATGTGTTTCATTTTCCATTAGAAATGTTTCATAATATATTTTTTTTATTAACTGTTTTTCTAGTGTCATGTTTTTCCTCCACTATATCTTAAAAAATGAATACTCCTTTATATGTCAATACTTTCTTGCATTGATGCTTTTAATTCTAACAAAGATTTTCTTTTGAAAAATTTCAATTTCCTTTCATTTTTAGAGTAGGATTGAATTTTCATGCATAAAGTTTCATTTTTTTTCAATTTCCTTTCAGTTTTGAAACAACATTAACTCTTCTTAATAACATAATAAGGATATAATATTCTACATGAAGTTGTAACATTGGATGTAGAGTTCGTCATAAAAACAATGTATAGTGAATATGTATACCATGTTTGCTTTATTGATGGAGAGGGTACAATGTGGAATAACGATAACGTATAGGATGTGTCGTGCGAATGGAACAACATATTGGTGAATTAATCGCACACTACGGTTATTATGGAATTATTATTGCGCTTGCCGGAGGAATCGTTGGATTACCGATACCAGATGAATTCTTACTTACATTTGTTGGATATAATATTTCAAAAGGATATATGTCAGGAACAGAGGCTTTTACGAGCGGCATGGCTGGGGCTATAATTGGGATTACATTAAGTTATATTCTTGGTTTAAAGCTAGGGCTCCCTGTATTGAAAAAATATGGTTCTAAGGTGGGGATTAAAGAAGCACAAATTGAGAAGACGCATATTTTATTTGAGAAGTATGGTCCTTTTTTATTAGTAATTGGCTATTTCGTACCTGGTGTTAGACATTTAACTGCTTATTTTGCAGGAATGTCCGACTTAAAATGGGGTAAGTTTTGTTTATATGCGTATGGCGGTGCTTTGATTTGGGTGAGTGTTTTTATTGGACTTGGGTGGAAATTAGGAGAAAAATGGCGAGATGTAGAGTACAATTTCCATCGATATGGATTTTGGATTTTTATTGTTTCAATCATCATCGCTTTGATTGTGTATACATATGTAAAAATACAAAAAGCTAAGAAAAACCGCTAATGTATATAGCGGTTTTTTTATATGTTACTCTGCAATTTCTTCATATAAGAAGTACGTCACATTATAAATATGTTCTACCTCGTCATCTGTCATATACATAAGTTCTTCTCGTTCAATTCCTTTTTTCTTTTCAATAAATTCGATCATATTTTTCCGTTCTTCTCTTTTTATCATGCTTATTTCTCCTCTCAATCTGTTTTAATACAGTTTATTTAAGTTAGTACTATTATATAACAGAATCTTTAGAAAGTTCCACCTTTTTCAATTTTTTTTGGAAAAGAACTTTTCGACAAAACGAGACCTCATATTTTGTGAGGTCTCGTTTTGTTTGTTATCCCGCTATTCGTGGGCAGTAAGCCCCCCACCTCAAGATTAAGAGAAGAACGTTGTCCAGCTTCAGTGGCTAGAATGTTCAGTGGCTTCGCTTCTTCCTACGAGGTAAAAAACACCTCTACGTCAGAAGCTCCATCCCCCCTCACATTCTGAACGAGCCACTTCCGCTTTTCTAAAGAAGATAGGTGGGGATAACTGCTGGATGGAAGTTTCACTTTACAGACGTAAAAATTCTGGTTGTGTTGTACCAGTACTATCAATGTAATAAATTGTTTCAGGATTGATTTTTATTAAAACGTAATTTGGGTCTTCAGGACCAAGTAACCAACGTTTCAAGCTATTTGTCCAAAATTTATTTTTTAACGTACTGTCTTCTTCAATAGAAGCAATACCTTCTATTTCAAGATATTCTTCGTCCCATTTTTTTCCCTCGCGACCAAGTAAAACATGGACATTTGCATTTTGTTCTATGTCTGTTATCTTTTTTGATTGCCGATCTGTTGCAGCGTACAATACGAAATCTTCATGAAAAAATATCATAAAGCAGCTATACGGTTTGTTGTCACGAATTGTTGCTAGGACACCAATTCGTTTGTTTTGAATAATATTTTCTATTTTTTCTTTTATATGCATTTGTTTACGCCCCTTTTTAGTAACTCATATTTTTTGAAGTAGAATTTTCTATAAGATTTCAATTGGTTTTGTTCACTCTTACTTTTTTCTTCAATGCTCTTTTTTAAACGTAAATATCATGAAAAATGGGTAAGTTAGAAGAATAATGATAAAACAAAGGATAATTGATAAAAAGTGGAGGGATGAAAAGAATGTTTAATAAAATCTTTTTCCTCGTTGTCGTCATCGGTGTGCCGCTTTCCATTGTCGGTAACGTCATGCACTGGCCACAAACCATTATGTTTGCTGTATATTGTGTGACGATTATTGCGCTTGCTGGCTTTATGGGGAGAGCGACAGAAAGTTTGTCGATTGTGTCTGGACCGCGTATCGGTGGTTTGTTAAATGCAACATTTGGTAACGCGGTTGAGCTTATTATTTCTATTTTTGCACTACAAGCTGGATTAACAGAGGTCGTACTCGCTTCGCTAACAGGTTCTGTTCTCGGTAATTTATTGTTAGTTGGCGGTCTTTCCTTTTTTGTTGGTGGTTTAAAATATAAACGTCAAAGCTTCAATGTATATGATGCGAGACATAATTCAACGTTATTAATTTTTGCAGTCGTTGTTGCATTTGTGATTCCAGAAATATTTTCAACGAAAATGAACATGGGGAAAACGTTCCAACTTAGTATTGGCATTTCAATTATTATGATTATTTTATATGTAGCTGCATTATATTTTAAACTTGTCACGCATCGAGGTGTGTATCAGCCTAAAGAAGAAGAAATAGAAGAACATGACGAAGAACCGGAATGGTCAAAAAGAAGGGCGTTGTTTATTTTAGCAATTGCGACAGCAGCAGTTGCCTATGTATCAGAGGCGCTTGTACATACGTTTGAAACAGTTGCAAAGGCATTTGGCTGGAGTGAATTATTTATCGGGATCATTATTGTAGCCATTGTCGGAAATGCAGCAGAACATGCATCGGCTATTATTATGGCGTATAAGAATAAGATTAACATTGCAGTTGAAATTGCAGTTGGTTCAACATTACAAATTGCCATGTTTGTTGCGCCTGTACTTGTTATTCTTTCTATGTTTTTTGCCATACAAATGCCTCTTATATTTACTTTTCCAGAATTAGTGGCAATGATTACAGCTGTATTTTTGACAATTGCCATATCAAATGATGGCGATACGAACTGGTTTGAAGGTTTAACATTACTTGCAGCATACCTCATTATGGGAATCGGTTTTTATTTATTATAAAAAGTTTGGATAACAATAGAGAGCAGGGAAAAGAATATAACCGTATAGTCCCATTAGGAAGGAGCTTTACGGATGAAACGAGTGTACAATATTTGTATCACCATTATGTTCTCGTTTATCTTTTTATTTCCTTGTAATAGCTTTGCGAAGACAGAATTGAATGTGAAAGTTCCACCATCTGTTTTAAACATTTCAAAAGAAAATACGTATCCAAATCCAACACAGGACCTGCCGCGCTTACAACCGAGTGAACTAGCAAAAACGTTGCTTGAGACATCGCCAATAAAGATTGAAAATCCGGACTTAATTCGAATGTTTAATGAAACATCTATTTCTAATGCACCACTTGCAGTAGGATACCGCGCTAAAATTTATTTAGGGCAATGGCCTTTAAATTATGAATCGACGGAAACGACTGTGAACTGGGAATACAGGCAAGTCAATCGGAATGTTCATGATAATCGCGGTGGACAGGGATACTACCCACTTCGCTATAGACAAGAAGCACAAAAACTAGTGGAAGGTGGGCTCACTTCTTACATTAAGAATGCAGAAGATGTGAAGAAGATGATGATGCTAAAAGCGATGGAAAAAGTACGTTTACCTCTTTCGTTTAAAACAATCATTGGTTATGGAACCCAGCATGAACGAGTATATAATATTAGTCCGAAACAACTTGGATATTTATATACGTATACGCCAGCAGTTAACGAAAAAGGAAAAGTAACATTTGGAGAAGTATATCTTGTCTTAAAAGGGAACCAGCGGAAATTGATGATTAAAAATATCACATCACAAGGAATTGGAGCATCCATACCAATTCAAGATCATCTTTCTTTTAAGTTTATTTCGTCTCCTGATCCAAAGTAAAGGTTAAGAAAAAAAACGTCAGCATAATATTACGCTGACGTTTTTCCTTATAATGTGATATTTGCTTGTTTTGTTAAGAAATCTTCTGTTGGATAATAACTATTTTTTACAAGAATGTTTGGTCCAAGGCATTTTACAGCTGGACAATGACAGCTTAATTCTTTTGCTGTTTGTGAGGAGCCCCACTTGTCATAAGCTTCTTGCAGTGTGTTTGTTTGGACATTTCCAAGCACTGGGATGTCACCGAAATCTGTAACGATAATATTGCCATCAAAAATATTTACATTTAAGCGAGAACGACCGTCTGGGTCATTGCGTACTGTTACATTTTTACTTGTATGCAGCTTTTTGAATATTTCTAAATCGCGTTCGTCATTGCTACATGCATAGAATGGCAACGTTCCAAATAGCATCCATACATTTTCATCTCGAATATCTAGAAGGTGTGAAATTGCACTAAGAATTTCATCTTTCGTTAAAATCTCAAGATTACTGGCAAAATCACTTGGATACATTGGATGTACTTCATGACGTTTACATCCCATCTCTTCAACAATTTGACGGTGAATATGTTCAATATGCGGAAGTGTACGTTTATTGAGCATTGTTTCAGCAGAAACAAGAACACCCGCTTCTGATAATGCTTTACTGTTTGAAATCATTCGTTCAAATAATTTGGCACGTTGTTCATATGATGGCTTGCGCTCCATCATCGCAAATCCGCCCTGGGCGAAATCGTCAATCGTTCCCCAGTTATGAGAAATATGTAAAACATCTAGATAAGGAATAATTTGTTCATAACGGGCTAAATCTATAGTTAGGTTAGAATTAATTTGGGTACGAACGCCTCGTTCGTGAGCATATTTTAAGAGCGGTGTTACATAGTTATCAACAGATTTTTTGGAAAGCATCGGCTCGCCGCCTGTAATACTTAAAGAACGGAGATGCGGAACTTCATCTAATCGTTGTAATAATAAATCAAGCGGAAGTGGATTCGGATCTTTTGGCTGTAATGTATAACCAACAGCACAATGTTCACAGCGCATATTGCATAATGTTGTCGTTGTAAACTCAACGTTTGTTAATAATAATTTGCCATACTCTTCAAGGTCCATATAAGCTTCCCATGGATCATAAGAAGGAGTAATCGGCTTCATTTTTTGTGATGTATCCATTTATGAAATACTCCTTTGACTATTGAAATAACAATTTGTCCATCCTCTATGATAGAAGAAGATTGCTTTTTTATAAAGTGAAACTTCCATCAGTGGGGAGTTTTTTTCATCCCCACTGATGGTTAGCCCACCCAATCGGGCTTTTACGGACAGTTATCCCCGCTGATGATTTTATAAATCAAAAATATTCTTTTTTTAATGGACGAGAGCATCTGGACATACATAGAAGCGGTCAGGGCCCTTTTCTGCATAGCTGCAATTTATATATTGAAAAATCAAAATGGATTCATCTAGTTGAACCTTCTGCGATTTTCCTTGAATTTTGAGGTGGAGGAATAGCGGGACATATCATTTTACTCAAATTAATGCAAAAATTCATGTCCGTGGTAATCATTTTTACTGTATAATAAAATAAAGATTCAACAAGCAAACGAATGAGTATGCTTAGTATGAGTCGAAGCAATCGGGTTATATAAGTGTATTATTTTTTGCAAATATGTAGGAATACTTATGTCATTTAAGAAATAATCAAGATAACTCGCACAAAAAGGAGAGAGCACCTATGGGAAATGCTACTTATGATAAAGATTCACAATTAGTATATTTGAAAGAACGTTTAAATATGTTTATAGAGGTTATTGATACAATTGAACCAGAAGACGTGGAACTAGAAGATGTAGATCGCCTTCTTGAAATGTTAGATGATATTGAGTTTAAATGTGAGCAATTTAAAAAGAGTGAGTAATCAGAAGTCGACAACAAATGTTGTCGACTTTTTTATTTTCGCTGTAAATAGGATGAAAATATACTTTATAATGTAAATATGGAAAAGGAGGAAGTATATGTCACACTACTTAATGGAACCTGTATTACAAGGGAAACAAGCAAAAGAAACAAAAACGTATAACATTTATAACTTTTTTGTTATTGGACTTATTTTTGGGATTATTCCGATTATGATTTTAGGAACTTGCAATGCGATTTGGTTAAAAGAGTCCAAAAAGAAAATATATATACTTCTTATGATAGGAATAATGACTTTATTAGCAATGTTCATCTTTGCCGCTCTAATCGGTGATATATATGTGCTAAAGATTGCTTCTCGAATAGCTGCTGTAGTGGTAACAGGTGTGTATGTATATGCGCTGCGGGAACGGTTTCGAATTCATAATTTAGTAAATGAAAATGTAGAGTCATTACACCGGATAGGTTTAATCGTTGGAATAGTTGGTATCATGGCCCAAGCGGCATTGATAGCAGGAGGGGAGATGCTCCATGTCAACTTCACACAGTGAAACGATGTTGTGGCAAGAAGCGTTGCATTATTACGAGATTGGTCATATTGAAACAGCACAGCGGAAATTGGAAACGTTGCTTTCTCATAATCCGCAGCATGCGGGAGCATTGTACTTTTTGGGATGCTGTTATGCAGATTTAGAACAATATGATGAAGCAAAAGAGATTTGCTTATCAGCTTTGCAACATGGTTATAACCCAGAAGAAGTGTACTATACACTTGGAAATATATATACATATATGAATGAACTTGAAAAAGCGGAGCAAAGTTTTTTGAATGTGCTGTATTCAGACCCTTCCAATGCGCAAACGATGGCGAAATATGCATACATTTTATTAAAAACAGGTCATATTGAAAAAGCTAAGCAACTCATAAAAGAAGCGGTAGAAGTTAATCCGAACCATCCTACCGTTCTTCATTATCAATTTATTTTATTACTCGCAATAGGAACGAAACAAGAAATAGAGGAATCTTTAAAAGATAATTATTATGTATCAGATAATGAGGTAAATTTTTTAGTGAAGTTAGGACTCCATGCAGCATCAAAGAAAAGGTATAGAGAAGCATACAAATATTATCGACAAGCGTTCTTGTTGGCGCCTAATAATAAAGATTTACTTGAAATTTTAGAAGAAGCAGAAGAGCTGATTCATCCGATTTTCTTTCCGAATGTTCTCATCGATAAAATAGGTGGTCCGCTTATCTTTTGGGCAATAGGTTTTGGAACGATGGGCTTATCAGCTACGTTACATTCGGACGTTATACTGAGAGCTGGACTTTTATTTTATATTATCATTTGTATATGGAGTTGGTTATCTACACCGATGTACAAGTTATATAAAAAAATAAAAAGATCATGATGGGAGAGCGCAGGGTGAATAAAATAGATGTGTTAAAACAAGTAGTAGCACAAGATGAAGAAAATGGATTGATTTGGTATTTGATTGGGGTAGAGTATAAAGAGCAGGGAGAGATAGCAAATGCGCTGCAAGCTTTATCGAAAGCCCTTCAGTATGGTGATCAAGAATGGAAGGATAAAGTTGCTGCTGAACTTGCAGCTTTATCACAGGCGCTTACAAATCCGAAAGAAGCACTACATGTAACTGAAGAAGAGAGCCATTTTGAAAAAAACGAGCATTACGTAGCAGAGCCATCTCCTGAAAAAGAAAAACAGTTACATACAGCTTATGTAAATGAAAACGCGGAAGAAAATGTGATTCCGATGAACGTGCTTCAAGGCGGGAGAAGCAAACAAAAATATGAACAAGATCAGATTACATTTCAGGATGTTGGCGGTTTGCATGATGTGAAAAAAGCGATCCAAATGAAAATTATAAAACCCTTTACTTCACCTGGGTTATTTGAGCGGTTTAAGAAAAAAGTTGGTGGCGGTATTTTATTATATGGCCCTCCTGGTTGCGGTAAAACATATATTGCAAAAGCAACTGCAGGAGAATGTGGAGCGCATTTTGCGACAATGAGTATTACGGATATTCTTGATCCGTATGTTGGCGTAAGTGAACAAAATATACGAGGAATTTTCCAATATGCTCGTTCCAAAAAGCCGTGTATTTTATTTCTAGATGAAATGGATGCGCTTGGATTTAACCGGAGCAAAGCGATGGGGAGTCCGACACTAAGAACAGTTATAGATCAATTATTAACAGAAATCGAAGGTATTGATACGAATACAGACAAATTATTGTTAATTGGGGCGACAAATATGCCATGGGATATTGATCCTGCGTTTAAAAGACCTGGTCGTTTTGATAAAATGATTTTTGTTTCACCGCCTGATTTAGAAGCACGGAGCAGTATTTTTAAAATTAAGTTGGCAGGCAAACCGATTTCAACAATAGATTACGATTTGCTAGCGAAAGAAACAGAACTCTATTCTGGTGCTGATATTGAGAATGTAGTGGAGCTAGCTTTAGAAAATGTTTTAGAAGAAATTATGACAACGGGCATAGAGCGAACCATTACAATGAAGGATTTAACCGATGCGATATTAGAAACGAAACCATCTACATTAGAGTGGTTCCGTACAATTAAAAATTACATTAAATATGCAAATGAAAGCGGTGCATATGAGGATGTACAAGCATATTTAAAAAGATACAAAAAAATATAATCCCATTGAGATGCTATTGAAAAATAGAAGGAATAGAAAAAAAAGAGTATAATCAAATTGTGAAATTTTGAAATGCGTTTTGGTAGCGTTCACAATTGAGGGGGAAGTAATTATGAAAAAGCTTCAAGAAAGCATGTATCAACTAATTGTTGAAACGTCAACAAATTTACCGAAAGATGTTCGACGTGTGATTCAACGAGCAAAAGAACGAGAAAATGCAGGGACTCGTTCAGCGATGGCGCTTAGCACAATTACAAATAACATTAAAATGGCAGATGATAATATTTCGCCAATTTGCCAAGACACAGGGATGCCAACTTTTAAAGTATACACACCAGTTGGTGTAAACCAACTGCAAATTAAAGAAGCAATTTACAAAGCGATTGAACAAGCGACGAAAGATGGGAAGCTTCGTCCGAACTCTGTTGATTCTCTTTTTGGTGATAACAGCGGAAATAACTTAGGACCAGGAACACCTGTGATTAAGTTTGAACAATGGGAAAAAGATTATATTGATGCACGTCTTATTTTAAAAGGCGGTGGCTGTGAAAATAAAAATATTCAATACAGCTTACCTTGTGAACTTGAAGGATTAGGAAGAGCTGGTCGCGATTTAGAAGGAATCCGCAAATGCCTTCTTCATGCGGTATATCAAGCACAAGGGCAAGGATGCAGTGCTGGTGTAATTGGTGTTGGTATCGGAGGAGATCGTACGTCTGGTTATGAGCTTGCGAAAAACCAATTATTCCGTACATTAGATGATGAAAATCCAATCCCAGAATTGAAGCAGCTTGAAGACTATATTATGGAAAATGCGAATAAGCTTGGCATTGGAACGATGGGATTTGGCGGCGAAACATCATTACTTGGCTGCAAAATTGGCGTATACAACCGTCTTCCAGCTAGCTTCTATGTTTCTGTTGCGTATAACTGCTGGGCATATCGCCGCCTAGGTGTAACGATTCACCCAGAAACAGGTGAAATTATTGACCGGTTATACCAAGAAGGTGAAGATACGCTAAAACAAGAGGAAGCAAATGAAGAAGCAAATACGCAACGTGAAATCGTCTTACAGGCTCCAATTACAGAGGAACAAATTCGCGAACTTCGCGTTGGGGATGTTGTAACGATTAACGGTATGATGTATACAGGCCGCGATGCAATTCATAAACATTTAATGGATAACGATTGCCCAGTTGATTTAAATGGACAAGTTATTTATCACTGCGGCCCAGTTGTTGTAAAAGATGAAAACGACAATTGGAAAATTAAAGCGGCAGGACCGACAACAAGTATTCGTGAAGAACCGTACCAAGGCGATATTATGAAGAAATTTGGTATTCGCGCTGTTATCGGTAAAGGTGGTATGGGCGCGAAAACGTTGGCGGCACTCAATGAACATGGCGGCGTATATTTAAATGCAATCGGCGGTGCGGCGCAGTACTATGCAGAGTGCATTAAAGAAGTAAAAGATGTTGATTTCTTACAATTTGGTATTCCAGAAGCAATGTGGCATTTACGTGTAGACGGATTTAAAGCAGTTGTAACAATGGATTCTCATGGCAATAGCTTACATGCTGATGTCGATAAATCATCTTTAGAGAAGTTAGCAACGTTTAAAGAACCAGTTTTTAAATAAGAAAGAGGAGCTGACTGTTGTCAGCTCTTTTTTTGTGCGTTGGATAGTCGAATGTTGTCGAAGTGTCTTTATTTTGTGTCGAAGCGCCGATATATCTTAAAAAGCGCTGATATATTGGTTTCTTTGTATTGGTATAAATGGAAAAACGTGTTCGGCATGAAAAAATTATAGACACAGAAACTACAAGTACGATTATATAGGAAAAGGAGCTTATACAATGAAGCGTAATTGGTTATACATTGGTATTATCTTTTCAATTATGATGGTACTTGTTCCGGCTTCTGTGCTTGCTTATGTGAATACACCAAATCATTGGGGAATTCCACGCGCGAAAAATGAAACTCCTCCGGATGCTGGTCAAAAATTTACAGAGCTGCTGCAGAAAAACGGAGGATTTTATTTAGGGGATACAAAGAAAAAAGATATCTATTTAACGTTTGATAATGGGTATGAAAATGGTTTTACCGGAAAAATTCTCGATGTGTTAAAAGAAAAGAAAGTCCCAGCAACGTTTTTTGTGACAGGACACTATATTAAAACGCAACCAGATTTATTAAAACGAATGGTGAATGAAGGACATATTGTTGGAAATCACTCACAGAGTCATCCCGATTTTACAACGGTACATGATGCAAAGCTTCGTGAAGAATTGCAAATTGTAACAGACGAAATTAAAAAGGTGACAGGACAAAAAGAAGTACGATATGTAAGGCCACCGCGCGGTATTTTTAGTGAACGTACCTTAGCGCTTGCAAAAGATATGGGCTACTATAATGTCTTTTGGTCACTTGCTTTTCTCGATTGGAAAGTAGACGAGCAAAGAGGATGGCAATATGCTCATAATAATGTAATGAATATGATTCACCCTGGAGCGGTTATTTTGCTGCACTCTATTTCGAAAGATAACACAGAAGCACTTGCGAAAATCATTGATGATTTACGCGAGAAGGGGTATCATTTTAAAAGCTTAGATGATTTAGTAAAAGGCAATCAACCGTAAGCATGTATGCTTGCGGTTTTCTCATGCTATAATGATGTGTAAAAAGGATGAGGAATGCATGTGGAGCGAACAAATTACGTTAGATTATCCATATCGTTTTGAAGAAGTATTAAAACGTTTATCTTTTGACCCGTTACATATCATTCATTTAGAAGATAAAACCATTCATGTCCCACTTACCCTAGATGGAAAGCAAGTTATTGTCCGTGTACAAGGAAAGGGGACAACTGAAGAGCCGCAATTTTGGATTTCTAGTCAAAGCGATAAACAAGACGAAATTATGAAGCGTATTTCTTCTATTTTTCAATGGAATCAACCTTTTCATGAGATTCAGCATCATTTTTTAAACACATCATTACGGCCGCTTTTTGAAACATTTGCATATACTCCAATTATTTTAGAGTTCGATTATTTTGCTTGTCTTCTTCGTTGTATTATTCATCAACAAGTTCACCTGAAATTTGCGACAGCACTTACAGAACAATTTGTAAAAACATATGGAACAGAAAGAAAAGGCGTTTTCTTTTTTCCGACGCCTGAACAAGTAGCAAATATTACAGTAGAAGAATTAAGAAATCAAAAATTTAGTCAGCGTAAAGCAGAGTATATCATTGGACTTGCACAGCATATTGTGGACGGAAAGTTAAACTTAGAAGAGTTAGAGGAGAAAACAGACGAAGAAGTTACTGGGGTGCTATTACCAATACGAGGTATTGGGGCATGGACTGTACAAAATTTCTTGCTGTTTGCTCTTGGACGTCAAAATATGTTTCCAAAAGCTGATATTGGGATTCAACGTGCGCTTCAACAGCTATTTCAATTAGAACAAAAGCCAGATGACGTATTTTTAGAACGAATGAAACAAGAGTGTGAACCATATTGCAGTTATGCATCATTATATTTATGGAAAAGTATAGAGTAGAGGTGTAACAATGATACAAAAACAACATGAGAGTAAGTTAGAAGTTGGTCAAACGTTTCCTGTGACAATTAAGCGTCTTGGGATTAACGGAGAGGGCGTAGGTTACTTTAAGCGCCAGGTTGTCTTCATTCCAGGAGCACTACCAGGAGAAGAAGTTGTTGCAGAAACAACGAAAATTCAGCGTGGCTTTGCAGAAGCAAAAGTGAAAAAAATTCGTAAAGCTTCACCGCATCGCGTAAAGCCGCCATGTGCTGTATATGAGAAATGCGGCGGCTGTCAGCTTCAGCATTTAGATTATCAAGAACAATTAAATCAAAAACGTGATATTGTTGTGCAGGCATTTGAGAAGTATATGAATGGAAGTATGGAAGCTGTGATTCGTCCAACACTTGGAATGGAAGATCCATGGCATTACCGTAATAAAAGTCAATTACAAGTTGGTCGTAAAGATGAAAAGGTCATCACAGGATTATACGAACAAAACTCACATCGCTTAATTGATATCTCGCATTGTATGATCCAACATAAAGCAACGAACGAAGCAACAAAAGTTGTCAGACGTATATTAGAAAAACTGAACATTTCTATTTACAATGAAAGAAAACAAAAAGGTCTTGTACGTACAATTGTAACGCGTGCTGCTGTTCAAACAGGCGAAGTGCAAGTTACATTAATTACGACAAAAGAAGAATTGCCAAATAAAGAACAGTTTATTGCAGAAGTGCAGAAACAAATGCCATCTGTAAAATCGATTATGCAAAATGTGAACTGGCGTAAAACATCAGTCATCTTCGGTGATAAAACATTCCGTTTAGCTGGAAAAGAAGTGATTCAAGAAACACTCGGGGATTTATCATTTGAATTATCTGCACGCGCATTCTTCCAGTTAAATCCGGAGCAAACCGTTGTGTTATATAACGAGGCGAAAAAAGCAGCTGCTTTAACAGGGACAGAAAAAGTCGTAGATGCTTATTGCGGCGTTGGAACAATCGGACTGTGGCTTGCAAAAGATGCAGCAGAAGTACGCGGTATGGATGTGATTCCAGAAGCGATCGAAGATGCGAAGAAAAATGCAAAGCGTCACGGTTTCACAAATACAAAGTACGAGGCTGGAAAAGCAGAACAATGGCTGCCAAAATGGGTAAAAGAAGGCTGGCGTCCAGATGTCATCGTTGTGGATCCGCCGCGCACTGGTTGTGATGATAAACTACTTGAAACGATTTTAAAAGTAAAACCGGAAACGGTTGTGTACGTATCTTGTAACCCGTCATCATTAGCGCGTGATGTGAAAACGTTAATGAAGAGTTATGACGTGGAGTATATACAGCCAGTTGATATGTTCCCGCATACGGCGCATGTGGAGAATGTTGTGAAGCTTGTTAAAAAAGAAAATTAAAAATGTAGCAGTGAGTGATAGGTCTTATCGAAAAAACGATAAGGCCTATTTTTTATTTAGGATTCATTACGGTGAACCTTATCATAAGTAAATGAGGTTTTAGCAAAAAAACAACAGCACCCTCTAATTTGCTGGAGAGGTGCTGTTTTGTTATTTGAATGGCTTACGTTAATATACTCCTTTAATTCGAATGGTGGCAGCACCTTTTATTAGAATTGTCCCCTTTGCTTAACAAATGCTTTTTTGTAAATAATATGTTTGTTAAACAATTAATTAAGGGGGACTTGTATGCCACAGGATCGAAAAGCAGAAGTTCAAAACGATGCATACGAAGGAAAAGAGATCATGCCAGATAATCCACAATATCTACCGCGTCACGTGCAAATGGAGCTGCCTCACGAATTTTCTGTAAATCCTCTGTTTGCCCGCGAAGGAGAATTAGTCGTTCCGCGCTTTCACATGCCTGATGAAGGCATGTTACCAGAAACAGCGTATCAAATCGTCCATGATGAAATTGCTCTTGATGGCAATGCCCGCTTGAATCTTGCAACATTCGTTAGCACATGGATGGAGCCTGCCGCAGAGCACTTATATGCCAAATCATTCGACAAGAACATGATTGACAAGGATGAATATCCACAGACAGCCGAAATTGAGGAGCGGTGTGTCCGCATTTTAGCCAACCTCTGGCATTCGCCCACCCCCCTTACGACTATGGGCGTTTCAACAACTGGATCGTCGGAAGCATGTATGCTCGGGGGGCTTGCGTTAAAGAGACGCTGGCAAAACGCACGCAAAAGCGAAGGGAAGCCGGTGGATCGGCCCAATATTGTGTTTAGCTCTGCTGTTCAAGTCGTTTGGGAAAAATTCGCGAACTATTGGGAGGTTGAACCACGCTATGTGAAGGTTAGCCCAGAGCATCCCCGATTGGATCCTCAGGGGGTCCTCGCTGCCGTGGATGAAAATACGATTGGTGTGGTACCGATTCTCGGTGAGACTTATACCGGGCTTTACGAACCGGTTGCCGCCATTGCGAAAGCGTTGGACGATTTACAGGAGAGGACGGGCCTCGACATTCCCATGCATGTGGATGCGGCTTCGGGGGGATTTATAGCACCGTTTCTTCAACCAGATTTAGTCTGGGATTTTCAATTACCGAGGGTGAAGTCCATCAATGTATCCGGACATAAATATGGATTAGTCTACCCTGGGTTGGGTTGGATAATTTGGCGAGAAGCTGAAGATCTCCCTGAGGATCTAATCTTCCACGTTTCCTATTTGGGCGGGAACATGCCGACTTTTGCCCTGAATTTCTCTCGTCCTGGTGCACAAGTGCTCCTGCAATATTACAATTACCTGCGTTTGGGGAAAAGTGGGTACTATGATGTCCAAAGGGCTTCTCAGAAAGTCGCTCTTTTTCTTAGCAAGGCGATTCAGAAGATGGAACCGTTCGAACTTTTGTCCGATGGTTCGGATATTCCGGTTTTCGCTTGGCGACTGAAAGATGGTTACACATTAAACTGGAATCTTTATGATTTATCTCGACAATTGCGTGTGTTCGGCTGGCAAGTACCCGCCTATCCATTGCCTCCAGATATGGAAGCGGTGACGATTATGCGCGTTGTGGTTCGAAATGGATTTTCCATGGATCTCGCGCATTTATTTTTGAGGAACCTCAAACAGGCCGTTGCCTTTCTGGATTCCCTGGACGGGCCTATGCCACATGATACGAAATGTGATAATGGGTTTCATCACTAAGTGGAGACAGATCCCGTATTCATTAAGTTGAGCTAACCACCGGTGAAATTAACTATCTTAGATGAATCCCTCCATTAAGAAATTTATTGGAGGGACTTTTTATGGAGATTAAGTCGACCAATAAGGATATGCTTTATTCTGTTTTATTTCCCTGCCCAAACACTTTTTTTAATTACAAAAAGTGTCCTGCCATTTTCAAGTACTACAATATAATTGGGTAAATTTCTTTTTATGAAGTGAAAGTGTGTTTGGGGGCGACATCTTTGAATTTCACACCTACTATGTTATTACTGGGGTTTATTGGGAGCGGAGGATGTTCAACTGTCAATTTTAAAAAATGCAATGGTTCTCACCTTAATTATGGCAGGTGCCATTTTGCTAATTCGATGATTAATGATAAAGGCTGCTTACAACTTTTTTATGAGCTTAGCGGCCTTTTGTCATTTTTGGGATAAGTCTTATACATACTATAATTTTGATAATACCTGGAGGAGATTATGAAGAAGGGCAAACTTAGTTTACAAGCCATTATTATTATATTTGTTTGCATTGTCGTCGTATTATCACTTGGAATAACTGATTTAATAATAAGCAAAAGAATTACTTCCAGTGTGGGAGAAACAGAGAAAGAAAAGGCCCTCAATGCTGCAAAGATGGTAGCCCTTAATCCGCAAGTGATTGAAGCCCTTGAAGGGAAAGCAAACAAGAAAAATGTCCAAGTTTTTAGTAATCAAATTAGAGAAAAGATCAATGTCAACTTCGTTGTTGTGATGGACATGAAAGGAATCCGTCAATCCCATCCGGACCCCGAATTGGTTGGAAAGCCCTTCATGGGAGAAGATGAAGGGCCAGTTCTTAAAGGAAAGGAGTATGTGTCCATTTCAAAGGGGACTCTCGGTCGATCCATGCGGGCATTTACTCCAATAAAAAATTCACAGGGAAAACAAGTGGGTGCGGTTGCTGTAGGAATTACTTTAGAGAACGTTACAAAGGCGGTAGAGAAAGGACGACTGGGGATCGTTATAGGGACGTTAATCGGAACCCTAATAGGTGTAATCGGTGCAGTGTGCCTAGCAAGATACATCAAAAAAATCCTTTTAGGACTCGAGCCGATCGCTATTGCTAAGCTGCTTGAAGAACGTAGTTCCATGCTTCAGTCTGTGCGTGAGGGAATCATAGCCATCGACCAAGAAGGGAATATCACACTTGTAAACAGGGCAGCCAGTAAGCTTTTTAAAAAAGCCGGACTTGGAGAGAATCCTATAGGGAAGAACATTGAAGATTATTTGCCAGAGACCCGGTTAAGTCGCATTATCAAATCGGGTGAGACAGAGATCGACCAAGAACAGAACCTGCATGGGGTTACCATTCTAGTAAACAGGGTACCAGTGATTGTGCAAAATCAGTCGGTGGGAGCAATCGCAACATTCCGTGATAAAACCGAGGTTCAAGTTTTGGCTGAACAGCTTACAGGTGTACGCAATTATGCGGAAGCTCTTCGTGCTCAGACTCATGAATTCATGAATAAACTTCATGTCATTCTTGGCCTGGTTCGTACTGAGCAATACGATACACTTGCTAACTATGTGAGCGAAGTCGTTAACCACCGTGAAACGGAAGTGGGCTTTGTAACGAAAAAAGTCCAAGATCCGGTTCTTGCCGGGTTTCTGATTGGCAAGCTAAGCTTTGCAAGAGAATCAGGGGCCTTACTTTCATTTGATAGCGCAAATATACTTCCCAAGCCTGCCAACTCGGAAATTACACATGATTTAATAACGATAATTGGAAATCTCGTCGATAACGCAATGGAGGCAATTGCAGACAGTCCAAACAAAAAAGTCGACCTTATACTGGATTATGCAGAGGATATTTTAACAATAGAGGTTAAAGACACAGGAGTGGGAATGACGAATTCACTCCAAAACAAAATATTGAATAAAGGCTTTTCAACGAAAGGAAATCACCGTGGGTTCGGATTATACCTGTTGGCGCAGGCAATTGAAAGACTGGAGGGGGACCTGATTATTTCGTCCAAGCCTGGAAAGGGAACGAATTTTGCTGTATATATACCTTATAAAGCGGAGGATGTATGGAAATGATTAATGTAATGATTGTTGAAGATGACCCGATGGTAGCGAAAATCAATATGCAGTACCTTTCTAAAATTGCCGGGTTCCGTTTAGTTGCAATAGTCAATTCAGTTGCTGAAGCCATCCAACTTTTAGGGAAGAATGATATTCAGCTCATTCTTCTGGATATTTTTATGCCGGGAAAACAGGGCCTGGAGCTGTTATCGTACCTTCGGGAAAATGATCTTGAAAGTGATGTCATCATTATTTCAGCAGCCTCAGATCTTGAACGAATTAAGAGGGCATTAAGGTATGGTGTTTTCGACTATTTAATTAAGCCTTTCGAGTTTGATCGGTTTAACGCTGCACTTGCTGCCTACCTTGAGCAAGCTCGGTTAATTGATAAACAGGATTCGGTAAGTCAGCAGGAGCTCGATCACTTACTTTTGCACAGAGAAGAAGCAGTAATCGCAGAGGAACTCCCAAAGGGATTAACCAAGGATACCTTAAAGCAGATATGGGATGCGGTTCAAGAGTTGAAGCGGGGGCCTTTTTCCACTGATGAAGTAGCTAATGTTGTAGGTATTTCAAAGGTTTCAGCAAGAAAGTACCTTAACTTCCTAAAGGACTTAGGAATACTTGAAGTCAAAGTCATCTATGGAACAATCGGACGGCCTGTATATCAGCATGAATATAACCAATACAAGGAACACCTAATAAAAAACTTTTTGTAAGCAGTTTTTGAAACTGCTTACTTTTTTTATTTACAAAAAGGATTATTAAACTTTCATAAACTATGAAAACGCTTTCTTTCTGAATATGATAGACATGTAACAAAACAAAGGGAGATTAAAACATAGTACAAGATGCAAGAAAATCGGAACCGCTTTCTTCAATTATCGGAATAATTGGTAAAATAACGGATTCCTTTCGAGATTATAAAAACTACTTTAGGAGGGTTAAAAATGCAAATTCCAATTAAGAAAACGCTTGATAAAATTCCAGGTGGTCTGATGGTTGTTCCACTTTTTTTAGGAGTATTAACGAATACATTTTTTCCGCAATTTTTAAAAATTGGAAGTTTTACAACGGCATTATTCAGTAAAGAAGCATCATCTACCATTTTGGCATGTTTTATGTTTTTAATTGGTTCACAAATTAATTTCAAATTAGCACCAAAGGCAATAAAAAAAGGTGCAATATTATTAACAGGAAAATTTATAATAGGTGCTGGTATAGGCTTAACTGTAGCAATGATTTTTGGGCCTGCCGGAGTACTAGGATTATCACCATTAGCCATCCTTGCAGCGTTATTAAATGCTAATGGTGGATTATATGCATCTCTTGCTTCATCGTATGGTGACGAAACTGATGTAGGCGCATATGCTTTATTTTCTTTAAAAGATGGTCCATTTTTCACATTAGTTGCATTGGGTGCATCCGGCCTTGCCTCAATTCCTCTTCAAACACTTGTAGGAGTATTAATTCCAATAGTAATAGGAATGATTTTAGGAAATATTGATTCTGATATGAGAAAGTTCCTTGGAAGCAGTAAATTATTATTAATTCCATTCTTCTCATTCCCATTAGGTGCAGGAATGAATCTTTCAACTATTATAAAAGCGGGAGGTCCTGGCATATTACTAGGATTAGTAGCTGCATTCACTGGAATTGGAGCTTACGTACTTTTGAAGTTATTTAAAGAAAATCCTATCGTTGGTTTAGCAACAGGGTCAACTGCCGGAAATGCTGTAGCTACACCAGCTGTTGTTGCAGCAGCAGATCCAACCTTAGCTTCAATAGCACCAGGAGCTACTGCACAAGTTGCAGCAGCATGTGTAATATCTGCAATAGTCTGTCCGATTATTGTTAGTTATGCATTTAAAATGTCCGAAAAGAAAAAAGCTAAAAAATCAATTGCAGGGGCAGCATGACAATAAAGTGAAACTTTAATCAGTGGGGTTTTTTTTCATCCCCCACTGATTATCAGCCCTCACCAATCGGGCTTTTACGGGCAGTTTATCTCCCACCTAACTTCTTTGCTTTCGCCGAATCTTGAGGTGGGAGTATTACTGCCCGTTAATGCGGGATAAAGTAAAAATCTACTGTTATCCTGGCCATCATGCTGCTGAAGCTTTTAAGCCAATTTGAAAATGAAATACAGAAAAAGCAGTAAGCGATTTCACTGTCTACTTTGTTTAGTTACAAAAAAGGGTCATTAAGTTAAAAAAATTAGTGGGATAAGGAAAAATTTATTAACATGGTTGCGGTATTGTCGGAATAGCTATTTTAAGATAGAAGGAAGGAAACACCATGAATGTATCTGAGAATGTTATTATTACTACAATAAAAGGAAAAGAAGTTCTCTCCAATCCTTTTTTGAATAAAGGAACAGCTTTTACGAAAGAGGAAAGGGAAGACCTTGGACTTGAGGGTCTGTTACCTCCACAAGTACTCACCCTTGATGAACAAGTTAATAGGATCTATGAACAATATTCGATGCAGACGACGAATCTGTTCAAAAACGGGTTGCTTTATGATTTATATAACCGCAATGTTGTCTTGTTTTACCGTCTTTTGAAAGAACACCTGGCAGAAATGCTCCCTATCATCTACACTCCTACTGTCGGTGATGCAATCCAGTCATACTCCCATAGCTACCGTCGCCCAGGTGGCTTATATCTTTCCATTGATGATCCTGAGGGCATTGAAAAGGCATTTTATAATCTAGAAAAGCCTAAAAATGGTATTGATTTAATCGTCGTTACCGACTCTGAAAGCATTCTTGGTATTGGGGACCAAGGGATAGGCGGTATTAATATTGCGATTGGTAAACTTGCCGTGTACACGGCTGCAGCTGGGATTGATCCGAGCCGTGTTCTGCCAGTCGTGTTGGATGTTGGCACGAACAATCAGGCTTTGAGTGCAGACACTATGTATATCGGCAACAAATTCGCACGTGTCCGCGGTGAGCGTTATGATCAATTCATTGATTTATTCATTCAGACTGCAAGAAAGTTCTTTCCAGAGGTTCTCATTCACTGGGAGGACCTTGGCAACGTCAATGCGCGAAAAATCTTGGACAAATACAGTGACAAAATTCTTACCTTCAACGATGACATCCAGGGAACAGGTGCTGTTACTCTTGCTGCTATTATGTCTGCTTTGAAAGTAACAGGAGAATCCCTGAAGGACCAGCGCATTGTTGTCTTTGGACCAGGGGCTGCCGGCATTGGTAACGCAGACCAAATGGCAGATGCCATGGTTCTAGAAGGGTTGACTAGAGAAGAAGCCCATGATCGTTTCTGGGCTGTTGACTATCGGGGTCTACTAACAGATGAAACACCAGATGTTCTGAACTTCCAGAAGCCTTATACAAGACAGGTGGATGAAGTTAAGGACTGGGATAAGAATAAGGAAGGGATCATTTCATTAATGGAAGTAGTTCGAAGGGTGAAGCCAACCATCCTGATTGGTACTTCCGGACAAGCCAGCGCGTTCACTGAGGAAATTGTTAAAGAAATGGCCAAGCACGTTGAGCGTCCCATCATCTTGCCTATGTCCAACCCGACGGCACTGACTGAAGCGGTGCCGGAAAACCTGATTAAGTGGACCGATGGCAAGGCTCTAATTGCAACCGGCAGCCCGTTTGCCAATGTAGAATACAAAGGTGTTTCCTATGAAATTGGGCAGTCAAATAACGCATTTGTATTCCCGGGCCTAGGCTTGGGAGCGATTGTTGCAAAAGCTGAAGTGATCTCAAAAGGAATGTTTGCTGCTGCTGCTTATGCGGTTGCAAGAATGTCTGATACCAGTAAACCTGGAGCATCCCTGCTGCCATCCATTGAAAAGCTTCATGAAGTCTCAAAATACGTAGCCATTGAAGTAGCCCATGCTGCAATACACGAAGGAATTGCAAGAGTAGATATTCAAGATGTTGAGAATGCTATTGAAGATGCTATGTGGAAACCTGAGTATAAAGAAATTAAGAGTGTAGGTATTTGGACAAAGATTAATTCCTATGCATATTAAATAGTTAAATAAAATGCCTGTACTCCTGGTAATTGATCGAACCTTCGGTATTCCAGGCAGTGACAGGCATTTTTTGTAATCAACTAGATTAAATGGGCCAATCCTTTTTTTGGAAATCCTCCATCGCTTTTTTAAAGGATCATACTTTAAAAGTGAAAGTAGATAAACTTCATAAAATCTCAGCTGAAATTACCTTAAAAATTAATATCACGGCAATGGAATATCCGCTAGAGAGGCTTTCCAAGCAAACTGTAATAAAGAAATTGAATAAAGAGATCTCCAAGCAATTAACACAAAGAGCTAAATTTGTCATAAAGGAACTACAACAAGCACATTGTGATTACTTTGGAATAGGCAGGAAAGTGATGGCGTATCATCCTGAGACATGGAAGGAGATTGATTGGGCAGATACGTTTCCCACTATTAATATTAACACTAAAATCGAAACAGAAATAACAGGGACGGGTATTATTAAGTAAAAAAAATATTAAATCCCATAACTACATATAAAGTACACTGGATAATCAGTGTTTTTTATATCGCACTATTATGGTTCATATTTATACTCAAATAAGTAACTTCATTTAGATATGTTATGGTGAACCTTACCATAACACATCTAAATGAGTTTTTTTATTGACTAGTTTCAACGTCAAGAAGAGAAGAACAGGAAAACTAAAATCATTGTTGAATTAAAAAATGCTAAGCCTATGTAAAGGAATTCGGGGGGAGGGTTAATAGTATTAGAATGTGTTCATATGATTGGAGCAGTGGATTATAGTAGCTATAGTGCAACTTGGATATAATAAAAAATCAAGGAAAGAAAGCGATTTTATCGTTTACTTACGTTGGCTGGAAATGCTTCTCCATTTTTAAATGTAGGATTAAGTATGATTATACGAAGTAAACATTCCGTGTTGAAGTTATATGATAACTATAATTAGGGGGGAAATGTGTGTCAAACACAAACATAACCAAAAAGTTGACTTTAGTATCCCTAGTGTTAATGATTTTTACTTCTGTTTATGGATTCAACAACATTCCAAGATCATTTTATAAGATGGGTTATGCCGCTATTCCTTGGTACATATTTTCAGCCATAACCTTCTTTGTTCCTTTTGCATTAATGGTAGCTGAATTTGGTTCCGCCTTTAAAGAGGAAAAGGGTGGTATCTACTCATGGATGGAAAAATCCATCGGTCCAAAATTTGCATTTATAGGGACGTTCATGTGGTATTTTTCTTATATAACTTGGATGGTCAATGTTGCATCCGGTATGTGGATTCCGGTGTCAAATGCTATCTTTGGACAAGATACAACACAAAGCTGGACTTTATTTAATCTTCGAGGACCTCAGGTTCTGGGGGTTTTAGGAATTGTATGGATTCTTATAGTAACCTATACATCAACTAAGGGTCTGGATAAAATTAAAAAAGTAACCTCTTTAGGTGGTACTGCAGTCTTGTTATTGAATGTATTTCTTTGGGTTGGTGCAATAGTAGTACTTATAGGTAATCATGGACATTTGGCGCAGCCGATTACAGGGTTACATTCATTTACTCAAACACCAAATCCTAAATATGCAGGAGATATTATTGCTTCGTTAGCATTTGTAGTATATGCCCTCTTCGCTTATGGTGGACTTGAAGCAGTAGGCGGTTTAGTGGATGTAACAGAAAATCCAGAAAAAACATTTCCGAAAGGAATTCTTTTATCTGCAGCCATAATCTCTGTAGGGTATTCATTAGGAATACTATTAATTGGAATATTCACAAACTGGGCATCTGTAATGGGTATTGCGAATGTTAACCTAGGAAATGCAAGTTATATAGTTATGGCCAATTTAGGCTACTCACTAGGTACCGCTTTTGGAGCAAGCCATGCTACAGCTACGGATTTGGGATTTGGGGTTGCAAGATACATTGGACTTTCAATGTTCCTAGCACTGTCCGGTGCGTTCTTTACCTTGATGTTTTCACCGTTAAAGCAGATGATTGAAGGAACACCTAAGAGATTGTGGCCCGGAAAAATCGGTGAAACAAAGAATGGGCTGCCTGTTAATGCTATGTGGATTCAAGCTGCTATTGTTTGTGTAATGATCGCACTAATCGCTTTCGGTGGAAGCACAATGGCCGCATTCTTTAACATACTCGTTTCGATGACTAACGTGGCTATGACAATACCGTATGTATTTATCGCACTTGCATTCCCGTATTTTAAGAAAAAAGTGGAAATCAATAAGCCGTTTATCGTATATAAAACGCAATTGAGCGCAAATCTTTGGGCATGGGTTGTTATTCTAACAGTTGGACTTGCAAATTTCTTTAGTATCGTACAGCCAGCTTTAGAAGGGGATATGCAAACAACCATTTGGAGTGTGGCTGGACCCGTTATTTTCTCAGTTGTTGCATGGTTAATGTATAGCAAATATGAAAAAATACATGATATAGAAAAGCAGAAACAAAAGAAAATAAGTTAGCCTTAAAATTCAAAAAGATAAAGAGTGAAGTGGAGCACAATATGGCTTCACTTTTTTTCTTGTCTAAATGAGGTTGCGTGTTGGTATGCGTTTTTTAGTGATAAAAAAGAGATCTAGGATTTATGTAGGAAAGGATGCATTAAATAAAGTGAAACTTCCATCAGTGGGGGTCTTACTGCCCACAAATAGCGGGATAAAATTGATGGTAAGTTAATAGGCTTGTCCAAAATGGACAAGCCTGCTTTATAATAACTCGGTATTACCTAATGCTCTATGATGATCTTAAGCATTAGGTAATACGAAAATATGTCGCTGTTTGAATATCCGAAGATTTGTGCGGCATATAAGATCGGTTTAGCTTCGTATAGTTTTAAATAAACAAACTAAATAAAAACTGCTGCTTTCTTTTTATGTTCCAAATTCCGATAAACAAGTGCAAGCAGCATCGACGGTATGGTACAAACAATCATCCCGATAAAGGCGTATCTTGGCTCGATTTCGTATAAATAACCGCCGAACATCGTGAACACCGCAGTACTCCAGCTAAGTGCCAATGCTGAATACATGCCTTGTGCTTTTGGAATCTGCGCATGTGGAATATTTTTGATTAAATATTTCATAAAGGCATAATGCCCCATTGCAAATGAGCATGCATGCAATGTTTGCGCGATACAGAAAACAATAACATTTGGAAAGGCAAATACTAATATCCAACGTACGGATGAACCAAGTGCCGCTAGTGTCAGTAAGGAGCCTACTGAAAATTTATGAAAGCTCTGATCTGCGATGGAGAAGAAAATGATTTCTGCGATCACGGCAATGTTAATAATCACTCCAATTAAATATTTGGGTGCATGAATATATTGTAAAAAAATATAGCCATAGCTGTAATAAGAAGCGTGTGCCGCTTGCAGTAAAATCACAATGACGAGCACCAAACCAAAGTGTTTGATGCGAAATAATTTCAGCATACCGCCTTTTTTTGTTTGATCCGTTTGCGGTTTTTCAGATAAAACAACGGGTGCACGCATAAAACCAAGACACACGAATACCAATGTGCCGAGTAACAGCGCCCATAAAATCACTTCATCCCCAAACGCCCCTGTAAAGATGGTTAAGATCATACCTGCCACGACAAACCCAATGGATCCCCACGAGCGGCTCTTCCCATAATGTCTTAATTGATTACTTTGCGCAAGTACGCCAGCTGCGCTATCTAAAGCAGGCATCAAAGCTGGGTAAATAAAGTTCAAAAGTAACGTTACCACAAGTAAGCTAACAAAGGAACTCGCTGGAATACAACACAGAATAGCAATTAGTGTGCCGATTGCCATCCCATTTAATAAGGTTTTACTACTAACTTTCCTCGATAAATAAGGAAACGCAATTAATGTAGAAAGGCCTCTTGCAACCAAACCTAAGCTCATAATCAAACTAGCTTGTGGAAGTGTAAGCCCTTTTGTATGAATCATCCATCCTGTCCAATAGGGTAGAAAAATGCCCCATGTCATATAAAAACTAAAAAATTGTCTACTCATCCAGCGTTGTGTGTTCATTCTGTATCCCCCTCATTGTTTGCATGATAACATGGAGATACGTACAAAAATATGAGATATCTCACATTTTTGAGGTGGATTATGGAAATTTATAAAAATGAGAAAAGGCAAAGATATTTGAATGAGTACTCCATTGCGCATTTATTTTCTTTTCCGATTGAAGAGTTTATAGAAGTGCATGAATATAAACGCGATGAATGGATTATTCAAGAAGGCATGCGACCAGATTTTTTATTTTATGTTATTGAAGGAAAAGCAAAAATTTATGTAACGCATCAAAATGGGAAAGTTTCCTTAATTAATTTTATCAATGCGAATGATTATATTGGGGAAATGGAATTATTAAATGAGGTGTACTATACAAAAGGGATTCAAACCTCCACTAAGATCATTTGCTTTGCGCTTCCTTTTCATCACTGCCATGCACAAATGTTAGAAGATGCAAAATTTCTACGTGAACTAACCAAGTTTTTAAGTGTAAAAGCAACACAAATGGCTGCAAAGTATTCGTATAGTCTTGCCTTCCCGCTTGAAAACCGGCTTGCAGATTTTATTTTGCAAACCTCGGATGAAGAGGTCTATAAGGAGAAACACGTAACTGTTTGTGATTTTTTAGGCGTCTCCTATCGACATTTATTGCATGTGCTTGCACAATTTTGCGAAAAAGGGTATTTGCAAAAGGAAGGACGTCACTATCGCATTCAGCAGCATAATCCACTATATGAACTTGCTGAGATGTTGAGGAATAACTAACTGTAATTCATAAATAGCGGTATACCAAAATAGAAGAACAGACGTTTACTCCGATAAAAACCTTAATTTAATGAACCTCACTTAGATTAATCACGGAGAACCACGCCACAAGTAACAGTAAACTATTTTCTTTTTGAGTAAATAAACTTTATTTAATGAATTTCTAATATAAATTCCATTCTCCTTTCATGCAGTGAAGGGTGTTTCCTTGTAACATATTTTTATGTTCTGATGCAGTGGCAGAAAGCTTAATTGCCCATAACTTTTTCTTACTCTAGTTAGAATAAATAAGGAATGTGTATATAACTGTTTCTCCACCCCGCATATGAAATAATAAAAAATAAAGAAGCAGACAATCACTTAAGATTGTCTGCTTCTTTGTTTTAAATTTAAGTTCTTGATACATACATCGCTTCACGCGAGATTGCTATTTTCTAGTACACGATAACCGGTTCATGAGTGCTGAGATTATCATACACAGTTTTCGCAACACTAGGAGGGAGATTGACACATCCGCCTGAACCTCCAGTTAAATAGGCATCATTTGCCCAGTTTGTCCGCCAACCGGCATCGTGGAACCCTTGTCCGCCGTTTGTGAACGGAGCCCAATAATCTACCTTAACGGAATAATCAGGTTTACCTACTGCACTGCCTTTTAATGTGTACGGTGATCGTTTATAAAGGACATACCACACACCTGGTAATGTATCTTCACTCGTGCTATGTTTACCAGTTACTACATTCGTTGTGACTGCCAATTGCCCATCTTTGTAAATCCAAATTTGCTGTTCAGCAATGGATACTTCTGCATACGTGTCTCCAATGCCATTATTCGCTGTTGTTTCATAACCAATGCCTTCATTATTCCAGCCATTTCCGTAAATATTAGAAGCAGAAAGCGATTTTTCCCCTTTTTCGAAGGCTTCTTGGACTCGTTTTGTTTCTTTTTCAATATCTATTGCCCAGCCATAGCCTTGTCCTCTTACTGATATGACCGAACCAGAATGGGTTTTAAATGCGAAGTTTTTAGTTAATGTTGATTGAGAATTATTAATTTCAGCAATCTTGTTCTTAATGTCACTTGCATCGATTGTAACCTTCATATCTTTTGACATAGAGGCGTTTTTAATTAAATCTTTAGCTTTTAAAGAGTACGCTTTATTTTGTACCTTATAATCAATGGTTTGTTGAAGAAGATTCTGTAGTGCTTGTTCTTCTTTTTTAACAATCGAATCGTTTTCTTTAATAGGCTGTATGTATACAGGCTTCAAATGGATTTCACTTTTATACTTCTGCTTGTCGTAATCCTTTAATAGACTAGCAACGTCATACTGTTTTCCATCAACGCTTTTTGAAATAACAACTTTACTTTGTTCGAGTTTCGCCATAGCATCTTGAGGTGCTTTTAAGTCTTTATTCATAGAGACAAGCTTTTCTTCTACAAGTTTTTTCATCGTTTCACTTCGATACTGATCCGCCTTTTCAGGTAGCAGTGAGTAATTTTTTTCCTTTGAAGAAGGGAAAAATGTCCACTGGCTTTTTAATAGTTTCTTAACTTTAGGCAAATCTTTTTCCGTAAGTTCCGTTTGTGTATTTTTTTCATCTAAAATTTGTTGTTGGCCGATATAGACCTTGTTTTCTAATCCAGATACTTTTAATTTTTGGATTGCCTTATCAGCAGTCATACCGCCAACTTTTGTGTCATTAATCGTAACCTGTGAATTGAAGTGGGTTGTCTGATAATAACTCATTCCCCCAATAAGAAGTGCAATGATACCAACGCCGCCCGCTGTGATAAGCTTCCAATTTGTAGAACGTTTTTTTGAGTTTCCTCGTTTTTTATCGACTTCTTCAACTGATTCATTTGTTGTATTGTTGTTCATAAACTATTCCTCCGTATATATCAACGTCAACCGATTTTAAACTAAAACCATTGATTAGTGTACCTTATTATTCTTAAATTTTCATTACTTTTGACTAGATTTTATTGTGTTATATTGGTCAAATTTGGCTTTTTTAAATAGAATGACACATAAAAATGATAGTTAAACTTTTTTGATTCACACTGAATAGCCCCTTGCAAGCTTCTTTTAAGCCGCTTGTAAACCCCTTAAAAGCCCCTTACAAGTAATAAATCATTACAAAAACAAAATAGTAATGAAAGTCTTCTTTGTCCTGTCCGTAAAATGCGTAACTTGTATTATGGATGAAAGAAGGTAATTGTATGTTTGAATTAACATTAAATGGTATTAAGGAATATATGGATGCTACACTTGTTCTTAAAAATATAAGTTTTGAGGTTTATGCAGGAGAGAAGGTTGGGATTGTTGGTGCAAATGGCAGTGGAAAGAGTACGATCCTGAAGTTAATTGCGGGGATAGAGCCTATGCATTACTATCCAGGTTATCCACAAACCTCAAGCTAGGGATATTTAGAAAAGTAGCCTGTGTTTATTACTTCTGTATATGAATGAAATGATATTATTTAACTCCGTGACGCGTAATTCTCGTTTTCATACTCTGTCAATTTTTCATCAAGTTGAGTTTGCTTGACCTTAATGGCTATATTTTTAGTACATACTAATATGTAAAAGGCATCGTCTTTGTGTGCTAGGATATAATACATTGGTAGAGGTAGACACTAGAGAGGCTTCCTTGTGTTACTATGGAAAGAAGGTAAGGAAAAACATTATAGAATGTTTATAAACTTTGTTTTATTAACGGAAAAAATTAGGATGCGGAAAGACAAAAGGGGAAAAGAGGTTACTATGAGAAATATAAAGGATTTCTTTATAGCTTCCTTGCTCGGTGGTGCTATCGGGGATGCTCTTGGCTATACTGTGGAGTTTATGACACTAGATAAAATTAAATCCAAATTTGGAGAGCGAGGAATAACAGAATTAAAGTTAGATAAAGTAACTGGTAAAGCTCTTATATCCGATGATACACAGATGACCTTATTTACAGCAGATGGAATGGTATGGGCATACCAGCGTTGTAGCGAGAGAGGCATTGGATCTTATGCAGGGAGCGGCATTTATCAATCCTATCTTCGTTGGTACTATACACAGACTGGAAGGGCTCTGACTGATAATGATAAGTTTTGGCTGGGACGACAGCCACATGAAGAAAGAAATAGTATTTTAGATTATAAGGAATTGTTCTCCAAAAGGGCACCAGGACATAGCTGCTTAATGGCTCTTGGAAGTGGGGAAATGGGAACAGTGGAACAGCCAATCAATAATAGTAAAGGCTGTGGAGGAGTAATGCGTATTGCACCAGTAGGTTTGTTTCTTCATAGAGAACCTGAATATGCATTTCGAACCGGAGCTGAAGTTGCGGCAATCACTCATGGGCATCCTACAGGATATCTTGCAGCAGGAGCACTTGCCGTTATTATTGCGGAACTTATAAATGGAAAAAGCGTTATTGAAAGTACAATGACTGCAATTGATGTGCTTAAAATGCATAAAGGCTGTGAGGAAACTTTAAATGCAATAGAAAAGGCTATAGAGCTTGCAAAAGATAATGAAAACCCCCAAAGAGCTATTCAAAAATTAGGTGAAGGTTGGATTGCAGAAGAAGCATTAGCTATTGCTTTGTATTGCGCGTTAAAGACATCTGCTGTTAAAGAGGCTCTCATTATGTCAGTCAATCATGATGGTGATAGTGATTCTACAGGAGCAATTTGTGGCAACATACTCGGTGCAACTTATGGTATAGCTGCTCTACCAAAGGAATGGATAAGCAATCTTGAGTTAAAAGATTTGATAACAGATATGGGAAGCAAGCTGTTTGATATGTCAGATCAGAGGGCTTTTTGATTCATGGAGATCACGTTTCATAGCTGACAAATACAGAAGAAGTTTTAAATATACACGATAATAGCTTTAAATCATTAACATTAAGATGTGTCTTTAAAAAATATTAAGAGCTAAACCAAGGAGAAAACAATGAACAACTACAAACTAACAATTCAATATGACGGCGGCCGCTATAAAGGTTGGCAGCGGCTCGGTAACAGCGAAAATACCATTCAAGGAAAAATAGAAAGTGTACTATCTGAAATGCTGGGAAAAGAAATTGAAATCATTGGCTGCAGCAGAACAGATGCGGGTGTACATGCTCTTAATCAAGTAGCTAATTTTAAGGTTGATGAGAGTTTGACGGAACATAAAGTTAAAAAGTATTTAAATCAATACTTACCAAATGATATTAGTATTACTGATGTGGAATTAGTTTCGGAGCGTTTCCATGCCCGCTACAATTCGAAAGCAAAAACGTATTTATATAAGATTTGGAATGAAGAACATACGAATCCATTCATGCGTAAATACAGTATGCATGTTGGGAAAAAGTTAAATATCGAAAGTATGAAAAAAGCAGCTCAATATTTTATCGGTTCGCATGATTTTACTGCTTTCTCTAATGCGAAGTCGAAGAAAAAATCCATGGTTCGTGAAATCTACTCGTTAGATGTAACGGAAAAGGATGGCTTCGTTCAAATTAGAGTAAGCGGAAACGGATTTCTTCACAATATGGTGAGAAAGATTGTTGGAGCGTTAATAGAAGTTGGGTTAGGCCAGTTAGACGCTGAAACAATACCGCAAATTTTAGAGGGAAAACAACGAAATCAAATCAATTGTCTTGCGGAGGCAAGTGGGTTGTATTTGGAGAAAGTTGATTTTTAGGGGGAAATAAAGACCGTTCTTTAGGAACGGCCTTTATTTTTTTTTGCCTGCGCTTATAGAAACCTCTAAGATTACGTATTCAGCCCATATTTTTTCAACCGATATTGCAAGTTTTGCCTACTTAATCCTAAGGACTTTGCGGCTTGTGAGATGTTACCATTATGTTCACTAAGAATTTGAATGATATATTCTTTTTCCATTTCTTTTATTGTGTTCTTTAAGGTGTGATCTGATTTATTTGTTTCCCATCTAGATAGAGGAGGGTGAATATTGCATTCATTTTTTGTTAACTCATAAAAACGTGTTGGGATATGGGATGTTGTAATGATTTCCTCATCTTCAATTAAGTTCATAGAGCCTTCAATGATGTGCTCCAACTCGCGAATATTCCCGGGCCAATCGTGTTGATAGAAAAAGTTGATTACGTTGTCATCCACACCTTGTACTTGTAAGCCAAACTGCATATTATATTTTTCAATAAAACGATGAAGAAGCGGTAAAATGTCATCTTTACGCTGCCGTAAAGATGGGAGAAATAAAGTAACGACGCTTAATCTGTAATATAGATCTTTTCGTAAGCGATTGTGCGTGATAGCTTCAATAGGATCTTCGTTAATTGTGACTATGATTCGAACGTCTACTTCTTTTTCTTGTGTTCCTCCGATTCTTCGTATTGTTTTATCTTGTATTGCACGCAACAATTTAGCTTGCAGTGCTGGGCTTAATGAGTTAATTTCATCTAATAATAAAGTTCCCCCATGTGCTTCCTCAAATAAACCTGGTTTATCAATTGCTCCTGTAAAAGCCCCTTTATTCGTACCGAATAATAAGCTTTCCATTAAAGTTTCAGGAATGGCAGCACAATTTTGTGAGATAAAAGGCTTTCCAGTACGTTGACTTTCATTATGAATACTTTGTGCAAATAATTCTTTTCCAGTTCCTGTTTCACCCACGATCAGTACAGAGGAAGAGGTACGTGTTACTCTTTTTGCTTCCGCAATAACTGATTGAATGGCGTTAGAATTACCTATTATATGATTGAAGGTAAATTTAGTATTATGCCCTCGAATGGCGTTCCCTTTACTAGTTTGTTTTAATGGAGGAATCTCCTTTACTATTTCAATAGCCCCCTTGATTTTTCCATTTTTCACTATAGGAAAGGTATCATGAATAGTTGTAATTTCTTGCCCTTTATTATTAAAATAAGTTTGTTTTATATTTTTCTTCGCTTTTCCAAATGTTAGCGTCTCTATAAGAGTACTATTCTGGTTTTCTTCAAATGCAAATACTTCTAAAAGATTTTTATATAGCACATCTTTACGATCCATCGATTCAATTTCCATCATTTTACGATTATAGACAATCGTTTTACATTCTTCATTAATCATGTGAATTCCAATATCAATTTCATTCAGTAAAGTTTCATATAGCATATTCATTTCAACTAATTTTTTGAAATTGATTTCTTCTGTATACATGTTTTATCTTCTCCTTGTTATACCCTATGAAGACTGATTTTTCTTAATTTTAATAAAATTTTTGCGAGTATGCAAAAAAAATTTTCGTTTTTGCGGTTAAAAATTTGTAAAAGAAAAGAAAAATTTTGCGTGGAATTCAGATTTTTTCAGTACTAACTCTAAATTCCATGTAAGAAATAAGATTGGTATATATCTTGCATGAATAGTAGTTGAATCCTATAAACTTGGAGGTGGGTCAAAAGATTTACATGCGCACTTAATAAGAAAGAGGGGTTTAAAAGATGAAAACAGTAATAGAAAACGTGTACAGTCCTTGTTATGGCAGAGTTGCAAAATTATTTATTGATGAAAGCTCCTATGTTTATGAGTGGGAGAAATTAGCTTTAATTGAAACAATGGATAAACAGAAAGTAGAAGTTAAAGTGGGAATTAGCGGCTATGTAGAATTGCTAGAAGTAGAGGAAGGACAAGCTATCACGAATGAAACATTATTAATAGCAGTTAGGGATGATTTATTGATCACAGGAAGTGATTAATATATAAATTAAAAAAGCAACATAAAAACCTCCTTTCTTTTTAAGGGAGAGGCCATGTATAGAAGCGGTCAGGGCCTTTTCCTGCCACATGCGAGGTTTGAAACAGCAAGTAGCGGTTATGTTGTATTGTGCATAGCAGCGACTTACGTGTTGCCAAATGAAATGGATTTATAAAATCCCTCTGGATCATGTACTGTTTTCTGTTAATCTTTTAAACAATTATGGTAAATGATAAAAAAATTTTCGTAGCAACTATCTATCGTGTTATCGGTATTTCCGTAGATTGGGAGATTTTCTTTTGAAAAATCTCCCTCTTGTTACAAGTCTATAGTAATAATGAGAATGCACTTTATTCTTTTTATCCCGCTATTCGTGGGCAGTAATACTCTCGCCTCAAAATTCAGCAAAAGCATTGTCCAGTTCCAGTGGCTAGAATGTTCGGTGGCTTGGCTTCTTCCTGCGAGGTAAAAAACACCTCTACGTCAGAAGCTCCATCCCCCTCACATTCTGGACGAGCCACTTCCACATTTCTTTGTTGTCCAGCTTTAGCGGCTAGAATCTCCGGTCGTTTCGCCCCCTCGGACGAGGCAAAAAGTGCCTCTCTGCCTTGTGCGTGGGCGTCCTGCGATTCTGAGCGAGCCGCTTCCGCTTTTCTGAAGAAGTTAGGCGGGAGATAAACTGTCCGTAAAAGCCCGATTGGTGAGGGCTGATAATCAGTGGGGGATGAAGAAAACCCCCACTGATTAAAGTTTTACTTTATATTATTTTTAAAGCGTTTACATCTTTGGTTAGGGGGATTCATATGGAGAAGCAAAACCAGGAGTTAAAGCGGGAGTTAAAAAGTCGACACATATTTATGATTGCACTTGGAGGGGTTATTGGTACAGGGCTTTTCTTAGGATCTGGCTATACAATTCATGAAGCCGGACCAGGCGGTGCACTTGTTGCGTATCTTGTTGGGAGCCTTGTTATGTATTTAACGATGCTTTGTCTTGGGGAGTTAGCCGTTGCTATGCCGAATGCAGGATCTTATCAAATGTATGCTGCAAAGAATATTTCGCCTGCGGTAGGTTATGTAGTGGGTTGGATGTCATGGTTAAACTGGGCTGCTACGATAGGAATTGAGCTAATCGCAGTAAGCATTTTAATGAAGCGCTGGTTTCCTCATGTACCGTCTTGGATATGGTGCGTCGTGTTTGCGGTTCTTCTTTTTTCGATTAATGCATTATCATCACGGAGTTTTGCAGAGGTTGAGTTTTGGGTTTCGGGCATTAAAGTCATTACGATTATTGCATTTATTATTTTAGGCGGGGCAGCGATGTTCGGATTTTTACATATGAAAGGAAATGAAGCAGCACCGATGCTTTCAAACTTTACTGATCATGGGGGACTGTTCCCGAATGGACTGAAAGCGGTTCTAATTACGATGATTGCCGTTAATTTCTCCTTTCAGGGGACCGAAATTGTCGGGATTGCGGCCGGTGAGAGTGAAAATCCGGAGAAAGCCATTCCGAAAGCAATTAAAAATACAGCGTGGCGTATATTTGTTTTCTTTATACTTTCTATGTTCATACTCGCTGGGTTATTTCCATGGGAAAAAGCGGGATTGGTAGAAAGTCCATTCGTAGTTGTATTTGATAAAATTGGGATTCCGTATGCCGCGGATATTATGAACTTCGTTATTATTACAGCGGTGTTATCAGTAGCAAATTCGGGCTTATATGCAACTTCTCGTATGCTTTGGTCTATGTCGAATCAAGGGATGATTAGTCCGATTTTTGGAAAGTTATCTAAAAAGGGTGTTCCTATTTATGCATTAATTACAAGTATGATTTTTGGTTGTCTTTCTTTATTATCTGGTATATATGCAGAGGATACAGTTTATTTATGGCTTCTTTCTATTGCAGGATTCGGTGGAATACTAGTCTGGGCATCGATTGGTTTATCAAATTTTCTTAGTAGAAGAACGTACATAAAGCAAGGTGGGGATATTAAGGATCTGAAATTTAAAACGCCGTTGTATCCGGTTGTGCCACTTCTTTGTTTCGGATTAAATATGGCCGTAATTGTGGGCATGGCTTTTATTCCAGATCAGCGCATGGCATTGTATTGTGGTATTCCGTTTCTGCTTGTGTGCTTACTGTTTTATCATTTTTCTAAGAATAAAAAAATGAAACAGGTTGAAGAAACGAATGCAAAAGAAGTTCACAGCTTATAATAAAAACAAAGAAAATCGGGGCAACATGCCCCGGTTTTCTTTGTTTTTATGTGGAATGAGTTATTCTTCTTTCTCCAATTTGTTTTTCATTTCAATTAATTTTTCCTTTGCTAATTCTACTGCAATTGCATCATCTAAGTATCCAATGGGAAATACGTAATCTGGAATAATATCTGTTGATAAAACGAAATAGAGCAAGGCACTTCCGATAATTGCTCGTTCTTGCGATGTAATCGTGTCTTTGCAAAATTGATGATACATATCTGTTAATTGATCAATGAAAGGACCTGTGCTATCAAGTTGTTGCAACTTTGTTGAGAATCCTTCATGAATAAGGCGTGTGCCTTCTGTTGTTTTCGCATAGCGTTCGTAATTTTCAAGCTCTTGTTTTACACGAGTTGTTGTGTACTTGTAATCAAATAAGTTAGAGGATTGTAATGTGTTTTGAATGGCATCAATTGATGTATACATTTCAGTCTGGGGTTCAGTAGTTTGGTGAGGCTGTTTGGCATACGTTGCATCATATAACAACTGGATAGGAATTTGGAGACATTCTGCAAATTTTTGAAGATGCTTTTTTTTCGCTTGTTGCTTTCCATTAATAATTCGTGAAATGGTGGAAGGGTCAATATCGGTGAGCGTTCCAAATTGTCGCATTGATAATGAACGTTCTTGTAACAATTCTTTTAATACGGTACCGAGTTGATGATTTATATTTTGAGTAGACATAGGTTTAGGCGCTCCTTTTTGTTTCTGAAATGTTGATATTTTATTAAAAGTATATGAAACAGACAGGCACAATTGCTCAATATTTGCATACGATGCAATAAAAAAAGCAATAAAGGAGTGCGTATTAATGTATGTAACAAGTTTGCTTTCCATTCTTATGATCGGGATAGCTTCAAATTTAGATAATGCGGGTGTAGGCATTGCTTATGGAATTCGGAAGATCCATATCTCATGGTTCAACAACTTTATCATAGCTTTCTTCGGTTTTCTCTTTACACTTTTGGCAGGTTTTTTCGGGAATTGGATTTCTTTGTTTATTTCAGATGTTACAGCTAATGTGATTGGTGCTATCGTATTGGGGAGTATTGGCGTATTGGTATTATGCCAGCCGCTGCTTAGTAAAGAGGTAGATGAGAGAAAGCAAGGTAATGTGTTGATGCGTATTTTACGTAATCCAGAAGCCGCCGATTTTGATGAGTCTAAAACAATTGGCTTTTCAGAAGCAATTGTACTTGGCGTTGCATTATCCATTAATAACATTGCAGGTGGCTTTGATGCAGGTGTGACAAATTTGAATTTGTGGATGACCGCTATTATTTCAGGTTTCTTTAGCTTCTTATGTGTGAGGTTTTGTTCTTACATCGGTAAAAAATACTTAGCGTTGTATCTAGGGAAATGGGCAACTGTCATTGCAGGAGCTTTGCTGATTATCATTGCAGTTAATCAGCTTTTATGAAAGCTATATAGGTTAAAAACGACATAAAAACCCCTTTTTTAGGAGGGGCGAGAGCATCTGGCCGTGCAGAGAAACGGTCAGGGACTTTTTCTGCCACATGCGAGGTTCAAAACAAAGAGAGAAAGCAAGTGGAGATCCTGTTGTATGTTGCATAGCAGCAAGTCATATGAAAAAATTCGGATGGATATATGGTAAAGTGGCTTTACTGCTTGTTAAACGAGGAGTAAAACAATTTTCTACCATTTCCTCGGAAATACAACAAACAATTGCATATGTCGACGATCTTTTATTTATACTAACATAGAATTTACTTAAAGGAAGGTGTTAGTATGGGACGCGGTAAATCCTTTGATCATAAGAAAAAAGGACATGATCATCAACCTCCAAAAGGTGCGTATATTCATAAAGATGTAAATGAACATACGTTAGAAGAGGAAGAATTACCAGTGAATATCGAAACGTATAAAAATAGTTTGAAAAAACATTAGAAAGCACCTGAAGAGGTGCTTTTTTCTTCATTTAATAGGAGAAAGATAGCATTCTTTTCTCTAGAGTTTCATGTATTCTGCTATTTGTGGGCAGTAAGACTACAACTCCAGATTATGAAGAGTGAGAAGAAGGGAGGCTTTTGGGAAGATATTCCCACTGATGGAAACTTCACTTTACCGAATATCTTCAATTAATTGTGCCGTTTCTTCATACATTTCATAGTCACTTAGTACTTGAATACAACGCCATTTTAACTCTTCGATATATTGCTCTAAATCTTCTGGTATTAAATTTTGAATGTCTTCTAATTCAATACCAAAATGGACAACTTCTAATACTTTATCATCAATACTTCGATCCATTAACAATTCCAGTACATCTAGATTAAATATGTATCGATAGGCTTCATCAAGGGAAACAACTTTTAATTTTAAACTTTCAATGATACTTAATACAAAAAGAAGGATGGTCTTCTCGAGAACTGCCTGATCTGCTGTTTGAAGGATGAGTTTCATGAGCACCTCCATTTTCCTCTGCTGCTCGCGGACGATAATTTTAAGTATTATCATCCGTAAGAGCTGATTAGTTAGCCATTTAGAGCGACATGTATTCCCTAAATGTTATAAAACACTAGGCTGTACTATACTATTCGGAGGTGTATGGTGAATATGCACAATTATATTGAAAAAAGCGCCGTTTCAGACGCTTTTTAGAAAATACTCCAACCTTCTTGTTCAGAAAGTAATTCTAATATTTTAAATCCAGCAAGGCTATTTCCGTTCTCATCTAGTGCAGGGCCGAAAATACCAATACCCATTTCACCTTTTACACAGCCTAAGATACCACCAGCTACACCACTTTTCGCTGGGATCCCAACGCGAATTGCGAATTCCCCAGATTCGTTGTACATACCACATGTCACCATAAATGTTTTACAAATTTTTGTAATATGTTTTGGGATAATTTGCGTATTATTATATGGATCATAACCATCCATTGCAAAGATGAGTCCAATACGAGCTAAGTCGATGCAACTTACTTCGATTGCACATTGACGTGTGTATAGGTCCATTAACTCTTCGATATCCCCATCAATGATGTTGTTTTGCTTCATATAGTAACAAAGAGAACGATTTAAATAAGCCGTTTCTAATTCAGAGATGGCAACTTTAGAAGAGTAGTTAATGGAAGGATTATCTGTAATATCGCGAACAAAGTGAAGGATACGTTCCATTTTCTCCTCATTAGAATTTCCTACAATCATACTTGTAATCGCTAATGCCCCGGCATTAATCATTGGGTTTAATGGTTTAGATGGGCTTGTTGTCTCTAGTTTAATAATAGAATTAAAGGGATCACCAGTTGGTTCCATGCCAACTTTAGAAAATACATACTCTTCACCGCAATCTAAAAGTGCGAGTGCAAGTGTAATTACTTTTGAAATACTTTGAAGTGTAAAGAGTGTCTGGGATTTTCCGGCATGAACGTAATGGCCGTCTTTATGATAAAGTGCAATCCCTAAATCAGCAGGATTTGCGTTTCCTAACTCAGGAATATACGTTGCAAGCTTACCTTGTTTCGTATAGGGCTGAACTTGATCTAATAATTGTTGTAAGTTGTTGGTCTCGATACACTGCATAATAAACACCCCTAGTTGTATTAGTCATTAAATTTAACTTGCCCGACAAGCGTGGAAATAAATAATAACATGAAATTGAGGAATGATAAAATGCAACTTCTATTCATGTAAGTTAAAAAAACGACATAAAAACGACATAAAAACCCCCTTTTTTTAGGGGGGCAAGAGCATCTGGCCGCGCATAGAAGCGGTCAGGGCCTTTTTCTGCCACGTGCAAGGTTTCAAACAAAGGGCGAAAGCAAGTAGCGGTTATGTTGTATTCTGTATAGCAGCGACTTATATGTCAAAAAATTAAAATGGATATATAGAATTACATAAAGGAAAACAAATCCATAAAAAAATCAAGTATAATAACTACACATCTATACAACTATATGTTATTATGTTTTTGTAATAGAAAGCGTTTTCTAAAACTTATTTACAAATGGAAACGATTTCATAATTTTAGACAGGGGGAATTTAGATGTTGCAGTTTTTACAACGCATTGGTAAAGCTTTAATGCTCCCAATTGCAGTATTACCAGCAGCAGGTCTATTACTTCGCTTAGGGCAGCCTGACGTATTTAATATTCCTGTTATGGCACAAGCCGGTGCAGCAATTTTTGATAACTTAGCACTTATTTTTGCAATTGGTGTTGCTGTTGGTTTGTCCGTTGATGGCAGCGGTGCTGCAGGTCTTGCAGGTGCGATTGGTTATCTTGTTTTGAAAAATACAACTGATGCTTTAAGTAAAGGGTATTCAGCGGCCGAGTTAAACGATAAATTGAAAAGTGTTCAAGATTTAATGAGTTCTGTAGATCCATCTAAAGTAGCAGATACGTTAGGAAAGATTTCCAAGGCGGCGACGTTAGCACCAAAAATTAATATGGCCATTTTAGGCGGTATTATTGCTGGTATCGTTGCGGGATTACTATATAACAAATTCTATAAAATTAAATTACCAGAATGGTTAGGATTCTTTGCTGGTAAACGTTTCGTTCCAATTATTACATCGATAGCGATGCTGCTGTTAGGTTTAGTATTTGGAGAAATTTGGCCAACAATTCAAAGCGGTATCGATGCGGTAGCACATGGTATCGTTAACTTAGGAGCAATTGGTGCAGGACTTTTCGGTTTATTAAACCGTTTATTAATTCCAATTGGTTTACACCATGTAATGAACACGTATTTCTGGTTTGTGTTTGGTGAGTTTACAAACTCAGCAGGTGCTGTTGTAAATGGCGAAATTGCTCGTTTCTTTGCAGGGGATCCAAGTGCAGGTATGTTTATGACAGGTTTCTTCCCAATCATGATGTTTGGTTTACCAGCAGCATGTTTTGCGATGATCGCAGCAGCAAAACCAGAAAAGCGTAAAGCAGTTTCGGGTATGTTAATTGGTCTTGCATTAACTTCATTTTTAACTGGTATTACAGAACCAATTGAATTCTCATTTATGTTCTTATCACCAGTATTATATGGTATTCATGCTGTATTAACAGGCCTTTCTTTATTTATAACAACAAAACTTGGCATTCACGATGGTTTCTCATTTAGTGCAGGTGCAATTGACTACGGTATTAATTTCGGTATTGCAACAAAGCCAGTATTATTAGCAGGTGTAGGCATAGTTTACGCAGCAATTTACTTCTTCGTATTCTATTTCTTAATTAAGAAATTAAACTTAAAAACGCCTGGTCGTGAAGATGATGATGAGTTGTTAGATGAAGAAACAACTGCAGTAGGTGAAGCTGGTTCCATCGGAGAAACTTATGTCGCAGCGTTAGGCGGAAAAGAAAATTTAACTGTTATCGACAATTGTGCCACTCGTCTTCGTTTACAAGTAAAAGATGCAAACTTAGTAAATGAACAAGCATTAAAACGTGCTGGTGCAAAAGGTGTTATGAAATTAAGTGATACAAGTGTACAAGTTATTGTTGGGACAAACGTTGAGTCTGTTGCTGATGATATGAAGAAGCATGTATAAGGAATATGAAAAAATCCCTCATTGATAAAAATGAGGGGTTTTTTCGTTACAAATGTAACGGCTATCTTGCATTTTTGATGCGCTTTTTTATTTTTTTGTGCATAACGTTGGTAAAATACTTGTTGCGTGATAAAGTAAAATGTAAAATGAGCAACTATGTGAAAAGGCAGGTTTTTATTGTTATGAAATCTCGCAAACCGATTGTATATATAAAACGAACGATTATTCTCAGTCTGTTGTTTACCCTTATATATTGGGGATATGCGAAAATTATTTCCAACAATAAAGAAAAAGAAACTTTGCAAGCGATGAAAGAAGTAAAGAAAGAAGTAAAGAAAGAAGTTATAGAGAAACCAAAAGAAGAATTGGTGGCCCAGCAACCGCCACAAGAAATCAATAATAATGCCGAATTAGATAAGTATGTGAAGAGTAAAAACTTTAGTGGCACAGCAGTTGTTGTAAAAAATGGAAAGGTTCTTTTGAACAAAGGATATGGACTTGCCAATCAAGAAAAAAATGTTGCTAATAATTCAGAGACATCCTACTACATCGGTTCCATTACAAAAGCTTTTATCGCAACTTCTATTATGCAATTGAAAGAACAAAATAAATTAAATACAGAAGATACTGTTGCAAAATATATTCCTGATTTTCCAAGGGGCAAAGAAATTAAGTTAGTACATCTTCTTACGCATACATCGGGGATTCCGGAGTACAGCGAGGGTTCAGAGAACATCAGCCATGAGGAATTAATCAAAAGAATAGGACATCAAAAACTGGCGTTCCCGCCCGGATCAAAATGGAAATACTCCGATTCTAATTATTCCGTGCTTGCGTATATTGCCGAGAAAGTGAGCGGACAATCTCTTGAAGACTATATTCAAAAGAATATCTTTGAAGTAGCTGGTATGAAACATTCCGGATTTGGTGATAAGTTTCAACAAGGAGAATATCCATCTACTGGTTATAAAATTGTAGATAATAAAATGACAACACCAGCTTTACCAAGTATGTCGCAATTATTTGGATGTGGTGATGTATATATGACTGCATATGATTTATATTTATTTGATCAAGCTTTATTTACAGGGAAGCTGATTTCAAGTGAAAGTTATCATCAAATGTTTACAGCAGTTAAAAAGGATTATGGTTTTGGTTGGTATGTAGACCCTGGTAGTTACTCAAATCATGGCGTTATGCCAGGATGGAATTGTTTAAATAGTTTTAGTAAAGATGGAAATACGTATGTTGTGTTGCTATCAAATATTCAAAATAACATTAAATCGTTTGGCGCTGTAAGTAATGATATTTATACGATGGTACGGCATGCAGAAGGTTAGAAAGCTATCTTACGAGATAGCTTTTTTGTAGTTTTATACGAAAAATATTGCAAAAAATAAGCGTAAAAGCCCCTTTTTTTAGGTGGGCGAGAGTGTCTGGCCATGGATAGATGCGGTCAGTTCCTGTTCCTCAAAAAGAGAATACGAGAGCAGGTCATCTTGTATTTTGCATAATCTAGACTTATATGTTGGGAAGTTAAAATGGATGTATACCTTTGGAAAAAGCATGTGGAAATGAGATAATAATAAAAATATGTAAAAAAGAGGAGATTAAAATGGGGATTCATGAACATCATGCACGGAATGGAAAAAGGTTATTTTTTGTTTCTATTTTTATATTTTTAGTTGCTATTATAGCGTTTATCCTTGACTATGTTCGTACGCCGCATTTTCAGTGGAACAAAGGTACGACGTCCTTTATCAGTATGATTATAACGGCCTTTCTTTTTATGATTTATAGCTTTGTAGAAAGAGAGAGAGCTAAGAAAATTGGCACAACAATTCATATCGAAGGGACTTCGTCGCTCTTGCATCAACACCGATTTGTTGTACGAAGGGAAGTATCTTTCGTGACTACAGTTACATACTTTTCAATGGATGGAAATACAATGGGGATTTTAAGAGAAGAATATGAAACAAAACTACAAAAAGTATGGAAGATTTTCGTATCGCTTTTGTTGAAATCATTGAATGAAAAACGCTTTGTTTTGTACAATGAACTGGGAGAAGAGCTGCTGATTGTAAGACAAAGAGTGGTCATACCCCTTTCTTATACGTTTCATGACTTGGCAGGGAATAAGATTTGTGAGTTGAAACAAACATTAAGTTTAAAAAAGTTGAAGTGGATTTTACTATCTGAGCATGATGGAGAAATTGGCGAAATTACTGGGGATTTGTATGCGAATATCCAAAAAGGACAATGGGAAGATGGTAGTAATATTGAAGTAAAAGAAGACGCAATCCCAGTAGAAGCGATTAAATATTTTTCGGCTAGTGGTGGCTCGCTTGTTAATTTATCAGTAGTCGAACATGCGAAGTATGAGAAAGCTTTATATTATGCTGTAGCTGCAATATTGACGTTGAAAAATAGTTAGACATTAAAGTAAAGAAGGGCAGATGACATAGTGCATCTGTCTTTTTTACTCTACTAGCGGGTAGGGAAATATCTTATATATAAATCCATTTTAATTTTTCACCATAGAAATTGCGGTTATGCAGAATACAACATGATCTGCTCTTGCTCTCTCACTTTGTTCTAAAACATTGCATGTGGCAGGAAAAGGCACTGACCGCATCTATGCACGGCCAGATGCTCTCGTCCACTCTAAAAAGAAGGGGGTCTATCGGTTTATCCCGCTATTCGTGGGCAGTAATACTCCCACCTCAAAATTCGGCGAAAGCATTGTCCAGTTCCAGTGGCTAGAATGTTCGGTGGCTTCGCTTCTTCCTACGAGGTAAAAAACACCTCTACGTCAGAAGCTCCATCCCCCTCACATTCTGGGCGAGCCACTTCCGCCTTTCTTAAGAAGTTAGGTGGGAGATAAACTGCTGGCATGCGCCCGATTAGTGAGGGCTGATAATCAGTGGGGGATGAAGAAAACCCCCACTGATTAAAGTTTCACTTTATTTCACCACTTCAATTTTTAGCAGGTTTGTTGTTCCACGTTCGTTAACAGGGACGCCTGCTGTTACAATGATGATATCTTGCGCAGCGATAAGCTGTTGCTCTTTAGCGTTACATAATGCTTGTTCAATTACTTCATCTGTCGTTTGTTTTGGGGCGGTGAAAAATGGATGTACGCCCCATACAAGTGCGAGTTGCTGTAGAACACATTGTTCAGATGTTGTTGCGATAATCGGAGTATGCGGACGGTACTTTGAAATCATTTGTGCTGTATAACCGCTTTTCGTTGGTGTTAAAATTGCTTTTGCTTGTAAGGAATAAGCTGCTTGGACAGCAGCTGCTCCAATTGTTTCGGTTATTTGTTTGTAATCATTGTGAAATAATTGCTTTTGGTTTTGGAATAAAGAAGATTCTTCTACTTGCAGAGCGATTTTATCCATCATTTGTACTGCCTCTATTGGATATTCACCGGCAGCCGTCTCTCCTGAAAGCATAATCGCATCAGTTCCATCAAAGATGGCGTTTGCTACATCTGATGCTTCCGCTCTTGTTGGTCTTGGATTTCTTTGCATAGAATCAAGCATTTGTGTTGCTGTAATGACTGGTTTTCCTAGCGTATTACAAGTGTGAATCAATTGTTTTTGAATGATTGGTACATATTCTGCCGGGATTTCAATCCCCATATCACCGCGTGCAACCATAATTCCATCTGCAACTTCTACAATTTCTTTTATATTATCAATTCCCTCTTGGTTTTCAATTTTTGCGATGATACGAATATGCGAGGCGTTATGCTCTGCTAATATATTGCGTACTTCTAAAATGTCAGCAGCTTTACGTACAAAAGAGACTGCGATGTAATCAACCTGTTGCTGTATGCCGAAAAGAATATCTTGTTTATCTTTTTCAGTAATACCTGGTAGGCGGATGTTTACACTTGGTACATTTACACCTTTATGATCTTTAATGATTCCGCCATGTATAACTTTTGTTTGTAATTCGCCATTATTTTTTTCTATTACTTCTAGCTCTAATAATCCATCATCGAGTAATAGATGAGACCCTACTTCTACATCATCATATAGACCTGCATATGTGACGGAAAATTGTTTAGATGTTCCGAGAACTTTTTTCATTGACACAGTAACAGCTGCACCTTCAAGTAATTCTGCTTGTCCCCCCTCAAATTCATCTGTGCGAATTTTGGGTCCTTTAATATCTTGTAAGAGCGCGATGTTCTTTTTAGAGGCTACTGCAGCTTTTCGTATTGTATTTATACGTGCTTGATGTTCTTCGTGCGTTCCATGAGAGAAATTTAACCGAGCTACATTCATTCCAGATTTCAGTAAAGAAAGCAATGTCTCGTATTGTTCACTTGCAGGTCCAATTGTGCACACGATTTTTGTTTTTCGCATATAAAATTCCTCCTACTTATAGAAGTTTCACGTTATTATGTTGGCACTTGTATGTGTACTTCATGTATAGGTATGTGATTTGTTTTATTTAATACCAAAAGTGTTGTTTCTGTATATCTTGATAAATGTTATTGAGCTGTCGATATAACAATCTATATATATAGGAAGAAAAGATAGTGTCTCTATTTAAATGCTATTGGCATAAGCTTGCATGGGTTGCTTGGCGACAGTTAGATTGCTGAAGAACTTAGTATGCGAGGTGGTTTTCATAATGAAGGGCGTAAGAGAGAACTGGAATGAAAAAAACAGGTACACTTTTTGTATTCTGTTTCAAAAAAAACTATAACAGAATAGGGAATAAGAGTATTACAGTTTATAATGGGTACGACTCTCATACTACAGAGAAGGATTCCTTTATTAGAGTGCCAAAAAAAAAAATTAGTAAAAGAGGGTTAATTTAACAAAGTTTTCAAGTTGTGTTTTCACTATGTTAATAGTGGTTTGCTCAATCATTCACAAACATGTCACAACTTTAACGTTCATTTTTTTAAAAAAGTAGTATGCTGAATATGTAAGCTGTTATATAAAAATTCTGAGTCCTGTACTAATCAAAAATGGAGGAGATTAGGATGACTGAAGTATTAGAAAATGTAAAAAATGCATGGGAAAACTTTAAAGGTGAAAAGTGGAAAGCAGAGATTGATGTCCGCGATTTCATTTTAAATAACGTAAACATTTATCAGGGGGATGAATCCTTCTTAGCTGGAGCAACAGAAGCGACAAAACAACTTTGGGATCAAGTAATGGATTTAACAAAACAAGAACGTGACAATGGCGGCGTCCTTGACATGGATACGAAAATTGTTTCTACTATTACATCACATGGTCCAGGATATTTAAATAAAGATATTGAAAAAGTAGTCGGTGTCCAAACTGACAAACCATTTAAGCGCTCATTACAACCATTCGGCGGTGTTCGTATGGCAGAGCAAGCTTGTGAAGCTTATGGATATGAAATGGACAAAGAATTGAGCCGTATTTTCAGAGACTACCGTAAAACGCATAACCAAGGTGTATTCGATGCTTATACTCCAGAAATGAGAGCAGCTCGTAAGTCAGGTGTTATTACGGGTCTTCCAGATGCATATGGCCGTGGTCGTATTATCGGTGACTATCGCCGCATTGCATTATACGGTGTAGATCGTTTAATTAAAGCGAAAAAAGAAGATTTAAGTTTAACGAGCAGTGTAATGAGCGAAGAGACAATGCGTTTACGCGAAGAATTGTCTGAGCAAATTCGTGCACTTCAAGAATTAAAACAAATGGCAGCTTCTCATGGTTTTGATATTTCTAAGCCAGCAACAAATGCACAAGAAGCATTCCAATGGTTATATTTTGGTTATCTTTCAGCAATTAAAGAGCAAAACGGTGCAGCAATGAGTCTTGGCCGTACGTCTACTTTCTTAGATATCTTTGTTGAAAGAGATTTAGTAAACGGTACATTAACAGAAGAAGAAGCACAAGAAATTGTTGACCATTTCATTATGAAATTACGTCTTGTGAAATTTGCAAGAACACCTGATTATAATGAATTATTCTCTGGTGATCCAACTTGGGTAACAGAATCTATCGGTGGTATTGCAATTGATGGTCGTCCGTTAGTAACGAAAAACTCATTCCGTTTCTTGCATACATTAGACAACTTAGGACCAGCTCCAGAACCAAACTTAACAGTTCTTTGGTCTAACCAATTACCACAGGGCTTTAAAAACTACTGTGCAAAAATGTCTATCAAAACATCTGCAATTCAATATGAAAATGATGACATTATGCGTCCAGAATATGGTGATGACTACGGTATTGCTTGCTGTGTATCTGCAATGAGAATTGGTAAACAAATGCAATTCTTCGGAGCACGTGCAAACTTAGCGAAAGCATTATTATATGCGATTAACGGTGGTAAAGACGAAAAATCAAAAGCACAAGTTGGACCTGAATATGCACCAATTACTGCTGAAGTATTAGATTATGAAGAAGTTATGCGAAAATTTGATGTGACAATGGAATGGTTAGCAGGTTTATACTTAAACACATTAAATGTTATCCATTACATGCATGATAAATATAGCTATGAACGTATCGAAATGGCACTTCATGATACAGAGATTCTTCGTACAATGGCAACAGGTATCGCAGGATTATCTGTAGTAGCTGACTCTTTAAGTGCAATTAAATATGCAAAAGTAAAACCAATTCGTGACGAAAATGGAATTGCAGTAGACTTTGAAATTGAAGGCGAGTTCCCTAAATACGGTAACAATGATGATCGTGTAGATGAAATTGCAGTAAGCCTTGTGAAAACATTTATGAACAAGCTTCGTAAACATAAAACATATCGTAACTCTGTTCATACAATGTCAATCTTAACAATTACATCTAACGTTGTATACGGTAAGAAAACTGGTAACACACCAGATGGCCGCCGTATTGGTGAACCATTTGCACCTGGTGCAAATCCAATGCATGGTCGTGATACAAAAGGAGCATTAGCATCATTATTATCTGTTGCGAAATTACCATATGAGGAAGCAAAAGATGGTATTTCTAATACATTCTCTATTATTCCAAAAGCGCTTGGAAAAGAAGAAGATGTACAAGTTCGCAACTTAGTATCTATGCTTGATGGATATGCAGTAAAAGACGGACATCACTTAAATATTAACGTATTTAACCGTGAAACATTAATGGATGCAATGGAACATCCTGAAAAATATCCACAATTAACAATTCGTGTATCTGGTTATGCGGTTAACTTCATTAAGTTAACTCGTGAACAACAAATTGATGTTATTAACCGTACAATGCACGAAAGCATGTAAGTAAAAAGTTTCCCTCTGTTTTTCATAAAGACAGAGGGGGCTGTTTTAATAGAGGAGGAAGTAACATGGTAAAAGGAAGAATTCATTCTGTTGAGTCTTGTGGTACTGTTGACGGCCCAGGAATTCGTTATATCATCTTTACGCAAGGATGTTTACTACGTTGTCAATATTGTCATAATGCGGATACGTGGGAGATTGGTAAAGGGAAAGAAATAACAGTTGAAGAAGTGATGCAGGATGTTACATGTTACCTTCCTTTTATGGAAACTTCTGGCGGTGGTATTACAGTAAGTGGCGGTGAGCCACTCTTGCAGTTAGATTTTTTGATTGAGTTGTTTAAGAAATGCAAAGAGAGCGGCATTCATACGACAATTGATTCTTCAGGAGGATGCTATTCCGAAGATGAAGAATTCCAAAGAAAACTAGACATTTTGATGGAATATACAGATCTGGTATTACTTGATATAAAACATATTGATTCAAAAAGACATCGCAAATTAACAGGAAAACCGAACGAACATATTTTACAATTTGCTCGTTATTTATCAGATAAAAAGAAACCAATTTGGGTGCGTCATGTACTTGTACCTGGAGTTACTGATGGTACGGAGGACTTAGAAAGACTGGCATCCTTTATTCAAAGTCTTGATAATGTACAAAAGGTAGAAGTCTTACCGTATCATAAGTTAGGGGTCTACAAATGGGAGGCACTAGGCCATAAATATCCTCTTGAAGGAGTAGAGCCTCCAACGGAAGAATGTGTTCAAAAAGCAAAGAATATTTTAGGAGCAGTCTAATCCAATTGTGGATTAGACTTTTTGCTTTCTTTTGAGAAATAGTAGAGCAAAGATAAGGAAAAGAGTATACTTATATTATATAATGACTATTTTTGTAAAGAAATGATATGGATAAATTTACAAAAATGTAAAGGGAAAACGAAACAATAGAAAGAATTAAGAAATAGTGTAGTGTGTATCATAGAGTATAGATAAACGTCAAGTTATTGCGAAAGCAGTTATGGGAAAGTATAATGTTAAGATATGAGCAGATGGGATTAAGGGGTCAATAACATATGCTTTGTATATCCACGACAGGTACAAATCCAGCGGGAAATCGTTGGAATTCAAACATGCAAAATTATAAGGAAATTGTTTTTTATATTGTGACAGATGCAATATAAAAGACCGAAAAAGCTAGGAGTGGATTTGTTTGATTAAAAACCCCAAGGTTTTAATATTAACAGCACATTACGGTAACGGTCATGTACAAGTGGCAAAAACATTAGAACAAACATTTCGTCAAAGAGGACTTAAGGATGTAATTGTATGCGATCTTTTTAGTGAATCACATCCTGTCATAACAGACATTACAAAATATTTATATTTAAAAAGTTATACAATTGGGAAAGAGCTATACCGCTTATTTTATTATGGCGTTGAAAAAATTTACGATAAAAAAATTGCATCATGGTATGCCAATTTTGGACGAAAACGTTTAAAAGCGATATTACAAGCTGAAAAACCCGATATTGTTATTAATACATTTCCAATCATTGCGGTGCCAGAGTTAAAAAAACAAACAGGTATTTCTATTCCTGTTTATAATGTACTTACTGATTTTTGCTTGCATAAAATATGGATTCACCGAGAAGTGGATCGTTATTTTGTCGCAACAGATTATGTGAAGGACATTATGATAGAAGTAGGAGTACCTGCTGAGCAAATTGTGGAAACAGGAATTCCGATCCGTAAAAACTTTGAAGCATCTGTTAATGTAGAAGCTTTGTATGATAAGTATGATTTGTCACGAGACAAAAAGACTTTACTTATTGTAGCAGGGGCACATGGAGTGCTAGGAAGTGTAAAAGAGTTATGTCAGTCCTTTCTATCAGTTCCTAATCTACAGATAGCCGTAGTTTGTGGGAAGAATAAAGCATTGCAAGAAGATTTGTTACAACTACAAGAAAGCAATTCAGATGCATTAAAAGTATTCGGTTATGTAGAGAATATTGATGAGCTGTTCCGTATTACCTCTTGTATGATTACAAAACCAGGAGGGATTACATTAAGTGAGGCAGCAGCTTTGCAAGTACCTGTCGTTTTATATAAACCAGTACCAGGACAAGAAAATGAAAATGCGAAGTATTTTGAGAAACAAGGTGCAGCAGTTGTTATTCGTGAAGATCATGAAATCTTTTCGAAAACGAAAGAATTATTGCAAGATGATATGAAGTTATTGCAAATGAAAGAAGCGATGAAACGCATTTATCGTCCGGAACCAGCGTTTCATATTGTGGATTCTATTTTAGAGGAAAATCACGTGCGGGTACATTCACCAGTACGTTCAACAGCCCTTGTACAGTCTTTTACTTAATATAAGAACCTCTTTTCTATCTGAGTGGAAGGAGGTTTTTTTCGTTATTTCGTTTAAAGGGAGAAGAGAAATTGTATGTAAAAATGTAATTGAAAAAATCATCATTTTAGAGATAGAATTTCTTGAATGTTTTGGTTGTATCTCACTATTTGTGAGGATAGCTATTTTCGTTAGGATTTTGAAAAAATAGAGAAGGCGAATGTGAATATCACTTTATCCACAAAAGAATCCGCTTCCAATATACAGTAAACTTAAAATATTAACAAAATTATCCACAATATCCACAAATTTTAGTGAAAATATCCACAAATTAAACAAACTCACTGTGGTTAAATTCTTCTTTTATAGGAAAGATATTCGAATTTATACACATTTTTAACGCTTTTGTGGATAAAGTTTTCCACAAAAAAAACTACCTCTTCTGAACAAGAGGTAGCGATATGTTAAAAAATCCCTTTTGGTTTATATCCAGCTGCACGATCTGCTCTTTTAAATTCACGTTGATAGAGAACTTCTTGTGTGCTAGATAATTTACTTTTCGTTTTTTCACGTCTTTTCTTATCCATTCCAGTTCACCTCGTGTCATAAAGTCATTACCTATCGTTACCAATGACAGAGGGAGATATACATAGATTACGCTTCTTTTAAATGGTGAGCGTCTTGGAATGTTGCTTCGCGCATTGTGTGTAGTGTGTATTGATCTTTTGGAATTTCATATAAGTTATATACTTCACCGTTTGCGTTAATTTGATCGTATACACATTTACGCGTTTCATTTGCTAGATTGACGTATGGTAGTTTTTCGGCAGCTTTAATAGAACGAGTATTTAATTTGCGAATTCGCATGAAAATAGTTTCAATATCTAACTCATAGAAAAGTTCACTAAAGAAAGCGTCTTTTGCTGGCTTATTATAACCTTTTCCGTGATATGGTTTACCGAGCCAGGTGCCAAGAAAACCTGCTTTTTCTTCGATGTCAAATAAAGTTATTGTTCCGATTGGATTTCCCCATTCATCAACAATTGTGCGTGAAATTAATTCTCCGCGCTCTTCAGCTTCAATCGTTTGTTTTGTTAAAAATAAAAATTCGTCATAAGAAGATGCCTTTTGACGCACAAAGGGGAAGACATCAGGGTGAATCATCAAATCGTATAGAACGTGGCTGTCATGTAGGTCACGTTTTTTTAACATACTATCTCCTCCTAAAAAGAGGGTAGCATGACGACAAAAAACACCCCACCCTCGAAATTTTTATATAAAACTTAAAAAAATTTCGGGGTGGGAATCGAACCCACTAGAACCAGTCTATAATGCTGGTGGCGCACCATTTGCCTTCCCCATTCATCAATTTGAAATTACTAGTCACGACACAAATTGATCATGGTTTCATTCAGTTTATAATCGTATAATACTTCATCTAGTCAAAAAAATAAACTAGTTTTTATGAATTTTTTGTGTAGATAATTTTCCCATCTATCATCGTTAATACAGGCTTGGCTAAATAGTGAAAAGGATGATGAGTCCACAGGACAAGATCAGCATCTTTTCTAGGTTCTATGCTACCGATTTTCTTTTCTAAACGTAAGTTGCGAGCAGGTATAATCGTAATTCCTTCGAGGGCCTTATGTTCATTTAATCCTTCTCGCACAGCGATAGCTGCGCAAACATTTAAATATTGAATGGGTGTATAGGGGTGATCTGTCGTAATAGAGACTTCAATCCCATGAGTAGATAAAGTATAATAGGTTTTCCAAGATTTGTTTTTAATTTCAATTTTTGAACGGCGTGTTAATGTTGGACCGACAGATACTTTTAAATCGTGGCCTGCTAATTTATCAGCAATGAGATGGCCTTCTGTACAGTGTTCAATACGTAAATCAAGATTAAATTCCTTAGCAAAGCGAAGAGCAGATAAAATATCATCAGCGCGGTGGGCGTGGGCGCGTATAGGAATTTCGCGGCGGAGCGCTTGCAAGATAGGAATCATTCGAAAGTCGGTATCATTCCCATAATGCTTTGCTTCATAAAAGGCTTCTCGCAGCATCCCCATAATTCCCATACGGGTAATAGACTCTTTGTTTCCGTTGCTATGCATTCGTTTTGGGTTTTCTCCAAACGCAATTTTTAAACCGGCAGGTTCTTGAATGACCATATGATCAATACTATTTCCTGCTGTTTTTATGACGCATGTTGTTCCGCCGATTACATTTTGACTTCCAGGCATAACATGCACGGTTGTAATACCGCTTTGTACAGCTTCTTGAAAAGCAACATCAAAAGGATGAATGCCATCTAGAGAACGAATATGAGGTGTTAATACTTCCGCGGTTTCATTTGCATCATTTCCAGCCCATCCTGTTCCTTCATCATATAAACCAAGATGTGTATGCACATCAATAAAGCCTGGAAGAAGATGAAGGCCACGTGCATAAATAACGGTCATATCCTCGCTAACTTCAATAAATCGTTCTAATGCAACAATTTTGTTATTTTCTACTAATACATCACCTTGCAATTTAGGGGATGTAATAGGATAAACAGTCGCTTGCTTAAATAATGTTTTCATAATAACCTCTTTGTTCTATAGAAATCTATTTTAATTTTTTAACCTCTTTGTCTAGTTCTGCCTCCTAAGCCCTCATGTCTAAGAACCTTCCACACGAGAAGGTGAAAAACACCTTCTGTGTGAAAGAACCTTAGCCAACGGGCCTAAACAGTCGGATCTGCTTTTCTTTATGATCCAGCTCCAGCGGCTAGAACAGTCGGTGGCTTCGCGTCTTCCGTCGAGGCAAAAAGCGCCTCTATGTCAGAAGCTCCATCCCCCTCTTGTTCTGAGTGAGCCGCTTCCGCTTTTCTTTATAAATCGCTGCCATGCAGAAAAAATGATATGCACTCGCTTTCTCTCTTTGTTTTCATCCCTGCATGCGTTAGGAAAAGGCTCTGACCTTTTCTATGTATGGCCAGATACTCTCTCCATCTTAAAAGAAAGAGTTTTTATTTATGTTGCGAGTTTTTTATTATGAGTGCGATGCAATATTTTGAAGCGCATGTTCTAAAGTAGCATAGGAATGCGTATATCCGTGTTGTATTGCTTTTTGAGGTAATACTCTTTGTCCTTGTAAAATAAGGCTGCTCATTTCACCGAGAAGGGTTTTGAGTGCAAAAGCAGGTACTGGTAACCAATGTGGTCGATACAGCACTTTCGCGATTGTTCTTCCAAATTCCTTCATTGTTACAGGATGAGGAGCTGTAATATTGAATGCACCGCTTATTTCTTTTGTGTGAATCGCAAAATCAATCATTTGAACAACATCTTCAAGATGAACCCAAGAGAGCAATTGGTTTCCTGATCCGATTGTTCCTCCAATAAAGAATTGATATGGAAGTAACATTTTCGGTAGTGCTCCTCCATCTTTTCCAAGAACAATACCAAAGCGCGTATAAATAGTACGAATACCAAGATCAGTTGCTTTACTCGCTTCTTCTTCCCATAATTGCACTGTAGTGGCTAAAAAATCATTCCCCTGTTTAGGATGCTCTTCTGTAAATAGGTCTGTCTCTGATGTACCATAATAGCCAATCGCACTTGCATTTATAAACGTGTTTGGGTAATGGTTTAACGTTTGTAGTTGTTCAATTAAGCCTTTTGTTGTATTTATACGACTATTTATAATTTTTTCTTTCTGTTTCTTAGTCCAGCGACCATTATTAATAGATTCTCCGGCAAGATTAATAACGATATCAACGGAAGAAAGCGGGAATTCCGAAGCATCAGCATCCCAATTTATATACCGTATATTTGCAGGGGAATGATTTTCTCTTAAGTGACGTGTCAGGATATATACGGTATGTCCGTTACTTGCTAAATATAAAGTGAGTGCTTTTCCGATAAAACCTGTTCCTCCAGAAATAGCAATTTCCAAGAGAAATCCCTCCTCATTATGTATATTCAAGAAACTCAAATTTGTTTCATAGTATGTTAAAATGATATTGAGGTGAAATTTATGGCTGTCATTACGAAAATAGAAGTACAAAAACGAACGAAAGAAAGATTTAATATTTACATTGATAAAGGTCATGGAGAAGAATATGGTTTTAGTGTTGATCAAGTGACCTTAATAAAACATGGGCTTCAAAAAGGGTTGGAATTTGATGAGGTTGAATTAGCAAATATTATATATGATGAAGAAGTACAAAAAGCATATTTATATGCAATTACTTATTTATCGCATCAAATGAGAACGAAGCAAGAAGTAGAAGAGCAATTACGTAAAAAAGAAATTGGACAGGCCATCATCTCTGAAGTTATTTCAAAACTATTACGTGACCGTTATATTAATGATAAAGAGTATGCAATTGCATATGTGCGTACGCATAGCAATGTGAATCAAAAAGGACCAATTGTTATTAGACGTGAACTGTTAAGTAAAGGGATTTCGGACCTAATGATTACTCATAGTTTACAGGAGTATTCCGGGGAGAAGCAAATTAAAAATGCTCTTGTACTTATAGAAAAAAAGAAAAAGTCTTATCAAAGACATTCTTTTCTACAAATGAAACAAAAATTAGAAGAGATGTTAGTACGCAAAGGGTATGGGCGTGATATCATTCAAATTTGTTTAGAAGAACTAAAAGATGAAAAGGATGATAAAAAGCAAGAAGAAGCCCTTATCTATCATGGTAATAAATATCATGAAAAATATAAGAAATATGATGGTTGGACGTATGAAAATAAGATGAAGCAAGCGTTATATCGAAAGGGTTTTTCGATTGATGAAATAGAAGTATTTATTCAAATGAAACGTGAAGAAGGATGAGGGAGAAAAATATGAGAAATATGCCAAAGCGCTATAGTGAGATGACACCACATGAGTTAAGGGAAGAAATTGGCATTTTAAAAGAACAAGCGGTAAAAGCAGAACAACTTGGTATTGTAAATGAATTTGATGTTTTAATGAGGAAAATTGCGATGGCTCGTGCTTACATGACGGATATACATGCATTTCAGATTGGTGAAACATATGAACTTGTAGAAGAACCAGGTACATCGTTTACAATTACGTATTTCAATGGGGTATTTGCTTGGGGAAATAAACAAAATGAAACAGAGGAAATTGGTATTCCTATTTCGTTATTGCAAAAGAAATAAAAACCAGAGAGCCTTGGCTGCTCTGGTTTTCGCTTTTCGTAGTTGTTAAAGGAGATAGGCAATCAAGTTTGGCGTTTTCTCATCTCATTTGCCAAAATAATAAGAGATTGATTTTGCTGCGTTTGTCCATTTACTTGTGCTTTTGCATGTTTTGGACGCGCCCACGTAGGGTTGAATAATTCGGAACGACGGTCTAAATGATCGCGGTAACTCATCTTATCACCTCGTGTAAGAAGTTATCGATAGACATTTATTATGCTTCGTCTTGATTAGCGGCATGCATTCGCTCTTGCGGATGCGTATTAATAGTGCCGTTAGGTCGTTTTGAAGCAAAACGAGCTTTTGCTTTTGGAGAACCGTCTAACTTATTGTTATTTCTAGCTTCAGACCAAATTTCAGATTGTTTGCCCAAGAGGAACTCCCCCTCGCTACAAATTGATACAAAAAGTATCACTTATAGATTGTGCAATGTGAGAGAAAATATTCTAGATAAATACAAATAAAAAAACGATATAAAAACCATACAAAGACCATACAAAGACCTCTTTCTTTTAGGTGGGCGAGAGTAACTGGCCGTGCATAGAAGCGGTCAGTGTCCTTTTCTGCCACGTGCGAGATTTAAAACAAAGGGAGAGAGCAAGTGCAGGTCATGTTGTGTTTTGCATATCCGTGACTTACATGTTGAAAAATTAAAATGGATATATAAACCCTTTTTTAGGAGGACGAGAGCGTCTGACCGTGTATAGAAGTGGTCAGTGCCCTTTCCTGCCACGTGCAAGACTTAAAACAAAGGGAGAAAGTAAGTAGCGGCTATGTTGTATTTTGCATATCCGTGACTTATATGTTGAAAAAAATGAATGAATTGACTAAAGGAGACATAACATGAACGATATTTTTGAAAAATTAACGAAAGAACTTCTTGAAAAAAATGCTTCTCTTTCTTACTCTCAAGCACGTACTTGGATTGAGTTGTTATGGGAGGACTTTGGTGCGACATATGCAAAAATAGGAACGTACCAAGGGATTGAAATGACAGAGAAAGTTGTACGAGCGTGGATTAACAACCAAGGAGCGCGTTTGCATGAAATACAAACGAATAATCCAAAGTACAGCCATTTAATCAATCAAGAAAATCATGTAAAACATTAAAAAACGACCAATTGTGGTCGTTTTTTAATGCGGAATTAATTCTAATTTTTTGCGCAGTTTTTCTTCGCTGAAAATCCAGCCTGTGTAGGAACTCATAATTTCAAGATCTTTATTCAGCTGCACAATTGCAACAAATGGATAATAATCTTTGCTGCGGTAGCGCAAATCAATAAATCGAACTTCATAATAATCGTTGTATTCAAAAATGTCCCAGCGATAGACAGGAGAAAATGATAAGAATGCTGAAATGTTTTCATCTTTTTGAGCGGCACGAATGACATCGTTATCAGGTAATGGAATGCGCTCGAATTTATCATGAACCATAATACTACCGCGATGCCAACGGGCAACAAAATAATGGTCTTTTGTAACGATAGCTAAGTGATAATGATAAAAGCGATATGACGGTGAAATGATGACTTGTTCAACGTCGCGAAATCGTTTTTTTACGACACCTTTTACATTTTGGCGCATCATAATTCGGCCGATATAATAAACGGTCATTAACATATAAGCAGCTACTCCGGCATAACCTTTATTTGCACCGACAAGCATACATGCAATCGCTAATGTATGAATGAAGAAAATGACGGCATCAAATGTATTAATAACGCCTAGCGCCACCCATTTCTTAGTGAAGGGCCGCAGTGCTTGTGTACCGTATGCATTGAAAATATCAACAAAAACATGAAGAAACACGGCAATAAATGTCCATAGAAGAATGTGAAGATAGGGAGGGCTTTGAAATACTGCAAAAGTAATCCCACTAACCAAAAATGACCAAAGAATAACAGCTGGGATGGAGTGAGTAATCCCGCGATGATTTCGAATATATTTTGCATTGTTTCTTAATTTTAAAACAGTATCAATATCAGGAATATTAGAACCGACAATTGTTGCAAACATCACAGCTTGTGGTCCGAAGTCACTTTGACTGAGCACGGGATCTAGTGTTGCTAAGCTTCCTAATGTAACGCCCATGACAAGATGAGTGGCTGTGTCCATGAAAACCACCTCCGTTTTTTATTAATGTAACTCTTTTTATTCTATATCACAAGGCATTTGCCTTTTATTTCTTACATCATCTTACTTAAATTTTCTCCTAAATTCTTTATAATAGTACGTATATGCAAAAAATGAGGGGGATCAAGTTTGAAGCTTGAAATATTAGATGACTTTAACATAGAAAAATTCCAACATGATTTAATTAGTTGGTTTGAAACAGAGCAGCGTGATTTACCATGGCGCATTAATAAAGACCCATACCGCGTTTGGGTTTCGGAAATTATGCTTCAGCAAACCCGGGTTGAAGCTGTAAAACCATATTACGCAAACTTTATGGGAAAGTTTCCAACATTAGAAGCATTAGCTGATGCAGAAGATGAAGAAGTGTTAAAAGCGTGGGAAGGTCTTGGTTATTATTCAAGAGCACGTAACTTACATGCTGCCGTAAAAGAAGTGAAGGAACAATACGGCGGAAAAGTTCCTAGTGATGTAAAACAAATTGAAAAGTTAAAAGGTGTAGGACCCTATACAAAAGGGGCCATTTTGAGTATTGCTTACGGGATTCCAGAGCCGGCTGTTGATGGAAATGTAATGCGTGTATTATCACGTATTTTGTCAATTTGGGATGATATCGCAAAACCGAAAACACGTAAAGTATTTGAAGATGTTGTTCGCCAAATTATCTCAAAAGAAAATCCATCTTATTTTAACCAAGGGCTGATGGAACTAGGGGCACTTATTTGTGTTCCGAAAAATCCATCTTGTCTTCTCTGTCCTGTTCGGGAGCATTGCCGCGCGTTTGCCGAAGGAGTACAAAAGGAATTACCAGTGAAAAGTAAAGCAAAGGCCCCGAAAATGGTTCCGCTTGTTGCCGGTGTCCTGCGTACGGAAGATGGAAAATATGTTGTTAATAAAAGACCGAGTACCGGATTACTTGCTAACATGTGGGAATTTCCGAACGTTGAAATTAGCGAAGGAATTCGAAATCAGAAACAACAGCTTACTGATTATATGAAAGAGAAATTTTCCATGTCTATTTCCATCGATGATTATGCAATAAATGTGCAACATACGTTTACTCATCGGACGTGGGATATCTTTGTATTTTATGGCACCGCGCTGCAACCAATTGTTGAAACGGATCATTTAAGAATTATCACTACCGAAGAGTTTGAACAATTACCTATTTCGAAATCGCATCGAACAATTTATGAAGAGTGCGTGAAAAAACTCCAACCATAACGGTTGGAGTTTTTTCGACATAAATATAACAATATCTTACAAATATTTCATATTTCCTTAACAAATGACAAATACAATGAAAGTTGTAATGAAAAATTTAAAGGGGGATAGAAAATGTTAAAAAAAGCAATCCGCTTAGCGGTTGTAGCAGCTTTCTTACTTCAAACATTAGCTGGGTCAGGCTATGTCACTTTCGCTGAGGAGAAGGAACGAAATCAGCAAGCTCTCATTTCAGAAGTTCATTATACAGATGATCTACGCTATATCGAATTGTATAACTCATCGGCGAAAGTTATGGATATGAAGAATGTTCAACTGAAGGTCAATGGAAAAGTGCTAAAATTTAAAGAGGAAAATGAAAAGCAATCTGTCCAACCAAAAGAAACGAAGTTAATCTTATTTGGAAATAAAACAGTTAATGAGATTAATGAGCGCTATAAGACAAAAATAAAAGAAGATCAAGTTTTATTTGCTACTGAGGATTTAAGTAATGAACAAATTAGGATTGAAGTAACGAATGAGAAAAATAAAACGGTAGATGTCATTGAAACAAGAAAAGAGAATAAAGATATATCAATTCATTCTTTTTGGAACGAAACAAAGAAAGAAATAAAAAATGAAATACCATCCCCTGGGACTTACACTACATTCCAATCGCACGAAAAAGAAAAAGCATCTACAGAATCCACACAAAAAGAGGCAGCCCAGCCAGACTCCAAAGAAACGATAGAAAAGCAGCCTGCACAAAAAGAAAAGCCATTACAAGAAACAGTGCATGTACCTAAAGTGAAAATTAATGCACATGAGGATTTACCGATTGAACTTCAGTTAGCAAGTACGTACGATGAGGCAAAAGTAAACCTTATATATCGTAGTGCCTCCGGTTTGTTAGTGAAAAAACTAAAAATGAATAAAGGTGAGAATAATCTATATTCCACTGTTGTTCAAAAGTCAGATATTTGGTCTGATACATTTACATATTGGTTTGAAATTGAACAGGGCGGAAAGGTTATTACCTTTCCAGAAAAAGAACAATATGTAAGTACTGTTCAGCATCAGGGAGAAGATTATACAAAGAATAGGAAAGTTATGATTACTGAGCTAATGCCAGATACGATAAACGTGAACGGGAAAGATGGATATGAATTTATAGAGATATACAATAATTCAAGTGAAGCAATACCATTGAAAGATTATAAACTTATTTATAAGTATTCAGAAACTGGAAGTGAAGATTGGAATTTTACAGAAAATGTGACAATCCCTTCAAAAGAAACGAGAGTGTTTTGGATTAAAAATGAAGGAAATGCAGGGTTATCAAAACAAGATTTTATTCAAGCCTCCGGTGGAAATATAACTGAAGAACAAGTGCTTCAAATTGAATCAGATGGAATGTCTAATAGTGCTGGAAGAACCATTCAACTGGCTGATCAGTACGGAACAGTTTTATCGTCTGCAACATATGAGAAATCGGATGTAAAGGTTGGTCAGAGTGTTGCTTATGCATACAAGTCTGAAAGTGTTGAAATGCAAAAAGTAGGTTTGTTTGAAAAGGGAACACCTGGTGTGCAAATACCATTTCAAGTACCGTTAGAGCCAGTAAAACAGTCCGGTCAAGTTGGCGTTTCGATTGAGCATACAGCATCACCTACTCATTCAGCAATAGAGGATCTAACTATTACTGCAACGATTAAAGGTGGAGAAAATGTAGCTGTTTTGTATACTCAAGATGGCAAATTAACACACAAAAAATTGCAGATGAATAAAGAAGGAACTAGCGATATTTATAAGGTGACAATTCCTAAAAAAGAGCTATGGGGAAACTCACTATTCTATAAAATTGTCGTGCAAGGTAATCAAGAAACAATTGAAAAATCCTATGAAACAAAAGTAGAACATAAAAAAATAGATCCGCAAAGCATACCGCCATTTTTGATTACCGAAGTGACGCCAGACACGACGAATGTTGGGAAGGCAGATGGATATGAATTTATTGAAGTGTATAACAATAGCGAGCAGGATCTTAACTTTAAGGATTATACAATTCGATATCGTTATCCATCTGAAGGACCGGAGGGGGATCTCATTTGGGGATCTACTCCAGATGATGTTGTCATTCCATCGGGGCAGTCTCTCGTATTTTGGATTATAAATGGTGAAAATAATGAGAAGAGTGTAGCTGATTTTAATAAACAATTTGGAGCGAACTTAGTAGAAAATAAAAATATTGTTAGAATATACTCAAATGGAATGGCGAATGGAAGTGCCCGTGGCATTGTCGTTGCAACAAAGACGGGGAAAGAAATTGCAGCTGCCTACTACAATGATCAAGCAAACCAAGCTGATGTGAAAGCGAATAAGGGGATTTTATATCGCTATCCTCAAGACGGCTCGCAAATGATGCAAAAGATTAGTAGTGCAGAGCATAATGCATCTCCTGGAACTGTATTCGAAGGACAAGTACCGGCTGAACGAGTTGTGTTGAAGGCAGATGCAATTCCGCCGACAATTTCACATGAACCGGCAGAAGGGCTAATTTCTGAATTTCAAGATCATAAATTGAGTTTTTCTGTTCTTGATAACGAACAAGTTAAAAGTGTGAAATTATATTATAAAACGAGTCCTAATGCGGAATATAAAGTTGAAAATTTAGTAGAGAATCGTGTAGATAAAAAATATCATTATACCATTTACTCACCGGAATTAATTGGAAAAGAGAAAATAACATATTACTTGGAAGTTTCTGATGGCTTCAATGTAGTAAAAAGTGATATGTACTCAGTGCAAATAGCTGGTGAGAAAGATAAGGGCCCTCTTCGTCTTAATGTAAAAGATGATGAAGTGGTCGCAAATCAAGTTTTATTAAAGGGAACCTCTTCGTCGGCCCAGTCTGAGCAACTTTCTCTTTTAGTGGACGGAAAGAAAGTAGAGACGAACACATATCGCGCTTTAGAGAAGCCTGCCTATTTTGCTTTCGATGTGAAGCAAACTGACTTGTATTTTAAAAACGCAGTCACAATTGGAAATGAAGTATTGCGTGTATTTGATGATACGTATAGTGATTATGTCACATTAACTGTAAAAATTGATCAATCAAAAATTAAATATAATGAACTGTTCAAAATTGATATTCGATCTGGCACAAAAACGTCTCCATTTGATAATCGAGTTGAAGAGAACAAAGATGATTTTTATTTAAAAAATGTTCGCCTTGTATTAGCAGATGGAACGACTTTATATGATCCGAACTTTGCAAATCCAAATCAGGAGTTATCAGTTGGTGATGGAGATACATCAACACCAGTATTTACGTTCGGATTCCAGGTTCCGGAAGACAAATTTATTTCGAATGCGTATTTATGGGATACAAAACAAGTCAAGGATGGAAATCATCGAATTGCAGTGCAAGATGGGGTAAATAAAGAAGTCGCCTCGAATGTAAAAGTTGATAACACACCACCACAGATTTCTACTACGGTGCAGAACGAAAAAAAATATAAAGGGAAAATTCCAATCGATGTAACAGTTACGGATGATATAGCAGGAGTGAAAAATAAAAAAGTTATATTGGACGGTAAAGAGATTATAACTCCATACGAAACATCATCTGCACAATTAGCAGCAGGAAAGCATGAGCTACATGTGGAGGCGGAGGACCAAGTCGGGAATCGTCAAGAAAAGACAGTTATGTTTGAAACCTGGGCAGAAAATCCAACAGATCCTACTCCGATTGCACCTAAAGACGGAGAGGAAAATGTGAGTACGAGTCCGACACTTGAAGCAAAAGTAACCGATCCAACAAATGATGCAATGAAGGCAACATTTTATAAAGGGTATACGTATAAGCCAAATCAAACGGATCGTATGAAAATTACCGAAAATACAATAGAGCAAGAACCACCACAAGCTTTTGCTGTAAATGGTGAGAAAAGGTTTGATCAAGATCAGCTAAGTAAAGTTAGTAAAAAAGATGGGAAATATTATACAACGGAATCAACAGAGAAATTCCCGTACCATCGCTTTGATGTAACAGTTGCTGATGATGTGAGAAATGATGATACGGTAGAAGTAAAGTGGTATGGTCATTCTCTAGAAGGAAGAAAAGTTACGATGTATGCTTGGAACTATACGACAAATAAGTGGACAGAACTTACATCGAAAATTGCTGGAGACAAGGATTTTGAATTAAAAGGTGCTGTATTAGCGAAAGAATATGTACAAAATCAAAAAGTAAGTGTCATCGTACAAGACCAAATTCCAAGTTCACCAAATAAGTTTGATTACACATTTGTATGGATGTCGGATACACAGTATTATTCCGAAAGTTATCCACATATTTATAAAAGTCAGGTTGACTGGATTGCTGCGCAAAAAGATCCATTAAATATTAAATATGTGTTCCATACAGGAGATCTTGTTGATAAGGCATATCAAGAATTTCAATGGCAGCGTGCAGATGAATATATGAAAGTACTTGAGAATGCGAAAGTACCGTATGGTGTGTTGGCTGGGAATCATGATGTAAATCATAAAGATGAGGACTATACAGCATACTCAAAATATTTTGGGGATTGGCGTTTTAAAGATAAGCCATTTTACGGTGAAAGTTATAAGAATAACCGTGGACACTATGATTTGATTTCAGCAAAAGGTAACGATTTTATTATGATGTATATGGGATGGGGCGTTACAGATGAAGATATTCAATGGATGAAGGAAGTATTGCAGAAATATCCAAATCGAAAAGTAATTTTATCATTCCATGAATATTTACTTGTATCGGGTAATCGTAGTCCGATTGGCGATAAAATTTTTAATGAAGTAGTTAAACCGAATAAGAATGTGTTAGCTGTGTTGAGCGGACATTATCATGATAGTGAAACATTGATTGATGAAATTGATGATGATGGAGATGGCGTTACAGATCGTAAAGTATATCAAATGTTAGCGGATTATCAAGGTGGTCCAGAGGGTGGGCAAGGTTATATGCGTCTTTTGCAATTTGATACAACAGCGAACAAAATGTATGTTAAAACGTACTCTCCATATTTAAATGAATATAATTTTTATAAACCAGAAGAGTATCCAGGAAAAGATGAATTTGAATTAGACGTTGATTTAAAACCTGCAATAAAACAAGTTGCAACAGACTATGTAGAAGTAAACGTGTACACGAATGAAGTAATTGGTAAAGATAATTTTGTAGCAAATTGGCGCAATGCAAAAGTGAAATTGGAGAATTTAAAGGAAAATACGACGTATCAATGGTATATAAAAGTCGAAGACCGATATGGTGGACAAGTGACTTCACCAGTTTGGTCCTTTACAACAGGTAAGAAAGATAGGAGATGGAACGTGTTCCCAAGTTAGGGAACACGTTTTTCTTAATCGTAAGAAATTTTTGCGCCATGGGTCCAACTAGCTTCGTTTTTTTGTAAACCACCACGTGCCTCAATTTCTTTTACAACTTCTTTATAAATGGTTTGTCCTTCTACGTTTAGGTAGGGCATCATTTGTTGTAAGGAATGATGAAAATAAGCGAGTTCTTCTTTATTCCATTGATCTTTCGGAGTCATTGATAACTCTGTCATATCACGTCCAACATGCATCGTGTAGCACCTCCATCATAGTTAGTTTGAATGAACGCTTTTATCTGTATACGTAAAAAATATTTTTCTTTTCACGTTTTTAACGGATAGGTTCAGTCAAGGATGGTTACATTATTTGTTGTGGAGGTGAGAAAGATGAACCAAAAAAATTTAGGTAAAACAACTTCTGGTGCTAGCATTCAAAGCGCAAAACAACAAAGCGCTAGCTACGGCACAGAATTTGCAACTGAAACAAATGTACAAGCAGTAAAACAACAAAACGCACAAGCAGAAGCTAAGAAAACACAAGCTTCTAGCGCTAGTGCTCAAAGTGCAAGTGCTAGCTATGGTACAGAGTTTGCAACTGAAACAAATGTACAAGCAGTAAAACAACAAAACGCAAAATCAGCTGCAAAAAAATCTTAGTACGAATCTATAACAAAAAAACACTCCTCTAAGTGTAAGGGGAGTGTTTTTTTGTTTGCTATGTTTTCATAATTGTACTTTCCCGCATTAACTGGCAGTAAGACCTCCACTTCAGGATTTAGAGAGAAGTGTTGTCTAGTTCCAGTGGCTAGAATGTTCGGTGGCTTCGCTTCTTCCTACGGGATAAAAACACCTCTACGTCAGAAGCTCCATCCCCCTCACATTCTGAGCGAGCCGCTTCTGCTTTTCTAAAGAAGATAGGTGGGGGATGAAAAAAATCTCCACTGATGGAAGGTTCACTTTATGTGAGCCGACATAACTTCTAATAAGTCAACAAATATAGTCAAAGGAGAAGGCACGACTTTATTCGAAAATATGTAATAGTATTTTTAGGGGGGGATGGAATGAAACTGTTTGATGAACTGGTTGAAGAACAATTACAGACGATGGATGAATTATTAAAGTTACAAGTTCATTTAGAAAAATATCAACATCTTGAAAGGAATCAGCAAGATGCGAAAGAACTCCATTTTATTCGCCAAGAAATTCAAAAAACAGAAAAAGCATTAAAAGGTTTACAGTTGAAATTTGAGCAACAAACAGCAGCGGTGATTTATTCTTTTGAAAATGAGAAGATGCTTTCGAACTAAGAGACGATTTCATGAATCGGCTCTTTTGTTTTAAAATTTCGACAGAACCGTTATAATAAAAAGAAAAGTGAATTCGGCTCAATATGTTTGAAAAAGAAGCAAAAAACGAACGGTATCACAAATAACAACTTTAGAAGAGCATTCACGGCGAAAGAAGGGAGAAAGTATGGGGTTTCCCAAAGAAGGAGAAAAAATACAAATACATAGTTATAAACATAATGGTTCCATTCATAGAATGTGGGAAGAGACAACAGTTTTAAAAGGGACGCAAAGTTTGGTTATTGGGGCAAATGATCGCACGGTCGTAACAGAATCTGATGGACGAACGTGGATTACTCGTGAACCAGCTGTTTGTTATTTTCATTCAAATTATTGGTTTAATATTATTGGGATGTTAAGGCAGGAAGGTGTGTACTACTATTGTAATTTAAGTTCGCCATTTGCCTATGACTATGAAGCATTAAAATATATTGACTATGATTTAGATATTAAAGTGTATCCTGATATGACGTATACATTGTTGGATGAAGATGAGTACGAAAAACATCGTGAGCTTATGAATTATCCAGCTGTCATTGACACGATTCTAAAACGAAATGTTGAATATTTAACGCAATGGATTCATCAACGAAAGGGTCCGTTTGCTCCTGATTTTATTGATATGTGGTATGAACGATATTTAATGTATAGAGATTAAAGAAAAACCTGCTAGGGCATCCAGCAGGTTTTGTCCTTTTAACATGATGGGGGGAGTGGTATGAAAGGAATAAAACGGTATCTCCAATTTGTAAAGCCATATCGGTGGCTCATTACAATTACGATTATAATAGGTCTCATTAAATTTGGTATTCCGCTTATTATGCCGTGGCTATTAAAGTATATTATTGATGATATTATTCAAGGCGGAAGTTCAATAGAACAGAAAACATCTCAATTATTTGTGGCTATTGGGATTGCATTGTTTATTTTTGCGGTATTACGTCCTCCGATTGAATATTATCGTCAATACTTTGCACAGCATATTGGAAATGCAGTGTTGTATGATTTGAGAAAGTATATTTTCGCGCACTTACAAAGATTAAGTTTACGTTATTATTCCAATACGAAGACCGGTGAAATTATTTCTCGTGTAATCAATGATGTTGAGCAGACGAAAGACTTCGTTATTACGGGATTAATGAATGTGTGGCTTGATACAGCAACGATTTTTATTGCAATTGCGGTTATGTTTTCGATGAATGTGAAATTAACGCTTGTTTCCTTACTCGTATTGCCCGTTTATGTAGTTGCAGTCAAATATTTTTTCAGTCGTCTTCGAACATTAACACGTGAGCGTTCACAAGCGTTAGCGACGATGCAAGGATATTTACACGAGCGTATTCAAGGTATGCCAGTAACGCGGAGCTTTGCTTTAGAGGAGTATGAAAAAGAGAAATTTCAAGAGAAGAACAGCAACTTCTTAACGAAGGCGATAGCACATACGAGTTGGACAGCAAGGACATTTTCTACTGTAAACACGTTAACGGATCTGGGACCTTTAATTGTAATCGCATTTTCTGCCTATGAAGTCATTCATGGATCGTTAACGCTCGGTACAATGGTAGCTTTTGTTGGATATATGGATAGTTTATATAGTCCGTTGCGTCGCCTTGTGAACTCTTCGACGACGCTTACACAAGCTTTTGCCTCTATGGACCGTGTTTTTGAATTACTAGATGAAGAGTATGATATTGTAGATCGTCCGGATGCGATTACAAAGAAGTCGCTTCGAGGTGAGGTTATATTTGAAAATGTTTCATTTCGTTATAATGAACATGAACAAGATGTACTCCGAAATATTTCGTTAGCTATTTCACCAGGTGAAAAAGTAGCACTTGTCGGTTTAAGCGGGGGTGGAAAATCTTCGCTTGCAAGTTTAATTCCGCGGTTTTACGACGTTTCTAAAGGAGCAATTTATGTAGATAAGGTAGATGTTAGAAGTTACAATGTGCGGAATTTACGAAGTCATATTGGTCTTGTTTTGCAAGATAACATTTTATTTAGCGATACAATTAGAGCGAATATTTTATATGGAAGACCTGAGGCGACAGAAGAAGAGGTAGTAGAAGCGGCTAAAGCTGCACATATTCATGATTTTATTATGAGTTTGCCGGATCGATATGAAACCGTGGTCGGAGAAAGAGGTGTGAAGTTGTCTGGTGGGCAAAGGCAGCGCATCGCAATTGCACGTGTATTTTTAAAAAATCCGTCACTGCTTATTTTAGACGAAGCTACATCTGCGCTAGATTTAGAAAATGAACGTTATATTCAAGAAGCGCTGCAAACGTTAGCTGCTGATCGAACTACAATTATTATTGCACATCGATTATCAACAATTACACATGTGGATACCATTATTTATTTAGAAGATGGTGAGATAAAAGAACAGGGTTCTCATCAGCAATTAATGCAAAAGCGCGGTTATTATTACAATTTATATCAAATTCAACATATAAAAGAAACGACCCCTTCGTAATTAGGAAAGGGTCGTTTTTTCATTCATCTTCTTGTTTTTCGTGAATTTGTAGTTCATGTTCTGGATTGTGATACGTATAGAAACTGTCTACAAGTAAGTCTAGATGTTCTACTTCTTCGCTGTAATTAATAATAGCTGAAACGAGAGGGAACAGGTGAAGCCATATTCGATAGCTTTCTTCATCATCTTTATTTTGATAGTTCATAAATATATCAATTAGTTGTTGTTTACCAATAGAAACTTCGTCAAGAATTTCAACAGATTGTTGTTTCTTTGCTTTTCCGATAAATTTCAGTAATACTTGCTCATGATAATGAGTTAATGAATCCAGCTCATTTTGAATCGATTCTTGAAATGATTCTGGCATATATCGTAACTCGTTCTCTGTTCGATGCAGTGCTTTTAATGTACTTAAAGCACGACTTGTTGTTGCTAACATTTGTCTAAATAGAACTAGTTTACGAATTTTAGCAACTTGTATTTTTTTTGTATAACTTCTTTCTTCTTTATACAGCAGATAGTAATGATTTAGACGAATCATTTTTTCTTTCATACGGTCAATATCTGTTTTCAATGTTGTGAAATCAGATGCTTGTCTACTGCTCATTCGAATCCATTTTACAATTTCTTCTGTATTATCCACGATTTTATGATAGAGCTTTGTTTCGTATTTTGGCGGCATAAATACTAAGTTTACGAGAGATGCCGCAATAATCCCAACCATAATTGTTGCAAATCGTAATAGGGCAAAATCAAAGAAATTTGCTCCTTGATATTCCATAATGGCAATAACAGTTACGAGTGCAATGGAAATTGTATTTTCTAGTTGTAATTTTAAAGCAAGTGCAATAACTAATACACACGTTAATCCAATAATAAAAGGATTACTTCCGAAGGCAAACACAAAGACAATGGCAAAAATTGCCCCCATCACATTTGCTTGAATTTGTTCTAGAGCTGTTAAATATGAGCGGTACACAGAAGGCTGTACAGCAAAAATTGCTGAGATTCCCGCAAATACAGGGCTCGGTAATCCAAGCAGCAAACATGTAAATAAAGCAAGTGTAATGGCAATACCCGTTTTTAAAACGCGAGCACCAAGTTTCATACTTTTTTTTAATCCTTTCTTTCTTGTCAGAATGAATGTACAATATGATACTATACATTCATTAACTTATGTTAGCAAGTAGTATTTTAATGAAAAAACCTGCTGAATTTCAGCAGGTTTTTGATTTGTTATAGAGTACTATGAGAATCAAAAGTCGTCAATGAGAAAGCTGTTATTTTTTTACTTTACTCTGTTGAAACAGATGGATCGGCTTGCTCTTTTGTTGGAATTACTTCGTAGAAATGAGAATTTAGATTTGTTAACAAAGGTGAGAGAAGAGCGATTTCTTCGTATTGTTCATGTTCATTTAATATACGAAGATAGTCTAATAATAGCTCTTTTACATCAGATTCTCCTATTTTGCTGAGTGGACGAATCGTAACATTCGCTCCTTTTGCAATTCGTCGTCTTAATGATTGTTCTGTTAATCCCAAATCAGGAAGGTGACGTAAGTAGACAACTCCGCCTGTCATTCCGGCACAAATCCACGGGCCAGGGTCACCGAGGACGAGTGCGCGGCCGTTTGTCATATATTCAAAAGCAAATCCTTTTATATTAGCGTGCACACCGATATTTCCATGCTCTTCTTTCGGAAGTGGTTTTGTCATTCTTCCGCCAATAATCATATCAGCCCCTGATAGACGAATCCCTGCTCTAGCGTCAGCATTTCCCTGTACATATAATGCTCCTTTTTGTGCTCCGTATCCGAATCCTTTTCCAACAGAACCGTTATAATATTTACCATCTTTTCCTTTTGTTTTTGTAATGTAAATACCACCGCCAAAAGCTGTTTTTCCAATGCCGTCTTGTGCGCCACCGTTGACGTGAATGAAGAGATTTTCACTATTATAGGCGCCTAGGCCATTTCCGGGAACAGACCCATTTGTGTATTTTAATGTGATTGGTTCTAATACATGATTTTCATATAGTTTACTGCGAATACGGTAACAAGATTCCATACCGCCCATTACACGTTGATCGACGCCAACATGAATAAGTTCTTTTGATGTAATGGAATAATGGATCTTGTTACATTCTTGATGCGGCATTGTTTGCAAGGCATTGTATGTTACATTTTCTAATGGTTGTAATAGGTAATGTAAATTTAGTAAATGCTGACCATGTGTTTGCTCCAATAAATCGGAACGACCGACAATTTCTTGTAAGTTGCTATGACCAAGCAGTCCTGTTAATCGTTTTAATTCTGTTCCAAAGGCTTTGAATAAATGTAGCAGTCCTTGTACAGCACTTTCGAAATTTCGCGGTACAAAGCGGCGCAGGCCATGTTCTTTCGCTTGTGCTTCTGACTCAATTTGCGTTGCAATCCCGACATGACATGTATCTAAATGGCAGCCGCGACATGTCGTACAACCGATCGCAATCATGGAAAGTGTACCGAAGCCAATTCGGTTTGCGCCAAGAAGCATAATTTTTAATGCATCTGCAGCACTGCGGATGCCGCCGTCAGCCCAAATTTCTACACGCCCTCTCATTTCTGCTTCTAGCAGGGCGTTATGAGCAGCTTTTACACCAATTTCAACAGGAAGACCAACGTGTTGTAGGGCATGAATACGTGCGGCACCTGTCCCGCCATCGAAACCGCTAATGTTAATAAAGTCAGCACCAGCTTTGGCGATGCCTACGACAATGGTTCCAATATTAGGGACAACGGGAACTTTAACAGCTACTTTCGCGTGTTGATTGGCAGTTTTAATTTCTGTAATGATTTGTGCCAAATCTTCAATTGAATAAATGTCATGGTTATTGGAAGGAGAGATTAAATCCGAACCAATTGTTGCATTTCGCGCTTCTGCAATTTTTGCTGTTACTTTTGAACCTGGTAAATGTCCGCCTTCTCCTGGTTTTGCTCCTTGCCCAATTTTAATTTCAATTAAATGAGATGAATTAAGGAGCTCAGCGTTGACACCAAAACGTCCTGATGCGATTTGTTGTCCACGTGTATGTGGATATTTACCAATCATATCTTTAATTTCGCCGCCTTCACCGTTTAAACTAATCATATTTAATCGGTCAGCAGCCTCGGCATAAGCACGAAAGGCAATTTCATTTTGTGAGCCAAATGACATCGAACTAATAATAAATGGTAGACTATGATTTTTTACTGCAATTGAAACTTTTTCAATCGGCGTTTTATGATTTGTTTCTTTTATTTTTATAAGGTGACGAATTGCTGTTGGATTTTTTTCTTCTAATTCATCCAGCTTTTCACGGTAGTCATCGTATGCATTTCCTTTGGAAATATCTCCAATCGCTTTCCAAATGCGTGGGAATAGATGAAACGTTTTTCGTATGTTTGTTTTTTCATTTGTATAATCGATTGCCCGGACTTTTGCATCTTCTGCTAGTGTTTCTAGCGAAAAAGCCAACGCACCGGATCCAAGGAAATTTGTAATATCCAATAGCTGTGCAATTTCTTCATGTAGACCGATGGAAGAGAAGAGGCAACCATAGCCGCGTAATTCATGAATTCCAAGTGTTGAAATCACTTTTTCAATTCCTTTATTCAATGCGTTGTATAAATTGAGAAGAGGCGTTTCTGTTCCATCATTTACTGTTGCAAATGTAAGGTATGGATTGATAACATCTGCTCCTAAACCATATAAAGTTACAATGTCGTGCAGGGAACGAAGCGCTGCGGAACGTACGACAATTGCACAATCACGGCGGAGTTTATGCTTCACGAGCTCTTTATGAATTTTTGCTGTAAGTAAGTGTGGATCAATCCATAATTGGCTGTTTTGATGAGCGTTTGCATCATCAATGATCAGAAGCGATGTACCTTTTTTTATTGCTAATACAGCTTCGTTTCCGAGTCGATTAAGTGCGGCATCTAAAGTTTCATCCTCTGTAAATGTTCCGGATAATTTATAAACAGTGCTGTGCAGAGCAAACATACGGATGAGTTGTTCATAAGATACTGTGTCTAGCTGCCCGGCAGTTTGTTGTCCGGATGCTCCTTCTAAGACAACTGGGCTTGGAAGCTCTACAATAAATGGTTGTTCGTTTGCTGCGTGCAGATTTGGCCTTTTCCCTACAATTGTACGTGTAGAAAAGTGCTCTACTTCTCGGTCGCGATCGATTGCAGGATTTGTTACAACAGCGACGCTTTCCTTTATAAAATCAGCAATATTTCGTCTTCCTGCATCGAGTGCTGCAAGAGGGGCATCATGCCCGAGGGAACGAATTGGTTCAGCGCCTTTTTCAGCCATTTGTTCGAGAAGCTGAATATGTTCGCGGTCCCAGCCAAAAGCCGCGTATTGCTCTGTTTTTACTTCTGTAATTGAAACAAGGTTATCTAATTCATCTGTTGGCGGAACATGTAGATGATAGCGATAGTCGATACATTCAATTCGTTGCTTCATACGTGCATATACTTCGTTTTGGTATGCATCGTATTCATATAAAATAAGATCGCCATGCGCGTTTCGCTTCAGTCCTATTTTTTCCCCTGGAGCAAGTGACTTTGGTTCTGCGACATATTCAGCTGGAGAAATAACACCTGGTTCAGAAGAAAAAATATAAGAGCTTTCTGTTTCTACTTTCCAAACGGGGCGCAAACCAAGGGAGTCTACGCTAAAAACCGCCTCATCTTTATGTCGTGAAATAATTCCAGCCGGTCCTTGCGCAAAATGTCCCCATGCTTCACTTATATACGTATATAAGTCTTGCATATGCGGCTTGTATAATTTAATTTCATTAATAATTGGCGGAAATAATATATCCATTGCTTCGAATAAACTATAGTTGTAATGGATAAGAAGTGTTTCTAGCGTACGGTTTAAGTCTTGAGAGTCACTGCCTCTAATTGTAAGTGGCACATCAATCATTTCAGCCTGATCACGCAGCTTAGCGATCGTGTTAATTTCTCCATTATGTCCAAGGATGCTAAATGGTTGAACGCGAAAAAAATTAGATAATGTATTAGTAGAATAACGGTTATGTCCAAGAGTCATTGTAGATGCAATAAGTGGGTGACGCAGGTCATCATAGTATGATACAAGTGTATCGCCAGCTCCGAGCACCTTATAAACAACATAATCCGGACTGAATGACGCAACATGAATTGATTCATTTTTTTCAATTTCTATCGTTAGTGAGAATAATAATTGATCAACCTTTTTGTGTTGATTTTCCGGAATAACGGCAATTTGCCAAAATAGCGGTTCTTCTTGTTTGCCGAGAGGTCCAAGGGCTGCAGAGTTAGTTACAGCGCTAGTTTCAAATATAATCGTTAGATTTTCTTTTTGTAGTAAGGAACGGATATCATTTTGTAAGGCGTGTGTATCTTGTTTTTGATGTAGAAAAAAATGTCCCACAATAAAGTGAGGATGGTTCACTAATGTTGGATTATAACCAGATTTAGTTAATTTTTCTTCCCAAAGTGCTTTAGGAAGATCAATATGAATTCCGATTCCATCGCCTTCGTTATTAATAAATCCAGCACGGTGATTCATTTTTACAAGAGATTGTATACAAAGGTCGATGTTTTCTTTCGTTGGAATATTTTGTTTTTCCATTACGGAAACGATTCCACATGCATCGTGTTCTGCATTTGCATAATTTTTAAATAAAGATGGTGTCCATTTATTTGTCGTACCCGGCATTCGCCAATCCCCCTCTTTGTAAATTTAGAATAATCAAAATATTAAAGGTGTACGACACCTAATATTTGAAATCATAAATTGCTATCTAAGGTTAAAAACAGATAATTATGAATAATTATACTATTGATATGTAATTTGTGAAATAGCAAAAATAAAAAAACAGAGATTGACTCTGTTTTTTTATTTTATTCCTATTAAAGGGATAGTGAATTTTATTTTAAAGCAGCAAATGCTCTGCCAACGGCTTCAATTGTGTACTCAATGTCTTCTTTTGTATGTTCTGTAGTTAAGAACCATGCCTCATATTTAGAGGGTGCTAAGTTAATTCCTTCATGAAGCATTAGTTTAAAGAACTTACCAAACGTTTCACCATCTGTATTTTGTGCAGCATCGTAGTCTTCGATCTTATCTTTTGTAAAGTATACTGTTAAAGCACCTTTTAGACGATTAACTGTAATATCGATATTATGTGTAGCAGCTTGTTCTAGAATACCTTTTTCAAGCATTGCTCCAAGTTCATCTAGTTTTTCATATACACCTTCATGCTTAAGTACCTCTAAGCATGCGATACCAGCAGACATAGAAGCTGGGTTTCCAGCCATTGTACCCGCTTGATAAGCAGGACCAAGTGGTGCAACTTGCTCCATAATTTCTTTTTTTCCACCGTAAGCACCGATTGGAAGACCACCGCCGATTATTTTGCCAAGTGCCGTTAAGTCTGGTGTTACTCCAAGTAAATCTTGAGCGCCGCCATACATAAAGCGGAAAGCTGTAATAACCTCATCATAAATAACTAATGCACCTGCTGCATGAACAAGTTCATTTACTTTTTCAAGGAATCCTGGTTTTGGTTCAACAATGCCGAAGTTTCCAACGATTGGTTCTACAAGAATCGCGGCAACTTCATCTCCCCATTTATCTAAAGCTTCTTTTAATGTATCTACATTATTAAAAGGAACTGTAATTACTTCTTGTGCAATACTTTGCGGTACACCAGCAGAATCAGGAGTACCAAGTGTAGAAGGACCAGAGCCTGCTGCTACAAGCACTAAATCAGAATGTCCATGGTAACAACCCGCAAATTTCATAATTTTTGTGCGTCCTGTATAAGCGCGAGCAACGCGGATTGTTGTCATAACAGATTCTGTCCCTGAGTTTACAAAACGTACTTTATCCATCGCAGGTATAGCTTCTTTCAGCATTTTTGCAAACTTTACTTCTAATGCTGTTGGTGTTCCGTATAACACACCATTTTCGGCAGCGATTTTAATCGCTTCTGTTACATGCGGATGAGCATGACCTGTAATAATCGGCCCGTATGCTGCTAAATAATCGATATATTTGTTGCCGTCCACGTCCCAAAAGTAAGCACCTTTACCGCGTTCCATTACAACTGGTGAACCGCCGCCAACTGCTTTATAAGAGCGAGAAGGACTGTTTACACCACCAACGATATGTTCTAAAGCCTCTTTATGTAGTTCTTCTGACTTTGTGAACTTCATGAAAATTCATCTCCTTAAAAAGATCTATGTATTATTTTAACACGTTTTTGGAAAAGGCGTATTGTTTGTACAAGTTGCTGCTGTTGGGTAAACTATTCGTTGTGTTAAATTGAAACTTCCACTATCGTATTGATAATTATATATAGTAAAAAAACGACATGAAAACCCCTTTCTTTTAAGGGGGGACGAGAGCATCTGGCCGTGCATAGAATAGGTCAGGGTCATTTCCTGCCACATGCCAGGTTTCAAACAAAGGAAGTAAGCGAGTGGGGGATAAAGCCCCCCCGCTGATTAAAGTTTCACTTTATATGTCGAAAAATATATAGTTGGGTGTATAACAAGGAAAGATATTGTTTACTAGGGTGGAAGATAGAAGGGAGAATAGTCATGGAGACGGTTATTGAAGTACAAGATTTACGAAAAGAATTTATATCGTATTCAAGCCGCTCAGGATTAAAAGGAGCGTTTCGAGATTTATTAAATCGTAATTATAAAATTGTCCCAGCAGTAAATGATATTTCGTTTACTGTAAAGCAAGGAGAGATGGTTGGATATATTGGAGAAAATGGTGCTGGTAAATCCACTACTATTAAAATGCTAACAGGTATTTTGACACCGACTGCTGGACAAATTACTGTGAATGGCATGAATCCTCACAAACAAAGGGAAGAATTTGTGAAAACAATTGGTGTTGTGTTTGGTCAACGCTCGCAGCTTTGGTGGGATATTGCCGTGCAAGAATCATTTCGTTTGTTAAAAAAAGTATATGGTGTATCTGATGCAGAGTATAAAGAACATATGGAACATGTGATTGAAACGTTGGATATTGGTCCGTTATTGGATAAGCCCGTTCGGAAGTTATCGCTCGGACAACGGATGCGCTGTGAATTAGCGGCAGCTTTAATTCATAATCCACCGCTATTGTTTTTAGATGAACCGACAATCGGTCTTGATGTTCTCGTTAAATTAAAAATTCGTGACTTTCTAAAAGAAATGAATGAACGTTATAAAACAACCATTTTACTAACGACGCATGACATTACAGACATTGAAGCGCTTTGTGATCGTGTTGTCATGTTAGATGAAGGAAAAATAATGTATGACGGATCTTTAGACAAGCTTCGCGCGCAATGGGGAGCAGAAAAAGAAATTCATTTTCAATTTGTAACCTCTGTTTCTTATCAGCAACTTGCGATGTTAATGCCTGATAATGATGTAGTTTGGTCGCAAGGCAAAGAACAACATACATGGATTGCTAAGATCCCAAATGAAGAAGTTATGATTTCAACTCTTATCTCAAAAGTTGTCCAATCTTTTGCAATTAAAGACTTAAGAATTAATGAAGTATCTACAGAAGAAATTATTCGTAATATTTATGAAGAGGGCATGATTCATGGGTAAGTATATTGAAATGATTCGTGTTCGTTTTTTAATGATGCTTGCGTATCGAACAAATTATTATAGCGGTATTATCATTTATACAATTAATATCGGAGCATATTACTTTTTATGGCAAGCCATTTATAGTGGAAAAGAAAATATCGAAAGTTTATCCGTTACACAAATGACAACATACATTGCAATTGCCTGGATGGCCCGTGCGTTTTATTTTAATAATATTGACCGGGAGATTGCGATGGAAATTAAAGAAGGACGGGTTGCGGTTGAGTTAATTCGTCCCTATAACTATTTAGGTATGAAAGTAATGCAAGGATTAGGAGAAGGAATTTTCCGGTTTGCTTTCTTCTCTATCCCGGGTATGGTCATCGTTACACTGTTATTCTCGCTGCAAATTACAACAAATTTCCAAACGTGGTTGTACTTTTTCCTATCATTATTATTTAGTTTTATCATTAATACACAAATTAATTTAATGACAGGAATGTTAACGTTTTTCTTATTTAATAATAATGGAATTATGTATGCAAAACGTGTTGTTATTGACTTGTTTTCAGGATTATTACTTCCGATCAGTTTCTATCCGTTATGGGCGCAAAAAGTAATGACGTTTTTGCCGTTTCAAGCGATTAGTTATATTCCTAGTATGATTTTCTCGGAAGGAATACAAGGTGAGGCGATTTATAAAGCTTTATTATTTCAAATCATATGGGCAGTGCTGCTCATTATTCCAATTGTTATGATGTGGAAAACAGCGCGAAAACGGCTGATTGTGCAAGGGGGATGATGAGATCATGTTATATTTTAAGTTGTTTTTACAATATGCAAGTCAATATATAAAAACGAAGCTAGAATATCGCGGGGATTTTATTGTTGGTTTGCTATCTGATTTATTGTTACAAGCAGTAAACTTAATTTTTATTCTTGTTGTATTTGGACATACGCAAGCGTTAAAAGGATGGAACAGGGAAGAGGTTATCTTTATTTATGGGTTTTTCTTGGTTCCGTTTGCGATTTTCTCTTCGTTCTTTAATATATGGGATTTTAATGATCGTTATATTGTAAAAGGTGAAATGGACCGAATTTTAACACGTCCTATTCATAGTTTGTTTCAAGTAATCTTAGAACGAATGGAATTGGAATCGCTTCTTGGTGCAATAACCGGTTTTGGGGTAATGGGATATGCTGCACTGCAGCTTCAATTAACATTTCATTGGTATGATTTCTTTCTATTTATATTGATGGTACTAGGCGGTGCACTCGTGTATGGTGGGATTTTCGTAACGCTTGCAAGCATTGGCTTTTGGTCAGATGCAAGAAGCTCTATTATGCCGCTCATGTATAACATCGGAAATTACGGACGTTATCCTGTTAATATTTATAATCGTGTTATTCGTTTTGTTTTAACATTTGTATTACCGTTTGCTTTTGTTGGTGTGTATCCGGCATCTTACTTTCTAGGAAAAACAGAATGGAACTCCTATGCATTTGTAACACCGGTCGTTGGGATTATTTGTTTTTCAATCGGGTTTTTCACTTGGAATTTAGGAGTAAAGCGATATCGCGGTGCTGGAAATTAATCTATATCTTTAGACTAAGAGGGTTCATATGGGATAAAGTGAAACTTTAATCAGTGTGGGGGTTCTTCAACCCCCACTGATTATTAGTTGAACCAATCGGGCTTTTACGGGCAGTTTATCTCCCGCTTATCTTCTTTGCTTTCGCTAAATTTTGAGGTGGGAGTATTATTGCCCGTTAATGCGGGATAAATCACCTTTTGTCCTCATAGAAATAAAATGAGGTGGAGGACATGTTGTGGGTGATTATATTATTGATTGCTGCGATTGCTGTATTACGAAGTATACAATTGCTATGGAGTTCGGCAGGAGAATCAAACCGTTTTTTCTCTTTGTATAATTTGATTTCGTTATTTCTTATTTATACAACGGTACTAATTGCATTTGCGCTTAGTTATGTTGTTCTGGAGGAAAATGGATTTTCAGTATTAAAAGAAGACGGGAAATTAGTGATGGATCACTCGTTTGCACTTGTAGAAATATGTTTATATTTTAGTGCAATTACATTGTTATCAGTTGGATATGGTGATGTAACACCTATTGGAATTGGCCGTTGGATTGCAATTGTAGAAGCGCTAATTGGATATACAATGCCATTTGCATTTGTGGTGCGGACAGTTATGGGAAATGAAAAATGATAGGATATTTGATATAGTGGAAGCAAAAGAGAAGGAGTGATTTTACATGGTTGCAGTAGGGCAAATGGCACCGGATTTCACACTAGAAGCAAGTAACGGAGAACAAGTGAAATTATCTGATTTTCGAGGGAAACACGTTGTAATTTATTTTTATCCGAAAGATATGACACCAGGGTGTACGACTGAGGCGTGCGATTTTCGTGATCATCATGTAGCCTTTGGAGGGTTAGAGTGTGTAATTTTAGGGATAAGTACAGACTCTTTACAGCGACACGAAAAATTTATAGAAAAATATAATTTGCCATTTTTACTGTTAGCTGATGAAGATCATACAGTTGCAGAAATGTATGATGTTTGGAAGCTTAAGAAAAACTTTGGAAAAGAGTACATGGGAATTGAAAGATCGACATTTATAGTTGATAAAGAAGGACAATTAGTGAAGGAATGGAGAAAAGTTAAAGTTAAGGGGCATGTAGAAGAAGCGTTGGAATTTGTTAAAGAAAATTTACAATGATAAGCCTGTAATTCCTTTATTATTAGTAAGTGTTATTTTGCGTAAAATAAAATAATAAGTCAAATATTACAAGACATATGACTATACACTTTTAGGGGATTTTTCATATGCTAACAGTGTAGGGCATACCTCCTCAGATGATAGTTTTTCATGTGCGAGTTTTTCTCGCACTTTTTTTATGTAAATGTATAAAAAGAAGCAGGATCATCTAACAATAAAATAAAGTGAAACTTTATTTGGTGAAGGGAGTTATTCTCTTTGCCTTTTGTATATCTTTGAAGTGGGAGGTGGCTACTGCTGGCGCCCACATTAACTATGTTTACACCGTTTATTAAATTTGAAATAAGTTTAAGGATAAAATACATAGTTATAGTAGAAATGTTGACGAGTGGAAGGAAAAGGAGTACACTCTTTATAAGAATTATAAAATAATAATCCGTATAGAGTCGGGGTGCATGACGGTGGTCAAAGAAGAATTAAAAGAAGCGCTGGAAATGTTGAAAGATACGGGTGTACGCATTACTCCACAGCGTCATGCTATTTTAGAGTACCTTGTGGAATCTATGATGCATCCAACAGCGGACGAGATTTATAAAGCATTAGAAGGTAAGTTTCCAAATATGAGTGTTGCGACAGTTTATAATAACTTACGCGTATTTAAAGAAGTAGGGCTTGTAAAAGAGCTTACCTATGGTGATTCCTCTAGCAGATTTGATTACGTTACAAGTCAGCATTATCACGTTATTTGTGAAAAATGTGGTAAGATTGTTGATTTTCCGTATGCAGGTTTAGAGGAGATTGAGAACGAAGCCGCAAAAGCAACGGGTTTTGTAATCAATAGTCACCGTTTAGAAATTTACGGTGCTTGTCAGGACTGTAATAAGTAATAAGTAATAAGATTGGTTAAGGAGCTGACGCTTTAAGTCGGCTCTTTTTTTTATAGAAGGCTCTGTTAAAGACCGCTGTTGATTTTTTGTTAAACTAACAGTGTAGTTTAATACAATAAAAAAATTAATCGTATTCTTATTTTAAATGAAAGAAGAATGCGATTAACAGTAACGGGGTGCGATTATGGATGAACGAAAGGCGCGTTTAAAACAAAAGATAAAAATAGCTAAACAAAAGAGCCAGAGATATAAATTAATGAGTTTACTAACCAAAGATATGTCAACTGTTATAGAAAAAAGTGATGTAATTACATCTCCGAAATTAGAAACAATCCTTAATAAGGTCCACGAGAAATGGAACTTTGAATTACATAAATGGGATTTTGTAATTAATTATAGTAATTTCAGAAAGGAATTTAGTTGGGAACAAGAGGTTATTCATTATGTGGAAGGGATAGATATTGAAGCAAGATTAGTTTATTTATTTTTGGGGATAGATGACAGTCCGATATTTCTTGTTAACGGAAAATGGGCAATAAAGAACTTTAGTATTCTATGGCAATGTATTAACAATGATGATACATGGATTATTAGTCAAGATTTGAGCTATGGTGTTCTAGTTTCTCGCTATGGAGGATATTTGGAACATGATCCCAATCCAAAAGAAGTCCATTATGCAATTACTAAATGGGATAATGAATGAAAAGGATACTTCAACTAAAGTATTGGTTAGTTGAAGTAGAAATCAGCAAAGGGCTGAATCAATCCTTTTCCTTAGATATCAACATTATCATTTAACAAAGCATTATAGAAAGTAAATGTAGGCTTCCCGTTACATTTTGTAACCTTTTCGATTGTATTTTTCATCGAATTCTTTTCCTTCTAACTTTCGATCAAGTGTGAGTGGTTGGTTACAATGCATACAAGCATCAACTCGTCCAAGTATTTTTGTTGGTTTGTTACAAGATGGACAAACAACTTGAACGGTTTTTGTTGATAGCATACCAATCCAAAAATAAACAACAGTACTAGCGATGACAGCGAAAAAACCGACCATCATAAAAATTGTCATAACAAGAATGTTTTCTCGGAAAAAAACCCCTAAGTATGCAATGAAAAGCCCAATAAATACTAAACTTAATGCAAAAGTTCTAATCTTATTGATTTTATTTGAGTATTTAATGCTCATCCATTTCACCTTCCTATAAGTTATAAGTAACTACTCAGGCGCTCTATGAAAAAAAGAAACAAAGCATTTTTTAAATGGTCAAGAGGGACTGGCTATGTATGGGAGCGGTCAGTGCCTTTTCCTGCCACGCGCAAAGTTTTAAAAAAAGAAATGCAACAAGGTGCATTGCCATTTGTATCTTCATGGCAGCAATCTATATGATTAAGATGAAAATAACTTTCTTCTATAGGTAATAAGGGGCGTATTTTCACTTGAATCGTACCCTTTACCAAATTTCTAAATGAAATGTATGGCTGAGTAGTTATAAATATAATATAACACAAATTTCTGAATTTTTGGATGATTAAAGGTGTTTGAGGGTTGAATTAGGATGTGAAATTTTTTATAAAAAGTGTTGACCATCTATAAGGAGCATGCTATATTAATAAACGTCGCTGCTGCACAAGAGCAGAAAGCGAGATGAAAAAAGAAGTAAAAAACAGTGTTGACATCGAAAAACAAAGATGTTAACATGAGGAAGTCGCAATTGAGCGGCGGATAAGTTCTTTGAAAACTGAACGAAACAAACAACGTGAAACGTCAATTTTTATTTATGATGCTAGACAAACTTTATTGGAGAGTTTGATCCTGGCTCAGGATGAACGCTGGCGGCGTGCCTAATACATGCAAGTCGAGCGAACCGATTAAGAGCTTGCTCTTAAGAAGTTAGCGGCGGACGGGTGAGTAACACGTGGGTAACCTGCCTATAAGACTGGGATAACTCCGGGAAACCGGGGCTAATACCGGATAACATTTTGCACCGCATGGTGCGAAA
>NZ_JAKUFS010000009.1 GCF_022663535.1 Bacillus cereus group sp. BfR-BA-01380 | reverse complement strand
ACCACCTAGAATTAGTACAACCATTATTCATAAAAAAAATGAAAATTATACATAAAAAGTGAAAGCTTCTTCGATTAAATCGAAGAAGCTTTCACTTTTTCAGTGGCCTCTTTATGTAGGGGATGTTTTTTTGTTTCATAAAAAGGTGTTTTATGATGCTACATAAGAAGAGGAGTCCTTGCGTTCTAGGAAGAATAGATAGTAAATATTTTAGAAAATGGAAGGGAATGAAATGTATGAAAGGTATAAAAGAAAGCGCACAGCGAGTACAAAATAAATTATTAGAACTAGGATATACGAATCAAGTAATAGAATTACCAGAAAATGCATGGACTGCTCAAGAGGCAGCAGAAGCAATCGGCTGTAAAGTTGCGCAAATTGGTAAACCAATTATTTTTAGGCTACAAACTTCCGATAGACCACTGTTAATTGTTGCAAGTGGAATAAATCGGATTAATGAAAAGAAACTCGCGAACCAGTTACATGAAAAATTAAAAAAAGCTGATGCTGATTTTGTACGGGAACATACTGGATTTGTAATCGGAGGTGTTCCGCCATTAGGACATGAAGAGTCAATTATAACACTTATTGATGAAGATCTTTTGCAGTATGATGTGATTTGGGTTGCTGCAGGACACCCGAAAGCAATATTTCGTTTAACACCTGATGAACTAGTACAAATGACAAAGGGTCAAGTAGTTTGTATAAAGTAAACTAACAAAATGGAATGTATATAAAAAAACTACCTGTCTCTATACTCACCGAAGGGGCAGGTAGTTTTTTAATTTCCCCTTTCAATATGTCACAAGTAAATAGGTCAAATCGTTTTAAGGGTAAAGGGGGAATGAAGATGAAACATATTGTTATTTTAGGCGGAGGATTTGCTGGTATTAATTTGTTAAATGGATTAAAGAAAGAATTGGGTCATTCATTAGGAAAAGAAGTAAAAGTTACGTTAGTGGATAAAAATTCGTTTCATTTTCGGAAGGTCTTATTGTTTAAGTCAGTTGTTGAAGATGCGGATTTAAAAGTTCCATTAAAAAGGTATTGTACAGATAGAATGGAATATATAAAAGGGGAAGCGATAGCGTGTAATCATTCCGAAAGAGAAATAGATATAAAATTAGAAGATGAAAGAATAAGAACAGTGCAATATGATTATCTTGTATTAGCTCTAGGGAGTGTTATTCAAGAAATTCCTAGTACGTTAGGCGGGACAACATTAAGTAATGTGCAGACTGCTTTGGACGTAAGACAAAAATTGCTTTCTTTAATTCAACTAGCAAAAACAGAAGGAAATAAAGAAGTAAGACGAGAACGATTGCGAATCGCTATTGTTGGCGGAGGAATTACTGGTATTGAGACTTCCGCAGAAATATGTGTTTGGTTTAAAGAAGAAGTTCAAAAAACTGGGCTTAATCCAGCTGAGGTAGAAGTCATTTTGTTTGATTCAAAAGAACATTTATTACGTGGTGTTCCGGTAAAAGTAAGTGAACGATTAACATATGAACTCAACAAGATTGGAATAAAATTTATGTCTAAAACGAGAGTGATGAAATTTGAAAACGGTCAGTTACTTTGTACAGACGGAACAACATATGCAGCGGGAGAGTGTGTTTGGACACCAGGTGTGAAAGTGAATCCTATCATTCAAACATTTCATCTGCCATTGTCGAGTGGGAACCAAATATTAGTTACGGATACGTATTGTATAAAAGGGCACTCACATATATATGCAATCGGAGACTGTGCAAGAGTTGTTGACAAAAAAACGAATCAAGTAGATGGAATGACGTGTAAAGAAGCGATTCCTCAGGCAACGAGATTAAGTAAAATTTTAAAGAATGAGATATATGGAATATCTAACTCTATTACTCACAAAGCGTATCCGGTAAAATTATATTGTATTAGTCTTGGACCTAATAATGGATTCGTTTGGGTTCAAAAATGGGGACTTGATTTTATTTTATCCGGTAAAATTGGTGCTCGAATTCGAGAGCGAACATGGGATCAAGCCAGTTTACTTGTCTAATTGCGCCTAATGGAATAGAAAGTGAGGATTTTACCTATGGAAAACGCTGAACTAAGCCAATTATATATCGAGTACAAACCTCTTCTTTTCTCACTTGCTTATAAAATGACAGGTAGTATTGCTGATGCAGAAGATATTATTCAAGATGTGTTTATAAAGTTGAATGAATATGAAATGAAGTATAGATCAAATATAAAAACATTTCTGTGTAAATTGGTTACGAACCGTTGCCTAGATCTATTGAAATCTTCTAAGAAAAAACGAGAACTATATGTTGGGACATGGCTGCCGGAACCTATCGCTGTAATAGAAGCAGATCCATTACAGGAAATGATGGTAAAAAATGATATGTCATATGCTTTGCTTGTACTATTTGAACAATTGAATCCAATTGAAAGAGCCATTTTTATACTTCGTGAAATTTTGGAATATGACTATGATACGATTGCTGAAATTGTGCAAAAAAAAGAAGCAAATTGCCGTAAAATCTTAAGTAGGATAAAAAAGGCGCTTCCAGAACTTGAAAAGCAAATTGCGGTTGAAAGTGTGAAAGGAGATCATGAACAAGTCATCACATGTTTTATACACGCTATTCGGCAGGGAAATACAAATCAAGTGATGGAAGTTCTATGGGAAGACATCGCTTATTATGCAGATGGCGGCGGCAAAGTAACCGCTGCAGTCAAACCGATTTATGGTGCAGTGCGTGTAAAACAACTTCTTATTGCTTTAGTAACTAAATTTCTTATGAATCAAGAAGAATACTCTATGATGCAAACAGAGGTAAATGGTTCTCCCGGAATTGTAATAAGAAATCACACTGGAGTACAAGCGGTAATGAGTTTTGAATTTGAAGGGGATAAAATTAAATCCATTTATAATATTTTAAATCCTGATAAACTAAGAGGTTTTCATATTGATACCCATTCTGCAGATTAAAAAATAAGATAGAAAAGTAGATATTTCATATGGAGCATACATGTAATTATAAAAGGGCTGATTCCTATCATATAGAAATCAGCCCTTTTATTTATGTTAAATTCGTTTATCATGCCAAAAGTTTAATTCGAAATGTTCGTTTTCATTATAACTGTCAAACTCATAGCCTTTTTCTTTTAACCCTTTAATAATAGCAGCTACGGCAGAAACAGATTGTGGATGAATATCATGAAGCAGGATTACTTCTCTGTTTGTTTTTGCACCTGCAACTACATTTTCTACAATTTTAGCAGAAGCAGCATCCACTGGCATTTTATTATATTTCCAATCTAAAGAATCAATAGTCCAATCCCATACTCGCAAACCATTTTCAGCGACTTGATTTCGCAATGCATCAGTAAGTCCTGGCATAGAACCATATGGTGGACGTGTTAATTTTGGATCTCGTCCAATAATATTAGAAATTAATTTTTGATCTTCTTTCATTTCATTCACATAACCGCCTTGCTTGTATAGCTTCGCGTAGTCATGTGACATACTATGCATGCCGACATAGTGACCTTCTGATAATTCTCGTTTCACTAAATTTGGATATTCTTTAACGTTAGAGCCAATAAGGAAAAAAGTAGCTTTCGCATCATTTTGTTTTAATGTATCTAATAATTGAGCTGTGTACTTTCCTGGTCCATCGTCAAAAGTAAGATAAGCTACTTTTCTAATTTGACCATTGTATTGTTCTGGCGCCTCTTTTGGAGCTAGTGCAGTTTGCATTTCACTTACTAGCTGAACAGATTGTGGGGAATCTTCTGTACTAGCACTTACAATGTAGTTCGATCCTACAGATGCCCCGTATAGGCATGAAATTCCTACACACATAATAAGAGTTCTTTTAAATAAAGTTACGAGAGATGATTTGTTACGCATAAATGTCCTTCTTTCTATTTCTAATAATCCCATTCTTTATCATTCTATTATATTAGTAATTTTATGTATAGTACTGTAAAAAAATATATTTACAAGTAAAGAAATGATTTATGAAATCAATGCAAGATTTTTTGGATTTTGTTTATGAATCGTGTAATAAAATCATACATTTAAAAAAACGTATGATTTTGAGGTGAAGTGGAACTATGAAATTCTTTCATTTAAAGGATGGGAAATTCCCTTTTTTTCAACGACTTATACGAAGGGAAAACTTAAATACGCGTACAATTATTATGGGAGCAATTTTGCAAAAACAAAAATGGAGAGAAGGAAACGCACAAAGTGGTGAAAGAATACAAAGAGAAGAGAATATAGAAAAATATTTTCGTCCTTCATGCTTTTCTGTTCTAAATAATCGGTTTAACTATCAATTTTTTGATCCTTTCATTGATAAACAGTACAATCAAATTGTTCTTCCACCGTCGCTTATGAATTCACCAGAACATACAATTATTCATTATTTTAGTGTTTTACGGGAAGCTGAAAATCTTACAAAAAATAAAAAGGGAGGATGCGGAACTGTTGGAATGTCAAAAATACCGTACCCAATCGCTTATAACTTTTTTACAAGTCAATATCAAGAAAAGGTTTCCTATAAAAGCTATTTTCGTTCGTTCGAAGGAATTGGACATATCAATTTAATAAAACTAGCATCGTTACAGCGAGATAAAAAATATCCAAAGGCAACTCGTTATTTCTTTGAAATTGAAACAATTGAAGGTTCAGCCAAAGAGGTAACATATTTTTCTTATTATTACGGTTATATTTATATTGAAAAGGAAGGCAATTCATACAAAATTGCTGATATCGACCTATACGGTGAAGATTTTTTATGTGCCGCTTATCATCTTTGGCAGCATAATGCAGAGGCGGTTGTTGATATCCAGTTTGGGAATTGGTGTAAACTAGTAAAGGAAAGACTACCAACAAAACAAGAAGGTTATACGAAACAAATTGATGTGATTGGAACCGACGGGAACAAATATCGCTTTGTATTTTTTCAACTAACAAATGATACAGATATTTTGGTTACGCAATATAAAAAGAATAAGAAAGGACAATGGGAGTTTATTGAAATCGATCCTGAAAAATGTTTGTAAATTAATTTATGTAAATACAAATTGAAAAATCGACATCCTCCTTTTTTAGGGGGAATCTGGAAACGAATAGAAACGGTCAGGTCCTTTTTCTGCCACATGTAAGGTTAAAACAAAAAGAGAAGACGAGTGCAGGTCATGTTTTATTCTGCATAGCAGCGATTTATATGTTAGAAAAATATAATAGAGAAAAATTTAATTACTAAAAAATTTATTAGAAATTTATTTTTATCTCGTATCCTTTCAATATAACTTGAAAGGAGAATGCTATGAGAAATTTGTTTAAAGTATTAAAAAATATATTTGTTGGGTTCATTGCGGTTATTTTACTTGTTTCAATATCTGTATGCATATACCATAACTACCAATTAAGCAAGGAATCAGCGTTAATTAAAAGTAAGGGAACGTTCGTTCATTTTAATAACAAAAAAATGAATGTATATAATGAAGGTAGCGGTGAGGATACATATGTATTTATGTCTGGTGCTGGGATAGCTGCTCCTGTTTATGAATTGAAAGGTTTGTATAGCAAATTTTCAAAAGAAAACAAGATTGCTGTCATTGAAAGAGTGGGTTATGGTTACAGCGATGCTTTTAGAGATGACAGAGATATTGATACAATATTAGAACAAAGTAGAGAAGCACTACTTCAAAGCGGAAATAAACCACCGTATATATTAGTGCCACACTCTATCTCAGGTATAGAAGCGATTTACTGGGCACAAAAATACCCAAATGAAGTAAAGGGGATTATTGCTTTAGATATTGGTTTACCTCAGCAGTACGTAACTTGTAAAATGGGTCTAGTGGATTCATTGAAAGTAAGAGGAATAAATATGTTAACGAAAATTGGTTTTCAGCGACTCATTCCCTCTGTGACTTATAATCCCGAAGTCATTCGACAATCTTTTTTAACTGAACAGGAAAAAGAGGTATATAAAGCACTAGCATATAAACAATTCTTTAATGATGATATGGAGCAAGAGCTTTTACAGGCATATGAAAATGGGAAGAAATCAATTCACCTACCGTTCCCAAAAGAAACACCGATATTGTTTATAGATGCGGTTGCTGAACAATATAAAAATTCGAAAATTACAAAACAGAAGAATGAAGATTATAAGTATTTTGCTAAACAGCTGTCAAATTCAGAAGTGATAACAGTTAGTGGTACACACTGTATTTATTTATACGAACCAGATGAAATCTACAATCTTACAATGGAGTTTATGAATAAGAAAGATAAAAAATGAAGGGTTTTACGTGATGAAAGGATATAATATTTTAATTATTGAAGATGATTTGATGATTGGTGATTTATTGCAAAAAATTTTGCAACGCGAAGGGTACAATGTATGTTGGAAGAAAGAAGGAAAAGATATTACTGAAATCATCCATGAGATAGATTTAGTCATAATGGATATTATGTTGCCAGGTGAAGATGGCTATCAAATTACAAAGAAAATAAAAAATCTCGGGTTAAATATTCCAGTTATTTTTCTATCTGCTCGAAGTGATATGGATAGCAAACTCCAAGGTTTGACAATAGGTGAGGATTATATGGTAAAGCCTTTTGATCCGAGAGAGCTGTTACTAAGAATGCAGAAAATGCTAGATAATCAATATGGTATTTTTACGCAAATTAAACATTTATATATTGATGCAGAACATAAAAAGGTTTTCAATACTAGCTTACATAATGAAGTTGTTTTTACCGCGATTGAACGTAAAATATTCTTTTATTTATATGAAAATAGGGATAGAGTTTTAACGAAAGAACATTTCTTTGATTATTTATGGCAATTGGAAGACAGAAACCCCAATATTGTGAACGTACATATAAAAAAGATTAGAACAAAAATTCATGATCAAACGGGTGAAATTATTCAAAATATATATGGAGAAGGGTATCGACTAAATACCTATATGAAGAAATGAAATTAAAGAAGAAGTACCAGTTATTATTATTTTCCGCTATTATTAGCGTACCTTTGTTATTGCTACTGATTAGTGTGCTTATGTCAGTAATTTATGATAGTGTCTTTAAGACGAAGAATAAGTACATTCCTTTCCATGAATCATTTGCATATCCTACAATGCTAGTTATCTTTTTTGTATCACTATTATTGTTAGCCTTTTTATTTTCGAAAACAATTAACTCGCTATTAAATAAAATAAATATATTAAATAAGACAATTCGACATTTAGCTAGCGATAAAAAGGTTCCAAATACATTAGATGTGGAAAGTGAAGATGAAATAGGAGAATTAATTAAATCAGTAAATTTATTAATTGAAAGAACTACATATCGGGAATTAGAACTGAAACAGCAAGAGGAAATGAAAAAGGAACTTTTAAATAAATTAAGGCATGATATTAATACACCTTTAACAGCTATGAGATTACAACTATTTTTTATAGAAGGCCAATATAATGAACAAACACCAATACTAGAATCTTTATATCAACAAATACAGTATATTGCTGAATTAACCAATGAATTTAAATTACAATCTACAGATACGTTAGAGAATTCTTATATTGTAAATGATGATGTGAATATACATAATGTATTAGAAACGATGGTTAAAAAGTGGAGTTATCTGTATAGTATGCATGACATGGAATTAATATATAATCCAATACATAAAGATTTGATATGGACTAGTAACGATTTGTGGCTTCAAAGGTTGTTTGATAACATTTTTCAGAATGCGTTACAACATTCGAAGGCGAAAACACTTGTGGTAACGATTGAAAATAGTGTTGTTTCGATTAGAGATAATGGAATGGGGTTTGATATGAATGTTGAAAGTACGGGACTTGGATTAAAAATAATTGAGGATATATGTAGATTGCTTAATATCAAATATACTGTACAGTCAAATAAAGAGGGGACTATATTTTGTTTTACTACCATTGGAAAAATAACGTGAAACTTTAATCAGCGGGTTTTTTTCATTCCCCACTGATTATCAGCTCTCACCAATCGGGCGCATGCCAGCAGTTTATCTCCCACCTAACTTTTTAAGAAAAGCGGAAACGACCGGAGATTCTAGCCACTGGAACTGGACAATGCTTTCGCCGAATTTTGAGGTGGGAGTATTACTGCCCGCGAATAGCGGGATAAAATTAAGTTTATAGGAGAAGGATTCATTTTGATTACTGTCTTGTCAAAATGGATCCTTTTTAATTTATTAAGAGATATGCAGGCTATATAAAGAAGTAGTTTTTTAAAATTTCACATACCGTATTTTTAATAAATAATAGGAAAAACAAAAATAATGTCGAATATATCAAAAGTGGTAATAGATAGTAAAGAATATATAAATAATGAATTATTAGGAGGGATAAATGTGGAACCAGTAGAAGCAGCTAAACAAATACTTGCATCTCAATTTCCAAATTGTGATGCGGCTCTTTTAGGTGGAAGTATTGCAAGAGGAGAGGGAACAAAAACTTCAGATCTAGACATTATCATTTTTGACAGTTCGCTTTCTTCAGCATATCGTGAATCATTCATAGCAAATGGATGGCCTGTTGAAGTGTTTGTACATAATTTTACATCTTATAAAGACTTTTTTGCGAGTGATTGCAAACGTGGCCGTCCTTCTTTACCGCAGCTCGTTACAGAAGGAATTGTGCTAAAAGATATAAAAGGCATCATACCAGCTATTAAGAAAGAAGCGCAGCAACTATTGGAAAAAGGACCTGAACCTTGGACAAAAGAAATGATACAACAGAAACGTTATTTTATTACAGATGTATTAGACGATTTTGTTGGTGCAACAAAGCGAGAAGATGAATTGTTTATCGCAAATCATCTTGCTAATCTTGTTCATGAGTTCGTGTTACGTATGAATAATTGTTGGACTGGGCAATCAAAGTGGTTTATGAAAACCTTAAAGAAATATGATGAACAGTTTGCTGCAGAGTTTGCAGCGGTGTTTGAACAATTTTATAAAACGGGAGCGAAAGAGCAAGTTATCGTATTTGTTAATGGCATTTTAGACATGTACGGAGGTCGACTTTTTGAGGGGTTTTGTATTGGGAAGGTGGAAAAGTAATGGGACTTAATAAACTTTTGATAAAGGATATCCAACAACTCATTCCTTCTTCTGTTGAAATAGGTCTGTATTTGTATGACACAAAAACAAGGGAAACGCTATGTATAAATGAAAATAAAAAGTTCCCTCTAGCAAGTTTGGCAAAATGGATTGTAGGTAGTATTGCTTTTCAGAAAAACGAGCATATAGCACCAATAACAATTAAAGAGGCTATTCGTAAACATTCGAGAGAAGCATATGATTCTATTTTAGAAAAAATTGATATAAGAGAGATGAATATTGAATTACAGCATATGAAACTCGATATACTCGTTAACAAGGATAATACGAGTATAACTAAAAATTGCGGTACACCAGCTAGTGTATTTCAATTCATGAAATTCTTATATAAGCATGAAACAGAGAATATGTTTATCTTCGAATCTTTAAAAGAACAAGAAGACCCAGACGGTTTCCGATTCTCAAATCAACATGAATGGCTACATATGACTGGTGGGCTTGAAACAGTTTGTAATGATGCTGGTTATTTATATTTAGAAGATCGAGTGTTATTTTGTATTGGATTTGTTCAAGCAAGCGATGAAAATACAGAGTGGTATCAACTAGAACAAGTGCTGCAAAATATAGGAGAACTAATTGTACAAACATATAAAAATGAGGAATGATTACATGTTTAATTTACCGAATGTTCAATTAAGAGAATTATCACTAAATGATATAGAAGAACGCTATCAATGGTCTTTAGATAAAGAAGTAACGAAGCATTTGGTTGTTCCAGATCAATATCCACCTTTCACACGTGAAGAGACAAGAAAATGGATTGAAATGTGTGTTAATCGTACAAATGGTTATGAACAAAGAGCGATTTGTTCTGAAGATGGTGTGCATATTGGCTGGGTAGATTTGAAAAATTTTGATAGAACAAATAAAAATGCAGAGCTCGGAATTGCGATTGGAGATAAACGATATTGGGGAAAAGGATACGGAATGGCTGCTTTATACCAAATGCTGCAAATTGGCTTTAATCAGTTTGATTTAGAAAAAATTTGGCTGCGAGTAGATGCAGATAATATAAAAGCGATGAAAAGTTATGAACGGGCTGGATTTGTATGTGAAGGATTAATGAGAAAAGATCGATTGAGACACGGGGGATTTATTGATCGTTATCGTTTTAGCATGTTAAGAGAAGAGTTTTTTGAAATGTTGCGGAGTGATAAAAGTGCACATCGTCAAAAATAATCAAATATCTGATGAAGTGATAAATAGCTGGCAGGATTTATTTGTTCCTGATGAAGACTATTTTTTCTTTGAAAAGAAACCAGCATTTTGCAAGGTAGAGGAGAGAAATGCAGTATATATTCCTGTAGATAAAAGAACCGCATATTTAACATGGAATGTTCGAAATGAAGCCTTTTATATTGCTAGAATGTCTAATGAAGAATTTTTAACATTAAATAATCAAATCCAGAAACAAATATTAAGAGAACAAGTTCGATTACAGCGTGGGTTTATTTTCGAAGTACATCAATTAAGAGGAATATTTCAAAATGGTGTGCGAATCAATCCAGTAGAATGGGAATCTTGGCTCGAGAGACATACTTTCTCATATGAAAATAAGGAACTGATTATTTTGCAAGGACATATGTGGAAAGAACTTTCGGAGCAATTAAGGATCTTATTATTAATACATGTTGCAGAAATGTTTGTGCAGGAACAGTCCGTATTAATTGATGATTTCATGAAGAATAATATTTCGCCTTATATAAATCAATTCATTAATAAAAATGGACCTAATTGCTTAGCTGCTACTTTGGCGGCGATTGAAACAGATAAAAAAAGGCTACAGAATACATAAGCGAATAGATACAAAGATCATTCAGGAAGGTGATGTGCTCGTTTGGGAACAAGATGGATTAATTGTTCATGCTTGCTATGCATTAACTGATAATCTCGTATTTAATAAAGATGGTCAAACGATGTTTAATCCGTACCAATGTATAACGGTAGAGCAAGCTATGCGTAATTGGGAGCATATTATAGAGCGAGGTGGTCGTTTTATTTTACATAGAAAAGGAGAGTAGCCTATTGAAAATATATAGATTTGATAAAGAATTTGGAAAGCAAATGCTACAAAAGTAGCACGTAGAGTATCCCTCTTTAAGTGGATTCTTTTACTATGTATATCTTATACACTAGTAGTAAATAAACATTGTGAGGGATGCTAGATGATTACACATTTTTTAGATATAGAATTACAAACATTATCCATTGAAGGCGTAAAACAAGTATATGCTGATATACTACAATTTCCTATTGCAAAACAAACGGAAACGTACATTCAATTTCAAATTACTCCTTTTACAACCATTAGCTTCAAAGAAATATTAGAACCAATTGTGCCAACTCATTTTGCTTTTCAAGTGCCGTACTCTCTGTTTGATGAAATCGCATTGTGGCTCACACAATCGGGTGTCCAAATTTTAAAGGATAAACGAGGCGAAAAGGTTATGCATCATTCTACAATCAGTAAAGCTGTATATTTTAAAGATGGTGACGGAAATATTCTTGAGATTATTTCACATGAATATGTACAAGAAGATGTTTTACAAAGAAATGGTCCTTTGCAAGTTATGTATGTAAGAGAAGTTGGATTTCCAGTTCCGTCTGTTCCTATGTTTCGAGAATGGCTAAAAAATACATTGCAAATGAGGACGATACATGACCAAGATATATTTAATTTTGTAATTGGAGGAACTGCACATGCGGTTGTTGTGAAAGAAGGAAGGCCGTGGATTCCAATTGATATGAAGGCGTTAATGCCAACAATGAATGTTACCTTTGGAACTCCAAATCTTGAGTTTATCCAAAACGTAAACAAAAAAGAAAATACATTACAGTTTAACCAGCATTCTTATTCTATTAGATTGAAATATACACCAGAGTTTTTACACGCTATTCCGAAACAACTGCATTTACCTTTATCTTTGTGAAATAAGGAGGAATTTGAAATGAAGGAAGCTGCCTTATATGTAGAGAAAAATAACAATTATTATATTTCAACAAATAAAGATTTGTTACAAATCGATACGATTCATGATTTTCATTTGCAATGACTCCTATTGGGCGGAAGGGATGCCTAAAGAATTGGTTGTCGAAGTAATTAAAAATTCATCGCTTTGTTATGGTGTATATGAAAGTGAAACAGATCAACAAATAGGGTTTGCAAGAGTTGTTACCGATTTTGTTCGCTTCTCTTGGTTAGCAGATGTCTTTATTTTACCAACTTATAGAGGAAGGGGATTAAGTAAGAGGTTAATAGAGACGATTGTAAAGCATCCAAAGCTTCATGGCACACGATTTATGTTGGTTACCAAAGATGCACATGCGTTATATGAGCAATATGGATTTGAAAAAATTACAGAATCAGAGAAATTCATGATGAGAAAGTTAAACATAGAAGTTGTTGTGGGAAAATATGGGTTAGAGCTATAAACTTATAGTGTAAATAGATTCTTTAGAAAATGGGGGATACATAGATGGTTCAAATATTAGTAATGGGTGGTACGCAGTTTGTCAGTGAAGCTTTAGCAAAGTTTTTCATTTCTAAAGGATATGAAGTAGATATTTTTACTAGAGGAACACGTGAGATTACGTATGAGGGAGTACGTACACATCTGATAGGAGATCGAAATGTTCCTTTAGACGTAAAGAAGAATATTTCAGATAAACAGTATGACTATATTTTTGATATTACGGCTTATCATAAGAATCATGTGAAAACATTGCTTGATTATGTAGATACAAGTAAATTAAAGCGATATGTATTATGTAGTTCAGGAGCAGTGTACGCTCCTTCTAATCAAACTTTATTTGAAGATTTTGAGCGGACAGAAAATTATAATTGGGGACAATATGGACTCGATAAAAAAGAAGCGGAAGATTATTTATTTTCCTTACATAAACAAGAAAGATTTCCAATTACGATTTTTAGACCTTCGTATATTTATGGTGAAGGCAATAATTTGTATAGAGAAGCGTACATATTTGATCGCTTGACAAAAAAACTTGCTATTCCTATTCCAAAACATGTGGGGCCAGTGCAATTTGTGCATATTGATGATGTCGTTCGAGTGATGGAAAGTGTAATAGGTTCAGAACAATCTAATGGACAAGCTTATAATTTGTCGTATCCGGAAGATATTACATGGAAGACACTTGTCGATACAGCAAGCCAAGTAGTAGGAATAGAAGCACGTACTGTGGAAATAGATGAAACAGCATTAGACCCTGCCATTTCAACACGAAATTATTTTCCGTTCCGTAATGTTATTTACACGATGAATATAGAAAAATTAAATGCGCATCATTTATATGTGCCACAAGTAAATTTGCATACCGGTCTACAAAAGGCATATCATTTCTATCAAACTGAAAATCATCAGTTAACTGATGCCACTATGAGTAAAGTTGATGAAGTGCTTCGTATTTTTTCATTAAACAAGTAAAAATATTTTATAATATTATTATGTAAACTACTCGTTGATTCATAATATAGAGGGGAAAATCTAATTTTGTAGAACCTGTCTAAAGGCAGGTTTTTATTTTACATGTAAGAAAGGATGTAGCCGGATGATTAGAGTGTTAACTGAAGTGGATGCAGAAAATTATTGGGATTTACGCTTAGAAGCATTGCAAAAAAATCCAGAAGCATATGTTACGACATATGAAGAAGCAATCAAAAAGGAAGAGCCGATTCAGGAAGTAATAAAAAATCTACAAGGGGAACATAGCTATACATTTGGTGCTTTTGATGAGAATAATAAGTTAGTAGGGGTTGTAACACTATTAACAGAATCAAGAGCAGCGCGGCGTCATAAAGGGCATATTGTTGGAATATATGTAAGTGCTCAAAGTAGAGGAAGAGGGTATGCACGTAATTTAATACATGAAGTCGTAAAAAAAGCAAAGAAGTTAAATGTAGAACAAATTGGCTTATCAGTTGTTTCAGATAATATTGCAGCAAAAAAATTATATCATTCAATTGGATTTGAATCGTATGGTGTAGAAAAAAGGGCATTGAAAATGGATAACGTCTATCGGGATGAAGAATTTATGGTGTTATTTTTGTAAGAAGTGAAAATACGTGATGTTGGCTTATATAAATCCATTTTAATTTTTCAACATATTAATTACTGCTGTGCTGGATACAACATGACCTGTACTCGCTTGCTCCATTTGTTTTAAACCTTGCGCGTGGTAGGAAAAGGCCTGGCCGCTTCTACACATGGCCAGATGTTCTCGTCCTCCCTAAAAAAAGAAATTGGTTTTTATGTCGTTTTTTAACTTATATATAGTTAGCGATTTCATAATATTAAAAACTTGAAAGAATGATAGATATACAAGCAACCTCTATCTCTATTACATATTTTAAAATAGAGATAGAGGAGGTGATTTAGAATGTTTCATATTATTGATTACCAAGCAACGGAACCACTTCGTAAAATAGATGAAACAAAAGCTTTTAACATTCCGCAATCTCCAAAAAGAGTTAAATTGGCGGAACTACGTGTTCACATCCCTAAAAAACAGGCAAAAGAAAATCATGTGGAACTTATTTTTACTGTTGGTATAAAAGGAGTTACTGGAATTGCTCAAGTTGTGTTTAGAATTTTTCGCGATGATCAAGAAATTTTTGTGGCTCAACAAGGAATAGAATCTGCTGACTCAGAACAATTTTATATCGTAACATTTCAAGCGATAGACACGAATGTAAAATCTGGCTCTCATAAGTATCGTGTAACTGCTGAAAATATTACTCAAAATACAACAGCAGAAGTTGTTGGGCCAATTTCTTTTAGCGCTCTAGCTATCGCACGTGAGCATGATTGTGACGATTAATATATCATGAGTACAAATTGAAGGCATCTTTATAGTATTTAGGAGGGGGATTTCTTTCCCCTTCCTTTTTTGAATGAGATGATAAGAAAATTACTATTTTAGGGAGTTATAAATGAAGGCGATTATATTAGGAATAGTGGCTTCTATTTTCTTTGCATTTACTTTTGTGTTAAACAGAGCAATGGACTTACAAGGCGGAAGCTGGATTTGGAGCGCATCTTTCCGTTGTTTCTTTATGGTTCCGCTATTACTTATCATTGTTATGTATAGAGGGAATTTGAGGCAGCTTGTTTAGTATATGAAAAAACAACCAACTGAATGGTTGCTATGGAGCGTTGTAGGATTTGGACTGTTTTATGCACCGCTGAGCTTTTCTGGTGCTTATGGACCAGGATGGCTTGTTGCTTCAACTTGGCAAATGACCTTATTTACCACAACGACATGGATAATCGTTCTTCAATTAACCCTACCCGTTAACTTAATAAGCAAACATATTTATCATATTTGGCGAGAAGCCCCCTACCTCAAGCGTGTAACGGTAGGTGGGGGTAGTTCAATATCACAGTAATAATTGACTAAAAGATTAAGTTTTTTAGAAACAGAATTCCGAATAACAAAGCACAACTAATTACAATAAATAAACCAACCATTACAAATCCGTATATAAAGCCTTTACTCATTGAGAATAAATCTAAGAAAGCATTTTTAAAAGTACCAAGTACCTTATTCATAATTATCCTCCCTATATTTTCATTAACTCACACCTTTATTTTGAATATTCATTCTAAATTTATTACATAAACCTTATTGTTGTAAAGTTAGCGTATATTTTCATTGAAATGTGGGTGATATGCCAACATAAAAAAAGCTTCTTACCTAAGAAGCTTTTTTTACTAAATTCTAAATTGTTCCTATCCTTGTAAAGATTAAAGCAACATAAAGTGAAACTTCCATCAGTGGAGAGTTTTTTCATCTCCCACTGATGGTTAGTTGAACCAATCGGGTTTTTACTGCCCGTTAATGCGGGATAAAAAAGAAATTAGATTGCTATTGAGTATTATGCTTGTTCAGATTGTTGAACATGTAATGGAGGCGGAATAATCCAACCTTTTTTCTTATTCAAACGTATGGGCAAAACGAAATCGAATATCTAAAGAAAAAGGATGGAATCTTGGGAAGAGCCATAGACCGGTATGATTACATAACAACTCGTCATTGTAATTTCGTTATCTTGCTGTTACATTCCAAAATGCATACAATACAGGGTTTCCAGGGTTATACTGAAGCTAGAGGTGATTCAAAGTGACATACGATTGGAAAACGAATCTGAAACGAACTAATCAACAACCAGACTCTGAGAAGCCAATTCTATCCGTCCCTGTTTCTGATGAACAATGGCAGGCTATTGCCAATAATGATGCTTCTTATGACGGACAATTTTTTTATGCAGTGAAAACAACAGGGATTTTTTGTCGCCCTTCTTGCAAATCAAGAGTACCCAAAAGAGAAAACATTGGCTTTTTTGAAAATGCTGATCAAGCACTAGCCGCACATTTTCGTCCCTGCAAACGGTGCAAGCCAACCAGGCAAAGATTGCCCGATGAGGAGTGGATTGATTTCATAACCGAATATGTGGATAGCCACTGCGATGAAACGTTGACGCTTGAAGTCCTTGCGCTTCTGAGTCATGGAACCCCTTATCACTTGCATAGAACCTTTAAAAAAATCAAAGGCATGACCCCGGTGGACTACATCCAGCATGTCCGAATGGAAAAGGCGAAAATGTTATTGACTACTGTTGATGACCCAGTTGCTGAAGTCGGTGAGTCTGTCGGACTTTCCAATACACCTTATTTTATTACACTGTTTAAGAGGAAAACCGGACAAACGCCGGAAGCTTATCGTAGACAGCAAAAACAACACTTGAAGGAGGCATTTTCAAATGGCACCTAAAAAAAGCAGTTCTCTCTATTGGTCCTTGTTTTCTTATGAAAACTGCAATACACATTGCCAAATGGGGGGGATATTATGAAAAATAACAAACATTTTAATTTTCACAAGCTTTGGCTAGGGCAGTCTATAAGTTTGTTAGGTACCCAGTTTACAATAGTAGCTTTGCCTCTTTTTGCATTAGAGGTGCTACAAACAAGTGAGGCAAATGCTGCCATGCTTCGTGGGATTATATTCATACCCTACCTAATTTTCGGATTAGTAGCCGGTGCTTTGATAGACATCCTTCATAGAAAAAATGTTTTGCTAATTTGTAGTATATGTCAAGGCGTTTTATTTTTATCAGTATTCATACTGACTGTAACAAATATAATAACGTTCCCTTTATTGGTGTTTCTCATGTTTTTAAATGGAATATTTACCACGTTTTACAATATTGCAATTCCTTCTTTCTTACCGGAAATATTAACAGATAAAGACAACTTAAAAAAAGGAAATGCACAACTAGCACTTTCGGAGTCTCTTTCTATAGTAATTGGTCCTATGCTAGCAGGAATCGTTATTACTCTAGTTGGATTAACAGGCTCTTTCACTGTTGACGCAGTAACGTATTTTGTTTGTTTTGTGTTTGTATTATTTATTTCAAAGTTTAAACCGCATACAGAGGGCTCTTTAAAAAACGTAAATATAAAATCCGTATACAAAGACATATATGAAGGTTTGATATATTTTAAAAAACACCCTGTATTGGAACCAATTGTAAGCTGTGGCGCTGTTTACGGTTTTTTTAAATACATACTAAATAGCATTTTAGTAATATTCCTTTATAAGGTAATAGGTCTATCTGAACTTGAAATAGGTTTTGTTGTAGGTTCAGCAGCGGTGGGATTTTTAATAGGCAATACGATACTCATGAAAAAAAGTCAACAAATTAATAATACAAAAATGCTTATTTATAGCGCTACTGTATCAGTTATCGGTCTGGCCTTTATACCGATAATGGGATACTTGGGAACCGTTTACGGTATAGTAGCTGCAAGTATCATACATGGTATGGGAGAAGGTGTATTTGGCCCTTACGCTGCAACCATACGACAACTTGCTTCACCAAGTCACATGCTAGGCAGAGTAAATGCTGTACAGCGTACGCTTAATTGGGGAGCTTGGGCATTGGGAAGTTTTGCTAGTGCATTTTTAGTTTCTATATTTGGGCTTCAAACTACGTTATTTATAGGGGGCTTCGGAACAACATTGTGTTTAATGGTGTTGTTAAGGCGAGGCGTATTAAAAGGAACCGACATTGAATATACGAGTTCATTTTAGAGGAGATGATTATGATGTATAAGGTATCAAAAGGAACTGACATAGAAAATACACCACACATTTTATTTATAGGGGGATGGACAAAACCTATACAAGATGCTGTAGACAGTGGGTATACTGTTTCGTATATAGGGTCTTACACGAAACACATATATTTTGATGGAACTATCTTAGAAAAGTGTTTCTATAAAAAAGAAATAGACACAACAAACATACCCTTGTCTGTATACTATGCTGAAGAATTGTATAAAGAGAAACCATTTGATGTGGTTGTATCTTTCAACGAAGCAGCCTTAGATACGGCTTGCATAATTGCAAAGATTTTTAATGTTAAAGGACCTTCTTACAATGCTAATATGATAACCCGCAATAAAGACATGATGCGTGAAATTCTAGCAGGCAAAGACTTTTCGATAGATTCGATAGTTTGCAATAACATAAAAGACGTTGATAAATTTTTGAACAATAAAGATAGTATTATAATAAAGCCCCCGATTGGCGCAGGTGGTAAAGGAGTATCTAAGCTAGACACGGGAGATGACGTAGAGGTATTTATGAAAGAAAATGGTATTCAACTACCTGTTTTAGTGGAAGAGTACGTTGAAGGTGACGTAGTTTATACGGTCGAAACCGTTTCTTATAACAAAAAACATTCTATACTAGCTATATCAGCTGAAATATTTAAAGAAGATACGTTTATAATAAACTATACTATTATGCCGGCACCTATAGATGAATCTCAAAAAAAATTAATTATTGAGAAAGTAATGCTATTTTTGGACGATATGCAACTGGAAGACGGCATTACTCATACAGAAGTAAAAATAGACAAACAAAATAAGCCAATAATTATAGAGTCTCAAGTTAGGATAGGTGGTGGTAACATCTGGAAAATGGTGGAACTAACAACCGGCATATCTCAATTTGGATACTATTATGATGCGTTAGCTACTAAGACTATAGATGAATTTAGATGTGTACCTTCAAAATGTCAAGCTATGTCTTTAAGCTTGATTCCAAAACCAGGTTGCTTAAAAGAAATCAAGTATAAAGGGTTGGCTAACATATCCGAGGTTGTATTAATTGATCTATTAGTAAAAGAGGGCGACACCATACCAACTATTGTAGACAGTACTCAACGCAAAGGATCTATATTATTTACGGCTAATGATATAAAACATATGTACGAAGTTGCAGATAAAATATGTGACAATATAACGTTTGTTTATCAGGATTTATCAGAATGGAAACCTTCTTTAAAAAAAATATTTAAAAAGGAATGTGGCACATGACTGGTCTATGTCAAGAAAAAGGACAATTCCATAAGGGTGAAGTGGTACATAACCAAAATGTTAGTGCCTAAATGATGCTTTAAAATGTATATATGAAACCTGTTCAATTTAGTATAGGCAATTTTATTACTTTTTGAAAATGTATTACTATAAGTTTCATGTCAAAAATTTTACTTAGCGTACGCTAAGTAAATTTCAATCTTTTTACAGACTGTGTAAGCTGCTAGTCGAGAAAGCTAACTTTTGGGTATAATAATAAAGAAATTTATCAATTTATAGTATCGGTTAGGAGCTCAGTAGATATGAAAACAGTTGTTGTCGTAGGTGGAGGTATTACGGGACTCTCTACTATGTTTTACTTAGAAAGATTAAAAAAGGATTACAATATAGATTTAAAATTGATCCTTGTAGAAAAAGAGGAATATTTAGGCGGAAAAATTCACAGTGTAAAAGAAAATGATTTTATTATGGAAACAGGAGCAGATTCAATTGTTGCTCGAAATGAAAATGTGATGCCTCTTGTAAAAGAACTGAATCTAGAAGATGATATGGTATATAACGAAACTGGTATTTCTTACATTTATTCAGAGAATACGTTACATCCTATTCCCGCTGATACAGTATTTGGAATCCCTACAAGTGTAGAGTCGTTGTTTAACAGTACGTTAGTCTCAACGAAAGGGAAAATTATTGCACTGAAAGATTTTATTACTAAAAACAAAGGCTTTACGAAAGATACATCGCTTGCTTTATTTTTAGAAAGCTTTTTAGGAAAAGAATTAGTTGAGAAGCAAATTTCTCCTGTCCTTTCAGGGGTATATTCTGGTAAATTAAATGAACTTACAATGGCATCTACATTACCATATTTACTTGATTATAAAAATAAATACGGCAGTATTATTAAAGGGTTTGAAGTGAACAAAAAACAATTCCAGGCAGCTGGAAATAAAAAGTTTTTATCGTTCAAAGGGGGACTCTCTACGATTGTTAATCGGTTAGAAGAGGTGTTGACTGAGACGGAAATACGAAAAGGAGTAACAACGACGAATATAAGTAGAGTCGGTAATGGGTATGAAGTTTCTTTTTCGAATCAAGAGAAACTAAAAGCGGATTACATTGTTTTAGCTGCTCCTCACGATATTGCACAAACAGTATTAAATTCTGCCGAATTAAACAGTGATTTCAATAAATTCAAAAATTCATCTCTTATTAGTATTTATTTAGGATTTGAAATACCTGATAATCAATTACCGGCAGATGGGACAGGCTTTATTGTTTCAGAAAATGGTAATTTATATTGTGATGCTTGTACATGGACAAGTAGGAAATGGAAGCATACATCGAATAAACAAAACTTATTAGTAAGAATGTTTTATAAAAGTTCAAATCCAGCGTATGAAAAGATTAAAAATAATAGTAAAGAAGAATTCATTCAAGTTGCTTTATCTGATATTAAAAAAAGTCTTGGAATTCAAGGTGAGCCGCAGATTGTTGAAGTTACAAACTGGAAAGACTTAATGCCAAATTATCATTTAGAACATAATCAGGCAGTTCAATCTTTGAATGAGAAATTGTCAGCTGCTTTTCCAAATGTTTACTTAGCTGGTGCTTCATATTATGGTGTAGGCATTGGAGCTTGCATAGGGAATGGAAAGAATACGGCAGATAAGATTATGAAAGCATTACATAATTGTTCGGAGTAATGCCACCTTTATCACGCTATTTGTGGGCAGTAATACTCCCACCTCAAAACGAATAGATTTAATAGCGACATCTATTCAACAAATTTCGTTATGTCCTCGCTGTTTTATTTCGAGTTGCTCCTAAACAGGGTAGAGGGAGTAATCGTGGTGTGAAGTGCAAAGTAACATCCGATAAATGTATTAATGAAGAAAGCCGCTCATTTTTAGGCGGGCGGCTTGTTCTTTAAATCTATTAAAATGTTACGCTTGTAGTGTAGGAAGATTCGCTTCACCTTCAGTACTTACACTACCACCACCAACACCGGGATCTCCGTGCGTATAAGCTAATCCAGATTTTTGTGGTGCAGGGAAATCAGCATGACTGTAAGAAGGAGAATCAGTACCGGGATCTCCTACAGCTTCATTACTTACAATACCACCTGTATCGCCTATATTGTAGGCTAAGTCAGGTCTTTGAGGTACTGGATAATCCCCATAAGCATATGATTGCGGTGAATCGTTATTTATTCCAAATGATAAAATTCCAACACAACTCAATCCTAACGCAATTACTCTAAGTTTCTTCATTACTTTAACGCCCCTTTTTCAAAAGTTTTTTGCTTAGCTTGGTGATATAATTTCTTGTTTTAAATTAATTGCTTTTAAAACTTGCTGTTGTAACATGGCTTGATACCAATCATTTAGCAACTTTGTAATCTGTTCATTCCCCTTCACTGATACGTTCATAATATTCTCCTCATCCACATAATTGTTGATTAAATATTAACACAATTTGGATAAATGGAAATGATAGATTAATTATTTTTCAACAAAAGATAGAATATTCGGTTTTTTTGTTAGAGTAAAATAAAAAAGGACAAAAGCTATTCCTTTTTCAAGAGTAGCTCGTCCTTTAATATTTTATTTTTCTTCTTCTTCTTTATAGTTCAAAGCAATTTCTACTATCTCTTCAGGTGTTAAGTCTCTAAAATCCCAAAAAATTAAGTCGCTTGGGGCGGGATGAGGTACGTTTGCCTCTAAAATATCAATATACTTACTACCTAATTCATCTGGTAATTTAGAATTACATATTTGCTCTACAAGTTCAATAAGTTCCTTTTTCGTCATTTTGTTCAATTTAATGCACCATACTAAAGAAGGGTTATTTTTAATGCTTCCTCAAGCATTGTATTGCAATCATTATATGTATTCATTATTGTACCAGATGGTTTATCAAGCTCTAAATAAGTACCATCAGATAAGCTTTTACAAAACCATGCTATATTTGAATCTCCAAGGAAAAGATACTCTTTTTGAAATTCATTTTCATACCAAATTTCATTCATTTCTATAAGTCCGCAAATTTGTTCATCTCTTTCTGTTTCTAGTAAAGAAGGATCAACTCCGTAAAGTACCAGCCCGTTAAAATCTAGGCCATTTACGGTTTTGAGAAACTCTTCATACTCAATCGGTAATTCAATACTAAAATTCTCTTTCACATGTTCTCTTAATCTTTGAACTTCATTCTCTGTTGCAGATGTATTCAATTTATCATTAAAGCTTTTCTCTATTTTTTCAATTTCTAAAATCAAATTTTCCACATGTAAAAACCTCTTTCTAAATTTGTTTATTCTCCTTTAGGATAAATGTTGTGTTTTGGGATAGGACAGCTTATGTCTACACTATCTCCAGGCTCTAAGTGTTTAGTTAACGTACGTTGTGTATTAGTTACCGCTTTATGGTATGGATGATTTTGTATTAAAGTCAAATTTTCAAAGTCGTTTGTTCGTTCCTCCGTCATCTAAAGGTAAATTATGATGTACTTGCCATCCTTTTGGGTTGTTTCCTTTTTTCATCCTTTCTATATAGCATCCGTTATTCCTGCTTTCTTAAGTTCGGAAAGCTTAACAGGGTCATTTACTAAAGAATTAAGAAAGGCTTTCCTTACACTGCTATCAAAATTTCTCCGAAGAACTTCAACTTTTTCTTTAGTCCTCTTAGAATAATTGATATCCTCAACTTTGACATCCTTAAGAGTTACATCTTTACCGTATAAGTTACCAATAAAAACGTCTTAGTCTTGTTGTCATAGGGATGATTTTACATAGTTTTGCGGCGGTTATGGAGAAAAAAGAGGAGAAAATAACGGCATGAGAAGATGATCTTTTAAGGTCATCTTTTTCTGTTTTTGAAAGGATAAAGTATGTATGGTGGAAGGTAGTTCCTATTTTAGATTAAAAATTAAGAAAAATATGATAATATATAAATGGAAGATTAAAGAAATTTTATTAGAGGGTACGAGGGGATTTATTATGAGCATAAACGATATAATTGCCAAAACAAAAATGCCAAATACAATTCATACAATTGTAAGCGATTTACGAAAATTAGGTGTTACAGAAGGAATGAATGTTATTGTACACTCATCCCTTAGTTCGATTGGTTGGATAAGCGGAGGGGCTTTGGCGGTAGTAGAAGCTTTAATGGAAGTAGTTACAGAAGAAGGAACAATTATTATGCCGACTCAAACGAGTGATCTATCTGATCCGAAAAATTGGCAAATGCCACCTGTCCCAGAAAGTTGGTGGGAAATTATTCGTGACAATGAACCACCGTTTCATCCAGAAACAACACCAACACGAAGTATGGGGAAAGTAGTGGAATGTTTTCGTACATATCCGAATACAAAAAGAAGTAATCATCCGTTACATAGCTTTGCAGCGTGGGGGAAATACGCAAAACAAATTATTGATGGTCACATCCTTGCTCCTAGTTTTGGAGAGCAGTCACCTTTGGGGGAAATATATGATTTAGATGGATATATATTATTAATCGGAGTGGATCATGATTCGAATACATCACTTCATTTATCTGAAGTTCGTGCGCACTATCGAGAAAAAGTTCAAATTGGAGCACCAATTATTGAAAATGGAGTTCGTATATGGAAAGAGTATGAAGAATTTGACTATGATTCTGATGATTTTGAGCCGTTAGGAAAGGCACTTGATGAAACAGGAGCGGTTACATATGGGACGATTGGAAATGCATCATGTAAATTAATGAAACAACGAGAAGCAGTTGATTTTGGAACGGAATGGTTTTTAACACAAAAGAAAACGAAGAAAATATGTAATTAAAGGATGGGGCAACATGAAGGGAAAAAAAGTACTAATTACAAGTGGTGGCTGTTTAGAAAAGTGGGATAAGGTACGAGGACATACGAATTTATCAACAGGAAAAATGGGAAAGCTTCTTGCGGAAGAAGCGTTGAAGAACGGGGCTTCTGTTATATATTTACATGGTTACTTTGCAGAAAAACCTGAAGCGGCTCATAATCTTTCCTCTCATTCTTTTGAAGGAATTATCGATTTACAAGATAAAATGAAACAAATTATAACAAGTGAAAAAGTAGATATTGTTATTATGGCGGCAGCTGGATCGGATTGGGTTATTGATAAAATTGTCGATCAAGAAGGGAATGTAATGGATAAATCAGGAAAGTTATCGAGCGATATGCCGCCAGTTATTCATTTTAAGAAAGCTCCAAAAGTACTAGCACAAATTAAACAATGGGATCCGGGTGTTTTGTTAGTGGGGTTTAAGTTAGAGAGCGGTATAAGTCAACAAGAATTAATAACGAGAGCACAAATCCGAATGGAAGGTGCACAAGCAGATTTCATAGTTGCAAATGCTTCACATGCACTATATACCTCTGAAACGAATCACTACATTATTTCTAAAGATAGTGAAGTTCAAGTATGTACTGATAAAGCAAATACAGCAAAAAGTCTTATCGGTAAACTTGCGATGATACATTTTGAAAAAGAAAAAGTTTATAGTCATTATTGATAACTAAGAAAGAATATATGTTGTGAAATGATGGTGAGATAATGGAAAATCTATTAAAAAAAGCAATTCAATTACGGAATGAGAAAAAATTCGCTCAATCAAGAGAGCTATTGTTAAGTTTAACAAACTTTACTCAAAATCCAGAAATCTTGTATCAATGCGCATGCACACACGATGCTATGGGAATGGAATCGGAAGCCGTTCCATATTACGAGAAAGCGATTGAACTAGGAGTAGAAGGGGAAAGTTTGCGAGGGGCTTATATCGGTTTAGGAAGTACATATCGATGTATTGGAGAATACGAGAAAGCTATTGCTATATTAGAAGCAGGAATGAAACGTTATCCAGATGATGACGCTATGAAAGTGTTTTTATCAATAGCAAAATACAATGTACAATCTCATGAAGATGCGATGAAGCTGTTGTTAGATGTAGTAGTAAAGGCAGACGGTGTAAAAAAATATGAAAAAGCAATTACATTTTACAAAGAGCATGTAAATGAAATTTTCAAATAAAAAGGAATGATTACATGAATCATGCAATAACGAAGAAACGATTGTTAATCTGGTTTGCTATTACGAGTTTAATTATCCTTTCAAATATGCTTGTTTATGCACTACCAATCATGTCGCCTTTACCAAATAGAGTAGCACTTGGTTCTCTATTTGATTTTATAATTACTATTCCAATCGTTACTTACATTCTTATTATAAGAAAACGATATTCACTAAAATACATCTTTCCTGTTATACTTGCAGGCTATGTTGTTGCAAGATTTATTATTCCAAATCCGTATTTTGAATCTTTTACGTTTGTCACGTATATAGTAGTAGCTGGGGAAATTGCATTTCTTTGCTTAGAGCTGTATCTTATTTACAAAATAGGAAGAAAACTCCCTGCGATTATTCGCTCTTATAAGAAATATAGGTATGCATATCCATCTTTTTCATATGCAATCGAAAAGGCAGTGTACCAGTCAGTTTCCAAAAGTGTTGGTGTGGCTGTATTGTTATCTGAGTGTAAGTTGTTATACTACGCTTTATTCTCTTGGCGTAAAAAAGAGCGTACAAGTTCAGAGATGTTTACGTATCACAAAAAAACAGGTTCCATTGCATTTTATATGATGCTCATACATGCAACTTTAATTGAATCAATTGGTTTTCATTATTTTCTTCATCAATGGAATCCGGTTGTAGCATGGATTCTTCTAATCTTAAATATTTACGCTGTGATATTTTTCTTGGCAGAAATACAAGCAATTCGTTTATGTCCATATGTTATAACTGATAAAGAGCTTATTTTACAAGTTGGTCTGACGAAACAGCTTATCGTCCCATTTTGTAATATTGAAAGCATACATCATAATAAAGGAGCATTACCTTCTGAGATTGAACAAAGACAAATTTTTGATGCGACAGTAAACGAGTTTATGAAAGAACCAGCAAAACTCGAAATCGTATTGGTAAAGCCAATGCAGGCAACTATGTTTTTGGGGTTTCAAAAAACAGTAACAAAAATTCATATTAATGTGGATGATGAGAGAGTTTTTTATGATGGTGTTATGCATAAAGTTCAAGAGAGAATCAATCAGGAAACATAAAAAGCTGACCACCTAAGAATCCTTACTTACCGAAAGATAAAGTGCTCGGCAGGTAAGGATTCCTTTCATAATGCCTATTCTTTCGGAATAATTACAAATGCATTCGGAAGATAGCGCATTCCTACCGACGTTTCGGTTGCTGGTTTTAGCTGTAGTTCTCCTTTGTATATCATCGTTGTGGAACCTCCGCCGTCAAGGGCAAATGCATCTATACATCCGTATTTTTTGAAAAGGGACACCATATCTCTCATAGAAGCACCGCGATGTTTTTTGTTCCAATAAAACCTGCCGTCTGTTACAATCATGATGACATTTCCTTTAGCATCTTGCCCGATGCCTGTTCGTGGTGCCCAGCCAAATGCTTCCTCAATATGATCTGTCACCATATTTTCCCCATCCACAATCAACTGCGGTCCGAATGACACAGCTTGCGTCACGTTCATACGCTTTAACTCATTTATAGAATACATTCCTGTAATGAATTGTCCTTTTTTGGTAAATCCACAAATAAGATTGCGTGCGTCTTGACTAAAACCAGGCTCTGAACGAATCATACCATTAGAAAGCGCAATACCGATAATTTGGCCACCACGTCCAATACCTCCCGGATCTTTAAAGCCTCCTGCGTTGATACCCGCAATACCTCCATTTTGTTCAATGAGATCAGATAACGGTTGTCCCTGATCATGATATTTCGTACTTACTAAATGGATGGTAGTTGGGTCATTTACTTTCATTACTTTTGCTGTGAAATGTGGATCTTCAATTGTTTCCACAGTTACAGATAACGGTTGTTTTTTACGAGGAAATGAAATATTAGGAAGTTTTGATTTTTGTGTTGGCGGTGCATAAATAGCGGTTTCTAATTGATGAATTTCATCTTTCGACAAAAGTAATCTTGCAAATTGTGGGTGCTGTGATGATAGAATAGATCCTCCTATCATTTCGCGCAGTTTGTGACCAGAATTCGTACCATACAACCAAATTATTCCTCCTGCAAGAACAATGAGAGCTATTAGACTTACTTGTTTTATTCCTCTTCTTATCCAATTCGCCATATGACTACCTTCTTTTTTTCTTAGTATGTCATATTTTTTATTTCTCAACACAATGAAAAAACCGGCAAGTACAAAGCTTACCGGTTTTCATCGTAAAGTAGTGAAAATTATGATAAAATGGAAGAGTAACTCATGGTCAGAGTGGTTGTTCTATTATCACTTCTCTAAGTGAAGGGAGGTGATAATTTGAGTGAACTTACGTTGCTTTTGCAAGGCGGTCTTTTTCTCGTTGCATTGCTAACGTTTGTCGTATTATTAATCGACAAGCTCAAAAAATAACAACCCACTCTACGCCAATAGAAGGTGGGTTGTCAAATTCATGAGAAACAAATAGGATAATGAATAATCCACTCTACTGAGTTATATGGGACTAGTGTGTTGCCGCACGCTAGTCTTTTTTTATTTATATGCTAATTTATGTGATTGTATCGTTCTTTTCATTGTTATTATAGCACAATCTTGTTTATGTAAAAAAGGAGAGCGTACGTTCTTCTTTTTGAAACTACATCGATTATTTTTTAAGATTGCATTCCGATTGTTGGTTTGAATAATCCATTCATATATTCTTTCAAACTTTTTTTATAAAACACTTGGTTGATTGCGTCATTCACACCAACAATTGGTGACGGAAGACTGTATCTTTTTTTAGACAGATGAACAACGACATCAAACACATCAAAGAGACGAATAAAGCAAAATAATCCATCTTTGTCGCTTAATAAAATGAAATAATGGTTTTCACAATTGGTACTTAATGTGTTCCACAATGAACTTTTGCTTAAATCTCGTACAATATTTCGATCTTTTAATTCAATGAAATCTATGTTAGATAAAATGTTAGAAATGACAACTGCGTCGGGATCATGAAAATAACCATCTATTGTATGTACAGCAAATAAATAAGCCATTTTCAATAAACTCATCTTATATTTGCGGTTATCAAGGAGTAATTCACGTTGAATAGAACCCGCAACTTTTGTTACTCGTTCTTCTTTCCATATTTCATTATGAAGTGAGATATCATGTCTTTTACATAGTTTCATAATGAGGGAATTTGAGAATTGGAACTCATCACTATCCGTTTCTTCATTTGTATAATCTTTATCATCATATATATCTAGAAGAAGAGGAGAGTCAATTTGCTGTTTAAGCTGATCTATTTTATACTGTATTAATTTATGGCTAATTAATAGACGATCTACACTTTCTATTACGTTTTCACTGCATGTTTCACACACTGTGTTGATATAGTAATATCCACATAACACTTCTGGAATTACATATTGTTCTATACATTGTTTATCATCTCTACATATACTGCATATTGGCATAGTTATCACCTTTTAGTTGCAAATTTTTATCTTGTTATTTGTGGGCAATAAAATCCCCATTTCACGACTTTGAGAAATACAAAGGAGATAAGTTGGGGATAATTACCCGTAAAAGTTCGTTTGGTTCAACTCATGACCAGCAGGGAATGAAAACGCTACTGACAAAAGTTTCACTTTATATGTCTTTATTGTAGTTTATTTATTTATGTTTTGGAATAAAGAACGAGGAAATAACATATAAATTTTTGCTTCGATTTGTTAAAATGGTAAAAGAAATTTAAAAGGAGGCTCTTTTTTTGAAATCAAAAGTTCACTTTTGGACATTAGAAGTATTGATGGCTGTAGCGATTATTTTTATCTGTACAAAAATTTCGTTTTTATTTCAACCAATCGGTATTTTTATATCCACTTTATTTTTTCCTATTTTAATTGCTGCATTTATGTATTTTATGTTTAATCCTGTGCTGCTCTTTTTAGAGAACAAAAAGGTACCGCGAAATTTAGCCATTTTGTTACTGTATGTATTTATTATTACATTAATAGCTGTTGCAGTCGGCGTTGTAGTTCCAACTGTATCTCATCAACTGATGGATTTAATAACGAACATGCCAACGTATATTAAAGTAGGGAGAGAGTACATAACAGATTTATCGAATCATAAGCTATTTCAATGGCTTACAACGCAAGATTATGTTTCGTTAGCGACATTAGAAAAGCATGCTCTTGCGTATTTGAAAGAAATACCAAATACACTTACAGCGAGTGCAACAGCAGTATTTGGTATTATTACAAACGTTGCATTAGTTGTTTTCACAGTTCCATTTATTTTGTTTTATATGTTTAAAGATGGTCATAAATTCCCTGGAGCAGCAGTTCGTTTTTTACCAGAATCATATCGTGAAGAAGGACTTCGTGTTTTTAAAGAAACGAATGAAACCCTCGCGGCGTATATTCAAGGACAAGCACTTGTTTGTTTATTTGTCGGAGCTTTCACGTTTGTTGGTTATTTAATTATTGGATTGCCTTATGCTTTTATTTTAGGGATTGTGGCAGCATTTACGAATATTATTCCAAATTTAGGTCCGTTTATTGGGGCAGCGCCAGCGGTTATTGTTGGGCTATTTGTATCGCCGATGCAAGCGGTATGGGTTATTGTTGTGGTAACGATTGTTCAGCAATTTGAGAGTAATATTTTATCGCCGCGAATTATGAGTGAAAAACTAAATATTCATCCTTTAACAATTATCATCTTAATTCTTGGTGTCGGAAATTTTGCTGGAATTATTGGAATGATTTTAGCTGTACCAACCTATGCCGTGACGAAAACGATCATTTCAAACTTAGTAAGGCTTTTTAAATTGAAAAGAAATAAGAAATAGAAAGAAGACCAGTTACAGATTGTAACTGGTCTTTTTTCGTTTTAAGTATAAATGTAATACGAATAATTAAAAGATACGTATGGGTTATTTGACTTTCATCCGTTACTTAAAGTTAAAAATTTCTATTGAAAATTATTTATGCTAGCAGTATTCTATACATATTCAAACATTTGAAGATGTATAGAATACTGCTAAAGTCATTAAAATGAAAAGGAAGTTATGGAGGCGTTTGAATGGGAAACGAAATGCAACAGTTTAAGGCTGATTTTTTTAAAGCCTTATCACATCCTTTACGGATCCGTATTCTTGAATTGTTGTCAGAAGGTGAAAAAAGTGTAAATGAACTTCAAAGTATTCTTAATAAGGAGGGTTCTGCAGTCTCACAACAGTTAAGTGTACTACGTGCAAAAAATATTGTTGTTGGCACCAAAGATGGGAAACGAGTTTTATATTCTCTTCGAGATCCTATGATTATGAACTTACTGGAAGCTGCACGAGCAATTTTTAATAACCATTTAATTGATACGATTTCAATGTTGGAAGAACTAGATGACGAAGACGATAAAACGATAGTTAAGGAGGAAGTTGAGTATCGAAGTTAAGAAAGAAGTTATTATTCAACATGGAATTGAAATATTTCGCTTAGTAGGAGCTCATCACGTTTGTGATGTATGTATTAAAAGTGGGAATTCATGTTGTTTTTCATGCCAACATTTACAAGATGAAGTTGGGTGTCAAAAGAGAAACACGTCTTGTACAGCCTGGTTATGTGGGATGCAAAGTTTTTTATTTGATCAAATAGGATTATTAGAAGAATGGAATCGTTTTTGGAGTGAAATTCCAGGTCAAATGTTTCGTGGAGATCATACGCCAGATAAGGTATGGATTAAATCATTTATAGATACAAAGAAGCTAGATAGCCGAGAGGGGGAACTTCTAGCAGAAAGGTTAAAAACCTATGTGGAAGAAGACGGAGATATAGGTGAATTAGAACGTCATTTGAGCAAAACGTATAGTAAATATTAAGCTAATGATTTCCTTATATAAGAGCATGGGAAATGTATTTACAATTCAAATTTATTAAGAGGTAGTTATTCTTTCAGAAAAAGTAAGATTTATTAAAAACAGAAAAGAAGGGTTTAGAATGAAAGGGTTATTTACAGGAAGATTTGAAGGATACTCGTTGGGTCACTTTCAAAAGGATCTTCTTTCAGGAACGATTGTCGGAGTTGTTGCGATTCCACTTGCTATGTCTTTTGCTATAGCTTCTGGGGTTAAACCAGAGTATGGGATTTATACCACATGTATTGCAGGGATTCTTACTGCGCTATTTGGTGGTTCGAGATATCAAATTGGAGGGCCGACAGGTGCTTTTGTTCCGATTCTTTTAGGTATTGTAATTACCTATGGATATGAAAATTTATTACTGGCGGGTTTATTAGCTGGAATTCTTTTATGTCTTATGGGTATTTTTAAACTGGGATCTTTAATTAAGTTTATCCCGCGTCCTGTAACAGTTGGTTTTACATCAGGTATTGCTGTTAGTATTTTTACAGGGCAAATTGCTAGCTTTTTAGGTCTAACAGGCATAAAAAAGCATGAGGCATTTATAGCAAATCTAAAAGAAATCTTTATTCATATTGATACTATCAATTATTACAGCATTATAACAGCTATCATTTGCCTTGTTGTTATACTCATAACACCAAAGCTTTTTCCAAAAGTACCTGGTTCATTAGTAGGTATTATCATTTCAACTTTAATTGCAACGGTATTTTTCTCAAGTCATATACCTACTATTGGTACAGCATATGGTACGATACCTAATACACTTCCGCAGTTTCATATACCAGAAATTACATTAGAGCGTATAAAGCAGTTAATGGGTCCGGCATTTGTTATCGCGATGCTCGGTGGTATTGAATCACTTCTATCTGCTGTTGTAGCAGATGGTATGACAAATAGTAAGCACAACAGCAACAAAGAACTTATTGGTCAAGGAATTGCTAATATTGTTACACCGTTATTTGGAGGAATTCCAGCAACTGGAGCGATTGCCCGAACAGCAACTAATATTAAAAGCGGAGCTACTTCGCCGATGTCAGGTATTATTCATGGGATACTTGTTTTATTAACACTTTTATTACTAGCTCCATATGCTTCGCATATTCCACTTGCTAGTATGGCTCCCATTTTAATGGTGGTAGCTTGGAACATGAGTGAACAAAAACATTTTGCTCACATCCTTAAAATGAAGAGTGGAGATTCGCTTGTATTACTTGTAACATTTTTGTTTACTGTATTTACGAGTTTAACAACAGCTGTAGAAATCGGCCTTATTTTAGCTATTATTTTATTTACAAAACGTATGAGCAACATGCTCGTTATATCTAAAGTGCTTCCAGATCATTCGAGAAAGAATGAAAAATTGTTACCACATGTAGTGAATAAAACTCATGATTGTCCGCAAATTAGCATTTATACAATAGAAGGACCTTTATTCTTTGGTGCTGCTCAAACATTTGAACAAAACATTTTAGCAACCATTCATTATAAACCTAAAGTTTTAATTTTACGAATGGGAAAAGTTCCTTTTATTGATACTACAGGAGAGTCTTACTTTAGAAGTATTGTTCATTCTTTTAAACAACAAGGTGGTATACTTCTAGTCTCAGGAATTCAATCTGAACTAAAAACAACTTTAGTTAGAAATGGACTGTATGCTGAGATTGAGGAACAGAACTTCTTTGAACATACAGGAGATGCAATTACGTATGCTTTAGAGCATTTGGATACGAAAAAATGCATAGGATGTAAACATTTTGCATTTCGTGAATGCACGCAACTTTCTCATCAATCTGAGAAAGTGAATACAGTAAAAGATAAAGTAAATGCATTAGAGTTTTAAACAAGTAATAAATAAAAATTGAGAACAAGGTTGCATATATTTTTATATAACAACCTTGTTTTTGTTTGCCCGTCAAATTTTATCCGAGGAAAGAGGGTTTTTATGTCGATTTGTTAATTTGTATTTATCCCGCATTAACGGGCAGTAAGACTCCCACCTCAAGATTGAGAGAGAAGTGAAGAAGATAGGTGGGGGATAACTGCCCGTAAAAGCCCGATTGGTTCAACTAACCATCAGTGGGGGATGAAGAAAATCCCCACTGATGGAAGTTTCACTTTATATCGTTCTGTTATGCGGAGTCTACCTCTACAATCCAAATCATAATTTTCCGCTTTGATAAAATCATTCTAAACATCTCCTTTCATCGCTATTTGGTATTTATAATTACAGATGGTTATAAAACGATATTTGACGATCTTTTACTTCGTCCACGATTTGTTGAACACGTTGTTTTTGTTCAAGTTCTTCTTCAGATAAACGAGTTTTTTGAATCGTAATCGTTAAAAAGAATACATGAAATGTCATGTTATTTTTAACTCCTTTCAAGTGTATAAAATTGTAAGAATATGAAAATCGCACAAAAAAGCCGCAGGAAGACAGAGTGCTCCTGCGGCAAGGCATGAAAAAGCCACAGGAAGGCATTCGACCTCCTGTGGCAGAATAATTTAAATCATAGTAAACACGATTTTCAATTCTCCATACGGGTGGTCGAACATTTATTTGATTGTGAAACAGGTGCTACATATACAGCTACTTTCATCATATCATTCGACCTCCTTTGGAAATTTTTTCTTACGTAAGTAAGTATATACAGTTGGGTAACATTTGTAAACCCTGAAATGTAAAAATAGGGTGATTTTTTTGAATTTTAATGAAAATATACAGTTTTTAAGAGAGATTTCATAAAAAATGGCGAATAATTAGTATGGAGAGGGATAAATTGAAATTACTCATTTTTGGAAGAACTTTGTTTAATTGCGAGAACAACGATTATTAAAAAACTAGATGGGAGTACAATCATTACCATGAGTTTTCAAACCGATTATTTTTTAAAAACAGCAATTAGCACAGTACTATTTCCGTTTACAGCCACAAATCTGTACATAATAAAAAAGAATGAAACGAAAGAACCTGGAAGTATCGTGAATATCGACGGTTGCAACGTTCATGCTATTATTTCCGGTGAAGAAAATGGAAATCCTACTGTTATTTTAGATGCAGGATTAAGCGGAAATTGTTTAGCTTGGTGTCTTGTTCAGCCTGAATTATCAAAGTTTACAAGGGTTGTTTCTTTTGACCGGGCTGGGTATGGCTGGAGCGATACGAGAAGTGGTTTATCGACTAGTCAAGAAGTGGTGAATGATTTGAAAATGGCTTTGGATAAAATGAAAATTTCTCCTCCTTATATTTTAGTAGGACATTCATTTGCAGGACTAAATATGCGCTTATTTGCAAGTCAATATCCTGATGAAGTAGCAGGTATTGTATTGATTGATGCGGTCCATGAAAATCGATACTTGAAAGAGGAAATGGACACAGATAGGTCACAACAATACGTAAAAAGTTTAAAACAAATGAGATTAGGGTATATCACCGCAACTATTGGTTTGCCGCGCTTATTAAAAATACCGGTAGGAGGGAGAAGACTTCCTGCGCAAGTTCAAAATCATGTAAAACATGTGGGATATACACCCGGAGCATACGAAGCAGTTTACAAAGAAATGCTGTACAGCGAAGAATCAGCGAAACAAGTAAAACGAGCAGAAAATTTACGAGAAAACTTACCGGTAATTGTAATTAGTTCTAACAATTCAGATCCAACATGGAAAGAGCAGCAGCAACTTTTGTGTCAATTAACGAACTGTACGAAGCATATTCAAACAGGGGCCGGTCATTCGATTCAATTGGAGAATCCAGAGGTCGTGATAAAAGCTATAGCAGAATTATTGTAGAGGGAATAGAAAAGGGAAGTTATCAAAATTTCATCGAGGTTAGAATAGAGTGTTTAAGAGGCTTGATGTTTCTATGGAAAAGGAGAAACATTGAGCTTTCTCTTTTTTATAGATTTCGTAACTAAAATTAAGTATGGGGAAATATGTATAAAAAGAATAAACTTGTAGAAGGAGGGATGGGAAATGAGGAACTGGAAAGATGATATGTTTAGAATACTTGGAGTATGGTCTTTACTTGCTGCTTATATCGTTTTAACAATGTCGATGCGTTATTCATGGTTAACGGTGTATCAAAGTTTAGCGGTATTAGGAGTGCCGATCATTGCAATCGTATGGTACTTTGCGATTAGAAATGTAATGTTTGCAAACATGTTGTTTATAAGAGGGATACGTGTAACTATATATCTTGCTTATGCGTGGTCATGTTGGATGCTTCGAAATATTTACGGTATTGAAAATGAGAAAATGTGGCTTTCTGTTAGTTGGCTACTTCCGGTATTATATCTTTATTTCACTGATAAAAAACCAGAGTGGTATGTGCTTGGCGGCGGAGCATTGCTTTTCTTTTTATCAAATATAGATGAAATGACGTGGTTTGTTGTATCACACAAATGGCAATCTATTATTATAACGATTGCTTCAATTATATGGTACTGCTTGGAACGAAAAATGCCGGGGCGCTATTTATTTTATACAGCTAGCTTATTAGGGTTATGGATGGTATATCTTGCAAGTTTATATGAGAGAGGAGAGCCTAGTTACTGGGTAAAAGTGGTGTGTGCAATCTTTATGACACTCACATACATTATTGTATTCAAAAAGATAAAAGAAGGACATTTATATAAAATAACAACTGGTGCAATCTTAACGTCCTGGTCATTGTATGCATTGATAGACATAACGAATTTATTTGTAAATTTAACGATGAATCTCTCTTATATATTGATGGGACTTGTCGGCTTGTTTGTTGTTATTTCACAGCTATTTTTCACTTGGCAAGAAAAAAAGAAACAAACGAACACAAACTCTCGAAAAATAGGAGAGTACGTGCTATATGTTTTAGTAAGCTCAATAGGAAGTGTTCTTTTCCTTGCGAGTCTTTACTTCATTTTATGGGAAACTGTAAGAGAAAGTAGCATAATCATGATTGTAAGCGCTACGCTAAGTGTACTTGGAATTTGGGGATATAAAAAAATAGCAGCAAAATTTTTGCGTGTTTTTTTATTTGTTTTCGCTATCACAGCAGGAATTACAACGCTTGTAACAAGTCACCATTACATATGGGGATTGTTGTATGCTAGTTGCGTATTTGGGTATTGGTTATTTGCAAAACATAAGGCAGAACAATATAGTTTATGGTGGTTATTAGAAGGAGTCATAATAAGTGAATGTATGAGAGATACGGAGTATACAACAAGTATGGGTTATCTCGTACTCATTCATATCGGATTTTTCATTTTTGCGATTATACGGAAAAACAAATTTTTATTACGAAATAGTGTTGGGTTTGGAATGATATATGCGTTTTTCTATTTGTTAGGGAAATACGAAGGTGCAGATCCTTGGTTTATTGTAGGTGTACATGGTGGATATGTATTACTTCTTGTACTAGGCATGTTGTATGTAAGGGATACTGTAATAAAGCGAATTGGTATCGTTATCTATTTGTTTACGAATCTTATTATGTATGAGACAAATTACATGGGAAACTATGGATTGAGCTGGATGTTGTTTCTGGCAGGGGTTGTATTGTTACAAACAAAAAAGCAGCAAAAACAAGAGAACATTATAAAACATAACAGCACATACAAGAAAAAACACGTATGGGTAGTAGGGATACTTTCCACTTTTATTTTACTAGGTACTGTTACACAACAAGAATGGAACTATTATAACAGTAAAATTGTATTACTAGAATTGGGAAATCCAATTAAAGAATTAAGAGATATGAAAAAAGTGTGGTTTTCGTTCAAAATAGAAGCGGAAGCAAACGAAATGATGTTGAATCGTGAAAGACAAAAGGAAACAAAAATACCTGTGTTTATAAAATTGAAAAAAGAACAAGGAAAGAATTATCGTATAGATCAAATAAAATTCAATCATTACCCGAAAGAAAAGGGAATTTGGATAAAAGGATATATGAATTATGGATATGTTACGATAGGTAGTGCACGTGAAGTTCCTGTTACTCTTGTAAAAGGGGAGGGGATGTATGCAAAAGTACAAATTGCGAAGAATGGAAATAGTAGAGTAATCGAAATTCAATGACATAAAGTGTGCATGGATAAGAAGTGATAGGGTTAAATGGGATATTAAGGAATAAGGATGTGTAAATCGAAGGTGAAATACTAGTATAAAACAAAAATGGGTCATAGTTTGGATTGTAATTCCAAATATGACCTATTTTTTTCATATATCTCAGTCTTACCTTTCATTATTAGAAAAAGTTAGAGTAGAAAATCTAACTTGTTTTATGTCGAAATTTACTTAACGTATATTTTCGTTAAAATTCGGGTGAGGCTTCAATAAACAATTCTTCAAAAACTTTTACTCTATTAAGAAAAGTCTTTCCAAGTAAAATCAACACTCAAAATACCGACAGGCCGTTCATTGGCTATATAGTTTTTTGTAGAAGCTAATTCTGGTTTGCGAATACAAACAAGATTTTTGTAATTCCCAAATGCTCGACAAATGAATGGACGTATCGAATGAATGCCGCACCGATCGTTAATTTCGTCATAAAAAATACAGGTCCCAAAATATCGTTGTTGTTGCTTTAAATCTAGGCGTTTTTTAGTAGGCATTGCTTTTAACTTCTTTTTTATTTTTTTTAACTCGTTTTCTGTAATTGGAACAGGACCGCAACACATTCCTTTACAACCTTTACAAGGCAAACTTTCCATTCCATCATCTCCTAGAATAGGTAATTGTCATCATGAATTTAAAGATACGAGTTTTCTAGCTCTAAAATTGCAAAAGCGATAAAAGTAAATGGCATTATAGGTACAATCATTGTCAACTCCTTTACTTACCCTCTAATCCAGGGAGTTTATTTATATTTTTTTCTGGACACTTGTTTGCTGTCTTTCTTGCTGATTCCAGAGGTGTTGCTTTTCTTGGATTTTCTTTTCTCGTTTTAGACCAACACAAAAAGGTCTTTAGACACACTTGAAGAAAAATGTTCCTCAAATGGTCCAAAAGACCCTTGATCTCTGTTATTCAGATAAAAGCTCGATAACGAGATACCCGCTTGCATCTCTTTTGAAAAGAAAAAATGTTACTATTATTATAACAAATTTATCCATTTATTACAAGAATAACTGAATTTAAAAGAAGATAAATCGCTTTTCTTGTATTACATGCTTACAATTAATTAATCTATGATATGAAACTCATTACCCAAAACGGTTCATGGTTCGTTCTTAACGTACAGCAAAACTAAGTTTTTTGAAGTGAAAAATCCGTTGTATACAAAATGTCTAGAATTATAGTTGAACTAAGAAATATGAGTGTGCTAAAATTAAAAAATGACCTGTTGGAAAATTTGATTTTATTCGATAATTATCCAATATAATTGTAACAAAAATCACCTGTGTTTGTCAAACTTTTGGTCAAATTTTTTTTCGATAAGGAGTGACAAGATGGAGCGGCATGAACGAGAGTGGGAGAGAGAACAGCATCGAATAGAGGAAGTTGTAAAAAAAATTCAAGAGCGCGTGGAGAGTCTTCAACAATATGTAAGCAGCGGGCAAAAAGAGGTAGTTCATATTCGGAAAAACTTTTGGGACGATGTAACAGCTAACTTTGATAATGCTGAAGAGGCCGTTGAAACAGCAGCAAGTATAAAGCAACAAGCAGAGTTGTTAGCTGAAAGAGAACGTAGTCACTATCATGCAAACAAGCAGCTGACCATGTTAAAACGACTAGAACAATCTCCATATTTTGGGAGAATTGATTTTTTAGAAGAAAGTGAAAGAAGTCCCGATCAAATTTATCTTGGCATTCATTCGTTTTTTGATGAGAGTACAGATCAATTTCTTGTTTATGATTGGAGAGCACCAATATCTAGTCTGTATTATGATTATTCGTTGGGTTCGGCCGTGTATAAGGTGCAAAATGAAATGATTACAGGAGAAATAACTTTAAAGAGACAATTTATCACTCGTAACGGTCAAATAGACAGTATGTTTGATACGGGAGTAACAATTGGTGATGCCTTATTACAAGAAGTGTTAGGGAAGAATGCAAATACACAAATGAAAAGTATCGTTGCTACGATTCAGAAAGAACAAAATCTAATTATTCGCAATGAAACGAGTCGTTTACTTATTGTGCAAGGAGCAGCAGGAAGTGGAAAAACATCGGCTGCATTGCAGCGTGTAGCCTATTTACTATACCGATATCGAGATACATTACATGCAGATCAAATCATTCTTTTTTCTCCTAATCCAATGTTTAATAGTTATATTTCGACTGTTCTTCCTGAATTAGGAGAAGATAATATGAAACAAACAACATTTCAAGACTATTTAGAAGAGCATATAGAAAAAACTTTTCATGTAGAAGATCCGTTTACGCAAATGGAATATGTACTTGCAGGGAAAGAAGACTCAAAATATTTCGTACGTATGCAAGGTATTCAATATAAAGCAAGTGCCTCTTTTTTGAAAGTTGTAGATAACTATGTGACGTATTTGAGACAAGATGGAATGCTTTTTAAAGATGTGAAGTTTCGCGGAAATGTATTAATCTCAAAAGAGGAAATAAAAAAGGAATTTTATTCTTTTCCTCTGTCGATGAGGATTCCTAATCGACTAAAATTAATTTCTGAGTGGCTGCTAAAAGAATTAAAGAAAAGAGAGCTGCTAGAACGAAAAGAACTTTGGGTGGAAGAAGAAATACAGCTATTAGATAAAGAGACGTATGCTAAAATTCATAAAAAACTTCAACAAGAGAAACAATATGACGATAATACATTTGATGATTTTGAACGTGAACAACAAATGTTAGCTGCAATGATTGTGAAAAAGCATTTTAAGCCACTTCGTAAACGAGTGAAAGGGCTCCAATTCATGAATGTACCTGCGATTTATGTACAGTTGTTTGCAAATCCGTTGTTTGTTGAGAGATTTACGAGCAAGACTGAATTACCGCTATATTGGAAAGAAATATGCCAAGAAACAGTGGAACGTATACAGCGCTTTCAGATGGCTTATGAGGATGCGACGCCTTATTTATATATAAAAGATCAGCTTGAGGAATTACAACGAAATACATCTGCAAGGCATATATTTATTGATGAAGCACAAGATTATTCTGTTTTTCAGTTTACCTTTTTGAAGCGATTATTTCCACATAGTAAAATGACGGTACTTGGTGATTTTAATCAAACGATACATGCGCATGCGACTGAAAATGGATTTTCGCAATTATATGCTTTATATGGAGAGGAAAAAAGTAAGCGGATTGAACTTACACGTAGTTATCGTTCAACGAAACAAATTATTGAATTCACACGGCAACTTATTTCAGAAGGAAACGGTATTGAACCCTTTGAGCGCGAGGGGAGTAAACCTGTTATAAAAGCAGTAGAAACGGATGAAGATTTACACCAAAGAATTGTAAATCGGATTCAATATTTGAAAAAAAATAATCATAAAACGATAGCGATTATTTGTAAAACTGCCGAGGAAAGCAAAGCGGCATATGACATACTACAGCAACATATACAAATTCACCTTATCGAAAAAGAAACCACTTCTTTTGATTCGGGAGTACTTATTGTACCTTCCTATTTAGCGAAAGGTGTAGAGTTTGACGCTGTTATTATTTATAATGCTTCAAACCAACAATATAGAAAAGAAAGCGAACGTAAGCTTTTCTATACAGCTTGCACACGTGCTATGCACGAGTTATATATTTATTATAAAAACGAATTAAGTCCGTTTTTAGCAACAGTCGAGGTAAATACTTATATGCAAAATAAATAAACGAAACAGAGGTCACGCTATGAAGCATGACCTCTGTTTCGTTTACATTTTTATATGGTAGTAAAGCGTATTTTGTTGGATTAAATTTCCGCACATCACACATAATAATGCGTAAGAAATTTTGATGATTTAGGATGGTTAACATGTGGAAAACGATTGTTTCCTACCTTCCGGAGTGGAAAGTTTTTGGGCAAGCTTTTATTGTATTGTTCATCCCGTATATGATTTCAAAAATTTTTAGTTGGATTCATAAATTAGAGGGGAAATAAAGTGAAACTTTAATCAGTGGGGGTTTTCTTCATTCCCCACTGATTATCAGCCCTCACCAATCGGGCTTTTACGGGCAGTTTATCTCCCGCCTAACTTCTTAAGAAAAGTGGAAGTGGCTCGTTCAGAATGTGAGGGGGATGGAGCTTCTTCCTAAGAGGTGTTTTTTACCTCTTAGGAAGAAGCGAAGCCACCGAACATTCTAGCCACTGAAGCTGGACAATGCTTTTGCTGAATTTTGAGGCGGGAGTATTACTGCCCACGAATAGCGGGATAAAGGAATAAATGATTAACTGTATTTATTTTGGGGTCAACCACAGAAAAATAACTTTATCAATTTCCTCTCAGTCTGGAAACCATTTGCTGCAATACTAAGGAAAATTTTTTGATTGCTGCTGAAGTTAATATAGTATAAGGCTACCGCTTAATCTGGATGCACACTAAGCTTTTTAAGAGAAAGAGTGATAAGAATGAGAGAGCAGAAAGTTAGTTCTATTCCAGACCCAAAAGAAAAGTTTATAGGCGATTTCACTTTGGATCTGGAACTCGTAAAGAAAGAAATTAGTTATAACTCAGATGTACACTTTCGGGAATTTAACATTGGGCGTACAGGTATTAAAGCGGCAATCATTTTTGTAGAAGGACTGTCAGATAAAGAGCTCATCGACACACATATTATGAAATCATTAATGGTTGATTTTTATGAAGAATACATGAATGACTCATCTTACAGGGAAGGGACAGTTTCAAAAGAGTTTATTAAAGAGCAAGTCCTTTCTATTAGTGAAATAAAAGAAGTTCATGATATTAAGGGGTTGATGTCAAAAGTATTGACAGGATCAACGGGACTCTTGGTTGATGGTTCATCGGAAGTATTGATTCTCAGTACAACAAAAGGAAGAACTCGGAATGTTGAAGAACCTATTTCAGAGGTATCAGTCAGAGGTCCGCGGATCGGATTCACGGAAGTTTTAAGTGATAATACTGCTCTTTTACGACGTCATGGTGAAAATGCAGGCTTGTCATTAGTAAAATTCCAAGTAGGAAAGCGGGCAAAAAAAGACCTCGTCGTCGCTTATATGAATGAGATTGCTGATTCAGAATTAGTAGAAGAAGTGAAGAGGAGAATTCAAAAAATTGACATTGATAATGTACCGGAATCAGGATATATAGAGCAGCTCATCGAAGATAATTACTTCAGTCTTTTTGCACAAGTACAGAGTACGGAGCGTCCTGATCGTGTCATTGCTGCATTGATGGAAGGGCGAGTTGCCATTTTATTAGACGGAACGCCTTTTGTGTTAATCGCTCCAGTTACATTTAGCATGATGATGCAATCGCCTGAAGATTATTATGAACGTTGGATTCCAGGCACTCTCTTCCGCATATTACGTTTTGGAGCGGCTATCATTTCTCTTTTTACACCTGCTTTGTATATTTCCTTTATCTCGTTTCATCCTGGATTGATTCCAACTAAGTTAGCCATTTCTATCATAGGAGGAAAGATGAGTGTTCCTTTTCCTGCGATTATTGAAGCACTGCTTATGGAAGTAGCTATTGAAATTTTACGAGAAGCCGGACTGCGTTTGCCAAAACCAATTGGCTCGGCAATGGGAATCGTGGGCGGACTAATCATCGGGCAGGCAGCGGTAGAAGCTGGAATTGTTAGCCCTATTATGGTTATCGTAGTAGCCGCAACGGCCATTTCTTCATTTGCGCTCACGCCTTATAGTACAGCAATTCCACTTCGCATCCTTCGTTTTGCAGGCATGTTTTGCGCTGCTTTGTTTGGATTGTACGGACTTATTCTGTTTTTTCTCTTCTTATGCAGTCATTTGGTGAAACTAAAGAGTTTTGGTGTACCATACGTTAGTCCAGCGGTTCCTTATAAAACAAGTGATTGGAAAGACTTTATCGTTCGCGCTCCATTTCAGATGATGAAACGACGTCCGGAGATGCTACATCCGAAAGATCCAATACGAAAAGGATAGCTTACTTTGAAAAGGAAGTGACCAGTGATGATTACCAATCCTAAAGATCGAATTGAGACTTCACAAGCAGCTGTCGTTCTAATTAATTATATACTTGCAGCCGGTATTCTCACCTTACCTAGAACAGCTGCAGAGAAAGTGAAAACACCTGATGTTTGGATAACTGTTATTATCGGCGGGTTGATAGCGATGGTTACGGGGATAATCATAGTCAAATTAAGCCAACAATTTCCCGAAAAAACATTTTATCAATACAGCCAAGACATTGTAGGAAAATGGATCGGCGGGTTACTTAGTCTATTTATTATCGTTCACTTTTTTACTCTTGCCTCATATGAAGTAAGAATACTGGAAGAAGTAACAAATTTCTTTTTACTGGAAGGAACCCCCAACTGGGCTATTATTATGACATTTATGTGGGTGAGTCTCTATTTAATGATAGGTGGCATAAATCCAATGGCTCGTATGTTTGGAATTATATTCCCAATTACAGTATTTATTTTTTTACTGACTGCCTTTATGAGTATTGGAATATTTGAGATAGATAATCTTCGTCCGGTATTAGGATTAGGTTTTATGCCTGTACTAAAAGGGTTAAAAACAACAACTCTCGCATATTCAGGCGCGGAAATCATGTTGCTCCTATTGGTGTTTATGAAGCAACCGAACAAAGCTGTAAAAGTTGTTCTAGTTGGAACTGCTATTCCCTTGGTTTTTTATGTAATTACTGTAGTGATGGTTATTGGAGCGTTATCTGTCGATGGAGTAGTCACGAGGACGTGGCCAACAATTGATCTTATGAGAAGCTTTGAAATCCCTGGTTTAATATTTGAACGGTTTGAATCTTTATTGCTCGTGATATGGATTATGCAAATCTTTTCAACGTATTCAATCTGTTACTATGCTGCTGCTTTTGGATTGGCTCAACTTTTTAAAAAGAACATTCATTCATTTTTATTTGGATTACTGCCAGTCGTTTACATCATTGCATTAACTCCAAAAAATATTAACGACTTATTCAAACTTGGGGATATGATTGGTAATTCGGCTATGTTCTTATTCGGTATATTGCCAATTCTTCTCCTCATAATTGTGAGATGGAGGAAGGGAAAGTATGAAACAAAGTCTTAATAATATACGATTCCTTCTGGTATTACCGTCAGTTCTTTTACTTTTTTCTCTAACAGGCTGCTGGAGCAGTCATGAAATTGAAGAACTAGGTTTCGAGGTAGGTTTGGCATTTGATAAAGGGAAGGAGTCAACTGCTGAGAAAGCACTAGAAGAAAAGGCTAAGGGATATTCAAAAAAGAATATTATAACAACAACCTACCAATTCGTTAAACCGCAATCTTCAGGTGGAGGTGGGAAGGGCGGAGCACCCGGACAAAAAGCTTATACGAATGTTTCTGAAACCGGAGATTCTCTTCATCAAATGATTCGTGAAGTTTCGTTAAGAAGGGATCGGCCCGTAATCTTTCACCACACGAAAGTAATTGTTATTAGTGCAGACCTCGCACGTTCGTATAGTTTGAAAAAGTTACTTGATCTTTATCTTCGTGATAATGAGATTCGACCAAGCTGTCTCATGTTAATTAGTAAAGAACGAGCTAGTAAGACGTTAGAAATGAAAGAAAAAGGAGAAATCCCGGCGCTTCGTTTGTATGGAATTGCAGATAATGAGTATAGAACATCAAGGATTTTACCTCCTGTGCCGCTTGCTAAATTACCAGGTAAAATGCAATCTGGATCTAGTTTTCTTTTGCAAAATGTGATTTCGTCAGATGGAGAAGTAAAATTTTCGGGAGCTGCTATTATTAAAGGAAAGACAAAAAAACTGCACGGTTTTTTAAATGAAGAGGAATTGGAAGGTTTAACGTGGATAAGCGGGAAGGGGAAAGGTGGTTTAGTGAAAGGCCGTGATAAAGAGACAGGACAAATCATTATGTATGAGGTTATATCGATGAAAAGTACGATCACTCCTCACGTTAAAAGAAACAAAATTTCTTTTGATGTAAATATCAAATCAGAGGGACGGATATCTGAAAATTGGGTTGCTTCAGGAACACCTTTTAATAATAAATTTCTAACAAAAGCAGAAAAAGCAGCTGAACAAGAAGTGAATAGACTAGTGGATCATACACTAAAAAAAATTCAAGAAGAATATGAAGTCGATGTTGCTGGTTTTGGAAACATATTAAGAATTAAGTATCCGAAAGTATGGAAAAAAGTCGAAAAAGATTGGGATAAAACATTTAGTAAAGCTCCAATCAAATATACCGTGAAAATAAATATAAAAGATTATGGCGCCGAAGGATCTTAAAAATGAGAGGTTTTAGAAAGAGAAAAGAACAGTGAGCACAAGTATCACTGTTCTAATTTTTATAAAATTGACTTTGGCTTCATTGTTACAAAGACTCCATATACACTAATAATTTATCTACACTGACAATGGTTTTCTCATTTACAGAGGCATGACCCTTTCCGAGAACGAATCCCCGTCTATTGCGAATCACTTCATAATATAGGTCTAATCGATCACCAGGCTGAACGGATCCTAAAAATTCTACTCCTTCGAGTGATGAGAGAAATCCTAACCCATCAGTATTTTCCGTGCTGACAAATGCTCCGAGTTGCGCAATTGCTTCAACAATTAACATGTGTGGCATCGTCGTTTGTGATTCTGTTATAAACCATTCATTGCAACTTATATTTTTATACCCTTTTACCCACTTGCCGGATTCCACTTCAACGATACGATCAACCATTAAAAAAGGATATCGATGCGGCAGTATGCTTTGAATGTTAATTTTACTCATGCATTATCTCCTTGATTATATATTATTGTGTAGCTACTAGGCCTAGATAAGAGAGAGGAACAGTAAGTGTGTTCTCGTATACCTATTATAAAACGAAACCCCTTGCTTTTATATAAATCCATTTTCATTTTTCGACATCTTTGTCTAGCTCTGCCTCCTAAGCCCTCATGTCTAAGAACCTTCCACACGAGAAGATAAAAAAACACCTTCTGTGTGAAAGAACCTTAGCCAACGGGCCTAAACAGTCGGCTCCACTTTTCTTTATGATCCAGCTCCAGCGGCTAAAACAGTCGGTGGTTTCGCGTCTTCCGACGAGGCAAAAAGCGCCTCTATGTCAGAAGCTCCATCCCCCTCTTGTTCTGAGCGAGCCGCTTCCGCTTTTCTTTATAAGTCACTGCTATGCTGAATACAACATCGCTTTTTAAATCTTGCATGTGGCAGGAAAAGGCTCTGACCGCTTCTATGCACGGCCAGATGCTCTCGCTCACCTAAAAAGAAAGAGGGTTTTTATGTCGTTTTAAAATTTGTATTTAATTTTCGATTAAAGCACCCTCATTAGAAAAAATCCCACTATTTTTCATGTTGTTAACTACTTGTTTTAACTTTTCTTCATTTTGAACAAGAGCAATTCGAACAAATCCTTCTCCATGCGGACCAAATGCATGACCAGGTGTAACAACGACATTGGCACGATCAATTAATGCATATGCAAACTCTAAAGAAGTATAGCCTTTTGGGATTTCTGCCCATACAAACATGCTTCCAGCTGGTTTTTCAACATACCAACCTACTTCTGCCAGGCCATCAATCAGTGTATCTCTTCGTTTTTGATAGATCGACCGGTTTGCTGCGCAATATGCTCCCCCCTCTTTTAGAGCAACAGTTGCTGCTTTTTGAATGGGAAGAAAGACGCCATAGTCTGTATTTGATTTAAATTGCTTAAGTGCTCCGACAATTTCTTCGTTTCCGATTATATAGCCAATACGACTGCCAGCTAAGCTATAGCTTTTAGATAAAGAGTTGATTTCCACACCAACGTCTTTTGCTCCAGGAACCGAGAGAAAGCTAATAGGTTTTTGATCATCATAATAAAATTCAGAATAAGCGAAGTCATGAACGACAATAATATTATGTTCTTTTGCAAAAGCAATCACATCGGTAAAAAATGATTCCGTTGCCATTGCCGGTACGGGATTACCAGGGAAGTTTAAAATCATCATTTTTGCTTTTTGAGCAACTTCTTTTGGGATTCTATGTAAATTAGGAAGAAAATGATTTTCTTTTTTCAATGGCATAAAATACGGCGTTGCCCCTGCCATTGCAAGTCCTGTTGCGTATGCTGTATAACCGGGATCGGGAACAAGAATCATATCATCTGGATCAGCAAAAACCATTGGTAAATGAACAAGTCCGTCTTGTGATCCCATTAATAATAAGATTTCATTATCAGCATTTAGAGTAACATGGTGATTCATTTCATAATATTCTGTTACAGCCTCATGAAATTCTTGTGTACCTGTTAATGTATATCCATAATTCTTTTTTTCATTTGCGGCACTTACGAGTGTTTCTATTACAATATCAGCTGGTGGCATATCTGGATTTCCAATACTTAAATCAATAATTTCATGACCTTCTGCCATCTTCTTTTTTTTATATGCTGCTAGTTCACTAAAAATTGATGATTGAAATGCTTTCATTCGAGTTGCTAGCGTGTAATTCATGAATAACGCCTCCTAAAATACTGTTGTTTGTATTGGAATTTATCTGGGTATTCGTATTATTTTGTTTTTCTGAAAACACACACAAATTCATTTTACCATTTTTAATGGGAATATAAAAATAGCGATGATAATAAAATTTCCTTTACCGTATTTAAAAAAACAAAAACAATACGTATACAAAAAACTCAAACTGTAAGCACATTTGTTATCTGCTATTTTTATCCCGCATTAACGGGCAGTAATACTCCCACCTCAAAATTCGGCGAAAGCAAAGAAGTTAGGTGGGAGATAAACTGCCCGTAAATGCCCGATTGGTGAGGGCTAATAATCAGTGGGGGATGAAGAAAACTCCCACTGATTAAAGTTTCACTTTATAACTAATTTTAAAAAAGCAGGAAATAATAGAGAGTGTATATCGACAAAAGGAGAAATAAAAATGAAGCAAATTCCTATTGGTGTATCAAATCGTCATATCCATGTGACAAAAGAAGATTTAGAAAAGCTTTTTGGACATGGTTATGAATTAACGGTAGCAAAAGAGCTTTCTCAGCTAGGAGAATTCGCAGCAGAAGAAACAGTTACGATCAAAACAGAGAAAGCCGAAATTGTGAAAGTAAGAATTCTTGGACCTGTTCGCAAATTTACACAAGTAGAGATTTCGAAAACAGATGCTCGTAATCTTGGCATAAATGCTCCGCTTCGCTCATCAGGAAACATTGACGGGACACCTGGTATTACCCTAATTGGTCCAAATAGTGAAATTCAAATTGATAAAGGGGTAATTGTCGCTGAGCGGCACGTTCATATGACACCACAAGATGCCGCACAGTTTCAAGTGAGTGATGGACAATATGTGAGTGTTAAAGTTAAAGGTGATAGAGGATTGATTTTTAATCAAGTATTAATCCGAGTGAAGGATACATATGCTTTAGACATGCATATTGATACTGATGAAGCAAACAGTGGAAACATAAAAATAGGCGATTTTGGTGAACTAATTTTATAATAATGAAAGCCATCTCAAAAATGAGATGGCTCCTACATATTGGATGTTTGAGAAGTATTTTTGCTTACTTGTTTTTGCTGTAATATTGAAATGAAAATAATAAATAAGGAAATAACACCAAAGATAAGCACCATATATTGCAATCCTATTGTATCCAAGAAAAAACCAGTTCCAAGTAAGACAATTTGGAACATTACACGTTCAAACATATTACGGAATGAGAATATTCGTCCGTGGTAGCTTTTGTCAATTTTCGTTTGGAAAATGGTTGACATAACAGGAAAGAAGCAGCCGACACTAAAACCAAACATACCAAAAGAGACAAGTGTCATCCATTTTATATCGCTGAAAAAGAGAGATAAGTGAGAGAAAGCAATACAAAATGAAAAGATATACAGTAACTTATATGATGAAACACGTTCGGATAAACGTTTAATGACAAACGCACCAAGCATGAAAGATAAACCTTCAATTGTATAAATAAACCCTTTAATTGTTGTATCATGCTGCATTTCACTAATATTTATAACCATTAAATTAAAACCGCCAATAAATAATAGTGGAATAATACTTAAAATTAAAGCGCGAAACGCAATTGGGATTTCTTTTAAAATGCGAAATACTTCCATAAAACTTGTATTTTGACGTTTCTTTTCATTTGTAATATTTGTTTTTGTATCTTCAAAGTTCAATAAAAAAGTAGAAAAGAATAAAAATGCGTATGCAGCCATCGAAAAAGCATACATATATTTTAAACTCATGATGACGAGAAGAACACCGCCGAGCGAAGTACCAACAATACGAGCGATTGTTCCGATATTCATGTGAATTCCGTTCATTTGTAATAGTTCATGCTCCTGAACAATAAGTGGGATAACAGATTGCAAGGCAGGGAAATAAAAAGCAGCAGAAATTTGAATGGCGATCATAAATAAAATCATAAATGAAATACTTTCGTAGTGAATAGCGAAAAACATAAAAGTAACACTTACGACACGGCCAAATCCTGCATATAAAAGTACTTTCTTCTTGGAGTATTGGTCAATACATCTTCCAGCCATGGGACCAACAAGAACGCCAGCTAATAAACCAATAAACATAATAACGGATTTCATAAAATCAGATGGAACATGCTTTTGCATGAATTCTAAATTACCTAAAATCCCAAGCCATAAACCGACACCAGCAATACATTCACCTGTGAGAACAATCCATACATTTTTATTCTGCCACATAGCATAACCTCTCAGTCTATAATTGTAGTAAAAACCGTATATAAAACCTCCTTTTTCATGCTTTCGTATAACTTCATGTTCTGAGTCAGAGTATATATTAAAGGTTTAAAAAAGAATTTTCAATTTTTTTGATTAAGAGGTTATGAACCTAACGAAGACGGGTTCGTTCAAAAGGATATTATTAGGGAATATAGAATTTAAATAGGGGGGATATAGTTGGCGATTTCAAAAGATATTGAGAGTTACATTGTGCGTACTGGAAAAATAGAAGATGCCGAAGCACTTTTAGACATACAGAAAGCAGTTGTTTCTGAAGGCGAGTTTCTAATCTCGGTATCTGAAGAGTTTAATAAAACATCATCTCAACAAAAAGAATGGGTACAGAACATATTGGAGAGTGAAAATGAAACATTAATTGTAGCTGAAAAAGACGGCGAAGTTGTTGGTTGGATCGTATTTGAAATGACTAAAAATAGAAAACGATTGTCTCATACAGGTTCTTTTGGAATGTTAATTAGAAAAGGTCACAGAGAACTAGGAATTGGAAAAATGCTACTAAAAACCTTATTAGAATGGGCAGAGAAGAATCCTTTCATTGAGAAGGTAAGTTTAGGAGTTTTCTCAACAAATCATAGGGCAATATCATTGTACAAAAAGATGGGGTTCATTGAGGAAGGTCGTAAAATTAAAGAATTTAAATTTAATGATAATGAATATGTGGATGATATTCTTATGTATAAATTAGTTAAGTGAAATTGATTTTATTAGGCTTTATTCTTAATAGGTACGTTTCTACATTAAGTGGAAACGTATTTTTTTATTCAGCAAACGGGTATTTGAGTTAAAGAAGAACAGAAAACAAAGAAAGTAATCGGCTTTTAGAGAGCCGTTGACAAAGAGAGCTATCTCCAAATTCCTTAACATTAACAAACACATATGTTTGTTAATTTAGAATTTATCGTTAATTATTTATCAACTTTAATAAATACAGTATAAAATTTTATAAAATCCAATACATTCAGGTGCTAATAGTGATTTATTAACTCCATCCCCTTAAATTTATATACATATTTTTACATAATATACAAATATCTACCTTTACTTTAATTTCCATAAAAAATATAATCTTCTATGTAATTACATTTTTATGAAATTTTAGCGTAAAAATTGGAAGGGGGGTCAAAAAACAGGGCTAAACAGTGGGTTTTTATTAGTTTGTTAACTTTGTTAAGTTTTTTATCCCGCATTAACGGGCAGTAAGACCCCCACCTCAAGATTCAGAGAGAAACGAGAAAGATAGGTGGGGGATAACTGCCCGTAAAAGCCCGATTGGTTCAACTAACCATCAGTGGGAGATGAAAAAACTCTCCACTGATGGAAGTTTCACTTTATTCGCTTATAAGTAATTTAAGTATTTTTATATAAAGAAATTGAAAATAGATGTCTATAAGGAGATAAGCATATATGAAAGATATTTTAGAATTATTCCCAAGTGCTGATGGTAATCAACAAACACAAGAGCTATTTTTTGAATCCATAAAAAGAATAGTTAGCAATCTTGGTCATTTAAAAAATGAAAATCGAGCAACCTTAGGAAATATTGAGGAAAAATCAGTAGAATATTACAATGAATTAATTTATAGCAGTCATATACCCGAAACAGGTATTGGTATCCCTAATGTTATTGAAGAGTTAAACCAATTTATGAACGGGCACCCTTATTCGAATAAATATTATTTATCTAATGCTGTACCTCTGCCGAGCATCCCATCATTACTAGGTACATTGACCATGACACTATTAAATGGTAATGGTGTTTGGGATGTATATGGTCCTGCAGCAGCAGAAGCAGAAGTGAAAGTTGTGTCTATGCTTTCGAAATTGATTGGTTATGATCCAAATAATAGTGGTGGTTATACAACATGGGGGGGACAAGGCTGCGTATTTTCAAGTTTACGCTTAGCTATTTCAAAAAGCTTCCCACAAGCAAAAGAACAAGGTGTTCCTCAAAATGTGTATTGTTTTGCTTCTGAAAATGCACATTATAGCTTATTGAAATCGGCTGAGGCAACAGGAATTGGCACAAATCATCTAATTAAAGTGAAAGCTGATCCTTATACAAATTCTATAGACATAGAAGATTTAGAGAAAAAGATCATAGAAGTTATCGAAAAAGGAGGCATCCCTCTTTATATTTTAGCTACTATGGGTACAACAGATACATTTGCAATTGATAATATAAAGAAAGTTAAAGAGGTTGCTGAATTAATAGAAGATAAATACAAATTAAACTCTATTTATATTCACGCTGATTCTGCAATGGGCGGTTTTTATAGTTTTTTTAATAATTATGAGTTTGAACAGAATCCATTATTGTTTGAACCTTCCGTAAAAGATGCCCTGCAACAAATACAAGAACAAATGCAACACATGCATCTTGCTGATAGTGTATGCTTTGATTTTCATAAATTGGGTCAAACCCCTTATGCTACAAGTATTTGGATTGTTAAAAATCATAGTGATTTGCGCCTTATGGACGTAGAACAGGATGACACTCCTTATCTTGGTAATAGATCATATGGTAGTTATCATACGGGTTATACACTAGAATGTTCACGGTCTGGAAATGCTATTCCAATGTATGTGAATTTATTGGCATTTGGCATTGAAGGCTATCAAAAATTATTGGCAAATTATGTTCGAGTAAATCTTTTATTTAGAAAAAAATTAAGAGGGGCTTTACCTCAAGTAGCGGTAACGAATGATTACACATATGGTCCAATTACGACATTTCGCTTCTATATGCATGGCGATGGTGAAGAGAATTGGAACGAAGAAAGAACAGGAAAATCAACGCAAGAAAGTATAGAGGAAACAAACAAATTAAATATTGAAATATTTAATCACCTAGGGAAAAATCGAGATCAGATCTTTTTAGGCGATACAACCCGTTCTTGTTTAGTTAACGTTATAAATGGAAGTGAACGTATTCCAATTTCTACTCTTAAGTTTTTTTCTATCTCTCCATATACAACAGTTGAATGTTTGGATGAGATTGTAGCATTTATTAAAAAACATGTTCTTACTGTAACTAATGATATCTATGCTTGTATTTAATAAGTTCTATATACTATTGATTTAATGTTCAGGGTGTATATAAATACAAATTAAAAAATCGACATAAAAACCATCTTTCTTTTTAGGCGGACGAGAGCATCTGGCCATGCATAGAAGCGGTCAGGGCCTTTTCCTGCCACATGCAAGGTTTAAAACAAAGGGAGCAAGCGAGCCGCTGGAGCTGGATCATAAAGAAAAGCGGAGCTAGACAAAGATGTCGAAAAATGAAAATGGATTTATATAGTTCATTTTTCGTTAAGAAATATCACTAATATTTTTACAAACATACTTAGTTTACTATTTTATGAAAAGAGGAAGAATAGATGAACATAGAAATACTAGGAACTCAGCATATTAAAGATGCAGCTACGTTAATTGCACAATCGTTTGCAAATAGTGAACCCCTTGTGAGTGGTTTACAAATTCCTTTTGCTTCTTTTAATAAAATGTGTGAAGAAATGGTAAGTCAAGCTGTTTCTCAATCTATGTCATTTGTAGCAATGGAAAATTTTCAAATGATAGGCGTTATCTTGGTAAGAAAAGCGAATCAACCACTCATAGATAAAGAAAAAGCAACCGAGACATGTCCTCAAATAGACCCAATTTTTCAACTATTAGATGCGTTAGAAGTAAACTCAATAGAATTCTCCCAGCTACATAAAGAAAATTTAGTTTACCTAGATATGGGAGCTTGTCATCCAGATTGGATGGGGAACGGTGTAGTTACTACCCTTCTTTCACATGTAATGCAAGAGATAGCTCTAAAAAGAAATTTTGATATAGTTGCTGCTTGTACAAATAAAATTTCTCAACAAATACTCAAAAATCGATATAAACCTTTTCAAATTAACGAAATTGTATATAGTGACTTTCTTTATCAAGGTATGTATCCATTTTCAAATATAACATCTACTTTAACAGCTCAGTTGCTATATATACCTCAATCGGCTATTTGAAATATATAGAGACCAACACATACTGAAAGACTTAGGTGCAAATTCCACTATAATTGTATCTAAAGGAGCGGATATAAGTGAAGAATGAAGAGTTAATTGTGAATCAAACAGAAATGACATTGTTTGTTGCTAGAAAATTATCCACGCTAAAACGATAATTCATACTTGTGAGATTCATAGTAATCGATATACTTGATAGAGTGGAATATATATAGCAGGGAGCAATAACAATGATTCGTGTACGTATTGAAGGAACAGAAACTGAAGTTATGCAATTTTTAAAAGATATGCCTGAGGTACCTGGATATGAAAGAACATATTCACGTGAACCGCGAAAGGGAAATAATCCGAAGTATACAAATAGCAAGAGTGTTTTAGCGTATCTCACATATAAGCAAAAAGAACAAATAAAATAACCAAACCTATTTAGGATAACGGGTGCAGTTTAGAGGTGCAAACAAATAAAACATCAGCGGAAACACATTAGGATTCAAAAATGAATTCTAATGTGTTTTTTTGTTATAATATTTCTAAGAATCTAACAAATGTCACTTTTCTAACCGTTTGTATTGAAGTTATAAAGTGAAACTTCCATCAGTGGAGAGTTTTTTCATCTCCCACTGATGGTTAGTTGAACCAATCGGGCTTTTACGGACAGTTATCCCCCACCTATCTTCCTCGCTTCTCTCTGAATTTTGAGGTGGGGGTTTTACTGCCCGTTAATGCGGGATAAAAATAAAAACTTTGGGGGAATAATTTTTATGGTTAAACTCAATGAAATAGTGTCTAAACTGAACGTTGAACTTGATATAAAATCATTTGGGAAGGATACATCTTTTAGTCGGTTCATACCAATGGTTTATGAACCATTAAACTTTGAGTGGAAAGCAGCTTTTGAAAAAGACTTTGTGGAATTGTTTAATGGTCTGATGTTAAAAGGGGATACAAATGTAGAGAAAGTTTTTCTTGCTGTTTTCCCTACAGATAAAGTATTGGAAAGGTTTATAGAAGAAAGCAAGAGCGGAGATTTCCTTTTTATGCACCATCCCTTATTAATGGAGTGTGGAGACCCAAAAGGGGAATGGGGACAAGGCTTTGTGCCAATTAAAGAAAAATACATTAAACAAATTAAAGAGAAAAACCTATCCGTCTATACTTGCCACATACCATTGGACTGTCATAAACAATTAGGAACGAATATTGCTATGGCAAAAATGCTAAATGCCGAAATTCTTGTTGATGATACATTAAATGCTAAAAATGAATATGTCTTATACTGTAATATTGAAAAAACAAACACCGACAATCTCATTTCTACTTTGGAGAATATTTTTGAAATTCCTTATGTTGATTTTGAGGGTCAAAAATTAGAAGATATTCAAAGGATTGTGATTGTAGCTGGTTGCGGAGATGTAGTGGATTGGATGAAAGAAGCTGAAGAAAATGGTGTCCAAGCCTATATTACCGGTGAAATTCATTGTCATATTGATAATGATTATGGCAAACAAAAATACAAACAAATGATGCAGTACGCTTCAAATACTTCGATGTCTTTAATCGGCGTTTCCCATTCGGCATCAGAATATCTTGTTCATAAAACCTTGATGAAAGATTGGTTCGAGAAAAACTTTAGTATTGAGACAGTTTTAATCCCACAAGAAAAATGGTGGTTATAGAGGTATATGATATTTAAAAGAGCTTGGGAATCCAAGCTCTTTTTTTGAATAAATTAAATATATATATAATCTAAAATGTTTTTTCCAATTAAAATAAGAGTGACCACAATAAACAGTATTCTTACATACGAAACACCTTTATTAATGGCAAAGTTTGATCCTACAAAAGCTCCTAAAATCATAGCAATCCCCATTGGAATTCCATATGAAAAATTCACAATGTCTAAGTATAAAAACATGATGAGAGCGGCAATGTTACTACCAAAATTAAGAACCTTTGCATTGCCGGCTGACTGAATAAAATCAAAGCCTATCATTAAAAAGGAAAATAGCAAAAACGAACCAGTTCCAGCTCCAAAGAATCCATCATAAAATCCAATGATAAATACTGCTACCGCAAAGATTGTACCTCTTTTTCGGCTCATTCCTTCATATTTAGAATCTTTTCCCCAATCTTTTTTCAAAATTGTATAGATAGCAACTGTAATTAGTAATACTAGCACTAACGGTTTCAATACTTGTGAGGAAATGTGTTTTACCACATATGCACCAAAAAACGAACCAAGTACAGTCAAAGGGAACAATTTAGATACAAGTCGAAAATTTACTTTCCCTGATTTAATAAACGATATCGTACTTGTTAAAGCTCCCATTGAACTTGCTAATTTATTTGTAGCAATTGCTGTTGAAGGTGGCAATCCTGTAAATAGTAAGGCCGGGATAGAAATCAAACCGCCTCCTCCAACTACTGAATCGATGAATGCAGCTAAAAAACCGGATAATACTAAAAAAGCTAGTGTGTATAAGTTTATATCTTCCATAATAACTACTCCTATAAAATATTTTGTTTTTAGAGAAAGGTCCTAATCATTAGTCACTATTCAAGTAGTGACTAAATATATGTTAGCAAAATTATAAGTATTTGTGAATAAAAAATTTGAAAATAAAGAGTAATAAGGAAAATTGATAAATTAAATGATCTAAACCCATTATGATTTTTCAATATATCAGACGTTGCTAGGGGAAAAAAGTGCTCTGTATCGTTTTCTCCCTTGTCCGTGGCAGGAAAAGGCCCTGACCGCTGCTATGCATGACCAGATGCTCTCGCCCATCTAAAAAGAAAAGGGGTTTTATTTCGGTTTTTAACTTGTGTTTATATAGATGTTAGCAATTGATAACAAAATAGAAATCATTTACTAAAATGTTTTTTAACGATACTATTAGTTTTAGTAGTTAAATGTTTATTGCTATTTCTTATATTAGGAAGGTTATTATGGAAAAAATTTTACAAAAAATTCAGTCGCTAGGTTTTAATCAATATGAAGCGAAAGCGTATGTAGCCCTCGTATATTTAGGGACATCAAGCGCTTATCAAGTAAGTAAACAATCTGGTGTTCCTCGCGCTCGGATTTATGAAGTATTAGAAGGATTAGAAAAAATGGGTGTAGTGATGAAAGAAGAAGTAAATGAGGCTGCACAATACTCTTCTTTACCTGTTGATGTATTTCTAGAATCGATTAAACAAAAATGGGAAGATACATATACATCTGTACAACAAGAATTAAAAGTATTTGAGAGTCAAAGGCCAAAAGCTGATCCGCGTGTTACAACGATAAAGGGAGAAGAAACAATACTTTCATTTTGTCGTATTCTCCTTCGCCGAGCTCAAAGCAGAATTATAATATCTATGTGGGGGACTATGTATGAAAAGCTTGAAGATGACTTACAGGAGATGCAAAAAACTTGTAGTCTAAAGGGAATTGTCTTTCAAGTTGAGAATCCATTACCAAATTTAGTGATTCATCGTAAGACCGATTACGTAGATAACATTGGCGAGAAAAAGTGGTTTATTATTTCTATTGACGGAAAAGAAATGATTTATGGCCATCCTGTAGAACAAAATGGAAATACCTTTTATACTGACGATTCTGTACATGTGTCTCTATTAGAAAATTACATATGGCATGATGTACTAGTGAATCGATTCATGCAAGAAAGTAAAGAGAATTTACAACCTTGGATTTCTACAGAAAGAGAGAAGTTTTTTAATAAATGATCTTCATACTCCTTTATAAAATGTAAAAGTCTATAGAAATGTATACAGAGATCGCTTAACGTTTATTGTAAGCGGTCTTTTTCTAGTATACATTTTGTAAGTGAATAACATTAAAATACCTCATCTTTTTTTCTTCCACATAATTTCTTGTAATTTCCTTTCATTTTATGTTCGAAATTTTAAAAAAGTCTCTGAAATTGATAAGCTTCGCACTTCAAACAAAAATTTTTATGGTTATTGCGAGAGAAAAAATTTTTTCACACGTTATATAGAGTGTAAAAGCTTTTACAAAAATGTAAGGAGAGTTGTTACATGAAGTCTAATGATACAAATTTTATACGGCGATTACAGCGACAAAAAGAAGACGCGCTCGAATTCATAGTGGATATGTATTTACCGCTAATAAAAGGAATTACTTATAAAATCCTTGCTCCACTTGAAAACAAAGGAGTCATAGAAGAATGTATAAATGATGTATTTTTGTCCATATGGAATAATTCGAAAAAGTTTCATGGAGATCAAACCGATTTTAAGAAATGGATTTGCGCGATTGCGAAATTTAAAGCGATTGATTATTACCGAAAGGCTGCAAACAATATAGAATTTCCTCAAAATTTTATGGATGCGAATGTAGAAAAATCGCCAGAAGATGAACTAATTTTAATAGAAGACCGAAATGAACTTATAAAGTTAATGAATCAGTTAGAGCCTATTGATAGAGAGATTTTTATTATGAAGTTTCTTCTAGGTTTAAAAACGGAAGATATAGCACAAAAATTTGGTTTAACTAGAGCAGCTGTAGATAATCGGATTTATCGGGGGAAAAAGAAGCTCCATAAAAATGCTACAAATCTTAACTTGGGAGGTAGTGTAGTATGAAAAATATTTATGAGTTATTAAATGATGTAGATATAGATGAAACGGAATTTAAAGAAATGGAAGTAAGTGAGCTGGAAAAGGAAAAGGTGAAACGTGCTTTAAAACAATCTATACATAATAAGAAAAAAGCAAAAAGTTGGAAAATGAAAATTGTTGCAGCTACAGTTATTGTTGGCTTATTAGCTACCACTTTTGGATTAGCATTTCCCACTTATGCGGGGAGTTTACCTATTATGGGTGATATTTTTCGCTTTTTAGATAATGGGAGAACAGGTCTTTATGATCGTTATAAAGAGTTTTCTACTGAAATGAATATGACAAAAGAAAGTAATGGTATTAAAGTTACTATTAATGATGCGATTTTTGATGGGAAAACAACAACACTAACGTATTCTATAGAAAGTGAACAAGACTTAGGAGATAAGCCTGATGTATTCGATAATTTAGATTTAATGGATGCAAATGGAATGACAGGAAGTTCCCAAATTTCAAAAGTTGCTGAAAAGAAGTATGTAGGCTTAGTAACGGCTACTCATCAAGATCCAAAGAAAAAAGATTCTATAAAGGTAAGTTGGAATGTAGAAGGTATAAAAATTCCGAATCAGAAGAAAGAAATTACAGGAGATTGGAATTTTGCGTTTACTTTAAAAGCAATAGATAATAATGAAAAATCGATTAGCGGTAGTACAGAAAAAGATGGTGTGAAAGTAAATATGGAAAAATTAACAATAACACCAATGTCATTCATTGTCTACTATAACCAAGAGGTCTCTAAGGAAGTTAGAAAGACATGGGATGATGTGGATGTAGAGTTAGAAGTTAAAGACGACTTAGGAAATCAATATTCGGGAAAAGGGAATGGGGGAAGAGGTAAAGATTTGTATAATATTAGCTGGAGTAAAACTTTCCAAAAGCTTGATAAAAATGCAACAAAATTAATTATAACGCCCCATGTTAATTCGCGAATTCATACTCCTAATAATCACGGCGGAGTAGAGATGACAGGAGGGAAAGAAAAGAAAATTTCAGTGCCAGAAAAAGCTGGTGGAGAGAAGAAATTTGTTTTAGAAGATATTGTTATTTATTTAAAGAAATAACAATATAATATGAACATTTTAGCGTATTTTTCCATAAAAATGTAGCATAACTAAAGATAAGTAATTACACACTTGATGTGTTACTATTTTAAGGAGGAAACAGCACATGGCATTTTTATGGTCATTAATTATTGGCGGTATTTTAGGATGGTTTGCTAGCTTAATTATCGGAAGAGATGTTCCTGGTGGTGTTATTGGTAATATTATTGCGGGGATTATCGGATCTTGGATTGGTACAAAACTTCTTGGCACATTCGGCCCTGTGATTGGCGGCTTTTCAATTGTCCCAGCCTTAATTGGTTCCATTATTCTTATTTTTATCGTTAGCTTTTTGCTTCGGATGATGAAAAAGTAAATTAGGAGGACTGCTTGCTTGCGTAAGCAGTCCTTTTTCGTTAATTTTGTTTTATATTCATAAATCTGTTATGCTAAGGACATAACATTTGGAGGTGTCAACATGAAAAATTTCACAGTTAATTTCCATCAAGAAGATCATGCAAAAGCAACGACTGTTTATAAATTAAATGAAGATGACTTTAATAAAGCAACAGAAGGCGGTACACGTCATCTGTTTGATTTAGATACAAATGTCGGTTTTTTTGTCTTCTTTGATGCAGAAGATGCTGAAGGTAATGAGCAATATTTAATGCTTCAATATGAAGGAGATCACGAAGAACCAAGCGCGTGCTACGGTTTTGATTTAAAACTATTTTATCAATTCGTGGCCCTTTACTTAAATGATCTTGAATTCCAAGGTGAAACGGATGAAGAAGAGGAGGAATATGGTCCAATTCATCATTTAGCTCATTTACTTTATCACATCGTAGAAGATGGTAAAGAGATCGAAGCTTAATTACATAAGAAAGGCTGCTCCTTATGCGGACAGCCTTTTTGTTTTGTCTTGTTTAAGAATATAAGTTATAAAGAAATATTGGCACGTACCGCCAATGATAAGAAAAACGGCGCAAATATTAAATAAGAAGCTCCCGCTAAAGTGTTGTAATAATAGCGCTCCGGCCGCTGGGCCAAGCATTCGTGAAATATCCCAGTGTGTACCGTAAATTGAGAAGTAAATCCCTCGCATATGTTCCGGTGCTAATTCTGAAACGAAACGTAACAGATGATTTAAAGCGATACTTTCTCCAATTGTTAAAATGAGTAGTGTAAAAAATAGTAACCATAGTGTATTAGAGTAGCCGTAACCAATCGCAGCAATCGTATAGAATAACAATAATTTTTGCATAGAAAATTTCTCTGCCCATTTTACGACTCCTACTTGCAAAACAATTTCCATAATACCTTTACAAGTAGCCATAAATGTAAAAACAAACATAAAGTTCGTGAATAATTCCTTTTCGGCATATAGTCGATAGTTTGTTTCTATTTGTGCGTAGAAAAAGCTAATAGGGAGCATAAAAATCATAAGTCCAAACACGCTATAATGTTGTGACAGAAAATGTTTCCATTTTATAGAAGTGTTTTTTTGTTCGTTATGTTCAAGGATTGGAGCTGTTTCCGGAAGTTGTGTCCATACAATTAACGAATAGCAAAATAAAGCAACGGCCTCTAGGATAAAAAGAATGGTTGGATTGTCTTTATAAAAGAGATATCCAAGAGATGGGCCAACGATTGCTCCAACAGCTCCAACTGTTTGAATGAGAGCAAATACTTCGGCTTGCTTTTCTTTCTCTGTTACATCAGCAATTTGCGCTCGTTGTGCAGGAATATAAAGAGAACGACCTAGACCATTCATAATATAGAATAGAGCGAATAGTATAACGGATTCGGCGAAAATAAAACCAGTCATAGCGCATGCTTGTAAGAGTAGTCCAGTTAGAATAATTATTTTTCGCCCATATCGATCTGTAATGCTACCGCCAAAAGAAATCGAACCTCGTCTTGCTTTTTATTGGGAATACAATCATACACATAAAATATGGACATTTTATCTTCGGAAAGGTGTTCATTTTCATAATCAAAAAACGTTTACTGCCCACGATGTCTAGTATACTTTCAATCGTTTTTTAAGAACAAAAGACAATCCTTATCGCTGGATGTTACAAGATATGAAAAGAATACATATCGTAAATGAATATACAATCGAAATTCACTTACAAAGAGAAAATGAATTATTTTTACATATTTTAGGTGAAGAACACTGTTCTATCATTTCGGAATCACATGTAACAGGGAATAATCAATTCTTATTAAATGGAACAGGTCCATTCAAACTTGTTAAAAATGATGATGCACTCCTTATTTTAGAAGTAAATCCTTCATATTTTCGTGAGCGCCCATTTCTAGATCGTATTGAGCTTTGGTATTCACAAAATATAAGCAGTTATAGTGGTTATGAAGTTTTATCGGCTTCTTTGCAGCATGATAGAAAGAACGTTCAAAAAGAGATGTCTCAATTAGAAGCGAACGTAACATATATAACACTCAATATAAAAAAGCAAGGTCTCATGCAACATATGGCTTTTCGACAAGCATTAAAACAAATTATCAACGGCATGCAGATATTAAACGATTTAAAAGGTGAACGCGGAGAAGGAGCAACGAATCTGTTATTAGGAAAAACTAATGAAATAAGTGAAGAAAGTTCAATCAAAGAGTTATTAGGAAATAGTGGATATAACGGGGAAACATTATATTTATATACTTTCCAAGAGCAAGATCATGTTGAGGATTCACATTGGATTCAAAGGGAATGTGCTAAGTATGGAATTAAGATAGAATTATCTTTTTTAGATGCACATGAACTTCTTACGCTTCGAACAATACAAGAAGCTGATTTGATTCATGACAGTGCTACAATAAGTGAGAATGCTGAATTAAGTTATCTATATTTACTACTAACGACAAATAGTTTTCTTCATCAACATAGTTCTTTCAATTTAAATGAGAAGTTGAAACGTGTATGTAAGGAACAAAATCGGAGTGTACGTATGCAATTGTTAGGGGAAACAGAACAGGAGCTGTTAGAGAATATTCATATCATTCCTTTGTATCGAAATTATATGACGATACATACGCATGAGACAATACAAAATGTAGCAATTAACTCCCAGGGCTGGACTGATTTTTATCATATATGGTTTAAGCATACACATAACGTAACAAAGTAGTAAAACAAAGCGTTCATAACCCATCATTTCTTTGATCGTCACACGATGAAATGATGGGTTTATTCTTTATATAGAGCAAATAAAGATCTACTAAGCATAGTGATGATTGTAGTCTATTTTTCATAATAATGAGGAAATGTACCTTTACAGCGTAACAATGTTATGTTACATTGAATAAAAAGAAGGGAGAGCAAAATTTTGAGTCAGGACTTAATTTCGAAAAAAGATTTGTTAGATCTTACTGGAATCTCCTATGGTCAGCTATATAGGTGGAAAAGAAAAAACTTAATACCAGAAGATTGGTTTGTGCGAAAATCAACGTTTACAGGGCAGGAGACGTTTTTTCCTAAAGAAAAGATTTTAGATAGAATCGAAAAAATTCAGACGATGAAAGAAAATTTGTCTCTTGACGATTTGGCGGATATGTTCTCACCAAATGTGAATGAGATTTGTTTAACAAAGGAAGAAATTATACAGCGTCGAATTGCTTCAGAGTCAGTGGTGGAATTTTTTATAGAACAAAATCAAGAAATGATTGAATTTCATTTTTCAAAAATCCTGTTTATTTATATTTTAGAAAAGATACTTCAGTCTGGAGAGATTAGCCTTGAAGAAGGAAAAATGGTTTTACATGTTTTAAATGAGCACTATGAAACGATGAAGAACAAGCATGGTGAGCTTATTTTTATTCGAAAGTTAGGTATTTCAACATGTTTCTTACTTTCGAGTGTAGAGGATTTATATTTTGATCAGGGTACTAAAATTGTTACACGTTTACCTTTAATGGTTTGTACAGAAGAATTAAAAACAAAGTTGTTATGATGGAGGGAAAGTAGTGAAAACAGATGACTTATTAATTAATGGGCATGGAATGTCGAACGGAGGGCAGTTTCGCAATGTACAATTAAACGGAAGAGGGACAGTAAATGGGGATTTAGAATGTGTGGATTTCGAATGTAACGGCTCTGGTCATGTAAATGGAGATATAAAAGCTGAGACAGTAAAAATAAGTGGTTCCGGAAAGATAAATGGAAAAATAGATGCCATGCAAATGAGCATTGAAGGCAGCGGCAGTATACAACAGGATGCGGTTGTAAAGAAAATAAAAATTTCCGGTAAAGGAACAGTAGGAGGAAATGTATCTGGTGAGGACATGAATATTCGCGGTAAAGCAATTATTGATGGGAATTGTGAAGTAGATACATTCAATTCAGAAGGACAATTTATCGTGGGTGGCTTATTGAGTGCAGATGATATTTTTATTGATATGCACGGAGAATGTAAAGCAAAAGAAATAGGCGGTCAAACGATTAACATAAAATATAAGAAATCCGCTTTAAGCTGGCTCTTCGAAACAATGTTTACTCCTCGAATGGAAACAGAGTTAATAGAAGGGGACAATATTATAGTTGAGTATACAAACACGAACACAATTCGAGGTAACAATGTTACGGTTGGCCCAAATTGTGAAATTAATCTTATTGAATATAAAGGGGTTTGTACAATCGATAAAAACGCTAACGTAAAAGAAAGTCGGAAAATTTAAATTTTTAATAGAAAGGGAAAGATAGCATGAAAGAACAGTATAACCTTAGTTTAAATGGTTCTGGTAATTCATCAGGCGGTATCTACAAAAATGTCACAATCCGCGGAGAAGGAACAATTTTGGATGATATTGATTGCGATGTGTTTAAGACGTATGGAGCGAGTGAAGTACAAGGAAATGTAAAAGCACACATGGTAACTGTGTTTGGAGAAACGAAAATTCGTGGAGATTTGCATTCGGAAAATGTGAAAGTTAACGGTAATCTTGAAGTTAGTGGTCCGGCAGAAGTGAAACGTACAAAAGTACGAGGGATGTTTGACATTGGTGAAAATTTTACTGGTGAAGAGGTCGATGTAACAGGTGGAATAAACGTGAAAGGAAACTTAGAAGCAGAGAATTTCATATTAAATGGGGGTTTTACAATTACAGGTATGCTGAATGCTGGAGATATTAATATCATTCTAAGATATGAACACAGCAATGTAAAAGAAATAGGAGGCGAGAAAATTACAGTTCGAAAAAAATCGTCTTTCTTTCCTTTCTTGAAACACGGAGGATATCTTCATGCTAATATAATTGAAGGAGATGAAATTTTTCTTGAATATACAAAAGCTGATGTTGTTCGAGGTAACAATGTAACGATTGGTCCAGAGTGTGAAATCGGAGTAGTGGAATATCATGAAACTTATAAAAATGCAGATCAATCAATTGTGAAAGAATATAAACAAATATAGAGGAACACGGAAAACCATGATTTAAGAGCCGTTTTTTCGCGTCTTACCTCAATAAAGAAATTGATGAAAAACACTCCCTTCATTTGAAGAGAGTGCTTTTATCCCGCATTAACGGGCAGTAATACTCCCACCTCAAAATTCAGCGAAAGCATTGTCCAGCTCTAGCGGCTAGAATCTCCGGTCGTTTCGCCCCTCGGACGAGGCCAAAAGCGCCTCTCTGTCGGGTGCGTGGGCGTCCTGCGATTCTGAGCGAACCGTTTCCACTTTTCTTAAGAGGTTAGGTGGGAGATAAACTGCCCGTAAAAGCCCGATTGGTGAGGGCTGATAATCAGTGGGGGATGAAGAAAACCCCCCACTGATTAAAGTTTCACTTTATTATTAATGATTTAGAAACCACAAACTGAAATTATTCTTCAATAATTTCGTATTCTTCATCTGCTAATAATAAAATTTGTAACTTCTTACCTTTATTATGTACTTCAATTACGTCATACGTTCCTAAATTTTTCACCTTATTTGCTGAAGCATTTACCATTCCTTCAACAGAGTCGATTAAAATATCTTCTTCAATGTAGGTTTCAGGTAAAGACATATCTTCAGTTTCTAATACACATGCATATAAATTTTGTAAATCAGTAGTTGACGGGTTTAATTCCTCAACATCAATTATATTTTTTACTGCATCTACATGCTCTTCTTTCGGTTGATATACTTTAATTTTAGCCATATTCTATTCTCCTTTATTTCTTAATCTAAGAGGCTATATATTATTATAACGTTTTTTATGAAAAACATGAAACTGAAAAAGTGATATTATTTTATAAGTTTTTATCGATTTTCTATTTATGCTTTAGAAAAAAGTCATTGTTGCTTCTTTGTGCGAATACAATATAGTAGAAATATTATATGTAAAAATTTTCCCTTCCTAAATTTTTGTATTACATATATAATTTAGAAGAGACGAATCGGACTATTTATTTATAAAAGAATTGAGGTTTAACAAACAATGACAATAAAAATTATTACAGATAGTGCGACGGATTTACCGAAGGAGCTGCTCCATACTTATGATATAGAGGTTATTCCTATTCGTGTATATGATGAACAAGAAAATGAATTTTTTGACGGGGTAACACTAGATCCGATTGACTTGCTTCGAAATATGAAAGAGGGAAAAGTATATAGAACATCATTACCTTCTTTAGAAAAAATCCAAGAAGTATTTACTACATACGCAAAACAAGATGTCACTTGTATTTATTTAGCTTTTTCTTCTGAGCTCTCTGGCACATATCAATCCTCTGTTCTTGTAAAAGAGGAAGTAAAAGAAACATACCCTAATTTTTCTTTAGATATTATTGATACAAGATGCGTATCAATTGGTCAAGGATTAGTCGTAGTAGAAGCTGCCAAAATGGCACAAGGCGGAGCGACAAAAGAGGAAATATTAAACCGGATTGCTTTTATGACTAAACATATGGAACACATATTTACTGTCGCAGATTTACAATATTTAGTTCGTGGTGGACGATTAAGTAAAGTAGCAGGGTTTATAGGTGGTTTATTAAATATTAAGCCTATTTTAAATGTAGAAGATGGAAAACTGATTCCGCTTGAAAAAATACGCGGCCGGAAGAAAGTATTTCAACGTATAGTAGATATTATGGAAACAAGGGGTAAAAACCTTGAAAATCAAACAATTGGAATTTCACACGGCGATGATTTAGAAAGTGTAAACATATTAACAGAAATGATTACCGAAAAATTTGGATGCAAAGTATTTGTAGTAAATTCGATTGGTGCGGCTGTAGGGGCCCATGCCGGTCCGGGAACATTAGCTATCTTTTTCTTAAATGAAATATAGAAGAAAAAAGTCTCTTAAAATAAGAGGCTTTTTTTTGTTAATAAAGCTAACCATTAAAGAATTGAGATTTTTTAAGACAAAACAATAATTTTATTATATAATTTTTACATATTAAATATTGATATTTGAGCGTTTAAAAATTTATTTTAAGGGTGTTAATCATGAAAAACATTGATTTTATTCTTGAAAGTGATGAGGTATTAAAGCCGTCTGAACGACTTATTTTATTACTATTAGAAAAACATAGAATACTATATACAAATGATTTACTTGTATTATCGAATTTATCGTATAAAACATTAGTAGATTCTTTAACAACACTCGTTATGAAATCATATGTCAGTAAAGAGAGTGGAAAAGGTCGCAAGCAAAATAAATATAGTTTAATATAATGTAATTATCGTAAACTAAAAGAGGGAGAGCCGATTTGATAGCTCTTCCTCCCTTTGTTTTAAAACCTCGCATGTGGAAGGAAAAGGAACTGACCGTTTCTATGCAGGGCCAGATGCTCTCGTCTTCACCTAAAAAGAAAGGGGTTTTTATGTCATTTTTTAACTTGTTTATCCCGCTATTCGTGGGCAGTAAGACCCCCACCTCAAGATTCAGAGAGAAGCAAAGAAGATAGGTGGGGGATGAAGAAAACCCCCGCCGACGGAAGTTTCACTTTATATAGAATTAAAACTCATCCTCGTGAATTAAATTTCCAGCGTCATGATCTTTCATTAATCGCTGCTTCAAATAATTCTCCTTCGTTGTTCGATCGTCTTTATGACCAACAGCTGCTGCAATGATATGCGGTGGTAATTGTTTATAGTCATATAAATATTGAACATAAAAATGCCGAAAGAAGTGCGGGGTTATTTTTTCATTCTTTGTAAACGATAAACCTGTTTCTTTTATAATTTTGGTAATATATTGTGACAGGTAATTTTCTTTATATGCTGTGTAATGTTTTGTTTGAAAAATTGTACCGCCATGCTTGATTCCTAACTCAATTGGCAAGCGGCGACGTATTCGAAAAGCAATGATTCGCTCAAACACAGCTTTATTAATGGGTACGATTCGTTCAGAATCTCCCTTTGTATTTACATAAAGATAATAACGATCGCGTAATGCATCATATTCTAAATCTTCCCATCTTGCATGCGCAACTTCAGCAACACGTAATCCAGTTGTTGCTAATATGGAAAGCAAGGCATAATTGATAGGATTATTTTTATAATAGGAAAGCAATTGTTTTACTTCTTCATAAGATAACTCTCTTCTAGGTTTATGTTTTTTCGTTATCGTTGTACTTAGTATCTCAATGTACAATGGTTCTTTAATATATTCAATTTCATATAACCACTTTAAAAAAGAACGTGTAATGCGTAACTTTCTACTTATTGTTGCTGGCTTATAAGTTTCATTTGATTGATAGGAAATAGCTTCTTCAGCAAGCCACTTTTGATAATTACGAATATGTCGTTTTCGTAAATTCCTCCAAACTTTACCTTCTATGAAATGTTCCACATCCATTTGTAAAAATTCAATATGCTCCTTAATAAAAAAATAAAATTGTGATAAATCTCTAGAATAGAGAAGACGTGAAGTATCTTTCACTCGTTTTTCTTTATCAAAATGCGTTTGTCGATTTAAATAATAGTACAAAATTTCTTCATCAGAAAAACCTTCATATGAGTATGTATGTTCACGTTCATTTTGTTCTTTTCGATTTTCAGCTTCCTTTAAAAAATCTTCGTTCCATACCGCAATGGCATTTGCAAATTTTTCTCTATTATTTGTATTATGTAATAACGAATGTTGATTATGAATTGGTATCAAATTAAATTTCATGATGTATCAAATCCTTATTTATTTCTTTTATAGTATGAATGAAAGAAAATAAATTATATCTAATATTTATTTTAAAGTGCATGTATATAAAATACAATATTTATTCTTAACTATAGAAAATCACACATTTTCTATAGTTTAAAATTCATTTGTAAATCTTATATTTTATTAGTCGAATTAAAATCATATAAAATTTAATTTAAAAATAAAAAGAAATTACGTATGTTTGTAATATAATTATAGTTTCGTATTTATATGTGATATAATAAATTTATACTGTATAACATTTATCTTTTAAGTTCTATTTTCATATAAATTATATTTAGTTTTGATTAGAAAGGATTTATTTTTATGTACGATCATACATACGAACAATATATGGATACAAATGAGGTGAAAGAATATTTACATATTTCAAATTTCACATTTAAGAAATTAATGAAGGAACATAAATTAACGCCAATTAATAAAGATACGTGGCGGCTAGACGGAAGTTTTTTGTTTCGAAAAAATGAGGTTACTGCATTACAATCTCAGTTACATATAGAAGGAATTACGTTAAACCAAGCAAGTAAACAGTTTCATATTAGTATGTATCAATTATGGAAATGGATTGAAGAAGGGGAGTTATCCTATACAATTCAAATGCATAGAAATAAAGAAACAAAATTTGTAAAAGAAGAAGATGTCAAGAATCTGGCTGAAAAATTAGATGATACCAATAGTCTTTATACATATTCTCGAAAATATAATGTTGTTTTATTTCAAAAATTTATACAAGGGAATACAATTGCACGCATAACCTCTATTCCAAAAAGGGGAGATATTATCGTAACAGATGAATTTGGAAATGAGATGACATTACACCAGGCAAAAGAAGGGGGCTTTTTTGCGGCATATCAATTATCAGACATGCCGAGAAGCCACCACCAAAAATTCGTGAAGTTTCGCTTTTTGAAAACACACAATTTACGAAGCGATATTTTTCAACGAATGGATTTCTTATTGCAATATGTATCACCACGAAACATTCGAATTTCAGAAGAACACAATTTTTGGATCGTTGAAATTCGCCAATCACTCATTCAAGTTCCTATGCAAATTCAACAAGAGTGGATCGATTCTCTTATGCCATATATAATAGAAGGGAAATTAGCAAAACGCCCAAATAATAGTATTTACTTGGATAGCAATAGTGTTACGAAAAGTATTGTACTATCTTCATCAGAGTATCAATCTATCTCAAATATTGTAAATGAAGAAAAAATTTCAATAGAGGAGTTTATTACTTCAGCAATTCGAGAAAAATTAGATCGTTATATAATGAAACGTTAAAAGACTTATCATGTTGTAGATAAGTCTTTTTATATACAAAAATATCCAGAATATCTTAAAAACGACCTTTCAGATTCTTTTTTAAGAAGAGATAACATATAAAGTAATACGATAAGGTTAAATCCCTATAAAAATCCGTAAAGATGCTTATAGAGGCTTTAAATTAATTCATTATATTTAAAACCACAATTAGTTTACATAATAATTTTATGTATTAGAAGGCTATATAAAATAGCAAAGAAATAGATAACATTTTCTTATACATCTTGATAATGATAATATTATGTGATTATTTTGCAAACTCGTTTATCATGGATGCTATAAATGGGGGGATAGAAATGAATATTCAAATTGTATTATTTAATGGATTTGACGAATTGGATGCGATAGGACCCTATGAAGTATTAAAACGTGCAAATGAATTTGGAGCAAATTTCGACGTGGAAATGGTTTCATTACATTTGAATTCAGTGACTGGATTTTATGGTTTAACAGTTAAAGTCAATGATTTTCTTAGCGAAGACAATTGTCCAGATATTTTAATTGTACCAGGAGGCGGATGGAACCATAAAGGTGAGAAAGGAGCACGAATAGAAGCAGATAAAGGTGTGTTACCTGAATATATTGCTAAGTTTTATAAGCAAGGTGCCATTATCGCTGGCGTTTGTACTGGTGGAATGCTAATGGCTGTTTCAGGTATTACAGCAGGACACAAAACTACAACGCATTATCTTGCACAAAAAGAAATGGAATCATACGGTTGTGAAGTGCTAAGTGCTAGAATTGTTGATGATCATGACATTATTACTGCAAGAGGAGTAACATCCGGCATCGATTTAGCTCTATGGATTATTGAACGTTTTGTAAGTTCTGAAGTAGCGGATTCTGTTGAAAAAAGACTGGAATATGAAAAAAGAGGTACGGTATGGAGAAGAACTAAATAAATTTTATAGAAAATCAGTACTTTATAATAAGTGCTGATTTTTTATTTATCCCGCTATTCATTGGCTACAAAAAAGTGAAAAAGATATCTTTACTAATGAAAATATAGCTTTCTATACATGGAAAATAAATGATATAATTTCAATTAAAGTGTAATGTTACACTTTAATTGAAAGGGGAGGATATATTGAAAAGCACTAAGATAATAATTTCTCTCGTGATATATACAAGTTTACTAACTGTATCTATACATACATATACAAAACAACTAGCGCAACCGGTTATAGCAGATGCGGGGCGGTTACTTCCGACAAAAGTTAAGCGAATTGAGAGTGTTGAAGATGAAAAGAAGTTACAACAAATGGTTCGAGATGCAAATACTTCAAATGAAAAACTCTCTATTGCTGGGATGCAGCATACGCAAGGAGGCCATACATATTATCCGAATGCTACTGTTTTAAATATGAAAATTTACAATAAAATATTGGAGTTGAATCCGGAGCAAAAAAGAATAAGAGTGCAGAGCGGTGCAACGTGGAATGATATTCAAAGAGTAATTAATCCATATGGTCTTGCGATTCAAGTTATGCAATCGCAAAATATCTTCACGATTGGTGGTTCTTTAAGTGCAAATGTACACGGGAGAGATATTCGGCATGATGCACTTATAGATACAGTTGATTCATTTCGGTTATTAATGGCAGACGGTAACATTAAAAATGTAAGTAGAAGTGAAAATGCAGAGTTGTTCTCTCTAGTAATAGGTGGATATGGTCTATTCGGGGTTATTCTAGATGTAACATTAAAGTTAACGGAAGATGAACTATATCAAATACGAACTAAAACGTTAGACTATCATGAATATACTTCCTATTTCAAGAAACATGTGGCAGGTGATGAAGGGGTGCGTATGCATTTAGCGCGTATTTCTGTTGCACCAGATTCATTTTTACGGGAGATGTACGTGACAAATTATGTTCTTGCTATGAATCAAGAAGCGCGCGAGGAATATAGTACTTTAAAAGAAGAGACAAATGTTGCTCTGCCAAAGTTTTTTCTTGGGTTATCTAGGTACAGCGACTGGGGAAAAACAATGTTTTGGAATATCCAAAAGAAGTATTTTGAACGTACGGATGGATCTTATGAAACTCGTAATAACGTCATGAGATCAGATAGTGCATTCATGGAATATGAAAATCCGAATTATACTGAAATTTTACAAGAGTACTTTATTCCAGTTGATCACTTTTCTCCTTATATAGATGACTTGAGAAACGTATTAGAACATGAAGAACTAAATCTTCTTAATATTACTATTCGATATGTAACAAAAAATGAAAGTGCGGTTTTATCGTATGCGAAAAAGGATATGTTTGCTCTTGTCCTGCTTATCAATCAAGGACGTTCTGAAGAAGAAATAGAAAAAACAAAAAAAGTGATTCAGAAGATGGTAAACGTTACTTTACAACATGAGAGAAGCTATTATTTGCCGTATTATCATTATCCGGAAAAACAGCAGTTACAAAAAGCTTACTCACGTTCAAATGAGTTTTTTCAAAAAAAGAGGGAATATGACCCGCAAGAACGGTTTGTTAATCTATTTTACAAGGAGTATGGTCAATGACATATACAAGATTTGTAGTTTCACAAAGTCTCATCATGATGGCAGGAAGTATGGTATTTCCTTTTTATGTATTATTACTAAGAAACGTAGGAAACAGCTTTTCACAATTTGGCTGGGCATATGGTTTATTTGCATTAACATCAGCGCTTGCCTATCCTCTAATCGGTAAAGTATCTGATCGGTTTGGTGATAAAAAACTGCTAATCGTATATTCCTGGTCAATGGCTGTTTTAATGCTATGTTTTCCAATCGCTACAGAAGTTTGGCATGTATATATTTTGCAAATTATGATGGGATTGTTAGGAGCTATGCAGAAAAATGCCGAAAAAACATCGCTTGCAAGGAAGGTAGAACGTCAAGAAGCTGGGTATGAAATCGGAAAATATCACGTTTGGACATCTTTAGGAGCAGCAATAGCTATTATTTTAACAGGATATTTAGTGGACTTTTTAACGATTGGAACAATTTTTTATGTTGCTTCTATTCTATATATGATAAGTGGTATCGTACTTTGGCGTACAAACAATGAAACCATATATACCTGATAACATTTGTTTTCGGGTATATATGGTTTGCGCAGGTTTAATTCACATTTAAGTGCTGTAAAAACAACGTAGCTGATACGTAGCGCTTTGCTAATCTTTGTACATAAGCAGTATGAACAGATAACGTTGCAATAACAATTGCATTACGAATTGCTTCGCGTTGTTCCTTGTTTATATGCTCAATTTTAGCTGCCAACTGATCGGCATGTTCTTTAATCGTTTGTTCAATCGTATAAATTGTATTCGGTGTATTGAATTGAATGAAACCCCGTTGATTCAATTTTTCAAATAGAGAAGAGTAAAAAACATATAATTGAATAGGGTTAATTAAATCGTCAGTACGATCTGCAGGGTCATTGACGATAAGCTTTAACAACTTTCGAATGGAGTCAAAATCGAGCGCTGTTTTTAAATCTTCTACAATAAATAATAAGGCCGCTTGTTCAATTGAATATTTTTTTCCTTTTTGCGGAGAACCAATCATTTCTTTTATATCACGTTTCACCCAATTTTGCAGTGCCGTAACAGAAAAGTTAGTGTTTTCAATTTGATTCCCAAGAGCTACAATTTCATTTAAAGAGAATCCAATATCCGTTTCTTCTATTTTAATAAGTTTTTCGAAAATGGGTGCTAGTGCAGTTGTAATAATAGCTGTAAAACTTTGACCGCTCTCAATATCTTCTTTATGTGACTTTGCCCAGGCTTCTTGTAAAATTGCAAGAGGCTTTTTTGTATCCCATCCTCTAAGAGAAAGAAGGAGCATCGCCATTTCGTTTCGTGTGAGATGAAATGTTTCCATCTTTTCACCTCCAATAATATAAAAGTTCTTATGAACTTATATTATGCATTGTTCTATATAAAGTCAATTGTATTTTCATGATTTCCTTTGTAGTTGAAGAAGTTAATAATCATAAGAAATAACTCTTGATTATTCTTAAGAAAGTTCATATAATAGGTTCATAAGAACTTTTTAATTGACTTTAAAAATTATCTATCTTTTTTGTAATGTAAGAGAAGGATAGATATTATATATATTTATAGTAGAAGGGGAATGAATAGTATATGTTAAAAAAAATCGTTACAATATTGACAGCATTTATGTTTATCTTTGCTGCTAGTAGTTTCGTATCAGTAGATAGTGCTTACGCAAAAAGCTACAAATCTGGTAAAAAATCATTTACGCCAAGTTCAGGTCAAACACAAAAATCAAAAGTAGATTTGAATAAAAAAGATTCTAATATAAATGCAAATAAAACAACAGATTCAAAAACAAAAGCAACAAATACAGCACCAAAAAGCAATAAGGGAAGCTTTATGAAAGGTCTTTTACTTGGTGGTCTTGGTGGTTTATTGATGGGAAGTTTATTTGGTCACATGGGAGCTCTTGGCTCTGTATTAGCATTTATGGTGAATATGCTAGTAATGGTTGGTATTATAATGCTAGCGGTTCGTGCATTCAAATATTTTAAAAATCAACGTAAGAAACAGGTGGAAGAAGCTGCATGGAAACGATAAAAATCTCTGAACAAGAGCTGATCAATGCACTTTGTGTATATATTGCACAAAAACGTCAAGTGGCCCCGGAACAAGTCTTGGTGGAATTGATGTACGATGACGATTACGGTTTCTCAGCTGAAGTAGAAGTAAACGGTCGTCAACAAATTTTAATTCAAGCAAATTTAATCGAGGCACTTCGCTTATGGCTTGAAATGGAATATAACATGAATCCATTTGCTGTAAGATTACAGCTTGAGTTACATGATGAAGAAGGTATTATCGCATTTGCGAATTTAAATAAATCATATGAGTAATAGAAAAACAGCTGTTGAGATGTAACAATCTCAGCAGCTGTTTTTCATGTGTGTAAAAGAGTATAAAGATTGCATTGATTAAGGATGCTCTGATAAGGAGCTCTTAAAAGTATGCGGCGTTGCAGTAGCATTTACTGGTGGGACTGCGATGAGTCATGCTGTTACACTTGTACAGGAATGTATGGAAGAATTACATCAACAAAAGTATTAAAAGACCAAAACACCTTCATCATGGGGTTGTTTTATTACTACCTACGGATTGAATGAAATTATCTACTATATGATTAAAACGGTCCGCCTCTTCTAAAAATGGACAATGACAGCTATCCTCAAAAAGGATAAGTTGAGAATTTTTGAGGTGCTTGTGTAAATGTTCGCCTGCTGCAACAGGAATGAGCTTTTCTTCTTTTCCGAAACAAAGTAAAGTGGGGATGGTAATTTGATCTAGGTAGTCTCGATAATCCACAACAGACTGGTCGAACAAAATAGCACTTGCGATAGACTCTGGGATAGTAGTCACTTCTTTTAATATCCACTCAAAATCATCTTTAGAAAGAGGATTTTTGAACATTAATGATATAAATTCTTTTAGGAAGTCAACTCGATTCATTTGTATTTCTCGCATAATATGAATAAGGGCTGGAAGATCAAAAGCTCCAATTGGGAAATCAGCCCATTTAAAATCAGAAGCGAGTTCATCTACGATAACAGAAGCTTTCACGTTATTTTCACCAAATTGTTTTAAATATTCCCAAACAACAAATGCTCCCATAGACCAGCCAACTAATACAACATTCTCAAGAGATAATTTTTCGATAAAAGCATGTAAATCACGAGCATAGTTTGCAATGGTATGCCCAGATTGAACGTGTGAAGAACGGCCATGACTTCGTAAATCCAGTGAAATCGCGCGGTGATTTTCACTAAAATACGGTAGTTGTTTATGAAAAAAGTGGCTGCTCATCCAAACCCCATGTACGAATATAATTGGGGTTCCTTGTCCTTGATCTTCATAATATATATTTACGTCATTATCAAGTTTTATATAAGACATGCAAATAAACCTCCTTTTCACAGAAAAAATAAGTTTATATATTCGAAAATATGCTTTATTGCGACTATGTATTCAAAACTTCTTATAAAATCCAATGCTATCTTTCATATGGGACATTTTTAACATATTTCCAAAAGAATTCTCCTTTCTCAAAGAATGAGAAGGGTAAGAATTGTACCCCAATGAGTAGGGAGGGGATGAATTTTGGTTGGTGTAAGCTAAAGGAATGAAAAAGGAATTTCCTTAAATCAGACAGAATTTATGTAAAGAAGGCTTTTGGTCTCAAAGTTATTGTTTGCTGGCTGTGGTCGGTGCACCATTAGAAATGCTAAAACAATACATCGAAACACAAGGACAAAACGAATGGGAGGTGATGCCAATGTTGTTGAATCAAAAATATGAAATCTTTCCAACAGAAGCACAAAAAGAAATGTTAGACCGTTGGTTACAATATTGTCGTCAAACCTACAATTCTGCCTTGCTAGACAAAGAACGGAAATATAAGCAAAACAAAGAAAATTATGATCGTTATGATATGCAAAGACAACTTACATTGGACAAGAAGACGTATCCTTTTCTAAAGGAAATGTCTTCTCAGCCGCTACAAGAAGTTTTTGTACGTCTGAAAAAAGCGTTTGATCATTTCTTTCGTAAAGATGCAAAATATCCAAAACAGAAAAAGTATAAAGATTACAATAGTATGACGTTTCCGCAATTTGGATTCAAACCAAACGGAAAGCATCGCTATGCCATGTCTTTTTCTGATCACGATAAGTTATACAATAAAAAATTAGGAGAAATAGACATCTTACTTCATAGACCACTCGAAGGAACAATCAAGCAATTGATTCTCAAACGTCAAGGGAAAAGATGGTACGCTATTTTTAGTGTCGAAAGACAAGTGGTACCATCTGATATCGATACCAATTGTGCGATAAGAATTGACGTGGGATTACATAAGTATGCCGTTCTTTCTAATGGTTCAGAGTTTGAAAACCCTAGATTTCTCCGTGAAAAAGAAAAACAATTAAAGAATGCACAGCGAAAACTTTCTAAGAAGAAAAAAGGTTCTGCTAACTTCATAAAACAGGCCGAGCGTGTTCGCAAGCTACATGAAAAAGTAGCGAACCAGCGCAGAGATTTTCTTCATAAACTTAGTTACAATCTAGCGAAAGAGTATTCTGTTATCGTTGTAGAAAATTTGAACATTCGTAACATGGTTAAAAACAGAAAGTTATCGAAGTCTATTTCTGATGCAGGATGGGGAATGTTTCGAAACATGCTTGCTTACAAATGTGAAAATAATAGCGGTATACTGATTAAAGTAGAACCAAAGTATACTTCGCAAGACTGTTCTGTTTGTGGGAATCGTGTGAAGAAGTCCCTCTCTATTCGTACCCACATTTGTACAAAGTGTGGAATGATATTGGATAGAGACTATAATGCGAGCCGGAACATCTTACAAAAAGGATTAGAAGAATTGCTTGCCACAAACTAAAGTCTACAAACTGTAGGGCAAGGTTATGTCCGAACAGTATAATCTACGCCTGTGGAGACTGTGTAAGACGCAATGGGACACCCTACTATGCAACGGTCTATGAAACAGGAAGCCCCTTCTTCAATCCTTCAATCAGACCGTAAGGTGGATAAGGAGGGGTTATTCACACGGAATAGCCTTATACATCGGTACAAAGTCTCTATTTTTCACGTAAATCTAAAAGAAACTTTGATTATTTCTAAAAAAATTCGCCTAAAATATTGTCATATCCTGTTCTTTAAGATATCCTTTTGTAGAGAGGTGAAATCATGGAAAAAGTACTTATTTTCGGGCATAAAAACCCAGATACAGATGCAATTTGTTCTGCAATTGCATATGCAGAGCTAAAGAAAGAATTAGGAATGAATGCTGAGCCTGTTCGTTTAGGCGAAATCAGCGGTGAAACACAATTTGCTTTAAATTATTTTAAAGTAGAAGGACCACGTTTTGTTGAGACAGTAGCAAACGAAGTGGGCCATGTTATTTTAGTTGACCATAACGAGCGTCAACAAAGTGCGAATGATATCGAATCTGTTCGTGTATTAGAAGTAATCGATCACCATCGTATTGCTAACTTTGAAACGAGCGATCCTTTATACTACCGTTGTGAGCCTGTTGGTTGTACAGCTACAATTTTAAATAAAATGTACAAAGAAAACGGCGTTGCAATTCGTAAAGAAGTTGCAGGATTAATGTTATCTGCAATCATTTCCGATTCTTTACTATTTAAATCTCCAACTTGCACAGACCAAGACATAGCAGCAGCTCGTGAATTAGCAGAAATCGCTGGTGTAGATGCTGAAAGCTACGGCTTAGACATGTTAAAAGCAGGTGCAGATTTAAGCGGTAAAACAATGGAACAATTAATTTCCCTTGACGCAAAAGAATTCCAAATGGGCGATGCAAAAGTTGAAATCGCACAAGTAAACGCGGTTGATACAAATGACGTTCTTATACACCAAGCAGAATTAGAAAAAGTAATCTCTGCAGTAGTAGAAGAAAAAGGTTTAGACCTATTCTTATTCGTTGTAACAGACATTTTAACAAACGACTCTGTTGGCCTTGCAATTGGTAAAGCAGCACAAGTTGTTGAGAAAGCATACAACGTAACGTTAGAAAACAATACAGCTACTTTAAAAGGTGTTGTATCTCGTAAAAAACAAATTGTTCCTGTATTAACAGAAACATTCCAAACTCTATAAGAGAAGCTTTGGACGAAAAGGAAAGAACAAGTAGATATATAGTCTACTTGTTCTTTTTTGTTTTTAGGAAGCAGAAAATTTCGGATAGTAAGGTCTGTTATTTTAATGTTTCATATAGGAAAGATGGAAATTGACTAGGGAGAAAAGAAAAACTTGATATTTTTACCTGTGAATGAAAAATGCTATAATTTTATTACTAATTAATATTTAAAAGTAATAATGAAAAAACAAAGCAGATTATATAGGATTGAAAGAGAAAAGAGGTAAAAAGGTAACAATGAAAAGACTATGCATAATTCCATGTGGGAAAAAGAAGATTTGGGATAAGTACCCTAATATGGGGCCGACAGAAGCAAGAGAAGTGTACATTAGTCCATTCGGAAAAGCGTGCCAAGCGTATGCTTCTCAATTTTTTACACACTGGGTTATTTTATCCGCAAAGCATGGATTTTTACTGCCAACCGATATCGTGAAAGAAAACTATGATCTTGCTTTTCATTCGAAAAGTAGTGAGATTATTCATATAGAACAACTAAAAAAACAGATGATGGATAAAGACTTACTAGACTTTGATGAAATTGTTCTGCTTGCAGGCAAAAAGCATAAAAAAGTAGTGACAAAGTTATATCCAGAAGAGAGCATTTCTTATCCATTAGAAGGCTGTAAAGGAATTGGATATATGTTGCAGAGGCTGAAGATGGCAGTTGAAAATCATAACGAGATTCAGTAAAAGTGTACATAAAGGTGTTGTGTATTGTTAGAAATATAGGCTGATAAGGCGAAAAACTAGATGAGGAGATAGTAAAATGTCCTACAAAAATGAAATTGATAAATTACTATGTATGCTCGAGCGGTTAGAAACTCATGAGGTAGAAATATTAGATATTACAGAAGAAATGATGCCTGTTTATATATTTTCTAGAGATGAGTTTGAAGAAGGACAATTAGGTTATAGTGTAGGATTAGAGAATGAATCTCTTATTGGAAACGAAAAAGGGGATTGGAAAGAAAGCTGGTTTGTTATCGGATACGAGGAGTTAATGGGTGATCCATTTTTTGTTGATGTAAAAGATGTTAATTTCCCAGTGTATACAGCTGAACATGGAATGGGGGAGTGGGAGCCGCTTTTACATAGTAATTCACTAGAAGAATTTTTAGCTGAATTAACATATCGAGAGGAAGATTAATAATTATATAAATCCATTTTAATGTTCCAACACATATATCACTGCTATACAAAACACAATATGCCCTGCACTTGCTTGCTCCTTTTGTTTAAAACATGGTACGTGGCAGAAAAAAGGCCCTGACCGCTTCTATGCACGGCCAGTCGCTCACGCCCTCCCATAAGAAGGAGAACGGTTTTATGTTTTGTATATATATAAATGTTAGTAATAGTTTATCACTTGCTCCATAAGATTTCTGATCTCTTTCACTGGTGGTTTTTTATCGTATATATCAATATGTGAAGAGTAATAATTTAAATTTCTAACAAGTCCTTTTCCGATTTTTTCTTTTAGGAAAGGAAATACTTGTCCAGTATAGTCTTCAAGAGATTTACAATAATATTTTTCATCTAAATAAATGCTATATTTACATGTTAGCTCTACTAGTGGGTTACCTTCAGAATCATATACATCTTTAGAGTCAAAAATGTCTATTAGTGCAAATCTATCATTAAGATAAACTTTTTTCTTCTTTTCAAGCTTATTAGAAAGAATAAAAGCGATACCTATTGCGTTAATCAATATGTTTCCTCCTATAAATATAAAGTGAAACTTCTATCAGTGGGTGGGCTTCATCCCCCACTGATGGTTAGCCCGCCCAATCGGGCTTTTATGGGTAGCACATCTCCCAATTAATTTCTTTGTCTTTGCTGAATTTTGAGGTGAGGATCTTACTGCCTATTAATTCGGTATAAAAAAGATACTAATAAAATATATCGATATACGTTAAATGTAAAGGGATAAGGTGGATTTAGAGAAGAATCTGTTCATTATGTTGGAGAAGCAAATCGTATATATATGTACTTTCTTTTCAAAATTTATGATTATTACTTAGATAACAATGGAAATAATCATATTAAATAGAAAATGATTATTTTGATATTAGTCATTTTTTTGTTAATATTATTGTTAAAAGTGGTTTTCTCTAGCTTTACATGAGTTGTTAATAATTATTCGTAAGCATGCGATAGTACAATGACTTTTGAGTAATGGTATAATACTAATAGATGAAAGACTAAGAAAAGCAGGTGAATCTTTTTTGTTTACAAAAGCAAAAGAACTTTTAGCATCCTATTTTGGCTACTCGTCATTCCGTAGAGGGCAGGATGAAACAATTAAAAATATATTGGATGGAAAAGATACCGTTTGCATTATGCCAACAGGCGGTGGGAAGTCTTTATGCTATCAAATTCCAGCATTAGTGTTAGAGGGAACAACATTAGTTATTTCTCCACTTATTTCTCTGATGAAAGATCAAGTTGATACCTTAACCCAAAATGGTATTCCAGCTACATATATTAACAGTTCTATTTCAATTACAGAAGCAAATCAGCGCATTCAGTTAGCGAAACAAGGGCATTATAAATTGTTATATATTGCGCCGGAGCGTCTTGATTCGATTGATTTTATTGATCAACTTATTGATATGAAAATTCCGTTGATTGCAATTGATGAAGCACACTGTATTTCGCAATGGGGGCATGATTTTCGTCCGAGTTATTTACATATTCATCGTGTACTTGATTATCTTCCATTTCAGCCAATCGTACTTGCATTGACAGCAACAGCAACGCCGCAAGTACGACAAGATATTTGTGACACTTTAGGAATTGCAGAACAGAATACAATAATGACGACATTTGAACGAGAAAATTTATCGTTTTCTGTAGTGAAGGGACAGGACCGCGATGCCTATTTATCAGGTTATATTCGTCAAAATAAAAAAGAAGCGGGAATTATTTATGCAGCGACGCGCAAAGTTGTTGATCAACTGTATGAAAAATTAAATAAAGAAGACGTTTCTGTCGCACGTTATCATGCTGGTATGAATGATAACGACCGAAATGAACAGCAAGAACGTTTTTTACGAGACGAAGTAAATGTAATGATTGCGACATCTGCATTTGGTATGGGAATCGACAAATCAAACATTCGGTATGTGGTGCATTATCAGCTTCCAAAAAACATGGAAAGTTACTATCAAGAAGCAGGACGTGCTGGGCGTGACGGATTAGATAGTGAATGTATCTTGTTATATTCACCGCAAGATATACAAGTACAACGCTATTTAATCGATCAATCAACTGGAGCATCGCGATTTTCTAATGAACTAGAAAAATTGCAACATATGACGGATTATTGCCATACTGAGAATTGCTTACAATCATTCATTCTACAATATTTTGGTGAAGAGCCAAAACAAGATTGTGGCCGATGCGGCAATTGTACAGACGATCGAAATAGTGTCAACGTTACAAAAGAAGCACAAATGGTGCTGTCATGCATGATTCGAACAAATCAACGGTTCGGAAAACAAATGATCGCCCAAGTATTATCAGGATCAAAAAATAAAAAGGTGATGGAATTTAATTTTCACACGTTACCAACGTACGGATTGCTTTCAAATCAGAGTGTTAAAGAAATAAGTGAGTTCATTGAGTTTTTAATTTCAGAAGAACTTATTGCAGTTGAACATGGCACATATCCGACATTAAAAGTAACAGCAAAAGGAAAAGATGTTTTACTTGGGAACCAACTAATTTTTCGGAAAGAAAGAGTAGAAACAAAACAAATAGTGAAAGATCATCCACTATTCGAAGAGTTACGTCATGTGCGTAAAGAAATTGCCCAAGGAGAAGGGGTACCACCATTTGTTATTTTCTCTGATCAAACATTGCAAGATATGTGTGCAAAACTACCGAAAACACGAGAGGAAATGCTAGGAGTAAAAGGAATTGGGGAACATAAACTTGATAAATATGGTAATATATTTTTACAAGTTGTTACAAATTTCCTCGAACAGCATCCCGATATAGAAACGATGATAACGACCGAAACTATAACAGAACGAAAGCAGTCAAAAAAGGTAATGAAAAATTCTCATCATGCTACATATGAGATGTATAAACAAGGGAAAGAACTTTCTCAAATTGCCGCTGCGCGAGAATTGTCTTTGCAAACTGTAGAAAATCATTTAATTCGTTGTTTTGAAGAAGGAATGGAAGTAGATTGGCCAAACTTTGTTCCGAAAGAATATGAATCTATGATTGCAAACGCAATAGACCAAGCTGAGGGTGGATTGAAAGCTATAAAAGAACAACTTCCTGATTATATAAGTTACTTTATGATTCGTGTTTATTTACAAATGAAGAAATAGTAACTTGTATGAAGGCATTTCACTTTAAATGATAGGAATGATTTGTATAAAATATAAACAATCTTTATTACATGTCACTTCTAATGTATCTAGATTTTTCATATATTAAGGAATGAGAGAGGTTTGAAAGGGGAATAAGGTATGAATAACCTTGTATTTAAACAATTTGGTATGACAAGAAGTTATTTTATTAAAAACGTAGAATCACTTTCGAAGGAAATAGTAAATGTGCAGCCAAATGGTTTTAACAACACGATCCATTGGCATATCGGCCATGTATTAACGGTTGCTGAACAGTTTATGCTGGGCTTTCCACATAAAACGACCCATCTTCCTGCAAACTATATCGAATTATTTGGAAACGGTACAAAGCCGGCTGATTGGAAAGGTGATGTACCTACCGTAGAAAAACTCATAATAGAGTTGAAAGATCAGTTAGTTCGTCTTCAACAAATTCCTGCTGAACGGTTAAATGAAAAGCTGGAAAAACCATTTATGGTGCTTGAAACCTTTGGAGAATTAGCAGGTCTTACGTTAATGCATGAAGCAAATCACTTAGGACAAATTCAAGCGATGAAGCGCATCATTGAACATACAGGAGTAAAGAATTAGTACGAAAAATAATTTAGTGACTTTCAAAAGGAGCTATTCTCAGAGAGATAGCTCCTTAATAATTCAGGATTCTCGATTTCTTATACAGTCTTTGATGCGGACAATCAACTGATTGGTACATACAATGCTAATTCACCTTATGGACGCGTATTCAAAGCACAAAAAGACGGTAATATTTCTGTACAATTTCAAGCAGGAGTGAACTCTTCATTTACGAAGAAAATGAATTTTACAACTAAATTCGCGCTTTCTAAATGTAATTAATGATAAGAAATTGTTTATGTTATATAAACAATGAAATAAAAAAAGGCGTATCCTGGTTATAGAATACGCCTTTTAATTATTCTTTTTTTGATAAGGTGATCCTTTAATAATCAGAAAATATTTAGCGATCCAATTATATTATATAAAGGTCACATATTATCACGATCATTTTTCTGGATTTTCAAAATTAACGTTATCTTTTCTGATTTCTATCTGATTTCCACTTCTTGTAAAAATAAACTAATTGAAAAAGTAATATAACAACAGAAACGATTAGTAAAAAATTAGATAACTCTGATTCTATAGAATATAGCATAAATAAAGCTACAACCACTAAAGGAATTGACCAAATAGTATTATAAAAGTGCTTTTTGTAAATTGAATTATCATACGCATTATTAGCCATAAAAGAATCACCTCAATATTTTTAAATTATGAGTAAATTCATTTTAGGATTCCCGTTCGGTCAGATGCGGTAGGTATTTACTACCTATCAAGCATCTGAAAAGGTTATAATATACTTGTAGTCCAACAGCCTATGCACAGGTGCTTCTTATCATGATTCGTGCAGGGATTATCATGGTACAGGCTAAATAGTTGGGTAGCTACATTCTATTTGTTCTTTGACAAACTGAATATATGAGGTTGTGGTAGGAAGTGGTCTACCATGTAAAATATTCAGCCTGTGAGAATCTCAAGTATCTGGAAGTCTTGTGACAACCAGTAGTGGTGTTGGGTACGCCCATGATGTACCGACTTTTGTTGGGAATCCGAAGCTCTCCATTTTAATGGAGATGTAGTTCACAGATTTATACTTTTTCTTATTATAAAATTGTGTGGTGTATACCTAGTATGGAGAAAACATTAAATTCCTAACTAAATGATGCTATATATTCTTATAAAAATTACCTAAAATTAAACGCAAATACAAAAAATAGGAATTTATATAGATATATTATCATGTAATCCTTCCTTATGTCTAAAACTTTTAGGTATTCAAATATCTCGAATAATTAGATTTGATTTATTATGACAGGAATTGTCCATATAATGATCGAAGTGTTGGATAATGTGGATTTTGTTTTATTAGTTTGATATCGATAGGGTCATGCCGACCAAAGGTGAATATTATACACTAATCTGATTTTTTGAATAAAAAACCTGTTTTTCTACGCTAAGCAGAAGAATTAGGTTTTTTTTATTACCTGAGGTCCTGCCGATCGAATGACATAAAACCTACGTTCATACATTTTATGGAAAATTAAAGTTAATTTTTATTATGCTAAAGGAACGCCATCCCATAATGATCAAGTTTATAGGAAGGTATTCAAGCTAATATTTCGAGGCATTTCCATAACGAAAATTTTGTTTTCATTTTGATAGAGGAATGCTTACTTTTACCGTTTAAGGGGTTATCTATTTTTTTAGTTGATGGGCATGTAAGGTGACCATTAAAAGAACAATTTCCTTCATCAGCATGGATTAAAGAGTTAATATGAACTTTTTTAGAAAATTCCCTCTAAGCACTTGACTTATAGGTTTCATTTTTAATAAAATTAATCTTCGACTGAAAATTTCAACGAATGGGAGGGAATTACGAAAATGAAAGACATTTATGAACTAGAGTTAGAGAAATTAAATCACACGCTGTCGCAAATTAATCACCAATTGAATAAGCTAGAGAAAATTCCAGTTTATCATGGAGAAAATTTTACAGAACAAGTGCTTGAAACGATGCGAGAATCTAGTCGTCAAAGACTTCGCATTGCCAGTGAAGAACCTTATTTTGGACGATTAGATTTTCAAGAAGAGGGACACGTGCAGCCAGCACCTGTTTATATTGGTAAAGTTGGTGCTTCTGATGAAGAAACGCAGCAACCGATCGTTGTTGATTGGCGGGCACCTGTTGCCAGTATGTTTTATTCATTTACAGGAGGAGAAGATGCAGCTTTTTATGATTCTCCAGAAGGAATCGTTGAAGGAATTGTTTACTTAAAACGTAATATTGCTGTTAGGAAACAAACACTCGAACGTGTTGTGGATACATATGTAAGGGGAAGTGAGGATCTGTCACTAGCAGATGATTTTCTTCTCTATCGCTTAGGGGAAAATAAAGATAATAAATTAAAAGATATTGTTTCAACGATTCAAGCAGAACAAAATGATATTATCCGTGCTGAAAAAAATGTTCCTCTTATTATTCAAGGTGTTGCAGGTAGTGGAAAAACAACGATTGCTTTGCATCGTCTTGCTTTTTTAATTTATCAATATCATGAGCAGCTCAAGGCTGAGAAAATGATTGTTTTTGCACCTAACAGTATATTTCTCGATTATATTTCCAGTGTCTTGCCAGAACTTGGTGTTGGCAATATTCATCAAACTACGTTTCAAGACTGGGCATTACATACTTTAGAAAATAGTGTTTTTGTAAAGGATACTGATAAACAACTACAACAAGCATTCTCCATTCATAAAAACAAGCATGAGATTATGGCTGGTAAATTAAAAGGATCAATCGAGTTTCAACTCTTTATTAAGCAAAGTCTGTCTTGCTATGAGAAAAGTATAGTGCCAACGAAAGATTTTGAGCCTTGGGATGGTTCAATATTACAAGGAAAGTTAATTCAGCAATGGTTTGAAGCAGAATATAAACACTATCCAGTTGGAAAGCGAAGAGAGCGAATTGTCGCTCGCATGAAGCGTTGGATTGAGATGGAACTCAAAATGATTTCAGACACGAATAAAAAGAAACAACTTAAAAAACAAGCAACGCAAAAACTGAACAGTTATTTGAAATGTTGGCCGAAGATGACTGCATTATCCTTTTACAATATGCTGATGAAACAAGATGATATTGTAAGTGCATTGCCAGCTGAACTGGTACAAGAAACAGCAAAAAACTATCGAAAAAAAGAAGTGGCACTAGAAGATTTGGCACCGCTCATTTATATTCATCACTATCTAGAGGGAATAAAACTTGGACAAAAATTTCATCATGTCGTAATTGATGAAGCACAAGATTTCTCACCATTTCAACTTTCTATTTTAAAAGAAATAACACTTGGTAATTCTTTTACTATTTTAGGTGATTTATCACAAGCTATTCATGAGTATCAAGGCATTGACGATTGGAAGCAGTTTCAAGATGTATTTGATCACAATGCACAGTACTATGAATTAACAAGAAGTTATCGCTCAACAAAAGAGATTATTTATTTTGCGAATGAAGTGATTCAATCAGCAAATATTCCAGTAGGGCTTGCTAATCCTGTGTTTCGCAGTGGTGAAAGTGTAAAAGTCGTCTCAACAAAAGATCAATTGCAATCTATTTTATCTACTGTAAGGACTATGCAAGAACAAAATGTAAAAACGATTGCTGTTATCGGACGAACAGAGGAAGAATGCCGTGAGATATATGGAAAACTCACAGAAGCTGGTATTTCTACAAATATAATAGAAGCGAATCAAAGCAAATATGAAGGCGGTATTTCAGTTGTACCTGTTTATTTAGCAAAAGGATTAGAATTTGACGCAGTGCTGCTTATGGATGTAGATGCAACTCACTATAAACAAACAAAGCAAGATGCCAAATTGTTATATGTCGGGTGTACTCGCTCCCTACATGATTTATGGATTTTTTATTCAGGGACATGTTCACCTTTAATTGAACAAATTCCAAAAGAGTTGTACGAAGAAAGGATAGATGATTAATTAAGAAGGAAACAAATTTAGAAGCTATAACTCTAAAAGTATGTTATGTGCAATGTTACTTTTAGAGTTATGGCTATATAAATGTAAATTAAAAAGCCGACATGAAAACCTGCTTTCTTTTTAGGTGGGCGAGAGCATCTGGCCATGCAATAGAAGAGCGGTCAGGTCCTTTTTCTGCCACGTGAAAGGTTTAAAACAAAGGGAGAAAGCAAGTAGCGGTCATGTTGTATGCGACTTATATGTCAAAAAATTTAAATGGTATATAGTTAATCTTCAGTTGGCCTTGGTCCAGCGTCCATCCCTGATGTCTCTACTGTTAAAATTGGACGAACTGTCATATCTGTATTTACGTATACTTGACATGATAGACGCAAGTGATCCTCTACACCTTTTTCTGCAAATACAGATTTTTCAATCTTACCAGGTTCACAAAAATCACCTTCTAAAATTTCCACACGGCAAGTTGTACATTTTACTTTCCCGCCGCAGCGATGAAGAATGTTCACGCCATTATCTTCTAGCGCCAACACTAATTTTGTTCCTGTTTCCACTTCAAAAGTTCCTTTTCCTGGAACGGTTATTTTTGGCATTTTATACTCTCCTTATATAAAATATGAATAAGATAATTATCACCTTACCCTATAAAAGGTAAACATAAGAACGACAATATTTCTTGGATGAAAAACTTATTATAAAAAATTCATAACACCCGTAACTTTTTTCTTTTTTAAATCGTTTATTAAATAAGCGCGCTTAAAAGGAGTGATCACTTTGAATACGAAAAGAAAGATGATTTCACAATCTAATGTAGAAATGCAACAATTAAATAGATCTATCATTATTAAACATTATGCGGAACTGAAGCGTTATTGTACATTTTTAACAAAAAGCACATGGGACGGAGAAGATTTGGCACAAGAAACGATATGTAAAGTATTGAAGAAATACATGAATGCAGAATGGAACCAAAGTATTTGTTTAACGTTGCTATACAAAGTGGCTCGTAATCAATGGCTGGATCATATGCGGACAAAAGCTTATGAAAAAGAAAGTAATAAAGAAGCTTCTTATGAACCTCATGAAAATGTTGCTGAATTATATGATTTAATCGAAACAATGCTATCTTGTTTAAATGAAATGCAAACTGTTATTTTCTTATTAAAGGATGTGTTTGAATATAGCTTAGCTGATATTGCGGCCATTACTTCTATGTCAGAAGGAGCAGTAAAAGCTTCCTTGTTCCGAACACGTAACAAACTGAAGATGATAAAAGAAGAGGAACGTTTTGTAACCTTCAAAGACATGGAAGAAGAAACTGAAATACTTGTAAAAGCAATTCAACAACAAAGGCCTGAGTTATTCGTAAAACTCATACCAACACTGCAATTTTCAAAAATCTCACTACAACAACCGTTACTTTTATTACACAAAAAATCTTCTTACAACTGTTTCTTATGTGCTGCTTAAACTAAAATAGTGGAGGGATTTTTCATGAATGCGATTCCTTATGTGATAGAACAAACGAAACTTGGAGAACGTTCGTATGATATTTATTCAAGGCTATTAAAGGATAGAATCATTATGATTGGGCAAGAAATTAATGATCAAGTTGCTAGTAGTGTTGTGGCACAATTACTATTCCTAACGGCAGAAGATGCAGAGAAGGATATATCTATTTATATTAACAGTCCTGGTGGTTCAACTTCTGCAGGCTTTGCCATTTTAGATACGATGAATTATATTAAGCCGGATGTGCAAACCATTTGCATTGGTTTAGCAGCTTCGTTCGGAGCGTTATTGTTATTATCGGGAGCAGAAGGGAAACGCTTCGCTTTACCAAATAGTGAAATTATGATTCATCAGCCGCTCGGCGGAACGCAAGGGCAAGCGACTGAAATTGAGATTTCAGCAAGACGGATTTTGAAATTAAAAGAACATATCAATCAAATTATTGCCGATAAAACAGGGCAGCCAGTTGAGAAAGTAGCAAAAGATACAGAACGGGATTATTTTATGAGCGCAGAAGAGGCGAAAACATATGGCATTGTAGATGGGATTATCGGTTAAAGCTGAAAAGAGGTTATTGAACCATATCGTTCAATAACCTCTCATACTGTTGAAAAACAATCTAGTCAATAGTTTGAATAAGTTTCACCTTATATAAAGAGTAGAAAGAATCAACCAAACATTGCTATTGTACGATGTTTGGTTGATTTATTTATTTTGGAAAAGATGCAAGTGCTTCTAACCAGTAGGTCACTAATTTTGAATTCCAGCGGTCTTCATGATAAATCGCATAAATATGCCGTTGTAATTTGAAATCGGGAATGGGCAAATAACAGAGTTCATTTCGTTCTACTTCTTGTTTAATGGCCAGTTTCGAAATAAACGCAATTCCATTTCCATATTTTAAGATTTGTTTCATTGTTTCAAGTGAATCGAGTTCAATTTCGGATTGAAACACGATATTATGCTCAGTCATCCACTGTGTGAGTAGACGTCTTGTTGTAGATGACTGACGATGAAGCAAAATTTGTTCTTTCGAAATGTCTTGCAGTGATATGTTCAATTTTTTTGTGAATACATGATTGGGAGAAAAAGCAAGTACAAGCGCATCTTCTAATACAACTGTTTGTTTTAATGTATCTTCTTCGAATGGTTCGGTGGAAAGAACACCAATATCAATTTCATGGTTCCGTAATAATGTACGGATCTCTGGGGCAGGTTTTACGATAAGTGATACTTTTACATTTGGAAACTCATGATGAAAGTGATAAAAAATTTGTGGTAGCACATATGTTGCTGGAACATAGCTTGATCCAATTGTGAGAGAACCTCTATTAAACTCCGCAAATTCTGCAACTACACGTTTTGCTTCTTTCATAAGCGCATCTATTTTACAAGCATAATGATACAATGCTTCACCGGCTTCTGTTAAAAAATATCGACCTAATCTCACTTCAAATAAAGGGACTCCGAATTCTTTTTCCAAACTTTTTATATGAAATGAAATGGTCGGCTGCTTAACACCCAGTTTATCAGCTACGATAGTTAGTTTCTGGTATTTTTTCACAAGTATAATAATTTTTAATTTTAAGTGATTCATTAAGCAGTCTCCCCTTTTTTATTTTAACTATAGAAAAAATCTATAGAAATAAACAGTTGTTTATAGTTTTTTTAACTCAATCTTTACGAAGGATTAACATTGTATATAACCTTCTTAGCTAAAATAAAAGAAAGTTTCAAAAAGTGTAATAAAAGGAGAGTGATAGATGAAAACAACACGTTCTTGTAAAATTAAAACCATCACAAGAGAACAAAGGGAACAACTTCTTGATTTGATTCGTACATTTGAAAGTGCCAAACGTTATAGTTTTAATCGTTTAACAGAAGGACATCAAGATAAAGAATTGATCAAGAAATTACAGCACGTGTATTCCCTAAATAAACGTTATTGCGAAGATGCAGTTTTACAAGCACAAACCATCATTTCCTCTCAAAAAGAGCTCCTTCCTGTTTATCTAGAAAACAATCAAAAAAAGTTAGAACAAACCATACAAAAAATAGAAGAATATGAAAGTGGTAGAAAAAGACCAAAAAAAGTACCATTAGACGTTTGTTTAAACGGTTTGCGAAAGCGAAAACAAAAATTAGAACAAACAATTGCGATGTATGAAACACATATTGCAAACGGTACATTACCGCCTGTTATTTTCGGTGGTCGAAAAGCCTTTTATGAACGTATGAAACAAAACATTTACAGTCAAGAAGGGAGGGAGCCTGGTTTAAAACTTATATCTCTTTGCGTATAGTTGACTCGGATGAATGATTATACGCAAAACAAGACCGTTTCTAACAGGGACCTGCCGTTATTCTTTCACAGTAGGTGAATGAGAAGGTGATAGCCTTGCGGACAGGAAAAAGGTAAGATTCCTTTTCGGTAGTTGGCTTTTGTCTTGGTTCGCCAACGTTTTGATAGATTTTTATAAGTTTTTTAAACCAGGGTTGGGAAATGGATATTTGTATTCGTGGATTAGAAAAAACATATGGAACAACTCAAGTATTGAAACCATTTGATATTGTAATGAAACATGGTCAATTTACAACATTACTTGGACCATCAGGATGTGGTAAGACAACACTGCTCAGAATGATTGCGGGACTAGAGGAACCAGATGGAGGAGAAATTTACTTTGGAGATAAATGTGTATATTCTTCTTTTCAAAAAGTAAAAATCTCTCCTCATAAACGAAGAATTGGTATGGTTTTTCAAGATTTTGCTTTATGGCCCCATATGACAGTATTTGAAAATGTCGCATTTGGCTTGCGAGCTTCCAAACAAACTGAACGCTTACAAGAAAACGTGATGGATGTGATTAAACGTGTTCGATTAGAAGGATTAGAAAAAAGATATCCTCATGAGTTATCGGGTGGACAACAACAACGGGTCGCTTTTGCAAGGGCGATTGTGACAAAACCCCATTTTATTTTATTCGATGAACCGCTAAGTGCTTTGGATGCAATTTTACGAGAGGAAATGAGATGGGAGCTCATGGACATTGTACAATCAATCGGATTAACGGCATTATATGTAACTCATGATCAGACGGAAGCGATGTCGATGTCCAATCAAGTTATCGTGATGAAACAGGGGGAAGTGCTGCAAAAGGGAAGACCGGAAGAAATTTATGAACAACCTTCTCATGAATTTGTTGCTCAGTTTGTTGGGAAAACAAACTGGCTTGTAAAGAATAAACAAATGATTCGTCCAGAACATATTAGTTGGACGAAAAGCGATGCATGTCAATCATATTCAGGGCGAGTCAAATATGTTACATATCTTGGGGGACATTATGAAGTAAAAGTAGACATGGGGCATCTTGGGATATGGACTGCCTATCACGATACTAAGTTAAGTGTTGGAAAAGCGGTGTCATTATATGTACCGTTAAAATTTATTCATACAGTTGGAGGGGAAACACATGAAACAAGTCAGTTGGCATAAGTTTGTAATCGTATGCACATTACTCATTACCATTTTAATAACTGGATGCAGTACGAAAACGAATGGTACCGATGCAAAAAATAAGAAGAACAATGAAAAGAAAATTGTTGTATATAGCGCAGGTCCAAAAGAATTGGCAGAAAAAATTCAAAAAGAATTCGAGAAAAAAACAGGAACAAAAGTAGAAATGTTTCAAGGAACAACCGGAAAGATTTTAGCAAGGATGGAAGCAGAAAAGAAGAATCCAGTTGTTGATGTTGTTGTCTTAGCATCTTTACCAGCGATGGAAGGGTTAAAAAAGGATGGACAAACAATGGCGTATAAAGATGCGAAACAAGTAAATCAACTTCGTCCAGAATGGTCTGATGAAAATGGACATTATTTTGGATATAGTGCCTCAGCGCTAGGTATTGTTTATAATACAAAAAATGTAAAAACAGCGCCCGGTGATTGGACTGACGTGACGAAGAGTGAGTGGGAAGGAAAAGTAAATATCCCAGATCCAACTTTATCAGGTTCAGCGCTCGATTTTGTAACAGGTTATGTAAAAAAGAATGGAGAAGCCGGATGGAATTTATTTGAACAAATTAAGAAAAACAAAGCTACAGTATCAGGTGCAAATCAAGAGGCATTAGACCCGGTTATAACAGGTGCAAAGGATATAGTCTTAGCTGGTGTAGATTATATGGTTTATAGTGCAAAAGAAAAAGGTGAACCAATAGACATTGTATATCCAAAAAGCGGAACAGTTATCAGCCCGCGTGTAGCTGGGATTATGAAAGATGCTAAAAATGTAGAATCTGCTAAGCAATTTATTGATTATTTATTGTCTGATGAAGCACAAAAGCTTGTTTCAGATGCTTATTTGTTACCGGGTAGAAAGGATATAAAAGCTGGGAAACGACCAAATGCAGACGAAATTCCAACAATCCAAATTGATTGGAAAACAATCCAAAAAGAACAAGAAGAGGACAGTAAAAAATTCAAAAAAATGTTCCAGTAAGATGGTGATTGTATATGTTAAGTCGAATGATATCAGTTAAACAACTAGGAATGGCGATAGCGTTGCTACTTGTGACAATGTTAATTGTCATTCCGATTGTCCTTATCTTATTGTCTAGTGTATATGAAGATGGTGTATGGAATCTTTTGAAACCATTCGAAGTGATTGGTAGTGGCGGATTAGCAGAAGTCTTTATGAATTCTATGCTTCTTGGTGTGCTTGTTGTGATGGGAGCAACACTATTTGCACTGCCACTTGCGTTTATTATGAGTAAAACAGAAATAGGAAAGTATCGTATACTTGACATTATTTTTATGATTCCATTTATGACACCTCCTTATATTGGATCGATGGGTTGGATTTTGTTTATGCAACCTAATGGATACTTTGAGCAGTTCTTTCCATCTTTGAAAACAGTGTCAGCTTCCTTTTTTAGTTTAGGTGGCATGGTGCTTATTATGAGTTTGCACTTATTTCCATTCTTATACTTTATGTTAAAAAATACGTTACTTCAAATTGGCAGCAGTAAAGAGGAAGCTGCTGCTGTTCATGGGGGGAATTTTGCATATTGGTTAAGGAAGATTGTCTTTCCATTACTGTTATCAAGTTATGCGATGGGAGCGCTCCTTATTTTTGTGAAAACGATTGCGGAATTTGGAACACCAGCAACCTTTGGGAAAAGGATTGGTTTTCACGTATTAACATCAGAGATTCATAAATTCATATCAAGCTGGCCCATTGATTTCGGAAGTGCAACAGCCTTATCTTCTTTATTATTAAGCGCTTGTATGATGATTTGGTACATACAGAATGTGCTAAGTCAAAAGTATTCATATTCAATGGTAAGCGGGAAAGGAGTATGGTCCAAAAAGTACGCTCTTTCTCGTACTTCTCGCATTTTAACATGGGGATATGTTGTATGTTTACTCGTCATTGCAATCGGTATACCGTATTTTTCAATTTTGATTGCCTCTTTCTCCAAATTAAGAGGCGGGGGCTTACACTTTGATAATTTCTCCCTAGTTCATTATAAAACATTATTTGCAAATGGATCTTCAGGAATGAAAGCGTTATGGAATAGTTTCATTTTTTCGTTTATAACAGCAGTTATAGCAACAATTATCGGTGTGTTTTTAGCACTCATAATTCGAAAGGGAAAGAAAGTATCAGAAAAAATTATTGATATTTGCGGTATTTTACCCAATACAGTTCCGAGTATTGTTATGGTTGTAGGGCTCATTTTATTTTGGAACTCACCATTTATGCCGCTTCCAATTTATAATACATCGGTTATGGTTATCGTTACATATGTTGTACTCTTTTTGCCATACACGGTGCAATATGTGAAAGCTTCATTAGGACAAATTGATGATTCGCTTCTATATGCTGGAAATATATTTTCCGGAAGCCCATTATATATATTTCGGAAGATTATCATGCCACTTATTGTTCCGGGTATTCTTGCTGGGTGGGCCATGACATTTATTATTTCGATACGAGAATTGGTCGCATCACTTCTTGTAGTACCACCATCTGTGGAAACATCAGCAACATTTATTTTTGCCCAGTTTGAACAAGGTAATGTTTCGGTAGGCATGGCTATGGCTGTCGTTTCAGTAGGGCTAACTACACTTTGTTTGTTACTTCTTCAATATTTACAAGAAAAAAAGAAAGGAATAAGTTCATGAGAGTGAAAGTGTGGGGAGGAGCTGGAGAATATGGACGGTCCTGCTACTTTATAGAGAATAAAGCGGAAACGTTTCTGTTTGATTGTGGCATTAATCGCTCTTGTACAGATTGTTATCCCAAAATGGAAAAAGAAAAAGTCCCATTTTTACAAGCAGTTTTCATATCCCATATTCACGAAGATCATACAATGGGACTTCCGCTTTTAGCTAAATATGGATATAAGAAAAAAATTTGGATCACTAGTTATACACTGCAGCAGCTCCCATTATATTTTGAAAAATGGAAAAGCTACAATAAAGAAAAAGGAGAAGACTTACCATATAATCAATATGATATAGAAAATTTAGATTATATATGTATTGATCAAATGAGTCGTCCAAATGAGTGGGTTGATGTTACATCTAGCTTACGTTTTCAATGGGGATATAGTGGGCATGTGTTAGGGGCTGTGTGGTTTTTAGTGGATATGAACGGAGCGTATGTTTTTTATTCTGGAGACTATACACCAGAATCATATTTATTACGAGCTGATTTACCTACGAATTTAAAAAAGTCTATAAAATTAGCGATTTTGGACGCTGGATATCATACAGATTGTACGTCTCAGAAGGAACGAATTTTCCAGCTATTTGATGAAATAGACGAAACAGTAAGAAAGAATGGTGCAGTTTTATTCCCCGTTCCTCCATTAGGAAGGGCTCAAGATTTATTAATGCTCTTACAAAAACGATATCATGAGATCCCTATACTCGTAGATAGCGAAATAAAAAATGGTTTAGAAAAAATGAAACAATATACAGAATGGCTAAAAGAAAATGTGTTTCCAAAAAAAGATACAGAGGTACGAAATATATTCCTAATAGACGGAAGGATAAAACTGCAAAAGAATAATTGTGCACAAATCATTCTTATACGGGATGCAAATATGCAGACAGATGATGCGAAGGATTTGTACAAACAATTAAAAACGGACAATCGTAATACCATTATTTTTACAGGGAATATCGCAAAAGGAAGTTTCGCAGAAAAAATAAGAAATGGACGAGGACTTAATACTCAATATATTCCATATAAAGTTCACCAGGGTATAGAAGAAGTTAAGGAAATGCTTCAAAATATATCGCCCCAATATACTTTACTCGTTCATGCATCTAAAAACGATACTGATCAATTACAACAGAAATTAATGGAATGTGGATTTAAACACATCTATTCGGCTACTTTAGCTGAAGAAATAAGTTTTAAATAATATAAGGGGGAGGATTTTGTGAAAAAACTTATTTGTATTTGTATCAGTTTCTTTTCTTTATATTTATATGGCATGAACGGAGTAGGGGCAGCAAGTGTAATGGAGCCAAATTTTGAAGTAAAGCTACTATTAAAACCGGAACAAGTAATAAACGATAAAGGAAAATTAAACAAATCTGTACTAGAATATTTTCAAGCTAGTTCAAGCTCGGAAAAGATAAATGTACAGTTTTTAGATACGAATGAAAAAGATTTATATGATACAGGGTGGACAGCAAGGATTCGGAAGAAAGAGTCAGAACAAGACTTCGAACTAACATATAAGAAAAGATATCCAATTCAAAATGATGATATTCAAGAGGCGTTAGTACTAGCAAAGAAGGAAGGATTTGACCAAAAATCTAATAACTATGAAGCGCAAATTGATTGGGGATTTGAAAAGAAAACATTAAGCATTTCTAATAAAAAGAGTCATCAAGCAAAAGGATATGGTCTGCTTCAGTTACCAGGGGAAAAGGAAGCAAGGAAAATGATGATTGATAAGCTTCCAGACAAAATGAATAATTGGCTATATAAAAATTGGGCTGAAAATATATTGAATCAATCTCATATTTTTGGACCTGTGTTAGTTGATCGATATCAAGGAAAATATAATAAATTGAATACAGATATAGAAATTTGGCCGCTAGATCATACCGGAAATAAAGAAGAGGATTATATTGTTGAAGTCTCTTTTAAAGTTGATGATGAAAAAACAGCTAGGAAACAAAGGGAATTATTTATTCAAGCCTTGCAAAAGCAAGGTTGGTTGTTACCGAAGGATAGTTTGAAAACAGAACTTATTTTGAAAGGAAAATCTATGTAGATTTATTGATTATTGTGAAGGGGATAAAATGATCCTAGCAATGTTGTTGTGCAGTTATTATCTCTAGCAGCAGAAGAGGCAAAAGCGTACGGTATTATAGACGGAATTATCGGTTAATATCAAAAAAGAGGTTGTTGAATATAACGCTCAATAACCTCTTTTTTTGGTTTATCAAGGATTAACAGGCAGTAAAATTCCGTCATTAGAAGTTTTGCTCTATAAACAATTGAATTTTCCTAATTAATGGAATAGAATGAAAATATTATATATTCTTCGTTACTAATATATAAAATACATATTATTTAAGGGGTCTACAATGCAAAGAAAAAGACTAAGAGATTTAGATATTCATATCGGAAAATTAAAACCAGGAATATGTAATGCGATTACAGATGTAGAGGGTGTAATCGTCGGTCACAAAACGATTTTAGATAAGGATGTTTGTTCCGGACTTACCGTTATTCTACCTAACAATGGGAATCTAGCTGGATCGCATTTTCCAGCAGGTTTTTTTTCTTTTAATGGAACGGGTGAATTCACAGGGAGTCATTGGATTGATGAAACAGGTACTTTAGTAACTCCGATTGTTTTTACTGGCAGTCATTTACTTGGATTAGCACATCATTTTCTTTCGCGTGCTACAAGAAGAATTGAAAATTTAGAACCTTTCTCAAATGGAATAGTGGCAGAGACGTGGGATGGATGGTTAAGTGATTGGGAAAAAACATCCATGACATACGAAGATTTAGAAGAAGCAATCCTTCATGCTAAATCTGGCGTAATCGAAGAAGGAAATGTCGGCGGCGGTACAGGAATGATTTGTTTTGAATTTAAAGGCGGTATCGGTACCGCTTCTCGTATTATTGAATGTGAATCCGGGACTTATACAGTCGGTGCTCTTGTACAAACCAATTTTGGTAGAAGAGAAGATTTTGTTATGAATCATAAACCCGTTGGCAGTATATTAAATGAAATGGAAGTGCCATTACCGTGGAGTACCCCGGAAAATGCAGGTTCTCTTCTCGTTACAGTAGCAACGGATGCACCGTTATTACCTTCACAATGCGAAAGAATATCAAAAAGAGCATCGCTAGCAATGGCTAAATTAGGCGGTATCGGAGAAGAAGGTAGCGGAGATTTCTTCCTGACTTTTTCAACGGGGAATTGTTATTCTTACGATAATGAAACACATTATCCTATCAATATGTTTCCATCAGAACAGTTAGATTTTATTTTTGAAGCAGCGATTGAATCTGTTCAAGAAGCAATTGTTAATTCTATGTGTATGGCAGAAACGATAACAGGACAAAAAGAGAGACAAGTACATGCATTGCCGTTAGAGCGGTTAGTAGAAATCCTAAAAGCTTAAATTAGGCGGTGGATCGTCATCGACAGGTGGATTTTATGTTTTATAGAAGAAAGTTTTATATTGTAAAAAGCGAGTTTGTTGAGATTTTTAACAGGCATTTTAATGAAACAAATTTACCTAATCAACTGAAATATGGTTCACGGTTTATAGGTCGATGGATGAAGGATAATGGTGATGATACCGTAGAAATTTTCGCTATATGGGAATACGACAGTTACGAGGATTATGTAGAAATTGAATCCAAAATTAGAAGTGACGAGGCTCATCTTAAACGCATTCATGACTGGTACGAAAAAAATGGCGGGAGAGAGCATGTATTAAAGGAATATATACTGGAAATGAGAAACGAAGCTTTAGAATCAACTGTAATGGGCGATGAGTAATATATGAACAAGCAGTACCTTTAGATGTATACGTTTTTCTATTTTAAAAACGGGAGGTGCATGTATGTTTTCTCATGATCAAAACTGTTTTATTTGTCAGAAACACGAAGGAAGGATATCCGTACCAGGCGATGTCATTTATGAAGATGACTTTGTCTATGTTGGACATGTTTATTGGGAAGAAGAGGAAACATATTTAGGCTATCTGATGATCGATACGAAAAGACATATACCAGGATTAGCTGAATTAAGTGAAAAGGAAGCGCAAGCATTCGGGCTCATTGTTAGTAGAGTGAGCCGGGCTTTAAAAAAATGCGAAGGTGCGGAACATATTTATGCATTTGTATCTGGAAATGGCGTACCACATATGCATATGCATCTTATCCCGCGTTATCCGAACACACCGCAAGAGTTTTGGTCTCCAACAAAAATTGCAACTTGGCCAGGGGCACCTCTAGGAAGAGAAAAAGACATCGAACAATTATGCGAAAGGATCAAAATGTATTTGGTGAATGAATATGAATATAACGGATAAAGTTCTGCAATTTTCATGGGTAGGGAATGAAGAGATGTGTATCGATCAAGTGAAAATTGATCAATGCGGCGATGTAATCATCGGGAGATATGGCGGAAACAAAACCGCTGGTGCTAAAAAAAACGAAGATGGAGCATTAGTATGGGCACAAAACGACTGGGAACTCGCTATGATTTTAGATGCTCATTATAGCGCGGAAAGTACAGCACTACTAGTACAAACGATGCAAAATGAGTTTTCTAATTTAAAAATCTTGTTAGATGAACCGATAGAAACGGTATTTAAATCTGTGGAAAGACATATATTATCTATTTTTCAATCTGAATCATTTCAACAATCTTGTCAGCGGATAAAAGGAGAGACGGCTTGTTTAATTTGTGTACGAAAAGCAAATTATCTCTGGTGGTTATCCGTTGGGGATTGTTTAGTATATCTTTTGCATGATGAATTGCATAAATTAGGTCAGTACACTCTGAATCAACGGCACTTCTATGAATGGATTGGCTTTATCAATACATTTTCATTACCAGTTCCTTGTTATTCATCTGGGGTTCGAGAGTTGCGAACAGGGCATAACCGTATTGTAATGGTAACAGATGGTCTATTAGAATGCGGGGAACAATATTACGAAAAACCATTCAATTTATATACAGATCTCTATGCAGATAAAGAGAATATACAGCTAACTAATCGTATTGAAAAAGTATTACAGCATGTACATCAGCAGCATGGAAGAGATAGTGCGACGATTATAAGTTGGGATTATATAAATTCTTTACCATCTACTTATCCAAGCGATCAAATATTTCAAAAGTAAAGCTTAATACTTATAAAGAAGGGGAGTAACATGGATCTTGAAATAGCTTTTGAAGAATTTCCGATTTTGGAATCTACGAATTTAGTATTAAAGAAGATTGAAGATGTTCATTTACAGGACGTATATGCAATCTATAGTAACGATAAAGTATTTGAATATTGTGGAATTATCCCGAAACACAATTTGAAGACGGTAAGTAAAATGATTCAACACTTTGAAAGAGACTATAACAAACAAAGTAGAATTAAGTGGGGGATTTTTCAAAAGAATAATAGTGATACATTAGTTGGAATTATTGAAGCGATGGATTTTAATCGAAAGGTAAATATGGTCACAATCGGATACTTTTTAGCGGAAGAATACTGGGGGAAAGGGATTGCATCTGAAGCAGTTCATGCAGTTGTGAAGTTTTTATTCGAGGATGTCCATATAAATAGAATACAAGCTGAGGTTATGCCAGAAAATGACATATCAAAGAAGGTACTTTTAAAGAACGGATTCACAAAAGAAGGAGTATTAAGACAAGCTACTTTATGGTCTGGGAAGGGAATTGTTGATTTAGAAATATATAGTGTTCTTCAAGAGGATTATAAATGATATAGACAAATTTATAATACCTCAGCAAAACAAGTAAAAGATCTTCGTTAATGAAGATCTTTTTTCACATTAAATAACAACAATATAAAGTGAAACTTTAATCAGTGGGGGTTTTCTTCATCCCCCACTGATTATTAGTTGAACCAATCGGGCTTTTACGGGCAGTTTATCTCCCACCTAACTTCTTTGCTTTCGCCGAATTTTGAGGTGGGAGTATTACTGCCCGTCAATGCGGGATAAAATTACCCCCCACTAGTAGTTTTTACAAACCAGTTAGACTGTAACTAACCGAAATTCATCCTCCATTTTCCTGTTAGGCTATTGCTGGGCACGGACTTGAAGATGTGGACTCCTTTTGGAAGTTCGTTAAATGTAGATTTGAAAAAAGATTGATCAAAGTGGATTCTTATTCAGTAGATTTAGTAAGGGCGATCCATATTCACTATGATTATGGCAAGGAAGAAAGCCAATGATGTACAAGTGAGACCAAAATCCACCTCAACTCGAAAAAAACATGATTAAGTCAAACTAAGTGTAATGATCCCGTATTATAAATTATCCTTTAATTTTGAATTTTCCACCTACATATTTTGGGAATTTATTGTATAATGTATTTATCAGTACTGAATATTGATTAGTACTATAAATGAAAAAGTAGTGGCTTGAACACCATAAGGAGGAATTTGAATTGAATTTAAACGTCCAATTTAAAAAAGGGGTGTTAGAGCTCTGTGTTCTCATTTTAATTCGTAAGAATGACGAATATGGATATGAATTGGCTCAATCTGTTTCCAAATACATAGAGGTAGCAGAAGGGGCGCTTTATCTATTATTACGAAAATTAGTCAAGGAGATGATTGTTGAATGGGAAAAGTTCGTAAGAAGTGTATCAATTTTGATAGAGGAGGAATTTACTAGTGAATAAAAAACAGTTTATGGATATATTGGAAAGCCATCTTTCCACTCTTAATAAAGAAGAGAAAAGTGAACTGTTGAAAGATTATGAAACTCATTTTGCATTTGGTTTACAGAATAATAAAACAGAAGAAGAAATCGTTAATGATCTTGGAGATCCGTATGATTTAGCGAAAGATATGCTTGGAAATCGATTTGAGAATTATAATTTGAAAAGATCTCCTTTGAAATCTATTCTTTCTAAAAGTTTGTTTATTTTTCTTAATTTATTATTTTTACCAATTGGATTAGTAATTTGGCTTATTTGGTTAATGAGTGTTGGAGTAGTAGTTATTTTTGTAATTAGTCCAGGATTAGCTATTATAGATTTTGTGGTGAACAATATTTTTCAACCTGCAAAGCTATTTTTATCTATAGGGTTGACAGGTGTCAGTATATTAATTGGAATTCTATTATTTTTTTTAGGAAAAACTTTATGGAGAAGTACTGTATATTATGTAAAGTGGTTTGTTCGAAAGTTAAAAAAGAGGGGGTGAAAAAAGAACATGATAAAAAAATTATTATTTGTAGCATTTGGATGTATCATTATCAGTATTGTAGGAATTAGTGTTTATGGATTGGATTATGGGAATGAGCTACCAAGCTATGAAAACGAATGGACATTTTCTGCTGAGGAATTAGAAAATCTTGAAATTTCGTCTGAGTATGATACTAATATTAAATTTATTCAGAGCCAAAATAATAAAAATTCAATTAAGATTGAGGGACATATAACAAAAGAAAGTATCGAGATTGTAAAAAAAACTTCTATTATTAACAAAACGCTAAATTTAAATTTACAAACACCCAAAGCATATCATTTTCTTGATTACATAACTGGTCCGCAAAAGCAATATATTACTGTTGCGTTAACTGATGCAACTTTGTTGAATTCATTAAAAGTTGATGCAGAAAATAAAGATGTAGATTTAAATGATATTAAAGTGGAGCATGTAAAAATAACTACGAATGCAGGGGGGATTTATGTTAAGGGATTACAAGCAAATTCTTTTTTTCTGAAATCCCAATCTGGTAATGCTACATTGAATGATATTGTGGCTAATACGCAATTTAATTCGTTGACAGGTAATGCTATATTCAATAATTATAGTGGAAAAGGAAATTTTCAAAATCAATCTGGCGATATGAAGGTTGTACAGAAAGGTATAGGAGATATTGATATAACAACTGAATCAGGTAATGTAATAGTAGTACCATCAAGTGAATTTATGGGTATTTTAGATTTACAATCCAAACAAGGAACTATTCAAGCACCAAAATCATCTAAAAAAAGTACAGATACGATTAAAGTGTATACAAATTCAGGGAACATCAATATTGTTGCAAGGTAATTCCTTGAATTGATTTTCGGACGTAATAATCAGAAGATTATGCCAACTTATTTTACTAATATATAATACAAAAGGGAGAAGTGATATTGTGAAACTAGAAATAAAGGGGATAGGAAAGAAATATACTAATAACTTTTGGGCATTAAAAAATTTCGATTTAGAGTTAAAACCTGGAGTATTAGGGTTACTCGGGGAGAATGGGGCTGGAAAATCAACATTAATGAGGATCATTGCTACAATCACAAAAGCAACAACAGGGACTGTTTTATGGAATGGAATAGACATTTCTAAAAAACCAAATGCAATTCGAGAAGTATTGGGGTACTTGCCGCAGGATTTTGGAGTGTATCCACATTTGAATGCCGTGGAATTTTTAGAGTATATAGCAGCAATTAAAGGGATTAGTAAAAAAGATACGAAAAAAAGAATAGATGAACTGCTTCAGGTGGTAAACTTAACTGATGCAGGAAAACGTCCTTTAGGAGGATATTCTGGGGGGATGAGACAACGAATCGGTATTGCTCAAGCTTTAATAAATGATCCGAAAATTTTAATAGTTGATGAACCGACGGTTGGACTTGATCCAATGGAAAGGGTTCGTTTTCGGAATTTATTAACTGATCTTTCTGGAGATCGCATTGTAATTTTTTCTACTCATATTGTTTCTGATGTAGAAGCAACAGCAGAGCATATTGCGGTAGTATCGAAAGGAAATTTGATACACCATTCAGGTCCAGAAGAACTTTTAAAGAAAGTTGATGGTAAGGTTTGGGAAATGGTAGTGTCCGACCAGGATATTCCTACATTAAGAAAAAAGTTGATTATTAGCAGTACAATTCGAATTAGTAATGGAGTTCATGTTCGAGTGGTATCTAATAAGGCACCTAATTCTACTGCAAAACTTGTTGCCCCAGCAATGGAGGACGCTTATCTATATTGCATAGCTGGTAAAGGGGGAGAGAAGGTAGATGATTAGAACTGTATATCATATTGCACGTGCGGATTTTTTAGAACGTACTAGAGGATATGGATTTTTAGTAACTATTGCTTTATCGGTAATGGCGGCATATTTTTTTGTTCCTCCAGCTGATTCCAGTTATGCTTTGTTAGTAATTGATGGTCAATATAGAGGGGTGTATAATTCTGCATGGATTGGCGTTTCAGTAAGTTTGGCTATCATGAGTATTACCACTTTAATTGGTTTTTTTATGGTGAAGAACCCAATTGATCGTGATCGTCGAACGCAAGTTGGACAAATTATCTCTACAGCCCCTTTGCGTAAATTTGATTATTTATTAGGTAAATTTATTAGTAACTTTATTGTATTAACTATTATTGTTGTTGTAACATTTTTTATCGCAATTGTAATGCAATGGTTAAGAGGGGAGGATACTAATGTTTATCTGGGGACATTGCTACCATTTTTATTCATAATTACCTTGCCAGCAATGACGGTAGTAGCTGCTGTAGCTATATTATTTGAAACAATTCCTTTCTTAAAAGGTGGATTTGGAAATGTCATTTATTTTTTTGTTCTCTGGGCACCATCTGTTATGCTGTTTTTTTCAACTACAACTTTTCACTTATTTGGTGTAGAAATACCAATTAGTGGCTTCACAGGGCGTGAGATTTATTGGAATAGTATTACAGACCAATATAAACAATTATATCCAGAAGCATCAGCCCAAATGGCAGATGGTATTGTTTTGATAGAAGATCCTCCACTTAAGACGTTTCTATATACGGGCCTTAAGTGGACGAATGAGATTATAATTAGTCGCATGTTTTGGCTCGTTGTCGCTTTCTTAATAATTATTCTCGCATCATTTTTATTTAGAGGCTTTGATAAGAGTGTAAACAAAAAAAATAAAGGGTTTGCAAAAAAAATCGGAAAACAGAAATTGACTATAAGTGATAAAGAGAACAAGAAAAAATGGTTGGAGGTTCCTGATATTTCATTATCACACATTACTTTGAATTTTAATTTTTTTACTTTACTCCTAGCTGAATTCCGATTAGTTTTAAAGGAACAAAAATGGTGGTGGTATGTAGGGGCATTTGCGCTAATTATTTTATGCCTTCTTTCGCCGATGTGGTTGGTAAAAGAATTATTTGCCCCATTATCATGGGTTTGGCCTATATTGATATGGTCGAATTTAGGAGTTCGTGAAACGAGATACTTTACGAGAGATATTATTTTTTCTAGTCCATATCCTATTCATAGGCAAATTCCAGCTTCTTGGCTGTCGGGATTTGTTATTGCATTAATTACGGGTAGTGGACTTGGCATCAGATATTTAGTAAGTGGAGAGATAGTTGAGTTTTTAGCTTGGATTGTAGGTGCTATGTTTATTCCTACATTTGCGTTGGTATTAGGAGTTTGGACTGGAACGAAAAAAAGTTTTGAAGCATTATTTATGACTCTAATGTTTGTTGGGATACTGAATAAACAGAAGTATGTAGATTTCATGGGGATTGTAGAAGGTTCTATAGATTTAGGGATGCCAATTGTTTTTTTAGTGATAACATTTGTTTTAATGATATTTTCAATTTATGGAAGGAGAAAGCAAATACAGCGTTAATTTATGAATTCTATAAAATGAGATTAGTAGACTAATAATGAAAATACTACTATTTGTTGCATACTAATGAAGAAAAATAGTAGTATTTTCAATGTCTGATAAAGAATTCGATTGTCGGTGTATTTCAAGGCATTTTTTCACGTGTGAATATATGTAATATCCGCTACTCGCTTTTCACTTATTGTCATAAATTTTTTGTTTACCATACGGACAATTCCTTCTTGAAATCTATTGTAAGGACTTAACTAAGTTGTATCGATATGACTATACTTACTCCATAATTGAGCGGATATGTGTTTTTTGACTCATAAGTTGGCCATGAATTTTACAAAATAATAAATAAAGATACCTATTATCAGTGTAGGATATTCGAAATGATTAGCTTATTCACTAGAATCTTTATGATTACAGGTGTTTGCTTTGTATCACTTATTTTTTCTAATATCCTTTCCCCATCCATACCTGGGAGCATTAAATCCAAGAGTATTAATTGCCAATCTTGTTTTTCAATATAAATAACTGCTTCAGTTCCAGAGAAAACAGGTTGGGGGGAATATCCGTTTTTCCTAATAATATTGCATAGTAATTGATTAATCTCATTGTCATCTTCAACTACTAAAATATGTGTTTTTTTAGCCATACCTTCACCCCTTTAGTTGGTGGAATATCTTTTTATCTGCCCTTACATATATAAAGATTCTCTCTTTCAACCTTTATAATATTGACTCTTTTTCCATTCGCTGAATAAACCTCTGCAACTATATATTGTCTCCTGGTAATCGTATCACTTAAATAAATAAATTTTCTTTCGCCACTTCTTTCACATCCGGATTTTCTTTTGCATATTCTTCACATACCTAACTTTGGATTTATAAAATATAACACCTAAGAAAATTCAGAAAAGTAAAAAATGCCCTCTTACAGATATACTACCGAAGAGGGTGTTTTTTATCAAACTTTATTTCAAAACTACATGAAACAAACAGCAAACCCAAAAATAATCTTATCCTCAGGGTAGAAATTACATTTTATCCCATTAATTTAATAGCGATAATAAGTAAGAAACAGTCATCATTTATTCTCAGCGTTCGTAATAAAATGATACAAGAACATTCATGTTAACGGGAGGAAGAGGAATGCACCAAAACGATCGGAAAAAGAAAGGGAACGACTTTTCCAAAATAATTCCGCATTCTCTTTTAGATGTAAAAAATGAATTAAAGAAAAAATGCGAAAACAAACAGCTTCCCGTTAAAACATGGAAGTTAACAGAAGAAGAAACAATGCTAATTCATAAAATTAAAGAACAAACAAGTGGGCACAACAAAAATAACGTGACGCGAACGCACGCTTATTATCGTTTTTACCTTCGATATCCAGAAATACAATGGGCACTGCTTGGACATATGGTATCGCGTAATGGCGGTTGGAATATGACCGATTTAAAAGGGGAGTTATATACTAGACTATTGTCAGAGAAAGATCAACTCACCTTCTTTTCTTTTTTAGAACGAGGTAACTGGTTAATCTTCCAGGATGTATATCCGCAATTTTTGTTGTACGAACAAAGTGTAAAAAGAGCAAAAAATTTGTTCTATCTTCTACCCTTTTTTCATGTATCAACGTTTATGGAAACGATATGGAACTATTTTTGGAGAACAGGTGACCGTTATACATTAGCCATTGCCACCGTTATTAATGAACAAAGCTATTTAGAAAAAAGGGTTATTCAAAATGAACATTTTAAAAAGACTGTACTGAATAGTATTGTATTCAAACTTTACGATTTTTCCCGCTTTAATCATATCCTCTTTCCATTTTATAAAGATGAGACTAAACAAAAAACACTGCTATTCGGTGATACGATGAAACATTTTACTTCCCTCCATGAACGAATTCTACTCGGAAAACGATTATACTCACTATTATTTCGCCGCGAGAACATCTTACAAAGGGTAATAAACTGGACTCATGATCATCCACATACTGGTTCAAGAAAAGACTACTGGCCGCATTTGTTTTATGATGTAAACGAATCATTCTCTCGTGCATTTTATGAGCGCCGAATAAAAAACTGCCAATTAAGAAAAGGTGCGAATCGCTTATATAGCCCACGATTAATATACGCATGGAAAGACCTTAATCATGAAGAAGCGGAAAGTGAAGACTGGTTTGAAGACTGGCGCATTATGGATTATTTAATCGATAAGGGAGAAAGTACAGATGGAAAGATTTATAACGAATACTGCAAAACGCTTGAAAAAATTGAGCTTGCCATCTTGGTCAAAAAAAATGTCTTGCTCCGAGAAGAAGCAGGGGAGGAATAACCTGAAAGCTATTGTAGCCACGATCATTGTCTCTTGTTTAATCGGAACATATTTAGATTTATTATTTGTCAATAAACAAATGTATGCCTTTCCAGTGAGACCCTTCCCGCATATATTTACAATTAATATCGCATTTACGTTATTCATATTACCTACTTCCACTGTTATTTTTGTGTGGATTATGAAAATGTTACCTACATTTTCAAAAATCATATTTATCATTTTGATTGGACTTTGTATGAGTATTTCTGAACGATTTGCGGAGCAGCTAGGATGGTTTATTCATAGCGAAGCATGGCATCATTCATATTCCCTTTTGGGATACATGATTTTCCTACTTTTTATATGGAAGTTTTATCGTTGGTTTCAATAACGCGCATTATGTTGATTTTACATGTATAAAGGATACAAAAAAAACGCTGACTTTTTATCATCAGCGTTTTTTTATATAATTTTTCGGCATATCCGACACACAACCTGAACACTGAAAGCCGCGCCGCCGCAGCGATATATAAAATCCTGCATATTTCAGAATGTCCGAGAATCAGAAAAATCCTTGATACAAAAGGATTTTTGAAAGTAAATAATTTTCAATAATCATATATTATGTTAACTGAAAATGTATAGAACTTATATTTTTGGATAAATAAAGACAATAGCACAAGAAAACATGCTCTTTTTACATTTAATATACTAAATACAAAAAAGGAGCTTGATTATTCATGCCATTAAAAAATAGAGGCTTCTTTATTCCTGTGGCATTTCCTATTCAGATTCCAGAACCCATTCCAGGACTTATTCCAGAGCCTATTCCAGAACCTATACAATCAACCGAGCAGACCGGATTTGATTATATCGTGATTGGTGCCGGAACTGCCGGAGGAGTAATCGCCAAAGAATTAACGGATGACAAAAGTACTTCTGTATTAGTGCTTGATGCAGGAGCAAATATGACGAATGAGCTAAGCAGTGCTTCCATTACAGATGCAATTCATTTAGCCAGCGATAATAAGTTTACATTTAATGTTACTTCTAATCTAGAGAAAATCATTGAACGTCCGCTTTTTTCACAAAATGGTCGGGGAATTGGGGGAAGCTCAAATATTAATAACATGTATGCAGTGCGCGGGAGTAAAGAACTTTATGATAAATGGGGAGAACTTGTTGGTGAGCAATGGAGTTACAACAAGATTCGTTCCTTATTTATGAAAAATGAGACCTATATAGGAGCAACACAATGCTCTAACGAGAGGGGAACGGAAGGTCCTATTTTTGTTAGACAGCAACTTATTCCTCCTCATGGGCTGATAGAAACCTTGACTAACGCAACCGCAAAGGTTTTGGGTATCGACATTGTTGAGGACTATAATACAGGTGTAAGAGATTGTACATTTTACAAATCACAATATACCCAACAGGAAAAAAATAGTCAATTTGTTCGTTCATCGACAGCAACAGGATATTTAAATGACAATATTGTTAGTCAAGGAGACCCGTTTCGTCCAGATGGGTTTGGAGTTGATGGAAGAAAGTTGGTTATTTTAGCTGAAACAACTGTTAATAAAATCTTATTTAAAGAAATTAAGGGACTGAACATTGCGGTTGGTGTTGAATTTGTCAAGAACGGTATTTCACAAAGAAGGTTTGCAAGAAAAGGCATTATCGTCTCTGCAGGATTTTTTTCCTCAGTCATTCTACAACGTTCAGGAATCGGCAGATCGTGCGATTTGGCTAAAGCAGGTATATCAACATTAATAGAAAGCCCAAATGTGGGTTACAATCTACAAACTCATGCTTATGTTGGACTGGGAGTTAGAGTAGAGACATCTCAACTTGTATCGATATTATCGGCTGATCCTGACCAGCCCATTGCCCTAGGTGCCTTTAAAGCAGAGAATCCAGCGAGTCTGGAGGGTCGTCGTCTCCAAATGTTAGGGGCCCCCGTACCTTTATTTCTTCCCATTCAAGAGGTGATCAGTAATGGTTGGAATTTTGATGGCTCCAGTGATACCAATATCATGAGTTTCGGCATTTTAGATCTTAACCCGAAAAGTAAGGGTACGATTATGGCAGCACATAGCAATCTTGAAGCTCCTCCATCTCTTACCTTCAATCCGTTGCAAAATCGTGATGATCTAGATTTTCTTGTGGATCAATATATCAATACTTACAATATTATTCAGCATGCTCGAACTCTTAATAACGGCATAGGTGAGGTTGTATACCCTCCGGAAAATATCTTCAAGACAGGCACAAAAAAGCAACTTGAGAATTATGTTAGGGCGTCTTATTCGAACTTCTTTCATTTTGGAGGGCAATGTAAGATGGGAAGGACGGTTCAAGAAGGAGTAGTAGATGGATTCCTCAACGTCTTTGGTACAAAAAATCTTAAAGTTGCTGATCTTTCCGTTTCGCCTATTTTACCAGATGGCAACACTTCCATCGCTGCTCAGATGATTGGTTTAAATGCGGTACGATTTATCCGTGAGGATCCCCACCCTTACGTAGTAGATGATAAAGAATTTGAGGATTATAAGGAATAGCACACACATTTTAATATTTTTATACGCTAAGAGATTCTCAAAACTCGATGTTAGAGGGAGAAGGAACAATCGTGCCATAAAGTACAAAATAACTTACAGAAAATGCAGTAATGAATTTTCGATATTCCATAAGATACACAAGGATTAGTGATAAAGGCCCATGGAGGCATGACAGGATTTGTAGTACAAGATCTGATATAACTGTTCCTAAACGGTCTTTATGTTTTGTGGTGTAACAGGATTATGAATCGTAGCAAAAGAAAAGGAAGTTTAAATGAAAAGCGAACGCCTCTTTAGTTGAATCTTAAAGAGGCGTTCGCTATATAAAACATTTATTTTACTACTTTCTTAAGTATAATAAGTCACCACATCTTATACTTAATTATCGAGTTTTATATCTCAACTTGCTCTACAAGATTATGAATTTGTTCTTTTGGAGTATTCATACATACGCCTCCGTGATAACAAATGACCGATTCGATATTAAAATTTAAATATTTTTGCAGAGAAGCAAGGGCTGTATTCATGTCTAACGTTGTTCTCTGGACAGGTCCTTGTAAAGAACCGTCTGTACATATCATCGCATCACCAGCAACAAGAGTTTTGCTTTTCTTTACATACAGGCTAACATGTCCCGGAGTATGGCCTGGTGTATGAATCACTTGAATGCCTCCGCAATACGGAAGTTCTTGTCCATCTTCTAAAATCTGATTTACATTACATTTAGGAGGGTTCGTATATAACAATTGCATTTCTTTCGGAAGAGATGCCCATGCTTCTTTATCCATACGCTCAGGGTCTGTTTTTATAAGTGGGAATTTTCCCTCGATATATGGTTTATCAAGCTCGTGTGCATACACATCGATTTGCTTAGAGGATGCTTGTAGTATTTCTGGAAGGCTTCCGATATGGTCTATATCTTGATGTGTTACAATGACTGCCTTTAATTTTTCAAAAGGAACTCCTAGATTATTCATTGCAGTACGTATATGTTCTAACTGACCAGGCATACCGGTATCAATCAAAACAGCTTCTTCATCATTCCAGATAAGTGTAGGATGTAAGACGAAACCTTGTATGTTTAATTCAAGTGCAGCAACCCCATTTGAAATCTTCATTGATTAAGCCTCCTTAGGAAATGTGTTTGTATAGTAGTTAACTACTACATATGATAATTTACCACGCCTTATGATTCTAATCAACAGATAAAATAATAATCATAACATAAATAAATTTTCTTGTCAAGTTTTTGTTTGTTTTTATGATTAAGTTTAAACAAAGAGGATTTCCAAACTATATATAGAATAAGAAAAAGATATTTTCAGACAAGGAGATGTTCACATGGATCTTATAGCAAATGTAAAAGGAATTGTTTTAGACTTAGATGGTACGTTACTAAATTCACAAAAAGAAGTATCGAAAAGAAACTTACAAGCGATCCGAGAATGTTATAGAAACGGAATAACTGTTATTTTCGCAACAGCAAGACCCCCGCGCTCAGTAAAAGCCTTTCTTCCACAGGAACTTCAAGACATGGCGGCGTTTGTGTATTACAACGGCGCTTTAATCATTGATAAAACATCAGAATACAAACAACATTATCCGATTGAATCAGCTATTACAGATGAAATTTTTGAGTATATAATTACTCATCATTCAGATGCTTGTCTTTCTGTCGAATCTGAAGATATGTGGTATAGCAACAAGACGCTAGATTATAGTAAAGCTATGAATGCAATTGTAAATCCAATTGTAGTTTCGTTAGATGAATTGAAAGAAATTAAGGCTTCAAAATTATTAATCACACAATATCCGTATTACGAGAAATTAAAAAAGCAATTTGAACATAAAGTAAACACTGTATGTACTGATTCGGGAACTTTAATTCAAATTATGGCTAAAGGTGTTTCTAAAAAACAAGCTATCATGGATCTTTGTGTTCAAAGTCAAATACCTATGAGCAGCATAATGGCATTTGGTGATGATTGGAACGATTTAGATCTTTTCCATGCGTGCGGTTTTCCGATTGCTATGGAAAATGCAATACATGAACTAAAAGAAGTAGCATATGTTATTACGAAATCTAATGATGAAGATGGTGTAGCGGAAGTGTTAGAGAAGTTAATTTGTACTGTTAATAAGGGTTAAAAATGTATTTGAAGAAGGGAATTAGCAAATGTGGAAATGAGAATGGAACAAATAATAGAGTTTTTACGGATAATAGATCAGTTTAAATCGATTGAAAGAAAAACAAAAGTTTCTCATACTAATCGTCATGAAAATGATGCAGAACACACATGGCATATGTGTATGTTTGCTCTTTTGTTACATAAAGAAATAGGAGAAAAAATTGATCTAGAACGAGCTTTAAAATTAATATTAATACACGATCTTGGTGAAATATATGCTGGTGATACTTATGCGCATGATTCTTTTGCTAGAATAAATAAGAAACAACGCGAAGAGGAAGCGATCAAAAAATTATTTAGTGAGTTGCCAGATGATTTAGAAGTTGAATTTCACGAACTTTGGAATGAATACGAAGCAAATGAAACGAAAGAAGCACGTTTTGTTCAGGCAATAGATAAAATGCAGGCATTTACACAAAATATACATACAAACGGAGAGGTATGGCGGGAAAATAAGATAAACCCTGATAAAATTATTAAATATAATGAGAATTGGACAAAACAAAACAAGACATTTGAAGAGTTATTTCATTATCTTTGGAATATCGCTGAAAATAAAAAAATGTTTTATACCGAAAAAGAGATCGAGTCTTTGGAATAAAACTATTGGCGTAATGTTTATTTTAAATCTTAGAGCACTTTTAAACATCTTATTCTATGTAAAACAAAGATTAAGAGGGTGATACATGACTAATATGTATCACCCCATATTTTTTATAATTTAGTTTTGATAAGATTATATTGTCTTTTTGACACTATTTAAACCGTTTTAAAACGAGAAACTCCCACCATTTCCACGGCAGCAGATTTTTTAATAGAATCATTAACTTTACACCTTTCCCAATAGGATAACGTAAAGTTGGATGCTGTGATTGTGCAATACTTACGATTTTCTCAGCAACATCTTGCGGGTCTCCAAAACTCTCACTCCCGTTATGAATATGTTGTTCAATTTTTTTCATGTATTCTTTGTAAGGAGATTCTGTTTCAGAAGTAGCTTCTGCAAGTTTTTGTCCGATTTCCCAAATGTTTGTGTTATACGATCCTGGTTCAACTAATGAAACATCAATTCCAAACGGTTTTACTTCTAGACGAAGAGATTCACTCCAACCTTCAAGGGCATATTTAGAAGAAACATAAGGGGAGAGGCCAGGGAATCCCATTTTTCCGCTAATGCTACTAACATTAATAATTTTCCCTCGCTTTTGTTTTCTCATGATTGGAAGAACAGCTTGCGTTACTGCGATAGTTCCAAATACATTTGTCTCAAATTGTTTACGATACTCTTCAAGTGGAATTTCCTCGACAAAACCACCACTTGCGTAGCCTGCATTATTAATAAGTATATCTACACGTCCAAGATTGTTTATAAAAGATGTAAAATTCTCAATAGACTTTTGAGAAGTTACATCAAGCTGATGGACTTTTATATTACGCTCTACATGTAACAACGCTGCCTGTTCAAGCAATTTTGTTTGTTTTTCAACATTGCGCATCGTAGCGATGACAAGATAGCCTTTTTTAGCAAATTCTAATGATGTAAGAAGTCCAAATCCGCTTGATGACCCTGTAATAATCACGATTTTTTCTGTCATTTGTTTCTCACTTTCTATTGAAATTCAGTTTGATTTCATCATATCGAAAGGAGGAAGGAGAATTCAATAGATTATTGAAATAGATATATTTATATTCTTGCATAAAAAAGTAGATTTTTAGGGAATTTGCTTTTTATATGTCAAAATATGCGCTTGCCAGGGAAATATTATTAAAATGCTTTTATTCCCTATAAATAATCTAAACAGTATAGACAAACTAATTTTTATGAATAAAGCCCGCCCATATACATTTCCGTTAATGTATATACAATGTCTTCGAGAGAAAATTCTCGTTCATTTCGTACAATTTCCCATAAAAACATTTCATTCGCAAAGAACCAACTTCTTGCTGCTAAAAAACAATTCAAATCGGTACGTGTTAAACCGTTGTTTTGTGAATATGTAATATCTTGAACAATTCGTTCAATAAATCGTTCTCGAATAGCATTCCATCGGTTTCGAACTTCTTTAGAAGTACCAATTGCTTCTTCAACAACTTGTAGTAGTTGCCTTTCCGTTTCTGCCATTTGTAAAAATGCATGAACTTGCTTTTGAATCATACGATGAGCTTCTTTCCTTGTTGTTGGTTGAAAAACACGTTCTGCAATCATATAAAATTGATTCATCACATCGTCCATTAACACAATGAGTAAATCATCTTTATTTTTAAAGTATACATAAGCTGTTCCATATCCTGTTTCAGCTTTTTTTATAATTTGGGAAATGGTTGTTTTTTGGAATCCTTGTTCGATAAATACTTCACGGCCAGCCAATAATAATTTCTTTTTTGTTTCTAGTGAACGGCGTTGTCTTGCCGAAAAAGTATCTTTAGTCATATGTATCACACCTTTATACTGAAATATCAGAAAAATTAACTTTATTGTAGGGGAAACAGTAATATAATGTCAACTGACATTATGTCATTGACGCTATGTCAGCTTCGGTGATATATTTTAACTAATTAGAATTAAGAGAAAATTCAGGGGGAAGGTGACAGAATGTACGCAAAACCATTTGAATCATCTTGCGAGTATGCTCGTCAATGTGATCGGTATGATGAGCTTGCATCGTTTCAACATGAATTTTATAAAAAAGAAGGAACTATTTATTTAGACGGAAATTCACTTGGACTTTTGTCAAAACGAGCTGAGCAGTCTTTATTAACATTGCTAGATTCATGGAAACAATTCGGTATTGATGGTTGGACAGAAGGGAAGTATCCTTGGTATTTCTTATCCGAGCAATTAGGAGAATTAAGTGCTCCTCTTATTGGCGCCACGTCCGAAGAAGTAATTGTAACCGGTTCCACGACGGCGAATTTACATCAAGTTGTTGCTACGTTCTATGAGCCGAAAGAAGGAAAAATAAAAATCCTTGCCGATGAATTAACATTTCCATCTGATATTTATGCTTTGCAAAGCCAAATTCGTTTAAAAGGCTTGGATCCTGCCCAGCATCTCGTTCAGGTGAAAAGCAGGGATGGAAGAACGCTACATGAAGAAGATATCATTGCAGCAATGACAGAAGATATTGCACTCATAGTACTTCCAGCTGTGTTATATCGAAGCGGACAAATTTTAGATATGAAACTTCTTACGAAAGAGGCACATAAACGCGGTATTCATATCGGCTTTGATCTTTGCCATTCTATCGGTTCTATTCCGCATCATTTTCAAGAATGGGACGTCGATTTTGCAGTTTGGTGTAATTATAAATATTTAAATGCCGGGCCAGGCGGTGTTGGCGGCTTGTACGTAAATAAAAAACATTTCAATCGTCTACCAGGATTAGCAGGTTGGTTTGGCTCTCGAAAAGATAAACAGTTTGATATGGAGCACGAACTTACACCAGCTGAGCATGCCGGTGCCTATCAAATTGGAACACCGCACGTATTAAGTGTTGCACCGCTTATCGGTTCTTTAGAAATTTTTAAAGAAGCAGGTCTAGAGCGCTTACGACAAAAATCATTACATATGACACGTTATATGATAAACCTTATCCAACATGAGTTAACAGATATGGGCTTTACACTTGGTAATCCGTTAGAGGATGAAAAACGAGGCGGACACATTTATTTAGAACATAAAGAAGCAGCGCGGATTTGCAAAGCATTAAAGGCAAATGGAATTGTTCCTGATTTTCGCGCACCAAATGGCATTCGTTTAGCTCCTGTCGCTTTATACAATACGTATGAAGAAGTATGGAACGCTGTCCAAATTTTGAAGAAAATTATGGCAGAAGAGGAGTATAAACAATTTGAAAATAAACGAGAGGTTGTGGCGTGAAAATGAAAGAAAACAAGTGGATTGATATTTCTCAACCTCTAAGCAATGATATTGCCACTTGGCCTGGCGATACACCTTTTTCTTATGAAGTTTCATGGACAAAAGAGCAGAGCGGTTCTGTAAATGTTGGGAAAATTTCGATGAGTATTCACACTGGCACACATATTGATGCGCCGTTTCATTTTGATAATGATGGTAAAAAAGTAAGTGATTTAGACATTAACATTTACATTGGCCCTGCACGAGTTATAGATGTAACAGGTCATGAAAGCATCGGAGCAAAAGAACTTGAAAAGTATGATTTAGAAGGGGTTAGTAGATTATTATTACGAACCTCATCGAAAACAAATCCACATGTATTCCCTGAAGCGATTCCGTATTTACGTGCGGATCTTGCACCCTTTCTCTATGAAAAGGGAATATGTTTAATTGGTGTGGACGTTCCATCTGTGGATCCGCTTGATGATAAAGAATTGGCAGCACACCATGAGTTATTTAAACACGGAATTCATATTTTAGAAAATGTTGTTTTAGAAAATGTACAAGATGGGGACTACGAACTTATTGCTTTGCCGCTTTCGCTAACAGATGCAGACGGTAGTCCAGTGCGTGCCGTATTAAAACCATTATAAAAATAAGTATATACTGCATAGAGAGGATGTACACACATGAACGAAAATGAAAAAGTGATTATGGAGAAGGGGATTCATACAGATTTTCGCAATAATATGACATACGGGGAATATTTACAACTAGATAGTTTACTTTCGAGTCAAAAGCGGCTCTCTGACCATCATGACGAAATGTTGTTCATCGTGATTCACCAAGCAAGTGAACTTTGGATGAAATTAATTTTACACGAATTAGAAGCAGCTATTGAATCCATTAAAAATGATAATCTTGCACCTGCTTTTAAAATGCTGGCACGCGTTTCAAAAATTCAATCGCAAATTATTCAGTCGTGGGATATTCTTGCTACGCTCACACCATCTGAATATATTGAATTCCGTGATTCACTTGGTCAAGCATCCGGATTTCAATCGTATCAATATCGCATGATTGAATTTGCACTCGGTTATAAAACACCACATGTTCTTAAAATCTATGAAAAAGATGCAGAGTTGCACGCTCGTCTACATAAGGCACTTCATACACCGAGTCTATATGATGTTGCGATTCAAACACTTGCAAAAGAAGGCTTCCCAATTAACGAAAGCGTTCTTCAAAGGGATATTACACAACCGTATGAAGTCGATGCGACAGTAGAAGCAGCGTGGTTAGAAGTGTACTCAGATGTGAAGAAATACTGGGATTTATATCAATTAGCTGAAAAGCTAATCGATATTGAAGATTGGCTGCAACAGTGGCGCTTCCGTCACATGAAAACGGTAGAGCGTATTATTGGTCATAAGATGGGCACTGGCGGTTCATCAGGCGTTTCGTATTTAAAACGTGTGCTTGATCAATCATTTTTCCCAGAGCTTTGGGCTATTCGGACAAAACTATAAACGATTAAAAGATAAGCATAAAAGTTTTCTCTATGAAAAAGCTTTTATGCTTGTTTTCATATTGATGGTGTAACAAAAGATTTAGCTGATCCAGCATTTTTCCTATACTCAGACGAATATGGCGACCCTTGCCAAGCACCTTGGAAACGCGAAGAGTGAGATTAAGTCTTCTGTTGTCAATATCTCGTAAACTATTTGTTTACTATTTAATTTAGACATATAGAGTAAATATACAAATTAACACTTTCAGCAAAAAGAAGTTTCGCCTTATTGGAATTTCATTTAATTTCATGTCTAGATAAAGTACCTAATCGTTTAACAGGGCCAAAATAAAAACATAGAGATAAAAAAATCTCTATGTTTTTATTTTCAGATCTATAACAGGAACCATGTCACTATTCCTAAAGATTACTTATATGGAAATTTAGAACGTTCAACAAATGATCGGAAATCATCTGTATAAGTGATAATTTCACCCCACTGCATATAGTCTTCATCAGATAATTTCCATGTGTGTTTATTGTTGTCATGACGTATAACAGCAAAATTATGTCTATCAGTAGAATAGATTTTAAAACCATTCTTTTTACAGGTATCTATAAAAAAATAATCTTCAGCTCTATTTACTTTTTCAAATTGAACTTTTTTAAATACGTCTTTTTTGAAGATTAGTGTAGCTCCTGCTACAGAATCAGTAAAGGCTTTTTCTGTATTTGATACCAACATCAAAGCTTGTTTATTTTTAAAATAAACATAATAAGAGCTTTTACCTAAAATAGCAATATCTTTATTATTAAATTCGGGTATCGCATGAGCTAGGTAGTATGGACCGTAGTAATCATCATCATCAAATTTGGCTATATAATCATACTTAGATTTCTCCACCCCGAAATTTAAACAATCGCCTAAAGTTGCCTGTTCATGTAGCTGAAATATACTGACATTAGGATAATCTTCAGCTTTCTTTTTCCATTTACTTAAATTCATAGTATCCTTATTTAAAATAATAATTAATTCTTTATCTTTCCATATTTGCTGTTCATAGTTTCTAAAAACGTTCTTTATATACTCTTCTCTTATTGTACAAGTAATGATTGAAACCATTTACTTTTCCACCCCTAATATAATATATAACTTAGTCAAAGAAAGGATAATAAAATATAAAGATTTAAACTTCTGCAATTATTTTAGGAACCCTCTCTATTTTAATTTTGGTCCAATAATTTTTTCTACAATATAAATCAAATTGTTATACGCTTTTAAGTTTTTAATTTTATTGACATCAGATAAAAGCTCATTTCTTTGATCTAAGTCAAAACCTACTGCGTTTAATATGTTTATATGTCGAATATCAATCTTTAACAATAGTACAATAGTTTTTAGAATCTCAATGAATTTTTTTCGAAAAGATAGTGACTCATTTGGATGATTTTGAACGAGTAACTTATACTCGCCTAATACTTTGTTCATCATTAATAAATCTGTAATTTGAGCAAGCTCTAGGCCAAGAATAAGAACGTCTACGTCAGGGTGTTTTAGTGTGAATAAGTGGTAATTCCTCATTGCTTCTTGCCATCTGTTCTCTCCAACAGGATGCTCTTGATGATAAGCTGTAACAGTCTTACTAACTAAATATTTAGCTCCAGCCTTATATAAGCGATATCCTAACTCCCAGTCTTCATAACCATAATTTATAAAATTTTCATCAAATTTTCCCACTTGTTCAATTAACTTTTTACGTAAGGAAACATTTCCGGTTAAAAAGGCCATCCATGGAAAATGAAATCCATTTAATTGCGCATCAAAATTATTTAGTATTGTATTATACCAATGTACTGAGGGGGTCTTAACTTTTAATTCTCTATAAAGCTTTGTATCAATGTCTTTTCTTTCTAATAACGGATATGAAGCGATCATGTTGGAATGTTTATAGTTTTCAATTCGGTCGTAGAGCACTTGATTATTTTTTGTCTTGGTGTATATTTCTTTTATTTGTTCGCGATCAAATTCCGGGAATATACAAGAATATACTGCGTTATAATACATACCTCCTGATAAAACTAAGTTATCCATTAATTGATGATACTTAAAATGATTTTGAACAAATTCAGGCTCTGTAATCATTTCTGCATCTAAAAATATAAGAATATCCCCCCTTGAATATTTAATGCCAATATTTCGAACTTTCGCTCTACCGAGATTTCGTTTACATTTAAAATACCTAAAATGATAAGAAAATTGATGATTTTGTAATATCTGTAAAGTTTGATCAGTTGAGGCATCGTCTATAAAGAGGACTTCCATTTTTGAAAGGTCGAATGTTTGTTTATCTAAAGAATATAAAGTTAATAAATTTAGCGGATATTTATTATAAGAGGGAATGATAATACTAACTTCTATATCATGATCTTTAATTAGTTTCTTTTTATTTTGACTAGAAGTATTCGACTTTTTTTCATCCATAAGATTAGGAGATTTAGTTTCAAATCCTTTGTTTTCCATCTTTTTTTACGAAATTCTAAAATGTTTATACTCTTATCCAGGTTAAAAACAATCATAACAAAAAGAAATTGGATTACTATTAAATACTATGCTTGTTCTGATTATTGAACATGTAATGGAGGTGGAATAATCCAACCTTTTTTCTTATTCATACGAAGCAATATAGCTCCAGCTTGTGCTTTTTTCATATGGAATTGACTAAACATCATTCCTGCATCTTCTCGAAGAGATTGTCCCATAGCTTGGCTACATGCTACTAAACCAGCAGCAAGGTCCATAGAAACTTTAGCAGCAATTTCTGCATCATTAATACGAGCGCCAGGGGGGATCGTTTCAATAGATGCAACTGGTCTTTCTGGAGGTGCTGGTGGCAATGCAATACCATTTAATTTTAATAAATTTTTTAATTCTTCAACTTCTGATTGGATATCATTTTCTACAAGGTTTTCTAAAAACTTCTTTAAGTCCTCATCTCCTGTATGGTTAATGAGAACTTGATAACCAGCAATTGCACCTTGTACCGCTGCAAGATAACTCCAAATTCCAAAGACTTCTCCGTAATGCATTGGTTCATGTTGTGGATTTCCACTTAAAACACCCATTAAAATGTTCCTCCTTAAAGAAATTAAACGCTTAACAATAATGCTTAGTATAGAAAAAAATTTCCTAACCATGTTCAGGATTAGAGAAAATAAGTTCTTATAAATAACACATGTATTTTAAGTAACATAATCCATTGTCATCGATAGAAAAATACAAATACTTAAATCTAAAAATAATTTCAAAGAATTCTTTGAATAAGATAAATAATAATATAAAAGCAGCATTCCAAAACATCCAGAACTTAATGATACGCGAACGTCTAGTTGGTTTCAAAGAACTTAACGGATGCGGCTGGTCATGCTGGTTCAATTTCAGGTGAGTTAGACCTTATAGAAAAACGATTGAAAGAGAAGAGTGAGATGTACGCCAAACATTTTGAGCAGTTTTATTTAAAAGCTGTTGAAATGACGGGGTATTTACGTACAGAACTTAAGCATTTTCCAGCTTTGAAGAAATTTACGAAAGATGTTTCATTGCAAGAGAGGAATGCTATTATTTATTAAAATTAGCACAATCATCTGGTTTGGAGATGCAAAAGTGTAACCCTCTTTAAAAGTAGATAAAAGAGCCACAATCATGTGGCTTTTTTTTCGTTTATTCCTTCTGTTTTCTTGTCTTTCTGTTGTTTTACTTGCTCAATACTAGCATTTAATATTTCTATAATATTGATGATATTTGGATTAGAATATATAATTTCATTTTTTTCTTGTTGTTCGATTTTTTCTTCTATAAAATCAGCAAGCGTTACTTTATATTCATCTACATATTCTTCAGGTTCAAATGGAGTGGTTAGATGATGAATTAGATTTATTGCTGTAGTTAATTCTTGTTTTTGAATCGGGTGCTCTTCATTCTTCGGAAGACCGGGCATGTTTTTTATATTCCGAATCTCATCAGGATAATGGATAGTCTGTAGAATAAGGCCTTCTTGGAAGCTACGAATAATAGCTAGATGCGGTTTCTTACGGATAGTAATATGAATAAGACCAAGTTTATTTGTTCTCTCTAAAGCTTCTTTTAATAACAAATAGGGCTTTTCATTCCCATGGATAGGACCCACAAAATAGGAACGATCGAAAGAAATTGAATCAATCTCATTATTTTGGATAAAAGATGAAATGCGAATTATTCGCGGCTCATCTTTTTTTTGTAGTGCTTCTAATTCTTTATCTTCAACAATTATATATTTATGCGGCGCATATTCATAAGCTTTTACAACTTCTTCATCACTTACTTCAGTATCCGTACAATCAGGAGCAATCTTTTTATATTTAATGGGAGTAAGACATTCCTTATGAAGACTTAAAAATTTAATATCTTTTTCTTCTACAGCACTATATAGCTTAATGCTGATGTTTAATAATCCAAGTGAAAGAGAACCTTTCCATACCGTATGCATTTAAATCTTCTCCTTTCATAAAAAGAAAATGAATAGATATATTATGAGGTAATAAGAAAATTCATATGCATTTCTTATATTTTCTGTATTTGGGGAGAGACTAAAAAATACTTTGAAAAGCAGGATTTAAAAATGCAACTAGCTACATTAAGTGAATTAATTGTTGGCTGTTACAATACAATTAATACGATGAGTACATACATTCAGCAAACATAAGATTTAGAATTAATACAATTATTACAGCATCATTTTCCACTCCATATTGAAGACTATAATTTAAAAGTAGAATTTGTCTAAAATTAAAGTACACCCGCTATTGAGCGTTTCCAGCCCTCTAAGTTAAATTCAGTATTGATTTCTTATTTAAAAGCACCGCTTGAACAATATCCACCTGTTACACCTAGTATAAATGGAGAACCTCCCAATGATCGAGCAATTGCTATGGGCTATCTCTTAAATCAAAAATCAGCTGCATTAAATTATGATGGAGCTGTATTAGAATGTGCGAATCCAAATTTGAGATCTTTTTTAGAAAAATCTTTTTTAAATAGTAGTAGACATGCGTATGATATTTGGCAATACATGGTGAAAAAAGGCTATTATCCGTTATCTCTAGCACCAGATTCTGAAATAAAAGCTATAGCAAGTATTTATCAGCCTGTGAATCAGACGTTACAATAATATAAGAAATAGTAAGATGTAAATTAAATTGTACTAGATAAAGTAGAATTTAATCTTATCTTTAGCATTAAAAATAATCGATTAGAAAGGAATGTAGCTTTAAGGTTTCAAAATAACTTTTATACAATTGTCTTCACGGTTATTAAAAATTTGATACCCGTAGCTCGCTTCTTCAAGGGGAATTTTGTGTGTAATGACCTTCCTTGGATCAAACTCATTTTTTGTTATTTTTTCAAACAGTTCAGGCATAAAATGAATGACAGGTGCTTGGCCCATTCTAAGGTTAATATTCCTAACCCAAAATGCACCGAGTGGAAATGCATTATAGTTGCCACCATAAACACCTGTCATTTGGAAAGTTCCATATTTTCGTACGGCTTTTGTAGCAATTTGAATAGGACCGAGAGTTCCCCCTTGTAATTTTAGTTTTTGTTCAAGAAATTCCAAAGGTGATTTCTTTCCATCCATGCCTACACAATCAATGACCACATCCGATCCACCATGTGTAATTTCTTTTAAATGTTCTCCCATATCGGGATATTTTGTAAACTCAAATACCTCAACATTGTTAATCTTTTTTGCATAATTTATCCGATAATCTAAGTAATCAACTGCAATTACACGCTTAGCACCTTTCATCCAAGCAAATTTTTGTGTCATCAATCCAACAGGTCCACAGCCAAGTACGATAACAGTGTCACCTGACTTTACACCTGCATTTATTACACTCCAATAAGCGGTCGGTAAAACATCGGATAAAAAAAGCAGGGATTCATCTTCAAGTTCGCATGATTCAGGTATAACAAAGGGAGTAAAGTTACCAAAAGGAACTTTCAAATATTCAGCTTGTCCACCTGGATGGTTACCAAATTTCTCTGTATAACCAAAGTATCCACCAGAATCATAATGAGGATTTGAGTTATCACATTGACTTTCCATTTCATGTTGGCAATAAAAACAATGCCCGCAAGCAACATTAAAGGGGATAACAACACGATCTCCTTTTTTTACTTTAGTGACATCAGGCCCCACCTCTTCAACAATTCCCATCGGTTCATGCCCAATAATGTATCCTTGGGGTAAAGGCATGTTACCTTGATATAAATGTAAGTCAGATCCACAAATAGCGGTCGAAGTAATTTTTACAAGAATATCATCTTTTTTTTCTAATCTCGCATCCTCAACTTGTTTAACTTGTACCTGATTTGGCCCTTGATAGGTTACAGCTTTCATAATTACATGTCTCCTTTTTTAACATTTTCTCAAAACATACTTTATATTTATCTCTTTGGACTACAGCAATCATTTTCTTAGTTATTAAAGGGAGATTAGAAATAAATCTGGAGGAATACATAACATTGTATGAAAGTATTTCATAACCCCTTCTTTCCCTAGCCTTATTTTAAGAAGAAAATCCATATTTATTCATAATGAAAAGAAACTAAATTACCATAAAAAGGGATAATTATTTTTTCATGATTCGTAGCATATTAAAAACATAGGAGGTGATACAATATGGCAAACAATAATAGCGGAAGTCGTAATGAATTAGTAGTTCGAGGCGCTGAGAATGCAATTGATCAGATGAAGTATGAAATTGCACAAGAGTTTGGTGTACAACTTGGTGCAGACACAACCGCTCGTGCAAACGGTTCTGTTGGTGGTGAAATCACAAAACGTTTAGTTGCAATGGCTGAACAACAGCTTGGCGGTGGAATTAATCGCTAATTTTAACTATAAATAAGAGTGAATTGGTATAAGTCGTAGCAAATATTTAAAACAATTTCTTATGTGTATTTATTTTAAAAATAAATCCTCATAGCAAAAAAGTTTTCACTCAAAGATTATTGATAATCTTCCATAATAATCTTTGGGTATTTTGTTTGCAAATTTCTTTACTAGACTACAAACACACATTATTGGGAAGGTGTTTCCCATGCATGATAAAAAGTTCTTTGTAGGAAAAAACATACTTAAAAATTTCTTTTCAATATTGAAAAATATACTTATGATGATATTTTCGAAAGGGAGGCTTTTTAAAATGGGTGTATTAAGTGGAAATCCTCAAAATGAACCTTTACATTATGGAGAAGTATTTGATATTTGGAGTTATCTTCTTGCCGCACAAGGGGCTGTTGCCGGACATCAAGTATTTATGAATCACACAGGTGATGAAGATTTAAAAAAGTTTTTACAAAACTTAATTGAGAATGATATGACTCCTGAAATAGAAGAGCTAAAAACCCTTTTAAAGGTAAATGGAGTGGCTTTACCACCAGCACCTCCTGAAAGACCGGTTGCTTCTATTGAAGACATTCCTCCTGGTGCACGCATCAATGATGCTGAAATCGCAGCAACTGTTGCAGCAGGTCTTGCAGCAGGACTAGTAACTTGTAGTCAAGTGATGGGAAAATGTCTTCGAGAAGATGTAGGCATGCTTTTTGGACAATTTCACATGAAGAAAGCGCAAGCAGGAGTAACTTTACTACGGTTAAGCAAGAAGAAGGGGTGGGTAGTTCCTCCACCATTACATGTTCGAAATTCTGAGCAAGCTTAATTATTGAAATAAAAAAGTGGCTGAAAGCCACTTTTTTATTTCAATTTATCAGTTCCATCCTCCACTTTTCTAGATGGATGAACCTTGTTTATTTTAGAATAGTCTACATACTCGTCAGAAATCTCCATAGCATATTTATTATGACTAATATTAGTGGTCGTCTTCATGTAAAACAACTTTCTTCATATAGATATGAAAGAATATTTCTGCCACACTGATAAGCAAAGCTACAAAAAAAGCAGATGCTCCAATATTACGATCTATGTCTATATCTTTTACAAGATACGTTAATACCCAAATTCCTACAAAATTCAAACCCAAATCAGCAATGGTAGCTACCATGTTTCCATACTTAGGTAAAATAAATAAATCTCCTATTAAATAAGCCTCCCAGTAATTACCAATGAAAGAAATAATATTCTTGGAATTGAAATACCTTGGAAAATGCTTAGTATCATCAATAATACAGCACTAATAGCTGTGTATTTAATTAACAAAGCAACAATATGTTTCATTAGTATTCCTCCATTCTTTTAACTTTTATGTAGGAGAAAACTCCTTAATAAAAAATAGGCTGTGCCTTTATAAAGCACAACCTATTTTCATCGTGTTCTGGAGGACTGTTTCATACATGATACTCCTATGGCAAACACTTTTTATTTCGCTCTCCTACACAATACTATTTTGTGAAATATATGTATTATTTATGCTTTAATAAACTGGAAAATTGATAACAAAAAAAGGAATATGTATTTTCAATTACTTTTTATCATATTAAAAACATAGGAGGTGACACAATATGACAAACAATAATAGCGGAAGTCGTAACGAACTATTAGTTCACGGTGCTGAGAATGCAATTGATCAAATGAAATATGAAATCGCACAAGAATTTGGCGTGCAACTTGGTGCAGACGCAACCGCTCGTGCAAACGGTTCTGTTGGTGGTGAAATCACAAAACGTCTAGTAGCAATGGCTGAACAACAACTTGGCGGTGGAGTTCATCGTTAACTTTAAATATGTATGGATAAAAAGGAGAGACACAGCGTCTCTCCTTTTATAAAATTTAAATTTATTAATAAATAAAATGCTTCTATTATAAATTGAGTAATTTGCTTCATAGGTTGTATTATAAATGGAATTTAAAATAAAGATTGTTTTTCTATTCAGCCCACCTCAAATAAGATTGTAATTAGTAGAATCCAATTTCCTCTGGATAAAAGAAGACATATTTTTATCCACTATAGGAAAAAATTTATAATGTATAACTTTGCACATTGAATTTTATAAAAAGAAAAGGTGATAAAATGGAATTTTCTAATGAAAGTAATATTTATCATGCTGGAGATATTGTTTATATTTTTTATCGAAACCCCCACACTCAGGACGTAGCAAATATACAAGCTGCAGCAGTTGTCAATAATCCTGAGAGACCAAATGAATTAGCATTATTTCTTTATGAAACTTATTATCCACTAACAAATGAGATGGCTGTTTATTCTACTGAAGAAGAGGCAAACCAAGCCTATACCTACTATTATGGGGGTGTTTCAGAAGGGATGTTAGAATGAATAACCCGTTTATGCCTAAACTTGTATACTTTGAACCCAAAGCATTAGATTATCCATTAGGGAGAGAGCTTTATGAGAAATTTTCAAATATGGATGTTGAAATTCGTCATACTACTTCCCATAATCAAGTGAGAGACTTGCCAGGCGAAAACGATTTTCAAAAGTATCGAGTAGCAAAATCTACTCTTGTCGTTGGTGTTAGAAAAACACTGAAATTTGATACTTCAAAGCCTTCAGCAGAGTATGCTATTCCCTTTGCAACGGGGTGTATGGGACATTGTCATTATTGTTATTTACAGACAACGATGGGAAGTAAGCCGTATATCCGAACTTATGTAAATGTTGACGAAATTCTAGAAACTGCTGACAAATATATGGAGGCTCGCGTACCTGAATTGACAAGATTTGAAGCTTCGTGTACATCAGATATTGTAGGAATTGATCACTTAACTCATACTCTTAAACATGCAATTGAGCATTTTGGAGAATCTGAATATGGAAAGCTGAGATTTGTTACAAAATTTCATCATGTGGATCATTTGCTTGATGTAAAACATAATGGGAAAACAAGATTTCGGTTTAGTGTAAACGCTGATTACGTTATTAAAAACTTTGAGCCAGGTACTTCCCCGTTAGCTAAAAGAATTGAAGCAGCGGGAAAAGTAGCCAGAGCAGGATATCCGTTAGGGTTCATAGTGGCTCCTATCTATCTTCATGAAGGTTGGCAGGACGGTTACTATCATATGTTTGAACGTCTCGATGCTGAATTACCCCTTGATGTAAGAGATGATATTACATTTGAATTTATTCAACATCGTTTTACAAAGCCTGCTAAGAGGGTAATTGAAAAAAACTACCCTATGACAAAATTAGAATTAGATGAAGAGAGAAGAAGATATAAATGGGGGAAATATGGGATTGGTAAATATATTTATCAAAAAGAAGAAGAAGAAGATATAAAAAATCACCTTTATTCTTATATGAAAAAGTTCTTTCCAAATGCAAAATTGGAATATTTCACATAATGGGGTACAGCTGCATGCCCATCAAGCTAAGAAAAGCGAATACCCCAAAATGAGAAAATTGATATCTTTAGATGAAAATATACAATTTTTTTGTTTTGGGGGCGTTATAAAATTCTTAAGTTGATGGGTATGTAAGGTGACCCCTAATAAGAGTGACCGTAAACAGATTTCAGAGGATGGTATGCTTGTTATAGTCATAACTCTTAGTAAAACAGATAGAAAAATGATTTTTGATCCAGATATAATTTTTCGTGGATTTGTATACGTACGTGATTCGGAAGATTTTTTGAAGAAAATTAATCAATTAGCTGTAACAATCATTAATAATTTACAAAAAACAAATATTAACCAGTGGAACATTATTAAAAAAGAAATAAAAGAAACACTCGGACAATTTTTATATGAACATACAAAAAGAAAGCCAAGGATTCTTCTTATAATAATTGAAGTTTAAAATGCCCACTTTCCCCCTAAGTAGGAATTTATTTAAATTTGAATTAACAGTATCCTTATTAAACTATATCCATTTAGTTTAATAAGGATACTGTTGTAAATTCCTATATGATGTTAATAATATATTCGCTCTAAATAAGTAGAAAAATCTTTCTTTGTATGTGATGTGTTTATAAATGTTTAGTTAGTCTAACAAAGCTTCAAGTGAAAAATCCCAATTGGAGGGGAATTAGGGAAGTGTTTTATTTACAACCTTGCTAGGAAAGTTAAATTATCTTTATAAAACGTTTAGTTTAACTAATAAAGCTAGTAAAATTTGAAGAAGGATTTGAATATTTACTGCTATATCAGTATCTGTAGTAGTTACTGAAACATTTCTAGAATTTCTAATAATAGTACGTTGTTTATTAACTTGTGAAATAGCTGATTTTTGAAAAAGCTCTTGTGCAATTTTATCAGCTTTTTCGCTATCTGCGATAGATATGCTTAAAATAGCAATAATTGCTGCTTGTAATGAGGCTTGAATCGATAGTGCTACTTTTGTATCTGTTGTAGTAACTTGAACATCAGCGGAATCAACAATCGCTATATATTCTTCGGATAATTGATAAATTTTATTTTTTTGCTTAGCTTCTTCTGAAATTGTTGGATCGTAGAATGATGGATGAGGCTTTGAAGAATCTAGTGCGTTCCACTTTTTATCTTGGTTTGGATACCAAACTCCGGACATAAACTCTCTCCTTTTAGTCTAAAATATTATTAATTTGATTTTGTAATTCAGAAAAGATTTTTTTGATTTGTGCTTTTTTCTCTGAGGGTAATTTTTTTAGAGATGAATCTGTTATACCATTTCTATTTAAAATATCTGAAAGTACTATATTGAATGTTTCATTTTTTTGTTTTCCATCAAGTGTTGAAGAAATCATTTTTTTCAAATCATCCATTCCAATATCCCTCCAAATTGGGTTTAAATTATTAGTTAGTATTATCTAACTAGAATCATCATATGAAATATGAATAAATATGGTTTGGACAAATATCATTTAAAAAAAGTTTCTACAATATTTTTTAGTAAATAATGGCTTGTGTTGGTCTTAATAGCCGGACAAGATTATTTCACTTTTTTTCGGTACTCTGCATCTAGACAGTAAATCCGTTGACCACGGCAAGACTTTATCAATTTCTTCTTTATTGTTTAAGTTGTTCCGTTTGTATTTATAAGAGCCATTGCCTTTGTAATTAATACCTACTTATTAAAAGGAAAAGAAAATAAGAGAAACGGCACGTTTAATACAGGATTACTACGTAGTTTTTGGTTCAATACAATAATGTGGTTTGTGTGGAACCTTTTTGCGTTAGATATAAATCCTGAAGGGTCTTTAGTGGAGTGGTTAACTGAATTAATAGGATTATATTTTATCAACCCGTTGTGTATATTAGGATATGTGGTTCTTGTCATGATGTGGATATGGAGATTAGGGAAAAAACTACAAAAGAGTTGGACAGCTCGAAAGAAAAAAAGAAAATTAATTTGGATAAGATATGATAAGTGTATAGGAAAACAATCCAATATGTTACTGAATAATAAAGTTGTTGAAAAGTAATAAATTCATTTAGGGATAGCACTACATCACTATCAAGCTAAAAAGAATGGGTTACCCCAATACAATAAAAACGAGCAAAATGCACAAGTTTTTCGTTCTGGGGAGTATTATGGGATGTTAGCTTGATGGGCATGCGTCAGGACCCCTAAAAAGAGTAGAAAAAATCTACTCTTTTTTTGTTTCTCATATTAAATTTCGTTATAATAAGTCAAATTAGCGCTAAGTAGTAATGGAGGAGTTTCTATTGAACTTGTCAGAATTAGAACATACATTGAAAAAGAAAAAAGTAAATGCTTTTCTCGTTTATCAACAAGGTGAAATCGTTACAGAATATTATAAAACAGAGAAATGTGCACAAAGTGTATATAAAATTAATTCCATAACGAAAAGTATTGTCTCTATTCTAATTGGCATTGCAATTGAAAAAGGATTTATCCATAGTATTCATACCCCCATTGTAGAGTGGATTCCAAATATGCCAAAAGATAAGCAAATACTAACAATGTATCATTTATTAACGATGACAACGGGAGAGGACTGGAAAGAGTTTGGTGACGGTGTTATTTTCCCAAATGATTTCGTCGAGTCAAAAAACTGGATTGACTATATTCTTAATAAACCGATCACCAAGCAACCAGGGACAAAAATGAACTACAATTCTGGTTCTTCACATGTATTAAGTTACATTTTGCAACTGGCGACAGGGATGACAACAGCGGCGTTTGCTGAGAAATATTTATTTGAACCGTTACACATTACGAACTATGAATGGCAACAAGATCCACAGGGCATTTTTGTGGGTGGTTTTGGCGTAAAAATGAAACCAAAAGATATGCTGAAAATCGGTCTATTCTGTCTACAGAACGGTTATTGTAATGGACAGCAACTTGTGTCTTCAAACTGGATCGAACAATCGCATCAAAACCGATTTACTACCTATAATCATATTGGAGCATACGGATATCACTGGTGGGTGTTAGATAGAGAGACGTTCAACGTGCCATACCATACATATTTTGCGATGGGATACGGCGGGCAATATATTTTAATTGTGCCTCAATTAGAGCTCACTGCAGTTATTAGCAGTCAAATGCCTAAACGAGGATTAGTACCTCTCAAACTGTTTGTGAAATATTTACAAGAAATGCACTAAAAAGACAGGTTTTGTTCGTCCAATCATGTTGTAAAGCAACAAAACCGCTCACTGAATTTATACTACATACGATTTTAAAGCCATGATTTCTAGACTTCTGCAATGGAATAGGGTTTACCTTATATGACACTTACCAAGAAAATAACTTCTTTTCTTGGCATGCCGTTTTTTCTTATCTCGGAGTTTCTTTGAATGAAATGTTGATAAATGTTTCTGTTTTTGCATCAAACTCTACATCAACAAATACTCCAAATTCTTTTCCGCTCTTGTCACGCAACCATAACTTGAATTTTTCAACCGATACATTTACTGTTTTCGGTCTTCTTCCAATATGAAGATAATCGATAATATCAGCTTGCGGGTATTTTTCTTTCGTCTTTTGCACCGCAATTTTTCCCCATTTCGCATATGGAGGCTGCGCATGAACAGCAGAGAGAGGTTTATAAATAAATAAAACAATTGCAGCAAGACTGATACATATAAATAAACGAGTATATAACCGTGTCATATTAAAGCTCCTTTATAGCATTTTTTATCCCGCTATTTGTGGGAGTATTACTGCCCGCAAAAGTCCGATTGGTGAGGGCTAATAATTAGCGGGGGATGAAAAAAAACCACTGATTAAAGTTTCACTTTATAGTGTTTACACTTAGGCATATTCATATGAATATGCCTTTTTTTGTCTTTGTTACATAAAACCGCATTATTTACAAAAAATAACCTCGAAATCATCGTCATATTCAAAGGAGGTTGAACTATGCAGCGTAAAGCTTTCTTCAAAGTACCGCTTTTACTTATTACGGTGGCGATTACTTTGTTGGTAAGTAGTGTTCATGAAAAGCAGGTAGGGGCTTTTTCCAATCAAGTTATTCAAAAAGGAGCTTCTGGAGAAGATGTAATCGAACTACAATCAAGACTCAAATACATTGGGTTTTACACTGGGAAAGTAGATGGTGTCTTTGGTTGGGGTACATATTGGGCACTTCGAAATTTCCAGCAAAAATTTGGGTTAAAGGTTGACGGACTTGTTGGCACAGCAACAAAACAAAAGCTCGTAAAAGCTACCAAATATGAAAAGCAACCAAGTAACACAGCGAAAAATCAAGGTAATAAACCGTCACAAAATAATAAACCAGCACCAAATAAAGGCACAAATGTTCCGAATGGATACTCGCAAAACGACATTAAAATCTTGGCAAATGCTGTATATGGAGAATCGCGCGGTGAGCCTTATATCGGACAAGTTGCCGTTGCAGCAGTTATTTTAAATCGCGTTAGCAGTTCATCTTTTCCGAACACAGTCGCAGGCGTTATTTATGAACCGCGCGCCTTTACTGCTGTTGCAGACGGCCAGATCAATTTAACACCAAATGAAACAGCAAAAAAAGCCGTACTTGATGCAATTAACGGATGGGATCCATCTGGAGGAGCAATTTATTATTTCAATCCAGATACTGCAACAAGTAAATGGATTTGGAGCCGCCCACAAATTAAGAAAATTGGAAGACACATTTTTTGTCACTAGTTAGGAGGTGGATGAGATATGTTTAGAGGTTTACTTATTGTTTTATTAACAATTGGAGTTGTAGGCACAGGTTATTGGGGATATAAAGAGCACCAAGAAAAAAATGCGGTATTAATACACGCTGAGAATAACTACCAGCGGGCTTTCCATGATTTAGCCTATCAAGTCGATTTATTACATGACAAAATTGGGACAACATTAGCGATGAATTCACGCACATCATTATCACCTGCATTAGCCGATGTGTGGCGCATCACATCTCAAGCACATTCTGATATTGGCCAATTACCACTAACGTTACTCCCGTTTAATAAAACAGAAGAATTTCTATCAAATATCGGAGAATTTAGTTACCGTACAGCTATACGTGATTTAGATAAAGAACCATTGAATGACGGGGAATATAAAACACTCCAGCAACTATATAGTAATGCTGCAAATATTCAAGATGAACTGCGTAAAGTACAACATCTAGCCTTAAAAAATAATTTACGTTGGATGGATGTTGAGCTAGCGCTTGCTTCTAATAAAAATCCAGCCGATAACACGATTATAGACGGATTTAAAACAGTAGAAAAAAACAGTAACTCTTATTCACAAAGCCCTTTTGGACCAACGTTTACAAGTTTGCAAACAGCAAAAAAGGGTGAAACGCACATATCCGGTCCAAAAATTTCAAAAGAACAAGCAATAAATATCGCAAAATCTTTCCTTAGCTTGAAGGGATCTGAAACGATTTCTGCTGAAAAAAGCGGCAAGGGAGCAAAAGAAAAATTTTATAGCATTACAGTAAAAGACCCAAAGACAAATAGTGAAACGAATATGGACATTACTGAAAAAGGCGGCTTTCCAGTTTGGGTTATGAACAACCGTGAAGTAAAAGAACAAAAGATTAGCTTAAATGAAGCAGGAGAAAAGGGGCTTTCCTTTTTAAAACAAAATAAATTCAAAAATATGGAGTTATATGAAAGTTCACAATACGACTCTATCGGTGTTTTCACATTCGTAACGAATCGGGACAATGTGCGTATATATCCAGAATCCATTCAAATGAAAATTGCGCTTGATGACGGTTCGATTGTTGGTTTCTCTGCCAGAGACTATTTAGCTTCTCGTAAAGATATAAAAATCCCGAAACCAACACTATCGGTTTCGGATGCACGGAAGAAAATCAATCCTAATTTAAAAGTTATGGAAGAGCGTGAAGCAATCGTTGTAAATGACTTGCATAAAGAGGTACTATGTTATGAATTTTTAGGAACACTTGGAAAAGACACCTATCAAATCTTTATTAATGCCAATAGTGGTACCGAAGAAAAAGTGCAAAAACTGCAAAGTGTAGAACAAATTTTTGATTAATGAATAGGAGTGACACCTTTGAGGAAAACCTTATACTTTTGTATCTGTTTACTTCTATTAGCAAGTTGCAGTACAAAAAAGAATGATCATGCAGCTAATCCGAAACCAACTTCAAATACAAATCAATATACAACAAGAAACGTAACATATAAAGAAAATACGCGTAAAACAGAAGAAACAAAAGCTGATCATCTTGCAAACATTGCTTCAAACATACCTGGTGTAAGAGATGCAACGGCTGTTGTTCTTGGTAAGTATTCCATTGTTGGTATTGATGTAGGTGCTAAGTTAGACCGTACAAGAGTAGAAACAATTAAATACTCTGTTGCAGAGAGCTTAAAACATGATCCACAAGGTTCAAATGCAGTTGTAGTGGCCGATTTGGATACGTACGAGCGTTTAAAACAAATTGGAAAACGGATTAAAGAAGGAAAAGCTGGTGAAGGAATTCTCGATGAACTTGCGGCAATCGTAGGGCGTGCGATGCCACAAGTACCAAATGATTTATTAGAAAATAAACGGACCAATCCAGTTAAAGAAAACAATCAACAATTACCAAAAGACGAACAAAATGAATTAAAACAAGAACAAGTTGACCAATCGAATCAACATTTAAAACGATAAAACAAAATCTCCCTTTGGATTTGAGTATCTAGAGGGGGATTTTTTTGAGAATAATCAAGATATTTGATTTAAAAGTTTGATGAAATGAACTGATGAGTGGAAAATGTTTTGTTAAAAATTAAAAATATGAAGAGGTCATGAATGTAAAAATGAAGTTATAGTAGATGTTATAGATAGGTAATCTAATGTTTTTTCATTGAGAAAAAATTTTGGGTTTATGGAAAAACAGACAAGTTAGGAAAAATAATTAAAAAGATATGGGATTAATAATATAAGAATGACACCTACAACAGTCACGGATATAATTTTTATCAAATCCCTTTTTACTTTTTTATCCAAGAAAAGCACCTCCTAAATCATTTATTGTTACTTTGGGATAATTAAAGATCTGTTGTAATAAATGCTAACATAATTTTCTGGTAATTCCCATCGGTAATATTCATTTTAGTAGTTGAAAAAACTTGTTTATATAGATTTGGAAAAGGAAATTCGGTAACGATTATAAAAGTGTTAATTTTATTTTTACTAATACATATATTTAAGACTGAAAATTTCATTTATTCCTAAAAATAGTGTATGATTTTGTATGAAAGGAAACATACGTTTTATAACTGGGGGAATAAATGTAATGAAAATGAATCAATCTATTCAACTCGTTCCATATACAGAGAAATATAAAGAAGCTTTACAAACCTATACGTTACCTGAAGAACAAGTGCAATTTACTGCACATCCAATGGAACTTTTAGACATAGTAAAGCAGGATCCAACCCGAAATCCAATTGTTATTTTAGCTGATGAAAAGCCAGTAGGTATTTTTTCATTGCAATCAGGAAGTCGTGTGCAAGAATATACAACTAAAGAAAGCTCTTTGTTACTCACTTCATTTTCGATCAATTACACTGAACAAGGAAACGGATACGCAAAACGAGCGTTGCAACTGTTACCAAGTTATGTAGAATCATACTTTCCGAACATAGAAGAAATCGTTTTGGCAGTCAACGAAAGAAATATTTCAGCGCAAAAATTATATATAAAAGTTGGATTTGAAGACAGAGGACAACGCCGCATAGGAAAAATTGGACCGCAGCTGGTTTTAAATTTACCTTTAAAAAATTAACATGCAAGAGTTAGCGGAGGATCTTATGCAAATCAAATTAATACTTGCCGGTTATGGCACCGTTGGAAAAGAATTTGTAAAACTAATTCATGAAAAATCGTCATTTATTCAAAAAGAATTTGGATTAGAGTTAAACCTTGTTGGAATTATTGGACGCGATTTAAAGGTATATCATCCAGAGGGGCTTTACATTGATAGTTTACTTAAACAAGGCGAAGGGTCAGCAGCTTTACATAGATATATCGAACAACATCCGGTTTATAACGAAAACATGATGGGGCATGTTTTTATCGAGTCTACACCAACCAATCTTCAAAATGGAGAGCCTGGAAAAGAATATATATTAGAGGCAATAAAAAAAGGAATGGATATTGTCTCTATTTCCAAAGGAGCACTTGTTACATCGTTTAAAGAAATAGATAAAGCAGCTCGAGTTGCAAATGTACGCATTCGTTATAGCGGTGCAACAGCCGCTGCACTACCTACACTAGATATTGGTCAGTTTAGCCTAGCGGGATGCAAAATTGAGCGTGTTGAAGGCATCTTAAATGGGACAACAAATTACATTTTAACAAAAATGCATGAAGACAACACTTCATATGAAGAAGCATTGCAACAAGCGCAAAACAAAGGAATTGCTGAAACAAATCCTGTATTAGATGTAAGCGGAATGGATAGCGCATGTAAATTATTATTGCTATCGAATAGTTTATTACATACAGAATATACACTTGAAGATATAAGTATGAAAGGAATTGAAAACGTATCAAAACAAGATATCCAGAAAGCAAAAGAACAAGGAAAACAAATCAAACTACTAGCAAGAGCTTACATGGACGATGACGGTAAAGTTCAGCTAGAAGTACAACCATCTGCAGTAGACTCAAACCACTCACTCGCAAGTGTGACCGGAACCGAAAAAGGAATTACTTTTTATACAGACACGATGGGATCAGTGACTTCCATTGGCGGAGCTTCCAATCCAAGAGGAGCGGCAGCCGCAGCTTTAAAAGATGTGATCAATCTATATCGAAAAGACAATATATAATCTTACATACAATGATGAAACAAATCCCGCTTATTTATAAAAAGCGGGATTTGTCATTCCCTCATATAAAAGTAATAATCTATTGTCAATTATCGTCATGTTTTTTTATTTACTTTTTGGTATAAGTAGGATTAATATATTTTTTAAGTATGTATACAAAACAGAAAAATACTATTATGCTATAGAAGTTAGAAAACTGAAAGGGATTGAGAATTGTGAAAAAACTTGATGTACTGTTAATGGTGCTCAGCATCCTGTTTCCAGTTACAGGTATAATGAAACAAATGCCGCTACAATTATCATTATATATAGGCGGGTTATTGTTTTTAACTAGTTTTGGGAGTTATCATGCAAAACGAATGCATTCACGAATATGTAGCTGGATAGCTTACGCAGCATTTATCACACTCTTGCTGGCAATTTGGAATCAATACATAACAGTCGATTCTTTAATAGCAAACGCAAAAATTGCTGCATGTATTGCTGTAATCCCATTTTTATTCCGATTCCGTACATATGCCATTACGCTAGGATTACTCGCATTATGGGGCGCAATGCTTTGGGATATAAAACAAATTCAATCACTAGCAGTTCTTCAGCGATTGATGAACCTACTCACTTCAGAACGTTTGTATTTAGTTATTTTAGTGGCAGGTTTCTTACTCGGCGGATTGCTTGCAAACGCATTGCATCGTGATAATAGTAAGCAAGAAAAAACAAGCACATTTAAACAAAAAAAGAAGCGAATGAGACCTACATTTAAAATTCGCATTCCAAGTTTACCAAGATTAAAATTTAAAATGCTTAAGTTCGGTAAAAAATCTTCTAAACAGCGAGACACTCGTACGTATGAACGAAATCATCAAGAAACAGCACCAACTTACAGTGCAACGCCAACAGAGCAACATAATGATGTTGGAACAGCGCAAGGACAAACGAGAATGGAACGAAGAAGAAATCGTTATAATGCATAGAGAATGTTCTTGTATAACTATAAAAACCCGTAATGTCCGGATTTTAGGGCATTGCGGGTTTTTTCGCTATATAATAAACCTATTAAATATCAAAAATCCGAATAAGAAATAATTTAAAAGTACGTTTTTTGTTTAAAATTAGCCGTTGTTCAATCGGAGGGAATATTTTATAGTTATATATATAGAAAAAATTAACAACGGGAGGGCGTCATGAAAGATAATTATGTACTCTCCTTTTTACAACCGCAGCATCTCAATCTAGCCGAGATTGCATATAGCATAGAAAAAAGCGTCTACGATGATCCCCATGAAGCAATTATGAAGGCTCGTCTATTTGGAGAAGCTGTCACAAAAGAGATTTGGGATAAAGAAAACTTACAAAGTGTATATGAGATAAAGCATGTAGAACGCATACATAAGTTATTTCGTGAAGGAATTATCGATGAAACATTCCTTGGTTATTTTGATTTAATCCGTTCCATCGGCAATAAGGCTGCTCATGATGCCCAATACGGAAGTATGGTAGATTCAATCCGAATGTATCGAATTGTTTTTAAAATCGCAGTTTGGTTTATAGAGTCGTATGGCGATGTAAACTTTCAAGCTCCAAAATATCGAGATCCAGAGATGCCGCAAAAGACAGCCGAGGTTCATAACGATGAATTGACAGAACTATTAAGTAAAACAGTGGAAAAAGCTATTGAAACATCCATTCAAACAACGATACAAGAAGTATTCGGAATGATGCAGCAGCAAGAAATGCTTAATGTCGTTCTCAAAAATCAAGAAGAAACAAAAGTTGTTACTTCAAATGAAGAGAAAACGGAACCGGTACTTGATACAACTTTTGATTTAATTCCATACCTTCAAAAGTACAATTTAGATGTAATTGACAAACGTGAATTTGGAGGTACATTATGGGTGCTTGGCGGCTGGGAGTTAAATGCAATTTTGTTCCCATTAAAAGAGAAGAAAATATTCTTTCGTTATACGGCAAAAGGAAACCAGGTAACGAAAGGAAAAGCAGCTTGGTTTTTATTTGGTTCATACGTAACAAATGGAAAATCAAAAACGAAAACAAACAAGAAAAATGAAATAACATCCAAACAAGATGTACAGCAAGAGCAGGCAGGAACACCGCAATTTGATCTTATGACATATTTGAAAAAACAAAATGTTGAAGTGATAGATAAGCGCGATTGCGGCGGAGCATTATGGATCATCGGCGATTGGGAGCTTAACGAAATTTTATTCCCTCTAAAAGAATATAAAATTTATTTTCGCTATGTGGCGAAAGGGAATCGGACGACAAAGCATAAACCGGCTTGGTTTTTGATGGGAAAATAATGTAAAAAAAGCGTACCTCTTTATCATTAGACGTACGCTTTTTTATGTAAACGATGGTATACCTATTTTGTATATTTATTAGAGCTTTAATTTCATTGATTTCAAATAGTTTTTTTTACAATTCAAGGGGCTTTCTTTTTAATATAAGAAGAGGATTTTTTGGCTTATTAGATAATATAAACAACAATATAAACAAAGGAGTGGTCACTTTTGCAAAAAATAAAAATCCCTACGCTAAAAAAAGAATTAAAAGAATATAACCAGACCGAATTAATTACGTTAGTTGTTGATTTATTTAAGATGAATAAAGAAGTGCAACAATATTTATCTAGCAAATTTTTAGGTGATGAAGTAAACGAAGAATTACATAAACAATTGCGAAAGAAAATTGAAAATGAATTTTTCCCAGAGCGTAGTTTACCAAAATTAAGACTTGCTGATTTAGAAAAAATGATTCTCAGCTTTCAAAAAACAACAGAAGATCCGATTAGAACGATTGATTTAATGTTGTATTATGTAGAAATGGGTGTAGACTTTACAAGATCGTATGGAGATATAGGTACAAAATTTTATAATAAAATTTTATCTATGTTTGCAAAATTAGTAGATTTATGTGAAGAAGATGAGACCTATTATACACCCTATGCTGAGAGATTATCAGACCTTTTAAGTAATAGTATGGAAATCGCTTGGGGATTTCCTGAAGAATTAAGTGAGTTATATTATTGTATCCCTTGGCTAGAAGAGGAAGAGGAATAACATATAGGTTCTACCGATTACATGCTTAATAAAAAAACGTTCATAGAGGAGAAACGATGCTAAAACACTTACAAAAAGCAATCAATCATTTAACTGAAGGAGAAGCAAAAGAACTGCTTTTCAAGACACTTACACAACTTCATTCACTAGAAACAAAACTTAATAAGGAAGAGTTATCCTTACTTACAACTATACCGACAGAACTGATCGAACAGTACATACAAAAAACTGATATCACGAAAAGTAAACATGTTCATATCATTTTTGGTCAGTCCGCCGCAGGATCGCTAAAATACGCTTTTAAAAAAGCAAACATTCAAGAAGAGCATGTTTTGTGCTTTTCGGATACGTTTTCTGTTGGACCTCTTTTTCATTTAGATGAAGAAGTAGGGCAAGTCGCGCGTCAACAATGGCTTCAGGAGAAACTACTAATAGAAGGTTACTGTTACGAGGAATATTTGCCAGAAATGAAGGCCGCTTTAGAAAAATTACAAGCAATCCCGTCTCACGTTCCGATTACAATTTGGACAGGAAATAATGCGTATGAACATGTAGGGCTTATTTTTGTTTTATATGTATTAAAAGATATAACTCATAATGTGTATGTTATAAATACAGCTGATGGCTTCGATAAGTTGTTCCGCAAACCAAACTTAGATTACACTGTACGTCATACTGGAGAAATTGTTCCTGAAAAGTTAATAGCTATACGCGGGGCATACAAAGAGCAAAATCCTTTAACAAAAGAAGAGCGACAAGTACTTGAAAATGAATGGGAAACATTACGAGAAAAGCACACCGTTTTACGTATTTGGGAGAAGAATCGAGTTGTTTCTGTTTCAGAAGATTATATTGACCATTTTATCGTACAATGTGCTAGAAGTTTAGAAACTGATGGATATATAGATCAATTCTATAAGGCCGCCCGATTGGTCGGAGAAGTTTTAGGACATTTTGAACAATATGTAGGAGATTCTTTTATCGAATATCGTTTAAAAACATTAATACAGAAAGGGATTTTTCATATGACAGGATCTTTACACGCTATGAGATTTTATAGCGTACGATTAGCACAGCCAGAAAAATGATAGAGGACAAAAGGAAATGTATATGACAACATCTCCTTTTGTTCTTTTTTAATAAAAAGTAATATATAATTGCAATTTTCTAAACTTTTATAAAACCAAATGCGATATAATTATTAAACGCTTCGATTACCAAATATTTCTGAATCCAAAGATTGTAGAGAAATCTTCAAAAAAGAAATAAATGGTAGCTTTAGATCAAACAATAGATACACACTTTGAGGAGAGTAACAATGGTATATTTACGACAATTAATTTATTTTGGCTATCAACAAGCCCTTTCCTGCATTTTTCCTGTACTAATCTTTTTGACACTTGCTCTTTCGAAGGTGATCCATATTCCTGGTCTATACCGATATGATTTCATCTTACTCGTCTGCCTTCTCATTCAATACGGCATGTATAAAAGCGGGCTCGAAACAAAAGACGAGCTCAAAGTGATTACTGTTTTCCACCTTATTGGGTTGGCATTAGAAATATATAAAGTGCATCAAGGTTCTTGGGCTTATCCTGAGCAGGCGTGGACAAAAGTGATGGGAGTGCCGCTTTATAGCGGCTTCATGTATGCGAGCGTTGCGAGTTATATATGTCAGGCATGGCGCAGATTTCACTTGCAAGTAGAAGGATGGCCAAATGCGATATGGACGATGCTACTTGGAGCAATGATTTATTTTAACTTTTTCACACATCACTTTATGTATGATTTCCGCTGGGTTCTAACGGCTTTATTATTTGTAGTTTTTTTTCGTACTTATGTACATTTCTCTTTGCAAGAGGTCACATATAAAATGCCGCTTGTTCTTTCATTTTTTTTGATAGGTTTTTTTATTTGGATTGCAGAAAATATTGCAACTTTCTTTGGAGCGTGGCAATATCCTAATCAACATGGAACGTGGAAACTCGTTCACATTGGAAAGATTAGTTCATGGTTTTTACTCGTTGTCATTAGCATAATAATTGTGGCACAACTAAAACAAATTAAAATTAAAAAAAGCAAAAATCCCTCTAAAAGTATGTCTTCATCCTAAATAAAAGCGGGTGATTAGTCTTGAAAAGAAGAAGAAAAATAGCCTTTTTTATATGTATTGGAATAGTTATTTTTGGAATAGTGCTTGCTGCTAATAAAATGAGTCATGAAAATGATTTAGATTGTAGAGCGAGTGCTATTCAAATCAAAGCTGTTGTGGTAGATCATACGGATCAGCCGCTATCTGATGTAAAAGTGTATGAAGATTCAATTGCCAACAAAGAACGCGCTGTTACAAATTCAAAAGGGGAGTTTCAATTTTACTCCGGTGTTTGCGGTAAGATCACTTTACTATTTGTTACACCTGATGGAAAAATATACACAAAAAAATATGACAGGGAAGACGTACCTAACATCATAAAGTTAGAGTAGTAAGTCATATAGTTCAACAAAAAAGAGATGTACATTTATACATTTCTTTTTTTTGTTTCAATATAAAAGGCAATATTCAGGCGGAATTTTTTCAACTTTTATAAAAGTCAATACGTTATAATGGTCATTAGGTGCAATGGTCACCAAATATTTCTAAAGGTGGAGGTTATCGGTATGTCTTCAAATAACGAAATGAATCGTAACACATTGCCTGAGATCCAATTAACGTCGGCTGCCTTTAAACATGAAGCATATGACATTTACAAGGAGTTACGCGCATCGCACCCTGTTTATCAGGTATATCCTCATGCATGGCTTATTACAAGGTATGAAGATGCAGTAAGTTTATTAAAAGATGCACGTTTACTGAAGAATGCTAAAAATATATTTAGTAAAGAAGAGTTTGAAGCCTCTTTTACATTAGAAAATGGAGAATATTTGAGAAAACATATGTTGAGATCTGATCCACCTGACCATAGTCGCCTACGATCCCTTGTTCAAAAAGCGTTTACGCCGCAGATGATTCTACAGCTGAAAGGTAACATTCAAGCCATTGCTGATACTTTATTAGACAAAATAGAACATCAGCACACTATAAACCTCGTAAATGATTATGCTTTCCCACTTCCAATTATTGTGATTAGCGAGATGCTTGGTATCCCTCAAGAAGACCGAGATAAATTTAGAATTTGGTCACATGCGGTTATTGATTCTCTAGATACACCAGGAGCTATTCGAGAAACTGATAAAAAGTTAGGTGAATTCATTGATTATTTACGAGATTTAGTAGATAAAAAACGAGAAAACCCTTCAAACGATTTAGTAAGTGCATTAATACAAGCGGAAAGTGAAGGAACAAAATTAAGCGCCCAAGAATTATATTCAATGATTATGCTGCTTATCGTCGCTGGACACGAAACAACGGTCAATTTAATCACCAATATGACTCTAGCATTGCTTGAACATCCTGATCAATTGCTACTTCTACGGCAAAATCCAGATTTGATTGACTCAGCAATTGAGGAGTCATTACGATTTTACAGTCCAGTTGAAATATCGACTATGCGCTGGGCAGCAAAATCATTTACATTACATGGTCAAAATATTCAACCAAAAGATGCGGTTATTATTTCCATAGCTTCTGCGAACCGTGATGAAAAGATATTTCCAAATGCTGATATTTTTGATATTACAAGAAAAAATAACCGTCATATTGCCTTTGGTCATGGTATTCATTTCTGCCTTGGTGCACCGCTTGCTCGTTTAGAAGCGAAAATTGCAATTCCTACTTTATTACATCGTATGCCTAATCTTAAAATAAAAGGAAGAAGAGAAGACATAAAATGGAGTGGTAATTATTTGATGAGATCTTTAGAAGAATTACCATTATCTTTCTAGGCGAATGGATACGAAATAGTATGACACCTCTCAATGCTGTTCATACTAAACAAAAAAGGAGGTGTCATACTATGGCTCAAGATGTTCTTTGTGAAGTAAACAATTGCCAATATTGGGGAAATGGAAATAAGTGCAATGCTGAATCTATTTATGTAGTAAGTCATACAGGGAAAGAAGCATCTGATAGTAAAGAAACAGATTGCAAAACATTTATACCAGAAGTTTAAGTCTCTAAGGGTAGCCCAATGTTGGTTACCCTTGTCTTATGTGTATTATTGATAATAACAATCATTTTCATACTTTTTTTACATACAAAGAAAACAAAAATTTTTGCTGAACCTCTATATAACAAATAACCGAACTCATTTTAATCAATCTTTGTTCAAAATGAGTTCGGTTCCTTTTAGTTGAAATCAACATGTATATGATGCTTTTGATCCATCTTTATTCCAATCCAATAGCTAATTCGACCATCATGGGTACTAATGTCGCATCACAGGTTAGAAAACCACTGGTAGATTTGCAAGAGAACGGAATTTGCTATAGTTATAAATCAGTTGATCTGGTTCGATTGCTAAGCGAAGATTAGGAAACCGCTGTAACAATGTACCAAATGCAATTTGTCCTTCTAGACGCGCTAGCGGAGCTCCCAAACAGTGGTGGATACCAGTACCAAATGCTAAATGATTATTTTCCTTCCGTGTAATATTCAATGTCTCTGGAGAAGGGAATTTCTGCGGATCAATATTTGCGGCAGCTAGAGAGAACAGAACTAATTCGTCTTTGCGAATCTTTTTTCCATGTATTATCATATCTTCACCAGCAAAACGGTTAGCAATCATAATTGGACCAGCATAGCGCAATAGTTCGTCGACGGCGGAAGGGAGCAGGGAAGGATCGTGCCGCAGTAAATTCATTTGTTCAGGATGTTGAAGCAACGCCAGTACCCCATTACCGATTAGATTAACTGTCGTTTCATGTCCGGCGATAATGAGCAGCCAGATTGTCGAAAGAAGCTCGTTCTTACTCAATTTGTCTTCTTGCTCTTGCGCTTGAACTAGTGCGCTCATCAAATCATCATCAGGATTTAGGCGCTTTTCGTTCAGCAATACTTCGATGTAATGAATAAACTTTTCAAGTGTTGCAGTAACTGCAGTCACCTGACGAGGATCCAGAGCAGCGTTCATGAGTTCTTGTGTCCATTCGCGAAACTGGTTTCGATCAGCTGCAGGAATCCCGAGCATCTCTGAAATGACAATAAGAGGGAGTGGATAAGCAAAATCCACAATAATATCCATCTTTCCTTGTTCCTGTACAGCAGCCAACAATTCGTCGGCAATTTGCTGAATACGGGGACGAAGGTTCTCGATTATACGCGGTGTAAAGGCTTTAGAGACTAGCCGACGTAGGCGCGTATGATCAGGAGGATCTACCGTAAGCATATTTGGCATATTCATCATCCATTCAAACAGTTTACTCACAGATGTATTCTCCTCAATGGATGTCTGCTTATCATGGGACGGCGTGAATTTCCGCAAATCTTTGAGAAAACGGGGGTCTTTCAGTATAGTAACAACATCATCATAGTGCAATGCAACCCATGCCCCTCCCATGCCATAAAAGTCATCAAGGTAAAAAAGACGCTCTTGTTGCTCGATGAGGTTTTTATAGAACATAATCGGATTACGCATAGTTTCCGGCGAGTTAAAATCGCCAATAGTGATTTTTTTCATTCGTTTCCTCCTTGTCAGTATAACTAGTGAATAATATGGCGTTCATACTCCTCTTTAACGTACAGCTCTATGACCATAAAACGATTCATCTGATTCTTAGACGTAATCAAATGACTATATTTCTCTTCAAGAGCAAAGAAAACAATTCCTTCTTTTTCAACCTAAGTAGAAGAAAAAGCAAACACGTATCTTGGCTGAATCCCAATAAAGTGAAACTTCCATCAGTGGGGGTTTTCTTCATCCCCCACTGATGGTTAGTTGAACCAATAGGGCTTTTACGGGCAGTTATCCCCCACCTATCTTCTTCGTTTCTCTCTTAACCTTGAGGTGGGGGTCTTACTGCCCGTTAATGCGGGATAAATGTTTTCTCTTGACCTGAAATGCGTTTCATACATTATAACTAAGATGTTGCACATGAGAACGATATCATTTATCGCATATATAGAAACGAAAGTAGGAGACAGTGATGAAACTTATCGCAATTGATTTAGATGGAACTCTTCTTACATCAAAGAAAGTAATTAGTGAAGAAAATATAGCAGCTATTAAGGAGTGTCAAGAAAAAGGGCATGTTGTAGCTATTTGTACAGGGCGCTCTATGACAGATGTTCAAAAGCTTTTGGAAGAAACAAATTTACAATGTCCAATCATTGCAGAAAATGGTGCGATTTTGTATTTGGATAATGAAATGTTACAACGATATCCAATTACAAATGGACATGCAGAAGAAATCGTTGATTATTTAGAAGAAAAAAATATATCTTACCAATTGTATACAGATCAAGGTGTATATATCCCAGAATACGGAGAAAAAATCATTCAACTTGAGATGGATTTTATCATTAACTCGGATATGCATGCTGATGAAGAAGAACTGAAACAAATCGCAGCACTATATTTACAGCATACTGAAACGAAAAGAATCGAAAGTTGCAAACCACTATTTTCAGAGCCAGTTCATATTCATAAAATTCTCCCATTCTCGTATCAAAGGGAAAAATTAAAGCTATTAAAGAAGCAATTCATAGATAACGAGGAGCTATCGATTACGGCATCTTACTGGCACAATCTAGAAATAAATCATATTCATGCTCAAAAAGGGAACGGTTTATATACACTAGCAAATCATTTAGGAATATTAAAAGAACATACCATTGCAATCGGTGATGGTTTAAATGATATGTCTATGATGGAAAAGGCAAATATATCAATTGCAATGGGGAATGCAGTGGAAGAGATTCAAGCACTTTGTCGTTACAAAACACTTTCAAATGATAATCACGGTGTTGCTCATGCACTTCGCCATTATGTTATAGGATGAACTTATTTTGCTATTTAGACCACGGCCTAAAAGTGTTGAAGAAGCAAAGAAGATATGAGCAGAAAATTGTTCTTATACGTTCGATTATTTAAACTTCATACTATATAAATACAAATAAAAAACCGCCATAAAAACCCTCTTTCTTTTTAGGCGGGCGAAGGCATCTGGCCATGCATAGAAGCGGTCAGGGTTTTTCTACCACATGCAAGGTTTAAAACAAAAGGAGAAAGCAGGGAGTGCAGGTCATGTTGTATTCTGCATAGCAGCGACTTATAAAGAAAAGCGGAGCCGACTGTTTAGGCCTGTTGGCTAAGGTTCTTTCACACAGAAGGTGTTTTTTACCTTCTTGTGTGGAAGGTTCTTAGACATGAGGGCCTAGGAGGCAGAGATAGACAAAGATGTCGAAAAGTTAAAATGAATATATTGTGAAACGTGCAAAAAAGAACAAATTATGTCGAGATTTGTTCTTTTTTGCGTATTTTTATCCACTTTTCTTCTCTATCGTATTGAAAAATAAAAAAATTCCTAAATCACACTATTTTTCTATGTACCTTGATGAATTTAATTCGTATAATGGAAAAGTTGAGTAAATTTACAAATTAAACACAATTGAAAAATCAACATATACATGTGAATTACAGATATAGGAGTTGGCGGATATGTATCGGCTTACAGAACTTATTGATATACAAGAAATACAAACAATGGCAGAACAATTTTATTTTTTAACACATATTTCACATCAGCTTCTTGATTGCGATCAAGAGGCAATATTTCATTACGGCACACAGTCCAATGATACACATTTACATACAAAAATTCATATCCCGATTATAATCAATGAACACGCGATTGGTGATTTTATCATTTTTTCTCCACAAGATCATATTGATTCTTGTACAATATATTTCAATTCTCTTGTAGCACTTATGACCAATATAGGAATGAATAAATTGCAACAACTTCAAGAGAAGCGATCAATACCTACCGAAAATTTATATACTATTTTACAAAACATGCCTGTGATGGTTGATGCATTTGCTGAAGAAGGTACGTTTTCGATATGGAATCGAGAATGTGAACTCGTAACAGGGTATAGTGCAGCTGAAATTATTAACAATCCTCACGCATTAGAACTGCTTTATCCTGATGAAGGATATCGAAATCAAGCGCTACATGAATTTTCCGTTTGTGGTAAAAACTTTCGTGATTGGGAAATGACGCTTACTTGTAAAAATGGTGATAAGAAAACGATTATGTGGTCAAACCTATCAGAAGAATTCCCTGTCCCTGGATATAGCCACTGGGCAATTGGCGTGGACATTACACATCGAAAAAAGATTGAAGAAGAGCTCATCCAAAAATCCTCAGAGTTAGAATTAATCTTTAAAGCACTTCCAGATTTATGCTTTTTAATAAATCTGGATGGAACAATTTTTGATTATAAGGCTGGGTGTTCAGAGAAATTTTATATGCATACTGAACAATTTATGGGTAAAAGGTTTCAAGATGTTTTACCTTCTGATGCTGCCGAGCAGTTACATGAAGCAATTATAAAAGTACAAGAAAACAATTCTATAGAAGTTGTAGACTACTCCTTACCGATGCATGATAGTGTGTATTATTTTGAAGCACGATGTTTACCGCTTTTAACAGATAAAATTATGATTCTTGTTCGTGATATTACAGAACGAAAAAAGACAGCTGAACTATTGAATAAATCAGATACATTAGCCGCAGTTAGTCAACTTGCTGCAGGAGTTGCGCATGAAGTACGAAACCCTTTAACTGTTATTAAAGGATTTATACAATTATTACAAACTCAAATAACATGTGATACGCAGTATTTTCAACTTATGCTTTCTGAAATTGAACGTATTGAATCTATCATTCATGAATTTTTATCGATTGCTAAACCTGAGGTTATTCCTTTTGAAAAGAAGAACATTTTCCTTATATTAGAAAATGTTGTGTCGTTAATTAACACAAAGGCTATTATGACAAATATTCATATCACATTCCAAACAGATCCTGACGCCCTGTATATTGATTGTTGCGAAAATCAATTAAAGCAAGTTTTTATCAACATTTTACAAAATTCTATTGAAGCAATGCCAAATGGAGGAGAAATCGTAATTACTACTAAGAAAGTGAATGACAATGAGGTAGTAATTTGTATTTCAGATGAGGGAATCGGTATTCCAGAAGAAAGGATTATAAAACTCGGAGAACCTTTTTACAGCACAAAAGAAAAAGGAACAGGTATTGGCTTAATGATTAGTTATAAAATTATTGAAAGTCATCAAGGTAGAATTCATATAACGAGTAAAGTTGGGGCAGGGACTTCGGTAGTAATTCACTTACCAATTTCTCAAACCAATTCATTGAAAAACGAACAGAAAACTTTTTAGATGCGAGAGAGGGTCTGGCCATGCATAGAAGCGGTCAGACCCTTTTTCTGTCCCATGCAAAGGTAAAATAAAGAGAGAAAATGAGTGCAGGGCACTTCTGCATATACGTTTTATCCAGTAAACTGAACTGCCCTCTTTGCATGTAAATAAGCTGTATCAAATCAAAAATGTTTCAAACTTTTCCTGTTTTCAAAAGTGATTCTGCATTTTCTCATCTGATTTTAATCTTCCTTTCATTGTCTTTTCCATTTTTATGGTTAGAATATAAACGAACAATTACTTTACATAATTACAGAAGGAGGGGGATTAAAATGTCAAGAAGCCTACTAAATCAAATTTTTCATGTGTCCATAAAAGTTATAGGAGCTTGTATTATTGCATGTAGTGTTACAATGTTAGTGTTAGACTTTATGGTAGGAAATCAAATGGCATTAAAAGGTCTGAATAAAAATCTTGGATCCCTTGCAGAATACGGGGCCATTGCAGCTGCTTCCTTATGGTTATTTCGTAATATTTGGTTGTATTTACATAAGGAAAAAGTAACGGTTGCCAAATACACGAAAGAACTTTATATGTTATTAAAGCAGTATCATACGTTTATCGGGTATGCAGTTTTTGCAGTCGCTGTTAGTCATGGGATATATTTTTTAATAGTAGGTAGCCGTCATATGATCCGAATTTATAGTGGGATTTTCACTTTAATAGGATTAATTCTTGTTGCCATAGCTGGTATACTATTATACAAACTGAAAGATAAGAAAAAATATGTAACCTATCGTAAAGCTCATCAAATTGTGGCTATTATATTTGGAATTGGATTACTCATTCACCTTGTTGTATAGGAGTGATAATATTGCAACGTATTTTAATTATTGAAGATGAAGAAAGTTTAGCGGAATTTTTAGAGTTAGAACTAAAATATGAAGGATATGCAGTAGATGTTGTGTATGATGGGAGAAAAGGGTTAGAAACGGCTCTTGAGCATAATTATGACATCATTCTTCTTGATTTAATGCTTCCCGGTCTTAACGGAATTGAAGTATGCCGCCGATTACGTGCAACAAAAGAAACACCTATTATTATGTTGACAGCTCGTGATAGTATCATGGATCGTGTAACTGGATTAGATAGCGGTGCAGATGATTATTTACCAAAGCCGTTTGCCATTGAAGAACTATTAGCAAGAATGCGTGTGATTTTGAGACGAAATCAAAAAGACGAGCATAAAAATAAACTTCTTTTAAGATTTAAAGATTTAGAACTCGATGTAGAATCTCGAACTTTGCAAAAAACAGAAGAGATTATTGAATTAACAAATAAAGAATTCGAGTTACTTATGATGTTTATGAAAAATATTAATCGCGTATTGACAAGGGACATGCTTTTAGAGCAAGTTTGGGGATACAATGCAGTGGTAGAGACGAACATAGTAGACGTATATGTTCGTTATTTACGTAATAAATTGAATAGCCAAGACAAAGAAAACTATATACAAACTGTCAGAGGCGTAGGGTATGTGATGCGATGATGCAGCAAATAAAACATTACATCCGAAACTTGCCTATAAAATGGAAATTAACGCTATGGTCCAGCACATTATTATTTGTCTTATTCTTTTTATACAATATTTTACAATATGTGATTATTGACCACTGGACACTTGATTATGAGAAAAAACAAATTAGCAGACAAGTAACAGAAATAGAAGCTTATTTTAATAATGAGAATATAAATTTTTCGGCAGATACGATTGAAAGCAGCAAGGATTTTCTTGAAACTATAAATGATAAACATCAAATGATTCGAATTTTGGATGAAAAAGGAAAGGCACTTGTCACTGTTTCCCGTGACTTTAATTCAAAATTGGTTATGCCAAAGCACGTCGATCAATCTGAAACTTCTATGACAAGGCATTATGAAGATAGAATATTTGTGCAGCGCATGCCGATTACGACACGCACTTTTACTGGCACAATTGAAGTTGGACAAAACTTCGAAGCTTTCGATCATTTAATGAAGCTTATATTTCTCGTTATGATAGCTGCTGGTATTGGCGGATTAATACTTAGCTTTTTAGGCGGTACCATTCTTGCAAAGCAACTTTTATTGAGTGTGCAAGCTATAACAGATACAATGAACAAAATTAAGACAAATGGATTAAAAGAAAGGGTGCCAATTCACGAAAACAATGATGAATTTGCCAAACTCGGATTGCTTTTTAATGAACTAATGGACAATTTAGAAACATCCTTTATGCAACAAAAGCAATTCGTTGAAGATGCATCCCATGAATTACGCACACCACTTGCGATTATACAAGGACATCTCTCTATGCTAAATCGTTGGGGAAAAGATGACCCTGCTATTTTACAAAAGTCGCTAGATTCTAGCTTAAAAGAAGTAAATCGTCTCAATAAGCTTGTATCAGAGTTATTAGAATTATCCCGAGCAGAATCAGAACAAATGTATCCTATTGCAGCCGAACCAGTACATGTAGATGCAGTAATAGAACAAGTTACGCAAAATTTTGAATTGCTGCATGCGAACTTTCACTTTGATAGACAATTACACGCGAATTATGCATGTGTTTCTATTCCTACTTCTTACCTTGAACAAATTTTAGTCATTATACTAGATAATGCGATCAAATATACAAAAGAACATGAAAAATACATTTGCTTGCAAAGCGAGGTAGAAGAAGAAAAAATTAAGATTACCATTACAGATCGCGGAGTCGGAATACCAGAGTCTGATTTGCCATATGTGCTAAATCGTTTTTACCGGGTCGACAAAGCAAGAAGTCGAAAACAAGGCGGAAATGGATTAGGACTTTCCATCGCAAAGCGCCTTGTAGAAAAATACAATGGACGTATTATGATAGATAGCAAAGAACAAGAGGGAACAACAGTTACCTTATTGTTTTGTAATTACTCAGCCACTCTATGAAAAAAAGGAAGAAAAGCATTTTTTAAGATGGGCGAGAGGGACTGGTCATGTATAGGAGCGGTCAAGGCCTTTTCCTGCCACGTGCAATGTTTTAAAACAAAGAAAGTCAGCAAGGTGCATTGTAATTTGTAACTTCATGACAGCAATCTAGATGCTGAAAAATGAAAATAACTTGTATAAAAGGCGAGGGGTAGTGTACATACCTCTCGCTTTTGTTTGTGGACGTAGCATAAATTTTATCCCGCATTAACGGGCAGTAATACTCCCACCTCAAAATTCGGCGACAACAAAGAAGTTAGGTGGGAGATAAACTGCCCGTAAAAGCCTGATTGGTGAGGGCTGATAATCAGTGGGGGATGAAGAAACCCCCCACTGATTATAGTTTCACTTTATCAATGCCAAAGAAAAATGAGAAAAAGATGAGAAAAATTTAAAGAACATTTCATATTGCTAGTGTATACTGAGCAAATCAACGAAATACGTGATCACCACGTACGGAATGTATACAAGGAGAGACTAATATGAATTACACAATATTCCACTGGATTAATAATTGGGCAGGATCCTCTGCTTTGTTAGATAAGGGGATGATATTGATTACAAACAGCGCCCCCTATGTTGCAATTATCTTGATGCTTTCTTTATGGTTTAGCAACGGTCAAAAAGAAACAGCTATTCGTAAGCAGTATACAGTTTTGTACACAGCCCTTTCTGTTTCTGCAGCACTAATTTTAAATGTTTTGATTCATGCACTTTATTATCATCCACGCCCATTTGTCACATATCATGTACACAAATTAGTACCGCATGCTACTGATTCTTCATTTGTAAGTGATCATGCTGTACTTGTATTTTCTATAGCATTTACAATGATTTTACGAGGGGAATCTTGGAAAAATATCGCATTGCTTTGGGCTATACTAGTTGGTATTTCACGTATATATGTTGGTGTTCATTACCCAGCAGATATTATAGGCGGAGCTGTTTTATCTTTCGTAACAAGTGCTCTAGTCGTCAAATGTACAAATATAATAGAACCTTTAGCACGTTTCATGCTTCAAATTTATGCTAAAATAACAAAACGAATTCCATTGCTGTCTAAGTACAATCACACTGCTTAAATTGGTCACCGCCTACAAATACGATATGTCTTATTTGTAGATTAGAACACAAATAACTGGTAATAATAGTAATCATGTATACCAATTTAAAGGATGATATGATGATTTATATTTATACTGATTACGGCGGGACACATACAACTTCACTAGCAGCAGCGTATCATTTAAAAAAACTACCGACCAATCGGAAGCTCACGAAAGATGAGATATTAAACGTTGATTATTTTAATAAACTAAAAACTTCTGATATGGGAAAAATCATTTTTCATGGACGAGACGAAAATGGAGATTCTGTTTATACAGTCGGCCATGGTGCATCTAAAGTTGTAGTTCCAGCATTAAAAAATTTAAGTATATTATTACAAGAGAAATATCAAAACCATGAAAAAATTGTGTTTTCTAACACATCACCAACCGTTCCGTTTGCTATGACAATCGGTGGTTTATTTTCGAGAAGATTAAAAATTGATTTTATTGGTGTACCGCTGTTAGTTTTCGGTGCAAAACAAGCTTGTGATAATATTATTAGGCTCGTTGAATATACAAAACAGGCCGGAAGATTAACAAATGAAGATGTTGTAGTATTAGAAAATGAAAATTTTAAATAATAGTTATAACAAAAAGGATGGCTAATCATATATTAACCATCCTTTTTGTTATAATATCTCAACTTTTTTTCGAATGACAATCTTATCAATATCATCTTCTTCATCACCAATATATAAACCGCGTTCTTTCAAATACATCTCAAAATATAAATCAGCTTCCGCGCGTTCATCGTATGGCTTTACAGATAAAACAAATCCCAATTTATGTTGCTCTTCCAATTCAACAGTAGAAATGTATGCTGGAATTTGATTACGTAAAAATAACTCCTTAACGGGAATAATCATGTCTTTCATCAATTTTGATAAAAGGCTCATTTCAAATTCGAAATTAAAGCGATCAATGCTTGATAAATCTGCAAAAACAACACCAATGAAACCAGTATTAAAAATTTCTTGATAATGTTCCTCTTCTATATTTCCGTTGTAAAAATTCTTTTCAATTAAGTAATTTTTAAAATAAGCAACGCCTTCAGCTTCTTTGAAAGGTTTGGTAGAAAGAACAAAACCAATTTTCTTTTGTTTATGTAGATACGCACATGATAAGTAAGCAGTAATATCATGTTCAGCGAAAAGAGAACTTGTTGCTTGCGCAAGACCATCTAACACATGATGCACAATATGTAGTTGTTTACGAGAGAAGTAATATGATTTTTTTTCAAGTTCCAATGTATCGATAAACACAGAGCCAATAAAGCCTGTATTTGAAATAGTAGGAGTATGCTTTTTTCTTCCTCTGCGTTTATTTTGAGCCAATGAAATCCATCCTTCCTAGTACATGTCCCATAGGGGAGAAGATATAAACGAACGTTTGTTCTTATGTTTGTATTGTACTATGTATTAGTTGAAAAGTAAATGTTTTATTCTCAAAATAAACAAAAAGATGCCTCAAAAAGGCATCTTAATTAAGAATAGGGAAGAGTACTTACCCCGTAATATTATGTATATTTATATTAAGAAACAGATACAAATTCTTCCGCATCTTCAACATCTAAATGGCAATCCATTGTACGTACATCTTGATCTTCATGGCTTCCAAAATAAATAGTAATTTTCATATGTATCGCTCCTTTATTTTAGGAATACCTAAAATAATCATTTGTTGTTTTCTATTATATACCACTTTACACATTCCTACAATCTTATCATTAGTTCAAAAGATGTTTCTTTAATATTAAGAAAATTGTTATAATAGATTCATCTATATTGAAGGAGGAAATAACATGCAAAAAACATTAAAAACATTTTCAAATGTAGGAAGAGGAGTGAATATCAACTAACGTAATATAGCACTCCTGTTTCCTAAAATCATCATTAAAAATGAATAACGGAAAGTAGGAGAACAATTGAAGAAACAAACTATCGCAATGCATAATATTTCGATTTTATTTTGGGTACAGTTTTTTGGAACGATTAGTTTTTTACAGCCGGTAATGACACTTTTTTATATGGAAAGAGGCTTAACAGCAGCAAATATATTTATTGTGATGATGTGTTGGAGCGTGGCAGTACTTGTTGGGGAAATTCCAGCTGGAGTTTTTGCTGATCGCTTCGGTGCAAAATTATCGTTTTTGACAGGATCGATCATAAAAACGTTTAGTATTTCTATCTTATTATTTGCAGATAACCTATGGTTGTTTTGTCTATATAGTTTATTGAACGGTTTGTCAGTTACATTTTTCTCTGGTGCGGACGAAGCGTTAATTTATGAGTCACTAAAAGAAAACAATGAGCAACACGTAATGGATCAAGCAATGGGAAAAATCCAATCAGCAGGCTTTATTTCCATGTTAATCGCCGTAATCTTCGGGTCGTATTTTGCTAAAGATTTACGAGAAGAACAATTTACACTTTTAATTGTTCTTGGAATAGTATTTCATTTGGTAGAATTTATTTTACTACTTTTTATCAAAAGTCCAAAGAAGCTATCATCCTACCGAGAAGAATCTTTTTCACAAGTAATTGAAGGGATAAAGGTAATTCGTAAAGCACCGCAATTACTTATTATGTTTTTAAACGTCTCGCTTGTGTTCATTCCTGCAAGTGCAGTATATGACACATTTAACCAACCGTTGTTTACGGAAGCAGGCCTTCCTGTATTTGCAATTGGTATTATGTATGCTCTAGCTGCCATTCTTGGATATTTTTCTTCGATATCAATTGGATGGTTTACTAGTAGATTTTCACGTGCAATTTTAATGAATGTAACAGGTGGTTTAGCTGTTGGTGGTTTATTGTTATCAACATTTTTCGGGGATACATTGTGGGTTATATTAGGAGCATTCTTTATGTTACGGTTCGTACGTGCCATTCGATATCCGATTTATTCGCAGCTTAGTAATGACATGATCCCGTCTCATGTACGTGCAACAACGATTTCGTTATTGTCTGTTCTAGATTCGATATTAGATCTTATTATTTTCGGAACACTATCATTCGTAGCTGTTAAATCATTACCATTTGTATTCGCCGGCTGTGCATGTATTGCATGTATCGGAACGTTTTTACCGATACAAAAAAATGCTGTGGGCGTTACGGCGCAGCGTAGAATGGATCGAAATATAAAATAAAATACGCCCCCAAAGTGTTCTGTAAACTTTGGGGGATTTTATGTTTACATTATAAAAAATTATCAGTAGGCAATATAATAGTTTGAAATATATGGAGGTCAACCCAATGTTACATATAGAGAAAGCAAAACTTGATGATTTACAATGGATTAATTCTCAATACGAAAAGGCTGATTTTGTACCATCTCATTTAGAAAATGAAGAGATTGTAATTGCATATTTTAATAGTCAAAAGGCCGGCTTAGGAAGGTTAGTAAAAGTTGATGAAAACACCTTTGAAATGGGTGGGATATATACGTTAGAAGACTATAGAGGAAAGAAAATTGCTGATAGTATCGTTACATTTCTTATTCAAGAAGCTCAGACACTTCAAATTCAAAATGTATATTGCATTCCATTTGAACACTTAAAACCTTTTTATAGTAAACATGGATTTCAAGAAGTAGTAGACTTAGCTGCAGTTCCTAAGCAGGTTATAGATAAATATAATTGGTGCTTAGAGCAATATAATATAAAAACATTATTAATGAAATTATAAATTTGAAAACACACATAGAGTGTGTTTTTTCTTTTTTTAAAAGCTAGAAGAGCATACGTGAAATTACATAATTCTAAATTAGGCATTTGAACAAGTCACAATACCTAATTCGAGGTCATATTTTGTTGGGGAGCGCATTCAAGTTGGTCTATCGTCCCATTGGTTACAAGTCGTTTTTTCGGTATGACTTGCAAATTATATACATGGAGGTAATGAAATGAATAATTTTCAACAAGAACTTCAAATGTTAAATTTAAATGATTATAATGCTGGAAATGTCGTGTATTGGGATAGTCAAGTTCCTTCTCTATATTATATGGATGATGACTATACTCGTCGTTGCGGAGGATGTGGTCGCTGCGGAGGATTCGGTCGTTGTGGAGGGTTCGGTCGTTGCGGAGGATTTGGCCGTTGTGGATTCCGTTGCTTTGGATGCTTTGGATGCATTGGATTTGGATGCGGCGGTTGCGGTGGCTGTGGCGGTTGTGGTGGTTGCGGCGGTGGATTCTGCTTGGACGGAATATGCGTTATTTAATTCCTATTTTTTAATGGAAACTTTACTTAAAGAAAAGCGTTTCTACATGATTTTTCTTGTAGAGACACTTTTCTTTAAGTATGATAAACCACTCTTCTCCTTTCCGTTTGACATAAGAAAAAATAGTATACATAAAATTGTTATGATGGAAGTTATCATGCTCATTCAAGAACAATGAACAGAGAAGGAGGAGTACAATGACAAACTTAAACGCTTCGACACGTTTGAAAATGAAAAGAGATACCTTTTTTCTCTCTGATCCAAAAGGAGAGGTGTATTTTAGAAATAATGCCAGTTCATTCCGAATGGACGGGAAGTCTATCAATCAATGGGTTGAAAAACTAATACCAATGTTTAACGGAGAATACACATTAGGAAATTTAACGGAGGGCTTACCTGAGCCATATCGAAAGCGAGTATTTGAAATAGCAGAAATACTATACCAAAATGAATTTGCAACAGACATAAGTCAAGATCATCCACACCAATTGCCAGAAAATATTGTCAAGAAATACGAATCGCAAATTGAATTTTTAGATAACCTCGGCGTTTCGGGTGCATATCGTTTTCAATCTTATCGCCAAACGAAAGTATTAGCTATTGGTTCTGGTTCTTTTTTTGTTTCCCTAGTTTCTGCTTTACTTGAATCGGGATTACCACGATTCAAGATGCTGATTACGGATTCCGTACAAACCAATAAAAAAAGATTAAAAGAATTAATAGAACATGCACAAAAAACAGATCCTGAAGTATTGATTGAAGAAATTTTTTTACAAAAAGAAAAAAGAAATGTTTTGAAAGATGCGGTGCAACCATTTCAGGCGATTTTGTATGTATCACAAGGAGAAGACATAGAAGAATTAAAAATTATTCATGCTATTTGTAAAGAAGAAAAAAAGATTTTCATCCCTGCCATATTTAAGCAAGGAGTCGGATTAGCCGGGCCACTCGTACACCCAGAAAGTGATGCTTGCTGGGAATCAGCTTGGCGACGTATACACAAGTCTACATTTTCTAAACCTTCAGGGGAACATACTTTTTCTTCTACAACGGAAGCAATGGTAGCTAATGTAATTGTATTTGAACTGTTCAAAAAGGTTACAGATGTAACAAAACGTACGCAAACAAATCAATTTTTTCTGCTCAATTCCGAAACGTTAGAAGGAAACTGGCATTCCTTTTTACCTCATCCCTTAGTAACTGAGAACATGGAAATCGAATGGGTCCAAGATTTCGGTGCGAGAATCAGACAGAGCTCAAATGAAAATGAATTGAGTGAATCTACTCTGAACTTGAATTCCCTTGTATCAAAAGAAGCTGGGATTTTTCATATTTGGGAAGCAGGTGACTTAAAACAGCTACCATTGGCTCAGTGTCGTATTCAAACAGTTGATCCGCTGTCAGAGGGCCCTGCTGAATTATTACCAGATATGATTTGTACAGGTTTGACGCATATGGCAGCAAGGTACGAAGCTGGATTAGCCGGAGTTGAGACCTATATATCACGAATAGCTAGTTCAAAGCTTTCTGAACATGAGCAATTTATAGGAATCGGAGCTGGAGAAACGATTGCAGAATGCGTGTCTAGAGGTTTACAAAAATGTTTGGATGAAGAACTTCATAAGAGACAGATGAGCCAAAATATTGTTGTTTCTCGAGTAGAATTAGACGCAATAGAGGATGAGAGCTGCCGCTTTTATTTGCAAGCACTTACCACTCTGCAAGGAACACCTACAATTGCTTTTGGAGAAGCAATTTTCGATTTCCCTGTTATATGGATTGGCACGAATAATCGTTGGTACGGAAGTGTAGGATTTAATAAAACAATAGCAATGCGAAAGGCATTACAGCAGGCACTTACAGAAGCGCAAAATTGTGATGATTCCTTCATATCACAAGCACTAGAGGCCTCATCCGTTTTATTACAAGATAAAATGCCACTCCGCTTCGCTATTTCTTCTTGTGAAAACATGACACAAGAAGAAATATTACAATCTGCTGAACAGACATTAAACCAAAATGGAAAACGGCTTTGCGTATTTGAAATATCGCTAGAAGCAATCTGGAAGGAGGAATTGGCAGGCATCTTTGGAGTAATATTGGGAGAGGAGGAATCCCAATGAGCGCTTCGGTTTTAATTATTGGAGAGGGACTATTGGCAAATCGTGTATATGAAGAATTATCAGTCCAATATGAAATCACCAGGCACATGGATTTTGATCGGAAAATACCCGCAACAACCGATTTAGTTCTCGTATTACATGATACTTGGAATCCTTCTTTTTATAAACAGGCAGAAAGTGTACTTCAATCAACGAATATCCCTTGGCTGCGAGCCTTCGTTTCATTTGGAGAAGGAATAATCGGTCCGCTAGTTCGCCCTGGCACACCAGGATGTTCAGAGTGTGCAGATATACGCCGTACTTTCGCAGGAAATGATTCTAAAGAAATGTGGAAGATATTGCAGACCCTAGCAACAAAAAAGGAAATGCCTCGAGACATATGGGCATCAAGTAATGGATTATTACAAATGACGCATATTTTGCTAGAAGAAGTGCGGTGTATTTTACAAGATGATCATGCACGATCAGAAGCACACATGTTTTTTGTTCATTTACAAACATTGAAAAGCTCATATCATTTTTTTCTACCTCATCCTTTATGCTCAAATTGTAGTCAATTGCCTAATGATTCATCAAGTTTAGCCGAGATTTCATTCCAATCAAGTCCGAAGATTAACATAAATGATTATCGTTGCCGTTCAATCTCTGAACTAAGTAAAGTATTAACCAAGGATTATCTAGATTATGAAACTGGGTTTTTAAATGATAAAATGTATAACCTTACACCTCCATTTGCCGAGGTAACTGTAAATCTTCCGTTTCTCTTTGGAAATGAAGTAACAGCTGGCCGTACCCATGCATATGCAACTAGCGAATTAACCGCTATTTTAGAAGGATTAGAACGATATTGCGGTCTAGAACCTCGGGGAAAACGTACAGTTATTCAGGACACGTTCCGCAATTTAGCTCATCAAGCACTTAATCCTCTTGAAGTGGGTGTACATGCAGAAGAACAATATATGCAGCCTAATTTTCCATTTAAACCGTTTCATCCAGATCGTCCAATGAATTGGGTATGGGGTTATTCATTTTTGCAAGAACGTCCCATTTTAGTTCCAGAACTACTTGCTTATTATAGTTTAGGCGGGAGAGATGGTTTTGTTTATGAGACTTCCAATGGTTGTGCATTGGGTGGCAGTTTAGAGGAAGCGATTTTTTATGGCATTTTGGAAGTGATTGAGCGCGATTCATTTTTGTTAACTTGGTATGCTAGGCTTCCTCTCCCGCGTCTTGATCTTTCTGCTGTTAATGATCAAGAGTTGCAGTTGATGGTAGAACGTGTACGTGCAGTAGGAGGATATGATATACATTTGTTTAACTCGACAATGGAGAGCGGAATTCCAAGTGTCTGGGCACTGGCAAAAAACAGAAAGGAGAATGGATTAAATATTATCTGTGCAGCTGGAGCTCATTTAGATCCGGTACGAGGGGCGAAAAGTGCAATATATGAATTAGCTGGCATGATGTTAACGCTTGATAAGGAATTTGAGGCGAATCGCAAGAAATATGTACAGATGTTCCATAATCCTTTCCTCGTGAAGCAAATGCCTGACCATCCTATGGTATGCGCTTTGCCAGAAGCGGAAGAACGGTTTCAGTTTTTGCTAGATAATAATCGCCCGTTACAAACGTTTGCTGAGGCATTCAAACAAAAAACAAGACATGAAGATTTGACAGATGATTTAAGAGAAATACTTCAGATGTTGCACCAGTTGAACCTCGATGTGATTGTGGTAGATCAGACGACACCAGAATTACAGCGAAATGGATTACATTGTGTGAAAGTACTTATTCCAGGAATGTTGCCGATGACATTTGGGCATCATCTTACGCGCTTAACAGGTCTAGAGAGAGTATTGCGGGTGCCAATGAAACTTGGGTATACGAAGCAATCGCTAACGTTGGAACAACTCAATCCACATCCGCATCCGTTTGCGTAGGTGATGATTAGGAGGGAGAAGGATGAGTTTAGAGACATTTTTGAACAATTTACATTTTCATACTGACGAAGCAACCTCTTCGACTTGGGAGGTAGATTGGGAAGACGGACCACTTTCATATAAACTTTATCGGGACTTACCGGGAATTCCGTTATCTTCAGAAGTAACATTGACACTTGAAAATCTCGAAGTATCAACAGAACCGAATCTTCGCGAAATCGGTCATTTTCTCTGGTATGTATTTGGGATTACTCAATTCTATCAGTCAACCTTACCAACATCAGAAATAAATTTTATGCAGTCGTATCGGAGATTTGTTCCCTCGGGCGGAGGTTTATATCCAAGTGAACTGTATATATATTTAAAGATGGAAAATGTGCCTGTTGGGATGTACCACTATGATGTAGCACACCACCGCTTAGTGTTAGTGAGAGAAGGGAATTTTGATGCATATGTAACCCGGACTCTTGGAAATAGCTGTGACACATCTGCTTGTTTTGGTGTTATTTTTGTATCGACAATGTTTTGGAAAAATTTCTTTAAATACCATAACTTTTCTTATCGTCTGCAAGGGTTGGATGCAGGCGTATTAATTGGACAATTGCTAGAAGTAGCAAAACGATTCCACTATACATCAAGTGTGCATTACCAATTTTTAGACCGTGCTATTAATCATTTACTAGGGTTATCCGAACAAGAGGAGAGTGTATATGCAGTTATCCCTCTATCGGTAAATCCTATAATCACACAGTTTAATAATGAAGATGATGCTACGGATAAAGAAGTCTCTGCTACTCAATTATGCGAAGAATTACCAGTTATTTATCATAATCACTATGTCCGATCACGAAAGATTGCAGAGTATCCGATGCTAATTCAAATGAATGAAGCATCTATGCTTGAATCTACTCGATCGTTTCAAAAAATCAAGAATGAAACGAATAAAATGCGTGATGGTCAAGCGTTAGTTCTTCCCCGTATAAAGCGAATGTCGTACGACTTAACAGATGCGTGCCAAAATCGATTTTCACCGGAAATGGATTTTACTTTTAGGAAAATGAATCAAGAACAATTGACTACGTTACTACATGAAGCAACTACTTCTTTTGCCTATCAAAACGATTTAGATACAAAGCATGAAGAACTCGCATCCCGTGTTTCCATATACGTATGTTTATTTGGCGTTGAAGGTATCCAAAATGGCGCTTATCATTATGACAGTGATGCTCATGTATTACGACAAGTACATCTTGGAGATCATCGATTATTACTGCAAAGCGGGCTGACATTTCACAATGTGAATCTCTTCCAAGTACCACTTTGTCTACATGTAGTAGGGGATAAAAATCATCTTAAAGCAGAACTTGGATATAGGGGATACCGAATCCAACAGATGGAAGCAGGCATCCTTGTACAGAAATTATTGTTAGCAGCTTCTGCCCTTGGGCTAGGAGGACACCCGCTTCTTGGGTTCGATGTCAACTTGTGTGATGAACTTTACAGGTTGGATTCAGAAGAAAAAACGAGTCTCATTCAAATTCCAATTGGTTTCCATCGTCAGCGTCCTTGGTTGAAAGGGAGTTTGCATAGTTAAATAGTACAAATTAAAAACAGCCTGGTTTATAAGAAGCATCAGATAGCTTGGGTTCAATTGAATTCAAGCTTTTTTCTCGTGTATTTTTTTCGTTAAGGAAAAGTTAAGGAACATGTCCGATAATTCTACTTGTAACTTTATTAAGTATTTTAGGAGGATATTCAAATGAAACTAAGATCAAGTTTAATTGTACCCGTATTAGCTGCATCAATATTGGCTCCAGCAGCTGGAAGTGCAGTAATGAACCATTTCAATACATCTAACAAATCAGTTACACAAGAAACAGCAAAACATCATCATAAAAGTAACCATGAGAAGGATCTTACAAATATCATTAATCAATACGCTTCTTCTGATTTGAAAAATAAACTTACACAAGATTTAGCAACGCATAAAAATTTAGAAGGGCAATTGCATAAAACAGCTGGTTTCCAAAAACAAAAGGCACAAGAGAAAGCGCAACGACAAGCCTTTTACGAAGCGCATAAACAAGAAATTGATGCTATTCAACAACAAGTAAAAGATGGAAAATTAACAAAACAACAAGCGCATAAACAATTAGAAGCAGTATTCGGAAAGCACGAAGGTAAAGATCGAGATCATGATAAAGGTAAAGAACAAGGTAAACGTAATATTCAGCAAGAATTGAAAGCGGCTGTTCAAAAGAAAGGCAAAGCAGCTATTCAAGCTGCATTAGAAAAATTTGATCAACAATTACAACATTCTAATCAGAAATTACAGCAAGAAATAAATGCAAATCAATAAGATGAATTTGAAATTACAACTAACTCGCATCAAAGTCGTTAAAGATTTACTCAAAACATTCTTTGTTTTTCAGAATCTTGATGCAGGAGTTTTATTATTCGTTAGTGTGGGATAAAACAAATGAGATAATAAAAATGAATGCCTAATTTCATTTACCGTATTTTTACAGTTAATTAAAAAACAAATGAGAAAACATGTAAATCAACTCCTAATTATTCAAACAGACTAGAAAAGAGTAGTATAGGACATAATTACATTTGAAAAGACGTATAAGGAGATGATTCAGATGGAAAAACAGCCTAATTACAATAAAAAACCAAACATAAAAAAATTAAATACGGAGGAAAATGCTATTTATAGCGATCCGAAAGATGCGAGTAATATGCAACCAATACCACAACCAAAAGATTATGATGAAATAGAGTATTAATACGGTAGTAAAAAGGAACAGAAACGATATCGTTTCTGTTCCTTTTTTAGTTACTCAGCAGCTAATGATAATTTGCGAAATACATTTTTCTCGTTTATTCCTCATTAGAAGGCGGAAGAGAAAGAAAAACAAATGAATCAATTAGTTCAACGGAAATGCTGAAATCATCATGAAGCGTAATTACTACACAAGCAACTAACGGTAACGTAATGATAATTACGTTACCATCAATTACAACCCCTGATGAACATGTGTCGTAGTCACTTAGAGACAGCTCTATTTCTGTATCTGGAGCAATTAAAATTTCCAAACATAAATTCATGCATTTTTCGAATACATAAGCGATTGTAGACCTCTCCTTTCTAAATAATCCATAATTCATATGTAGATAGACACATAAAGTAACGTTTATTAGAACAAGAATGGATAGAAAACTACAAGATATGTTGGCTATCTTTTTAATTACACCTTTGAAGATAGTTCTCATACTATTCTATTTACAGATATGTCCTCTTGATTGGACAGGTTATCTATTTATAAAAAAATAACGTATGTAATAAGGAAATGGTTGAGGAAATGATCTAGAGTAAAAAAGTAGTATATAGGCTACTTTCCTTTCAAATGAAGCGCAACAGCAATTCCTCCTAGATCGTTATTGGAGGTTTTATCCCGCATTAACGGGCAGTAAGACCCCCACCTCAAGGTTAAGAGAGAAACGAAGAAGATAGGTGGGGGATGACTGCCCGTAAAAGCCCGATTGGTTCAACTAACCATCAGTGGGGGATGAAGAAAACCCCCACTGATGGAAGTTTCACTTTATCATCTCATATGTGGAATAGAATCTTATTCATATATTACTCATTTGTTAAGGGGGAATTGTAATCAAATTTAAATTAGCCTCTGTAATACTAGCTACAGCCGTAGCATTGATGGTGCATCCTATAAGATTAATGGAGGGACAGGAAAAGGAGCAACAGTCAGTGTAATCGACAGCGGTATCGATGCGAATCATCCTAATCTAATAAAAAACTATAGTGGTGGCCTTAATTTTGTACCAGCTGGCGTGGTGTTGATTTAAAATAAAGTTCGATTATTTATAATAAAGATTGATAACTTGTAAAAAAGTTTGATAAAAAGATCCGTTTTGTAGAGTATTTCTTTGTTTCACAATCGGGCCATTTAATGGAATAAAGCTTATTGAGTTAACCGGGACAGGTTGATTAATAAGAAAAGGAAATGAAACCGGTTTTATAGAATTAATTAGGTAATTCATTTTCCTGGAGGGATAACTGAATGGCTGAATTGATTTATCATGTTGCAGTTTCACTAGATAACTTTATTGCAGATCAAGGTATGATAGATAGAAATATTAATAATTCTAGCTTTTTATTTGATGGGGATCATGTCCCAGACTTTTTATCAGATATTCATCAATACGATGCCCTATTGATGGGTAGAAAAACATATGAGTTTGGATTTCAATTCGGTGCTAAACCAGGTGAACCTGGCTATAAGGGCATAAAACATTACATATTTTCAAACTCCATGCAGTTTG
>NZ_JAKUFS010000008.1 GCF_022663535.1 Bacillus cereus group sp. BfR-BA-01380 | reverse complement strand
CACCACCTAGAATTAGTACAACCATTATTCATAAAAAAAATGAAAATTATACATAAAAAGTGAAAGCTTCTTCGATTAAATCGAAGAAGCTTTCACTTTTTCAGTGGCCTCTGTTGAATGGGTATGGCCTACTAAGCATTTTGTCTTAGTTGTTCCTTTTGGGAATCCCCTTCCTCAAAAATCTGTTAGGATTTTAGGTGGGGGTAGTTCAATGAGTATAATCAAGATTTAATAGAAAGCACCTTTATAGAGGACTCCACTACATCTTGGGCCTTGCTTCTAAGTGGTTCCTCTTACGAAGCGGACATTTTACCACAATTTGTTGAACATTACGGAGAAGAATTACCAGAAGGCTATAATTCTGCTATCAGATTGTATGATTTTGAGTACGATGAAGAAGTAGATGAAGCTAATTTCGAAAGTGGAAATTTAATTTATATGGGATCAGTTGTATACGAGGAATGGGATGAATAAAGGTGTTGTATGTTCATTATAACGTGGCTCTTTTTCTAGTAATGAATTGCAACTCAAATTTAAAAAATGAAAGATTTAAGAAAGGCAATATTTGATGTTAAATTTGTAGATTCTAAAAGCACATAATGAATGATTGATACATCAAATGGACTATAACTAGATCAGAGGGCGGTATTTCATCATTGTCAGAAGGACTAAGATGACAGTAGGAGTGTGTTATTTATGGAAAAGCAAGGAATGGTTTCAATATGGTTAGGGAATATTAAAACACAAAACCAGTTAGAAGAATACGTCGATTTAACATACGATGAAGATGGAGAGTCTATACCTTCAAAATTTTTTGTGGATTTCAATATTGATAGGAATGAAATAGATGAAGATTTTATCGAAAAAGAAGTGTTAGAAGAAGAGAGTGATAATATCTCTGTTTTGTTAGAGGGGTGTTCATATGATGAAATGATACTGCCTAAAATTAGAGAGTGTGTTAACTTAAATAAGTCGTATAATGCCATTGTTTTAATTTATAATTTTGAGTACCAGAATCTAGTTAGTTCTTCTGGGGATTTTGATTATATTACTTCTACTAGTTATCTATAATAGTAATATTTGTGTAAATAAATGAAGAGGCTCCAAAGTACATGTAAGCTTCCTTTTGTATGACGAAATTTGTCGGAACGTCGATATATTCCAAAGAACGGTCGATATATTTTAAAAAGCGTCGATATATTGGAAAGAACGGTTGATATCGTGTTATTGATTGATGGAGTATGGTTAATAAACATGATAAAAGGACTGCCTAAGAGGCAGTCCTTTTAAACATGTTCATCAGCTTGATCTAGCAGGTTCGCCAGTATCATGCTATTCTCTTGGTCGGCATCGTACTGTACAATGTCGTCATACTCAAATAGTTCGAAGGATTCACCAAATTCTCGTTCCATGAAGTTGACAAATTCTTTCATGTTTTCTCCTATTTCTTGATTACGGCGAAACTCCATCATAATTGCTCTAAATCGGTGGGGTGGTATTTCGCATTTAATGTGATACGATTTGCTGATGCCAAAAGAATTTTTTGCATCGTATAAGACGTATGTATACAACAGAGAGTCATCTCCTTCCTTATATGATGTGTATATTGTTCCATGATTGGATGAAATATTCATTGGTTATGAAAAAAGAGTCACTACTATGCCGTAAACTGATAATCCAATGAAAGCCGGAATACCGACAATAACAATTTGTTTCACATTTTCATACGCTTTCGGTTCTACAAGTGGCAAATCTTTTTCCTCCATTTGCCGATATTGTTCTCGGTTCATAATTATCCCGCCTTTATCCCGCTATTCGTGGGCAGTAATCCTCAAAGAGAGACGAGGAAGAAAGGTGGAGGATAACTGCCCGTAAAACCCCCCGCTGATGGAAGTTTCACTTTATGGTTGTGTGGATAACATATTCAACCAAAAGGGTTTATGTTACGAACAGTTAACTGAATTTAAAATAAATGTTGAATATTCAGTTTATTTGTATTATTATTAGTTATTATCGGATGACAGTGATTAGCCTCCCTGCAAGCCCGAGTATTGTTACGTTGAATTTAATAGTGAGTAATTGGCTTCTTTCCACTTGAACTTCCTTAGCAGGAAGACGAGCCATATGGATAGAGACAGTAAAATCGAGTGTAATTCTTTACATTGTTTTTCTGGCTCTTTTTATTATTTCTATAAATAGGGTTTTTGGAAAGCGTTATCAATACTTATAGGTTGGTGATCTTTTTGGGAAAAGAAAAAAATGAATTACAAAAAGAATTGAAAACCAGGCATATAACAATGATTTCAATTGGCGGGGTTATCGGAGCGGGGTTATTTGTAGGGAGCGGGACAATTATTCAATCAACGGGTCCAGCAGCAATCTTGTCCTATATTATTGGTGCTTTAATGGTTGTACTTGTGATGCGGATGTTAGGGGAGATGGCTGCGGTTAACCCTGATAGCGGTTCTTTTGCAACGTATGCTCATAAGGCAATTGGACCTTGGGCGGGGTATACAATCGGTTGGTTATATTGGTTTAACTGGGTCATTATTATCGCAATTGAATCGGTATTGTTAGGGGCGATGGTCAATAACTGGTTCCCTTCTATACCAGCGTGGATAGCTAGTCTTTCCATGATTATTTTGATGACGATTACGAATATTTATTCTGTAAAGCTATATGGAGAGTTTGAGTATTGGTTAGCTTTTATTAAAGTTGCGGCGATTCTTATCTTTTTAGGGTTAGGAATTGCGATGATTTTTGGACTTGTCCCTGGTGTGGACAGGCCGAATCTTTCGACGATCTCTGAAAATGGCGGCTTTTTTCCAAAAGGGATTGTTCCTGTATTGCTGAGCGTTGTATTTATTTCTTTCTCTTTATCGGGGAGCGAAGTAGCTGCTATTGCGGCGGGAGAATCTGAAAATCCAGAGAAAAATGTGATCAAAGCAATTAACAGTGTTGTTTGGCGTCTTATGCTGTTCTTCGTAGGCTCTGTAACAATTTTGGTTATTTTTATGCCGTGGAATAATGCGGAGTTATTGAAGCTTCCTTATGCAAGTTTATTTCGGATGGCAGGAGTTCCTGCTGCTGCGGAAATTATGAACGGAGTTGTGTTCCTGTCTTTGCTGTCTGTTTTAAATTCAGGGTTATACACGAGTTCTCGCATGTTATTTTCGCTTTCGAAAAAAGGAGATGCTCCTCTTATTTTTTCAAAATTAAACAGTAGAGGTGCACCAATTTGGGCGATCGTGGTAAGTGTCTTATTTGCATTCATTTGCGCGATGCTGAAGTTTATATCTCCTGATAAACTATTTGCTTTTTTAGCAAACAGCTCAGGCGGCGTTACGATGCTTATGTATATGTTTGTTGCGGTGTCTCACATTCGTTTAAGACGAGAAGCGGAAAGGGAAGATCCAGGGAAATTAAAAGTGAAAATGTGGTTATTCCCTTATCTCACATACGCAACGCTTCTCATGATTGTTACGATATTCGTTTCCCAAGCATTTATCGCGGATATGCGCATGCAATTTTATTTAACGATTTTAGCTGCTGCTGTGGTGATCGCATCCTATTTTCTAAGAACTAGAAATAGACCTATCAAGGATGATAAGGCAGGATTTCCAATGTTAAAAGGTTCGGAGATTGGTTTAGAGAAGGACTAAATCGTATTTTCCAACGAAATATATAAATACAAATTGAAAAACGGACTTTTAGGCGGACGAGAGCATCTGGCCATGCCTAGAAGCGGTCAGGGCCTTTTCCTAAAACAAAGGGAGAAAGCAAGTGCAGGTCACTGTTTGCTCTGCATAGCATTGATTTACATGTTGAAAATCAAAATGGATTTATATATTTCGTATGTAGCGAAAAATAAACAATGAAAAAAGGGGTATTTTCCAATGTTAAAAGACAATATTGTAACTACAAAATCTGCTATTTTACATGAGAGAAGAAAAAATGCGGTGCCTGCAGGTCCATATAATATTACGAATTTATATGTTCAATCAGCAAAAGGAGCCATTATTACGGATATTGATGGTAACGAATTAATCGATTTGGCAGGCGGGATTGGGATGCAAAATGTAGGGCATTGTCATCCGAAGGTAGTAAAAGCGATTCAAGAGCAAGTGGAATCTTCCATTCATACTTGTTTTCATGTAGCACCGTATGAAAGTTATATTGCATTAGCTGAAAGGTTGAATGAATTAACGCCAGGCGACTTTAAGAAAAAAACAATGTTTGCCAATAGCGGAGCGGAAGCGGTTGAAAATGCTGTGAAAATCGCTCGAAAAGCTACGGGGCGCAGCGCCATCGTTTCGTTTGAACGTGCTTATCACGGACGGACCCTTATGACAATGTCTCTTACAAGTAAAGTGAAACCTTATAAACATGGATTTGGTCCGTTTGCACCAGATGTATACAAGCTGCCTTATCCGTATTATTACCGCGCGGAAGACGGGATGACGACAGAAGAAGTGGATGGGCAGATTTTAGCGTGTTTTGAACGCTTTATGTTAGAGGAAGTGGCAAGTGATAACATTGCGGCAATTATTTTGGAACCGATTCAAGGTGAAGGTGGATTTATTGTCCCAAGTGCTACGTTTATACAAGGAGTAAGAAATCTTTGTGATAAATATGGAATTGTCATGATTGCAGATGAAATTCAAACGGGCTTTGCTCGTACAGGAAACTTGTTCGCTATGGATCATTTCGGAGTGGCTCCTGATTTAATGACATTTTCAAAATCAATCGCTGCAGGTATGCCGCTTAGCGCAGTGACAGGAAGAGCGGAACTAATGGATGCGCCTGGCCCAGGGCAACTTGGCGGTACTTTTTCAGGGAGCCCGGCTGCTTGTGCGGCTGGCCTAGCGGTTTTAGATGTAATTGAAGAAGAAAACTTAGTGCAACGTGCTCGCGTAATCGGCGATCGTATGCTGGAAGTGTTCAATAGCTGGAAGGGTAAATATGAATTAATTGGCGATGTGAGAGGCCTTGGAGCAATGACGGCTATGGAACTTGTGAAGGATCGAAATACGAAAGAGCCGGCAACAGAAGAAGTGAAAGCAATTATGCAGGAGACACATAACAAAGGCTTAATTACAATAAGCGCTGGTATTTATAGCAGTGTACTTCGTTTCTTACCACCGCTTGTTATAACAGATGAACAGCTTGAAGAAGGACTAGCTATTCTTGAAACGGCAATTGCTAATGTATCCAAATAAGAAAAAATAGTTATGTTTCCAGTTGGGGGTAGGAGAATGAAGTTTTTCAATTATATAAATGGGCAGTGGAAAGAGCCATCTACTAATCAATATTCAAAAAACTATAATCCGCATAATGGAGAAGTATTAGGAGAATTCCCATTAAGCTCAGCAGAAGATACACAAGCAGCCATTGCTTCTGCGAAAGAAGCTTTTCACAATTGGCAACGGTTATCGTTTCAAGAGCGGGCAAGTTATTTATGGAAAGCAGCAGCGATTTTAAAAGAGCGAGTTGAGGAAATAGGTCATGACCTGATGAGTGAAGAAGGAAAAACACTCGCTGAAGGGATAGGAGAGACGAAACGGGCGATTAGCATCCTCGAATACTATGCAGGAGAAGCGAATCAGCCCGTGGGAGAACTTATTCCTTCGAATAATCCGAAAACGATGCTCTACAGCAAACGGGTAGCAGTGGGGCCAGTAGGATTAATTACGCCGTGGAATTTCCCAATTGTCATTCCAGTATGGAAAATGGCTCCGGCACTTATTTACGGCAATACCGTTGTCATAAAACCGGCTGAAATTACTCCAAAATCCGTATACCACCTTGTGAATGCTTTTCACGAAGCGGGGATTCCTGCCGGCGTTATCAATTGTGTGTTTGGAAAAGGTTCAGTAGTTGGAACAGAATTAACAGAAAATCCTGATATAAAAGCAATATCTTTTACTGGTTCTAATGGCGTCGGAAAAACAATTCAGCAAACGGCTACCGCAAATGGGAAAAAAGTTCAGTTAGAAATGGGCGGGAAAAATCCACTTGTTGTATTAAAGGATGCTGATATTCGTAAGGCAGTAGAGATTGCGATCAGAGGTGCATTTATGTCAACAGGACAAAAATGCACAGCGACAAGTAGAATTATCGTTGAAGAGGAAGTTTATGAGGAATTTCGCAATCAACTCGTGCTGCGCACAGAGGCTCTTAAAGTTGGCAATCCATTAGAAAAGGATACATTTATGGGTCCATGTGTATCTGAAAACCAGCAGCAATCTGTCTTATCGATGATTGAAGCAGGTAAGAACGAGGCTTCGCTACTTTGCGGAGGCAGCGTACCAAAAGAAGAGGAGTTACAACACGGATTTTATGTGTTGCCGACTATTTTTGAAGACGTACCTCACGATGCACGCATTGCGAAAGAAGAAATTTTCGGTCCTGTTATTTGTTTGTTTAAGGTGAACAATTATAAGGAAGCAATTCACCTAGCTAATGATACAGAATATGGGCTTAGCGCATCCATTTGTACAAATAACTTAAGCCTTGCTCAGCAATTTATTGATGATATGGAAGTCGGAATGGTTCACGTAAACTCAGAAACAGCAGGAGCAGAGCCGCAAGTTCCGTTTGGCGGAATGAAACATTCTAGTGCAGGGCCGCGCGAACAAGGGAAAGCAGCTGCAGAATTTTATACAAGAATCAAGACAGTATATGTAGATCAAGTCTGATAACAAAAGATGCATAATAATGGGGGATGAACATGCGTAAAGGAACTTTTTTCATGGCAGGACATGCGAGACTTCCGAAAGGGATGGCTGTGCGCAGCGTCTATGAAACACTAACAATTACAATAGAGGCAGATCACAAATATCATGTAATAATCGAATCGTCATGTACCCTTGCGACAGGACACGGGCGGGATTTTATTTCGCAAATTTTAAGAGGGCATAGTTTACGAGATGGCATTGAAGGCATCATTGAAGAAATTTCCTATCATTATCAAGGCAAAGCGCAAAACGCAATTATTAGCGCATTAAAGGATTTGTACCGCCAATATACAAGTTATGTAAACGGCGAAAAACCGCCGGAGGAGTATGAGGAAATAGATTCGATAAAATAGGTTTTTAAAAAGCCTCTTTCTTTTTAGTGGGAACGGGAGCATCTGGCCGCGCATAGAAACGGTCAAGGCCTGTTTCTGCCACATGCAAGGTTTAAAACATGTTGTATTAAAATAGATATATAAATGATGAAACTGTCGAGTTTATTGCACTTTGATTTCGGAAGAGCGTTCGTAAACGAGAGCCAGTTATATTCCAGCTTATTTGATGAGCGGAATATAATTGGCTTTTTTGTTTTCATAAAATAAGGGGGCAGGAAAATGGCAAAATCAAGTGAAAACCTAAAGGGAAAAAGGGAATGCGTAAAAACTACGAAACTGTGTAAGATGTGTAAAGTATGTAGTCAAGATCAAGATAAGGAAAATAAATCTGTTAAGTGATAATAGAGTTGTTTGAAAAATTATCAAGACATAAAAAGTAAAAGGGATGATACATGACTAGTATGTATCACCCCTTTTACTTTTTGTTTCATAATCGCGCCTGATTGTAGAATATTGAAAAAAACGATGACTGTAAAATAACTTCACAGTCATTTTGCTAAAGCCTCTTTTAGTTTAATAAGGAAATTTTAAGAACCAACTTCCTAGTCCCAATCCATATAAAAACTCACCTTTAGCTTTTCTTGTCCACAATCTGGACAATCTAGAACATCACTTTGATTAATATCGACTAAAGGCTTTGGCGGCATTTGAGTATTACATCGAGGACAAGTATGAGTGTTCGTGTAAGATTGGGTTCCTGACTTCATATGTAAATGTACTTTATTTAATAGGTAACAACACTTCTGACAAACATATAGACCGTCGTAGCATTCAAAAGACGTTTCCTTGTTATTAATAAACTCTCTGATGTATTGCCGACCTTCTTTTTCCTCATACCATTCTAAAATCGAACTCAAGTTTATATACCTAAATCCAATTCCTAAAAAAACATTTTGATTGTAAGAGCAATGTCCGCAGTTCAAATTACAAGCTACTCCCATAAATCTCAAATACCTCTCTTGTCCAGTTTAGATGGAAAACACTACAGAGAAATTTTAACACAAATATCCAGATTTTAAAGGTGTTATTCCATAAAATGGCCCGATTGTTGAACGTGCAAGAAAGTGTCGATATAATCAATGGAGGCTTATATGAATAGAAGGGACATTAGGAGATGAAAAAATCAATACAAAGTGAATTAATTGGAGTATTTACCTTCAATGAGGCTTGTAAAATATATGAGCAAAATAAGGGGAAAATACATTGGCAATTGGACATGAGAAATGAAGATGTAGATGTTAGTGAGATGATTAAAAGAGCAGAGAAGCTTTTTTTATGCATCGAAGAATTTGATAAAAAGGCTAAAGTAGCCATAGCAGAGAAATTGATTGATTACAAAAATGATTTTTGGCCTGAGTATGATGAGAATGATGAACATTTAAATTGGGATGCTGTAGATGCAGGGGAGTATAATGTAACTAAAGAAGAATTTGAAAAAGCAATTATTCTCTATGACATCGAAATTAGAGCAAATGATATATACTGTGAATATCATGATGGAGATTTATTTGCTGGACACAGGATACATGCCTATTTTGACAATGATTACAAGTTATTAAGTGCGGATGTGTAAAAAATAATGCGAGGTTGCGTTTATTTACAACTTTTAAATTATATGTAACAAATACCATTCTTTATGATCTTTACACAAAATAATATAAACGCATTGACATTCAGAAAATTTTGAATTAATATTTATTTATAAAGTGATAAGATCCATACGAGAAATGATCCTTCTCTACATCCGATCTTCACTTTCTAATTTGCACATAGTTGAATAAAAAAACTGTCTAATATTATTGTACTTTAAGAGATTAAAGACATTCGTAATTTGAAGCCAGTTGTACGTTTCTACAATGTATATATTGTAGATGCGTATGACTGGCTTTTTAGTTTACTCAGACTAAGGAGGAAGATGTAGATGATTACGGAACAAGGAATGAAGATGAAATTTGCGAAGAAATATGAGGGGTATGAAATTATGCCTCATCCAGAACATAAACGTTTGTATCATATTGCGTTAAATCAGCAATTGCTTGGGCAATTTTTTGAAGAGGTCAAAGGACATTCTGAGCAATCATTGCAATATATTCCTTATTCGCGCTTTATTCTTGCTGATCAAATGAGAAAGATCTTTGGGGCATCTTTTATGGAAAATGTGCGCGGGATTATTCATGACCGCGAAACGGGCGGATTTACAATTGGTGTGCAGGGCGAAACGACAGCGGCAGAGGACTATGTGAAATTTGCGACGGCATTAACGCATTTAATTGGTACGCCTAACTTTGATGCGATGACAGGGACGTATTATGCGAGATTTAATGTGAAAGATACAGACAGCAGCGATTCTTATTTACGCCAAGCGTATCGCTTATTCACGCTTCATACAGACGGAACATTCGTTGATGAACCGACAGATTGGCTGCTTATGATGAAGATCGAAGAACAGAATGCAGTAGGCGGCGAATCACGTTTACTTCATTTAGATGACTGGGAAGAACTTGATAAGTTCCGAAACCATTCACTAGCATCTGTCAAAGTCACATATAAAGCACCGCCAAGTAAAAATGCACAAGAAATCGTATACCGTGAAACATTTTTTGATATAAATAATGCGCCGTGTATTTGCTTTATTGATCAATTTGCTTACCCTGATAACATTGAACAAGCAAACTATCTGAATGAGTTATCACACTCAGTCGAAAACTCCCCAGCAACGCATGCATTAAAATTACCAGTCGGTGATTTAGTTCTGTTAAATAACCTATTTTGGATGCACGGGCGAGCTCCTTTTGAGAAAAATAAAGATTTATATCGAGAGCTAATGCGCCAACGCGGCTGCTTTTCCAAATAATAATCAGTGCGGCGGGTCTTGAAACAAGACCTGCCTTTCATGATATACATAGATATTTTTTAGGAGGAAAACAACATGTACGATTTTATTATTATCGGCGGAGGAATTGTCGGGCTTTCAACAGGAATGGCTTTAACGAAAAAATTCCCTCATGCCAAAATAGCAATTATCGAAAAAGAAAACGAACTTGCCCATCACCAAACGGGACATAATAGCGGTGTTATCCATTCCGGCATTTACTATAAACCAGGCAGCTTCAAAGCAAAATTTGCAAAAGAAGGAAATGCCGCAATGGTTCAGTTTTGTAAAGAAAACGGAATTGCCTATGACATGTGCGGAAAGGTTATTGTCGCAACAGAAAAAGAAGAGATTCTGCTTCTGCAAAGTCTTTATGAAAGAGGTCAGCAAAACGGCTTAGACATTGCAAAAATTAGTCCAGAAGAATTATCCGAAATCGAGCCGCATGTCAAAGGACTAGGAGCAATTCGCGTTCCGTCTTGCGGCATTGCCGATTATAAAGGAGTCAGCTATGCCTTTGCTCGTTTCATTGAGAAAAACGGCGGAGAAGTGCACCTAGGAACAAAAGCAGAACATATTTTTGAGAAAAAGGACGTTGTGACAATCGAAACAAACCAAGGCGTATTCGTAACGAAATTTCTCATTAACTGCGCTGGCTTACACAGCGATCGAATCGCCAAAAAAGCAGGAATATTAACAGATATGAAAATCGTCCCGTTTCGAGGCGAATATTACGAACTGATTCCAGAACGACGCCATCTCGTGAAACACTTAATCTACCCAGTACCCAATCCGGATTTTCCGTTCTTAGGTGTGCATTTTACAAGAATGATAAACGGAGACGTACACGCAGGGCCCAATGCCGTCTTAAGCTTCAAACGAGAAGGCTACACAAAAAAAGACTTTGACCTAAAAGACTTTATGGAAACTATGACCTACGCAGGCTTCTGGAAAATGGCCATGCCAAACATGAAAGAAGGCATGAAAGAAATGGTCCGCTCGTTCAGCAAACAATCATTTCTCAAAAGCTTACAGCGCCTAATCCCAGAACTCACAGAGAAAGACATCGTCCCAACTCACGCCGGCGTAAGAGCACAAGCCATTCTATCAAACGGAAACATGGTCGATGACTTCTGTATTATTCCAGGCATCAACTCCATGCACATTTGCAATGCACCGTCCCCGGCAGCAACCGCTAGTTTGATAATTGGTGAGGCGATTGCTGAGAAGGTTCCAGATCGAGTGAGTCCGGTGGGATTATTTCGTGTAAAAGCTTAGTTAGGTGGAGGCTATCCTTTATGGATAGTCTTTTTGTGTGGAGGAATTTGTCGGAAAGTCGATATTCTATGTCGAAATGTCGATATATTCCAAAGAACGGTCGATATCGTTTTATTGGTTGATGAGGGGTTTGGATTTTTTGGAGTATATCTGGTTGACTTTGCCCTTAGGGTAACGTGTATAAAAGAATAGAACAAAGCATTTCGTTCGTATAAAAATATAAAGAATGGAGGTGGCCTCTTGCTATCAATTGGAGAATTCTCAAAGATATGCGAAGTATCCACAAAAACGCTTCGATATTATGATGAAATTGGATTAATTCACCCTGATGAAATTAATCCTGAAAATGGTTATAGGTATTACTCCATCAGTCAACTAAAAACGATGCTTCTTATCAACCGTTTGAAGTCTTATCATTTTTCTCTGGAAGAAATTAAGGCCGTTTTGGAGCTGGAAGAGGATCAGTCAGAAGAGAAACTGTTTTCTGCTCTTAATCGCAAAAGAAAGGAAATCCAGGAAAAGCTAAATGCTTTTGCATATACCTTAAACCAAATGAGCAATGACATTCTCAATTTAGAAAACGGCATACCAATTATGTCGTACCTTGACAATATAGAAGTACAATTTGTGGAAACAAAGCCACTGAATATCCTTTCAATACGTCAGATGATGAGTAGCGATGACTATGCTGCAGGGTACGGAAACTATTTTAGCAGTCTATATGAAAAGATCGCCACGGAAAAGCTCACCTTGCTTGGCAAGCCAATGACGATTTATCACAGCTCTGAATACAATCCTGCTGGCAATGATACAGAGTTTGCAATTCCGATAGAAGAGGCTGTAAAAGGAACGAGAGATTTGCCTGGAAGCCTTTGTGCAAAGTCTGTTTTAAAGGGATCCTATCCGAAATTGACATCGATATATGCTAACTTAATGGAATGGACTGAAAAAGAAGGATATGAATTAATAAATTCACCATATGAAGTGTATATAACTGACCCTAATCAAGTTGCCGTTCCGGAAGATATTGTGACAGAGGTGTATTTCCCAGTAAAGAAAAAATAGCAGCAAGACCTTCGCCAAACAAAAGGAGGCATTTATCATGCAAAGAAATGACTGGCCATCTGCAGACCCGGCAACTTTGAGAATGGACACTGAAAAGCTTTCGGCACTTGAAGCTAAGATAAAATCCGATTACAGCAATATAAACGGTATTGTTGTTGTGAGAAATGGATCTATTGCATATGAAAGATATTATAATGGTTATGGCCCGGATGATACGCATCATGTGGCATCTGTAACGAAAAGTATCATTTCTGCGCTTATTGGGATTGCCATAGATGCAGGATATATGAAAAGTGTAGATCAGAAAGTGCTGGATTTTTTCCCTGAATATGTTCCCAATGCTGCCCAAAAGCAGGAAATCACCATACGCCACCTTCTCACCATGACAGCACCATATCCATTTGAGGACTGGCATGAACCATTAGACAAGCTGTGCCAACAATCAGACTGGGTAACATATACTCTCGATATGCTAGGCGAAAAAGGAGAACTTGGCACTTTTAAATATTCCACCGCAGGAGCACATCTGCTTTCAGCCATCATCACTCGTAGTACAGGCAAAAGCGCCCGTGAGTTTGCCAACGAACGCTTATTTAAACTCATCGGCATGAAAGAAATCCCGGATTATGAAATGAAATCATTTGGATTTGAGGACCTATTCGGGAAAAATGTGAAAGGGTGGGTGAAAGATCCAAACAATAACTCCACTGGAGGATGGGGACTTACGCTAACTCCCCGTGATATGGCCCGCTTTGGTCTTCTATATTTGAACCGTGGTATGTGGAACAATAATCGGATTATTTCCGAGACGTGGATTGACGAATCAACAACGATAAACCCAAATCATTACGGTTATTTATGGTGGGTACACGAAGAGGACGGGATCTTTGCATACTTAGCACGAGGCGATGGCGGTAATGTCATTTATTGTATTCCAGAAAAAGACCTTGTTGTAGCAATTGCGTCGGAATTCATCTTTAATCCTCGTGATAGGTGGGAGTTGATTAAGGAATTTGTTATTCCGGCGGTGATAGATTAAACTTATTAGTCTAGTAAAGATGAGTGGAGAAATTTTCTTTATAAAAATAGCCATGTATGCAAGGAGCAATGATTATATTTGCCGTTATGATCCTATTAAAAGAAAAAAGGAACAAAATATAGAAAGAAAGGCGACTTTCCATTCAATTGAGAAGACTAGCTGGGTTTCTTAATTATTTACATTCAATCATTTATAGAACAGACAAGTAATATAGCGTCTGCTCATTGTTTAGCAATCGCGCCCGTTAGTGCAGCAAGAAATAAAAAAAGCAATCTTTACTAAATAAAGTGAAACTTTAATCAGTGGGGGTTTTCTTCATCCCCCACTGATTAAAAGCCCTCACCAATCGGGCTTTTACGGGCAGTTTATCTCCCACCTAACTTCTTAAGGAAAGCGGAAACGGCCGGAGATTCTAGCCGCTAGAGCTAGACAATGCTTTCGCTGAATTTTGAGGTGGGAGTATTACTGCCCACAAATAGCGGGATAAACTTGCCTGAAATTGAAGTAGGAAAGTCTATAAGAATCAAATAAATTATTAAAGGGTTATAACCACTGCTATAAGTATTACTATTATTACCAATGGAAGAATGATAATCAAAATGGACACTATTGTTGTTAATAATGCTTTCCATGCTGAAAATTGGTGTGCTTCTCCTAAACATTTTAAGGAAATAATGATTGTCCAAATTCCAATAACGAAATCAATTATGGCAAAAATAAGGAACAAAATCGTTAAAGTTATGCTACTATCCATTTTTGGTGTCTCACTTGTAAAGTTTTCTATCCCAAACAAGAAAAATGAAGGCACCCAAACTAATATAAGAGAATAAACGAAAGGGATATAAGAATAGGCAGTAGCGTAACGTGTTTTTTCAAAGGTACCTTGTCCACCAAGTTTTCTTGCTACCCAATTTAATAATGCGGGTATCAAAAAATAATAAATTAAGGCACCAATGAAGGTGCTTAATATAACTACTAAGATTAGTAGAAATGGACTACTTATTGAATCCGCTATACTTTTAAAAGCTGCTCGATCTAAAACCTGTACGAGTAAGCCTAATAAAATGAGTAAAAACCCATTCTTAGGTTTGGATATAAAAATTTCTTTCATTGTTTCACGTGGTTTTATCCAAATGGAGAACCAAGGATTAAGTGCACGTTTAAATTGACTTTCTGGAGTTTCCATATAAAAAACATTCCCCTTTCTTAAAACATATTTAATATAATTTTCCAATTATACCTTTTATGTACATAGAAATATTAAAACATAAATAGTCGATCATTTAAATGTAAATATTCAATCATTTAATGAGATAGTTTGTAATTTGTTCTTTTCATATTCTTTCAGTATCTTATAGAAAGTATTTTTCTTAAGTTCCAGCAGTTCCATAAATTTAGTGCCTGTTATTTCTCTTTTTTTCACTTTGGATAAGCTTCTTTTATTTTTCTTTGTTTAATAATTTATGCTTCATATAAATTATTAAGAAACATCAATCGGGAAAAATGTGAAAGGGTGGGTGAAAGATCCAAACAATAACTCCACTGGGGGATGGGGACTTACGCTAACTCCCCGTGATATGGCCCGCTTTGGTCTTCTATATTTGAACCGTGGTATGTGGAACAATAATCGGATTATTTCCGAGACGTGGATTGACGAATCAACAACGATAAACCCAAATCATTACGGTTATTTATGGTGGGTACACGAAGAGGACGGGATCTTTGCATACTTAGCACGAGGCGATGGCGGTAATGTCATTTGTTGTATTCCAGAAAAAGACTTCGTTGTGGTAATTGCATCTGAATTTATTGTGAATCCTCGTGATAGATGGACACTGATTAAGGAATGTATCATTCCGGCGGTGGTAGATAACTACTAAGTCTAGCAAAATGGAGGCTATCCTTTAGGGATAGTCTCTTTTGTGTGGTGAAATTTGTCGCAAGGTCTTTATTTCATGTCGAAGCGCCGATATATTTCAAAAAGCGGTCGATATATTGGTGAAAGTGGTCGATATTGTTTTATTGGTTGACGCTCCTCACCCAATAGTTAAAGATGAGAAAACCTAATATAAAATCTAACAATTAATAAAATATTATAAACTACAACTTTTGACTTTTGATAATAATTGTAGTGGGAAGCGCTTTTGCTTTTTCGTAAGAATACCATCTATTTGAGTGCCTTTGAATATCTTCATCTGATAAGCAAACATCCTCAACCACTCTTTCAATTTTAAACCCATTATTAATCAATGTATTGATATATGTACTCAGTCTATATTGTTGCATGATTGCAGGATGGCTCCATGCCTCATGATAATAAGAACCTTCCTCATGATAGGATTTATTAAAAGTTAGGGTATCGTTTGTATTACTTACACGGTTATACATTGGATGTTCCCAACTAAAGATAAATACACCACCTTGTTTTAGGTACTTATTAACATTTGCTAATGTTTTATCTAGATTAGTTGTCCATCCTAATGCGTATATAGAAAAAACAATGTCAAAATAATTAGTGGGTAAGCCAGGATTATCCTCCATTGGCGATTCAAATAACTTTACCGGTGAATTACAATTCTTTAATAATTTTTTTGCCGCATCAATCTGATTATTTGATAAGTCTAATCCCCATAATTCACCAGCATTCTTTTGGCCCATATATTGTAAGGAATGCCCACTGCCACAACCAATCTCTAACACTTTTAAATCTGTAACATCGTCAAATAAATTTAGTTCTTCCTCACTAGGTGCCAGTGGACCATATTGGGGAAGCGGATTTCTACCAAAAAAACGATGTGCTGCTTCATTCCAACTTTGCTTATTTATAGTAAGAGATTCAACATCCATTTTTTCTACCTCCTTAACAATCTTAAGAACACATATTCCATCTTTTTTATCATTCCCCTGCAAAACCTGCATATAAATATACAATTTTATATACAGTCTTATTCAATTATCTAGCTCTTTAACGGAACAACTCTATTGTCACTCAACAGTTCCTTACTCCATTTTTCAATTCAGATGCTCTATTCCTTTTCACTATAAAAAACCCCCTTAGATAGCTAAATCCAACGGGATAAAACGGTGCGACTTTGTTTCGAATCTATAGGAATCTGCTCTTTTTATTTTTGTAGTAAATCAGTTCCTCCCGAACATCGTTTTGAAGAACGTGTTTGTCATTCTTGTGCTAGTAAGGAATTTAGATAAAATGAGGATAGATACATTCAACAATACATAATGGTGGTGCCAAATATGGAATATAATTTTGAGGTTTTATCACTTTTAGATCATTCATTTGAGTTTGAGAAGCTACATAGTAAGTTGAATCGTTTTAATCCTTTTAAAATATTAAGGGTCGATAAATTTGAAATTCGTCATTCGAACATCATTTCTTGGCTGCTTGATCCAAATGGTAATCATAATTTGGGAGCTTTTTTTATAAACAAGTTACTCTCTAAAGTATTTGTAAAGGCAGAGAATGAAAGGTTAATTGGTAAATATGACTTTATTAAGTTACATAGACAGGCGCTACATGATTTGGAAGTTCTTCGTGAAGTGCAGACAACGGATAACAAACGTATTGATATTTTAGCGGTATCCGAGTCGCAGAAAATCGTAATCTTGATTGAAAATAAAGATAAGTCGTCAGAATCAGAGGGGCAACTACAGAACTATTTAAAATTTGTCCACCATACATACAAAGGTTATACGATTGTTCCAATATTTTTAAGTTTGGATGGGATTGCTCCAAGTCATTCAGATTATTTTATTTTAGACTATGGAGATATATTAAACATATTAAAAGCATATTTAGAAATTAACAGTACCTATATTTCTAATTCAATTCAAGATTTTCTTTATTACTATTTAGATGTATTAGAAGGCGAACTGATTCGAGACGAAGAAGATGTTGAACTGGCAATGAATGTGTACAAAGAGCATAAAGAGGCAATTGACTTTCTATTTGTAGGGAATTCAGGAAAGACATTAGGAAAGTCTGCGCATAGTAAAATCTCAAATATCATAGATTGTTTAACTTTAGAGGAACGTGAATCTTTCCGTAAAATATATACGGCTCATGCAGAAACGATTGATTTTGTATACGAAATAGGAAACAGTGTAATGAGAGAAGCATTCTTACAATTTGTTCATCAAAATGAAATCCCAAGTAATTGTTATCGTGAACATATTCGCATCCCTTCTTTTATTTTCCCAGAATGGAGACAGCTTGATGATGTTCTAGGAATACCAAAAGGAGATTGGTGGTTAAATAATGCTTTCATTATATGGTTTGAGAAAAAAGCAGAAGACCGGATGAAATTCATTATTGAAGTAGGTCCATTAGAATATGAAAAAAGATTGCAGCTACTAAACAAATTAGAAGAGAATGGGATACCTATTAAAGGGAAATCGAAAGAAGCTGGATCTATGTATACGAGAATTTATGCTGCAAATGAAGAAATTCACAATTGGACCGATAAAGATGAAATACTTCGTAAAATGAACAAAATGTATAATAGCAATGGCTTTAATAAAGTAATTTCATCAATAGATGAGGCAATAACAAGTATCGTATATGAGGAAGATATTGAGGAAATCGAAACGTTTGATTCTAGTCACATCCAAAGTGAGCAAGTTGACAAGGGTACCTTAGCTGCTGCATTTCAATTATTTGTTACACAACATAATCTACAAGAAGAATGCTATAACATTCATCATAGACTACCATCGTTTATTATGTCAGAATTCCGGTCACTTGAAGAAAAATTCGGAGTACCGCAATGGAATTGGTGGCTAAATAATGGCCTAATCATGTGGTTTGAACGCTTAAAAGACAATAGATTGAAATTCATCATAGAAGTAGGTCCACTGGAATCTTATAAAAGAATCGCGTTACTCACAAAACTTGAAAGCAAAGGCATGAAAATCAGTGCACGAGCTAAAAATCCAGATGCCTCTTATACAAGAATTTATACGAGTACGAGTAATATTGGTGATTGGTCGGATATGAAGGAACTATTAGATACTATGAATGAATTATTTGATGATGAGGGATGTCAGAGTGTTATACAGAGTTTGGTGGAGATAGCGGGAGAGTAATGTTGTTATGTCTTCCAACTATTTGTATGCTGGGTAAAAAATTATAATATTGATGGTCTGAATTAAAAAACAAAGCCCTTATTAATGGGAATTTCACTTTATAATAAGAGCAAGTTAAGATAAACAAAAAAATCAAATGAATTTAGAGGTGGAAAATGTCTTGGAATATTGGTGTAATGGCTGTTTATGCAGATGAAAACGAGATTGAAAATGTGATTCCAGATGTGTTTGAGTTAGGACAAACGGATGTATATTTTGAAGATATCTCATCTGTTTCTATGGGGAATAGTCTTGGAGTAGGATATGCTAACAATTGGATTATTATCATTGACCCGTTAAGTAGGGTTTTAATGAACGATGCATACCCTCAAGAATTAGCAAAGAAGGGTTTTAAGGTAAAAAGTTTTTATATATCAGAGGATTTAATTTTCAGAAACTACTCATCAACATTTCTTGGCAAAGTAAAAGTTGATGAGTATCTGGGAATCAGTTCAGGAATCAAGTATTTAAAAGATCATAAAATAATTCCAAAGGATGAATGGGGAGAGACACTCATTATCCAGATTCTTGAATTTGAAATTTTCAATAATAGATCTGCACATGATTTTAGTTTAATGGACATCAAATATAGAAAGTATGATATAGATTAAAAAATTAGTTGTGCTATAAAATTCAACAACTAGAATGGAATTAGATAAGTTTTCTGATAAGACATAATGACAAGGGCGTTGCTTAAAACAATGGACTATAACTTTGGAATTCTATCATTTTTTTGTTTAACAGGTTACATAGTAAGTTAAATCGTTTCAATCCTTTTAAAATAGTGAGGGTAGATAAATTTGAAATTCGCCATTCGACATAGAAGTAGGTTCACTTGAATCTTATAAAAGAATTACGTTACTCACAAAACTTGAGAATAAAGTATATGCCAAACAGAATAATGGATATGTTTATAAGCACTATATTTTTAAAATATAGTGCTTTATTTGTTTAATATTTACATTTTGGGTTATATACTTGTAGATAAATAGAATGATGTGAAGAGGCTTAAACCTACGCAATTAACGAAAAAGAAATGTTTGAAGTGATTATAATGAATTATCGTCATGGAGGAAGCAAATGCTAGAGAAATTACTCATTGAATTTTCCAGAAGAATAAAACAGGTTAACGATATAAGCACCAATAAATCAAATTGGATCACCAAGATAGATAACGAAGGAATATATGTTGAAACAGAATCCTCACGTGAAAAGTACGAAAGAGGAGAAGAATCACATCCGCACTTTCGCATAACTTTTGAGTTTCTTCAGCAAGCGTGGCAAGATTTTATAAATGTTCGTACAGCAAATGCTGAAGATTTTGGAAAAACAAACGAACAGAGTGCCTTTTTGCTGGCTTTCTTTTCAAAACTTCCTTTTGTAAAAATAACAACACGTAACAATTTGACAGCTATTACATTCAAGGAATTTCAAACAGACAATTTACCATGTGAGCAATATCATAAAGTAATTGTGTTTTTAGACGAGGTAATAAAAGGTACATATGATCCACAAAATTTGAGTCAACAAATAGATGGGAATTTATATAGAGTCAAATCTAGAGGGCGCCAAGATTTGAGATTACTAGGTTTTTTAAATGAAGCTCATGAGATTAATACAACGCTTTTGAATGAATATATGCAATCAAATCATAAAGACACTTTCATTCGCGATTTGATTCTAAAGCATGAATATTTTCGAATTGCGCTATTTATACTGGATCTTTCAAGTAACTATTTAAAACCTCAGAAGAAAGAAGCCCTCGTGGATTTAGGAATGAGAATTGTCCGAAATTCACGCAGAGATAACTTAATGGTTGAATCAGTAGCAAAGGAACGAACTCATAACTTGGTAATGTGGTTTGAAAAGGTGGGGTTAATTAACGATGAGTGGGTTCCTGATGAACAATACTTAGAAACGAATAGTGAAAAGGAAGATACTATGAATAGTAATTTACGTAAAAAGTTTTTAACTGTTATGAATGAGTACTTAGAGGCGAGAAGAGAAAGCTTCGCAGGTCATAAACTAGGTTCTTTTGTTAGAAATGAAATGACAACGGAGATTACCCGCTTACCTTTTGTAGATTATAACCAATACATTGTCACTGGTTCAGTTGGACAAGGAAATTGGGCAGCTGTTCCATGGCTCGCTATTATGAATAAAGATATTACGACATCGACGCAGAGAGGGTATTATATCGTTTATTTATTTAGTGAGGATATGAAGCGACTATACTTAACGATGGCACAAGGAGTAACTGAAACATCTAAAGAGGAAATGGAAAAGATTAAGTCTGAGATCCGTCAACATATACATATGTCTAAAAAAATAAAAAAAGATGATGACATTTTCCTCGGTACAAGTTCAAAAGCGAAGGGATATGCAAACTCTACAGCGGCGTACATTGCATATGATATTGACCAAATTCCAAGTGAAGCAGAATTAGTAGAAGATTTAAAAGAAATGCTTCGCTATTATGAGGGATACATTGCCTTTAGAGAGAAAGGGGCTGGCCCTGTAATGGTTTACGAGAAAAAAGAAATGGATTTGAATGAGAAGGAAATTGTAGATCATGTCTCTTCCTATATGAAAAGCAAAGGTTTCTATTACGATAAACAAGATATTATTAACTTTGTCCTTTCTCTAAAAACGAAGCCTTTTGTTATTTTGTCTGGTATTTCAGGGACAGGGAAAACAAAAATTGTTCAGTGGTTCGCTGAAAGTTTAGGGGCAACTGAGGGAAATGGACAGTTCACGTTGATTCCTGTGCGCCCTGATTGGAGTGATAGTTCTGATTTACTTGGCTACGTGAATATTCAAGGTGAATTTCAGGAAAGACCGTTAATTCAAGTTCTTGAAAAGGCAACAGAAAATCCGGACAAGCCTTATTTTGTCGTGCTCGATGAGATGAATTTAGCACGTGTAGAATACTATTTCAGTGATTTTCTAAGTGTTATTGAAAGCCGGAAATGGGAAGAGGGAGAGATTGTTACATCGGCTGTTCTTCCAGAATCAATTGTTGGGAAGCGAATTACGATTCCATCAAATGTGTACGTCGTTGGAACCGTTAATATGGATGAAACAACACATCCGTTAAGTAAAAAAGTGCTGGATCGTGCAAATACGATTGAATTTAATCAAGTGAAGTTAGATTCCTTTGAGTTTTTAATGGATGCAGAAGAAGTACAGGCAAAGCGTGTTTCTAATAGTTCCTTGACAGCCAAGTTTCTTCATTTAAAAGAATGCTTTCAGCTCAATAAAGATCTCGTGAAGAAAGTATCTTATATTTTAATTGAAATCAATGAAATTCTTGAACCGATTGGAGCACAAGTTGGGTACCGGATCCGTGACGAAATTTGCTTTTACATGGCTTACAATGAAAAAAGTGAACTATTATCGTTTGACGAGGCATTAGACTATCAAATTTACCAAAAGATTTTACCTCGTATTGCGGGAAGCGATGGACGGACAGAGGAGGCATTAAAGAAATTATATGAAATATGTTCAAACCGAGAATATGACGGTGAAGATATTTCAAAGGCTAAGTATCTGCGTTCTGCGAAGAAACTGTCCCATATGTTAAGGAGGTTAGAATACGATGGTTTCACCTCTTTCTGGATCTAATGATGACATAGAGCTCATTAAGATTGAGACGGCAGATTTATCATTGACCATTAAAGGAAATCCGTATCATGAAAAATATGAGAGTTTAAAAGAATACCAAGGGATTGCTTCCGATGAAATGATGTATTTTCATGTATCTGACGAGGCAGATTCTATTTTGGTATACGATGTTCGAGCGAAAGCACTAGTAAATTGGACAGAACATCCGCCCATATTCTTTGAAAATAGGAGCTATCAGCTAGTTGTTATTCCAAAAAATAATAATGAGTTATCCTTTTATCATGAGCATCCATTACTTAGAAAAGCAATTAGCTCTACTAAAATGGGCCCACTCAAGATATTAATGGGAAATCTCTCATTTCCTAATGAAGTAGGGTATACAGACTTTGAAATTCGAGATGATAAAAAATCTTTATTAACAGTTAAATTAGAGATTTTTCCATCCAAGCTTGATTATAAAGAAGATTACCGGGCACTTTTGGAAGAAGTGAATGATGAAATATATAATTTGGCGTTTCATTTACTGAAAAGAACGTATTTAGGAGCATCAACGATTCAAGCTTCTAATCCTTCTAAGAGTGAATTTTATCGCATTTTAAATGACTCTTTTAGTAGATTTATGAAGGCTATTTCTCATATTAAAAGGCAGCCACATCATGCGCTTGTCACTCAGCATCAGCTCGTACAAGGAGAAAGAATTCGTCGCCTTGATTCTGTCGGAATGAATTACTTACGAAAACGACCACATTTGTTTCAAGGAACAAATATGGTCCCATCTAAAGGAATCACGGCTCGTAAAGAAGTGTCGTACGATACATTAGAAAATCGTTTTGTGAAGTGGATGATGCAGAGAGTATTACATAAAGTGGATGATTTATATAAAACCTTAGAACCAGGATCTACATTTAAGCGGTTGTCAATTGATGATGATCTCATACAAAACGTAAGAAAGATGAAGTCCCGATTGAAAAATGAATTAAATGACCCATTTTGGGGTGGAATTGGGAAGATGGATCGTTCCGTCTTCTCTCTTGTTATTCAAATGGCACCTGGTTACCGAGATGCCTATCAAATTTTTTTAATGCTATCGCGGGGACTAACGTTAAGAGGACAGATCTTCAAAATGTCTGTAAAAGACGTTGCGAGGTTATATGAATACTGGACATATTTAAAGCTCGGACAAATTTTATCGAAAAAATATGCAACGGTCCAGCAAGATATTATTAAAGTTCGGCAAGATGGCCTGTATGTGACACTTGATGAAAGCGCCACTGCAAAACGAACATTTATTCATCCTGCAACGAAAGAAACAATCGAACTTTACTTTCAAAAGAGAAGCAAAGCATTACCAACAGTCACGCAAAAACCAGATACAATGCTTGCGATTGAGAAAAAGGGGAAAAACTATCAATACCAATATATTTTTGACGCGAAATACCGAATTGACTTCGCAAAGGATGGTTCACACTATAACAGACAGTACGGAACTCCTGGCCCAATGGAAGAAGACATCAATACGATGCATCGCTACCGAGATGCATTAGTCGTAGACCAAGGAGGCCCGTTTGAGCGAACAGCTTACGGTGCTTACGTACTATTCCCATGGAATCAAGAAGAACAATACGAGAATCATCCTTTTTACAAAAGTATTGAAAAAGTGAATATTGGCGGATTCCCATTCTTACCGAATGCAACAAGACTAGTGGAACAATTTCTTGATCACTTAATTGAAAAAAGCCCTGAAGAGATTATAAGCGAAGGAATTCTCCCAAGAGGAACAAGAGAGGAATGGCAATCTTCTTTAGATGAAAAGGTACTCATCGGCGTTGTGAAAAACAAAGAACATTACGAGGTACATATGAAAGAAGGCTTCTATCATATTCCTGTTTCGCAATTAAAACAAGGCTGGCAAGAAGCAAAATACGTAGCATTGTATGCACCAAAAAAGTGGTACGGAGAAAACGGTGGCATTCAGTACGTCGCAAAAATTAAAAATGTTCAAATGAAAAAACGAGATCAAATTGATGAACTGCCTAGCAACAAAATAAACGATTATGTTTATTTCGAACTATCACCATGGAAAAAGCTTGATCATCTCATTCGCCCAGTAGGGTACGGTATTCAAGTATATACGCTAACAAACATGTCGTTATTAAAAGAAGTGCAAGAACTTCCAGAGTTGTTTATGAAGTCAAAAGAAGAACGTATTCTTTGGCGAACACTTCGTAGGTTTACGAAGAAGGTTAGAATTGAGCTGGATCATTCATACTTGGATCAGGCAGCTGCTATCAAGAGTTATCATATTCAAGATGTTTATATCAATATTGATTATGAAACTAGAATTGTGATGATTGGAAAAGATCGGGTAGTTAGAGAGTTGCCTTTGGATTTGGTTGTGAGGAATTCTTCGGTGTTGTTTAAGGTGGTTTTGGAGGAGTTGGGGAGGTGGTGAAACATTTCTGTTTGTATGTTGTTGTGAAGAAGATGATGTAGTTTTCTATTATTATCCAATAAAATCTAAATTTTTGTTATTATATTATTGAGTTTTAAAAATAGTATAAATTTTATGATAATAGGAGTGGAAAGATGGAAATAACGAGATTACAGTCGGTGTTGAAGGCCTGGCATTTAGTCGAAGCATTAGCACCAAGTGAAGTTCCAGGTAAGGGAGAAGTTGTGGGAAAAGGTTACTTCAAAGATAATAAAAATCGAAGTCGAACGCGTTTGATAGATTTTAATGAAACTCCTTGGCAGTACGATCAAGTAAAGGATAGTAAAAAACATCGAGTGCAATTCCGTTATTATTTAGCTTGTTTCGAGCATCATAAACTTGTCAGCTTTATACGTGATATTTTTAAAAACAACGATGAGATTATTAATAAGGACCATAAAACTTTATTTAGTTTTTCTTTTTTGGTGGACAGTGATGGGAATTATATAAAAGATTCAATGTTTGTTCCTTTTCTAATGTATGTAATGAAATTGATGGCAGAAACCTCAAAAGTACATTATGAGGAACTAATGACTCCTTTTCGGAATCAATTGCAGCTATTTGAAGAACAAGCACAGACCGTTTTTACTAATGGAGTAACAAAAGAATCCTTACTCTCAATTCAACAAGTATACCAGCAATATTTTCATCGATTAGATAATAATTCATTAAACTATTTAGAAATGGAAGTTATGAAAGTAGATCAAAAATCTATATCTAAGAATTTTAATAGCTTTTATTTAAATGATTTAGAACTAATATTATCAAAAGGAGAAAACGAAACACTCCGTCGGTTTATTGAAGGGGCATTTACTGAAGAACGCTTGGATATAAATGAGAATCGAGAATATATTGAAGAGATTTTAGAGCCTAGAAATCTACCTGATGGTCGTTGGCCATCGCCGGTAAATCATAGATTATCTTTAATGCAGCAAGTGGCTGTAAACCAAATTATAAATAATAATCAAAAAATTAGTTCTGTCAATGGGCCACCAGGAACAGGAAAGACTACGTTATTAAAAGATATTTTTGCTGACATTGTAGTTCAAAGAGCAAAAGAAATGGCACAACTAGATTATCCTTCTAAAGCTTTTATAAAAATAAAAACTATTAATTTAGATGGCTTCCATTATCCAATCTATTTATTGGATTCAAAAATAAATAAGTACTCTATGGTTGTTGCTTCAAGTAATAATGGGGCGGTTGAAAATATTTCAAAAGACCTTCCTAAGCTAAAGGAAGTTATACGGCCTTCTGATGAAAGTAAGGTTAAGGAATATGAAGAGTTGTATGCTAAAGAGGCAAAGGATTTATCTATGTATCCATCTACCGCAAAAGATCTTTTAGGTAGCGATGATGATACATGGGGACTATTTTCAGGGGCTCTTGGAAAATCGGATAATATATCTACATTTGGTTGGAAATTGTTTGGAAGTAAGAATGATCAACATGCTTTTCTTCAACAATTGGAGCAGGATAGTAAACGAGTCAGCATAAAGGATTGGGAAGAAGCTGTAAAAGATTTTGAAGATATTTCAAAATGTGTACAACAAGAAAAGGAAGATCTTCAAAAATTTCACGATGATTTTCATAGTATACAAGCTTTCAATACCCAATTAAAAGTGTTAGAGAATCAATTATTTATACTGAAGCAAGAACAACTGAATATAGAGAATGAGACGAGACATTTAGAACAGCAAAAGCAACGAACAGAGCAACAGATTCAACTCCTACCTAAACCCACTCTTTTACAAAGGTTTCTATGCAAAAAAAATACAAAAAAAATCGAATTAGAAAATGAACTCAATAATATTATTTCGTGTTTGAAAGAAGAAGAAAGTAAGCTCCACTTAAAAAGTAAAAAAATAAACGAGTCTAAGAAGACCATAGAGGAAATAAAGAGGAAAATATCTACTTTTACAAAATGGCTAAACGATCATAAAATGCAAGGCTTGGTATTACCTGATGAAGACTATTGGTCAAGTACTCACCAGGCATACGAATTTCGACAATTAAATACAATATGGCTTACAGATGAACTAAATTTTAAAAGAGGATTATTGTTTTTAAAGGCTATGAAAATCCATAAATTAATATTAGCCTTTAATTTTGAAGCGATTAAATCTACTTTGCGTTTATTAATTAATCGTACAAATTTAGATCTTAATGATAAGGATCATAGAGAATATTTAAAGAACATGTGGCAAACTGTTCATTTAATTACCCCTTTGGTAAGCACAACTTTTGCGAGCTTTAGTTCTATGTATAGAGGTATAGAAAAGGGCTTTATTGATTATTTGTTTATAGATGAGGCAGGGCAAGCTACCCCACAGCAATCAGCAGGTGCTATATGGAGGGCTAAAAAAGTAATAGTAGTAGGTGACCCGATTCAAATTGAGCCTGTTGTAACAATTGATCAAACAATTTTAGGGGATATTAAGAAGTACTTCAATATAAATGATAGATATATTGCCATGGGTACCTCAGTTCAAACTTTAGCAGATGCAGCGAATCCATATGGAATGTTTAACAGCTATGGTCAATGGATTGGAACACCCTTATGGGTTCATAGAAGATGCTTAAATCCAATGTTTACTATCGCAAATGAAATAGCCTATGATAACAAAATGGTATTAGGTATTAAGAAGGGAGAAAGTAAGAGTGCTTGGTTTGACTGCAAGGGATCGGCTATTAACCGTCAATTTGTTGAAGAACAAGGACATTTGGTGGTAGATCATATTATTGAACTATGGGAGAAGGATTCAAGTCCTCCCAAAGTATATATAATCTCTCCTTTTACTGCAGTAAAAGATGGTATTAAAGAAATTCTAATCAAAAGGTTAAAAAATATGAATGTTTCTACAAGAATATTAAAGGATTGGGTGAAGAATTCTGTAGGTACTGTCCATACATTTCAAGGAAAAGAAGCTGATATTGTTTATTTTGTAACTGGTACAGATGAGAATAGTGATGGAGCAGCTAACTGGTCATGTTCAAAGCCTAATTTAATAAATGTAGCCGTTACACGAGCTAAAAAAGAGTTTTATGTAATTGGTGATTACAAGCGATTTTCTAAGAAACCTAACTATGCCGCTATCGTAGAAAACATAGATGAGGTTCAAGATGGTAATAGATTGACCTTAAACCTTAATTAAGCTTAAACGAATATGCGCCATAAATTAATAAAAGGAAAGTATAAGGAACGTAAGAACCAAAGTTAATAAGAAAAATTATATAAAATGAGAGGGAGATAGCTTTGAAAATTTTAACATGGAACATTCGACAAGGTGGCTCTGATAAACGCATACCTCAAATGGCTGAGCAGCTTAACAAACATGCACCTGATGTTTTAGTTGTAATAGAATACTGGAACGGGCCAAAGTGAACTGCACCACTAATGTGAGACAGGTAGTTTAATTTTTTAAACGGTCGTATGTAATTATAATAATGCATGAAATCATTTACTTTTTCTAGTACAATAGAATTTGTAAGGCGTACCCTTTTTGGGGTATAGAATTCTTCCGACTTTATGGTGGAGTGGAAGGATTCTATGACGGCATTATCGAAGCAGTTTCCTTTCCGGGACATGCTTGTGATAATGCCTTTTTCTTCGGCTAAATTCTGAAAGGCATAGGAAGTATAGACGGATCCTTGATCACTGTGAAGTGTGACGCCTTTTACTTTTCGATTCTCGCAAGCAGCTTGTAAAGTCTCTAGCACAAGGGATACATCTTGACTCTCCTTCACCCGATAAGCGATGATTTCGTTACTATACAAGTCCATAATCGTCGATAAATACATCATAGACTCCCCAAAAGGTAAATACGTAATATCTGTTACCCACTTCTGATTTGGTCGGTCTGCTTGAAAATTTTGTTCTAAACGATTGGGTACCACTTTCTGACTTTCTCCTAAAATCTTTACTTTTCGTTTTAGTTTTACTCTACACTGAAGGTTATGTTTTTGCATAATTCTTTGTACTGTCTTTCGATTCACGTGTATTGCTACTTTTGTTCGTAATAACCCAGTGACAGTGCGATGCCCGATTCGAAATTTGTAGGTTGTACAAAGCCTTTTAATTTGTTTTTCTAGAGGAGACAAGTCCCATGACTTTCCCCTCCAGCGATAATAGGTAGCACGAGAGATACCCATGCATTCATAAATAAGACCGATGGTCCCAGAATTCATCATTTCCTCTACGAGTGTAATGATGAATTCTGGGACCATCTCCTTTCGATTTCCTGATACTTTTTTAATATTTCTACTTTCATCTCAAGATAAGCATTTGTTCGTTTTAACTCTTCCATTTCCGTTAAATCTGCAGGGCCTTTCCCATAACTATACTGTTTGCCAATTGGTTGTGCGAATCGATGTTCTTCCCCATTTCGAAACCATTTCATCCATCTTTTGATCTGCGACACATCACGAATACCAAACTTCTCCATAATTTCACGATTGGTTAACTTTCCCTCCAACTTCAATTCAATCACATGTCTCTTCACAGATTCTGGATAATAATTTTTCTTTTTCCCCATAGAAAAAACACCTCCAATTTGTCGTTTACATTTACATACGACAGTGGGGGTGCTTTATCCTTGTCTCATTTTACTGGGTCATTACAAACGAGCAAATGAAGGCTGTTTTCCTAGGTGAGGCTAATGAGGATATTGAAGAGAATATTCTAAATGAAGTGGAGTCTCTTGATAGTATTTATCATGTCGTGTTTGAAGAGTTTAAAGATGTTTTAAGAGTGGATGGTTTTGGGATAGTTAAAATTTTATTATCTGCACTAGGCTATCCTGTTCTTGAAGAAGTACATGAAGTTTCAACAGAGCAAGGGTTAGTATGTAAAGGAAAAAATGCACATGCAACTGGTGAGTATAAAGACGGAGGAGTGGTAGTTTATAAAGGTTCAATCTGTAATATTGAAGAAGCACGAACAGCGGGGTCTTGGGTTATAAATATGAGAACTAACCTGCTGAACAGCAGTATTTTAGAACAACAGGAAAATGTATATGTTTTCACTTCGGATTACGCTTTCCCTTCTCCTAGTGCTGCAGCTGCAGCTGTCCTTGGACGTAGAGCGAATGGATGGACAGAGTGGAAAGATGAGGCTGGAAAAACATTAGATGAACTAAAGCGAAAACCAGACTAATTGTTGTCTACGGTATTTACATTTCTTATTATGAGATGACAGCAGTGTGTATTATGAACTAAGCTAAACGATAACGTATGTAAACGTATATACGAAGCTCCAACTCAACCAATAAATATTTGGATGGGTTGGGGCTTTTTTATATTATTTTTTATGTCTTATAGGATTTTTTTGTAAAAAAGAAAAAGCTCCCAGAAATGTGACGCAAATATTACCATGTTGCATTTTATAATAGGAATGTATCGATACTCTGCTGTTCAAACGATAAGGAATTAGAGTACATAAGGTCACCATCTTAAAGAATGGTAAATTATCACAAGAAATCAAAGCTACTTATATTAATTTTGATTTCTCAGATTTCAGTGAAGAGAAGTTTGAAGTGTTTTTGCTAATTTTCATGCAGAAGCGGAAAGAGTTGTATCATCAGAAGTATATGCAAATGAAACGGAAAAAGCGGTAAAGAGAGACTGTACCAACTTCATTTCGAAAGAGGTATTTGAATAAGTAAAGTAAGAATTAGAAAAAAGAAAGAAATGGGATTTATAAAACATGATGGATTGACATTATAAAACCCTCACGCATGTTTTTTCATGTACAAGAGTACAAATAAAATATGCACGAGGGTTTTGTAATTTGGAAGTCTTTCAAACTATGTTGTTATTAAATAGTTTCTCCATGATCTAAGTATTTAATAGTTGTTGCCTCTTGATTTTCAATACCTTGATTTGCAACACCAAATGATAAAACGCCTGTAAGAACCATAACAGCCAACACTAACTTTTTCATTATTTTAAAGCTCCCTTCTCCATATCTTTTTTGTCAGCAGTCAATGCCATATGCAGATATTTACTAGATGTCTCATGATTATTTAATTCATAAAATGTATTTCCAAGCATGGAAGCATATTCCTTCACATGCCCCCATAACTCTTCTTCTTTAAAGTAATAGATTCCTGCTATAATTGCTTTTTCTATTTCCTTAACATCTGCCTTTTTATTGAGTTCCTTTAAAATATTGAAGTGATACTTATATTCTTCAAGGTTGTTAAGTTTGCACCCTTGCTCAATTATCTCTGCAGCAATCTCATTTTTCCCTAGTTTGTAGTATTCTCTTGCTAATAAAAATAGAGTTTTAGGATTGTCTTTTAGTGATTCTCTTAAGTGTTTGACAGCTAATTCTGATAAATTCTGGTCTGCGTATAACAAACCTAAGTTATGTCTAACCTTATTTGCTAAATGTTCTTCATTATATTTCTTAAATGTGTCTAATGCAGAAATAAAGTGTTCTTCTGCACTTTCAAATTGCTTTAGTTTTGTACAGGATAAGCCTAAAGTATTTAAGCAAGCTGCAGATTTAACCTCATATCCCTCATTCTTTGAAAAAATCGTATATGCTCTATTAGCATAGCTGATAGCTAATAATGGATTCAAAGTTTGGTAATGGAATGATGCAAGCATGTAATCAAATTCAGCTTTTTCTAGCTCATTTGTGACTTGGTTTAGCAACTTTTCAGCTTGTTCATAATGAATTCTAGCTTCTCGGTGATTTGCAAGAGAATTTTCATAAATAGCTTTAAAGAAATGATAGTAATATTTTAAGAATTGTTCCGCTTGTTCTGGGAGAGGCTCAATTTTATCTAAAATTTCCTCATACCCCTCAGTATCACATACAAGCAGCTTATACCTAAATTCAATCAAAGAATAATAGGTGAGAATATCTTGGTTTTCTTCAATATTGAAGATTTTTTTATCAATTTCTTCTTTTAAATGCGTTGCTTTTATAGCATGTTGAGAAATAATTGACTGATACCAACTATTTAATAGATTGCTTATCTCTTCATTTGGAACAACACTTGTGTTCATAATATCCCCCATAACTCCTTTTTTGGTGATTTTGCTTCTAATTTTACCACGAAAAAAGAATTTTCTGACAATAGGTCTATTGATAAATAATTGTCTGAATATTATGTCATTTTTAGATTTAGTTGAGATATGTGTAGAATTTGCTCATAGTGATACATTATTTTCTAAACGATAATTATTAAGATTTTTGTAACAAAGTGAATTCTTTATTGGAAAAAGAATATCGCAAGCGTATTGATTTTAGTGATAAGCAAGCGAAGCGTATGTGGGAATATGATGAAGATCTTTTATTTAGATGGACGAAGGAGATTTGTGAGTACCGCCCTCATACATATTTTGAAAGAAAAACAGCAAGGATGAAATGAAGTGGTTCAAAGTCGTTAGACATGAGTTTGGTACGGTACCGAACTTATGTCTATTAGTTTTACTATTATAGAGAAGCCCTCAACATTTTCTCTATAATAGTAAAACTAATTGATCGATATCTCGAACGATAAGTATACACACTTAAAACAGCTATTATTCTAGTCAATCCCCACAACATCCTCAAACCTCAACCGCAAAGTAAACCCAAACAAATCCTTAAAAAACACCACATCCTGTAATAATCTCTTCTGCACTTAACAACGTGGCTTCTTGAATGGTGATGTTATTCGTTTTCATAAAAGATTGTACGGCGTAATAACCTACGGCGTAACCTGCGCCAGATGATAAGCCTACTGGTGAATAACCTTCTTTTTTAGCAATTTCATCTCCAAACATGTAACTACTAACTTCCGCAAATCCTTTTAAATGAAAACCTTCTCGAATGACATGAATCGAATATTCAAGTTCTTCTTCATCAATTGAGGTGACCCAAGGACCTAAATATTCTTCACCGTACAACTCAGTAGCAAATGAATCAGCAAGTCCTTCGATGACTAAATATTCACCTAGCGTTACGTCACCGTGATCCCAATCGAAATAAGAAAAACGGAGGTTATGATGAAACTCATGAGCAATGAGCGCTGGTATTCTCGGAATGTTATAACTGTTTGGGTGAATGGTTATGGTGACATAGCCAGGTATTCCGCCGAAACCACAATAACCATTTTGATTTTTTAGCTTTTCAGGATCGGCAATATACATTCCAAACTTCAATTCTTCTGCACGTACTTTTAAGTTAGTAGCTTTTGCAAACTCTATGCATCTGTTTAATGTTTTGTGAGCGATGTCTAGAGCATCTATTGTTTTTAAATCGTGCAATGCTTTTTTTGCTATATCACTTTCTTTTATATCAAGATACCCTAACATTTTTGTTGCCATCATAACATCGTATCCATTGGGTTGTTTGGCTTTAAGTGGCACATGAATTGTGTTCCACATATCCTCAAAAGGTTTCATCATTGTATATCTAAAGAAATATTCTCTCTCTTTGAGAGGTAATGAAAGTAAAAATTCGTACTGACTTAAAGTATCTTCCATGTGGATTTTCATTTTAATCACCTCTTGTTTATATAGGTTTCATTAAATTCATAAGATAGCTTAAGAGTATTTAATAGGATATCTTCATTCGTGATATTCTTTAGTTGGTTTAATGATATAAGTAAGTCCGCTATATGAGTGTACATTTCATCAAGCTGAAGTGTTATGTCTCTAATATGAAGTTCATGTAATGGAAAAGACGCTATAGATTTTAACCTTCTGCCCAATATTTTTAGAGCGAGAACTTCAATTAAGTCTAGTAAATCCTCATTTGATAAATGTATTTTCCCTATGTCGTTTTTCTTAGGAGTAATCAAATTTAAATCACAATAATACCTTATTGCTCTTTCGGGCGAACCAGTAGTCTTTTTGACATCCCCCGTTGTTACCAGTTGAATTCCCCTCCTAAGATTAACTTAATCTATCACGTTGCGTTAAGGTCAAGCTGATTATTGATTTTTGATATAAAAAAGAATCTCTTATAAAGGGAATAAGGGATACTAATTAAAAAAATCGATAACAAACGTAATAAGTTCGGCGATAAACATTCCAATATTCACTTTTTCCCCCCTTTTAAACGGTATATGTTCTAAATGGATCTATCCAAAAGAAATTTAATAATATCTCTTGAACTTCTACCCACGTCATCTTTTACGATAAAAAAAGAAGACAAAACGAAAGGGGAGTTCCAATGAAAAGCAGTGTAAGAGAAAAAAGAAATATCGTCATCATGGTACTGCTATCAGCTGTTGTAGGGATTTTTTCACCATTGTTTATGCATATAACGTTGGCACGTAAAAATGGAGTATACAAATACCATTGTCGAAAAGCGTTTAACTTTCACTTGTTGATTTTTCTTCTCTTTAACATTAGTTCACGTATCAGTGAAGTTTTGTTTTGGTGTGTATTTGCTTTAGAAGTCATTCAAGTTGTCATCATTGCGTGGAAAATAATCCGTGATGAACCATACCGTTATCTCATTCGAATTCCGTTATTTAAAGAAGACAAATACGCTATGGGAGGAAAATAAGTAATGAACACAGAAATGGAAACAAAGAAAAAAAGGGTTATTATTGCGATATTGGCTTTGTTTGTTGGCCTTTATTTAGTTATAAGAAAAAGAAAGCAAAATGATCTGTATTATGGCTGTGAGGAATATGATAGCTACGGAAAATCAACTCGAAAAAGTTTCAATTTTTTATTACTTGTAGTAGTTCTGTTTCGATTAGGTATGAAAATTAAGAATAAAAAAGGTGTATTGGAGAGTGTTTCTAATATGCTTCAGTACGCAATTAAAAAAGAAATGTTATGGGCTATAAATGAAAAAGAAAAATGAAAAGCAGGTGAAGACATGTCCTGGACAATTAGTGAGCTTGCCAGTGTAGGTGAGGTAACAGTACGAACACTTCGTTATTATGACAAAATTAATCTATTGAAACCAAGCGATTATACAGAAGGTGGACATCGTTTATATACGAAAGATGATTTATATATATTGCAACAAATACAAGCGTTGAAACATCTTGGCTTTTCATTAGGGGAGATTCAAAGCATCATTTTACAGAATGATATCTCTAAGGAGAAGTTTATGGAGCGGATCCATTTTCAAAGAGTGTTATTATTAGCGGAACAAGAGAGAATTGCGAAGATACTCACACATATGGATGAAATGACAGCAGTATTGCAGAAAGAAGAAACGATAGATGTACCTTTATTTTGTTCTTTCTTACAAACATTCATATGGGAGAAGGAAAATAGAGAGTGGTTAGGAGAACGGTTTTCAGAACAGGGGATCCAAAAAATTTATAATGATAAAGAACTAAATTTACAATTGAATCAGCAGTTTATGCGTTTAATCAAGCAATTGAAGAGATATAAGGAAGAGAAGAAGGATCCAGCACATGTTGATGTTCAAGCTGTTGCTAAAGAGTTTTATAAATTAATAGAAGAAATCATTCAAAGTGCTGGTGTATCGAAAGATGACTTTGAAAATATTGCGAAACAGGATAAGATTCCATTAGCTGAATTTCCTGCTCTTTTGACGAGGGAAGAAGAGTGTTATTTGAAGAAAGTTATGAAAAATATTTAGTTATTAGAAGGCACCTTTATTTTAAAATTTCCAAAAGTGTAAGAGTGAACCTTTCCATCTGTTTACTTAATATCAGTAGATCCTTTTCCTAAAAATGTGACAGGCAAGATATGAAAAAAGAATTTGAAGAAAGAACGATACCATTAAAAGTAACATAAGATAATTATGTTCAGAAAAAGCCATCTGATTGTTAGATTAGATGGTTTTTATTTATAAAACAACGTGTCATTATGGATGTTATGGTCGCCATGTTATCCCGCATTAACGGGCAGTAATACTCCCACCTCAAAATTCAGCGAAAGCAAAGAAGTTAGGTGGGAGATAAACTGCCCGTAAAAGCCCGATTGGTTCAACTAATAATCAGTGGGGGATGAAGAAAACCCCCACTGATTAAAGTTTCACTTTATTGGTTGAATGTTTATTTAAAATGGTAGAGGTTGTGTATAGATGGTTGTTATTACCGAACTGTACAGTAAAACATGTTGTTAAGGAATCGTTTCCAGGTTAGCCGTTCGTGTTGAGATGAACCACTGGATCATGTGGGGCACTCGAAATCTATAGATAGAAGTCACATTAACACTTTAGAGGAGCAGAGATTAATGAAGGTAGTAAATAAAGAAAAAGTTTTAATCCTTACCGGAAATTATGGGGATGGTCATATCCAAGTAGCCCAAGCTCTACATGAAGCGATACAAATTCGATTTCCGGCAGTAGAACCGGTGATTTTTGATTTTATGCAATGGGTTCATCCCTATTCTAATCATGTGAGCCGTTTCCTTTTCCTCCAAGGAGTAAAAAAATTCCCTCAGTTGTATGGGTATATGTATCAAAAAACACGGAGAGTGAATACTTTATCCAATTTGCTAAAGACGATTTTCTCTACAGGTCTTGGACGATTGCAAAAATTGATTGAAGAAGTGCAGCCGACTGTCGTAGTCAGTACGTTTCCTTTGGCAGCAGCTGTGATGTCAAAGTTGAAATCCTATGGTTTAACCGATATTCCTGCTGTAACCACCATTACTGATCATACAGATCATAGTTGCTGGATTTATCCTTTTACGGATCAATATATCGTTGGCTCAAGTATTGTCCGCGATTCTCTGATTAACCTAGGCGTTAAAGAGAATCGGATTGCTCATACAGGGATTCCCATTCGACAGCAATTTTTTCAGTCCTTTGAACGAGAGGGAATTTTTGAGAAATATGGTTTAGATCCTCATATTCCTACAGTGTTAGTAATGGGGGGCGGTTGTGGCATGATTGGTGATGGAAGTTCCACTCTTCAAGCGTTTGATACGTTATCGGAGCCTATGCAATTCATCATTGTTTGTGGACATAATGAAAAACTTCGTATGCAATTACAGGAAACGTTAAAGGATTCCAAGCATCACATCCATCTCACTGGTTATATCAATTATGTTCATGAGTTAATGGCTATTTCTGATCTAATGATTACAAAACCGGGAGGAGTCACTACCTTTGAGGCGATTGCCATGGAACTGCCTATCCTTCTTTATAAACCTATTCCCGGTCAAGAACAGGATAACGCTAAATTTTTAGTTCATTCAGGCGTGGCGATTCAAGCAAAAACGGATCAGGATTTAACCGATCATGTATCCAAATTACTGAGCAATGTAGAACTACTTCAACAGATGAGGGAGAATTCGAAACGATTTCATCCTAAAGAATCTGCCTTTGCATCAGTAGAAGTCATTATGAAGATAAAAGAAAACAATTCCAATGTACATGACCTAATGTATTCATTTGGTTCATAGTTAATAAGGTGAAATATGAGGATGTTCATGTTTGCGTCATACAAGTTCAAGAAACCAGTAGCTCGCTCTCTATCTATTGGAAGTTTAATTATCTTTTTACTTCTTACAGGAATATATTTGTATTTTCTTCATACAGGATCGGCAAAAGTATGGCTTGAATCCATTCGGCATCTCGGTGTTTTCGGGATATTGTTAGGTATTATGATTCAAACGGTTGTCAATGTAATACCTGTGCCTGGTGAATTTGTTTCTCTTTTTCTTATAGAAATATACGGTGCAGTTGCAGGTGGATTTTATTCATGGATTGGCGGGATTTTAGGAGCAGTCCTTGCGTATCATCTATCCAATTGGCTCGCTCGTCCAATCATTGAATCATTGACGAATCCTTACCTGATAAAAATAGATCGTTGGCTACAAAAACAAGGAGATACAGGGCTTTTGATTCTGCGTTTTGTGCCGTTGGTTCCTTATCATTTCATAAACTATACGGCAGGTATATTGGGAGTAAACAGAAGGGCTTTTATATGGACGACCGCCTTAGGGATATTGCCTTATACTATATCGGTAAGCAGCCTATTTGCAGGGGTGCGTTATGGAAGGTTCATTCCTTTTATACTTGGCGGCGGACTTTTTATCTTGTCTTTTATTCTAAGTATTGTCCTACGAAGAAACATGCAAGAACAGAAATTATAGAAAGGGGAGAGTGCAGGAAATGGTTAAGGTTATTTTACTGTTGTTGTTCTTACTAGCATTATACTGGCTTGTTCCATATATTCTTACTGCCGGTTTTGGTATCGGGGTATTAAAAAGGAAAGATTCTTCTGCAAAAATTGCGTTTACTTTTGATGACGGTCCCAATCCTATTTATACTCCGCAGCTATTGGACTTGTTAAAAATAAATAATATGAAAGCGACATTTTTTGTCGTTGGTTCTAAAGCGGAACAATACCCTGAGTTAATTGAAAGAATGCAAGCAGAGGGGCATTTAATAGGAATTCATAATTACGTGCACAAGTCCAACTGGATTATGGCTCCTTGGATGATAAGGAGGCATTTAAGGAAGAGTGCTTCAATCATTGAAAACATTACTGGGGAACGTCCCATCTATTACCGTCCGCCATGGGGATTATTAAACGTATTTGATTTTTTGCTAATGAAAAAGTATAAGATCATCCTATGGTCGGTAATGGCAGAGGATTGGAGCAGTAAAGGCGGCAGTGAAAAAATTAAAAAAAGACTATTACGGGATATGAAAAATGGGGATGTCATCCTCTTGCATGATTGTGGAAAAACCTTTGGAGCGGATGAAGATGCTCCTATGAATACCATTCATGCATTAAAAGATGTCTTTCAAGAACTATCAAGCCGAGGTATGTCTTGTGTAAGAATTGATGAATTATGAGATTAGACTGAATAGTGGACATGGATTACGATTACATGAGAAAAAAGAATGGTGCGGAAAGAAAAATTGCTGCATAGCTATCAAACTGTTTCGTTTTATAATAATCTTCAGGGGGGCGATGTTATGAGGAGAGGAATTTGTTTTGAAATTCCAAACGAATATGGCAGTTTGCTTGGAGAAGTGCTAAAGCCAATTGACATTACTGCTTTTAGTTGGCGAATTGGAGATGGCGAGTCATATATAGTAGAAAATGACCAATTAGGTAAAGAACTTTTCTCAGAAGATAGAGATATTATTTTTAGGTAGTGAACGATTTTAGATTACATAAAATCTTCATGTTATCCTAAATGATAGTTAAAAGGCATGAGTCCAGTTCAATACCGGACTCATGCACAAGAAGCTGCCATTTTAATATTTACTAAGAGAATCGCACCAACGATAGTTGAAACAAAAAAATTATTTACAACCGCAATTACACTTGTTCTGTTTAAAGTCGATTACCATACGACCTTGAATCTTACCTTGTTCCATGTCTTCGAATACATTTTGTACTTCATCTAGTGGGCAAGTTTGAACAACCGGAACTACTTTGCCTTCTGCACCGAACATAAATGCCTCTTCTAGGTCTATACGGGTACCAACTAGAGAACCAACTACTTCAATTCCGTCTAGTACAAGTCGTGGAATGTTTAAGTCCATCGTTTCTACTGGTAAACCGACCGCAACTACTTTACCGCAAGCACGTACTGCATCAACTGCTGAGTTGAAGGCTACTTTAGAAACCGCTGTTACGACAGCAGCATAAGCGCCGCCAAACGCCTCTTGAATAATCTTATCAGCAGGACCTTGTGTAATTGGATTGATAGTCATATCGGCACCAACCTCTTTAGCTAATGCTAATTTGTCGTCATTGATATCTACTGCAATTACCTTTGCACCAAATACATTTTTAGCATATTGGATAGCAAGGTTACCTAATCCACCACAACCGTAGATTACGATGGGTTGACCAGGTTTAATGCCTGATACTTTAATAGCTTTGTATGTAGTTACGCCTGCACATGTGATTGATGATGCTCCGGCAGGATCTAATCCTTCTGGTACTTTGACCGCATAATCAGCAGTAACGATACATTGTTCAGCCATGCCGCCATCTACTGAATAACCAGCATTCTTAACTTCACGACAGAATGTTTCTCTACCAGTTACGCAATACTCACAACGGCCACAAGATTGGAACATCCATGCGATACTTACACGATCACCAACTTTAAGTGAAGTAACATCATCAGCAATTTTAGTTACAATACCGATACCCTCATGACCAAGGATGCGGCCATCTGTGTCACCAAAATCATGATTCGCAACGTGTAAGTCAGTGTGACAAACTCCGCAATACTCTACATCTACTAATGCTTCCCCTGAGCGTAACGGACGCAATTCTTTGTCAATAACTTCAATGTTTGCTTTGCTGTTTTTATTAACCACTACTGCTTTCATATGTGATCTCCCCTTTAATGTGTTAGAGTTTTAATGAATTTATCTCACAACTTTTGTCCTCACTTATGGCCAATTATTGTACCAAATTCAAGTGTTTAATCATCATTACCGATTAATCGTAACATAAAATTTGGAAAGAAGATTATGAAATATCGAACAAATTTTGAAATATTATGTAAAGGGTCTTCGATGCTTTTAAAGAAAAAATCCGTTAGGGTTTTAGGTGGGGGTAGTTCAATTTAAGTATTGTCCTACGAAGAAAAATGCAAGAACAGAAATTATAGAAAGGGAAGAGTCCAGGAAATGGTTAAGGTTATTTTACTGGTGTTGTTCTTGCTAGCATTATATTGGCTTGTTCCGTATATTCTTACTGCCGGTGTTGGTATCGGGGTATTAAAAAGGAAAGATTCTTCTGCAAAAATTGCGTTTACTTTTGATGACGGTCCAAATCCTATTTATACTCCGCAGCTATTGGACTTGTTAAAAATAAATAATATGAAGGCGACATTTTCTGTCGTTGGTTCTAAGGCGGAACAATACCCTGAGTTAATTGAAAGAATACAAGCAGAGGGGCATTTAATAGGAATGTATAATTACGTGCACAAGTCCAACTGGATTATGGACCTTTGGATGATAAGGAGACATTTAAGGAAGAGTGCTTCAACCATTGAAAACATTACTGGGGAACGTTCCAGCTATTATCGTCCGCCATGGGGATGTTATTCTCTTGCGTGATTGTGGAAAAACCTTTGAAGTGGATGAAGATGCTCCGATGAATACCATTCATGCATTAAAAGATGTCTTTCAAGAACTATCAAGCCGAGGTATGTCTTGTGTAAGAATTGATGAGTTGTGATATTAGGCTAAATTCCATAAGTATTTGAATTTACAAGTATATAGGAATACAATATAACCATCATATGTACTCTATTTCTTGGAAAGAAGGCAGTAACATGAAAACCAAAATAAAGAAATCAATTGAAAATTTACAAGTAAAAACATTGAAAATAATGACAAATTCTGTTTCCTTCAAATCTATTATGCGCGGGGCTGGTATGACTTTTGTAATTATTTTTGGATCAGCTTGGGTTAAGCAATCTGCTTTATTTTCATTGAATTCTTTGATGATGGTATTCGGTTTCTTTTTACTCTTTATGCCATATATTCTTGATAATTCTAGAAAGATTAGATTATGATTTGATTTCTAATACTTAGCTATCGATTTGAAAACTTTATGATACCCCCAAATAAGAGTTTTGCACATTTTTAATGAAAAAGTGTAAATCTTCTTGTTTTGGGGTATAGGATTTTTTTAGGTTGATGGTGATGTGGCGGTATCCCAAGTATATAAACTTTTTAACATTAGTTTTACATTATGCTAGAATTTTTAACTTCCTTTTTATACCTAATTATTACTAATATAGCAGCTAAAGAATATAATAGTGCAAGTCCTGCGCCAAACTCTGTTGTTATATATCTTGATATTCCTTTACTTATTGTAATCTCATCAAATAAAGCTTGAACGAACAGATTATGGCTTGCGTGAAGTATAATTGTTGGCCATACGCTGTTTGATCTTACTCTTAGATAGTTTGCTATAAAAGTAACAGAAATCATGGAAAAAGCAAAGCATATTAGTACAAAAGGTTTTTCTACTTCACTACTATAGTCTGCAAACAATATGAGTGGACAATGGTAAAGATACCAAATTAATGCTGCAATCAAAGATGTCTTTAAAAAAGAGTTTTCTTTTAAAAGTTCAGGTACCATAAAACCTCGCCAGCCTATTTCCTCTCCCGCAGCAGACAAACAGCTATACATAACTCCTAAGGTTGCTAAAACTATCACTTGAAGTATGTTTGGCGACTTAACATCTGCTATACCGGTAATCCAAACAGCGGAATATACAATTAAGCAACTTGCTAAGGGTAAAAAATATCCAAAAGCTAAATATTTTAATTTTCCAGGTTTAAAACCAAAGCCCTTAATGTTCTTGTCATATATGAGTTTTGTGAGAAATGCTGCTATAGCTGGAGCCCACATAAGCTCAAATACATAACCCTCATTTCCTTTCAGGGTTCCTTTTGAAATTATTGCATAATATGAGTATCCAGTTAGTAATACGATTAATGTCAAATACGTGAAAATTTTTTTTGTACTTTTCGTCATAAATTTCCCTCTTTGTGCTTTTTTCGTCATAAAATGTATTCCCTTTCATACATCATATCACATCGCTCTCAACCTAACGTAAGTCTTTACCCCGCGTCCATCAAGTTAAGAAATCGGTTATTCTCCAAAACGAAAAAAGTGAGCGGAATCCTCATAAATAACTGTAAAATAATAAAATTTTCGTTTTGGGGACACTCCAAAATACTAGCTTGATAGCTATGGGGTACCGCCAACATTTTAACGAAAATATACGCTAAACCCTAAATCTCGTCCAGCTTGGCGTCTTTTCTTACTCTAAGCTGAAACGGTACGATCACCCATAAGCCGAGTATCAAATTCCATTAGACTGACTTGTTAAAAAAGCAGTGACGGACTAGGAACCCGAAAGACCTAGACTGCCGCTGCTTTTATTATGCTATCGTTCTCCGTTAGTAGAATCATGTGGGAGCAAATCTACGTGCTTAGAAATGAGAAACCCATCATGATTTAACGCGGATTGTTTCCTTTTTGCTGCTATGCTTTCCTGAACACGATAGCAGTGCCAAGCGCCTCGGCCGCCGGTACGAAGAGGTCGCCCGAGGTCGTCTCCGCTATCGGTAAACCATTCCCTTCGAGATAACTTCGGGTGTGGGAGATGTCGCTCACTGCTACCGCGTACCCGGCAAATCCCGGCAGCGGGGGTGCCATCTCTCCTGGGAGCAGTTCTGACAACTGCGATCCGGGAACGATTGTGATGCGAGCCCCTTCCAAGTTGAAGATGTGTGTCACTCCATCCGTCTGGGCCTCACGGTCCAAGTATCGGCCATATCGCCGAGTGAATTCGTCCAGCTCGGAATCTTCTACGCATAAGATTGATTCGACTAGATCCGTCGCCCCATTCGGATGGTTTGGAGGTATTTGCTCCTCTACTATGGCTGAGGACGAGTTTTCCGCTGCAGCCAGACGACCTTCGTGCACGTTGTCCTCGTCAATTTCCAAATAGCGCACGGGAATAAGTTGAATTCCCCCGGACATTTCAAGAGGTCGCTGCACGGTATTAACGCCGCCATGACTGATTCCACTCCGTTGGAAACGGTCAGCTGTCTGGTCGGCGTCCTCGGTGCCGAAACAAAGAATATGCGTTCCTTCATAACGGGACAGACATCTGGAGACAGTATCGACAGTGTGCTTGATTTTTCCGATTATTACTTGGAGCACATCCGGTGATGCCTGCAATGGAACGAGTTTTGCATTGAGCGGAATCCTCGCGCCTTTCTCGGCAACTGTTACGATTTCGATGAAGCTGCCTAAAAACTCGACATGCGAATTGGCTGCTCCGAACGGCTTCGGAGGTTCTCCTTCATTTTCGGCCATCGCCGGATAGGACGGCGGCGAACAGACAAATCCCAGTTTTCTGTACAGTTCGAGTGCAGCTTCCATATCGGAGACTACATGGCCGACGTGATGAATGAATTTGATTTCAGCATGCATCTGCATCCACTCTCCTTGAATTCAATAATTGTGACAAAAGAAAAGTTTATTTTAATTACATTGAACAATTTGGGGTAGAGATACATAGCCATCAAGCTAAAGTTTTATTGCACCCCCCAGAACGAAATTTTTAGGCTTTCTTGTAACGAAGAAGCTTATTTATCGTTTTGGGGGACTTGTTTTCTTAAGTTGATAGCAATGTGGTGGTACCACAATTTATAATCCTTTGTTTAGTTAATTATTCTTATTTTTAAGATTCTCGATGCTTCACATCTGCGGATACGCCTCCCGTTATGGGCTATGTCCTCCTCCAAAATCAATTAACCCCTTATATAATTCCTCTGTTTTATATTCTTTCGCGTATAGTATGTAGTCCACCAAAAAAGTACATTCTTTTCTTTAAGTACGACAGAAACTTTATTTATAATAACTTTATTGTCTGTTAACAAAAAATCTAATCAAAAGTCGTGTTAGAAATCCCAAATTTAGTTGCGGTCAAGTATATCTCCATGACATGTAAGAGAACTTAAAAGATATTCTTGAACAATAAATTAATTTAAAAATGAAAGTCGATATTCTCAAATGCGAGGGTATCGACTTTTATCATTCACCAATAGTTCCAAATTTGGGTATGATTCTTAAACAAGAAGGCATGTTTTTTATGAAAACTGTTATTAATATAAACAACAAAAAAGTTTTAAAAAGATACTTGAACCTAACACGGTGTCAGGTTGTATGGTAATTTTGCCGGCAAAATTACTTCGTACGAAATGAGGGGTTAATTCTGAATAAAAAAACTTGGAAAGTTGGAGAATTAGCTAAACAAACTGGACTTACGGTACGGATGCTCCATCATTATGACAAAATTGGATTGTTTTCTCCTTCGCAGTCTTCTGATAAGGGATATAGGATTTACACTGAAACAGATATTACCAAGCTACAACAAATTATGTCACTTAAGCAGTTAGGTTTTGCTTTGGGTGAGATTAAAGAAATGATAGAAAATCCAAATTTAAATCCTGTCGAAGTTATAAAAGTACAGTTAGAAAGTGTAAAAGAGTACATTCGAATACACGAGCAATTATGCAGTCGGTTGGAAAGAATATACGAGCTGCTTAATAGTCAGCAAGAAGTGGGCGCAGAGCAATTTATAAATTTAATTGAGGTGATAAATATGAGTAAAGAAAAATATTTTACCCAAGAGCAACAGGAAAAGATGTTCAAACAAATGGGACTAGAGGAAAGAAAGCAATGTGTAAGTGAATGGACTAAAATAACTGCAAAGATCCGAATGGAATATGAGAAAGGAACACCACCTGAAAATCTAGACGTAACTCAACTAGCAAAACAATGGAATGAATACCTCAATAAGTTGACTTTTAGGGATCCTGAGATATCCAAAGCAGCTGAACGTTATTATAAAGAGAATCCTGAAGTAGGAGAGAAATTAGGGATAGATAAGATTGATAAACAGCTTTCTGACTACATTAAGAATGCTATGCCACACAGTTAAATTCATCTTTATTATTACAGAAAAAGTCGTAAGAAATTGTATAACTACGACTTTTTCTTTTTAAGCAATCGAACGAGATTATTGAATAATCTTTTAGACTTAAACAACTTTAAAGAGCAATACCACAGTTCGTAAGTAGTATTGCTCTTGGTTTTTCACATCAAAATTAAAAGACATGATGATCTGTATATAAAAGAAACCTATTTAAGAATCGCGCTCAAAGGCCCAAATAAAAATAAGATAGCTAATACAAAAAGAATACACACGCTTCAAAGTACTAACTTTTTCACTTAATCAGCTCCTTTTTATTCCCTAAGATTTGTATTTATGTTATTTAACCTCGGCTTTAAGAAAACTCCAAAGTCCAGCTATACTAAATACTACAAATGTAATAATAACTGCAATATAAAAATCTTGGAGAGATTGAGTGAATCCCAATTGATTCTCAGGAGTCATTGCATAAACAGGTTGAGACCATGGATAGTATTTTCCATACTTTGAACTGGAGATGAAGATATTAGGCATTCCAAAGGCAAAATTTATTGCTAAAGGAAGCACAAAATTTTTCCATTGGGTAGATAGCCATAGTTGCATTGCAATTAATGGTAATGTAGCTAGCCATCCTCTCAAGAATAAGCCTAATAGATCGAAAAAGGGGAAAGTCCCTGTGACCCCCATTATATTACCTATTATGAAAAGGTAGGTGAAAAGAACGATATTTGTTATCCCCACTAGAGACCAAGCCCAAATCATTTTTGAAAGGTAAATGTCTTTTTTAGAAATCGGAAAAGTCAGAAGTTGTTTCCATCCCCCATCAACATGTTCGAAGCGACATAGCAAGGCAACAAACACACTAGAAAGGGTAGGACATAAAACCATACCATATAAAAATTCCACTTGCGTCCAAGTGCCCCCACTTTTTTTAAAATGGACATTCGATTTTGGTTGAGCTCTTGATTAAATATTTTTACTTCCCCATTTGTGGGACGAATCAGTCCAAGCAACATACGGATGGTGGTTGTTTTCCCGGCACCATTCGGTCCTAAAAAACCATAAATTTCTCCTTGTTTTACCTCCATATTCAATTGATCTACAAGCGTTTGATTTTTATATTTTTTGGTCAAATCTTTTGTCTTGATAATATATGAACTCACTTCATCACCCCATAATTTTTAGGTAGTGAACGATTTCAGATTATATAAAATCATCATGTTATCCTAAATGATATTTAAAAAGCTAAATCCATACATCGAAGCAACCGCAAAAATGACTGTCCATACTGCTAGACTGACCGTCATCCAACTTATGACGTGTGTCCGGGAAGACCCGAATGTTAAAGCTAATACGGCCGCAATATCGGTCCCTACAAGAATTGGAGCGAGCAAGGCCAAACCTGGAATACCATATCGTTCCCATATTCTTCTTGATCGAGTTTCTTTTTTCGAAGGTGCTGTTATACCTTTTTTTAACCTTCTTGCTGCTTGCCATCTGGCAAACTGTTTAAAGAAAAAGCCTAGTAGTAGAACTAAAATAAGATTTCCTGCAAATGCTGTTACTCCTACTGCAAATGGGTGTAACCCCCATGCGATACCAAGTGGTACAACGATTGATACATCCATCCATGGGGCAAAAGCTAATAGAAATAACACTGCATATTGCCATAATGCACCCGCATTTTGAGCCCACTCCAACATATTGTTTCATCCCCTTTTTTCTTTAGATTAAATACGATTTAAAATAAGAATAGTAGTTAACCAATAGACAATGTATTGACCTGCACCTAGTACACCAATACACAGTAATGGAACAAAATGATGTTGAGAAAAGAGGAAGCAGATCCCTGCCGTTACTGGAAGTGCAATGCTATAGTAAATATACACATTTCGGCAAGCCTTATAGGTTACCCACTGCTGCCCTTCATCTATTTCACGAAATTCGGATGGTATAAAGCCAAATAATCTAATCTTATCATCAGGATTCTTTCTGTTATAAAACTCTGTAAGAATGAACCATAAAAAAGTAACCGTCGCTAAAATCCCAAAACATAATCTAGCTAAAACGACCTGTGTACTCATAAGAGAAAATAGTAAAAACGCAATAACCAACACAAATATACTCGCCCCTATAAGCGGAGATCTTAAAACCTGCTTCACCATAATCATTCCTTTCCCTTTAAATAAAAAACATCTTCTACGGTAACTTGAAACGCAGCGGCTATTTTTAACGCCATAGTGACAGAGGGGGAATAATCTCCTTTTTCAATTAACCCGATTGTCTGTCTTGTCGCGCCAATTGCATCGGCTAAGTCTTGCTGAGTCCATTTAAAACGTGCCCGTAATTCTCTTACTCTGTTTTCCAACATTTTGATTTTCCTTCCTTTATTTTCTATTACCATCATTGTAAAAGATTGGTTACAAAATGTAAACAATCATTTGCATTTTGTAATGAATAATTGCTAAAGAAAACATAAATAAAACCATTTATAACTAAAATGACGTTGTTTAATTTATATGGTTTTTAAAGATAGCGAGCGGTCTGTACCTTTATAAATACAAAAGCAAACGACTTGATCTTATCCAAGTGATTTGCTTTCATAAAAAAGATAAATATTTTCATATCAAAATAGAATTCTGTAAGATCATAGGTCTTTCTTTGTGTTTTTGATTGTCACATATATTTTTGTAAAAAGAGAAGTTTAGTTAAAGCGTGATATTTACAGTAGCTTGAAAAAAATTGCCTTCACGTTTTAAATAAAATTTTAATTTGTAAGCGCAAGCAATGCTATCTATGTAACTACCACGTAGGAAATATACGTATAGGATGTTACATTATGCTAATATTTAAATGAAAAGGGGGATTCTAAATGAAAGATATAGAGTTATATATTCCAGAGCAATTAGAAAACTATAAAGAGGATATTTTAAAATCATTAAAACCAACACTAAAAATGACAGGTAAAGTAGGGGCTACAGAGTTATGGGAGAGTAAAATTGGTGGAGATCCTTATTTGCTAATTGGTGAGGAACTCCCTAAAAACGAACAAGGAAAGACATTGCGTTTGCTGGCACAAATCAATTTTGAAGATGTGCCGCATATCAATAACATGCCGACAAAGGGCATCTTGCAATTCTTTGTAGATACTACAGATGATTTAGTTGGGGCGGATTTCGATAATCCTACATCACAAGAAGGGTTTAGAGTTATATATCATCAAGATATTATAAAAGACAAAAGTAAATTGATTACTGAGTTTAACTATAATATTGAGGAGCATGATGAGGAGTTCATTCCTCCTTTGGAAGCGAAACTTGTATTTGAAGAAAGATTACAGCCAGTTACAACTTGTGATTACCGATTCGGCAGTGAGTTCCTTGTGGGTTTTGAGGAAGAAAAAGAGGTACAAGACGGTGATAGAACGATTGAGTTAAGGAGTTTATACGTTGAACATATGAGTAATATAGGACATAGGATTGGTGGGTATCCGTTCTTTACACAGTATGACCCACGAGAAGAGGGTAGCAAATATGATACGCTGCTTTTACAGATTGATACAGATGATGATTTAGGAATTATGTGGGGAGATTCAGGTGTTGCAAACTTTTTTATTAATAGAGACGACTTAGCTCGGTTAGATTTTTCAGATGTGTTATACAATTGGGATTGTTTCTAAGGATGGGAGAGTACGTTTGACGAGATCGTGCGTATTTTTAATACTTAATTTTGATATTACTAGATGAGAAAAATATATTGGAAATTCAATTAGAATATGGAGTGAATCGTTTGTTTACGATAGAAAATTACACAAGTTCTTTAAAAAAGGGTCTTGAAGAACATTCCGATGATCTGATTCGAAATATAAAAGAGACAATTCATTTTAATTATTATAAGGGGATAGATTTATTAGATTTCACAGCTTTTGTTCAGGGATTTGGAATGTCCATTGTCATGTTTTCCATGGATGGAGGAGCAAGTGAAGTTTTTTATGAAGGAAGTGATAGCAGTATTTTTTCAGGTAGTCACGATTTGATAGATGATGTAGAATATTACAAATTCCCTGATGACAAATCAGATGAATTTTGGGAGTTTTATGATCAAGATGATGGGGAATTATCTAAAATTGAAACAGAAGCTATTGTGGAATGGTTTGCTGCGTGTTGGAATAAAGCAGGTGGCCCAAGCGTTAAAATGCCTGTCTACTTTAGTTTTCATGATTATGATCCATGCTTTGATTTACATAATAGTAAATGGATTACTGATGGAGACAAATGGTTCGATTAAACCATAGAACTTAGTAGGGTTATTTGTAGTATGTTCTTTACATAAAGTGGGTATAATTCTGTCAATCTACTGCTATCTTTTTATCTCAGATTTCGGTTGTATGGAATGATTTTTTCTGAGTATGTAGAAACCTAAAAAAGTCCCTTTAGATCAATATAAAGGGACTTTGCTCACACAAATGATCTGTACAACAATTCATGTTGAAGGTAAAGTAAAAGAACCCTACACAAAACAGGATTCTTTTACCGGTTATTCTGCTGGTAAATGATTTCACCACAGAAATGGAGTCTGGACCACTTGATTCTTGTTTTTATGCTATAACAGAAAAATAGAATTGCACCATACATATATGTATGAGGAATAAACCTTTATTTACAACTTCTATTGTCAATTGGCTTTCTGATTATTTTTCGGCTTCCTTACCAAACAAACCACGCTAATAATAAGTAAAATCAGAGGGATTCCTTGAATCATAAAGAATCCAATGGAAAATTCAGCAAGGCCGCTTCCAGGAGCATCGGTGGCCATTGTACCAAGGAACATTGCAGCAGGAAACGCACATATATTCAATATTAAACTAGCACAAAGAAAAAATATTTTCCAAAACACTAAAATAATCCCCCTAGTAAACGAAATGAAGTAATATATATATTTATAATATCATATACGAAGAGAAAGGTATGAATTTTCAAACAGTTATTCCTTGTACATCAACAATGTCAACAAACTTAAAAGTAATTTTATTATAAAACGCGTCTGTACATATTACAGAGTTGTTCAAAGGATCTATGCTAATTACAGTTATATAGCTTGTAAGTAGGTGACCATCTTCATAATAAGTAATTAATATTTCTTCCTCTGAAAGGAATGAGCATAATAACTTGTTTTCAATTTTCTCTTTCACATTTTTTGTTAATACTGGTCGTGGCACCTTCGTTTTTTCCTCAATAATTTTTCGGATTCCAGTAAATTGTTCTGGTATTGCAGAAAACGGATTCCATTTTACCATTCCTCTATCTTTTGGCATATTTATGTTATTCATGTTTTATTTCCTCCTAATCATGTGTTTCTATCATGTTGTGTAGTCCCTTGTATGTAACTTATACCTCTCATAATCGAATCTTTACCATACTTATGATGGATGCCATCTATTGTTTTTGCTAATTTTGTTATGTAATTCGAACATCTTATATATCTTTCTATGGTCGGAGTGGCGGCTCACATAATTGATCCTTGTCTATTCACATCACCGACAACGGCTAGTTGATCGAGTCCTATTTTGACGCAGGACACAATGGTGTAAAAACTTCGTAAGGTAACGGTTTGGTAATCACTCCTACGAATCGGAACGTTCGTTCTTATTATATACGAACTTATGTTCTTTTAGAAGAGGGATTTCATTTATTTTCCGCTTGACGATACATAAAAGTAGACTTAACCATTATGAATGGAGAATTTATCCCGCATTAACGGGCAGTAATACTCCCGCCTCAAAATTCAGCGGAAGCATTGTCCAGCTCTAGCGGCTAGAATCTCCGGTCGTTTCGCCCCCTCGGACGAGGCAAAACGCGCCTCGGCCGAGGGGGCGTGGGCGCCCTGCGATTCTGAGCAAGCCGCTTCCGCTTTCCTTAAGAAGTTAGGTGGGAGATAAACTGCCCGTAAAAGCCCGATTGGTGAGGGCTGATAATCAGTGGGGGGATGAAAAAAACCCCCACTGATTAAAGTTTCACTTTATACGCTATTGTATCGATGGGGCAAAGTGTAGATTCTCACTCGCTAGTATTGAGGAAATGCTTACTATGATACCTAATGAGCGGTATCGAAGTTTGTTATAGCTAGACAGAATACATGATTTTCGTGGTATGACGAAAGAAGAGCAAGGTGCGGTTAATAACGATGTAGTGCGACCTTTCATATATCGACTAGATACTTCCTTCATTTCATTCTTGAAAGAAGTATCGTAATCATGAATGAAAGTAACAATAAACCATACTATAAAACCATCTTTCTAGTGAAAGATGGTTTTATAATGAACACTACTTTTTAGCTTTCGAATCAAATATAGAAAGAGGGCAAAACGTTACTTCATATTCTATTCCTACAAGAAATCACAATGTGCGATCCAATTATTTGTTTTGCTATTTTTAGCAAAGTAAATTCCGCCGCCGTGAATAATTCCAAACTTTGCTTTTGGATCGTCTGTTATTTGAAAAATAAATTCATAATCCGCGGGCCATTGGATACCAGATTGCGCAAAGCAAGCATAGCCTCCTAATTTGTGTATGTAATAATTTTCTTCAAAAATATCCTCGTAGTAGTCAATCTCAATTGTGTTTTCAAGTTCAAAAATTCTATCTTGCATGTTGTTGGGAAAATCTTCCGTATCCCATTGTGGAAACTCATCAGTTACTAATCTTGGTATTAAAGGAAAAGGTTTTAGATTTGGAAACGTAAGTGACATTTCATTCGGTACTAATTCCTCTAAAGAATCATATTCTCTAATACAAAAATTTCCTGATAAGTTGGACAAATCTTTAGCAAAGTTTGGCGAAAGAAATACTGCGATGGCCTTCATATCTTTTACTGCTTCTGGAACAAAAGGGACCTGAGTTAAATTAAGCATCATGATCGCATACATTTTGTCTTGATAGCGGTCGATTGGGTAAGTTTCATTTGGTAATGAATAGGGAATCTTTCCAATCCAACTTTCGTTTATAGATAAATCGGGTCTTTTTCCACCTGTTTGAAATATAGTTGCTCTTTTTCTTAGGATATTCTTTATATGATCTATTTCCAAAGTATTTCTCCTCCTAAATATATATTTCGTTTTCTCTTTATTTTAATGGTAATTATATTGTAACAATAATGTATGTTTTTGTTATAACGATTCTTTTGAAAGGTGTTGTTAAGCAGCAATTTTAGGTTTTTCTTTGTGGTTTTACAATTCACGTATGATTTGATAAGTCATTTGTATAGCAACAGATGATCTAATAGTTTCGTATTCTTGGTATAGTGGTGACCCCTCTTTGGGTATTGATGTATTAAAATGAAGCTATTCACATTAACAGTATTCTTTTTCCCCCTGTGCATTGTGTAAGGACTTTTTCATAAAGAAAAGACACTCATTAGAGTGTCTTTCAAAATTAATATTTTAGGCTAAAATTTGTAGTTGAAATAGAACCGATATTGTAATTATCATTGTAATCTATTGAAGCTGTGAATTTCTTACTTTCATCATTTTCGATATGACCAGTTATAAAAATAGTTTCTATATCATTAGAAGGGAATCTATAATCAGTAATAGCTACATCTAAATTTTCTTTCTCTTTAAAATAATTAATAGTTGTTTTTTTTGCTTTTTCTACGATTTTTTGTTCTTCGTTTTTTTGCTTTTTGTCCATATTGCATCCTACTAATATGATTAATAAGAAAATTATACTCAAAGGTAATAAGATTTTTTTGATTCAACTTTTCCTTATGCATCGTGTGGAATTATTATTTTAAATGTAAATTTTTACTTGTAGAGATTGAACCTATTGCATACTTATCGCCACCGTATTCTATGATTATGCTAAATTTTTTATCTTTATCGTCTTTAACATATCCAGATATAAAAATACCTTGTAAATCACTTGGACCAAATTTATAATCAGTGATTACTACATCTAAGTCTTGTCGTTTTTTAAAGTATTGGATAGTTCTTTCTTTAGCTCGGTCAACTATTTTTTGTTCTTCATTTTTTTTATCGTTATTCATACTACATCCTCCTACAAATATTAGTGTAAAGATTATGATTAGTCCTAAACAATGTTTTTTCAATCATCATCCCCCCATTAGTGTTATTCTATATTTAGAATATATTAAATTTTCTAGCGGTGGTACTGCCGATAAAACGTGGATATTATACGCTAAGGCATTTTGGGGGAGATAAGCCTATAAAGAAAAGACACTCTAAAGAGTGTCTAATGACTTAGTGTTTTAATTCTAGATTTTTAGAGTATGATTTAGAAGTTACTCTATAATCCCCATTTGCATATTCTACATCCACTGTAAACGATTTGCTTTCATCATTTTTAACATGTCCTTTTATAAAAACAGTTTGAAAATCACTCGGAGCAAATTGGTATCCAATAATTACTACATCTAGATTTTCTTTTTCTTTAAAATATTTAATGGCTGTTTCGTTGGATTTTTCTACTATTTTTTGTTCTTCATTTTTTTTATCATTACTCATACTACATCTCGCTATAAATATTAGTGTAAAGATTATGATTAGTCCTAAACAATATTTTTTCAATTATCATCCCCCCATTAATGTTATTCTATATTTAGAATATATTAAATTTTATGGTTTTTGTACTGCTGACGAAACGTGGATATTATACGCTAAGGCATTTTGTGGAGGATAAGCCTATAAAGAAAAGACACTCTTATGAGTGCCTAACTAATCATCGTTTTAGTTCGAAGTTTTTAGTTGTTGAGATGGAACCAATGTGATATTTATTAGCGTATTCAACTGATGCAGTAAATTCTTTAGTTTTATCATCTGTTACATAACCGGATATGAAGATAGTATGAAAATCTTTTGGACCAAATTCATGTTCAGTAATTGTTACGTCTATCTCTTCTGTCTTTTTAAAATATTGAATAGTCTCTTCTTTTGCTTTTTCTACGATTTGTTGCTCCTTTTTTGCTTTATCAGTATTCATACTGCATCCCCCTACAAATATTAGTGTAAAGGCTACTATTAGTCCTAAATAATATTTTTTCAATCATCATCCCTCCATTAGTGTTGTTCTATATTTAGAATATATTAAATTTTCTGGTGGTGGTACTTCCGATAAAATGTGGATATTATACGCTAAGGCATTTTGTGGGAGATAAGCCTATAAAGAAAAGACACTCTAGTGAGTGTCTAATGATTTAGTTCTTTAATTTCAAATTTTCGGAACGTGACATGGAACCTATTCTATATTTCCCACCACCATATTCTACATCTGCAGTAAAGCTTTTACTTTTGTCATCTTTAACATGCCCATATATAAAAACAGTTTGAAAATCCTTTGGGGCGAAATCATATCCAGTAATTATCACGTCTAAGTCTTGTTTTTCTTTAAAATAATTAATAGTTGTTTCTTTTGCTTTATCCACTATTTGTTGTTCTTTATTTTTTTGATTCATATTGCATCCACATAAAATGATTAAAATTAATGTAGAAAACAAATAAGAATGTATTGTTTTCATTTTTATCATTTTAGTCATCGTAACTTATGCTTTCAACTCTATAATTATCTCTGTAATTTATATCTGCAGTAACTTTACGATTTTGGTTACCTGTTTCATAACCAGATACAAAAATAACCCCAAAATCTGAAGGCCCAAATTTTACTTTTGTCACTGTAATATCTAAGTTTTTAGTCTCTTTAAAGTATTGGATAGCTACCTCTTTTGCTTTATCTACGATTTGTTGCTCCTCTTTTGCTTTATCATTATTCATACTGCATTCCCCTACAAATATTAGTGTAAAGATTATGATTAGTCCTAAACAATATTTTTTCAATCATCATCCCCCATTAGTATTATTTTATATTTAGAATATATTGAATTTTCCGGCGTGGTACTTCCGACAAAACGTGGATATTATACGCTAAGGCATTTTGTGGGAGATAAGCCTCTAAAGAAAAGACACTCTAAAGGGTACAGTTCAGAGTGTCTAACCTCTTATTTTTTTAATTTTAGATTTTCAGAGTATGATCTAGAACTTATGTTATACTCTCCACCTCCATATTCTACACCTACTCCAAACTTTTTACTTTCATCACCTTTAACATGTCCATCTATAAAAACAGTTTGAAAATCATTTGGAGCGAATTCATAACCAGTAATTACCACATCTAGATCTTCTCTTTCTTTAAAATATTTAATGGTTACCTCTTTTGCTTTATCTACGATTTGTTGCTCCTCTTTTGCTTTATCATTATTCATACTGCATCCCCCTACAAATATTAGTGTAAAGATTATGATTAGTCCTAAACAATATTTTTTCAATCATCATCCCCCCCATTAGTGTTATTCTATATTTAGAATATATTAAATTTTCTGGGAGGGGAAATGTTTTGAATGAAAATAATAAAGTTTTAGATTCAAGTTATTATCAGATGTCAAGATATGCTTACCGTAGTGACGAGAAGTTAGGAGAAAGTGTTGATATTACAGACAATAAAGGTAATCCTGTACAAACATGGAAAGTAAATAAGGACATGACCTTTCATGACAAACAAACAGGAATGGATGCTGTTGTCTTTGAAAGAGAAGTAAATGGAAAAACACAAGTAATGGTGGCTTTCCGAGGTACAGAGGGAGATACAATATTTGAGAAAAATTCTTTAGGGCTTCCAATTAAGCCAGGAGAAGGAATGAAGGACGCTAAAGCAGATGGTAATCATTTTATTTTACGTAATGGCGTTCATGATCCAGCTCCACCCCCAACCCCAGGATCTGAAGGTAATCATCCGGAGAAATACTGGAATGAAGAGAATAAACGGTGGGAATATCATAATCAATTTGAGCAAGCTGAAAGAGTAATGAAGCAAGTAATGGAAAAATATAAAGGAGAAGATGTAGAGGTATATACTACAGGCCACTCTTTAGGTGGAGCGTTAGCCGAGTATGTCGCAGCATTTAATGAAAGTGTGAGATGTTTGTCGTGGAATGCACCAAGCGCAAAGCATTTACTTCCACCAGATTTGCAAGAAAGAGCGAATAATGGAGAGTTTAGAGGAAGAATTAAGGGTGCTGTTCATGGCTCAGATTCTATTGGTTATGGGCCATTTGGACCTTATGACGGTCATATTGGTTCTACATATGCTGTATCACCACCTCCGTCTAAAGAAGTTTTAGCTGCTTTAAAAAACATGCCATTATCACAGCAGATTCTTTTTGGAGCGCTAAAGTTTACTGATTCTATTTCGGGACCTGGATATCATTATCAAAAAGATAAGAATTTTCATTTTGGAAATGATGGAATTTTATCAAATGCATATCTTATGGATCTAGACACAGGAAAAATGGTGTCTGATTCTCCTGGTACATTACTAGGTGGTGGAGAAATTCGTGTAGTAGTAGAACATTTAGAAGAAGCTGTTAAACGTATGAAACACAATGCACAAGAATTTCAAGATCGAGTACCAAGATTAATTTCCAATATGATGACTTTATTAGAAACAGCTGAGAGTAGACGTCTAGAAGCAAAGGTAACGGATATACGGGCTCATGTAGAACATTTAAGTTTTTGGTACATAAGAACAGCGACAGAGATTTCAAATTTTATTGAAGAGAAATTAAATGCTTATAAAGAAGCAGATGGACAAAAATAGGGGGGATGTATAATGCCAAGGATATATTTAAATGAAGAAGCGTTAAATCAAGCATTACAACAATTTGAACATATGATTGAAGATTTACATCATAATAAAAGTGTAGTGAGTGATATTCACGATTTACTTCTAGCAAGTTGGTCGCAACTTGGCGTGGGGAAGAAGGCGATTAGTGATTTAGAAGATTTCAGAAAAAATATTGGAGAAAGAATGGAAGAATTGAAATCTGATAAACATGAATTAAAGAGTGCAATTGATTTAATTAAGGCATTAGATCAGAGTTATGATTATATGGGTCCTAAATATTAAAAAGCACTCGTTAGGAGTATCGCCATCAAGTTAAGAAATCAGTGTTCCTCAAAACAAAAAATAAGCTAAACTCTCATAAATATCCACCTTGTTTTTGGGTAAAATGGTGAAGGCTGGGGTGAAGTGAAGCGAAGCGAAGGGCTAGCCCTTTCAAACTACTGAAAACATTGAATTCATGCCAAATCTCCTGATATCCTCAAAATACACAACAAAAGTATACTTTCAAAACACTATAAATAAAGAAGATATTGAATCATGATTCAATATCTTCTTTATTTTAACTATTATATAAAAAGTCTATCCTAAAACAGTCTTAATAATTAAAAATAGAAAAATATAAACTGTAAATCCTCTCAAAATCCAAACCATCATTCTTTTTACTTTTGTTTTGGGAGATAATAATCCAAAAAACATTGTTCCTAATAACCCAAACGGTATTGATACCAAAATAACTCGATTCATTACACCATATCCAAATCTAAATCCATTTACTAAACAAATAAAAGAAAAAATTGATACTAATAAACATGCTAATGAAATATAGCCCCAAATTTGCTTCATCTAGCTTCCCTTTTAATTCATTTCGAAATACATTTCGATTTTATCATTGAATACTCATTACTTCTCGATACCAGCATCAAAATCTTTTTTATTTATACAAGATTTTATGCAAAAAAAGAATAGCGAGGATTCCCAGGATCCGCGCTATATCAACCATGTATAAAATCTTGCATATCGATTTTACATAGAAAAGAAGAAAAAATCTCATAAAAACAAGGATTCTAGTAAATCCTTGCTACCGATAATATTACGTTATGTTAACCTCACATGTATAGGATATACAATATACTTTTATCTATTTGGCTATGTTAAATAGCGTTGTTGATACTTTCCGTTCTCTGTCGAAGAAACTTATGATAAACTCAAATTATCAATTTTTACCAAATTAACATGTGTTATTCCACTAATGGATAGAGGGGGTTATGAGATGAAGGAAAATTTAAAGGTAGCATGGATACTTTCCTGGTTTGCCCTTTTAGGTCAGTTGGTATTTTTTATAGGAGTATCGTTACTCAATGAAGATTGGCGGTATGTAATGTGGAGTTTTATGGTCAGTATGATTGTAGGAGTTCCAAGTATAATTCGCACTTATAAGTCCCAAAAAATTGCTGATACAAAAAGGTAGAAGGCTCAGTTACACCTATCCTTCTATTATATCAGCTAAGGAGTTCCCTCCAGTCTAATACTTTATTCTATAATCTAAAACACTTTTTTAATTAAACAACTAGAGAATTTCTTAAATTAAACAAGCAGCTAAAAGGATCTTCAAATGGAAGATCCTTTTTCAGTCCCTATAATGATGTGTTATGTCAACCTTATATGTATAGGATATACATAATAAAAGAATGTATTTGTTTTATATAAATTCCCTTTTGAGCAGGGTTATATTATAAAAAACAAGAAATAGTGCTTAAAGTAGAAAGGAATGGGGAGATTTGATGAAATTAAGGTTATCTTTCATTGCCTTATCTGTAATACTTAGTGTTGCATGCGTATTCTTTGTACAAAAAAAGGATGTCATTTTTCAAGAAGGAAATCCGATACCACTGGCAATTGCTATGTCAAAGATGGTACTTGCAGATAAAAATATAATGGAAGTGCAAACAGCTGATATTACCCATCCTTATTTAGTAAAACGAGGAGAGCTAGATCCTTATATTGAAATGAAAGAGAAAAACGGATGGGAATTTATAAGTAGAGATATATACGGAAATTCTTTAACTTTTCAAAAAGGAAATACAACAGAAAGTATTCCTTACAGATATTTCACACGATATTATACAATCATTAATTTCCAATATTAGTAGATGTATTTACTTCCAATAACGATCATTATGTCAATCAGCTGTCCATATGGGCGGCTGATTGTATTTTTTGCTTAGCGTGGTTTTTTTCCAAAATGCTGGCATACCCTTTTTTGAAGAACAATTAATTTCTTAAGTTGATGGGCATGCTCGTTAGGAGTGTTTTTGTATTCAAATCAGTATTTTGTTAATCCAAAAATAAAGTTTTCTCACTATGCGTATCTGGTTGATCGATAGTAAGATGTATTTGATTACTCAGTTCTTCATTTCCTTACTCCTTGCACATTGTGTGGGGATTTTTTGTAAAGAAAATACACAATTTGAGGTGTCTCTTTGTGGTTTTACAATTGATTCAAGTGAATATAAAAGAACACCAGCTATAGTACCAACTTGGTGTTCTTACTGCAACAATTTCTATCGTCTTTAATTGGCTTTTTGATCATGAGACAAATGCACTTCAATGTAAAAGGTGCTGAAAAGAGCTTAAATAGTGTCTCAAAACGCATCTTTAAATCAAATCCTCAATTCAGCTCGTGTTATGGAGTTTCGAGAATCCCTTAGCGTATAAAAACGTTAAAATGTGCGTCCTACCCCTTATTGAATGGAGGAATTAATTACAGCACAAACAAAAAAAGCCGCATTTGCGACTCATGAACTTATAGAACTAACGCATGCGTTAGTTGAATTACTTACCGTTTAATCGCATCAACAATTAACGATGGAAAACCAAGTTTATCTCCTTGATTTCTAGAATCATACCTTTTTGAACGGAAAATAACACCATCGTTCGCGTCCCATTCGTTGTAATAAAATTGCCCATTTTCATCACAATATTCAAGTAAAACTACTTCAAATCCAGCAGTTTCAAACATTTTAGTTAATGTTTTATAATTATAAACTATTTTATGGCTTGCAGCTGCATGGTCTTTAGGTCCAGGTCCGCCTACTTGAACTATATTTTGGTAGGTTTCATCTGGGAAAAATGCATCAGGGACGCCACAACGAATATGACCTGATGGTTTTAAAAACTTATAACAAATTTTAGCTGCTTTTACACCTTCTTCAAAAGTAAGATGTTCCCATACATGCTCAGCTAAAATAGCTGAAATGGAATTATATTCAAATCTTTCTTCCCAGGTAGTTTCAGCTAATAAGTTAAGTTCATCTTCTTGAGTTTGAATCCAACCTGGATTATTGTTAAATGCTCCAGCTCCAACTACTACTTTAATTTCGTCTTGTTTTATTACCATCACTTTCACCTCATAAGAAATTTAATTCATTGAATATTTTCTATGTTTACTATAAGTTTTCCTTCTTCAACTAAACTGCCAGTTAGTTCAATAATAAAATTAACAAAACTCTTTAATAGGTGTCTTTTCATAGAAAACCCCCACATGTAGTATGTAAGGAGATGATCTCATGGGTTATTTACAAATTATAGGTGGGGAATATTTGACGCTTACATTTCAAATTAACAATAGGAAAAATTCAAAAAAGGTATGTTGATAATATGTATATTTATCATAATTAAGAGCACATTATATACGAATATAATGGAGGTGTAATGATGAATATTCAAAGACATAATCGTAATACAAATGAGCTTCTTATCACAGGCGCAGCGAGTGCAATTGAGCAAATGAAATATGAGATTGCTCTTGAGCTTGGAGTCACACTTGGTCCAGAGACATCTGCACGTGCAAATGGTTCTGTTGGCGGAGAAATCACAAAACGCCTTGTTCGAATGGGTGAAGAGAAGATAATGGGGCAATATAGAGCTCATTAAAGTTTTTACATAGTTATTTTATGTTTTTTTATAAAAAGGACTGACCCAAAAGGTTTGGGCCAGTCCTTTTTCCATGTCCACCGATATATCGACCGTTCTTTGCAATATATCGACGCTTTTCACAATATATCGACCATTCTTTAGAATATATCGACGTTTCGACATGATATATCGACTTTCCGACGATATTCGACATACAAGTAGTCGAGCCGCTGAACTGGATCATACCGAAAAGTGAAAGGAGCTGACTAAAAAGTGAACTTTTTAGTCAGCTCCATTTTACTTCGAACTTTAAAGTGCTCTGTTCTTAAAAAACGCCACATCCTGTAATAATTTCTTCTGCACTTAACAATGTGGCTTCTCGAATGGTGATGTTATTTTTTTTCATAAAAGATTGTACGGCGTAACCTGCGCCAAATGATAAGCCTACTGGTGAGTAACCTTCTTTTTTAGCAATTTCATCTCCAAACATGTAACTGCTAACTTCCGCAAATCCTTTTAAATGAAAACCTTCCCGAATGACATGAATCGAATATTCGAGTTCTTCTTCATCAATTGATGTGACCCAAGGACCTACATATTCTTCACCGTACAACTCAGTAGCAAACGAATCAGGCCTTTTTTTAGTACTTCTTGTTAACTGATTTGATGTAGTTAAGAAAACATACTTACAATATACAACAATTAAATTGTTTGAATAGAATAAAAAGATTACTTAATCTAAGCTATAGAACTTTACTGGTGTGTTATAAAAATTAACTTTGAAATTTGCTGTTATCTCTCTCTTTCTCGGACAATTGTTCCTCGATATGATTCCGTCCCCAATCGCACATACAGTCAAGTACAGCTGTTAAAGATTTTCCATATTCACTTAAGGAGTATTCCACTTTAGGAGGTACTTGTTTATAGATAGTACGATTAATTATTCCGTCTGCCTCTAATTCTCTTAATTGTTGCGTAAGCATTTTTTGTGTAATGCTTGGCATGGCACGCTTAATCTCACTAGTTCTCTTCGTCCCATCTAATAAAATGCACAATATCACGACTTTCCATTTACCACCCACAACATCAAGAGTTGCCTCAATAGGAAAATGGTATGTTTTCATAAAGTATCCCCCTTTCATTTTTTTGATGGCTCTTTAAATTATATAAAATTTTCCACACCTTTTAAAACATAGTATCGTAGACACTTCTCACTTCTTGTTATAGGCACTTTAGAGTACCTATAGCACCTAAAAGTGCTTATAGTACTTTTAAGTGCGTACTTTAAAGTACGAATACATATGTTGCATAATATCAATATCATCAAAATACAAGATGATATTTAAAAATATCGAACTACTTTTTAAGGAGAGGGGAAAGATTTATGAAGACTCTTGTAATCATTGCGCATCCAAATATTGAGGAATCACGTGTGAATAAACGTTGGCGAGAAGAGTTGTGGAAATATCAGGAAGAGTTTACTGTGCACGAAATATATAAACGTTATCCAGATTGGAACTTTGATATTGAGTTCGAGCAAAATTTATTAGTAGAACAAGATCGTTATATTTTACAGTTCCCATTCTATTGGTATAGTTCTCCGCCACTATTAAAGAAGTGGTTTGACGATGTTTTTGCATATGATTTTGCATACGGTTCTAAAGGAGATAAACTGCAAGGAAAAGAGTTTGGCTTAGCGATTTCTGCTGGTGTAGTAGAGAAGGAGTATCAAGCAGGTGAAGCAAATGAGTATACATTAAGCGAATTACTAAAACCTTATCAAGCCTCATGTCTTTACACTGGTATGAAATTCTTACCGACGTTTGCTGTGTATGGTACGGAAAACAATTTGACAGATGAAAGATTAGAAGAGAGTGCTAAAAATTACATACTACATATGAAGAGCTATTCTAAGATTAAATAGATAATTATTTTTAACAAACCTTCATGAATGAAATTTTCCTGTTTAATTAAAAATCAAAAGATTTACACGCTACTATATAAACTCCTTATTATGAAGGATCGCTTTTTTTATGATTTGGCAAAGGTTATGTTGCCAAAGCGCTGAACTCGGACTAACCATTGCAAAATCACTAGTTGAAATGTACAAGGGAGAAATTGGGGTTCGGGATCGTCCGGATGAAAGAAATAATACGGCCGAAAGACTTTTGTAACATCTATGAAAGTAAATTGAAATATATATATACTAAGATAAATGTATTGAAAGTAAGTTTACTTTAAGCCGAAGTAAAAAGTGTAAGCGATGTACAGTGTAATTTCATTTTTTGTAATCTTGTGAAAATCATGAAAGAAAGGGAGAGATAATAGGAATTATAAGAATAAAGTAATCCCTGCAGCGTTAGCATTTGCTGTTCTAGCAAGTCCAGTTTTTTCTTTCAAAGCAGAAGCAAGCACAGTATCTTCAGGTTCTAGCGCAATTACTTCTGTTGAAAAAGAAAATCCATCATCTACTTCCACAGGTGCAATTAAAACAGATGATGTAAGACTCGTTCGTTCAGATGTGTTAGAAAAATAAAATTGATCAAACCGAGCTTCCCCCCAAGCTCCTTTAAAATGACAAAACCCTACAGGGAAAAAAATGTTCTCTGTAGGGTTTTGTTATTTTTTGAAACAAGTAGTTCTTTAATTAAGATCCCCGTCTCAAGATTCAGAGAGAAATGAGGAAGATCGATTGACAAGGCGATGGTTGTGATGAAAAGTGGTCTCAGCAATGCATTGGAACTATTTTTTTAATTCACTTATAGCAAACGTAATTATTATTTAAGCCCATCAAGTTAATGTTTTGAGGTATTTTTATTTGTTAGCTTAATAGAGGTGTGGCGATACCCCCTATAAAAAAGACATGGACTAACATGTCTTTTTTATGTAAGAATATATTTTTATATGTTTATATATAGAAAGCGGGTGAATGTAGTGACAAAAAAACAATATGCATATCGTGTTGCCTTTTATTTATCTGACGGTAAGGAAGTAAGTGGGAGGATTACACATCATGAAGATCTAGAAACATACTTAAATACAATAGAATCCTTAATAGAGAATGGAAAGCCAATTCTCATCAAAAAGCTTGGAACGATCATACAAAGTAAATATATTACACATGTAAAAATCATTGAAGTTATCGTATAAAAGGATCTATTATGTTATAGAAAATATATTCTTGAGGTGAAAGTTTTATAGTCCTAGTGACGTAGTGGATCCAATCATCTATATTATGTAAGTATGTAGATGTGTTAAAAAAAGAGGGATATAGCTTCACAAAGAACGAATGTGGAAAGTATAGAGAGGGCTTGTTTTTAAAAAAGGGGTAGCATGCCATCGCCATCAACTTAACGAAATTAAATATCAAAAAACGAAAAAAATGAACGGAATTCTCATGAACAATTGTGGAAAGATAAAATTTTCGTTTTTGGTATATGATTTTGTCTTACTACCATGTATAGAAATCTAAAAGGCCCCTTCGTAATATGTAAAGGGGCTTTGCTCACACAAATGATCTGCACAACAATTCATGTTTGATATACAGATCATTTGTATGATAATGATTTATAAATAATTGCTGAATCATGAATTTACATAAATGCTTTTAAAAGTTCTTGTACAAATGGAAGTATTCCACCGATAAATTTTAAAACTGCCATTGCGATTGCCATGTGATTTCCTCCTCTAATCTGCACCTCAATTTATCTTTGCTATACAGATTGTTTGTATGATAATTTTTATAAATAATTGCTGAATCCTGAACTTACATAAATGCTTTTAAAAGTTCTTGTACAAATGGAAGTATTCCACCGATAAATTTTAAAACAGCCATTGCGATTGCCATGTGATTTCCTCCTCTGATCTGTACCTCAATTCATCTTTGCTATACAGATTGTTTGTATGATAATTTTTATAAATAATTGCTGAATCATAAACTTACATAAATGCTTTTAAAAGTTCTTGTACAAATGGAATGATTCCACCGATAAATTTTAAAACAGCCATTGCGATTGCCATGTGATTTCCTCCTCTGATCTGCACATCAATCCATCTTTGCTATACAGATTGTTTGTATGATAATTTTTATAAATAATTGCGGAATCCTGAACTTACATAAATGCTTTTAAAAGTTCTTGTACGAATGGGATGATTCCACCGATAAATTTTAAAACAGCCATTGCGATTGCCATGTGATTTCCTCCTCTTTTTTTGATGTTAAGATGTGGTTCATCTTTATACTCTTATTATAGTAAGCGCTTACAATTTTATCAATACATTTTAATATGCAATATTGCATATTAGGGATAGAGGGAGAAATCGTGAAAATGATAGGATATTTGGTCATGAAAAACTGCACCCCAATTATTAGTTGTGTCTAACAATTGGGGTGCAGTTCATTTTTGGATTTCCTTTATGCATAAAATCTATTTTACGTTTAATGAATACGATCCATTTTTATTTTCATATTTATAGACATACAAGTAATATTTCCCTGGTTTCGCCTCATATTTTCCTTTAATCATATTACCATCATTTTGTCCATATGCTACGTAGTTTTGTAGATCTGACTCATGATAAAGTGTCCATGTCATTCCAATCTTATTTTCATTTAATGCAGAAATATCGATATTGCGCTGGGAATCAACATTAAAAGTATACACATCTACATTATCATTGTCGTTAAGATTTCCTTTCATAGTTGCATTAACATCTAATATGTTTGCCTGCATAGGCTGATTATTTGGCTCTTGTTCTGTTATCTGTCCAGTCTGGGGCTGTTCTGGTTTTGGTTCTGGTTTTGGTTCTGGTTTTGATTCTGAATCAGATCCGTTTGATTTAAATCCCAAATTTGATAATATAGCTTTCAAATCTGGTAAAACACCAATTCGATCGACAGATGGATTGTTAGATTGTGTTCCTGTGTTTTTGTTACTTAAGATGGCTCTTAACTCATTTGGTTTATAAGGTTTACCTAAATGTTCCTTAGCAATACTTTGTATAGAAGTGGCTGCACCAGCAATAATTGGTGAAGCACTAGATGTACCATTAAAACTAGACGTATATAAATTTTTAGCACTTCTATTTGGATCTGAAGAAGTTGTATCTACATCTTCACCCCATCCATATACATCAATTCGACTTCCATAATTTGAAAAGTATAAACGTTCGTGAGGAATAGTTGATGAACCAGCTCCCACTATGATTGCACCTGAATCTTTAAAATCTTTGCTATTACGATTCAAGACTTGTTTTCCATTTATATCTTTAAATCGATCTAAATCATTTGAACCATTTGCTCCAGCCTCTATGATTATGATCCCTTTATCTGTTCCGGTACGAATCGCATCAAATACATCAGGCTCTACTTCGGCTGGTAAATATTGATTGCCGTATCCAGCATAAGATGATTGTAGCTCCAACAATAAAACATCACCAGCATGTAGATTATTTACAGCACTTAATATGGCATCTGCTCTGTTAACACGACCTTGATCCCTAAATTGAGATATTACTTTTACTGTAGCTTTTGGTACAATACCAATATTACCGATTTGATTATCTTCCGCAGAAACAATCCCTAGAACCCCGGTTCCGTGTGCAGAGCGCTCTTCTACATTTATTCCAGACATAAGTTCAATATTTTGATGTATTAAATCCTCATGATTTAATACCCATCCAGACTCCATATCTACAAATGTGGTGCCTTTTCCATCTCCGCCCTTTATTCCCCACGCATAAGGTGCATTAATACCATGTGGTGCCTCTTTTAGATATCCTTGGTTCTCAAATCTAGGGTCATCATAGGGATTAAGAGATAAATTTGGCTGCTGTACTTCAGGTGGTGTTAAGTTTTCCGGTTCTTTCATGTATACATCTTCTATCAAAGGTGATTGTTTTAATTTTTCTACTAACATTTCTGCTTGTACATTCTTTGAAACTTGAACTGTATAATAATTTAATAGGTTAGCAGATGAATTATTATTATCGGTTTTCGCATTTTTATCTAGATTTTGAATTTCTTCCGGACTTACAGACGTAAATAAGCGAGTTAATGTTAAATCTGGGAATTCGGAAAAAAAGCTTTCTAGTACGACATCATTTTTTTCGTGTTTTATTCGCTTTTCTATACCATCTTCATACGGTAAATTTATCTCATTTTTAAACTTTATTATTATTTGCTTCTCTTCTCTTTTTTCTATATTAGATTTTTCTTGCTGTACTACTGAATTGTTTGAAGCAGCACTCACTATATGAGTAGTCTTTCCTAGTCCCGTAAAAGCTGTAATTGCAACTGTAGACACTAGCATTCCTTTTAAAATTTTCATTCATTTTCCCTCTACTTTTTGTTTTTCAAATATTTTTCTAGAAAAATATTAAAATAATTGTGTACAAAGCTTTATACTAGATAAATTATAATGAGCATCTAAATGAACTTCAATGTATTTAAATATGCAATATTTCATATTCTTTTAGAATTTTGGGATTATATTCTGCATTTTTTTGTAACAAAAAAGTTTCAGATTCATAATGTTATGGATTAGCTATGTTTCGTTTTTGTGTGTAGATCTTCTTTTGGCGTTATAATAACAGAATAATTCATCTAATAGTCTGTATTTTCCGATGTACACAAAAAATGGAATAGAGTATAATAAATATAATCTTTCAAATGGGGTGAAGTGGATGTCTTTCCGTATTGTTCGAAGTAATTAGTTTTCGGGTTGGGTAAAACGCGTACCAGCCATCAAGGGAGAAGTCTGCCCTTTTTCGGAAATATAAACTTTGAATCTGTTTCGGGAGTCACCATTATGAAAACAAGGAACGGGCTTGATTCATGAACAAGTCTTATAACCTTAGACTTTATACTCTTTTGGAAGGTGGATATACAAAATGAATGAATTAGATTACAAAAAATTTTATGATACAGTCGGAAGATCAAATGGCTGGGATTTTAGTAAACTCAAATGCGTAACTGAAGGTGCCACATGGGAGTTTTATGAAGAAGTAATTGGGAGATGCAAATCCTCAGATGTTTTGCTGGATGTTGGTACAGGCGGGGGAGAGAATATATTAAAAATTGCATCGGCTGCTTTATTCATGATTGGGATTGATAATTCAAGTGGAATGATAGAAACAGCACAGTCTAACTTAGAAAAAGCACGTGTTTCAAACGTTAGATTTTGCAAAATGGAATCCGGAAATTTGATGTTTCCGCATTTCTTTTTTGACATTGTATCTAGTTGTCATGCCCCTTTTGTAGCGGCAGAAGTAGCAAGAGTAATAAAAAAGAATGGCATCTTCTTAACACAGCAAGTTAGTGAACATGATAAATTGAACTTAAAAGAAGCGTTTGGAAGAGGGCAATGCTTAGGGGGAAAAGACGGCACTTTAAAAGAAAAATATGTCCGTGAGCTAGGACATGCGGGTTTTGCTGACGTGCAAATCTTAGAGTATGATGCGATTGATTATTACCAAACACCTGAAGACCTCATTTTCCTATTAAAACACACACCGATCATACCACGATTTGGTGAAACGAAAGAGGACTTTGACATTTTGCAAAAATTTATCGCATCAAACAAAACTGAAAAAGGGATCCGTACAAATTCAAAACGTTTTATGATCATAGCTAATAAATCTTAATCCTTGTTACATGAACAGGGGTGTTCATAATAAATGATACATTACAAAAGCCGATTTCCATTGTTTATAGGAGAACGGCTTTTTTGCATGCAGTTCAAAAGCCTAACTGGATAGCACTGTGGAAGTCCTCCATTTATTCCTATAACGTAAAACCTCAGTTATTAGTATTCTAATTTCTTCTTCTGAAAACCTTTTAAAGCTTGCCCAGCATTTAAAACTACATAATCCGTTGCTGAAGCATTTGGCGGAGATGGAAACTTAAACAGATGTTATTGAACAAGAAATAGAAGAACAAATGCGAGGGATTGACCAAACGAAAGCAGGTATTGAAGTAATTAGTAATACCCTTCCTGGCATGCAAGCTATGATGGGTATTTTTGATTCAAGCATTGCGCAAGGTCTTGCGGAAGTTCAAAGCGGGAAAGGTTTTAGTCCCGCAAGTGGTACATTTAACATACAAGAATTGAGTATGGATTGGATGGCGAGTTACAGAAGATAAAGCGCGTGAAGCTGAAATTGAAGAAGTATTAGCTTTAGAAGAACAAGAAGCTAAATAGACTATGGTATGAAAAAACAGCTATCGGTGCTTTGGAACTTATGCAAGGTGCTATCGAGTTTTTTCAAGGGGCTGGCAATGTAACTTTCGAAAACTATACTGGGATAAAATCAAATGTAAGTAATTAGAAAGCGAGCGGTATTCCTGTTAATGAACAGCCAACTAAGGTTACACCAGCTGTAGATAAATATGGAAGAGACTATCATTTCAGGGATGGTAAAATTATAAGAGAGCATTCAGGCGGTCATATTTACCCAGATGACCCATTCAAAAATAGAGGGGCACATTTTAATGATATACATGGAAATCATTATGACCATTAAAATTGAGGTGGGAAGATGAAGTGTTGGAATGAAGTAGAAGAAGATGCATTCTCATATTACAAATGGTTTAGTAAAGATGAAGTAATCAAAAGAGTTGGTAATTTACCAAATTTAAGTGTATTCAGTGTTAATGGCTCCATGTTATTTAGCCCAGATGAAAAGAATCAATTCAAAGAAGTATGTGGCACTGAAATCAAGCAAGTATGTATGGAACATGATTTAACTAATGTCTACAAATTCTACTTACTTGCAGCTATTGAAATCAAAACGAACTCTAAGATTGAAAAATACCGAAAAGTATGGAAGGCTCTTCAAACCAAATGGAAACTTGAGGTATTTAATAAGGGTCCAGAAGTTGAGATGGAAGTTGGAGGGAAAACTTTCTACTCAAGTATTGCAGAGTTTTGTCTCGAGAAACTTCCAGCTGCTATTGAAATAGTTTCTAGTAACCCTAAAAGATTCACAATCATTGCAAGTAAAAGTAGTGATATGCTTACGGAAGAAAATATTAGCGGAATCTTCGGAAAAGCATTTAATGAAAATAATCAATGGAAAGATGAAATAGATTATTTTAATCTTTCCATTCATCTCTGCCTAAAAGGTGATATAGTTTTTAGATGGGGAGATTCATTAGAGGAAGTAGAAATAGCTGCTATCTTTAAAAGAGATATGCTTACGCTTTTAAATAGCTAACTGCAAAACTTTGCTAGAAGTAACTGCATTTCAATTAATAATTATAATATTTTAATAGAGTTAAAGAAAATCCGACTTGCAAGAGCCGGATTTTTTCATTATCTAAGCCAACTTACATATTCCTTATCAAAATACATCCAACCACCAGTTTTCAATCCGCCACCATTTGCGAAAATCCAATTTTCATAGCAATTTAGATTTGAAAATGGAATGAATACAGTTCTTTATCTTAAATGTAAAACACAAAATCTTACATGATTCGAGAGTGAAATAAACATTAAGAGGGAATAAAAATGAGTAAATCAGTACTTGAAAAAATAGAATTAGTTAAAAATATTCTAGGTGATGATCCATTTAGTTTGGTTATTGGTGAAATTGTGGAGGAAGAAAAACCAATAAATGAAGAATTAGAAGATAATAATTTATTGTAATTAAGTTGATAAGTTATTAATAGATTTTAAACTTATAGTGGTACCGTCAATATGTTTGTGTAAATGACTTTTCAACCTTTTCACATAGAACGTCACTGTTGGTATAAAAATAACTTTATTCGAAGGATTTATTTTATTTATTGGCAGGGCTAGCCCTGTCAATAAACAAAATTTTAAGATTCGGGTTCTTCAAACATCACTTCTAATGCTGCAACTCTAATTATGGTATAGGAAAAGGAGAACACATAGTATATATGACTAATATGTACTCTCCTTTAATTTTTAAGAATTTTTATAATTTAGCTCTTGATAATACATGATATCAGTATTTTGTCAGTAGTACCTATACTTTTCAAGCTAATATTTTGAGATATCCCTAAAAAGTTTTATATCTCTATAGTTTGAGAATTCACCATGTTTTTTCGTTTAGGAGACAACCTGTTGTTAGCTTGACGAGCATGCGGCAGGCCACTTATTATTGTACATGTGCTCGTACACTTCGTTTTCTTATAGTAATTTTCCATCGCGAAGTGTTAAAATTCGATCACATACATCAAGCATTTTTTCATCGTGTGTAATCATAATCGCTGCTTTTTTATTTTTCTTCACTTCTTGTTTCATTAATTCAACGACTTCTCTTGCACGTTTTGAATCAAGACTAGCTGTAGGTTCATCAGCTAAGATTAAGTCTGGGTTATTCATGAACGCACGAGCAATAGCTACTCGTTGTTTTTCCCCGCCTGAAAGTTGATTTGGATAACGATTCATTCGGTGTGATAATCCGAATGTTTCCAGTAATTTTTCTGCAAATTTACCAGCTTCTTTTTTATCTTCTCCCTTTAACTTAGCGATATACAGAAGTTGTTCTTTCACCGTTAAGAAAGGTACGAGATTCGCGAATTGGAATATAAACCCAATTTTTCTTAAGCGAATATCTGTCATCTCTTTTCCCGATAATTTTGCTATGTTTTGATCAGAAATATAAATATTTCCTTTCGAAGGAGAGAGCAGTGCACCTGCAATGGAAAGCAAAGTACTTTTTCCTGAACCAGATGGACCAACAATGCCGATGAATTCTCCTTCCTTTACATCCAATGTAATTGGGTGTAAAGCTGTTACTTCTGTATCTCCTTCTCCATATACTTTACTTACTTGATCGAGCTTTAATAATGATGATGTATTTTCCCATTTCACTTCCGTTACCATCACATGCCACCTCCAATTGCTTCTAATGCATCTACTTTCAATACATGATATAGAGAGAACAATGTACCTAATATACTAATTACAATAAAAATACCTGAAAATTGTGCGATTGTTGTTGCTGTTAATAAAAACGGCATAGTGGCTGGCAAAACAGTCCGTACTGCAAGGACTAAACTGATGCTGATTACAACGGAAATGCTAGTTAAAAATACAGATTGTATAACTAAAGCCTTTACTAAATATGAATTTTTTGTTCCGATTGCTTTTAATACACCTAGTTGGTGTGTTTTTTGTAATGTAATGACATAGAAAAAAACGCCAATTAATAGTGCTGCAATGACAATTAAAAATGAAATAATCATCGTTAATGTCTGTTGTTGTTCTTTATGACCTGGAATGCCTTTCAATACTTCTTTTTTATCTACAACTTTTGCATTCTTAATTTCTTTATCCGTATTTAAAGCGATTACGTTATAATCTTTTTGATGTGGCATTGCAATGCTATCCCATACAGCTTCATTCATGCGAACAACAGGTGTATGGCTAAATATTTGATTTTTTGTAAATCCGACAACTTTGAACACCTTATTAGAAATAGGTTCTACAAGTTCGTCTCCAAGATTTACTCCTTTTTCTTTAATAGATTCATCCGCAATGATTTCATTGTTTTCTAAAGGGGTATTTTTCCCTTCAATTACTTTTGGAGCAATAAATGAATCTGGTTTACTTGAAAAAATAGCAGCATCAACTTTTTTTGAACTTCCTTCTTTTTCAAATGTTGACACTTTCATATACATTGGAACTGCATCTTTTTCATCGACCTGTGCCAATATGTTTTTAACATCCTCTTTTTTAATTTGAGAACGCAACAATTTCCCCTCGGCATCATCGGATAATATAAATTTGTCTGCCTTCATTTCTATAATAGAAGAAGCACTGTCATGAGATAAACCATTTGCTAAACCTGATATGATAAGTACAAGAAATGATAATAATATCATAATTGTACCAACTAATCCGTATCGTAATTTCGATTGTTTTAATTCTTTAAGTGCTAAAAACATTAAGTTCGTTCCTCCTTGTTTCCTGTTATGTACTTATCATAAAGGGGACAGCCGAGATGCATGTAAAAACGGACTATAAACTGTATTTTATTATAAATAAATAGGAACAGAAAAATAGCCCATCATCCAGCGCGAATTTGATGAAAAATTTCGATATATTAAATTTCGCCCCTTTACATATGATGTTCTTTTCAAAATGCGATAATCAGTGCAATGGATAGCATTTATTCTGAGGATGCTGATCCTTGTGAGACAAATAGCGCTGTGAAAAATACAGTTCCAACCATTCTTCCTAAACTGTCAAATGAAAAATTTAGACCCGAAATTGTACCGTAACCTGTTTCTATTTGCTTCGCTAAAAATGAAAGTGTACACGTTCATACAAGTGCATTTCCAGCTGAGAATATGGATGAGGAAATTCCTGTCCAAAGTAAAGTGATTGTAAATGAAATTAAAAACAATCCAGCCACAGAAATAACTTGTCCAATTATAATGCAACTTTTTTCCTCTCCGTTACGAATGTAGCGCATCAATCCGTCTTGTATACATGCGTTTACTAAGCCGCTCGTCAAAAAAATGTTCCCAAATTGCTGCTCCAATAATAAAGTCCATCCCCATACATGCACCAATCATTCCCATATAACGATTACGGTTTGTTTCAGTCGTCATATCGATAACAGATGCTGTTGCGGCGGTGTATAATGCACCTACGAAGAAACTATTAATAATTCTTGATATGTACAATCCTACTAATTTAGCAATAAAGATGCTTGTTAATATAAACCTAATAATCTAATATAACGATAAAAGGCGTAGGACACCGACTTATTCGATCAGAAATTATTCTCCAAAACTGAGCTGTTAGGAAAGAGGGAACCGAGTAACAAGATAACAGTAATCTTAAATTACATGAATTTACATCTAAATTTACAATCACCTATGGGAGGAGAATAGGAAAAATTATGCTGAAACCTAAAAAGATAAAAAATTAAACAATCATTAGCGAGATTATACTATTTTTATCATATCCTCCTTTACTTTTATTATAAAAAGAGAAAATATGACTAAAAAGTCATATTTTTATACTAACGGTTTATTAAAATTTTACAAGCGATATAATAAAATTGAAACAAATTATGCATAATTTACAAGCGAAGTTAGGAGTTTTAAGAATGTCTATTCGATATGCATTACTAGGGCTACTTTCAAAAAAAGAACAAACTGGTTATGACCTACATCATACTTTTCAAGAGCAGCTCATTTATTTTTGGAATTCAGGTCATTCGCAAGTATATAAAGAGTTATCAAAAGTGATAGTAAAGAGGCAAGAGTTTTGGAAGATGTTACATGATAAAACTGTACAAGAAATTAATCCTGTAGAATAAGGAAAGAGGGATTTATAGTGAGATATGAGGCGTTAGTTAAGGAGATAGACTCATGTATTGAAGAAGAAGTTGTAGTGAAAATTAAAGATATTGAATTAACCGGCTTTGCAAATATTTTTCCATATGAGATAAAAATCGGGGAAATCTACCCTGTGGAATTAAGTCTTTGGTTTCTAGATGATTATGCAATTGATATACAAGATAGTCAAGAAAAGCAAATTACAAAGCTAGGTGAAGGCTTTAAATATGAGCTTAAAGGCTTACTTACTTCAGGTGGGATGTTTGATATAGGAATACGAATTGAAGATGAGATTTTAGAGGATTATGAATACCTATATGGGAAATATATTAAATTAATAGTTGATAGAATAAATATAGAATTTCTATAATGTGTAAAATTCAAATGCTATATTTAAAAGCAAAAAGGTAAATTATAATGATTACAGATCGAAAACGTAGTCTTATTGAGAAGAGAAACTCTCTTTAGTAAACTGACAGAAGTGAAAATAGAGAGATAACTTTCTTTTTTTCAACTAACTAAAAATTGAGGTTTACTATGATTGAATTAATTAACGCTAATGATTTAATAACCCCTGAGCATCTGCCAATAAAAAATCTATTGGAATCTTTTTTAATGTGTAATTGTTTTAAATGGGTGTTAGAAAATGTAAGTGATGGAAATGGGTGTGGATTGGATTATTTCGGAGGATTTACCTTTTGGAGTGATTTAGATGACTATGACAAAACTTTTTACGAAGAAGAGTTCACAGGGGTTGAAGTCGACTATCGAGATAGTCAAGTAGTGATTGATTATGAAACTATTTATAAGTATTTTCAAATTGCAGTCAGCAATTATTTAAAAACATCTCCGAATGAAAAAGAGGAGTTTTATCAGCTTCTTTCTAAAATGAAAGAAGTATTTGGATTATAACTTTAAACGAATAGAATCCCACTTTGACAAATTAGTCATTGTGAGTCTTCTTTTTTACAATCTGAGAAACCAAATAAAAAGTTTCAGATGAGATTCCTTAACACAGGAAAAACATCATACGTACGAATTTTTTCCTTTGAATCTTTAAAAGCGAGAGAAAAAGTTGAATTTATCGTGAAAAAATATTTACAAGAAGAATAACCATGAAAGAGTCGAGTTCTTAAGGAAGTGAGCTAGAATGTTTATTAAATATGATGAACATGAACTATTGGAACTTTTTTTGAGTGAACCAGTTAGTATAGCAGATAATGTAGACGCAGGGGAATTGATTTATTCTTATAAGGATAATAAAAAATTTAAGTTAATTTTAACTATGGATGTTTATAGACAAACATGTAGTCTAGGTATAACTCATGATGATTTTATAGTATTTACTGGTAATTTTAAGGATGTTACAAGCATTAAAAAGGTTGAAAATGATATGATAATTAGTGTTAGCGATCATGAAAGATTAAAAGTTAAGTTTTTAAACCAAGTGGGGGTTGAATTGCTTTAGAAACTTTAATAATTACAGTTCGGAACTATTGAAAAGAACTTAGAATAAGATAAACCGAATCAGGAGTAAAGTGATCCCATAAAGTTAGACCGGTTATTTCACTAGGAAACTTTTTGGGATGGTCTCGGTATTGTACCAATCCATCATGGTTACCCGAATCTCGGATAAGAGATGATATAAAAATGCAGGGAACTTACCTGGAAATGTAAAAGCACCTGATAGAGTACCGGTTTGGAGAGAATACAAGGTTGTTAGGGTTGACGAAATAAAATCTGTAACGATTTTTTCAGATACTGCACAACCATAACTTAATAGGCGGTGAGAAAGTGTTAATTGATCGTGTGAAAGAAGTAATTAGTGAAAGGATGTTAATACATCCAGAAGATTGCTTTAGAATAGAGCATTGTTGGAATAAGCTCACAAACTTATTGAGTGAAGATACTCAAAAAACAATCGAAGTTCTTAAAGAATTAGATGAAGAGCAGGTTCTTTATGTAAGTGAAGTGTTTGAAGATATAGCTTATAATTTGCAAAGTCAAGACTACATTAATGAACTTGAAAAATTAGAAAAAAAATTTCCTAATCTAAATCTTGCATCTTTTGTAGCGACGGCTAAAGATTTCATGAATTAAAACAAGTATTCGTAAGGGGACTTATGAGTGACCCTGATAATTATTACCTAGAGCACAAAAGTAGTAATTGCTCGGAAGGAGATACCTTAGTAGAACAAGACTTGTTTGATCAGGCAATTGCTAGGTATCTAGATGCATTATAAGAAGGGGATTATTATTCGTGATATTACTAGAAAGGTGTATAATTAATGGGAATTTACTATTGTGATGAGTGGTCTAATATAAAAAGGAAACCTTGGAATATAATTGATGAGAAGACAGCAAGTACACTTCATGAAAATTGCCAGTCATATACTGCTGTCCTAAGTGATGGAGGGCAACCGAAGTATCTAGTAAATATCACTGATAAATGGGTATCAGTAAGTTTTTTGGATGATTTTCTTCGTGAATATTTAAACTACGATTTTGTAGTTAAAGACGATAATAGGATATTTCTAAGGACAATAATGTATTGGGAGTATGAAGGGGATACCGAATTGAAGAGTATGATTTTTGGTTATCAAGAAAATGGTCATATTGCTATGGAACAAAGAGATTCCAAAACTGGAGAAATTGAAGAACGAGAGACAAAAGATGATGTATCTAGAAATTGGGATTGTTTCCCGGAATTTGGCCAATACCTATATTTATGTAAAGAAGAAAGATAATATTTACTTTTTGATTATCAATAAAACCTTAGTTCTATTTATGTGAATTTATATATAGAAACAATACAATTTTGATTAGGACAAGAAAATGGATAATTCGTTTGAAAGTCGAGAGTTCATGAAGGTTGGACCAATGATACTTAGTTTTGAAATTAAGAACGATAGCCAGGCGAGATGACATTTCACAATTCAAGTCTAAAAAGAATAAAGTTTAATCTTGTACAAAGAAACAAGTGAAAATATTGCTATCGTTGAAAAAAACGCCATCCTTTCTGTATATTTCTACAAAAAGAATAGCGTTTAAATTATATGGATATAAATTTACCTTAGCTTAATAGGCATAGATTTGTACCCCTAATAATAGATTACTAGCCACGTTTTTTCATTAATTTTTTTACAACAAAATAGAGAACAGCAAGAGCGACTGCAGCAATAGCAAAATATTTAACATAAGGTCCTGCTACTTCATTTATATTCTCCCACTTTTCACCCAGTTTCCAACCTAAATAAACAAATAAAGTTGACCAAGGAATGACTGCAAGCGTAGTAAGCGTAATAAATCTAACATGTGACATTTTAGCGATACCTGCAGGTATTGAAATAGCATGACGTACAAAAGGAATAAAACGTGCCGTAAAAATAACACCAGTTCCATAACGATTAAACCATGCCTCTGCATGATCAATATGTTTCTTTTGAATGAGAATGTATTTTCCGTAACGCTCAAGTACTGGTCTACCTCCATAACGACCAATCCAATATATAAATAACTGTGCTATAACTCCGCCAATTGTACCGAATGCAACAGCACCGAAAAACGATATACTTCCCGATGATACTAAATATCCAGCATAAGCTAGCACAATTTCACTTGGGATTATTTCAATCATTAGTCCAAGCATAACTCCCCAATAACCAAGTCCTTCTAAAAAAACTAAAACTGAATGGATTAAATTACCTAACATATTTACACCTACCATATACAAAATTTTGAAGTATACTAACAAAATAAAAAGATACCTTATTACAGGCACCTCTTTATTTTACATAAAATACAAAATTTTGATAGTAATATATAAATAAAGATTTTCTTTATACTGTTCTATTTGATCTAATGTTAGTACTTCTTTTCAATTCTAGTCCAACATTAGAACTATCGATTCTAAATTTAGAACGTGTACTTTCCTCTAAACTGTCAATGCCTCAAACATATCTTCACGTAAAGTTAATTAAAGTTCTTCTAAAATGCTATTATCGTCAAAAATATCATTTTCAAGCAGTGTTATGCTTTGTGCGTTGCAACCATTCAGGGTGTGCAGGCTATCAACTCAATTGACGCTTTTGTATTTGATGCTGCTTTACAAGGAATCATTTGCTTGTGTGAAGAATGAATCTGTCAAAATGATGCCTTTCCAAACGATTTTCAATTACAAGTAACTTCAACAGATGTCATCGAACAAGAACTATTGGAACGAATTCAATGGATTGAGCGAACGAAAGCTTCAAGGAAAGTTAGAACATCTATATTTGTTCAATCAAACATCTAATGGCAATTATGATACAGTACTCCAACTAGCCGCCAACATCACTACAGGTCTTGCCGAAGTCCAAAGCGGAAAAGATTTTTATGCTCAACTTCCATTATTATGTATAATTAAATTGTCTGAAAGTTATAATTACATGCTTATGGAGACGGTATTATGAATGATAGGGATTCTACCAATTTTGTTTTACATGCAAAGAGTAACCAGTTTTATTGGGAAGGAAACGGCCAATTATCTATTAAAACATTTTCTAACGGAAAAGCATATTACAAGACTAGTAAAGGCTTTTTTGCTGTCGAAGAAAGTAGATATTTACTGCTTAATGAAGGATCTTATACAATTTCAATTGATGAAAATAAGGAAGTAGAATCTTTTTGTATCTTTTTTAAAGAGGGATTTGCAGAGGGGATTTTACACTCACTAAGAGAATCAAACGATAGACTTCTTAGCGATCCTTTTAAGGATAAGCGTTATATCGGATTCTTTGAAAAAACTTATGATACAAGTAAAACTCTACTGTCTCAAATAACAAAATTTAAAGAGAACTTATCTATTCTTGAGAATGACCCAATTGGTTATGAAGAACAATTTCACAAGTTTATGCAAATTATACTAATTGAACATTTCAATACATGTAAAGAAGTCGAATCATTAAGTGCAATACGTAATTCTACACGAGAAGAATTGTATAGAAGGATTAGTATCGCACATGATTATATAAGGTCCTATTATGATAAACCCATTAAATTGAATGAAATTGCCCAAATTGCTTGTTTATCACCAAACCATTTATTAAGAACATACTCACAGATATATGGAAAAACACCTCATCAACATATATCAGAGTTTAGAATTTTAAAAGCGAAGAAGCTTTTAGCACAACTAGATTTCAATATGACTGATATAACATTTGAACTGGGATTACAAAACCCCGTATCTTTTAGCAAAATGTTTAAACAACATGTTGGGGTTTCGCCTATTGAATTTCGAAAAAAGGTGATTTTGGATAAGAAATACTAAGTTTAATTGTATATTCTTAAAATGAAATGATATTTGAAAGGGGAGATTCTCATTGGAAACTACTATGATTCAGAAAGTCGGACAAATTGGGGTACCAGTTAAAGATTTAGATACGGCAATTCATTTTTATAAAGAAAAACTTGGGTTATCGCTTCTATTTCATACTGACAATATGGCATTCTTTGAATGCAACGGGTTGCGTCTCTTTTTAAGCCTTCCAGAAAAAGAGGGATTTGCTCAATCTAGTTCAGTCATTTATTTTCAAGTTGAAAAAATGAAAGAGACTTATGAAAACTTATTAAGCAAAGAAATTATTTTTATCGATGAACCACATATTGTAGCAAAAATGGGACAATTAGAAACATGGATGGCATTCTTTAAAGACACGGAAGGTAATACCCATGCTTTAATGAGCGAAGTACAAGCTCAATGAAAAACTGTATTTAGTAACAGCTGCTTATCAAACAAATGATATAAGAGAAAGTATATAGATAAGTCTGAGTCTATTGATATTCAGTTTGTTAGCCTTGATAAATTACCCTAAGGTTTAACAGAAGGATACCGAAGTTATATAAATCCTTATATTAAGGAACTGAATAAATAATTTCTTCATATATAGATGCAGAATAAAAATGGAGGAAATAAACCATGGCAATGTTCGGGTTTTAAGTGGATATCTTCCGATTAGTATAGACCTATTACATGATGAGATTTTTGAATCCCGATTTGAAGGGGGGCAAAATTAATGCTATGACTGCTCATAAAAAACGATGCAAAGAAGATTTTGACATTTTCCAGATGAGAACTTATATCGTAATAAATTAATTAGAAAGGAAATTAATAATATGGGAGTATGTGTAGACTTATTTAAAGAATATGAAAATAAAGAGGAGGTTGTTTATCGTTTTTTTTCTTGTGAAGATGAAGAAAAAGCAGGAAAAATTCAATTTAATAAACTAGAAAAAAAGTCCATAGAGTTAGAAGCAGCTAAAGGTGAAGGTGCAAATTACTATTTTCTTAAAGCTGTTGGTGCTGTGCAAAAATATGTTAGAAACGCATCAAACTTAGATGAATTTCCTGAATTCCTATTTTCACAGTCATAAAATTTTTAATTAAGGAGTGTTTAGAACAATGGGAAGATACCCACTGATTGTAATAATCAAAGAGAATGAGGATAAAGAAAATGTAATTTACAGTTTTGGTCCAAATATTCATTCTTGTGAGAGATATCCACAGCTTTATAGGAGATGGAGTTTTAAAGTTTTAAAGAATGAAACTAACCCCGATAAAGCATTTGTTTTACCGAATGATATGCCTGAAAAACATATTTACTTATTATATAAATGTATTCATAAAGTATATGTTCACGTAAAAGAAAATGGTGGCATGGAAAATATGACTAATATAGAATTTCCAGAATACCTTGAGTTTATCGTGTAAACTTTATAAACATAAGCTACTCAAAGGACTGGCGATGAATGCAAGTAGTGAATACTTAGTAGAAATATTAAATGACCGTGGAATCGCAGATGTATGAAATAGTAATAGAGAGAATATCGGCAAGTAAGTATAGGAAATAGGAAAATCGACTTCTGATATTAAAGCTATAGCTAAAAATACTGGAATACATGAAAGACATATAAGGAGGCCTTTATATATGGCGGTATGTTTAATAATGAATAAAGAATTTGAAGATGAAGAGATAGTTGTTTATCAATACTATCCTTCTGAATTACCCGATAAAGTCGGAAAAATGTATTTTAATAAAAAGGAAAGAATGTTTTATGATTTAGAGCGAGCTCCAGTGAACTCAGAAACAATGAGACAACATTATTTTGATTGTGCATGTACTAGAATTGTACGATGTCTGAAAAGGAATGAAGACTTTCCTTATCGCATGGCATATGAAGCATAATAAAGTGAACAAATATAAAGGTTGGGTGCACCTGATAAATATTTTAAAATCTCTTTAGATAAAGCGTTTGATTAATTAAGGAGTGAATTGAATTGGGAAGATATCCAACGATTATAATAACGAAAGAATTAGACAATAGTGAATATGCAATTTATCCCGCATTAACGGGCAGTAATACTCCCGCCTCAAAATTCAGCGGAAGCATCGTCCAGCTCTAGCGGCTAGAATCTCCGGTCGTTTCGCCCCCTCGGACGAGGCAGAAAGCGCCTCTCTGTCGGGTGCTCCAACGTCCTGCGATTCTGAGCGAGCCGCTTCCGCCTTTCTTAAGAAGTTAGGTGGGAGATAAACTGCCCGTAAAAGCCCGATTGGTGAGGGCTGATAATCAGTGGGGGATGAAGAAAATCCCCACTGATTAAAGTTTCACTTTATAGTTTTGGTCCTAGTATGGATATATGTGATCAATTCCCAGAAATGTACGAAAGATGGCGTTTTAAGATTTTGAAAGATAAGTTAACTATTGAAGAAGGTTATGTTTTACTTGATGATATGCCTAAAAAACACTTCCCATTATTTTATAAGTGTATTTTCAAAGTATATAAGCAAGTTGAAGAATGTGGTGGAATGGAGAATTTAAAAAATATTAATCTACCAAATCAAATTGCATTTATTATTTAAAATTGATAAGGATAGATTGTATTAGAAGTTGTTTATCGTTTTTAAAGAAGCGCCATAGACTTCACTTTTTTTGTCCCAAATATTGATTCAAATCCATAAAGACCCTAAATACATATTGATAAATTATCAAGACCTAAAAGTTAAAAATCCTCAAAAAATAAAGGTAAGTACATATTAGTCATGTTTAATATGTACTTACCTCTTATTTCTTCTTAAACTGATGCTCCACATTAGCTTACATATTTCAATGTGCTTCTAATGGTATTTTCCCAATATGTGCACCTCCACATCGCCATCAAGTTAAGAAATTCATTGTTCCCCAAAACAAAAAAATAGACAACTGCGGAGGGATAAAATTTTTTATTTTAGAGGTACTTCAAAATATTAGCTTGATGGGCAGGGGGTATTTAATTACTTTACCTTGATGGAGATGTGTTTCCTACCCTAAAAAACACCTTTGTGTAGGAAGTAAAATTCAACTTAATCATAAGGAATGTTGCAAATAAAGAAGGTGTTTTTATCCGTATATTTCATGCATGTATATGCGATTTTTTTATCAGAAACAAAATGCAATAACCAATAGAAGCTCTGTAATTTTCAATATGAAACTATCAAAAATAAGTCCGTTTTTCTCACTCCTTTTGCCCAGATTCTTCTTCCTCAAATCGAACCAGCGCTGCTTTCGCACGGTCCCTGAGGGAGACTAAATCTTCTTCGACCTTTAAGAGGTTTTTCTTTCTTTGTTCGATCAAGTCCAGCTGCTCTTCGATAGTATGTACTACCTTTCTTAACTTTTCTGTTTGTTCACTTGTACCTTTTACTTGCCTGTAATCCGCTTTGCGAAGCTCTAACGTGTCGCTGAGCGCGATGAATTGCTGAAGCTCTTGAAGGGAAAAGCCCATTACTTCCTTGGCATTTGTGATTTTTTTCAGGAAGTCAATATGTTCCTGGGAATATAATCTTATGCCTCCTTCACTTCGCGGGGGAGCAGGCAGCAGTCCGATTTGTTCGTAATATCTGATGGTTCGTTTCGTTAAACCGCTTTGTTTCGCTACGTCATCTATTTTTATTCCGTCCATCATTTCGCTCCTATATTTCTTTATTTTTATTATTACACTAACAGGATGGAGCTTTTTAGCTCAAGAATATTATACTACAACCAAAGCTTTTGCAGAAAAAACAAGCGGTTTACGCTAACGATGAAGAGGGAGTTATGAATGAAATCATTTTTTTGTCTATTTAAATTAACGTTGACGTCAAGGTTATAAAGTTTTATACTACTATTTGTAACGAAATTGCAATCATAGCTTTTCCAATGTAAAGGGGATGTATAAGGGATATCAATCATGGAACTGTAAACAGTAGGTTGAACTCGCCCCAAAACCATATATAAAGGAGTTTGTAATGGATGAATTCAAATCAAGAATATTCACTTAGTGCCCAAAACGAATCGGCCAAACAGCCGCTTGTCGTTTGGGTTATCTTTTTTGCCGCAATTATTTCTTTCATGGGCTTAGGGCTTGTCGATCCTATTTTACCTGCGATTGCAGAAAAACTTCATGCCACTCCAAGCCAGGTTTCCTTACTATTTTCAAGTTATAACTTGATCACTGGGATTGCGATGCTAATCACCGGCGTTGTCTCCAGCAGGATTGGCATTAAATGGACTTTATTGACCGGTATTCTATTTATCATCGTCTTTTCGGCACTGGCGGGTTCTTCAAACGGAATATGGCAAATTGTCGCTTTCCGCGGTGGATGGGGACTTGGCAACTCATTATTTATTGCCACAGCGTTGTCTGCGATAGTAAGTTTATCTGTAGGCGGAACCACCAAAGCAATCATTTTGTATGAAGCAGCCATCGGGCTTGGTATTTCCGTAGGCCCGCTACTTGGCGGAGAATTAGGATCTATTTCTTGGCGCGGCCCATTCTACGGGGTGAGCGTGCTAATGATCATCGCTTTTTTTGCTCTTTTATTAAAAATGCCTCAGGTTGCAAAGCCGAAAGTAAAAAGCTCTATCCTTGATCCGATCAAAGCATTGAAATTCCCTGGATTATTAAGACTTGGGATTACAGCATTCCTTTATAACATCGGATTTTTCACGTTAATGGCATACGCTCCATTTGTCATGGGATTGGATGAGCATGGATTGGGATATGTGTTCCTTGGATGGGGAATTTGTCTCGCTATCACATCCGTCTTTGTTGCTCCGAAGCTTCAAGCCAGATTTGGAACGGTTAAATCAATGTGCGCGATGTTAACCTTGTTTGCATTAACTCTTTTGGCAATGGGAATTTGGACAGAATCAAGAACAGTTATTATTGTTTCCGTTATCGTCGCAGGCCTATTCTTGGGAACGAATAATACATTGATCACTACAGCGGTTATGCAGGTTGCGCCAGTAGAGCGCGCTACGGCCTCCGCGGCATATAGCTTCGTTCGTTTCATCGGCGGAGCGATTGGACCTTGGCTGGCAAATAAGCTTGCTGAAACGTATACTCCACATGTTCCTTTCGTAATTGGAGCTGTATTTGTATTCTTGGCTATGCTGGTCGTTGCTTTTGGACAGAAACACATTGCACATGTAGATCAAGTTAGCGGTCACTAAAAAAAGCACGTGCTCTCAAGCCATGCAGCCGCAGATCAGTGTACACAGGCAACTATATATGAGAGGATGATACGTATGTATAAAAAAATGTTAGTGGCGTTCGACGGCTCGGCACCTTCTGTCCGCGCCCTTCACCATGCAGCTGAGCTGGGGAAAACAATCGGATCTGAAAAGTTGACGATTCTGCATGTGAATAAAGACCTTCCGATGCAGGAGCCTATTCTGAACATCGATCTGGATCAACTATTAGACGAGGAGAATCAGGAGATATTAACCTCTGCAATCCAGTTTCTCTCAGAATCCAATGTGAATTATGAGACCCATACATTTGATGGTGACCCAGCCCACATCATTACTGTATATGCATCAGAGCACGATTACGATATCATTATAATGGGAAACACAGGAAAGGGACTAATCAAGGAAGCGTTGTTAGGAAGTGTAAGTCATAAAGTGGCACAGTCCGCGCATTGTCCAATACTTATTGTAAAATAAGCATAAAACACTTTTGGTAAATAATTAATCGTTTACCAGAAGTGTTTTTTATTATGGAATTTAGTCTGTTGAGCCTGAAGGATATTATGTGAGTACAGGCGGATTAAATGAAGCGACAATTAAAAAATATATTCAAGAACAAGAAAAACACGATATAGCATTAGATAAATTAAGTGTAAAAGAATACACAGAACCTTTTAAAGGGTAGTATAGGCTTATAGCCTTTGTGCAAACCACCATTTGGAAGGGTGGTTATGATTAACCAGATAATTAACTCTAGATATAAGGTTTAAGTTTGCTGAGAAATTCAAAAGCAAATGTTTCTTTTTCTTTGTACTTTTCAATGTTTTCTGGGAGGTAACAACGATGCTTATTTATAATATTATTTTCCATATATATTATAGTCTCTAATAAAGATTGCCCTCTTAGTGAGCCTGTGATTAATGACTTAACTATTAGGAATGTTTCTCCACCTTCAAGTAAATGAGCATCGTGAAGTATTTTTGCTTCCAAACTTAGTGGTTTACCATCCTTTTGCGAACCCTCAGCAACTTCTATAATTTTCATTATCTTTTCATCACTAAACCCAATTTTCTTTAGAAAGTCTTTAACTTCCGTTCTTATATTTTCTTTGTATATTACACCGTGAAGGTATGAACCAAATACAAGTAAATCCTTGTCTACTTTATCCTTATATTTTTTCGACATGTCTAGAGCTAGGTTTAAAATTCTTTTAATATGTTCAAAATTGTGCATTATATCTTTTTTAACATAATGGGGAAGTAGAAATTCTTCAATTAATTGAATAGTTTCCATATTCAACAGCTCCTCTTAATTAACTTTCTTTTAAATATTTTAGCATATATTTTCCATTTCCTTTTCAATAAATAAATCTTCCCTCAATGTTAAACGTGAAGGCTTGCGATTGTTAGCATAATCATGCTTTGCAGCTAAGTAAATTTCGTATCGTTAGGTATGATTACACTAGAAGCTTCCACCTCTAAGCAAAGCGTAGGTGAAGGGGCGTTCGCTATCACCAGCAAGACCTGATTTTTTCGTTGATATGTCTAGAAATTAGTAATGAAGGAGTTTCATGTTTAACTTCTTCTTACAATATACAAAAGCACCTATATTGATAAATTATCAAGACCTAAAAATTAAAAATCCTCAAAAATAAAGGTAAGTACATATTAGTCATGTTTAATATGTACTTACCTCTTATTTCTCCTTAAACTGATGCTCCACATTAGCTTACATATTTCAATGTGCTTCTAATGGTATTTTCCCAATATGTACTATTGGAGGTTATTGTATTATCTCTTCTTTAGATTGAGTAAAAAAGAAGATAAAAATAATTAAAGGAAGAGCTAGAAGAAAGACTCCATTTTTAGATGGATTAATAGAAGGAATATCGGTTAAAGCCATGTTATCATTCCTTTGTAAGTGTTTTTAATAAATTAGGATTAACATCAAAATGTTTGGACACAACCTTTTGAAAGAAAGTATAATCTCTTTTCAAGTAAGGAAGAGAAGGTTCAAGTTTAGGAACACCAAAAATGGGTCCACTAACATTAATGGTAAATCTGCCAGGTGCAATAAAACTACCCGTAACACCAATTTCATCATTGAGTAATAAAACGGCGAGGATAACGTCTATTACATCAATAATGACATTCGTAGTTTGTTTTTCAAATTTACCTTCGATTCGACTTTCCCCTGTTAATGGTCCTCCTAATGAAACGCGAAACCCTCCTGGTGTCACAAAAACTCCTATAATGGTGATTTGTCCAGTTAACAATAGTGCGACTGTCACAATATTGAGATCGCGTTGGATAGACCGTATGACTTGTATATTTTTTGTAATTTCAATATTTTTTTCCAATATTGTCACACCCTCTAGATACATAGTATTCTGAGCGATGTTAAATGTGAGTAAGGATAAGTATGAAATATAGGAATTTATCCCGCTATTCGTGGGCAGTAATACTCCCACCTCAAAATTCGGCGAAAACATTGTCCAGCTCTAGCGGCTAGAATCTCCGGTCGTTTCGCCCCCTCGGACGAGGCAGAAAGCGCCTCTCTGTCGGGTGCTCCAACGTCCTGCAATTCTGAACGAGCCGCTTCCGCTTTTCTTAAGAAGTTAGGTGGGAGATAAACTGCCCGTAAAAGCCCGATTGGTGAGGGCTGATAATCAGTGGGGGATGAAGAAAACCCCCACTGATGGAAGTTTCACTTTATGTAGTAGTGAACCGAATTATCTTCAATAGACACATTAATTATAAAAATACATCATATAACTTTATGAATAAATGTGAATTAGGCCTCTATTTTTTTCGTTTTGTAGGATAAAGAATTTCTTAAGTTGATGACAAGGGGATACCTCCAGCATTTTTGAAAAAACTTATATGTACTTATAAACGTAAAGCACGTGCTTATCTATCATAGAACAAGCACGTGCTTTTTTCGTATTTAAATTGACATGTGAATTTGTGGAATATATGGTAAGTATAGTGCTTAATTATAGCTATTTTAAACATGTAAGGGTAGAATAACCACAATTACAGTCTAAAACAAAGGGGAATAAAAGATGTTAACTAACACAAATGCAGACAAAGTATTCGACAAACTAATGGTAGAAGGTGAGACTTATGTTCATTACTTCTATGTTATGAAAATGGCATCTACCTCTCAATACTTATTTTTTGGTTTGGGGGCACTTGCCTTAAATAAACATTACCTTGTAGGGTTCACAAATAAGAGAATCATACTAATAGAGTTAAGTCCTGCAACTGGTAATCCTACTGAAAATATTGCTCACTTAGACTTATATGAAGTAGAGAAAGTAAGTGTAAAGAGAGGTATGATTAAATCCAATGTCACTATAAAGTTAAAAGAGGACAAAGGGGTACTTGAAATGAAAGCGAACAGTTTTACAGTAGGTTTATCAAACCACAAAAAAGGCTTAGTTGAGTTAGAAAAATTGTATGGTAACTAAAAAGTAATTGATGGCGATACTTGAGGTTTCAGTATAGTTTGTCTAATTAAACGAATAGGTATGAGAGAGGGATTACATTGTTACCAACAGTACTAGATTATGCAGCTAGAATTGTATTCTTTGTTCTTCAAACGTTCATTATATCATTAGTATTAAAATATCTAATTCAAAAGAAAGATGTAAACGATTCAGCGTTAATTTGGATTTCTACGATTGTGACAATGATTGGTGTAATGGTAATTATATCTTTAAACACATCTTTACATTTAACTCAAACAACTTTAGGATTTTTAGGTTGTAGTTCAATGTTAAACTACCTCCTTTTTCTATACTATATAGGATCATGGTCAGTAAAACGATTTAATAAAATATTTAATAAATTACTTAAATTTATAAACGTAGTGAATCTTGGACTAATAAGCATTGTTTATATTGTTATCTTATTGTTCTTTGTTTTAAGTTGGTTTGAGTCTAGTTTGAAGTAAGACTTATATGGTACAGAGTTAATTGCTAACTGGGGTGTAACTCGTGATGGTAAGTTTAACCCGTTATTTATCTTAAAAGGTGGAAGCCCTAAGACATTTGAGGTATATACCGCAGGTGATTATCCAAATAAGACAAACTACATCGAAGGTACATGGGAATATGATAAGTCTAATATGATGTTAAAACTACATATCTCAAAGCAACTGGCAAACGGAGTAGTAGCAGAAGTTGTTCATAAAGACATAGATTACAAAGTACAAAACTATGATACAAAGAATTTACAACTATACAATGAGAATTCAAAAGATACAACTAGATATGTAAAACAACAGTAAACCTAAAAGGGGTATTGTAAAATGATGAAACGAAACAAAGCATTAGCCATAGCAATCCCTATCATGCTATTAGCAGGGTGTGGTGGGGGAGATAAAGCATCAACAGATAATAAGTCAAAAGTTGAAGCAAAACAAGAAAATAAGAAAGTAAAACTTTCAAAAGAAGAGTACCCTAACAAAGTCTATGAACTTTGTTTAGATTTTAATAGGAAGACTACAGAACATGAACTGATACTAAACATATCTGCAGGAGAAAGTACTAAAGATAGTAGTTTAGAAACACTACAAGGTCAACTTGACGACTTAATATCGTTAACTGATAAGTTCTTAAATATCGAACCTCCTAGTGAGTATGAAGATGTACATAAAAACTTATCAGAATCAATGACTCACTATAAAAAATCATTTGAACTGAATAAGAAAATATATAGTGCTAAAGACAAAACTACATCATCACATTTAGCAATGGTAAAAGAGTCTGATGAAGAACTGAAAAAAGCAAAAGAGTGTTGGGGGAAGTTCGAGAACTCTCTTAACGATAAGAGATCAATCGGTACTAGGAAAACAGTAAGTGAAGGTGATGGTACGGTAACTGAACAAGATTTAAAAGATTTAGATAAAAAAGCCGGTATTGACATAGATGCTGTTAAGAAAAACACAACAAAAGAAGGTAAAGAGTTTGAAGGTAGTTGGGGTTTTGAAAAAGACGGTAAATTTATACCTACATTTATCTTTAAAGGTAACACATTTGAAACTTATGCAAGAGCCGAGTATCCTAGTAAAAAGAATTATGTAACAGGGACTTGGGTATACCGTAAAGAATCTTCTGAATTAATGTTAACTATTAAACAAGCGTATGCAGATGGAAAACCTATTGATTCAGAAAGACATATTATAGCATTAAAAGTCCAAAACTTTGGAGATAATAAAATGCAACTGTTTGATGGAGAGAATTTCCAAACATACCGCTTTGTAAAACAAAAATAAACTTCGGCTACTACAACTAATAAAAATCTTTAAATAAGAGAATAGAAGTCTCTTATAGTGTCCAAAACAAGAAAATAAAACAGTAAGAACAAATAGTGTTAGGGACTAGGTTGTAATGAACCTAGTCCTTTATTCATATGGAGGTATATTTTGGACTTTTAGCTTGGAATGGATTTGGTTTTTTAATTTTTATATTAATAAATATATATATAATGTTAATCTTGTTAAAAAATGTTATTATTCTATATGTAATATTGTTATTCATACAAGGGGTACAAAAAAATTGAAGGATGGGATTAAAATGATTAGTGATTTAAAAAGAGCGGCCTTATCTTCATTAAAAGGTAGATGGGGCCTAGGCGTAGGGGCATCGCTTCTGTATAACCTCATTTCCGGTATTGGTATGCTTATTGTAGGAATTCCAATTTTTCTACTGAGTATTGTATTGATGGCTGCAATAATAGGGTCTAGTGCTTCAATTACAGAAGAAGAAACGTTAAATGTGGTAATCTTTTTAATTTATGCATTTACTTTTGTTATTGCATTCTTTGCTTTTATGGCTGTAATAAGCATTATATATTATGGGTATTGTAATGTTACATTGCGTTTAGCGAAAAAAGAATCTACTACAATTGATGATTTATTTGAAGGATTCCGAAAAAAGAATGCATTTAGATCGATGAAGTTAGGGTTGTTAATGGGTGTATACATATTTTTATGGAGTTTATTGTTAGTTGTACCAGGTATTATAAAATGTTTCTCTTATTCTATGGCTTACTATATCATGTTAGATCATCCAGAATATACGGCGAGTGAAGCGCTTAAAAAGAGCCAAGAAATGATGAAAGGACATAAGTTAGATTTATTCATACTAGGGTTAAGTTTTATCGGATGGTTTATTTTGGGATATTTCACCCTTAGTATTGGGTATCTGTGGATTTTTCCATATTACATGATAACAATAACGCATTTCTACTTGAATTTAGCGAATAGAGATACAGTTATGGAGGAAAAAACAGTTATCTAGAAGACATATTGTTTGTTTCATATTTCTGATGACAGTGCAACTTATTCATACAAAAAAAGCTTTCTCCAAAAGATCGTTATTTGGCGACCTTTTGGGAAAGCTTTTTCTATTTCATTTTACGAAGCATCCGCACTCTCAAACTGACTATTATAAAGTGAAGCATAGAAACCATCAGCTTTCAGTAATTCTTCATGATTACCCTGTTCTACAATATCCCCGTCTTTCATGACAAGGATTAAATCTGCATCACGGATTGTTGATAATCTATGAGCAATGATAAAGCTTGTTCTGCCTTCCATGAGGTTTTCCATCGCTTTTTGAATCAGTACTTCTGTACGAGTGTCGATTGAGCTTGTTGCTTCGTCGAGTATGAGTATTTTCGGATCCGCTAGAAGGGCGCGGGCAATTGTTAGTAATTGCTTTTGTCCTTGGGATACGTTGCTTGCTTCTTCATTTAATTCCATGTTGTATCTATTTGGTAATGTTTTGACGAAGCTGTGCACGTGAGCTGCTTTCGCTGCTTCGATTACTTCTTCGTCGGTTGCACCCGGTCTGCCGTAACGGATATTTTCCATAATTGAACCGTTAAATAGCCATGTGTCTTGCAGTACCATGCCGAACATGCTGCGCAGGTCTTCTCGCGTAAAGTCTTTTATGTCGTGACCGTCTATACATATCGCGCCGCTGTTTACGTCATAGAAACGCATTAACAGTTTTACGATCGTTGTTTTCCCTGCTCCGGTTGGTCCGACGATTGCTACTTTTTGTCCAGGTTTAATGTGAGCAGAGAAATTATTGATGATGGTCTTATCTGGGTTGTATCCAAATTGAACATCTTTGAAGGTAACTTCTCCGTTTACTTTTTGCAACTTCACTGGATTTTCTGATTCCGGTACTTCTTCCTCTTCTTCTAAAAATTCGAAGACTCTTTCCGCAGCTGCAGCTGTAGATTGAAGTACGTTCGCGATTTGCGCTACTTGAGCGATTGGCTGCGTAAAGCTTCTTACGTACTGCACAAAGGCTAAAATGTCTCCAACTGCGATCGTTCTTTTTACCGCAAGCCATCCGCCTAAAATCGATACAGCGACGTAACCGATGTTACCGATAAACGTCATAATCGGCATCATCATTCCCGATAAAAATTGCGATTTCCATGCGGAGTGGTAAAGGATGTCATTTACCTCTTCGAATTTTTTCACTTCTTCTTCTTCTTTGTTAAAGGCTTTAACGATATTGTGACCACTATAAATTTCTTCAACTTGCCCGTTCACGTGTCCTAAATATTCTTGCTGGGATTTGAAGTATTTTTGTGATCGTTTTACGACTGCCATAATGAGTATCATGGATACTGGCAAGATTAAGAGCGCGACTAATGTCATTTGCCAGCTGATGGATAACATCATGATGAGTACACCGATGATTGTAATTACCGATGTGATGATTTGCGACATACTTTGATTTAACGTTTGGCTCACTGTATCTACGTCATTTGTAACTCTCGATAATACTTCTCCGTGCGTTGTTTTATCAAAATATTTCAGCGGCATCCGGTTAATTTTTTCATCGATTTCTTTTCTGAAGTTATAAGATACCTTTTGGGCCACTCCAGAAATGATATAGCCTTGGATAATGCCAAACGCAGTGCTCAGTATATATAATCCAAGGAGTAAAATGACAATGTTTCCGATATAGGTAAAATCAATTGCCGCACCTGGTGCTCCTGTTACTTTGCTTACGAGTCCTTCGAAAAGTTTTGTTGTGGCTTTTCCTAAAATTTTTGGACCGACGATTGTAAAGGCGGCACTACCGATTGCGAAAATGATGACGACTATGATTGATAATTTATAGGGTTTCAAGTATTGAAGGAGCTTATTCATCGTTCCTTTGAAGTTTTTTGCTTTCTCAATCTTTTGCATGCCGCCGCCCATATGACCACCGCCGCCAGGACCAGGGCCACCTTGTTTTCTATTTTCTATTTTTCTATCGCTCATGATGACAACTCCTCTCTTGAAAGTTGTGATAAAGCAATTTGCTTATAAACTTCACAGTTTTCCATAAGCTCTTCATGAGTACCTGTTCCGACGATTTTTCCTTCGTCAAGTACAATGATTTTATCTGCATTCATAATCGTACTGATTCTTTGGGCAACAAGTAAAAGAGTACTTCCTGCAATCTCATTGTTTAAAGCTCTGCGTAGTAGCGCGTCTGTCTTAAAGTCAAGAGCGGAGAAGCTATCATCAAATATGAAGATTTCCGATTTTTTCGTAAGAGCACGGGCGATCGAAAGTCTTTGTTTTTGACCACCAGAAACGTTCGTACCACCTTGTGATATTTCTGTACGGAAGCTTTCAGGTTTCGTGTTAATAAACTCCATCGCTTGCGCAATTTCTGACGCTTTTACTAATTCTTCTTCACTTGCTTCTTTCTTACCGTACTTCAAGTTACTTTCAATCGTACCGGAGAATAGAACTCCTTTTTGCGGTACATAACCGATTTTTTCTCTTAATTCCTTCTGAGATACTTCTCTAACATCAGTGCCATCTATTAAGATTTGGCCGTCTGTGACATCATAAAAGCGCGGAATTAAGTTGATTAGTGTGGATTTACCACTACCTGTACTTCCAATGAAAGCTGTCGTTTCACCAGGTTTTGCAGTAAAGGTGATATTGGAAAGCACATCTTCTTCTGCACCTGGATATCTAAAGCTAACATTTTTAAATTCAACGTAACCTTTCTTGTCTGAAGCGAATGTTTTGGGCTCCGCTGCATCATGAATGGAAAGGTCAGTATCTAAAACTTCTGCGATACGTTGTGCGGATACAGAAGCACGTGGAACCATAATCGATACAAAAGAGATCATTAAGAAGGCCATGATGATTTGCATTGTATATTGCATAAATGCCATCATATCACCAACTTGCATATGTCCCATATCTACTTGGTGTGCTCCAACCCAAATAATAAGTACAGTAACGGCATTCATGATAAACATCATCATTGGCATCATAAATGACATTAAACGGCTTACAAATAAATTTGTTTTTGTTAAATCTTGATTTCCTTTTTCAAATTTCTTTTCTTCATGTTTTTGATTGTTAAACGCACGAATGACAAGCATACCTGTCAACGATTCACGCGTGATTAAGTTAATTTTATCAACTAACTTTTGGATCATTTTAAACTTAGGAATGGCAACGCTAAATAAACCAATAACTAAGCTTAAAATTGCGATAACTGCAACTGCGATAATCCATCCCATGGAAAGGTCTGTAGTAAGTACCTTAATAATGCCGCCTATACCTAAAATCGGTGCGTAGAAGACGATTCGAAGCATCATTACCATCAATGTTTGCACTTGCTGGATATCATTTGTGCTTCTTGTGATTAAAGAGGCAGTGGAAAACTTATCAAACTCCGCATTTGAGAAGCTTGTGACCTTCCGAAATACTTTCTTTCGAAGATCTCTGCCGAGTCCTGCTGCTACTTTTGCAGCGAGTAAACTCACGATAACGGTCGCTGCCATACTCACTAATGATAAAAGGAGCATTTTCCCGCCAGAAGTAAGAATATAATTGGATTGAAGCTTATCCGTATTGATGCCAATCGTTTTATACTCATTCTCAATAAATGAAACGGATGCCTGTGTCACCATGCTGCCTGGCATATCTTTAAACTTCTCATCTGCCTTTTCTTTCATGGCATCGATTTGATCTTGAGGCAGTTTTGCAATGACTGTGAAAGGATCTGTATTTGGCGGAAGCTTCATCGTTGTTTTACTGTCAGTGCCGCCTTTTTCAATTCCTTGTGTAATTAACATTGGTTTCCCAAAGATATCATTCAGTTCACTGATTGTATTTTTATCCGTTGTATGTAGCTTATAAAGTGGTTCTTTATCAAGCTTTGGATAATCTTTTAAGTCATTTTTTAGCTCACTTTGAGAAAGATTGTTCTTATCTAACAGAACATAGTTGTCAGCTACTTTTTTCTTCTCTTTTTCATTCATAAAGAGCGTAAGTTTATCCATCTCACTTTTACGAATAACTTCAGGTACTGCGTTTTCGACACCTTTTTGTTGAATCCCTACATTGACAATGTTAGACATGTAGTCTGGCAGTGATAGGTCACATATTGCCTGCACAGTTAAAAGACATACAACCGCAATGATGGAAGCAACAAATGGTTTTAAATGTTTGATGATCTTTAACATTTAATGCATCTCTCCATTTTCCGTTTCTAATTTTTTTAGCTTTTACTTTATTCTTCATAGTAATTCATTTTACCCGCTTGTTACGTGCTTTTGACTACAAATTAATTATAATTCTATGACTATATTAAGAGGTAATGCAACTTTTAGGGCTTAGAGCATATATACAAATTAAAAACCTCTTTCTTTTTAGAGAGGCAAGAGGATCTGGCCATGTGTAGAAGCGGTCAGCGCCAGTTGTTGCTCCATTAAGTTAACAACTAAGTCAATAAAGCAAGTAATCCACCACCAAACGTTTTTTCATATTCATTTCCCTTTTTTTAATATGAAATGATGAACAAAGACCTATATTTGCATTGTAAGATGTTTAAAAGAGGGGGGGATGAAGAAAACCCCCACTGATTAAAGTTTCACTTTATCACATCTTTTGGATGGTTCATAAATTTAAACAATTTGTTTGTCCAGCTATGCGTAAACAGAAAAACCCCCGCCTAAAGTAAAGAAGTTAGGTGGGGGAGTCTATAAAAGTCCAATTTGTGAGGGCTGATAAAGGTTTCACTTTTATGAGAGAATGCGTTTTTCTCCTTGGATTTCTTGAATTGGATTGATATTTTGTGTGAATTCAAGGGTGCCCATGTATTCTCCATCTTCACTCCGTATAGCGAAATAGCGAATGTATACATATTTATCTTTGAACTTAATCCAGAAATCTTCACAATCTTTGTTTCCAGATTTAAAGTCTTCCAAGAGCTTTTCAACGACATGAACGCTTTTTGGAGGATGGCAGTTTTGAACGGTTCTGCCGATTATCGCTTTTGTACGAGCAAAGATTCGCTCTTTTCCATGAGAGAAGTAGCGTACAACATCATTCTGATCAATGTACGTAATATCCACAGGCAAGTGGTTCAACATCAGCTCTAGTTGTTTTAAAGATAGTATACCTGTTTCTAAACGAATGAATCCTTCAGACATAGCCTGCTCTTGCACTGCTTTTCTTTCAGGTTTCCATACACTCGCAGGACCTGTTAAGCAATAGCCAATTTCATCACTTTCATGAGCGATTTTAACCCATTCATCTTCCGTAAGAGTTTGAAGGGCCATTGGAAACAGAATATTTTCCTCTTTAAAAATCATTTCAGTTACCTCACGGATGACAAAGTAAACGCCGTCTAAGACCGTTTTTTTATCTCCGTTATAGTTTGTTAATGCTTGTTTCACATCTTTAATGGCGTTACGAATGACATCATCGATTCCCCACATTACTTGTGTCGGGCCGTAAATTCCGTATGTTTCTAAATAGGGGAAAAGCAGATTTTCTTTACGGCTGTAGTGCTTATCCACGTCCAGCAACAGATTTAAATCTTCGATTAGTTTATAAACGTTTTCTTCATTATCTTCTTTCTCGAAACGTTCGTAGTGAAGTTGAAGCTTGAAGTTAACAAGCTTATCAATTTTTTTGTTTTCAAGCTTAAATGTATGAACTGGATGCCCAGCTTGATCTTCGGGTTTATCGGATCGATGGATTTCTTCGATGGAACCCTTAAAAATAGCTGTATGCACCGAGCATAAACGTTGTACTTCTTCCACTGGAATTCCTTCTTCTTCCATGAGTGCCTGTTCAAGTTTTGAAATTTCCGCGACGGTAATATTCCCGACTGCTTCTTCAAATTGGGCCTTCACTTCTTCCACACTTTTTCCATTATGAAGATTTTTAATAATTTCCTTTAAGATAGCCTGTCTTTCAAATTGATTCATACTTTCTTGTTCACGGTTGTTAATCATTTCGCTCATAAGGATTCTCCTCTATTCTTTAATGTTAAATCCATTGTTTTCAAAAGTTTTTTTAACGGTATCGAAAGAAATTCCCTTCATCCGGCAGCCATTTGGAATAGTCATCACACGGCCGACCGTGTGCAGCATGCCAGGTTTCGTTATATCTTCAAAGCCTAGCTCTTTTAAGATAGGGATGATTTCAGGGTATTTGTTAGCTAAATCGCAAACGGTTTGACTAAAATCAATCATCTTTGTCATCACTCTCACCTCGGAAATAAGTGATATTAATTCTCAAAAACAATGTAACATAGAGAGAATGAATAAGAAGTGAGGAAAATCACACGTGATATATCTCACAACATGAATGCCTATATCACTTTACAATGAGGATATAAATTGATAGTAACTACTCAATCGCTTTATGAAAAAACGATAAAAAAGCATTTTTTTAAATGGGCGAGAGGGACTGGCGATGTTTAGGAGCGGTCAGGGCCTATTTCGGCCACGTGCAACGTTTGAAAACAAAGAAAGGTAGCGAGGTGCATGGCCATTTTTACCCCGCATTAACAGGCAGTAAAGGCGGGGGAGAGTAGAGTAGCGAAGATAACTGCCTGTAAAAGCCCGATTGGTTCAACTAACCTTTCATGGGAAAAGCGTCCATGAAAGGAAGTTTCACTTTATCTTCGTGGCAGCAATCTGTATTTTCGCCGGAATAGTACCCTTACCAAACTTCTAAATGAAATGTATGGCTGAGTAGTTACAACTGATAGGGAGGGTTTAATCTTGATTAATCGTGATTTTAACAAAAATCCATTTATTGTGATATGGGAGTTAACAAGAGCATGCCAATTAAAATGTCTTCATTGTCGTGCGGAAGCTCAGTATCATCGTCATCCTCTTGAGCTAACATTTGAAGAAGGTAAAAAACTAATTGATGATATATATGAAATGGATAATCCGATGCTTGTTTTTACCGGCGGTGATCCGTTAATGCGTCCGGATGTATATGATATTGCGGATTATGCGATAAAAAAAGGTGTTCGAGTATCTATGACACCAAGTGCTACTCCAAACGTTACGAAAGAAACAATTCAAAAAGCAAAAGAAGTCGGGCTTGCTAGATGGGCATTTAGTTTAGATGGGCCAACAGCTGACATACATGATCATTTTAGGGGGACAGAGGGGTCATTTGAATTAACAATGAATGCGATTCGTTATTTGCATGAATTGGAAATTCCTATTCAAATTAATACTGTTGTTTCTAATTATAATGTGAATGTACTTGAAGATATGGCGAAATTAGTAGAGGAATTAGAGTGTGTGCTTTGGAGTGTATTTTTCTTAGTTCCAACGGGGCGCGGCAAGGAAACAGATATGATTTCACCAGCCGGGCATGAAAGAGTATTCCAATGGCTATATCAATTAAGTAAAAAGGTTTCTTTTGATATTAAAACAACGGCTGCTCAGCACTACAGACGTGTTGTTATTCAACAAAAAATGAGAGAGAATAAAACAACAGATCAGGCTATTCAATATCAGCATGTATTGATGAATGGAATGACGGGGCAAATTGATGGACTTGGACGTGCTCCAAAAGGGGTAAATGATGGAAACGGTTTTGTATTTATCTCTCATATTGGAGATGTGTATCCAAGTGGGTTATTACCTATCAAAGCCGGGAATGTTCGAACAACACCACTAGCTGATATTTATCGAAACTCCCCCATCTTCCAAGACTTGCGTAATCCAGACAAGTATAAAGGAAAGTGTGGGGTTTGTGAGTTCCGATATGTTTGCGGAGGATCTCGTTCCAGAGCTTTTGCCATGACTGGAGATTACATGGAAAGTGAACCTTTCTGTGTATACATTCCAAAAGCATTACGAAAACAGAAACAAAACGTATAAAAAATGGGACATGAGTACTTTTTACTCACGTCCCATTTTTTTGAATAAGCAGCTACCTAAACAATGATGCGGACAGCCCGCAAAAAAACACAACTGTCCGAAGCCCTTCTCCGTCTACAACACTATCATAAATAATATTCATTACTCTCATCTATGTTTCACGCGATCCGCTTCTTCGCTACGTTTTGCACTGTTCCATTTCGACATATCACCGACAAGGTATCCGGTAATACGGCGGATTCTTTCAATATGATGTTCATCTTCATTCCCGCAGCTTGGGCATTCATTTTCAATCACTCCATTATAGCCACAGCATTTACAGCGATCTACCGGGTGATTAATAGAGCCGTATCCAACTCCATATTGCGCCATTGCCTGTACAATTTGCTTTAATGCTTTTGGATTATGAACAGCTGCTCCGTCCAATTCAATATATGTAATATGACCGCCGTTACAAAGTGCATGAAACGGTCCTTCTAAACGAACTTTATCAAGCGCTCGAATCGGGTAATAAACCGGGATGTGGAATGAGTTTGTGTAATAGTTATGATTTGTTACACCACTAATTGTCCCAAATTCAGCTCGATCTTTTTTTATAAACTTTCCTGATAATCCTTCTGCAGGGGTTGCGACTAATGAAAAGTTCAACTGATATTCTTCCGTTGCCTGATCCATCCTTCTTCTCATAAAGGCAACGATTTCATTCCCAAGATTCCACGAATTTTCATCTTCTCCATGATGTTTTCCTGTTAAAGCAACTAAGCATTCAGCAAGTCCGATAAAACCAATACTTAACGTACCTTGTTTCAAAATTTCAGCAACAGCATCTTCTGGTTGAAGTTTTTCACCGCCGCGCCATACTCCTTGAGAATATAAAAAATGAAAATCCCTTGCCTTTTTTGTAGATTGGTAAGCAAATCTTTCTAATAGCTGGAGAATGCCGAGATCTACATAATGATTCAATGATTCAAAAAATACTTCTTTTGAGTCACTTATTAATGCTAGTTTTACTAAGTTAATAGACGTAAACGATAAATTCCCTCTTCCAATGGCTGTTTCTTCTCCATGAATATTAGCCATAACACGGGTACGACAGCCCATATAGCACACTTCACTTTCAGGGCGACCATCATAATGAATCGCATTAAATGGTGCATCTAAAAATGAAAAATTAGGGAACAATCGTTTTGCTGTCGTTTCTAATGCTAATTCAAACAAATCATAATTCGGATCGTTTTCTTCAAAATTGACACCTTTTTTTAATTTAAAGATTTGAATTGGAAAGATTGGTGTTTCTCCTTTTCCTAATCCAGCTTGAGTTGCTCGTAATAATTGTCTAATTAGCAATCTTCCTTCTTTTGATGTATCCGTTCCGTAATTAATCGAAATAAATGGTACTTGTCCACCACCGCGGCTATGCATGCTGTTTGAATTATGAATAAAAGCTTCACACGCCTGATATGTATCGTTTTCTGTTTCTTTCCATGCAAACTCTTCTACCTGTTTTGCTGTTAATGGATATGCCGCCAAACGTTTTTTATTTCTTTCAAACGTTTTTTTCACATACGGTGCTAAATCTATATCAAACATTGCAAAGGATTGCCCACCGTGCTGCATATTTTGATTTGCCTGAAAAATAATGGAAGAAAGAGCCAACGCACTTTTAATATCTTGTGGCTGTCGCATATGTCCATGACCTGTATGAAACCCTTTTTCTAGTATTTGTGCTAGTGGAATTTGTGAGCACGTTGTTGTACCTGTTGCATAAAAATCTAAATCGTGTGGATATAAAATATTTTGATCAATTGCTTTTTTTACCTGTTCAGAAAGTAAATGTTCTATCGCATAATATTTTGCACTCTCAGATGCAAATGTTCCCATCATTCCCATTGGAGATCGGCCATCAACATTTGCATTTTCTTGCATTAAGTCTTGATCGTTATCCTGTGCAATCGTGTTAAATGTTGTCCATAAATGATCCCATGACTGTTTTGTTATTCTACTTGATGGATTCATTCCACCCACTCCTAACCTATATGTTGTACTTGTGATGATGAAATGATACTACATATAGATTTTTTTCGCAAGGACATCAAAAAAGTATAATATCTATAGAAATATAAAATTAATATATGCGGTAATTTAAAATAATTTTTGAGGATATAGCTTTAGAGTTTAATAAACAGTAATATTCCCGCCTCAAACTTCTTTGCATCTGCTGAATTTTGAGGCGGGAGTATTACTGCCCACAAATAGCGGGATAAAAGTGTCACTTTATAAAATAAAAGGTATAAAATCATAATGCAGTGATTTCACTCACAGTATCCTTCCTCAATATAGTTTATCTTTAATAAAAGGTTTACCCCTAATAATACCACCGTCTCAAAATTAAGCGAATAGGTGGAGGATGAAGAAAATCCCAACTGATAAAAGTGTGACTCTATTCTATATAGATATTGTTCGCAAGCTCTTTGTTTCATTCAGTAGCAAAGTATGTTAAAAAACTATTGGAAATAGCACTTTTACAAAATTTTATAGGGTTAGTAAGTATCAGTATATGACATTGTTGATAAAAAACTTTGGGTAAGGGTGTTGAAAGAATGAAGTTAATTATTCCAAAGCAGCACGGGGCATGGGGAATGTTGCTTATTCCATTCCTTTTGGGGGTTTTAATTGGTAAAGGGACATGGTATCATATACCGCTCTTTTTGGCATGGTTGTTTGTGTACTTAGCCACGTATCCTTTATTAATGTACGTAAAACAACCACGAAAGAAGTATTATTTACATTCTTTCTTTCTTTATTTTAGTGTAGCTTGTGTGTGTGCGATCCTTTCTCTTATATATGAATGGCGTATTGTGCTCTTTTCTATTATCATGCTCCCATGTTTTTTTATAAATATTTATTTTTCTCGCCAAAAAAACGAACGAGCTTTACTAAATGATACATGTGCCATTATTTTGTTTTGTATAGGAGGAATCATTAGTTATTATTTCACAATGAAAACAATTGATGAGAAGATATGGGTTGTTGCAACTCTATCATTTTTATATTTTATGGGAAGTACGTTTTATGTGAAGACGATGATTCGAGAAAAAAAGAATCCAACGTATCGCTTTGTTTCATGGGGGTACCATTCTTTACTTGTAATTGTAACTTTAATTGTATCACCGTGGTTTGCCATTGTCTTTATACCAAGTTTGATACGATCTATATTACTTTATGGTAGAAATATTTCGATTCTAAAAGTGGGTATTTTAGAGAGTATAAATTCTATTTACTTTTTTGTTTTAGTAGTATTATTAGCCAGAGCATTACTGTAATCATTATTACAGTGATTTTGTGGATGTTTAGTAATATTTTGATAAGGAAACTAACTCAAGTAGTTTCTTTACATTTCATATATATGATCCTGCTATTTGCGGGTAGTAATTGATTATGATTTGAATGTTAGATCCTGAAAGGACTGTATAAATAATGACTTTTTATCAAACGTTAACGCCATATTATGATGAAATTTTTCCTGCAAATGAGAAACAAATAAATTTTATAGTCTCTTATTTACAAAAAGGTAGCTCTATACTGGATGTGGGCGCAGGAACAGGTAATGTAGCCCAAGCACTAGTTGAAAAGGGGTTTGCTGTTACTGCGATGGAACCAGAGAAGACGATGGCTGCAAAAATTCGGGAGAAAGCTGCAGTTTACGAAGGGATATTTCGTGTAAATACATTTGGAATGCAACAAATTAAAAATGTGCCTGGAGTATTTGATGGTATTTATTGTATTGGAAATACACTTGTTCATTTGGATAATTCGAAAGAAATCTTTAATTTTATCTGTGGATCTTATGAAAAATTAAAAGCAAACGGAAAACTAATTATTCAAATTGTAAATTATGAAAAAGTATTAGATGGAAATAATTTCGAATTTCCGGTACTGGAGAAGAAACATTTCTCGTTTAAGCGTAATTATACGTTAGAAGGAGAAAAAGTATTATTTACTGCAACATTGAATGTGGATGATAAAGAACTATCAAATAGTATTCCATTATATCCCATTACGAAAAAACAACTACTGCCTATGTTAAAAGAATGTGGTTTTCGTACTGTAGAAACTTTCGGTAATTTTAAAAAAGAGGCGTATTTACCGAATGGGCCAGCTTTCGTTCTTGTAGCTACAAAATGAATATGTCAAAAAATACTTGAGTAAATTTTCATTTACTCAAGTATTTTTTTTATTTGTTTTTGCAAAATGTGATTCAAATCCTCTTTTTATTTTAGGAGAATTTTTATAATAAGGTTGTTGTTAAGAGACAACAATTAGGAGGAATTAAAAATTATGAATAGAGAAATTAAGTTAACTGAAGATATATATTGGGTAGGGAAAATTGATGATAGGGAGGTTCCGTTTCATCGTTTAATCTTAGCAAAAGGAACAACTTATAATGCGTATCTTTTAAAAACTGAAAAACCAACAGTGATTGATACAGTTGACATAGATTTTGGAAGAGAATTTGTAGAATATTTAAGTGAATTAATTGATCCACAAGACATTCAATATATCGTAGTGAATCATACAGAACCCGATCATTCAGGTGGATTGGCAGCATTAGCATCAAGAGCTACGAATGCTACAATCGTATGTACAGAAATTGCTGTACCTGAATTGCAAGAAATGTATAAATTGCACCACAGAAACTTTTTAGTTGTAAAAGATGGTGACACATTAGATATCGGCGGAAAAACATTGAAATTTAAAGAAACACCATATCTTCATACAGAAGAAACGATGATCACATATTGCGTAGAGGATAAAATTTTATTCCCATGTGATATTTTCAGTACACATGTATCGAATTATGAATTCTTTAATGATAAAGCGAATGAAGATATTACGGAAGATTTCATAGGCTACTATAATGCGATTATTCACCCGCATAGAAGATATGTCAGAACGTTAATGGAAGCATTGAAAGACTTGGATGTTCAAATGATCGCTCCGTCTCATGGATACATTTTACGTCAAGATGTCCAAAAATATATCGATTTATATGCAGAAATGAGTAAAGATACAACGCAAGGTAAAAAAGTAACAATCGTATATACAACCATTAAAAATAACACGAAAAGAATCGCGAATATCATTAAAGAAACATTTGAAGCAGAAAACATTGAAGTAACAGTATTTAATGCTGATAAATCGGATAAAGCTACAATTCTAGAAAGTATTCAAGAAGCAGATGCAGTCTTCATTGGATCGTCAACTAAATACGCAGATATGATTGGAAACTTAGAAGAAATTTTAATAGAAATGAAGGAAATGAACTTAGAAGGGAAAATTGCAGCTGCATTCGGATCATACGGTTGGAGTGGTGAAGCAATTGAGGTCGTACAAGATTACCTAAATGAAACAAACATGAATGTACAAAGTACATCAAATGTTATTAAGTCTACAGGTATGACTCATGTTGAATTTCCTATTCGTATAAGATTCTCTCCAAAGGATGAAGAGAAAATGAAACGAATTAAACATGCAACAACGTTTGTTACAGATTTATTATTAAGTTCTATTTAATAGAAAAACGTAGGTGAAAATATGGAAAAGAATTTTGTTATTATCGGAAGTGGAGTAGCCGCTGTAAATGCTGCAAAGACAATTAGAGATCATGACAAGGATTCAAAGATATTCATTTTTGGTGAAGAATCATCTTTACCTTATAACAGAATTAAACTATCAAAAGAGCTATATTCAGATTTACACAGTGAAAAAGTTTTAATCAAAAAAGAAAAATGGTACCAAAATAATAATATATCGGTTGTCACAAATACAAAGGTAGTAAAAATTGATACAGAGCAGCAAAATATTGTTACATCAAATCATGAAAAAATTTCTTATTATAAATTATTAATTTGCACGGGTGCAAATAATAGAAGACTACCAGTAGATGGAATCAATAAAAAAAATGTCTTTACGATTAGAGACATGCAGGAAGCGGATAACTTTAAAGCATGTTTAGAAGATAAAAAGCATGTTGTAAACATTGGGGGAGGCGTACAAGGATTAGAAACAGCTTGGTCTATGATGAAGGCTGGTAAAAAAGTATCCATTGTAGAAGTTGCCGCTACACTAATGGGAAGACAATTAGATGAAAAAATGTCTCTTTTATTAAAACAAAAAATTGAAAGTGCCGGAGTAAAAGTATATGTAAATACGACTATTGATTCTATTCTTGGAGAAGAAGTAGTAACTGGAATGAAAGTGAATGGTGAACAACGAATAGATTGTGATAGTATTGTGTATTCAATTGGGGTCACTCCTAACATTTCTTTAGTAAACAATACTCCTATTCATGTAAATAGAGGTATTATTGTCAATGAGAAGATGGAAACGAATGTGGAATCTGTATATGCTGCTGGGGATGTAGCGGAAGTAAACGGTGAAATTGGCGGACTATGGGGACGAGCAATGGATCAAGGGAAAATTGCAGGAAGTAATATGGTTTCTAATCCTGCAATTTATAAGGAAGCAATTCCAACTACTATCTTTCATGCATTCGATGTATCTTTATTCTCAATTGGATTTGTTGATGAAAAACAATGTGATACAACTATCGTTGAAGAAGATGGTAAAGAGAAGTATACAAGGTTATTTATTAAGGATAATAAAATAGTAGGTGTCATCTCATTAGAAGGAGTAGCTGCATCCCTTCCTTACAAGTCTGCTATTGAAAAGCAAGTATCATTAGAAGAGATTGATATGAAAAATACGAATGTAAGTGAAATAATGAGCAAGGTAAAAGAGAAACTAAAATCTTAACTACTCAATCAATCTGTTAAAAAAAGCAGAAAAGCATTTTTTAGATGGGCGAGAGGGACTGGCTATGTATAGTAGCGGTCAGTGCCCTTTCCTGCCACGCGCAAAGTTTTAAAACAAAGAAAGGTAGCAAGGTGCATTGCCATTTTTATCGTTATAGCAGCAATCTATATGCTGAAAAATGAGATGTATGGCTGAGTAGCTACAATCTAATAATAGAAAGAGGACATTATCATGAAAAAATATATTTGCTTACCATGCGGCTATATTTATGATCCAGAAGTTGGAGATCCGGATGAAGATATAGAACCAGGAACAAGTTTTGAAGATTTACCAGAAGATTGGGTGTGTCCAGTATGTGGAGAAGATACTGAACACTTTGCACCGGTAGAGGAATAGTAAACGAAAAAGTAACGAGAAGATTATATAATTTCTCGTTACTTTTATATATATATAAATCCAAATTAAAAACCTGATATAAACCCCTTTTCTTTTTAGATGGTCGAGAGCGCCATGCGTAGAAGCGGTCAGTTCCTTTTTCTTCCACGTGCGAAGTTCAAACAAAGAGAGAAAAAAGTAGCAGGTTATTTTTTGTTCAGCATGGCGGCGACTTGTGTGTTGGAAAGTCAAGTTGGATTTATATAAAAAGAATTTTTTGATGTGATTTGGGTCACTAGTGTGCCTCTTAGGAAAAAATATAATAATTTAGGAAGGATACTTTATCACGTATTACTTCTCATGAAAGCCCGATTAGTGAGGGCTAATAATCGGTGGAGGATGAAAAATACTGATTAAAATTTCACTTTATATAATATGTTTAAAGTTAGGTGAGATAATATGGAAGAACATTGTTATCATAAAAATGCAGCGGAGCCTTGTCCAAGAAAAGTTCTCATTTTTAAATCCCTATCTGATGAAGAAATCTTAAAAATAGCTGCAATGTCAAAACATAAGCGATTTAAAAAGGGAGAACCATTAATTCATGAAGGAGAGAAATTAGACACATTATTTATTATTAATAAGGGGCAAGTAAAGTTATCGAAATTAACCATTCAGGGAAAAGAGCAAATCTTGCATATTTTAACGAGTGGTGAGTGCTTTTGTGAATTAAACATATTTAATTGCGATGAGAAGAGTAATTTTAGTGCGTATGCTATGGAAGATACAAAAATTTGTATGTTAACGAAAGATAATATGGATCGTATAATGGAGCGAAATCCAGGTATTGCATTAAAACTGCTAAAAACCGTTACAAAACGGTTAGCGCATACAGAAAATTTAGCTAACAATCTTGCAACAAATAATCCAGAAGTTAGGATTGCTTATATAATTTTAGAATTTTGCGAGAAATATGGTGAAGATACTGATAAAGGAATACTTATAAACTTACCATTGACACGAGAAGAAATAGCAAACTATATAGGGGTGACAAGGGAAACAATTAGTCGTAAATTTAGCAAATTTGAAGACTTAGGATTTATGACATCAATTGGAAATAAACAGCTAATAGTTAAAAATGAGTTAGCCTTTAGAAAATATATAGAGTAGATGGATAAGTTATATAGGTTCAACACAAAAAGCCACGATACCCTACTTAATAGAGTAACATGGCTTTTTACGTTGTTTGATAGAATTGACGGTTTTCTAATCAAACACTTTAATCAAGTTATGACATTACAAATACAAAAGTTGGCCAAATAACTTTTGTAATATAAGGATATCACTTTATAGAGTATTTAAAATTAATATTTTTTCCTTTAATAACTGAAAAAAAAGAGCGTTTTCACTGCTCTATTTGTGGGTATAGTTTTACGGTGTGATAGATTCTCAATGGTGCACGAAAGCATACAAAAGGTTATCAAAACCACTAATAGAGATAATGAGAAACATGGAATGAAACTATAATCAGTGGGGGTTTTCTTCATCCCCCTCTTGTTCTGAGCGAGCCGCTTCCGCTTTTCTTTTTAAGTTGCTGCTCTGCAGAATACAACATGACCTGTACCCGCTTGCTTAAACCTCGCATGTGGCAGAAAAAGGCTATGCACAGCCACATGCTCTCTTCCCTAGGGTTATTATATCGTTTTTTTAATTTGTATATATATTAGAGTTCATTATAGTATTATGGTAAAATTATCAATAGTTTATAATAAATTCTAATATCTATCGTTAATTATATATACCCATTTAAATTTCTCGACATCTTTGTCTAGCTCTGCAGAATACAACATGACTTGCACTTGAAACCTTGCATGTGGCAGGAAAGGGCTATGCACGGCCAGATGCTCTCGCCCTCTCCTAAAAAGAAAGGGGTTATTATGTCGGTTTTTCAATTTGCATGTATATAGCTTTAAAGTTTTGATAGTTTTGAGGGAAGGTAACATATTCATGCGTAATTTTATTTATAGTTTAATAGATGATAAAGCAATAAAACGACAAATTTTTATACTGGAGGCTTTAAATAGTGAGCCAAAATTAGTATCTTCTCAAAAGCTTGCAGATCAACTACAGTGTTCGACACGAACAATCATGAATGATATTTCTCAATTAAGAAAACAATTGCCTGAAGATTGGAAAATTACCAGTGTGAAAACGAGAGGATACATTTTAATCAAACCGATGGAAGATTCTGTATTGCCTGTGATTCATTCTTATTTGACAGAAAGTGTACTTTATAAAGTTATGTTAGAAATATTTCATAATAAGTGTTACACATTAGAAAAATGGTCACAAATTTTATATATGAATAAGTTAACTTTGAGAAACCATTTAAAAGATTATAATGGAATTTTAAATAAAAGTAGGTTGAATATTAAATTCAGAGATCTTCAACTAGAAGGCGATGAAATGAATATAAGATATTACTATATTGCATTCTTCTACTTTACACAACAATTTTCAGATCAATCTTTATTACCTATTGAGTTAAGAAAAAAACTTCTATCTATTCTTTATCGTAACGAAGTTCCCATGGATATTTTATTGTTACGCAGTATTGTTTTTGTTTTTATAAATCGATTTTATAATAAAGATTGTGTATCGAAAGAAATAAAGTTCAAGCCTGTATATAGCCAGAAGCAAGCAAATTGTCTGAATGAAATGATTATAGAAATTGAAAATTATTATAAGATTGAATTTCCAAAATATGAAAAAGACGCACTGAATCTATTTTTATTTTTTGGATTCATAAGTACAAGTTCACAGGGTGAGGTAATGCTTGAATATGTAAGTAAATGTGATCAGCAGGTTTATAAAAAATTTATGAATCTGATTGATACCCTTTTAACATACAATAAATTACCGAGTGAACTGAAGGGAAAATTAAAAGCTGAAATAATTCCGTATTTTTATAAGGTGTGTATTTTAAGAGAGCTTCATTTCTCAATTAGTCATGTTATTGATTCAATACATTCTTCACATAGTGTATTATTGCGAAATTATAAGGAAAACGTATCTTTAATTTCTAATTGGAATGAAACATATAATGATAAAAAGTTTACTAAAGATGAAATAAAATATATCGCCTCTCATGCAACGGCAATTCTTAACTCAATCTGTAATGAAATAAACATTATACTTGTATTTTCTGGGACAACCGTTGAAAAAAATCTTATTTATAGAAAGTTAAAACAAAGCTTAGGGGAAAATGTAAATATAAATAGGATACCAAATTATAATATTGAATATGATTTTATTATTAGTAATTGCCAACTATCAGATACAAGGGCACCTGTCATTTATATTTCTCAAATGTTGACTGCAAATGAAATCGATTCTATAAAAAATCGTATTTTTAATTTAAATTAAAGATAGAAGTAGCGAGATGCAAGAATGGAAAAAGAAATGATCTAACGGACATATATGGAACTCCAATACGGTAGGGAAATATTCAACTGCGCTGGAGTTTTTTTAACTCATACACGCATTTAGTCCTGTAATACATGTGAATATTCAATAGTATAGGGGATTCGAATGTGTGCGCAGTAATACTCCCACCTCAAAATTCGGCGAAAGCATTGTCCAGTTCCAGTGGCTAGAATGTTCGGTGGATTCGCTTCTTCCTGCGAGGTAAAAAACACCTCTACGTCAGAAGCTCCATCCCCCTCACATTCTGGGTGAGCCACTTCCACATTTCTTTGTTGTCCAGCTCTAGGGGCTAGAATCTCCGGTCGTTTCGCCCCCTCGGACGAGGCAAAAAGCGCCTCTCTGTCAGGGGCGTGGGCATCCTACGATTCTGAACGAGCCGCTTCCGCTTTTCTTAAGAAGTTAGGTGGGAGATAAACTGCTGGCATGCGCCCGATTGGTGAGGGCTGATAATCAGTGGGGGATGAAGAAAACCCCCACTGATTAAAGTTTCACTTTATGATTTTGATTGTAACTAGTAATAATTTACATATTAATAAATGAATATATTGATTATTATTAGTAGTAAAAGTATAATAATGGTAGAGATGTAATGAAAGGGGAATTGAGATTCTGCATGTGGAAAATCTTGTAATGATTACGAAATAAAATAAATAGAGTGCTTTTCCTATAAATATCCAAGGGTGAAGTATGTCTATTTATTGAAACAATAATCATACAAGGGATGCATGGTGTGGAGTTATCATTCCATTGACTAAGCGGATACCTGTGTGTATCGGCTTTTCTTTATGAGAACAATACATCTCTACTTACATATCATCGTGTCCCTATTTATCCCGCACTAACGCGCAGTAAGACCCCCACCTCAAGATTCAGAGAAAGCGAAGAAGATAGGTGGGAGATAACTGCCCGTAAGAGCCCGATTGGTTCAACTAACCATCAGTGGGGGATGAAGACCCCCCCTGCTGATGGAAGTTTCACTTTATTAGGAGGAATAGGAAATGACGCATTTACAAAATAAGGCTGCACTTATAACAGGAGTAAGTGGTCCTAGAGAGATGGGTACTGCTATATGTCGTAAATTGGCTTCTCAAGGTATAGATATTTTCTTTACACATTGGAATTCTGAGGCTAGTTGGCCAGAGGATTTTCAAAAAGAGATTTTGGAATTAGGAGTCCGTTGTGACAGTCTAGAAATTGATTTATCAGATGCAAATGCTGCATTTAAAATAATGGATACTGTTTCAAAGCAGTTTGGTCCTCTTTCGATTTTAGTTAATAACGCAGCATATTCAACAGGAGATGGATATGCGAAGTTGGATGCTCATACACTTGATAACCATTATGCGGTTAATATGAGATCAACTTTTCTTCTTTGCACGGAATTTGCTCGTCGTTTTGAGAAATCGAATAGAGATGAAGGAAGAATTATTAATATGACATCCGGGCAAGAATTAGGGCCAATGCTCGGGGAGTTAGCATATGCTGCAACAAAAGGAGCAATTGTAGCGTTTACGAAGTCTTTATCAGCGGAACTTGCTCCTTTAGGCATTACGGTTAACGCTGTAAACCCAGGACCAACAGATTCAACGTGGATGAATGATGAAATTAGAAAACACCTGTTGCCTAAATTTTTAATGGGACGCATTGGCATGCCAGACGATGCGGCACGTATCGTGGCATTTCTCGCTAGTGACGATGCGAAGTGGGTCACGGGTCAAGTGATTAACTCAGAAGGTGGATTTTTGCGGAGTTAAATGAAGTAACATTGATAAGTGTATTTATGTTAATGCTAAATAAGAAAAGACATCCAAAAGGATGTCTTTTCTTATTTTCTAGATTTACATATTAATTGGGTTTGATAGATTTGGGTTTTTACTATAAAGATTGAAGAAAAAAGTGTGTTATAACTCTATGTCATTGTAACATTATTTTAGAAGGGGAATTTATGCGATTTTACATACATGGAATGTTTAATATGGTGATTCTTAACTAGAAAATTTAATTACTCGAAAATTATCTCCTTGTATATTTCTAATATCTAAAGCTTCTCTATCGTTAGTATGTCCTGTTAAATAAACAGTTGCTGCATCCTTTTTTACTACAAACATTGCATGATAGTAACTTCCGCCTGATTTTTTTTGAAGTTGTATAACATCTCCAACTTGAATATCTCTCATAATATTTAATTTATCTGGTGTAATTACTTTTTGAGTTTTACTCCAAAAAGTATAAAAATCTTCGACGTTTATCCATGTACTAGATACAGTAAAAATATTATCTCCCTGTTTTTTGCTGTACCAGTAATTTTTATTTGTATCAATTCCTGAAGGTTGTATAGTTGATGGAAGTGTTTCTTTTATTCCGCCAGCTTTTAGAATTTGAGAGACATAATTCATACAATCGTTTGGATCCCATTTTGCATACTCAGGATTCCTCTTATTCCACCAGTTATTTACATAATTTAATGCGTTTTGTATATTAACTTGTTGATTTCCGGTTAAATGATTAGTCGCTAATTCATCTTGGTTTTTTTGATAGTTATCTGTTGTTGATGCTAAAGCAGTTGTATTGTCTAGTGTATTTTGAGTGACCAAAATGCCAAAAAATAATGTTGTGCACATAATTTTTTTCTTAAATTTCATACAAACCTCTCCTTACTGTTGTTTTTTGAACTTAATTATATTGTTTTGGTGATATCGCGTACATTTTATATAATTAAGAGATTCCTTTGTTTTATTTTTTTAATAGGGTATTTATGTTAATCCGAAATAAATCTTATTAAACTCGGATTATTTTTATACACTATTAAAAACCTAATATCGTAAATTCTTCCACAAAATAACGAAGAAACCTTTTGAAAAAAATTGAGAAACATTTGTTATAAATAAGAAACCATTTCATGCTATTATGATTCCTCCTAAACATTATTTTGCGGTCTAGGGGTCTGTGGCGGTATCCCATACCCCTCAACTTAAGAGGTTTTAATACCCTTAAATACAAAAAACGTTATCCTTTCTAATAATTTAGCTTGTTTAGAAAGAATAACGTTTTTTTAATTCATCACCAATAAATGCTGCGTTATTGGTGACTGTTGCTGAGTCAAATCGTCTCGTTTATGAATATAGTATTGTTATGGTACAATATGGATATTAATGACGGAAAGGATGATGGGTGGACGATGATTAACTAATCTTATTTTTACATGTTGAAATTGGATATTTCAATTGATAAAAAATAGGATTAGTCTGCCCATTTCCATAAGAACGTATTGCTATTTCATACAATAGCTTATTTGGGTATACATCATATAACGACTAATCCTGCCAAATATAATTGGGAGGATTTTTTTGTTCTCCTTTTATAGAAAGGGATGGATAGTATGAAGGAACTTTTAAAACTAAAAGATGTTTATGTGGAAATTATGGAAAATACCTTGTTAGAACAAATGAAAGTTACAGTGAAACAAGGGGATATTATCGGAGTTATAGGGAGAAACGGTGCTGGAAAATCAACTTTTTTACAATTGATAAATGGAAAAATAGAACCAACAAAAGGGCAATTAGAATGGCAACAGACGAATGTAACGATGGCATATGTTGAACAAGAAAAAGAGGTATTTACATCTAAGGAAGTAACGACAGTAGAAGCGGAACTTCTTGCAAAGTGGGGCGTACCAACAAACGATTTTCATACGTTAAGCGGTGGAGAAAAACTTAAAATCCGACTTGCGAAAGGATTTGCGCAAAACCCAACCCTTCTCATGCTAGATGAACCGACCAATCATTTAGATGAAAATAGTACAGAATTTCTGATTGAACAGATAAAAAACATGAGTGGAACAGTTATCGTTGTATCACATGATCGTTATTTCTTAGATGCTGTTGCAACGAGAATTTGGTCGATAGAAGATAGAAAACTAATTGAGCATAAAGGGAATTACACGAGTTATATGAAAGCTCGAGAACAAAAAAGGCTCACTCAGCAGCGCGAATATGAAAAGCAACAAAAAAACATTGAACGGATAGAATCGCAAATAAAAGAATTAACATCATGGTCGCAAAAAGCACATGCACAGTCAACAAAAAAAGAGGGATTTAAAGAATACTATCGTGTTAAGGCAAAGCGAATGGATGCCCAAGTTAAGTCAAAACAAAAACGTCTAGAAAAAGAGCTTGAAAAAACGAAAGTAGAACGTGTTAAGCCAGACCCAACTGTAGAGTTTTCCATTCAAGTAAATAAAAGGGTAGGAAAGCGTTTTTTAGAAGTGAAACAATTGAAAAAATGTTTTAAGGGACGAACATTATTTGAGAAAGTTAATTTTACAATTCAACATGGTGAAAAAATTGCAATAGTTGGTCCTAATGGCTGCGGGAAAACGACATTATTGAAGATGATTATGGGACAGGAAACGGCCCGAGGAGAAGTATGGATTTCACCATCTGCAAATATTGGTTATTTAACACAAGAAGTATTTGATTTACCACTTGAAAAAACACCAGAACAATTATTTTATAAAGAAACTTTTGAAGAAAGAGGAAAAGTACAAAATTTAATGAAGCATTTAGGATTTACATCTTCTCAATGGAAAGAGCCAATCAAGCATATGAGTATGGGGGAGCGTGTAAAGTGTAAGCTCATGGCGTATATTTTAGATGAAAAAGATGTACTTATTTTAGATGAACCGACAAATCATCTTGACTTACCTTCACGTGAACAGCTTGAAACTACATTAGCACAATATAATGGTACATTGCTTATTGTCTCACATGATCGGTACTTCCTTGAAAAAACGACGAACAGTAGACTAGCGTTTTCAAACAATAGCATACAAAAGCAATTGAAAGAAACATCTCAAAAAAGTGATGATCTCGCTGAATTACGTTTAAAGCTTGAAACAGAAAGACAAGAGGTTTTAGGAAAACTTAGCTTTTTAACTCCTAAAGATGAAGCATACATGGAGCTTGATAAAAGATTCAACGAACTTACAAAGCAAATAAAGGAGCTTTAATTGAAAATACTTGTATAAGAATGTATGAGCTGCTCAGAAAAAAAGAAAAGCTGATCTCCCCTAGTTTAGAGGAAATCAGCTTTCTTTTTTTAATTTGCTTAGTGTACAAAATTTACGTTATCGCCATCAAGTTTAGACAAATTTGTATCGATAATAGAAGTTCTATCGAAACGCTATTAATAGAAAGAAAAGTAGGGGGAGCGGAGAGATATACGTATCTCGGCTGCCCCTACTCGTATGCTGTATAGAGTTTGTCCACTATTTAACAATCAGAACATGAGGAAAGTACTTGATAATTTATATAACTAGGATCATAGTAAATGAATTGGTTTCCTCCTAGGTTTAACCATCCATTTTGTTCGTAATATACTTTATAAGATTCATTGTGATGTAATGTACGAATCACATTACCGTTCAGAGAAGGTTGATCCCTTAAATTCACATTATCACCTGTAATTGTAGCAACACCTATATAGTTGCAATAACAAATATAACTAGGATCATAATAAACAAATTCATTTCCGCCTAAGTTTAACCATCCATTTTGTTCGTAAAATACTTTATAGGACTCATTACGATGCAATGTCCCAATGACATTGCCGCTCAGAGAAGGTTGATCTCGTAAATTTACATTATCACCTGCGATTGTAGCAACTCCTATAAATGAACTGCTAGGTCCGTTATTATTGTTGTTAATATCCAAATCTACATAGGATATATTCAAATCGACATTCCCGTTAATACCTTCTATACTTCCAGTATCTGTGTACTGCCAAATATCACAATCCATTCCTGGACCGCTTGTACTATATCGTGCAACCCACAATAAGGTATTTTGTAAACGTGAAATGTTTAGGTTATTCTGGAAGAAATATAGATTGCTATAAACGCCAGTACTAGTATAACCCGCATTTTTTAATTCTGTTAAAAATGCATTCACAGCATCTGTTAACGTATTCGGATCTAAATTTCCATCATTGACTTCTACATCGACAAATACAGGGGCAGTTAACGTGACGCTCTGTAAATTTTTAATAAAGAAAGCAGCCTCTTGTCTTGCATCATTAATAGAGATTGCTCGGAAAAAGTGGTAAGCTCCTGTCAGAATACCAACATTGTTCGCACTGTTTATATTGTATTGAAAAGTTGGATCTACAAAATTGGTACCTTGCTCAGAACCTTCTGTTACTTTTGCAATCATAAAGGTTACTTGATTCGGATCATTCTTTACTTGATTCCAATCAATTCTACCTTCATGGTGACTCACGTCAATTCCAAACGACATAATATAACACTCCAAAAAATTTATTTAATCTTTTGAGGGATTATACTATTTTATATTCCGAATATCTTAAAGTGTTAATGAATATGTAGGGAATTTTGTACAATTTCTATTATTTCTCATTTAAACGATGATAGGATTCGACTGAGATATATTTTAGTCGAATCCTATCATCATGAAGCTAATGTTGTAAAGTGTATCAAAAAAATGAAATCTCTATTTATATTTTTCAGAAAAATAGTTAAGAAGAGGCAACTATTGTGGTTTGTGAAAGAGGAGGGACTTTATTAAAAAAGTGCCCCAAAACGAAATTTTCGTCTTGGGGGATTATTTGTTTCTTTTATAAACATAACATTTACCAGACAGGTTTTAAGCTCGATGATAATTTACCTTCATTCGCTTCATAAACTAACTTTGTTAAATCTTCTTTGAGCATCTGCATCCGTTCAGCACCTATCTTTTCAATCCAGCGCTCCTCAATCTCAGTTAGTATCTCATCTTTTGTTTTCAACGCTAACCAACCTCGTTCGGTCAAAATAATAATTTTTCCTCTCTTATCAGTGGGATGAGTTTGACGCATTACATAACCACTTTTCTCAAGATGATCCACCATTTTACTCACAGCTTGCTTTGTAATTCCTAAGTATTCAGCTAGTTCTATACCTGTCGCTCCATCAGGGGTGATGCGTTTAAACATAAAACCATGTGCAGGTCTAATATCTCCAAACCCTAATTCACTCATTTTGTCATTTAGTTCATCAATCAACGTACTAAAGGATAATGATAAAAGTGATGTAAGATCCAATTTACTAAATACTTGATGATTCATACATAAAACCTCCTTAAATAAAGTCAATTAAGTTGACTTTATTTGAATTCCATTGTACTATGCGTAATATAGTCAATCAAGTTGACCGTATTTGATTATAAAAGAAATAGAATTCACCGAAATAAAACTGAATAAATTATGATGGGTTTCCTTGCTATGAATGTTATAAACAAACAGATTTTGGTTCATTTGAAGTTATATATACACATGATTTCAGAGAAACTGGTGACACGCCAGAAGCGTTAGCTAGAGAAATGGAATACAGCTTTAAAATGACGATATAGATATAAATATGAAGCAAAAGAGTATCGCTATGTAAACAAGAAGCAGCAAATGGTAAAGGAAAAGTAATTCATTATGCGAAAGAAATTGTGACCTGTTTTGCTGGGTGGTTCCATATTATGTCTTACCCAAAATAAAGAATTACAGAGGTGTTTCTTATGACTAATATCGTTAAAATTAGAGCAAGTGTATTTATTCCAATGTCTTGGACTGAACCTAAGAAGGATATTCATACAGGAAACGTCATCCAATTCGAAGGTGACTCACGTGAATTTACACCTTATGCTGTAAATGCTATGCGTTCCAGAATTGAACAAGAAGTAGTTGTAGATTTTTACAAAAAAGAAATTTTCACATATGCGAATACTGGCATAACAACAGAAAGAGTCACAACTCCAGATGGTTCTGTTCATAAAAGAACAGGAAAAGCTAGTATAGAAAGTATTTTGTGCACTGATATTGTATGGAGTTCTGATGACGTCAAGTTTCAAATGAGTGCAAGTGCTAGCAACCCATTAAATATATATGCACCTCCCGTTGACTATCTATTAACTGTACATGTCAAAGAAGATGGTATTGTCGATATTCAAGGTGCACATGATGGATTTCCTTGTTATGAATTTTATAAGCAAGTAAATTTTGGTCCGTTTAAAGAAATTCATACACATGATTTCAGGGAAACTAGTGATACACCTGAAGCACTAGCTGGAGAAATGGAGTATAGTTTTAAAAAAATATTGTAAAGACAATGTGCTGCCACATTGTCATCAAGCCAAGATAAATTTGTATTCATAATAATAACCATTACAATGGGATACCCTTTTTAGTGAGTAAATGAACAACGTAAGAGTGAGTAATAGGAGGAACAGAGAATGACAACAGTTTTATTTGTAAAAGCAAACAATCGTCCAGCAGACCAGGCAGTTAGTGTGAAATTATATGAGGCCTTTTTAGCGAGCTACAAAGAATCACATCCAAATGATACAGTGGTAGAGCTTGATTTATTCAATGAAGAATTGCCATATGTAGGAGTAGATATGATTAACGGTACATTTAAGGCGAGTAGAGGCCTTGATTTAACAGAAAAGGAAGCAAAAGCAGTAGCTGTTGCTGATAAATATTTAGATCAATTCCTTGCAGCTGATAAAGTTGTATTTGGTTTCCCATTATGGAATTTAACAATCCCAGCTGTACTGCACACATATATTGATTATTTAAACCGTGCGGGCAAAACATTTAAATATACGCCGGAAGGTCCAGTAGGTCTTATTGGAGATAAGAAAATTGCATTATTAAACGCAAGTGGCGGTGTATATTCTACAGGACCAAAAGCTGAAATGGAAATGGCTGTTAAATATGTAGCAAGTATGATGGGCTTCTTCGGTGCAAAAGATATCGAGAAAGTAGTGATTGAAGGTCACAACCAATTCCCTGATAAAGCAGAAGAAATTATTTCCGCAGGGCTTGAAAAGGCTGTTAAAGTAGCAAGTACGTTTTAATTAACAAAACACTTGTCACGCAATATGGCAGTACCAACACTTTTACAAGCGGTGGTACTGCTTTTTTATTCGCTTATCCCGCCACTTTTGGGCGGTAAGAATGTATGAAACAATAGAAAGCAGGATTACATTATAATGGAACGATTATGGACAAAGAACTATATAATGTTGACAATTACAGCATTATTACTATTTAGTGGTTTTTATTTACTCATGCCAACACTACCGATGTTTATTAAACAATTAGGTGGGAGTGAATCTCAAGTTGGATTTATTATTGGAGTGTTTACAATATCGGCAGTCATTTTACGCCCTATTGTAGGCGGATTAATGGATCGATACGGCAGGCGCGTATTTATAATAAGCGGACTATTATTTTTTGCAATGACAATGTATTTTTACGATTGGGTAACAGGAGTTATATTTTTAGTAGTATTACGTATCCTCCATGGAATGAGCTGGGCAATTGCTACAACTTCGATCGGAACGGCCGTGACTGATGTGATTCCACCATCTCGTCGCGGAGAAGGAATGGGATGGTATGGACTTGCAATGACTTTAGGCATGGCTTTAGGACCAATATTAGGTCTTTGGGTAGTGGGATCGTTTTCATTTCATTATCTATTTCTTCTATGTACAGCATTGGCAATTATTGCATTCATACTTGCATTTGGTACAAAAATTCCAATAGTTCAAAGTACAGAAAAAAAACCAATATCATTTTTTGAAAAAACAGTTTTACCAATCGCTGTTGTTACATTTTTCCTATCCCTGACTTTTGGGGGCATTACAACATTTTTACCATTGTTTGCGGCAAAAATTCAAGTTAATGTTGGTACGTTTTTCTTAGTGTATGCTGTCACACTTACAGTAATTAGACCACTTGCCGGGAAGATATCCGATAAACATGGAGAAGGAATTATTATTGTTCCTGCGCTTTGTACACTGATAGTCGCACTATTCGTCCTAACAATGACAAAAGGGCTTGTTGGACTCGTGATTACAGCTATTTTGTACGGAATTGGATTTGGAGCAGCGCAACCTGCTCTTCAAATCGTAACGTTACGATTAGCTCCACCAGAGAAAAGAGGAGTAGCGAACGCTACATTTTTTACTGCTTTTGATTTAGGAATTGGTTTAGGATCTATGCTTCTAGGATTTGTTTCACAAATCATGGGATATCAAATGTTATTTATTGTTTGTGCTGTATCTGGGTTTATTAGTCTGTTAATTTTTATTTTGTATGTAAAAAAGACATTAAAATAATTTTTGGTTTATGAAAAAAGCGCTATTCTTTTTGTAGAAATGTATAAAAAGGATGGCATTTTTTTTGAACTTTTCGATTCAAGATGAGTTTCGTTTGTTTGCTGAAGAACTTCTATTATCTTTCTAAGTTGTATATGAAAAAGCCCATTAAAAAATGGGCTTTTTTCTCAGGGGCTAGTAACTACTAACCACTAAGACGGTTTGATGGAATATTTATTGTAACATAATCACTTTTGTCTGAAAATATGAAAATCGTATGCAATATTGCATATTATACAAATATTACTTCATGCTATATTAATAGAGAACCTGTGGGGGGGAGAGAGTATGCAAAAACTTTTTATGGGGAGTTTAGTAGCATTAGCGATGCTAACGTGTATGTCTTTTGAACGTAACGAGGTCGCGAAGAATCCTAAAGAAGAAACTGAAGATGTGGATTTAATGTCTATCTTGCCATTTGAGTATTAATAAAAAAGAAACAATCGCTTATAACAAAAGAGATTGTTTCTTTTTTATTAATTTCCCTTCCTATATTTCGTATAAATATACTGTTTCGCATCTTCTTGTGATGGATTTCTTTCATTCTTCTTGTTGTAAATTTTGTGCAAGATCCTCAGAAATACTTTTTATATCTAATCTTCTTTTTCGAGCCCATTCATTTTTAGATTCATATAATAAACCAATCTAAATATCAACGGAAAAAACAAAGATCCTACTAAGGATGGAATAAATACGGTATTAAAAAGTGAACATACTCCAAAAAATATTACTGCAAAAAAGTAGAACACAATAGCATTCCAATAAACAAAACGCGCAAATTTAGTTTGGAACGTGTCGCCTTTTTTGCAAGGTTTACCAAATACAAATTGGACAAATTTAATCAATGTAATCACTTCTTTCTGTAATAATTAAAGTTTTTTATACCATTAGAAATGGCTTTTAACCAAATACTTTTCCTTTATATTATCTAGACAGCATTAAACTGAAATGTTATATTTTCAATTGCAATCCAAATATTTGATATTTTACTATAATTTATTAAAATAAGAACGGAGAGATCTTGCATGCAATGGTATTGAAAAGTACTTAAAAACTATGTAGGATTTCGAGGGAGAACTCGTCGTAAAGAATATTGGATGTTTCTCCTTATTCATGTAATCGTATTCTGTGTACTTGCATTCCTTGGAGAAGTAGTATCAAAAACATTTTTGTCAATTGGTGGATTTTATCCCGCATTAACGGGCAGTAAGACCCCCACCTCAAGATTCAGAGAGAAACGAGAAAGATAGGTGGGGGATAACTGCCCGTAAAAGCCCGATTGGTTCAACTAACCATCAGTGGGAGATGAAAAAACTCTCCACTGATGGAAGTTTCACTTTATATAATCGCAATGACATTGCCAACACTTGCTGTTAGGGCTCGCAGGCTACATGATACTGGAAAAACAGGATGGTTGCAACTGCTGAACTTTATTCCTATCATTGGCCTTATTGTTCTCCTTGTATTCTTTTTCCAGAATAGTCAAGAAGGCGATAACAAATACGGCCCGAGTCCCAAGTTTGATGGTAAGTGTTACTATTTTTTACTATATGTGGCGGTGCTGGATGCGCAGTATAGTAATGAAAAATCAATCGTTATCTAAATTTTTCAAATTAAATTACTCTTTTTAGAATAGGATGAAAAAATATTATTTGGAGGAGAAAATTGTGGAAAAAGTTATTCGAGAATCTTTGAAAGATATTTTTATAAAGATATTTTCAATCATAATATTTGCTATACATAGTATTGGAATTACATTGTCTTGTTTTTATGCAGTAATACTTGTATTATTTTGGGATGATCCAAGTCTTGATATGAGTAAGGACTATCTACCTATGGTGTGGAAAATGATGTATCCAATATTACTAGGTTTTCTATTCTTGGTAATCGCATTATATGTAAGTGGGACATATGAGAAAAAAACAGATGATTCCATTTCAAAAAAGAGAAAAAAACGAGGGATCTTTCTTTTATTTGCATTGATTATTCCAGTGATATTAGTTTGTTTAAGTTTTGTATAATCTTTATTGTAATGGTGTAGGATTATTAGTAGATGGTATAGGAATGGAAAAGTTATTATCATAGTTTAAATAACCTTGTGGAAAACAAGGTTATTCTTTATATGTAATTTGCATGATTTTGTTCTATTGTTACACGAATTTCTATATTTTTTAAACAATGTTATGTTGACGATATATATAAATCCAACTGGACTTTCCAACACACGAGTCGCCGCCATACTGAACAAAAAATAACCTGCTACTTTTTTCTCTCTTTGTTTGAACTTCGCACGTGGAAGAAAAAGGAACTGGCCGCTTCTACGCATGGCCAGACGCTCTCGACCATCTAAAAAGAAAAGGGGTTTATGTCAGGTTTTTAATTTGTATTTACATATATAGATTTTATATATGTAACTCTCTTATACTAATCAGTGGTTCTTAATTCGTTATAAGTATTAGAGAACAAGATAGTATTTGTATGTCTAAGTCTAATAGCTTTCTCGTTTCATATTTTCTTCTTGCCGAAAATATTATTTAAACCGCTAATTAAAAGTGCCAGCCCGGGGAAGAAATAAAATGCAGTTTGATTTATACAAATAAATAGACCTATTGCAGATAGTATCATTAAACATCCAGCTTCCTTAAATGTACTCTTAGCTTTTATGAATCCCAGAAATCCTACAATAGAAAAAAATACACCTATACAACCAATAGTAAGACATTTCTTAGCGCCTTCTGGTTGTTCCATTTCCCCTAGTAATAAAATGATTAACGAACACAATAATCCTAAAATTGCACCTGTAAGTCCTAATGCATCTTCAACTGTACGCTTCAATGTAGATCCCTACCTTTAAACTAGTTAATGAAAACAAAGAATCGTTAGAATTAAATGGTATAATACTAAAAAACGGATATACCAAATAAACCTATCGTTTTTGTGATTTTATGGAGGTTTCACTTTATTTTATTTTTCTAATGACTCTTTGTATACAATAATCTTGTTTTCAAGCATTTTCTCAGTGATTACTAGGTTTTCTATTTGATTTTGAATGAATGTTCTATGATCTTCTAAAAGCTTTAAACGTGTTTTCGTTGTGTGTTCTCCTTCTGTATATAATCGTGCATATTCTCGTATTTGTGCTATTGGCATCTGGGTTTGTTTTAACTTCATGACAAACCGTAACCATGTAATTTGTGAGTCATTAAATAATCTGTTTCCATTTGCATCGCGATTCGCAACTATTATCTTTTCTTTTTCATAATACCGTAATGTATGTGTACTCACTCCTAATAATTTACCTACCTCACTAATCGTATACATCATAACCTCCGCATCTAATTCAGTCATAAGTATTTCACTGTCTTATTAAGATTATCAAAAAATTTGACTTAGAGTATACTCTAACCAATACAATTTAACCATAGTGAATTTATAATAAAATCGTTTAAATTTAGGAGGAATTTACATGAAGTATACTGTTATCACAGGGGCTAGCTCAGGGATTGGTTATGAGACTGCCTTAGCTTTTGCGGCTCGTGGAAAAAACTTAATACTTGTAGCTCGAAGAAAAAAAGAATTAGAGAATCTAAAGTTAACAATCGCAAAAATGAACCCAGACTTAGATGTTGTAATACGAAAAACTGACTTATCAGTTACGAAAAACGTGTATGAGCTTTACGAAAGTCTTAAAGATTTTCAAATTGAAACATGGATTAACAATGCAGGATTTGGTAATTTCGATTCAGTTGCTGAACAAGACTTAAACAAGATAGAGACAATGTTACATTTAAATATTGAAGCATTAACAATACTGTCATCTCTTTTCGTTCGTGATTACTCGAACGTTGCGGATACACAGCTTATTAATGTTTCATCAGGTGGAGGATATACGATTATTGCAAATGCCATTACTTACTGTGCTTCTAAATTCTATGTGAGCGCATTTACAGAAGGGCTAGCTCATGAACTTAAAGCACAAGGGGCAAAATTACAAGCAAAAGTTTTGGCGCCTGGTGCGACTGAAACAGAATTTGCAAAACGTTCTTTTGATATTGAAGAATTTCAATATGAAGGTGTTGTACCTAAATTTCATACTGCAAAACAAATGGCAGAGTTTATGATGGAGCTTTATGATAGTGATAAGGTTGTCGGGATTGTAGATGGACTTACATATGAATATGAACTTAAAGATCCTATTTTTAATTTTGGAGTAAGAAAAAAATAGTTCAGATTCCTAAAAAGCTAGCTTTATGTTAGCTTTTTTTACTTTCAATAAAAATGCTTCATTTGAAGTTTTAAAGTAGGGGTATCGCCCATGCCCATTCTCTTAAAAATATGAACTACCCCCAGGTATAAAAAAACGTTATACTTTCTAATAATCCTGTAAAATCGATGCAGTGACCTCTTATAGAGAAAACTCCGGTTTATCAGCGTTATCAAGTGGAGTGTGATGAAAGATGAAAAAAATTCTTGCTATATCTGTCCTATCTGTCAGTTTACTTGTAGGTGGTGTCGTATTGTTTGATAGAAAAGAGACAGTGAATCAATCCTATATTTCCAAGAAAGAAAAGAAGCCTAAGGTTCAGGAAACAAACGATTCTATCATGTTAGAAGATAGCTTCCAATCTGGACTAGAAAAATGGAAAATAGCTATCAACGACTCGGAAAACCGTACCAACCTAGATACTGACACGATCACGCAGCGTGTACATGTAGTAGATGTACCCGAAATGACGGGAGATCACAAAGCAGTGCAGTTCGTTGTTCCGCATTCTCGAGGACAGTTCCGTTCGGAAATTGCACAACCATACGAAGAAGGGTTCCACGAACGTTGGTATACAGCACGGATTTATATCCCGCAGGATTGGGTGTTCGACAAGGGCAGCGGTGACGATATCGTCATGCAATGGCACGCCGTACTCGGCAGTGAGCGGGTGGATCGGGACTTTCCGGAACTGGCTATTGCAGTGAAAGGTGACAGATGGAGTATACAACGCGCATTTGGTCCTACTACGAATATAGAGCGCGATTCTAAGGCATTGGATGAACCGGTGCAAAAAGGAATCTGGTCTTCTTGGGTCATCCATGCAAAGTGGTCATCAGAGAACGATGGATTGCTACAAATATGGAAAGATGGAAAAGTTGTATGGGAAGTGCAAGGTCCTAATGCCTATGCCACGCGCGCACGTACGCCTTACCTCAAGACAGGGCTTTACCACCCGCAGTGGAAACCGAAGTACGGCGAACCGAAACCTGGTCCGGTAGAAGAACGGAAGATTTTTATCGCCAATGTCAAGATCGGAAACGAACGGGCGACCTACGAGGATATGGTGAATAGTACTAAAAATAAATAGCCCATGAAGAAAGTCTTCACGGGCTATTTATCTATTTATGTAGTAAGGGTAATATTAATAGCTTTTGTCAGCCTTAGGGTTTGAACCATATTTGTTATCGCCTTCTTGACTATCCTGGCAACAGAATACGATGAGAACGATACCACCGATGATAGGAATAAAGCATAGTAATTGCCACCATCCGCTTTTTCCAGTATCATGCAGTCTGCGGGCACCAACGGCTAATCCTGGTAATAAGATTGCTAGCATATAAAGTCCTACTAGAGCGTTAAGTATGTCTACTGTTTTTCCAAGCATTCCAAATACAAAGAAGATAATGTAGTTAATAAGGGTAAAAGTCCAGTATTCTTTACGACGAGCTCTTCCTCGAAATCCTACATAGTTTTTTAGTACGTTTACATACCATTGCATATAAGGGGCCTCCTTTTTAATATTGATAATAATTATAAAGTGGTAATATAACATTTCATCTTTATCCTGTCTAGACAATATAAGGAAAATGCTGATTCTATAGAAAAAAACCTTAATTGCTTAAGGTTTTTTTCTATAAGAGTGGAGCGGAAGGGTTATTTTTCTTTCTGCTCCTGCTGCTTCGCTAATAGTAAATTCCGCAACACATGTGCCCGGTAACTCTCTAATTTTTGCCCTTCATAATAATTAATTCCAAGCTTTTTCAACTCATACACGTACCAGCCCTTTGTTCCGTAATACATGACGAACCTTCTCCTTTTAGATTTTTAACAGTATATGCTTGATTAGGAAAAGGAAAGCTTGTTTGACCTATGGAAAATGTGGATTTTTCTGCATGTTATAATAGAATCAAATTCAAAATATTGGAGGACTTACGGTGCCAATCTACAACAAACTAGTACGCGATCGCATTCCAGAAATTATTGAAAAGACAGGAAAGACATGCACAACAAGAATTTTAGATGAAAAAGAATATATAGAAGAAATGTGTAAGAAAACAGGAGAAGAATTAGCGGAGTATGTAGAAGCGGAAACACTGGAGCATAAAGTAGAGGAACTAGCGGATTTACTGGAACTTGTTAACGCATTAGCACAGCATGAAGGGGTAACGCTCGAAGATGTGGAAAAAGTCCGTAAAGAAAAAGCTGAAAAGCGCGGTGGATTCAGGGAAAGAGTTTTCTTAATAGAGGTAAGTGATGATGAAGCAGGGGGATTACGTTAGGAAAAAAAAAAGGCATTACTCATATAAGTGATGCCAAATTATTTGTTAATTTCAAACAATAAACGAGTTCATCGTGATGACCTTTTTCGATCTCGCCAGTTGCCTCGAAACCAACTTTTTCATATATTCGTTTTGCGCGTTCGTTATCGTGGATTACCGATAAATAAATTTCTTTACATTTATATTGTGCGCTCATTTCGGCAATTACTGCTTGTAAAGCAGGAACACCATACCCTTTTCCTTGATATTGATGTCCTAACATCATACTGATTAATTCGTATCTTTCATGTTCTTTTCTATAGCCATAGGAAGCAAATCCGATTAAAGTGTGATTGTCATAAATAGCTTTTGGGATAAAATCATAAACTTGACAGGCCCCAAGGAAAAAAGCGTTAGAACCGACCCATCTTTCGAATATTTGAATGCGTTCTTCTTGGTCTTTATCCGATTTCAAACTAATAATATCCCAAAAGTTTTCTTCTGTTATTTCCAATAATTTTAGATTCATACGTTTCCTCTTTTCTCTATACTAAAAAGCTCCCCCATATAAGAAGGAGCCCTCCTACATTAAGCCGACTGCCTCTTCGCCTTCTCAAGTAAAGCAGCCAAAATATGTGTACGATATGACTCTAGTTTTCTACCTTCATAAGTACGGATACCTAATTTTTTTAGCTCATTTACGTACCAACCTTTGCTACCGAAATGCATATGATCGCTTCCTTTCTTGTTTGGAGTGATTCTGATTGTATTTTTGTGAAATGATGAATTTCCAGAGGAAAGTGGTTAACTTCTTTGTCAAAGACATATATACTAGAAGTAGTATATATTGAGGTGGACTGAACAGCGTGATTATTGAAAAGCACGAAATTCAAATTGATCAGATTACGAGTGGAAAGGTCAATATTTTTACGTTTTATCGTAATAAGAAGCAAATTGACCACCCGTTTTTACAATTGCAGGAGCCTTCTCTGACTGCGAATTATTTTTTTCCTTTTCATCTGGATGCGGAAAGTTTGCGTCTCTTGCATGAAGAGTTTCCAAGTATTTATCCGTACGATAAGAAAGAAAGTATTCAGCAGTGGACGGATAAAATAAAGGATGAGTTAAAGCGCCTGATTCAAACAGGTATGTGGAATAGGCGTGCTCGATTTGGTAATCGAATTGTAGAAGTTGTGTTTCTGTGGTGTGAAGAAGATATAGTGTGAAAAAGAAGCGGTGTGACGCTTCTTTTTTTAGCGTTGGAATAAGACAAGCTTTCCGCTTGAAGATGTGCAGCGGTGCGTGTGATCATACAATTGTTTGTCTCGTAAAAGGGTTTCACCTTTTGATTTTGCTTCTGTTTCCGTCGCAGCCTCAAATGATTCATCTAGTACTTTGGAACCGTCTTTTTCGAAAACTGTTAGTGTGTATAAGCCCATGAAAATTCCCTCCAAAAAATAATCAGAATGTTATAACTATTGTGTCATAAAATGGACGATTATGCAAAAGAAATATGTGACATGATTGTTAATAAGTAAGATAGCTTTTGTATTTATTTTTAAAGAGAGGGCGGAGAGGATTCCATCGTCATCTTACACCAACCAATGATTCTTGGTGAGTTGATGAGACATATGTGAAAGGTAACGGTCAATGGATGTACCTATATCGTGCCGTTAATCTAGAAGGAAATGCGATTGATTTTTATGTAAGTAAAACAAGAAATCATACGGTTACAAAGTGCTGTTCAAAAAAGTCACTAACATGACCCCGAGACAATATCGTCAAAAACATACTGTAATATAGATGCTCACACTTTGTGTTTTAGGGAGTACCCATCAATCCAACAAATAAAAATAGCCCAAAAGGAAAAAACGGTATTCTTTCTATTCAAGATGTAGAAGGATTATCGTTTTTTAACTCTCAAAAATAGTAATGGTTTTTTTAAAAAATGTAAAAAGTTTTTGACATTCAGAACGGAATTATATAAACTGAAAATGTAAAAAGTTTTTGACAAAACTAGAGGTGATGTTCATAAAAATGGAGAACATAATTCGTATTTTACGTAAAGAGAAAAAGCTTTCCCAAGAAGATTTAGCTAGATTATGCCGTGTTTCAAGACAAACGATTAATGCGATTGAGAATAACAAATATGATCCCACATTGGAACTTGCTTTTAATTTAGCTAAATCCCTCGGTGTAACTGTTGATCAATTATTTATTTGTAAAAATTAGGTAAGGAGAAGAGGCCAATGAAAAATGGAATGAATATCTTATTTATTTGTTTATACATTGTGATTATGGGGTTACTTGCTTTTGAATGGTACGAGAAGCAACAGTTTTCTATAACCTCGTTATTTGTAGCAACACTCATTTTGCAATCTTTATTTATGAAGCAAATTTTTAAAGGTAAAAAAGAGAGCGAGCATTTTATTGATGAAATGTTTTTACATATCAGACAGAAAAGTTTGTCAATTTGTTGTTTTGTGATGTACGTAGTAACTTTAGGTACTTTATTTTTATCAGAAGGAACATGGAATTTTAACCATATGCATAATAAACCATTAATTTTTTTGGTCTTTTTATACCCTATCGTTTACCAAATTAGTCATATGCTTATTTCAAGACGTAACTCTTAATTTAAGAATTTAGACCGTTTCAAAGTGAAAAAAAACGTTATTCTTTCTGTATATTTCTACAAAAAGAATAACGTTTTTACGTTTTATGGATATTACATAAAGCAAGTGAACACGAAAGCTGGTGGAAGATTCCAGTTTGTTTTTTTCATCTCAATATTTGTAAAGAAAGACCGGAAAAATTGTTGTTTAAGACGTGTATATTGGAAAGTAATAAATTTTCCATCCTGTCCTAACACTTCTTTTGTTACCTGTAATATCTTTTTAGAAGTATCCAGGGGTAAACTGGTAAAGGGTAATCCTGAAATAATATAATCTACTTTGGGAATTTTATATTGCTGAATATATTTTTCCGTATATTCGGCAGAGTCATGAATAATGTACACATTTTTCATGGCTGCATATTTATCTCGAAGTATTTGGTGAAATTGTTTATTATTCTCAATGATTAGCAATACTGTTTCATTCTGTTTATGTTGAATGAGCTGTTCCGTAAACACTCCGGTTCCTGGTCCATACTCAATAATGCATTTTGCTTGTTCAAAATTAATAGGAGATATCATTTGGTTTGCAAGTCGCTTAGAACTTGATAATATTGCTCCTACAGTTCGTGGGTGTTTTATATATTCTCTTAAAAAATGTAGTACATGCATCGTTCTCTTCCTCTTTCCTTGTAGGATACAAGGTATACTTTACTAAAAAAACATGTAAATACGATGAGAACAATATGAGATATTTTTAATCTCTCCCTAAATAGGAAAGAAACTCATCTGAAAAATGTGTTATGTTTTGATTCATCTCAATATGAAATCCATATATAGATGTAGCATCTTTAAATAAAGTGAAACTTTAATCAGTGGGGGTTTTCTTCATCCCCCACTGATTATCAGCCCTCACCAATCGGGCTTTTACGGGCAGTTTATCTCCCACCTAACTTCTTAAGAAAAGCGGAAGCGGCTCGCTCAGAATCGCAGGACGTTGGAACACCCGACAGAGAGGCGCTTTTTGCCTCGTCCGAGGGGGCGAAACGACCGGAGATTCTAGCCGCTAGAGCTGGACAACAAAGAAATGTGGAAGTGGCTCGTCCAGAATGTGAGGGGGATGGAGCTTCTGACGTAGAGGTGTTTTTTACCTCGCAGGAAGAAGCGAAGCCACTGAACATTCTAGCCACTGGAACTGGACAATGCTTTCGCCGAATTTTGAGGTGGGAGTATTACTGCCCACGAATAGCGGGATAAATTTCTATGGTCTCTCTTCAAATGAGATCCCCCCCACATAATGTTTTTTTCAAAATCCCACATCTACTTAAAAAGTCCTTTTTCAACTAACCTGCAACCGTTAGCTTCACAAGAAAAATCTTATATTTTCACTACATGACTTTGATTAAACTTTATTCGAAAGCTACAGAATTTTTTATCTTTTTTCGACGAAATATGACAAATCAAAAAAGCTTTATTTGTTATGATATTTTGGGATAATTAGAGAAATAGGGCATTATGAAAGTTGCATTCACTAAAAGGAATAAGAATTGGATCGCAACGGTATTCTCTTTTGATAGAGAACAAAAGAGAATGGTAGAAGTAGAGGGAAGTAAGGGCAGGGATGAGTCAGGTGATGGAAGATAATCTTAGAAGAATTCAGTATTTACTGAAGGTTGGCGACGTTGATCGGGCAATGAAAGAAGCGGAAATGCTTATAAAAGAAGACCCAGAAGCCGCTTCTGGGTACCTTTGTTTAAGTTATGTCCATTTTTATGGATTTAGCGATAATGATCATGCAAGTAAGTATTTAGAAGAGGCGCTTAAACTGGATCATGTAAACGAGCAAGTTCTCTCAGTAGGATTAGATATTTTCTGTGGTCAAAGTAATTATAAAAGAGTAAGAGAACTTGCAGAGATTGGAATGAAAAATTACCCTGAAAATGGAAAATATTATTTCTATATGGGCGAAGTTGTTAGATGTTTTGAACCCATTAAGAATTCACTGGTGTATTTTGAGAAAGCGATGGAGCTGGGCCCTGAAAATGAAATTTATGTAGGAAAGTATGCGTATATTCTTTTTGCCTCTTTCCCTAAACGGCAAGAGGAGGCATTACAGGCGGAACAGCGCGCTTTGGATCTAAACCCAGAAAATACGACCAATCTCGTTTTGTTTGCAGTTGCGGCAACGTATAAGGGGAATTTTAAAAAAGCAAGGATGTTAGCGGAAGTCGCGATGCGGCTAGACCCCAATAATAAAGACGCATATATGATTTATAAGAAGACGATTGGGACAAAAAATAAGTTTTGTGATTTTACCGCAAGGTTTGCACATGTTTTAGGTCTACCTATCTCAAAATTCTGTTCGTTATTTACGTTTGTATATTTCAAGAATAAAAACATATATTATCTTTTATACTTTTTAAGTTCATTTGTTTGGGCGATTCTGCCTATATACCTAATAGGTTGGTATGCAAGTAGCATTTATATTGTATTTCTTGGAATGTATTTCATCTCTTCTAACATCCAACAGAAGATCTACAAAGAAGTTGGTTTAGGAACATCGTTCGATGTGAAAGATAATCTACGTAGAAATCAAATTACAAAAGAGCAAGAAACTTCTAAAACGACACATACAGTTGAGAAAGTAGAACCTACGACAATTGTAACAAAGGAGTTGTCACAAGAAAAAATTGAGTCACAGTTAACAAGTAAAGAAGCTGTGTCTGAAAAACAACCAATTGAAGAAGTAGCTACGCAGCCGCAGTTATCATCGAAAGAACATAAGGAAATTCAATCGTATTCAAATATTGAATATCCACGATACAACAAGTGGTATATTTGTTTGTTAATTATACTGTCTCTTACTCTCGTTTTGCGTGTTGGGAATGTATATACCCCTTATCATAAAAAGGATAAAAATACGGAGTCGAATATTGGCGAAGAACAGAGGAAGAGTTATACCCCTTATCATAAAAAGGATAAAAATACGGAGTCGAATATTGGCGAAGAACAGAGGAAGAGTTATACCCCTTATCATAAAAAGAATAAAAATGCGGAGCCGAATATTAACGAAGAACAGAGGAAAAGTTTCATTATATCTAAGGATAAAATACCGAAAGAAGAAGAACTGGACCTAATTGGCAAGATTTCGTCAGCATTATGTTCATTAGAAACAAGTGACTTTAGTGAGAACTCGCTTCGGCAATTTGTAACGAATAATTATGTGCCTGTTATGATGGAAAAAGCCGGACAACCAAGTATACAGAAATTAAGATCTGAATATCTTGCTAGGGTATATAAAGAAGGAACAAAGGCATACTTATTAATGAAAAGTGATGATAGTACTTTTATCTTAGAAATGTCAGAGGGGAAAATTAATCGTATTTACGGCGAAAGTTGGGATAATAGTGAGCAAGAAATAAAAACATATAATGAATTACTTCATAAGTTTATAGTGCAAGGTATGCAGCAAAAGTAAAATAAGGCCGGACATGTTAATACGTGATAGTCATAAAGTTAACGAAAATAAGCCAGATGTTAAAAAGCATCTGGCTTATTTTGGCTTAGGTATGCGGTCCATTCTTTATTGAAAGAGCTTTTTTTAGCTTTTTTCGACGAAATACGACAAATCAGAAGAGCTTTATTTGTTATGATATTTTTGCATAATTAGAGAAATGTGGAATTATGAAAGCATGTGTTTACGAAAAAAGGGGAAAAGAGGGCGAATGAAGTGGAGAAATATCATGACAAAATTAAAGTAATCTCTTTTGATAGAGAGCAAAATAGAATGGTAGAAGTAGAAGAAAGTAAAACGAGTTTTGCAGATGTTGGCGGGATGGAAGATATTAAGAAGCAAATTAATATGGATTTCATCATGCCAATCAAGAATCCTGAATATTTTCAAGCGTTTGGTAAGAAAATGGGGGGAAGTTTACTGTTTTATGGTCCTCCTGGCTGTGGGAAGACGTTTTTAGCGCGTGCGGTAGCTGGGGAAATTAATGCGAATTTTATTCATTTGGAGCTGCAAACTATCCTTTCTATGTGGTCAGGTGAATCTGAGAAAAATTTACATGAGGTTTTTGAAGAAGCGCGGAAAACAAAGCCTTGTATTTTGTTTATAGATGAGTTAGATGCATTTGGCGGGAATAGACAGAAAATGGGTGCTCATCATCAACGTACGTTAGTCAATCAATTGTTAGTAGAACTGGATGGAATGAATTCTTTTAATGAAGGTGTTTATATTATTGGAGCGACGAATACACCGTGGTATATCGATCCGGCACTCCGCCGTCCGGGACGTTTTAATTCACTTGTTTTTGTGGCACCGCCGAGCTATGAAGAACGTCTGACAATACTAGACTTAAAGACAAAAGATAAGCCTCGAACAGATTTACAGCTTGATATTGTCGCAAAGTATGCGGAACATTTTTCAGGCGCTGATTTAACGTTTTTAGTTGAGGATGCGATTAATCAAGCGATTCAACGTTCATATGAAACAGGACAATTGCAGCCGCTTTCCAATGAAGATTTGTTAGAAGCGATGAAGAAACGTCAGCCAACAACTTTAGATTGGTTTTCAACAGCAAAAAATTATGCAACGTTTAGTGATGTAAATAAGGATTTTGATAAAGTGCTCGATTATATGGAAGAGCACAGACTGAAATAGAAAACAAGGGCAGGGATGAGTCAAGTGATGGAGGATAACTTTAGAAGAATTCAGCATTTGGTGAAGGTTGGCGATGCTGAACGTGCAATGGAAGAGGCTGAAATGCTTATAGAGGAAGATCCAGAAGATGCTTCTGGATACCTTTGTTTAAGCTATGTTTATTTTTATGGGTTTGGTGACAATGATAATGCAAATAAGTACTTGGAAGAGGCACTTAAACTAGACCATTTAAATGATTTCGTTCTTTGGCTGGGATTAGAAATTTTCAGTGAACAACAAAATTTGGAAAGATTAGAAGAACTAGCGGAAATCGGAATTAAAAATTATCCTGAAGATGGAAAGTATTACTTCTACATGGGCGAAGTTGTTAGGTGTCGTGAAGATATTAAGGATTCACTTGTTTATTTCGAGAAAGCGATGGAGCTGGATCCTGAAAATGAAGTTTATGTAGGAAGGTACGCATATGTTCTTTCTACATCTTTCCCTAAACGAAAAGAGGAGGCGTTAAAGGCAGAAAAGCGTGCCTTGGAGTTAAATCCAGAAAATACGTTCAATCTCGTCATGTTTGCAAATATAGCAAAACATAAGGGGAATTTTAAAAAAGCAAGGATGTTAGCGGAAGTCGCGATGCGGCTAGATCCAAATGATATAGGAGTATATAAGATTTATAAGAGTATGATTGGGACAAAAAATAAGTTTTGTGCGTTTACCACAGGCTTTTCACATGTTGTAGGTCAAGCTTTTGTGAGATTTTGTTCGTTATTTAAATTTTTACATCCCAAGTATCCAAAAATAGCTTATTCTTTATGCTTGTTAAGTTTGTTAGGTTGGCTCATTTTGCCTGTATATGCAACTGGTTGGTATGCAGGGAGTGTTTATATTGGAATTCTTGTTATGTATTTTATTTCTTCTAGAATTAAAAAGAAGATTTATAAAGAAGTTGGTTTAGGAACATCATTTGATGCGAAAGAAAATCTACGTGAAAATCAATTCACAAGAAAGCAAGAAATTTCTAAAATGGCACGTACACTTGAGAAAGTAGAACCTGCGGTAGTTTCAACGCCGAAATTATCACAAGAAGAAATGGAATCACAAATGGCAAGTTTTTGGAGCACTGGAGCTGTGTTTGAGAAACAGCCAATTGAAGAAGTAGCTGCAGCCACACAACCGCAGTTATCATCGAAAGAGCATAAGGAAATTCAATCGTATTCAAATATTGAATCTCCGCGGTATAACAGATGGCAAATTTATTTAATCGTTACGCTGTCTCTTACTCTCGTTTTCCGTGCTGGGAAAGTATATAACCTTTATCATAAAGAGGATAAAAATCCGATGCCAAATATAAGCCTAGAAGAGAAGAAGGCTATTACAAAGTCTGCAGATAACATACCCTTAAAAAAACTACCGGATATTAGTATGCCTATGGCTGAACTCACATTACATTCATTAAAAACAAGTGACTTTAGCGAGAATTCACTACGCCAAGATGTATCCGACCAGTATGTACCAATTGTCATGGGAAAGGCTGGGCAACCGAGTGTAGAAAAATTAAAAAATTCACATCCTGCTAAATTTTATAAAGAAGAGGAAAATAAGTACTTGTTAGTGAAAAGTGATGATAGCACTTTTATATTAGAAATTATAGGGAATAAAATTAATCATATTTACGGGGAAATTTGGGATAATAGTGAGCAAGAAATGCAAAGATATAATGAATTACTGAATAAGTTGGAAACAAAAGGTGTGGAAGCGAAAGGAAAAAAAGACTAAAGTATAAGCAGAACAACAAAGATAAGCTGGATGTTTTTTCATCTAGCTTATTTTTGTTGTTTTATATAAGGACGAGAGTATCTGGCCCATCCTCAATTTGAAAAAAGTGTTAATATAAAGTAAAACTTCGCCTACTCGTTTGTCGAAAATAGTCGAGGAGTCTTTATATTGTGTCGAATCGCCGATAAATGTTGTGATTTCGCCGATATATTAGAAAAAGCGCCGATAAATGATACATTTGCGCCGATATATTGTGAGTCGGCTGACCAGGCAAAGTATGACGGAGAAAGGACGTTACGCTGTGAAAAAAGTAAAGTTTATTCATGCGGCAGATTTGCATTTGGATAGTCCGTTTAAAGGGATGGAACTGAATGTGCCTTTCTTTATATGGGAAAGAATGAAGGAAAGTACGTTTCGTTCGTTTGCGCGCATTGTGGATAAAGCGATTCAAGAGCAAGTTGATTTTGTTTTGCTGGCGGGTGATTTGTATGATGCAGAGACGAGAAGTTTGCGGGCGCAGGTGTTTGTTCGTGAGCAAATGAAGCGTCTGGCACAGTATGATATTCCGGTATATGTGATTCACGGCAATCATGATCATTTAGGCGGAAGCTGGGCGGCAATTGAGTTTCCAAATCATGTACATATTTTTACAGAACCTTATATAGAAGAAAAATCATTTTATAAAAACGGGGAGCTGCTCGCCTCCATTTACGGATTTAGTTATCAGCAGCAAGCTGTGACGGATAATATGACAGAGCAATATAAAAAGATGACAGGTGCGCCGTTTCATATCGGTATGCTGCACGGAAGTGTGGAAGGAGATGCGGAGCATAATCGGTATGCGCCGTTTCAAATTCGTGAGCTGAAGGAGAAGGGGTTTGATTACTGGGCGCTTGGTCATATACATAAACGTGAAGTGTTAGCGGAGGAGCCGTACATTGTATATCCTGGCAATATTCAAGGACGGCACCGGAAGGAAATGGGAGAGAAAGGTGCGTATGTTGTTTCCTTATCTCAGCAAGGGACAGAACTGACATTTTTCAGTACGAATGATGTTGTTTGGGATGAGGTTTTGATTCCTATTGATGAGTTAGAAACGGTCGATGATCTTATTCATGCGTGTACAGAGGGCATGAACGATGTGCGAAGAGAAGAGGAAGGTTTGCTTGTGACGATGACGTTTACAGGACAAGGTCCGCTTGCTTCTTATTTGCGTGATGAGAAGCGTGTAGAAGAAATTCTTCATATTGTCTCATCTGGTGAGGAGTGCAGTAATTTTGTACATGTTGTGAAATGGAAGAATGAAACGATTTCGTTTGCAGAAATTGAGAAGTTGAAGAAGGAGAATCATTTTATCGGGAATGTGCTGCAGGAGCTTGAATCGTTCTCGAGTATGGATGAGGTGCTGCGAACGATTTGGACTTCGCCGGTTGCGAGGAAGGTGCTTCATTCGTTTTCTGAGGAAGAAAAGAAAGAGATTCAAAAGGGCGCCGAGAATATTATTGTAGAGCAATTGTTAGAGCAAGAAAGGAGTAAGGGATGAGAGTTGAGAAACTTCATATTTACGGATATGGAAAATTAGAAAATGTCGAACTGAACCTTTCTACGCTTACTGTACTGTACGGAGAAAATGAGGCGGGTAAGTCGACGATTCGTTCGTTTCTGAAGAGCATTTTATTTGGTTTCCCAACAAGGGGGCAGCGCCGCTATGAGCCGAAGGAAGGCGGGAAATACGGCGGTGCGATTACGATTTCTACTAGGGAGTACGGCCGATTAAAAATTGAGCGTCTTCCGAAAACGGCAGCCGGAGAAGTGACGGTTTATTTTACAGATGGAAAAACAGGCGGTGAGGAAGTTTTAAAGCAGCTGTTAAACGGAATGAATGAGCAGTTGTTTGATTCTGTGTTTTCCTTTGACATGCATGGGTTGCAAAACATTCACCATATCGGCGAAGGGGATATTGGCAATTATTTATTTTCCGCAAGTGCAGTTGGCAGTGATGGGTTATTACGCCTGGAAAAAATGCTTGAGAAAGAAATGGAGCAGCGCTTTAAGCCAAATGGCCGCAAGCCGGAAATTAATGTGGCCTTGCAGGAGTTAAAAAATCTGCAAGATCAGCTCGCAGATTGGCAAGGGAAAATTACCGCGTATGAAGAGCTTGTCGGAAAGAAAAAGAATATGGAAGAGCGCCTTTCTATCATTCGCACCGAGCAGCAAGAAGCGGGAAAACGAAAGCAAGATTATGAAGTGTTAGAAGCGTTGCAGCCACTTTTTTTAGAAAAGCGTGCGTGTGAGCGTTTTTTAGAACAACATGAAGGACTTGTGTTTCCAGTTGATGGTTTGCAGCGTTATGAAGGGATAAAGGCACGGCTTGAACCGCTTCAGTTACAAGGAGAGGCGCTGCAAAAGAAATTAGATGGTGCTCAGTCTGAAATAGAAGCATTACCAGTAAATGAAGAATTGCTTCAGCAAGATATGTATGTAGAAGAACTTCGTTTGCAGCATATGTCTTATGAAGCAGCGCAGCAGGAAGTGCGGGATTTGACGGGGCGCATTTTACATATCGAAGAAGAAATACAAGATTTGCAGCAACAAATCGGCGCTGCATTTGCGCGTGAGGACGTTCTGTCTTTCAATGTGAGCTTAGCTATGAAGGAAACGATTACGCAAATGGTGCAGCAGGCAACAGAGCTAGAAAAGCGTAAAGGGCAGCTAGATGAACGGTTTAAAACAGTGCAGGAGCAGTTAGAGGAACAGGAAGAAGCAGTGAAAAAGTTGCAGTCGCAAACATTGTCGACCCAGGAGCGGGAGCGCTATTTGCCAAAAGTGCAAAGTGCAGCGTCCCGGCAGAAACAAAATCGCAGTGCGCCGCAGATGAATAAAACGGCAATGGCATTGTTCGTTATGGATGTTTTGCTACTGCTTGCCGGTGTTTTCATGGATAATCGTAAGTTATTGTTTGCCGGTGTCTTTTTGTTAATTGGCCTTGTTGTTTTTTATGTGATGTATATGAAAGGGTCAGATGAGCAGGAAGGCGATGAAGCGCTTGAACTTAGGTATCGTCTTGAGAAAGACGATGAAGTGCGGAAGCTATTAGAGCGCGAGGAATTTAAGTTAAAGCAAATTGAGCGCGGATATGAACGTATTCTTTCTGGATATGATGAGTGGGAACGTGACTTGTTTGGAGTGAATGAACAGGTAAAATTGTATAAAGAGACGTATGAATTGCCACATCATTTTACGCACGCTCACATATTACCGGCGTTTGAACGGATCGAAAAGATGCAGCAATTGTACCGCGAATTAGCGAAGCTGCAAAAACGAAAAGAATTACAGGAAGACATGATTTCCCAATTTGAACATAAACTAATGAAGCTAACGGTTGTTACAGAAAGAAGCGTAGATACACCGTCGTTATTTTTGTATGGTTTAAGTAAAGATGTGCAGAAAGAAAAGGAAAAGCAATTGCAGAAAAAGCAGCTGGTAGAAAAGGTTGCGGCGTGGGAAGAAGAGTATGCCGCAGCGCAGCAGCAGATTCATCATCTATTAGAAGAACGTCAGCAGCTTTGGGACATTGCTGCAGCAATTGATGAAGAGGCTTTTTTAACGGCGGCAAAGCAGGCGGAGCAAATGGAAGAGAAAAAGCAGCAGCTTAATCGGTTAATTCCACAAATGGATGTATTAGAAGGACGATTAATGACGTCAGCGTTAGAGAGCGGTTATCGCCTAGATGGATATGAAGAGGAGCGGCAAAAAGAGCAGGAGCAAATAGACAGGCTAATGCGCGAGGAAAAAGAATTGACGCATACACTTGCCGCTCTACGTCTTGATATCACGCAGTTAGAAGAAGGCCGGACGTACGGTGATGTTCTTCATGAATGGGAACTGAAAAAATCACAAGTGCGTGAACAGGTGAAAAAGTGGGCAGCTTATGCGGCGGCAAAGGCGGTATTAAGTAAAACGAAGAAGTATTATCATGAAGTGCAGCTGCCGCGCATTTTACAAAAAGCAGAAGAGTATTTTGTATATTTAACAGGCGGAAATTATGTAAAAGTCTTTTCGCCAGATGCAGAAGAACCGTTTATTGTAGAACGAAAAGATGGACTGCGTTTTTATAGCTATGAATTAAGCCAGGCGACAGCGGAGCAGCTTTATTTATCGCTGCGGTTTGCGCTCGCACATACGTTTGAAGGGCAGTATCCATTTATTATTGATGATAGTTTTGTCCATTTTGACGTGCTGCGAACAGAGCGAACCGTGCATCTTATGAAGGAATTAGCGAAAGAGCGGCAAGTGCTTTTCTTTACTTGTCACAAGCATCTTTTATCTTTCTTTGCGGAAGATGAAATTCAGCGGTTACAGCAGTAAGGGAATTCTCCCTCTCTTTCTAGGTGGGCGAGAGCATCTGTCCATGCATAGAAGCGGTCATGGCTAACTAAAACAAAGATAGAAAACGAGTGCAAGTCACTTTTTGCTTTATATAGCAGGGATTTATACGTTGAAAAATCAAAATGGCTTTATATATGCTATACTAACTATATCGATGACGGTGGAGGAAAATATATGAAAAAGAAAGTTGCACAGTATGAAGTTGGTGAGCAAGTCGAGTTATTTTTAATGATAAAATCGGCAACGAAAGGAATCGCAAGTAACGGGAAACCATTCTTAACAGTTATTTTACAAGATCAAAGCGGAGATATTGAAGCGAAGCTATGGGATGTGTCACCTGAAGTAGAGCAGCAATATGTAGCAGAAACAATTGTGAAAGTAGCGGGAGATATTCAAAATTATAAAGGCCGCATTCAACTTCGCGTCAAACAAATTCGCGTGGCAAATCCAGGTGAAGTAAATGATATCTCTGATTTTGTGGAAAAAGCACCGCTTAAAAAAGAAGATATGGTCGAGAAAATTACACAATACATATTTGAAATGCGTAACCCTAATATTCAGCGTATTACAAGACATTTGCTGAATAAATATCAAGGGGAATTTTTAGATTACCCAGCCGCAACAAAAAATCACCATGAGTTTGTTTCGGGACTGGCATATCACGTTGTGTCGATGCTTGACTTAGCAAAAGCAATTGCAGCGTTATATCCGTCTCTTGATAAAGACTTATTGTATGCAGGCGTGATATTACACGACCTCGGTAAAGTCATTGAATTATCAGGTCCAATTTCCACAACATATACGTTAGAAGGAAATTTACTTGGCCACATCTCTATTATGGTAAATGAGATTGGCAAAGCAGCAGACGAATTAAAAATTGAAGCAGAAGAAATATTGATTCTTCAGCACCTCGTCTTATCACATCATGGAAAAGCAGAATGGGGCAGTCCGAAGCCGCCGCTTGTAAAAGAAGCAGAAATTCTCCATTATATTGATAATTTAGATGCGAAGATGAATATGATGGACCGTGCACTGAGCCGCACAAAACCAGGCGAATATACAGAGCGTGTCTTTGCGCTTGATAATCGTTCGTTTTATAAACCGACGTTTCATAACTAAAAGAGAGGAGATGACCAAAAGTGGACTTTTGGTCATCTCCTTTTATTCTAGTGTCAGCGGATGAATGATTTTTATGTCGAATACAGCCGAAGAGTCGATATGTTGTGTCGAAACGTCGATATATTGCGAAAAGCGCCGATATATTGGTGGGGAGGTCGGATTCTACTATCGTGGTAGAATCTTTTTTTATGATTATTGAATCTACTCCAGAAAAAATTATTCTAATAAAATAAATCACACTTAATTTTCAATATATTACAAAAATATTGAAAATTGCATCGATCGATAATAATATATAAATATCGACAAAAAGCGTCGATAACTTATACATAATGGGGAGGGACTACGTTGAAAAAGAACAGAAAATTAAAAACTTTTTCAGTGTTGGCAACAGGGGCTATGCTAAGTTCTATGTTTGCTTTCGGTGGTCATGCTGCTTATGCGGAATCATCACCAGCGCCATCTAGTTTCATAGATGAGCATTTAATACCGGAGGATCGCTTGGCAAATGCGTTGAAACAACGCGGAGTTATTGATCCATCTGCATCACAAGCAGAAACGGCAAAGGCTGTAGAAAAATATATAGAGAAGAAGAATGGCGAAAATCCTGGAAAGGAAACAACGCCAGAAGACAGCCTTACTCAAGAAGCAACTGACTTTATGAAAAAAGTAAAAGATGAAAAGATGAAAGAGAAAGAGCAGCAGCAAGCTGAGAATGGTGCAGCAAATGGACAGGCATCCGGATTTAATGCTGGAAGGCTAAATGGGAAAGTGCCAACGTCTTCAGCGAAGCAGGCCGCGTATAATGGGTCAGTTCGCAAAGATAAAGTTCTTGTGCTGCTTGTAGATTTTAGTGATTTTAAACATAACAATATTGATCAAGAACCAGGATATATGTATGCGAATGATTTTAATCGTGAGCATTATCAAAACATGTTATTTGGTAATGAACCATTTACGTTATTCAATGACACGAAAATTAAAACATTCAAGCAATATTATGAAGAGCAATCTGGCGGCAGCTATACAGTTGACGGTACTGTAACAGAATGGTTGACTGTTCCAGGTAAAGCAGCTGATTACGGCGCTGATGCTGGTACAGGTCATGATAATAAAGGGCCTTTAGGACCACGTGATTTAGTAAAAGACGCGTTAAAAGCAGCAGTGGAAAAAGGAATTAATTTAGCTGATTTTGATCAGTTTGATCAATACGATTACAACGGTAACGGCAATAAAAATGAACCAGATGGAATTATTGATCATTTAATGGTTGTTCACGCTGGAGTTGGACAAGAAGCTGGCGGCGGGAAATTGAAAGATGATGCAATTTGGTCTCACCGTTCAAAACTTGGAGCAAAACCTTATGCAATTGATGGAACGAAATCATCTGTTTCAAACTGGGGCGGAAAGATGGCTGCGTACGATTACACAATTGAGCCTGAAGATGGTGCAGTTGGTGTATTTGCTCATGAATTTGGTCATGACTTAGGTTTACCAGATGAGTACGATACAAAGTATTCAGGACAAGGTGAGCCAATTGAAGCTTGGTCTATTATGAGTGGCGGAAGCTGGGCTGGAAGAATTGCTGGAACAGAACCGACGAGTTTCTCTCCGCAAAATAAAGAGTTCTTCCAAAAAAATATGAAGGGTAACTGGGCAAATATTGTTGATGTAGACTATGATAAACTTCGTGGTGTTGGAGCTGCGACGTATTTAGATCAAAGTGTTACGAAATCACAACGTCCAGGAATTATTCGTGTAAATTTACCTGATAAAGAAGTGAAAAACATTGAACCTGGTTTTGGAAAGAAATTTTATTATAGTACAAAAGGAAATGACATCCACACAACATTAGAAACACCATTATTTGATTTAACAAATGCAACAAATGCGAAATTTGATTACAAAGCATTCTATGAGCTTGAAGCAAAGTATGACTTCCTTGATGTATATGCGATTACAGAAGATGGAACGAAAACAAAGATTGATAGAATGGGCGACAAAGACATCAAGAATGGCGTCGATACAACAAATGATAAGTGGATTGATAAATCTTATGATTTAAGTCAATTCAAAGGCAAGAAAGTAAAACTACAATTTGACTATTTAACAGATGTTGCTGTAGCTTACAGAGGATTTGCGCTTGATAATGCGACTTTAACAGTAGATGGTAAAGTTGCGTTCTCTGATGATGCAGAGGGACAACCAAGCTTTACTGCAAAAGGTTTTACTGTTTCTAATGGAATTGAATATAAGAAAAATAACTACTATTTAGAGTGGAGAAACTACGCTGGTTCTGATGAAGCACTGCAATACGGACGCGGTCCAGTTTACAATACAGGGCTTGTTGTATGGTATGCAGACCAAAGCTTCTCAGATAACTGGGTTGGTGTACATCCAGGCGAAGGATTCCTTGGAGTAGTAGATTCCCATCCAGAAGCGATTGTAGGAACATTAAATGGTAAGCCAACTGTGAAAAGTAGTACACGTTATCAAATTGCAGATGCTGCGTTCTCGTTTGATCAAACACCAGCGTGGAAAGTAAATTCACCATCACGCGGAGTATTTGATTATAAAGGATTACCAGGCGTGTCTAAATTCGATGACTCTAAAGTATATATGAACAATTTAATCCCAGATGCAGGACGAAAAGTTCCAAATCTTGGACTTAAATTTGAAGTAGTAGGTCAAGCTGATGATAAGTCAGCAGGAGCAGTTTGGATTCATCGCTAAGGTGAAAGTTTCTTCAAAATAAAAGAGTCATAAAATCTTCCTTCCTTTCATACAGTGAAACTAACAAGGCTTGTCTGATGAAAGGAAGGAACTAGAATGGAAACTTTACCATGGTGGATTTATCTCATTATTATTGGAATTGTTGTGAGCGGTTATATGGTCTTATACACGTCCAAAAAAGAGCAAGAAATGGATAATGAGTTTATTGAAAAAGAAGGCGAAGTGTATATGAAACGCCTCGAAGAAGAACGGGAGCGACGTCATCAAGATAAGGATGAGGATTCCGTTTTACTTTAATAATTGTATGTTAGAGGATGAGTGGCCGAATGAACCGGTTGCCATCCTTTTTTTATGATATATCCACGATAAAATCCTGAAGGAGGAACGAAGGTTATGAAAAACTCTAAATCAATATCATTGGAATCCACATTTGATGAATCTTCTCCAGCGCTACAGCTTCTTAATCTGTATAAACGATTCGGCGAGTCTATTGTAGTCAATCATATTGATTTAATGGTACCAAGTGGTTCATTTTACGGAGTGGTTGGACCAAATGGAGCGGGTAAGACTACTTCACTGTCAATGGCTGTAGGATTACTAAGACCGGATGGCGGAGATGCTAAAATTTTTGGCGTCGATGTCTGGGGAAATCCGACACATGCTAAAATGCTGGTTGGAGTATTGCCAGACGGGCTATCTATGCCAGAAAGGCTGACGGGACGCGAACTATTAACATATATAGGGCTATTGCGAGGGATGGATGCCAAGGAAGTGGCACATCGTACAGAGGAACTACTTACAGTACTGGAATTGAACGATGCTGAAAAAACGCTAGTTATCAATTACTCTACTGGAATGCGTAAAAAAATCGGGCTAGCTCTTGCGCTTCTTCATGCTCCAAAGTTGCTTGTTCTCGACGAACCGTTTGAGGCTGTAGACCCTATTTCTGCTGCTACTATTAAAAAGATTTTACAGAGATTTGTTGCTTCAGGTGGTTCGGTAGTATTCTCTAGTCACGTTATGGCGTTGGTTGAACAACTGTGTGACCACGTCTGTGTGATCACCAAAGGGCGTGTGGTTGCGTCAGGAACAATGGATTCTGTCTGTGGTGAACAAAGTCTTGAAGAAGCGTTCGTTCGGTTAGTAGGCAGTCGTACCGCTCTAGGAGGGGAATTGTCTTGGTTAGTGTATTAGTCCGGATGAAGTTAGCGATACTCAGGCATTCGATGAATGGAGGTAGGGCCGTCCTCTTGATTATGGGCGGATTATTTGGGCTATTGCTAGCGATTGGAACTGTCCTGCTTTTTGCCTTCTATCCTACTAATCCTACTGCACCGAAGGATATTCTTTACATTGTTTTTGCAGTATGGACCATCGGCTGGATAATGGGACCGATACTCACCGGTGGAGATGGGCTATTGCGTCCGGAATATTTCATGTTGCTCCCACATGGCTCATATAAACTGGCCAGGGCATTACTTGTTGTAGCTTTTATAGGATTAGGACCACTAATTAGTCTAGTAGCCTTCATGGGTCTCTTGTTTTACGCAGCACGGCTTAACCTAGAGGCAATTATAGTTGCTGTTCCTGCAATTATTTTACAACTAGTCTTTGTAGTGCTGCTATCAAAAGTAGTGATTCGTATCATGGGCGAGACAATGAAATCTAGGATCGGTATGGAGATTGGAGCGATGCTCATTGGTTTTGTTATCGCGTTTTTAAACGTGGGCTGGTATGCACTTCCTGCCATCAACTGGATAACAACAAAGAATTCTACTGTACTGTACATCTTCCCGCCCGGCTGGACGATATTTGCTGTAGATCAGGCTAGTCAATCAAATTGGTTATTAGCTTCTGTTTCTTTAATTGCTCTCACAATACTTTGCGGACTTCTGTTATACATATGGGTGAAATTGTTGACAAGAAGTACAACGACAAATTTTACAAAAATAAAAGGTTGGACTGCTGCAAGAAATCATAGAAATGCTCTTCGAATTCTTCCAGAAACTAAAATAGGAGCAATAATGACTAAGGAACTACAATGTTGGGTAAGAGATCCGCAGCGTGGTCGTTTCCTCCGGATGGGTTTATGGATAGGGTTGTTCTATGGCTTCCTAGTTACGATTGCTGGTATATCTGGCTTAATGCCATGGGCAGGAGTAATTATGATTGTTTTCACAAGTATGTTTGCTTGTAATTTATATGGTTTTGATGGAAGTGCATTATGGCTGACATTGGTGACTCCTGGTGCAGAACGGATCGATGTACGTGGTCGACAAGGAGCTTGGTTACTAGTTGTCGGTCCAGTTGCTATTGTAGCAACAGTTATTTTCACCACGTCTAGCAGACTTACTTGGGTTTACCCATGGGTGTTCGCATTAATTCCCGCATTACTGGGCGGGGCTGCAGGTCTTATTGTATTGTTTTCGGTATTTAACTTAATCCCTATAACAGATCCTCATCGCCGAGGGCGTGGTACGATTGTATCCGGTGACGATATGAATGCTGGTAAAGTGTTTATAACAACTTGGCTTATGATGGTGATGGTGTTAGCAACTGCTATACCTGTTTTGGTAGTTGTATGGACTGGGACATTTCTTCATTTACATTTCTTACAATGGATGGGGGTACCCACTGGTATTTGTACGGGAGCGTTTTTTGCCTGGTGGCTTGGCCGCATTGCTTATGTAAGGCTTGAATCAAGTGGCCCCGAATTACTAGCGAAAATGAAAAATGGTATGAGAACTCAGCGAGAGGATCGTGAAAAGAAAGTACAAAATAAAGCGACTGAATTACCTAAGAAAAAACTTGCTATTGTTGTACTTCTTGTGTTTATCGGTATCTTTTCTTTCGTTCATCAAAGTATAGTACCACTCATTTTTGAAATACTTAATATAGATGAAAAAGTTCGCCTTTTCTTTCTTCCGCGTTATCTTCCACATATAGTTCGAATCCCTGTAATCATTGTATTTGCTGTATTAGGCCTAGCTTCTTTGTATAAGGCTATATTAATTAAGAAAAAACATGTAAAAGAACATCAGAAAGTAAACGATGGCATGTAAATGAAAAGAAAACGAATTTGTTAAGAACAAAAGACGACTTATTTGAAAGTCGTCTTTTGTTCTTTTTTATTATGATATGTAAAAGTTTACATTCAGCCAATCAAGCTAACGAATAAACATACTCCCAAACATAGCTCATTAACGTTTAGCATCTTTCGTAACATTAAGTTTTGAAATTCTTTTCCCGTCTTTATAGTCAAGACAAGAAACCTCAATCATCAATCCATTAAATACTGTAAAGTAGAAGCCATAACTATTACCTCTCAACTTATAAGGTTTTTTATCTATTTCAATACCTCCCTCTATTAAGCGATTATATACTTGATCCACTTCATTTGGTTCTTCTACTAAGAAACCAATATGAAAAGCTTCTGGGTATACCGCATCTTTTCCATCTTTAAACGCTTTTGGATCACTTAATACAAGAATAAATCCATCAGTATCACTCATCACTACAAGAGCTTTTCCTTTCTCTTCTAAACATTGAAAATCAAAAAATGTTTCAAAAAAAGCTCTTGCTGCCGATAAATCATTCACACATAAATTCAAATGATTCAGCTTCATCTAATCATCTCCTTTTCATTCTATTTATATTTCAGGCATTTCCTTCTTTAGAACAATTTCGTGTGTAAGCTACAGGCTGCCATATTTCAAGAAGGAAGGATGCTTTGAAAGAGAAGTTCTTGGTAATATTTTCTATGGTTATTCCGTTTTTTCCTTTTCTTGTTGCAAATGTGTCTGCAAATTCGCCATTTGTTATAGACAAAGAAAAAGCTGGTGGTTATCAATACACTGTAATAAGAGAACAAGACAATTTTACTTGGAAAAGTGGTTATCGAGACAACTTATCTACTTTCCAAGAAAATAAGGATAATACCGAAGAGTTGGGACATTTTAGAACTGCTGTTAGAGATATTCATAGGGAAATATTTGAAATAATATTATCTGTATCATACTTTTTGATTGTTGTTTTAATAGCACTAATTTTCTACAAGAAGAACAAACAAATACTTAAAAGAGACGGTGCAATTCTTGTTATATTAGCAGGTATAGCATTATATACGACGTTTACAACTTCTATCGAACTAAATACTGCATTCCAAGATGCAAAATTTTATTAAACTAACGAATCTTTTTTTACCTATTGATTATTTTGTCTAGTGCCAGTATTGCTGTAAATAGTAGAACGTACCCAAGAAGGAAAAGCAATTGCAAAGTTGCGTGGGGATTTTAGAGAAGGCCGACCTAAGAAAGTTAATAAAAAGCAAATTGAACACGCATTAGCCTTATTAAAAAAGTATTCTTATAAATAAATTGAAGAAATAACAGGAATGAGTAAGAGTACATGAATTCGAGCGAAGAAGAAAGCGCAGATCAGCATGGATAGAAACGAATGATATATGTTGTATATTGAAATTATTAACAATAAAGTGAAACTTTAATCAGTGGGGGTTTTCTTCATCCCTCACTGATTATCAGCCCTCACCAATCGGGCGTCTACGGGCAGTTTATCTCCCGCCGAACATTCTAGCCACTGAAGCTGGACAATGCTTTCGCCGAATTTTGAGGTGGGAGTATTACTGCCTGTTAATGCGGGATAGATATTTTATTGGATTAATTTGCAATATTTTGATATTATAAAATAATAGTTAATATATGTAAAAAGAGTTAACTTGAATACTATTTTTGAAGGGAGGTATTGTAATTTGAAGCGCACTGCAGAATTTATAACTGGCTTAATCGGAGGAATCTTTGGCTGCCTATTATCTTTATTTATTGGATTTTGTCTTGTTTCCTACGCTAAATTTGGAGATAGTGCTTACTCTACTTATGGGGATAGTGTTTCCTATGCTAATTCTGAAGGTAGTGAAGTTATGATTATTCTTTTTAGCATTGCCTTAATCATTCAAATAGGACTATTAGTATTAGCTTGTTGTGTAAATAAAGTAAATAATATAGCTTATGGTGTTTGTATGATTGTATTAAGTATAATATCGTTATTATTATCAGTATTTATATTATTGATTCCCGTGGTTTTACAAATCGTTTCAGGTGCATTAGCATTTCGAACTTTACAACAGAAATCTAATTAAAACAAACCAAAAGTACACAGTGTATTTTTTATATTTTTATTTGATTATACTTTGCGGTTTATGACAGCAACCCTTTTACTATCCTTACGATAGAAAAATCATGGTTGAGGTTAATATATTTTGATACTGTAATAATCTTGCGAAAATAGACCTTTTTACAAAGAGGTCTATTTTTGTAAGATTATTTAATTTTGAATCAAAAACGATTATTTTGGGGATATCGGTGAAGAAAGTCCTTCCCTATGAAAAACAGTATACAGAGGATTCAGATGATATACTTTTACGGCTGGTTATTATTAAGAAAGAAAAAATATATAATTTGTCAATTATGTGAAAATAATTAAATGGAAATATGGTATAATATTACCTGTTTTGATAATAAATAGAAAAAGAGGTTGGGGGAGAGTAATTTGCATTTCAAGAAATTAGTCAGCGCGAGTTTACTAGCGGCACTCACTATAGGTGGGTTAAGCGCTTGTAATTCATCGGAAGGTTCAGCAGAAGTAAAGCAGGGAAGTGTATCAAAAGATAAGAACGTTAAAAAAAGCAAAAAGAGTAAAAGCTATGAATTAACAATAGAAGGTGCGGAATACGCTTTGCCTAATATTGACAAAAAAACAATAAACGGTCAGGTACTGAAAGTAAACATTAGCGTAAAAAACCTAGGAAAGAAAAGTTTAAGAGTCTCAAATGATGATTTTTCAGTATATGTAAAAGACGAAAAAATGAAGTCATATTCGAAATATGTAGAAGGGGAATATCTCTTCAATATAGAAGATATAGAGCCTAATAAAAAAGTATCAGGTGTAATATATTTTGATGTTAAAGAAGCGTCATCATATGAATTAGTCTATAAAAAGCGTCCTGATATAGAAGATGAAAATGAGAAAGAGGAAAAAACAACATTTACGATTGATAGTAAGGGATTTGCAGATAAAAGAAAAGAATTGAATCGACCAGCAGAAGCATTAACAGCTTACTTAAATGCAGGTTTTTATGATAAAGATCTAGATAAAATGACTGAATTAACAGGGGAAGATGGTAAGAAGTTCAATGAAATGCTTGAGAAATCTGTTACCTCATCCGGAGCGTCTGTAGGGTTATCTAGTATTACAGAAGAATCCATGAATAATTATTTTAAAAATTTCAAAACAGCACTACAAAAAAATGTGAAATTTGAAACGAATGTAGTATCCGTGGATAAAGATGGGAAAACCGCAGAAGTTGAGATAAAATCAAAACCGCTTGTTTTTTCAAGTATAAGAACGAAAGTTCAAGACAAGCAAACAAGCATTCGAAGTGAAAATCCTAGTATGACTTACCAAGAATTAGCAAAGAAATCATTTGATTACATGTCTTCGCTATTGCCTGAAGCAGAAGTATCTTCTACTGAAGAGTCAGCGAAAATTGAAATGCATAGTAATGGTGACAATAAGTGGCATATAGATGAAGATGGTATAAAGGACCTTGCAAGAGTATTCTATAAATCTTAATTTGATATAAGGGTTTTTTATCCCGCATTAACGGGCAGTAAAACCCCCACCTCAAGATTCAGAGAGAAGCGAGGAAGATAGGTGGGGGATCACTGCTCGTAAAAGTCCGATTGGTTCAACTAACCATCAGTGGGAGATGAAAAAACTCTCCACTGATGGAAGTTTCACTTTATAAAACGATAGATAAGACTTTTCAAGTTATAAGAATTATTACTTTAAAGTTGTAATAGAGCTTATTTCTTCGGAGAGTCTTTTTTAAAATTCATCGGTTTAATCACAAAAAAATAGACATATTAGTTAAACTCTTTTAAAGTCAATGAAAGACTTTTGTAATTGCTTTGAAAGATATTGAAAGTAAGATAGGCTTATCGCTAATATATATGCAAAACACCCTCTAAACTGTATATTTTATTTTTTTAATACAACCAAAATGTCGAATTTGATATTAAATCACTTTTTGAATTTTAAGCAATGTATGAGTTCCGAAGTATATTTGGTACAAGCATTTCATAAGTGAAGAACAAATCGCTTAGGTGTGTTAAAAAAATAAGATTGATTAAACTGAGCTTCTCCCAAGCTCCTTTAAACGAAACAAGTGATTCTGCTATACAAATAAGGGAACTTTCCCATGTATGCAAATTTGCGTACCATTTTGTGTTGATAAGCATCCAAACGATCTCTATAAATTTCCATCATTTTACGATTGCCGAGTAGATAAGTAAAAGAAGCAACAATTACAGAGATAATGCCTAGCAGAATATCTTTTACAGCAATTTATTAACACATATTTTTTATGCTTCATACCATCTCAAAAGGTACACCTTTCTAAACAAAATAAAAAGAAGAACCTAGGATAGATTCTTCTTTTATAAAATCAGAATTGATTATTTGTAATAGATTAAAAATTATATGGCTTTTTTATCGGAATTTGAAACGGGTAATTCCAGTAAATCACTTTGATCATATAAGTTTAGTAAGTGTTTTTCTATTCCCATACAAATTCCTTCTAATGGAAGATCATTGAAATCTTGACCAAATGGATCTTCAATTTCAACTCCTATTGCTTCAATTCCTAAAAATGCAAAACTAATAAACATAGTTGCCATAATTGTAAACCATCCCATACTATCAACAAGCCCAATTGATAAAGTCCCGCAAAAAATGATAAGTAAACTTTTAATATGTGCAAAATATGCAAAGGGAATGGGTGTTGCTTTAATGCGATCACAGCCGCCTATAGAATTTAACAGGTTATCCAATTCATCTTCCATATTCAGTAAGGTATTGGGAGGAAGTTGTCCGGATTTCAATCCTTTTGTTATTACAGCTTTTAACATAAAAATTATAGTAAGAGGTAAATAGTTGGATCTCACCAACATCTCCTTCTCTTTATCCGAACATAGTTCTAATAGATCTTTTATTTCGGATAGATCTTTTTCATCTCTCAAATGTTGTTTAGCTAGTTTTGGAAAAGCAATTAATAAATGTAGAAACTTTAATTTCTCTTTATCCATAGTATTTCCTTTAGAATCCCAGTAACATAAAAAGCTTACTGCTAAATTTCTAGTTGAATTACCGATTCCTCCAAATAGTTTTCTTCCTTCCCAATATCGATCATATGCGGTATTTGTTCGAAATACTAATAATAAGCCTAAAGCTCCCCCTACAATAACCCATGGAGTCGAATTTATATGTATTCCAAAGTAATAGTTAATAAGGACAATACAAATAGAAACACATGTATAAAAAATGATTTGTTTAAAGATGTCTTTTATAATTGTTCCTTTTAACGTAAAGATTTGTTTTAAATTTTCTTGGTTGTTGTAACGAATCATATGCGAATAAACCTCTTTTCCTCTATAAGTTGTTTCCAATTGTACGATAGTATTAATTTCTCTATCCTCTATAATAACTGTGAATCTAACAGATTTCATGTATATATTTGTTAGGTGGAGTTACGCGGACAAAACGAAGAAATTATATTCTATATAAATCCAAATCAAAAAGACGACATGAAACCCCCTTTCCTTTTAGGGGGGCGAGAGCATCTGGCCGTGTATAGTAGCGGTCAGGTTGTATTCTGCATAGCAGCGACTTATATGTCGAAAAATTTAAATAGATTTATATAAGACATTTTCCGTAAGAAAAACCCTAACTTTCTTACGCTAATCAATAGATTAATATTTTTATCATAGCTAGAGCCTTATTGTCAATCACAGATTTTATCCCGCATTAACGGGCAGTAAGACCCCCACCTCAAGATTGAGGGAGAAGCGAAGAAGATAGGTGGGGGATAACTGCCCGTAAAAGCCCGATTGGTTCAACTAACCATCAGTGGGGGATGAAGAAAACCCCCCACTGATGGAAGTTTCACTTTATCGGGAAATGGGCAAGAAAATACCACCTTCAAAACGAGCAGGGCATAGTCAAGTTTAAGGTGGAGATGAATTTCGGAAATACGTTAAATGAACAAATGGCTGAAATAGGGGTAATGGAGGTAACCAGCAAGTGGGCACCTACAAAAATGAAGATGGTACCATGACTTGGAATTTGCTTAGCACGAAATGTGAGATAAAAAGATGTCGATTTTTTTCATTGCACGAACGAAGTAAAATAGTTTCACAAACATGTCATATATGATAAAATTATAGAAACGTATGTTCTGATTTTTGGTTACATATGTTAAACATTTTAGAAAGAGGTGCTTGTGATGATTTTAGGTATTAACCCGTATGTAGTGACAAATGGTAATGGACAAGAGGCTGTTAAGTTTTATGAACATGCATTGGATGCAAAAGTTGTAAGCCTTCAAACGTTTGGAGACATGCCGGAAAATCCGGAATTCAGGATTCCTGCTGAGGCGAAAGACCGTGTGCTACATGCGCATTTAAAAATTGGTAATACGGATTTGATGATCTCTGACACATTCCAGGGTCAGCCACATCAAACTGGATCACAAGTGACTATCGCTATTCATATACAAGATGCAGAAAAATCAAAAGAAGTGTTTGAAAAATTACAAGATGGTGGCCAAGTTATCATGCCGCTTCAAGAAACGTTCTGGAGTCCATTATATGGCCAAGTCAAAGATAAATTCGGCGTAGAGTGGCAAGTTTCAACGCAAGGCGCTACAAAATAAGTCATTGGACGGGACTGACGATCAGTCCCGTTTTTTCGTGTCCACTGATATCGGCGCTTTTCGCAATATATCGACGCTTTTTACAAATATATCGACCGCAATTTAAAATATATCGGCGATTCGACACGATTTAAAGATTCCTCGACAATATTCGACTCTCAAGTCAGCGAGTGCAGCTAAAAAGAAAAGGTCCCATCTTTCCTTTTTCCTTAATTTGTGTACTATAAGAAATAGGAAGATATAAAAAAGGGGACTTTCGAATGGAATTTCATGAACAGAAAATATTACCAGCGGTTCGGCAAATAAAAGATTTAGAGAAACTATTACATAGTTCCTATGAATATATTGTAATTTTAGATATTCATGTCGGTCAGTTGAAAAGTGTTGTGGCATTAGCAAAGCAGTATTGTAAAAAAGTCTTTTTACATGTGGATTTAATTCACGGCTTGCAAAGTGATGCGTATGCAACGGAATATGTATGCCAAGAGTTTCGTCCGTACGGTGTGTTATCTACAAAGTCTAGTGTGATTATGAAAGCGAAGCAAAAAGGTGTCGTTGCGATTCAACGTGTTTTCTTAATTGATTCTAGTGCAATGGAAAAGAGTTGTGCCCTTTTAGAAAAGACAAAGCCAGACTACATTGAAGTGCTTCCAGGGGCTTTAGCGGACGTCATTGCGGAAATGAAAGAGCGGACTGGATTATCGATTTTAGCAGGTGGATTTATTCGTACCGTGGATGATGTGGAAAGGGCGCTAGCAGCCGGTGCAACAGCGATTACCACATCGAAAAAAGAACTATGGAAACATTTTCATAAAAAGTGACAAAAATATGAAAAAAATCAATTGACACCGCTTTCAAATGGGTTTAACATTATAGACAAGTTAATAAATGTGACGGAGAAAAGAAGAGATCCACATTTCATTGTTTCTATGATTTTGTAGAAGCTTGTATTTGTGGATTTTTTCTTTTGAAAGTTCAATTCTTCTCTTTCACTGAAAGCGCTTTAATTTGATTATGGAGGGGTTATATGTCACCATTTTTAGGGGAGTTAATAGGGACAGCGTTACTAATCATTCTCGGCGGCGGCGTTTGTGCTGGTGTTAGTTTGAAGAAATCATTTGCACAAAATTCAGGCTGGATTGTGATTACGATGGGATGGGGCTTAGCGGTTTCGATAGCTGCTTATGCAGTTGGATCGATTAGCGGAGCGCATTTAAATCCAGCAGTAACAATTGGACTTGCGTTTAAAGGAGCATTTCCTTGGAGCGACGTACCAGGTTATATTGCAGCACAAATGATTGGGGCAATGATTGGGGCATGTATTGTATACTTACATTACTTACCACATTGGAAAGAAACAGAAGATGCAGGAACAAAATTAGGCGTATTTGCAACAGGACCAGCAATTCCAAACACATTTGCAAACCTTTTAAGTGAAATGATTGGGACTTTTATTCTAGTATTTGGTATTTTAGCAATTGGAGCAAATAAGTTTGCAGATGGTTTAAATCCGTTTATTGTAGGTTTCTTAATTGTAAGTATTGGTTTATCATTAGGAGGAACAACTGGTTACGCAATCAATCCAGCACGTGACTTAGGACCTCGTATTGCACACTTCCTTCTTCCGATCCCAGGAAAAGGCGGATCGAATTGGAAATATGCATGGATTCCAGTAGTAGGACCGATTTTAGGCGGATCATTAGCGGGATTATTCCATCAAGTTGTATTTGAAGGAAAGCAAAATTCAGCACTTATCTATGTAGCTATTGCAACAGTGATTGTTCTAGCAATCTCTTATATGACAAGCAAACAGAGCGGGAAAAATACAAATAGTAGAAAAGTAGCATAAGGGGGAAATAAACATGGAAAAATTTATTCTTTCATTAGACCAAGGAACAACGAGTTCACGTGCGATTCTTTTTAATAAAGAAGGTAAAATTGTACATGTTGCGCAAAAAGAGTTTACACAGCATTTTCCAAAGCCAGGCTGGGTTGAGCATAGCCCGCAAGAAATTTGGGGATCTATTTTAGCGGTTATTGCAACTTGTTTAAGTGAAGCAGAGGTAAAACCGGAGCAAATCGCGAGTATCGGGATTACAAACCAACGTGAAACAACAGTTGTATGGGAAAAAGAAACAGGTAAACCTGTATACAATGCAATCGTATGGCAATCTCGTCAAACGGCGGAAATTTGTGATGAGTTAAAAGAAAAAGGCTATGGCGATATGGTTCGCGAAAAAACAGGTCTTTTAATTGACGCATACTTCTCTGGAACGAAAGTAAAATGGATTTTAGATAACGTAGAAGGTGCAAGAGAGAAAGCGGAGCGCGGCGAGTTATTATTCGGAACAATTGATACGTGGCTTGTATGGAAGTTATCTGGCGGCAACGTTCACGTAACAGATTATTCGAATGCATCTCGTACATTAATGTATAACATTCATGAGTTAAAATGGGACGAAGAACTTCTTGATATGTTAACAGTACCAGCAAGCATGCTTCCAGAAGTACGTCCGTCTTCTGAAGTATATGGTCATACAGTTGATTATCATTTCTTCGGTCAAAATGTACCGATTGCAGGTGTTGCAGGTGACCAACAAGCGGCATTATTCGGCCAAGCTTGCTTCGGTGAAGGTATGGCGAAAAATACATACGGAACAGGCTGCTTTATGTTAATGAACACAGGTGAAAAAGCAGTAGCATCTGAGCATGGTCTATTAACAACAATCGCATGGGGCTTAAATGGAAAAGTAGAATACGCATTAGAAGGTAGTATTTTCGTAGCGGGATCTGCAATTCAGTGGCTGCGTGATGGACTGCGTATGTTCCAAGATGCAAGTGACAGTGAAGCGTATGCAACGCGCGTTGAATCAACTGACGGTGTATATGTTGTACCTGCATTTGTTGGACTTGGAACACCGTACTGGGATAGTGAAGTACGCGGTGCGGTATTTGGCTTAACACGCGGTACGACGAAAGAGCATTTTGTCCGTGCAACGCTTGAATCGTTAGCATATCAAACAAAAGATGTATTATGTGCGATGGAAGCGGATTCTGGCATTGAGTTAAAAACATTACGCGTAGATGGCGGTGCAGTGAAAAATAACTTCTTAATGCAGTTCCAAGGTGATATTTTAGGCGTGCCAGTAGAGCGTCCAGAAGTGAACGAAACAACAGCTTTAGGAGCAGCATATTTAGCTGGTCTTGCGGTTGGATATTGGAAAGACCAAGAAGAAATCGCAGCGCAGTGGAATATGGATAAGAGCTTTGCACCAGCAATGGAAGCGGGTACAAGTGAAGAGCTATATGCTGGCTGGAAAAAAGCAATTGAAGCAACGAAAGCTTTTAAATAAGTATAAACAGTGTTATAATGATGATAAGTTAATAATTCGGTAGGAGATTTGGAGAGACCACGACACGCTATAGAAGTGATTCTATGGTGATGTTTGTGGTCTCTTTTTTTCGTAATGAAAGGGAGGAATTACTATGAAATTCTCAAGTAACGGGCGTCAAGATGTTTTAAATGAAGTAAATAAACAAGAATTAGATGTGATTGTCATCGGCGGAGGAATTACAGGGGCAGGGATTGCATTAGACGGGACAAAACGCGGATTATCAACAGTTGTGTTTGAAATGCAAGACTTTGCGGCAGGTACATCAAGTCGTTCTACAAAGCTTGTTCACGGCGGTTTACGTTATTTAAAACAGTTTGAAGTGAAGATGGTAGCTGAAGTTGGGAAGGAACGTGCCATTGTATATGAGAATGGCCCTCACGTAACAACGCCGGAGTGGATGCTGCTTCCATTCCATACAGGCGGTACGTTCGGCGCATTTAGTACATCAATCGGTCTTCGTGTATACGACTTTCTAGCAGGCGTTAAGAAAAGCGAGCGCAGAAAAATGTTTAGCCGCGAAGAAACGATGAAGAGAGAACCGCTTGTGAAACAAGAAGGGTTAAAAGGCGGCGGTTACTACGTAGAATATCGTACAGATGATGCGCGTTTAACAATTGAAGTGATGAAAGAAGCAATTAAACATGGTGCAAAAGCAGTCAACTATGCGAAAGTAGACGGCTTCTTATACAAGGATGGAAAAGTATGCGGCGTACGTGTAGTCGACTTATTAGACGGAACTGTATATGAAGTGTACGGTAAAAAGATTGTCAACGCATCAGGCCCTTGGGTAGATACACTTCGTGAAAAAGATAATTCGAAAAAAGGGAAAGTACTGCAGTTATCAAAAGGTGTTCACCTTGTTATTGATCAAAAACGTTTCCCATTAGGGCAAGCAATTTACTTTGATACACCAGATGGACGCATGGTATTTGCGATTCCGCGCGGAGGTAAAACATATGTAGGTACAACAGATACATTCTATGATAAAGATGCAGCAGTACCAAAAATGACGACAGAAGATCGCACATACATTATTAACGCGATTAACTACATGTTCCCGACTGTAAACATTACAGAGAAGGATATTGAATCAAGCTGGGCAGGCGTTCGTCCATTAATTTATGAAGAAGGAAAGAGCGCATCTGAAATTTCTCGTAAAGATGAAATTTGGACTTCTGAATCTGGTTTAATTACAATTGCTGGCGGAAAATTAACAGGATACCGCAAAATGGCAGAGATGGTTGTAGACTACGTAACATCTCTCATGCAAAAAGAAGGGCTCGGTTCATATCCAAAAAGTGCAACGAAACATATGCCAATCTCTGGCGGTCATGTTGGCGGTTCGAAAAACTTCCCAACGTTCATAGCGAAAAAAGCACAAGAAGGAAAAAAATACGGTTTAACAGTAGAACAAGCAGAGCAATTCGCAAAATTCTACGGTTCAAACGTTGATGTACTCTTCGAATTAGCGAAAGAATATAAAGGAGAAGCAGAGCGCCATAATATGCCGCTTGACGTACTTCTTCCACTCGTATACGCAATGGAGTTCGAAATGACAACAAAACCAGTCGATTTCTTCGTACGCCGTATGGGAGCAGTATTCTTCAATATTCACTGGGTATATAAATGGAAAGACGCAGTTATCAATTACATGGCAGCAGCTTTAAACTGGAGCGGAGAAGAGAAGCTGAAGTATATAGCTGAATTAGACGCAGCATTAACAGATGCGGTTGTGCCGGTCGATCAACAAGATCAAGCATCTGCGTTAGCATAAAGTGAAACTTCCATCAGTAGGGGGCTTCATCCCCCACTGCCCGCGAATAGCGGGATAAAATGAAAACCACACTGTTTCTAAAAGTTTAGAGATGGTGTGGTTTTTCTTTAACCTATCGCAATGTATTTGAGATCCTACAACTATGCAACTATCGAGTCGATAAAATTTTATTTTTATAATTAAATATTTCATCTACTGCTTTTTTATAGCCCCCAGCTTCTTTAAGGGATTTTCCTATTGCATGACTGTTTTGAGAGAATTCTTTATTACTTAGTACCTGTTCTGTTACTTCACGTAGTATTGTAGCAGTAAGCTGTAAACGATCTAATTGAATGCCAGCTCCTACTTCTTCCACTCGTTTTGCAACGATTGGTTGGTCAGCAGCAACAGGAATAACGATAAGTGGAACACCAAAATACAATCCTTCACTGGAACTGTTCATTCCGCCATGTGTAATAAATACATCTGTATGTTGCAAAACTTCTAATTGCGGTACATAATTGTATACCAAAAAATTGGAAGGAATGTTTTTAAATTGGTTAATATCTGTTTTTTTTCCGACTGCTAGAACAACAGTAGCTTCTATATCTTGAAAAGCTTCAAAGCATTTTTCGTAGAATTTTGGTTGCTGATTGAATACGGTACCCATAGAAATAAAAATTACCCTTTCTGTTTTGAGCTTTTCAATTGGAAAATGACTAACATCTTTTCGTGGACTAATAGAAGGCCCAACAAATATAAACGAGTCATCAAATACTTCTGCACGTGGTTGATATAGCTTTGAGGTAAATACGATTGTAATGTCTCCTGGTTGGTTCATGATATCGAATAAATTATTACAAACAATATTGTATTGTTTTTCCCATTTCTGCATCGTATCTAAACACGCCTGATACATTGGAGAACTTTTCGTTATTTCATCTAATTTAGACGTAGAACCAAAAGACATATAATGATTAAAAGCAAAAGTAGTACAAGAAGAAATTTTAGGTAATTTTAATATATTAGCAATAATCTTCCCTACTATAAAATGATTATCGTAAATTACATAATCATAGTTTTCTTCTTTTATTTCCTTTAAAATTGTAGGTACTATTTTGTCTGTAACGTTTATGATTCGATGGATCATTTCTAAAGGATTGTGCCCTTCATCTATTTTTTTCATAACATCCATTTCTGAAGTGAAATCTTCATAATAACGAAATGATGCTCCTGTTTTTTCGATCTTGTCCCTATATTGTTCAGCACAATAATAAACTACCGTTTCTCCTTTACGTATCAATTCTTCAACGATTGCTAGGGTTGGATTAATATGTCCCTCACCCGGAAAGCCTATAACAAGAACTTTTGACATGACCATCTCTCCTTACCTATCGTTTGTGGAAATTTAACATTTTAAAACTAATTATTTTGTAGTCAAGTTAAAGGAATTTCACTGCCCCCAAGTATAAAAAAAACGAACAATTCTATTGGCATAGTTTGTTCGTTCCGGAAAAGGAGATACAATATAGAACTTCAAACGAAAAAGAATATATGTATATTTTACCAAAAAATACATAAGATTCAATTTTATGAGGTTGAGAAAGTTAATTTTCTATTCATGGCGTTTTTTGTTCGCAGACATTCGTATAATGAACAAAAGGTTTTTGAATAAATAAAAGTGAAATAAATTGTTTAATTTTAAAAATTCACATAATTTTCAAAATTACAGACTTTAAATGTTAATATTTGTTATATAATAAACTTGTTAAATGATTACCCAGGCATTTTCCCTGTTTTGCCTGTTAAAATAGTTTGTTTTATTCTTACTACTATTATCGCAAAAAGGACTTGTAGTGATTACTACAAGTTCTTTTTGCTTTTCTGTTTAAACATGAATGGAAACTTTCAAATATTTATTTACCATAAAAAGGAATGTATATTTTCCATGTTTCGTAGCATATTAAAACCGTAGGAGGTGAAACAATATGGCAAACAAGAATAGCAGAAATAATAATCAAGTATTGATGCAAGGTGCTGAGAATGCAATTGATCAAATGAAGTATGAGATTGCACAAGAATTTGGTGTACAGCTTGGCGCAAATACAACATCTCGTGCAAACGGTTCTGTTGGTGGTGAAATCACAAAACGCTTAGTAGCGATGGCTAAACAGCAATTAGGCCATGGATTCACTCATTAATTTCACCCGAAGACATGACGGATGACAGTAAGTAGTAATATATATTTTTTTGTCTGTAATTCGTTTATGAATAAGTTTAGATACTTACACTATAAGCATCCAAATAGGGTGCTTTTTTCTTTGTTATATAAGTTGAAAAAATGATATAAAAGCCTCTTTCCTAGGAGGGCGAGAGCATCTGGCCATGCATGGAAGCGGTCATGGTGTATTCTGCATAGCAGCGACTTACATGTCAGAAAAATAAGATGGATATATAGATCGTATTCTATTAAAAGTAATAGGTGCAAATGCTGTCTTATTGAAGGGAAATTCAAAATTTCCATTACGATTGTCATATTATTTCTTCCTCTTTTTTGAGTATTAAGATCTGGTAATTCTTTATATTTTAATTTCATCTCTTATACAATTTAATTCACATATGCAATTTTGCATATGTGTTAAAAGCTATCTACAAACTTAACATCAGATGTTAATATTACGTTGTTCGATGGTAGGAACAATTGTGAGAATAAGGAGGAATATGTATGAAAAGAAAAATTTTAGCTATAGCTTCTGTAATTGCTTTAACAGCTCCTATTCAAAGTGTGGCGTTCGCACATGAAGGTGATGGGCAAGTTGATCCACCTATTGCTCAAAGATGGTCAGCAGAATCGGTACATAATGAAGGAGTAAGTTCTCATTTATGGATTGTAAACAGAGCCATTGATATTATGTCCCAAAATACGACTGTTGTGAAGCAAAATGAGACAGCTCTATTAAATGAATGGCGTACTGATCTAGAGAAAGGTATTTACTCTGCGGATTATAAAAACCCATACTATGATAATTCCACATTCGCTTCACACTTCTATGATCCTGATTCAGGAAAGACGTATATTCCATTTGCTAAACAAGCAAAGCAAACAGGAGCGAAATATTTTAAATTAGCTGGTGAAGCTTATCGAAATAAAGATATGCAAAATGCATTCTTTTATTTAGGATTATCACTTCATTATTTAGGGGATGTTAACCAACCAATGCATGCAGCAAACTTTACTAACGTTTCGCATCCATTTGGCTTCCACTCAAAATATGAAAACTTCGTCGATACAGTGAAGGATAATTATAGAGTAACGGATGGAAACGGTTATTGGAACTGGAAAAGTGCAAATCCAGAAGATTGGGTTCATGCTTCAGCGGCTGCAGCAAAAGCTGATTATCCATCAATTGTTAATGGTAGTACGAAAAATTGGTTCCTAAAAGCAGCTGTATCACAAGACGCTGCTGATAAATGGCGTGCGGAAGTAACACCGGTAACAGGAAAACGTTTAATAGAAGCACAGCGTATTACAGCTGGATATATCCATTTATGGTTTGATACGTACGTGAATCACCAATAACAAATGCACTTATATATGAACAAAGTTATTTTTATATCAAAAGTGGCGTTCTATCTGGGAAGGTTGAAAAGTCATTTACACAAAAATATTGACAGTATCTGATTTGTTAATTTTTATTTATTAATATAACATTTCATCCATGTTTTAATGTTTATATAAAGCCATACTAATACTTATTAAACTATTAAACTTGTAAAACTACAAAACGGATTGTAATGCAGAAGGAAAAAACATCAAGAATATTTATTTTTAGAAGCAATGCAAAATGCTGAAAAGTGAAGGATTTGGAACCATAAAAATGATAGATATTCAAGAAAGCTTATAGGCCTAGCGACGGGGTTTCTACTCTAGTCCGTAATGACACTTCCTAATAATAGATTTTATTTTATTTCCGTCATTCAAGACCTTTTAGAAAACAAAATAGATAAAAAAGAAAAGAAGAAGGTAAAATGATAACAAAACAAGTACGTACAAAAGCTATAATTGTTTCAATGTTAACTTTAATGGGGATATCTTATACATCACTATCTAATATTCCGCAAGTCCATGCAGAAGTGACTACGTCTGCTAAAGAAAATGTTCAAAACATTCGCGAGGTTGCTCTAAATAAAAAATTAAATTTAAAACAAAACGTCATTATTTTTGACGGAACAGAAGCTGATTTTACAGAAGCAAAAAATATGGTGAATAGAATTAAAAAAATTAATCCAGTTCTGCTTGAGACAATGGCGAAAAATGGGACGTTGATTAAATTAACAAATAAAAAAATGACAGATACTCCAGAATACCAATGGTTGAAAGGTGTTATACCACGTGGATGGGAAGGAATAACAAATGCAGACGGTGAGCAAATGACATGGGATGATGTGCCTGGTTTAGGATCGACTCCGGGTAAACCTGTAGTAGTAAGAATTGGTTATAGCGCTACAGGAATGGGGCATAGCGCAATTAATTTAGAACTTCATGAAATAGGACATGCTATTGATAGAGCTGCTTTGAATAATTTTAGTCATTCTAAAGAATTCACCGATATTCAGAAACTAGAGCAAGAAAGCTTTCTAGGCGGTCAATATTTTTCTAATCCAGAGGAGTACTTTGCAGAAGCTTTTGCGTATTATTACCTAAATAATGATACAAAAAATGAGTTGGCAACGAAGGCTCCAGCAACATATAAAATTATTAAAGAAACAATAAAAAAAACAGCAGCTTTGAATTCTAAATCGGTTTAATTATCAAAAAAGCAATGAAAGTAGAATGGTTATCAAGTCAGAAAAAGGTACTCAAAAGAGTACCTTTTGTGTAAAATTCTTTATAGTTTTACAGATACCGCGAGTTAGGTTATGAAAACATCCATCACCTTAATAATTTAGAATGCCCTCAAGGTGAAAATGTACATTTTCACCTTGAGGTGTCATTTTTTCGTTTTGTGGTATTCGCTTTTCTTAGATTGATGGCGATGGGCTGAACTCCAATTATATGTTGGAGAAAAGTCACATCCATCAGTCCGTAAATCGATATATAATACTAGAAAAATACCCTTAAGAAAAAAACGTTGAATCAATTGATTGCAACGTTTTTTCTTATTTTATCCCGCATTAACGGGCAGTAAGACCCCCACCTCAAGATTCAGAGAGAAGCAAAGAAGATAGGTGGGGGTCTTACTGCCCGTAAAAGCCCGATTGGTTCAACTAACCGTCAGTGGGGGATGAAGAAAACCCCCACTGACGGAAGTTTCACTTTATTTCCTTTTCACTTAATAGATGAATGACCATTAAATCCGAATTATTTTAAGACAATCATTGCCAAATGTACTTGTAGAACGGTTATTTATATTACGAAAACGAAAAGGGGGATGTTGAATAATGACGAAACATATCGTAGACCTATCAAAATACAATGATAATATCGATTGGGATATGGCTGCGCCGCAACTTGATTTAGCAATCTGCCGTGTTCAATATGGCTCAAGGAAGATAGATCCACTGTACAATGAACATGTTCAAAACTTAGAAGCATATGGAATTCCACATGCTGCGTATGCTTACGGTTGTTATGTAAGCATTGCAGATGCCATTGTGGAGGCCGAAGATTTTTTAGCGCGCGTAAATCCAAATGCAAAATTTCTTGTGTTAGATGTTGAAGATGATACGCTAGCAAGCTGCGGAGCTACGAATCTAGCAGAAGCAACACAAAGATTTATTACTACTTGCCAGGATGCTGGTTGGAAAGTTGGCTTATATGTATCGCATCATATGTATGGATCTTATGGATTAGAAAATGTACAAGCTGATTTCTTATGGATTCCACGATATGGAGGCAGAAAACCTAAATATGAATGCGATTTATGGCAATATGCAGATGGAGAAACAGGGGGATGGCTTGATGGAATTGGAAAAGTAGATTTAAATGATTTAAACGGAGATAAAACGCTCGAATGGTTCATAAATGCTCAGGAACTTTATCGTATTTTTATAGGAGACTTCAATTCGATTGAATGGATAGAAGAAGTATATCAGACAATCAAAGGTATTTTCCCGGACTACGGGATGTGGACGCAATCTCTAGACGATGGAAATCAGCGTATCATTATTGGTGATTTCAACTCCAAAACATGGTGCGATGAAACGTTTGCGAAGTTAAAAGAAGTTTTTCCGTCATATGGTATGTGGACCCAGCGAATTTAGCTATCTACGTCTATAATTATTTTTAAAATATGTTAATGTATAAATATTTATGAAAAAATTATACAAGAGGTAAAGGGAAAGGAGTCAGCCCCGCAGCTTAAAAGCTGTGAGGACTGACTCCAAAGTTTCTTCATTTCTTATAGATCTGGATTAAAGACGTCTTTTGATTTTTTTGCAATATCCGTAATTAATTCATTTCTTAATTGTTTTGCTTTTGTAAATGCATCTGTAGCCGTGTCATTACTATATTTATTTAAATACTTAATTGCTTTTTGTTTGTCTTCCTTATAAAGCTCAGTAGCTTTTTTTTCAACCGAACTTTGTTTTGCAAATAACTGATCCTCGTATTTACCCCAATAGTTTTTTAATCCTACTCCAAGTGTGTCTGGGTTTGTTGCAGCTAAAGCAGCTGGTGCACGGAAAGCCCAGTAAGCGGATTGATCATCATATTTGTCATTACCAAGTTTAAAAGCAGTTGGTGTGTCATATGTTCCTTGATAGAATGGTAAATAAACACTATATTCCGGGCTTGCTAGGCTAAGCCACATAACATTGGCAATATCAGCAGGCATATTAGATCTTAGTTGAATAACATGGGATTCCACTGTACGATCTACACCAACAGCACGCTCATCTTTACCTGTACTTGTAGAAGTGTCATATGGAGTACCTTCATAGTGAGAGCCCAAGAATTTCATCACTTGTTTTGGCGTAATTTTCTGATCCGGAATCATAAATAATGGATAACGTGTTAATTCAGCATCTTGGTTTGTAGATGGAGTAAATGTCTTTTGTCCCCACCATTCTCTACGTGTATTGTATTTTTGACCAACATCACCGTAAGTTCCAGCAAAATCAAATTTTTGATTATTATCTTTGTTATTGTTTGGTATTAAGCCTTTTTCAACTGCATGAGAAATTAATGTTTTAGAGCCCATGAAGTTTTTCGTATCGGAAAGATTCACATTATCGATTCTTAATCCATTCGCAACAATTAAATAAGCATTATCAGGTACTCTTTCTGCTACCCATTGATGTCCTGTTCCAACCTCAAAGTACCAAATTTCATTCTTATCTGCGATCGCAACGCCATTTGCTTCAGCAGAACCATACTTTTCAATGTACTGTCCTAGTAATTCAGCACCTTCACGGGCTGTTTTAACACGTGGTAAAATTAAGGTTGGAATAACTGATTCGCTAACACCTTTTTTCACAAATGGATCAGATGCTTCTGCTTTTTTATTTGCATAAGCACTATTTGTAGCAGAAATAGCTACTCCGTATTCATTTATCCCTGCTTCTTCAAAAGGCCCTTTTGAAGGATCCCAGTCTGGTATTGCAATATACTTATAGGATACCTTTGGTTGATCTACTGTTAGTCCAGTTTCAAATTTTAGTTTTTCCCCTGATTTATGTGTTTTGCGAGGGAATACCTTGACATGTTTCGACCATGCACTAGATACGTCCTCATTTCGTGCAACCATGACCGAATCATCTGCGGTTGCTTTTTTTCCTGCAAAAACCGAGGTGCAAGCGCTTGCGGGAAGGGCGAATCCTCCAACTATTAAGGTAGTAACGGCTACTGCTACACATGCTTTTTTGATACTATGTAACTTCATTTTGCCTTCCTCCTCTAACATTTCTGGATTTATTTCCTTATTATTCTAACATAATATAATAATTTTGTGAGCGCTTTCACATATTGTTCATATAGAAAAAAGTTAGTCCAAAATCATTAACAATTCTTTGATTAAGGAGATAAAGCATCGCATCTTTTTTAGAAACGTTGCAACTTTCTTCAAAACATCGTGACTTTATTCCAAACCAACAGGAAGATCATGATCTGCGAATGAAAAATATGATTAATGCTACTCTTATTAACACTACAAAAGGAACCTGCTACATCCTCATATGCAACATTGCATATGAGGATGTATTGATAAAAACATAAGCGCTTACTATAATAAGAGCATAAAGATAAATCACATCGTAACAATAAAAGAGGAGGAAATCATATGACAATCGCAATGACAATTTTAAAATTTATCGGTGGATTACTCCCATTCGTGCAAGAACTTTTAAAAGCATTTATGTAAGTTCACTATTTAGCAATTATTTATAAATCATTATCATACCTTAATACGAAAAAAAAGAAGGGGTTGAGTTTTTTGAAAAATGCAAAAAATACAAAAGGAATCAAATTACTAGCATGTTTATCAATTGGCTTATGCACTTTTAATTATTCTTCTATTTCCTTCGCTGAAACACCTAAAAGTAATTCAGCTGATCAGGTAAAAAAAGCTATTGACATTGATACTGGTATAGGAAATTTAAAGTATAATAATCAAGAGGTTTTAGCGGTAAATGGTGATAAAGTAGAGAGTTTTGTTCCAAAAGAAAGTACAAATTCAAATGGTAAATTTGTAGTAGTTGAACGTGAGAAAAAATCACTAACGACTTCACCAGTGGATATTTCGATTATTGATTCTGTGGCTAATCGTACTTATCCAGGAGCAGTACAACTTGCAAATAAAGCTTTTGCAGACAATCAACCTGATTTATTAGTAGCTAAGAGAAAACCTTTGAATATTAGTATAGACTTACCTGGTATGAAAAAAGAAAATACAGTTACTGTCCAAAATCCTACATATGGTAATGTGTCTGGAGCAGTAGATGAGTTAGTATCTACTTGGAATGAAAAGTATTCAGCAACACATACGTTACCTGCAAGAATGCAGTATACAGAATCTATGGTGTATAGTAAATCTCAAATAGCAAGTGCTCTTAATGTTAACGCTAAATATCTTGATAATGCACTGAACATTGATTTTAAAGCGGTTGCAGATGGAGAGAAAAAAGTGATGGTTGCGGCATATAAGCAAATCTTTTATACCGTAAGTGCAGAACTACCTAACAATCCATCAGACCTTTTTGATAATAGTGTTACGTTTGACGAGTTAAATCGTAAAGGAGTAAGCAATGAGGCTCCGCCTGTTATGGTGTCAAATGTAGCTTATGGTAGAACAGTTTATGTGAAATTAGAAACATCATCTAAGAGCAAAGATGTACAAGCTGCTTTTAAAGCCTTAATCAAGGGTCAAGGCGTTGAAGCGAGTGGACAGTACAAAGATATTTTTGAAGACAGTACCTTTACTGCTGTAGTATTAGGCGGAGATGCAAAAGAGCATAACAAGGTTGTTACAAAAGATTTTAATGAAATCCGAAATGTACTTAAAGATAATGCAGAATTAAGTTCTAAAAATCCTGCATACCCAATTTCATATACAAGCTCTTTCTTAAAAGATAACGCAACTGCTGCTGTTCATAACAATACAGATTATATCGAGACTACAACTACAGAATATTCTAGTGCGAAAATGACGCTTGATCATACTGGTGCGTATGTTGCTCAATTTAATGTATCTTGGGATGAATTCTCATATGATGAAAATGGGAAAGAAGTACTATCCCATAAAACTTGGGAAGGAAATGGAAAAGATAGAACTGCTCATTTCAATACAGTAATCCCATTACCACCGAATGCGAAAAATATAAAAGTCCGAGCAAAAGAATGTACAGGTCTTGCATGGGAATGGTGGAGAACAATTGTTGATGAACAAAATGTTCCATTAACAAATGAAATTAAAGTTTCAATTGGAGGAACAACGTTATACCCAAGTGCTAATAAGAGTCATTAATTAAAAGTGAAGCGCCCTGTTTACAGGGCGCTTTTTTACTTAGTCGTAAGTATATCGGCGCTTTTTCAAATATACCATACTCCTCTAATTGGCCTCACCATATCATTCCGGGAATTTCGTACATTTAGACACATTCTTGTCATAATTAACCTTTTTTCTGTACGTTAGGAGATATTTGTTCAGAAAATCTTATGTTTATGGACAGAGGGTAAAACTCAATAATATTAACATTTTATAGCTATAATCGTGTTCATAAAGTGTATAAACAAATCAATGTTCAAGTGAAATTAATTTTTTATTGTACCCACCATAAAAAATTAATGCGTTTTGTTAGCCGAATTGCTGGTAAAGTAAAATTTAAATATGACAATTAGTTTGAATATTCCGTTTACAACGAAAAGAACTTGTGATAATATGTAAAAAATTACATGCGATGACGAGAAGAGTAGATGAAGTAAATTTTTCACAGAGAGCTCCCATTAGCTGAGAAGGAGTAAGAATTCTTTATTGAACCAAGCCTCTGAGCATCATACCGGAACCTTGAAAAAAGGGGGTGGTATGACGGGAGCTCCCGTTATAGAGCTAAGGTATAATCATTTTTTTTATGCGTACCTGATAAGTTTAGTATGGTGACATACTAATAAACTGGGGTGGCACCGCGATGATAAATCTCGCCCCCAAGGCTTAAAGTCTTGGGGGTGAGATTTTTTTTATTGGAAAAATTGAGGACAGCTAAAAATTTTTTATTTTAAGGGGGATCATACAAGTGAAAAAAACTTTTGAATCATGGAAATATCCAATACTTTTATTGTCTGGGATTGGTATTGCTAATCTTGGTGCATGGATTTATTTAATTGTCTTGAATATTCTCGTCTACAATATGGGGGGATCACCTTTAGCTGTAGCTGCTTTATACGTTATTAGACCATTGGCTACGTTATTTACGAATGTATGGGCAGGAAGTATGATAGATCGTCTAAATAAACGTAAATTAATGATTCACCTTGATATATATCGCGCATTATTCATCGCCGTTTTACCATTCCTTCCATCTATTTGGTTCATTTATATGATTGTTTTTTGTATAAGTATGGCTAGTGCTATCTATGAACCAACAGCTATGACATATATGACAAAATTAATTTCACCAGAACAAAGGCACCGTTTTAATTCATTTCGTAGCTTAATAAACTCTGGAGCATTTTTAATTGGACCAGCAATAGCGGGAGTACTTTTAATAACTAGTACTCCCGGGGTTGCTATTGGTATGAATGCTCTTGCATTGTTTATATCGGGAATGATTACATTACTAATGCCAAATCTTGAAAAAGAACCCCTTTTAGATACATCTCATAACAAGCTATCATTGACATTATTGAAAAAAGATTGGAACGTAGTTTTGCATTTTAGTAGACAATATGTATATATTGTATGTATTTATTTTTTATTTCATGGAATGATGGTATTCGCCACAGCAATGGATTCGCTTGAACTGTCTTTTTCTAAAGAAATTCTTTTGTTGTCAGATAGTCAATATGGATTCCTAGTAAGTATTGCTGGAGCTGGTATTATTGCTGGAGCGATAGTAAACACCATTTTCACAAAAAAATTAGCAACGTCTGTTTTAATTAGTATAGGGTCGTTGTGTATTTCAATTGGTTATATGATTTATGCTTTTTCAAATTCTTTTTTAATAGCAGCGATCGGTTTCTTCATTCTTTCTTTTGCGATGGCTTTTGCCAATACAGGATTTTATACTTTTTATCAAAACAATGTACCAGTAGATATGATGGGGAGGATTGGGAGTATGTATCAATTACTCATAGCAATCCTTACGATTGTTACAACCATTGTTTTTGGAGTTGCAACAAAATTCATTTCTATTCAAGTAGTAGTTATCGTAGGCGCATTTTTCATGTTATTAATTACTATTGTTTTATGTGTGCTTAATTTATTACCATCAAAGGCGAAATTTTATTCGTCTCATTCATTAAGTTCTAAAGACGTTTAAAATAGGGAGGGAGTTATTATTTGGGTTTTGTATGTAGTCGATTACTCGTTATGCTAAAATAAAGGATAAGAATGGTAAGGGAGGATGGATAAATATGATTCCTCAAAACATGATAGCATCCATTATTGTAAAATTAAAAGAAACAGTAAATCCATATTGGATTATTGTATTTGGATCGACAGCACAAAATCGGACAAGAGCAGATAGTGATATCGATATAGCATATGTTAGTGATGTAGTTTTAGACAATTACGAACGTTTTTTACTAGCGCAGGAGTTAGCCAATATTGCTCATAGTGATGTTGATTTAGTTGATTTATCACAGGCATCAACGATTTTCCAAGCGCAGATTATTCATGAAGGAAAGACAATATATTGTTCGGACGAGGAGCGCAAGATTGTATTTGAAATGAAAGTCCTCAAAATGTATGCAAGATTGAACGAGGAACGCCGCGTTATATTTGATGATATTAAGAAAAGAGGTGCTATACATGAAGAGTGAAGTGATTGTAAACAAAATTGCTACAATAGAACGTTGTATAAAGAGAATTAAAGATGTATACGAAAACAACCCGGAGAATTTAGAAGATTATACGAAGCAAGATTCGGTTATTTTGAATATACAACGAGCGTGTGAAGCGAGTATTGATTTAGCGATGCATATTGTCGCAAGTAAGAAGCTAGGATTACCACAATCTAGCCGAGAAGCATTCGATTTACTAGTTGAAGCGAGCGTTATAAATAAAGATTTAGGCAATAATTTAAAAGCAATGGTAGGATTTCGGAATATTGCTGTTCATGATTATCAAAGTGTAAACTTAGACATTGTCCAAAAAATTATTGAGAAACATTTGGGTGACTTCAAATTATTTACGAAGGAAATCTTGGGGATTTTGGACTTGTAAAAAGCTCAACCACATCATCTCTACAGTTTTAGAGGTGATGTGGTTGTTTCGGGATTTGGAGAAAGTATATTGGTTGACGAGCCTTTCCTTTTTTACCATAATATTGTAGAAAGGAGGTGGGAGCATGGAAGCATATTTTCGAGCAGCTCCATTAGAACCGTTTGTCCCATACTCGAAACAACACGTTATTATACTTCTTCTGATTGGTTTCGGGATTTATTTTCTATATCAATATCAGGATTTACTTCGCCAAGAGCAATGGAATATAATGGTTCGATACACAATTGCTTTTTTGTTTATAGGCAGTGAAATTGGATTGGACGTATGGCAAGTGAAGGCAGGGATTTTTCGACTCAGTACATCATTGCCATTTGAGTTATGTACGATTAGCTTATTCTTGGCATCCATTATGATTATAACGAAAAGTTATAGGCTATATGAAATTGTCTTTTTTACCGGAATTCTTGGGGCATCGCAAGCCCTTTTAACTCCAAATTTACAGTATGCATTTCCGCATTTTCGCTTCATAGAATATTTCATCGCACATGCATTACTCGTTTTGTCACCGCTCTTTATGACATGGGTGGAAGGATATAGACCAACTTTTCAATCGATTAAGCGTACGATGCTATTTTTAAATGCATTGCTACCAATTATTTTATTCGTCAACGATAAAACAGGTGGAAACTATATGTTTTTAGCGCATAAGCCAGAAACAGCTTCCTTACTTGATATGTTAGGCCCTTATCCTTACTATATTATTTCATTAGAAATTGTTGCGTTTATTGCATGTCTACTCTTGTATATACCGTTTAACAGAAATAGAAGAGGTATGAACAAAAAATTATTGAGAAACATTTGAGTGATTTTAAATTATTTATAAAGGTTGATAAAGTGAACCCTCCACCAGTGGGGGTTTTACTGCCCGCAAATAGCGGGATACATATACACGTTTTTTGAACTGAAACCCGAATTGTGGACATTAAAAAAGTACACAATTCGGGTTTTTTATTGATAAAATGGTGCCGAGATCGACATATACACGAATTACGTATGATATTTTTTTGCAAAGTGCACGTGTACAAACAGCTTGTCCTTTTTGAGCATAGTATGATAGTACATTATGCATGAAAGGGTGTGACATTTTTTGGCAATGGAAATGATTAATGGATTGACAGGATTTTCAAATGGACTCTTACTTAGTTTCTTTTATTTTACAATCCTTGTTGTTATAGCTGGAATCACAGTGAAAAATTGGAGATCATTCCTTAAGTGGATGAACCTGTTAATCTTATATCATGCTTTTATCTATGTGTGCGTTCGACCGTTTATTTATAAGACGAAGTTTCCACCTGTTGAGCAAACCATTTGGAGATTTGCAACTGTATATCTTCTCATCAATGCTGTCATTCTACTTATTAAGTCACTGAAACGTAGTAAAAAAGATTGATATAAAGTGAAACTTTAATCAGTGGGGGTTTTCTTCATCCCCCACTGATTATTAGTTGAACCAATCGGGCTTTTACGGGCAGTTTATCTTCCGCCTAACTTCTTTGCTTCCGCTGAATTTTGAGGCGGGAGTATTACTGCCCGTTAATGCGGGGTAAAGTGAAACTTTAATCAGTGGGGGATAAATGCATTTAAATAGCAAAACAAATGGAACAGAACGCAAATTTTTTTCTTCAAATGTACAAAATAGCAACTCTATTTTAGATACGGAGTGATGAATGATACGGCGCTTTAATGCATGGCTTGGTGACAAACTGGCCTTATGGTTTTCTACAATGGCCTGTTTCTACATCGTTTTTGGGCTTGTGATTGTGCCGCTTTTTTTTCAGCATCCAAATAATCTTGTAGAATGGGTACAGTACATGATACAGACCATCTTTCAAGGCATTGCCTTGCCTGTCATAGGATATGTGGCAAGGATCGCTGGGGAAAAAGATGAAAAGGTCATCGGTGAGACTCATGATGCGGTGATGGAGGAATTGGTTTTAGTAAAGGAAGAATTAACGTTGGCACGAGAACAGTACGATACTTTACAAAAAGTTGAAAAGATTATAAGCGAGACTCATGATACAGTGATGGAGGAATTGACTTTAATAAAAGAAGAATTGGCAGTGGCACGAGAACAGCACGTTGTTTTACAAAAAGTCATAGGCGAATTACAACAGCATCTGAAAGAGAAATAGACTTTAACGATCCCACAACGCGGATCGTTTTTTTGAATGTTCATCTATCTTTTTTTCTCCTCTAGATGGAAAATGAAATTAATTGTAAGATAATTATGTATTTTGTGAATAACGATTTAATAAAATATTATGTTGAGTATGAGGTGAATAGACATGCAATTGGTTTTTCAAATTACATATCATCGTATGTGTGATCACTATCGCCCTAAGTTGCTGCAAGCGATTTATGATTTACATAACGAAGAATTGTGGGAACAAGAAAAGGTGATGAATTCAATTGGTGGTATCGTCCTACACATTTGTGAACATATAAAAAGAAATACAGCAAGGTACTCGAATCCGGATATAAAGTTTGAAGAAGGAATTGAAGAGTATTTTCCTTATTTAGACATATCATCAACGGTGTTATGTTCCATGATTGAAGAGACCTTTACTAATTGGAAAAGAGAGTTTGCGAAAGCGGTAAATAGAAATGTAGAAATAGATATACACAGCCTTCTACATCTTGTTGAACATACTGCCTATCATTTAGGGCAAATTGTTGATCGAGTGAAAAGAATAAAGAATACGAAATTTGATTTTTGTCAAAATGGACTAAATGAAAGAAATTTGAAAGCGATAATTGAAAACAATAGGCTAGATTCATAAAGAGGTGATCGTATTGCCAAGTAAACTTCCTAATAAAATTCACATCATAGGCTCTGTCGGGAGCGGAAAAACAACTTTAGCAAGAACATTATCTTCGGAGTTGCAGATTCCATATTACGAGCTAGACAATGTTGTTTGGAGAAGGTCTGAAAAAGGGGATATAAGAAATACGCCTGAAGCAAGAGACGAGAAGCTGAATAATATTGTCAGTTCCAATGCTTGGATTGTTGAAGGTGCTCATCATACATGGGTATCTCAAAGTTTTCAACATGCAGATACTATCATTTTTTTAGATGTAACCCTTTCAAAAAGGATATATAGAATAACGAAGCGATACATTTTACAACTACTTAGGCTTGAAAAGGCGAACTATAAGCCAAGTTTTAACATGTTTTTGAAGATGTTTAAGTGGACGAGGGATTTTGAAAGAGAGAGTAAAGCAGGGATTTTACACATGTTAAGGGAGCATGGCTATAAACTTGTTATATTAAAAGATAATAGAGAAGCTAATATATATAAGTTGAAAAAAACGACATAAAAACGACATAAAAACCACTTTCTTTTTTAGGGAAGGACGAGAGGGTCTGGCCATGCATAGAAGCGACTTATATGTCGAAAAATGAAAATGGCTTTATATAGTATAGGATGCAGATATAAAGTCAAAAGAAAGATATGTAGATAGAACATTTGAATCGTATCCAAATTGGAGATAAAGTGAAACTTTAATCAGTGGGGGTTTTCTTCATCCCCCACTGATTATTTTTCCACCCAATATATTAAAGTAGATTTATAATAAAAAAAGAAAGTTCTATTAATTAAAGGGGGGAATGTAGAGCGAAATGAAAAAAATATTAATGAAGTATATGACTGAATTGACGACACTAAACGAAGAAGAACAACAAGCAATCATGAAAGATATACTTATTAAAGAATATAAAAAAGGAACAATGCTCCTTAGACAAGGAGATGTTCCGACTAAATGCTATTTCGTATTGAAGGGATGTGTTAGGCAGTATTCTATAGATGAAGCAGGAAAAGAGATCACATCCAATTTCTACACAGAAGAACAAGCTATTTCGAATTTCAATCACCATAAACAGGATAAGTCATCCGTGTACTCTTTAACTTGTCTAGAAGACTGTATATTAGTTGTTGGTGATCTTGATACCGAAAAGGACATGTATAACAAATACTCAGAATTGGAAAGAATGACACGCAAGATGATCGAGCACAATTTTGGTAAGGTACAAGATGAATTGGCTACATTTATTGCATCTACACCTGAAGAACGCTACAAGTCATTATTACAGAAACGACCGTATTTAATCGACCGTGTACCCCAACACCAGTTGGCAAGTTATCTTGGGATTACCCCAGAATCATTAAGTAGAATCAAGAAACGAATCTATAAAGATAACTTTTAGGAAGTTGTTATACACTTTTATGAACGTTTCCTCCTCTAAGCAAGAGCCATATCCCAAAGCCCAATTCTCCTACAATCATTGGTACAGTAAATACAAATGTAAGTATGGAAATGACCCCGTCATATTCTGGGAGAAATGTGTTGCATAGGTGAATGACAATATAACCTATTGAAGCAAGCAACAATAAGATGCTAATGACTGTTGGTATGCTGCTTGATTTGAAAGCTAAGTAGCCCACAATCATAAGATGCCCGCCAAAAATGATTAAGCCAATCGACCAAATAGATTCAAATGCTTCCAAAAATAGCATCATATGTGCTTGAAGGTGATCGATTTTCAATACAGATACATAGTTTGTATTTTTCGTGAGAAGCAATACAAATATCAAATTCAATATGGCAATTCCCAATATCGTCGCATAGGTAAGACGGAGCCATGCACCGAGTAATGAAAGGTTTTTATGAATGGGCTTTAGGAAGATATAGAAAGCCCAGGCAACCACAATGTCGGTGATCAGGATGATGAGCCAACCAAAGATTTCGGCCTTGAAAAGGAGAGGTGCTGCCATGATATTGTTATATGTGGCGTTAGCATCGCCTTTCACAACAAGGCTTGCATGGGCAAAGCCATAGGAAAAGAAGGAAACAAGTGCCATGATGATAAGTGATATACTAGCAGTTAGAGCGTATTTTCGCTGATTTGATTGTTCTTTTACTGTGATATCCATAAAATAACCTCCTATATTACATTGTTGAGTTTCATTTTAATGGGAAGATTATGACTGGTCATTGACTTAAATCAAGAGTTAATGGGGAGGCTCCAAAGCGTACAGGGTATAGCTCAGTTTCTAGGAGGGGAATTTCACCACAGCTCTTGAAAAATTTAATGTTTTTTTCAGCGCTGATCATGTGCAAAAAATAAAGTGACCGTCTGAAATGAGGTCACTTTACTTTTTGTGCTGTTTTAATAAAACGCATTAAAATTACAGTACCTGATATGTTTAAAATAATGCTTGTACTAAGCAAAACTGCCCATAATGCAGTAGGCAATGAAAGTGTTATAGACAACAGTAAGAAAAGAATACCTATCGATATAAAAGTTAGCCCCAATGGCATATTATTCATAATATGAAACCCTCCTTTACAATTTTATTTTAACCGCAATTTCTTTATAGTTGTATAAATTGTTTATCTATAATTGTAGAGAAATTTCTATTGTAAACTCCTCTACAATAATCATTTAAAACGGGCCAATATGATTCCACCTTAAATAAAATCTACACATAATACCAAAAACAAAAAATAGTAAAATAAAAAGAGAATAATATTTTTTTCTTATCCTCACAACGCGTAAAAATTTTCGGTTCGCAAATATGAACGTTGGCAAAAGAATACCACTTATTATGAGAGTAATCATGAGGCTAAAAATGATAGTAATCCACTCTTCATCAATCATATCTGAACAACCATTAATTAAACAATCAACTCCATAGAAGGTGATTAACAACCAAATCAGAGCATAACCAAAAAGAAAACCAAAGATGAAATTAAGAAGAGAACTTATTGATAAGCATAAATACTTCATCTATTCACCTTTCAAAAACATTGTAATTAGTAAGAAGCAATGTCAATCATATTATAAATTATCCATACGTAACTTCACTGTATCTTTTAAACGGTACATTACTAAGGAAATCAAGTACAATTTCATTGAAAATATCCTTTTTCATCACATTTAGAGGATCAAATGCATTCTGAAATAAAGCCAGTTTACCATTAGCAACATTTTTATAAATTGTTCTACCTGCCTTTCCTTCATCTATACCTGTTACTATCTTCCCTGCTCCTGAAAGAATTAAAGTTTCTGATTGTATTTGATGAAGAAGATGAGTATGTGTAGGGAACGGTGCTTTTTTTATCATGAGAAGCATTTTTTTATCTATCGAAAAAGAATTACGTAAGATTTTTTGTGTATAATCGTCGTTTTTATATACTTTCATCATCATATTGATAATTTTAGTATAAGGTAGCAAGCTAAAAATGAAATTAGAAAGATGTAATATCCATTTGGAAGCTTGGGAAGGAAATTCACTGTAGCTATTCGAGATCACTAATTTTTTCACATAAGACGGATAATGAATTGCTAATAATGTTCCAAGAATTGCTCCTTGTGAGACACCTATTACATGAAGGTTGGAAATATGCAATTCATCTAAAAACGCTACAATGTCCGATACAATTAGTTCGTAGCTGTACTTATTGTTAGGAAATGTTTTAATAGAATCCCCGTGTCCCCTATAATCCATAAGAATCATTTTATATTGTTTAGAAAATGATTCAATTTGCGGCTCCCACATTTTCCAACACGCACCGCTTCCATGAAGAAATAAAATGGGTTCACCTTTTCCAAAACACTTATAGTGAAATTCTCCATTTCGTGTTTTTACTACAGCCATGAGCAGAACTCCTTTTGGTTAAATTTTGAAATTCCCCATATTTAAAATATACATTACAAGAAATAAATTTCAATATTTTTTGAAATTTTATATGTATTATATTTCAAAATTTTGGCGTAAACAAAAAAATCTTCCCCATTCATGGAGAAATTTACCGTTTCTTTTGATATACTGAATATATGGAATAATGAAGAAATTGTATCATATCAAAAAATATTAATAAGTTAATACGAAATAAAATAAATGAAGTGACCAATAACAATGCAAAATGGTTACATCATAGGTCGAATATTTAGGTGATATTATCTGAATGGTTTGTATGTATTATAGTCTTTAAATCAAAAAATATTTGAAATGAAGATACATGATGTAGAGATAGGTAGGAGCTGTAAAATGAAAAAGAAAACAGATAATGAAAGTTTTGGTGCTAAGGTCATTGGGATTATAATATTTTCTATGATTCTATCGATAGTTGTTCTTGCTCTATTTATGTCAAGTAAGATTAGTTATATTTATTCACTTTCTCCTATTGTATATGAGCAGGAAAAAGAAGTAAGTATTACAGTGTCATCTCTTATCAGCGGGCTGTGGATTATGTTGTGTATTTTGTTGGTTGTATTACCCAAAAAAAAGGTACTATTCATAATCTTCATTAGTTCTTGTGGGATTCTTTACTTACCTTTCTTCTTCTATTCTAGCGCAAGCAATACAGAAATTATTGAGGATCCATTTTGGGGAAGCGCGAAAAGGGCTAGCTGGGGAGAAATTGAAAAGGTAGAAGTGTATGATGCTTATAAGACTGGAAAAGTAAATAAGTTGGGTTTTAAATTTGTATTTTATACAAATACGAATGAAAAAATCGAAGTGAAATGTATAGAGGACAAGTGGTCAGAGGAACAGCGCAAAATGGAGGAAATGGAAGAAGTAATAAAGCGAAAAGGAATTCCGATTACGTACAATTCAATTTTTAAAATAAAAGGTCAATTTCAAAAATTTTTAGAGAAGCATTATAACAAAAGAGAAGAGGAACAAATTCACGAATTTTTCCAGAGAAGAAATATGAAAGTAAATTAGTTCGATGAAAGAGACTGATTGTTTGACCGAAAAATGAGTCTCTTTTTTGTGAATGCAGTTTATATATGAGCAAAAAATTGCTGTGCAAAGAAGAACTAGCTGCGATATATTCAGTATGAAAGCAAATCAATCGGATTGTCCAAAATCATAACCCAGTATAGAGGAAATGAAATATTTTCCATTTAGAAATTTCAACATTAACCTCCGCTCACTAATAAAAAAAGAATCCTAAAGTTTTAACCTTAGGATTCTAACTTGAAATATATATAAACCTATTTTTTCACTTTTCGTCCTACTAATATCCAGTATAGAGATAAACTGAAAAGGGCAATGAGTACGAGAATGAATAGGATATTACTAAACATGGCAGCATCCGCATTGTTTACCATTCCTAGGAAACTTTTTTTCATTGCGGAATGGTCCATCATCGCTGCTGTGTAGGCAATACCGATTGACATCGCGACATTAAGTGTTAAATTATAAAATCCAATTGCTGTTCCTGTTTTTTCTTTATCAATTGTACAAATGCAAGATTCAAGTAATGGTGCATACATGAATGCAAATGAACTAGAGAATAGAACCATAGATATTACGAATACAACAACAGAAGTTTTGATAAAGAATCCGCCTAATAGTAAGCTGAACATAATGCTGCACATAGCAAGTGTAATACATTGCTTGCTTCCCATAACCTTTGCAACTTTTCCGGAAAGAGCTCCGACGATAGTCGCTGCTATATAGCCTGGAATCAATAATAGTGAAATTGTATCTAACTGCAAGCCATACATCTTTTCAAGCAAGAATGGAAATAGGAAAATATATGCTAACTGTACAGAGTAAATGATAAACGCAACGCCAAGCAATGAGATAAACTGCTTATTTTGGAAGAATGAGATTCCGATAAAAGCTTTTGAGTTCTTACTAATATAAGTAAGGAACAAGGCAATTGCAACAATAAACAAGATTAGGTAAAGCCAATTGAAATCTGTAATATATAGTAGTAGGGACGCTGAAATGGCTCCAACTAGAAATAATCCTAATATATCTACATGACTGTTTTCCGTTTCTTCCTTAGGAAGATATTTCAAAATAAAAGGAAGAGTGAAAAGTGTTACTAAAGAAATTAAAAATAAAGTTGTCCAATGGAAATATGTTGAAACATAACCTCCAGTTAATGCACCGATAAGCTGTGAAAGAGCAAAACTACTTGTACTTAATCCTAAAAATTTCTTTTGTTCATCTGCAGGTAAATGCTTTGTGACAAAGATTACATATAACGTTTCAGCTGATGCTAAACCGGCAGTTTGAATAATTCGTGAGATAACAACTAGTAAAAACGAATGCTGAAAAATATATCCCATGACTGAACCAACGCAGATTAAAAGAATCCCAGCGGTAAAAAGTTTTCTAAAACTAATAGAATCCGCTAAAGCTGCATAAACGACTGCCCCAATTCCGATCACAAGACCAGCTAAGGTTGCTTGCCAGCTAACTGTTGTCGCTGAAATGTGAAAATCTTTTGCCATATCAACAGAAATAATCTTAAACGAATTGTCAATTACTAAACATAATAGAAATAACAGTAAGGTAACAGGTACTGCTTTCTTAGCACTATATTCCTGAGTTTTCTTCATGCTTACATTTGTATTTATTGTAGACATAGTGATATTCCTCTCCTTTTGTCATTCAGGAAATGGTCTTCCTGAGTCATGAATGTTTAACTACCAATTAATCGGATGGCTTCAGTAATTTCTAAGCCATTTGTTTCATATGAGGGATTTCCTTGTGCACAGTTGTATCCATTTTTTCTTTCCTTTTTATGATGTTTAAAAAGGAAGCGATTGCATGAATGACTGAAAATATTTTACATTTTGATTCCGCTTTCATGATCATGCATAATAATCTTTTACAATATTGTATAGTTGTCTAAAACTTGTATACATCTAAATGATGAAAAGGATACCATACTTTGGTTTTATAATGTTTACAAAGAAACATTTGCATGAATAATGAAAAGCATCTTATACTTTGATTCCGCTTTCATGATCATGCATAATAACTCTTTGTGATATACAATATTGTATAGTTGTCTAAAAACTTGTATACATCTTAACAATGAAAAGGATACCATACCTTTTCTTTGCTCACAACCCATCTTTCTTTCGGAATTTGTCTTTTTTGTTACAAAAAAAACGATGTATTTTGGATGAAATACACCGCTTGCAGCTATTGGGATTAAAAATGTTGAGAACGAGGATATAGCAGCATGACCAAAAGAAGTAAAAAAGAGTTAGCATGACGCTAGCTCTTTTTTACTTCTTTGTTTTAGCCTTATTACTTTGTAATTTTAGAGTGTTGACTTAAGTACTCCTGAACTCCTGGAGAAATGTCAAAGCGGTTCGGTCCTTTATATTCGATAATAAAATCCTTACCTTCATTTGTTTCAAATGAGATCTCATAACTATCCATTTTATGATTGTAAGAAGTGCTTTTGACTTTCGCATCTAAATCGAAGTATTTCACAATATACTTTTCTGATTCAGAAATGGCGGTTTGTTTTTTCCATGGAGTACCATTCCATGTGAAGTAAAGAAATAAAGCGGTAACGCCAATGAGAGAAGTTAGTAGAATGGCTACTCTAGTCACGTTTTTATTCATTTGAATGATTCCTCCGTAAAATGATATGAATTTATTTTAATAGTACTCCAACAGAAGTCCCCTTCCTCGAGCATTTGCATAGGGAAGGAATGAATGTTGGTCGTGCGTAATTGAAATGTCTTATTTTCATGAGCATATAGAGAATTCTACTTTCAACGGGTAGCACGTTACGTTCATCAAGCATTGAGAAGAACAAAGAAATACAAAAATGATATCGTAAAGTAGCTATGATTAACATAGAGTTCTTTTTAGAAGGGTTTAACTTTTTCATTTCCGGTTACGTGGTCTCTTTCTGCGTCGTTTCTTTTTGTGCTCTTTCATTTCAATCATCCATCCATAATCAATGTATTTCTATAATTATATCATTAAACAATAATAAGGTATATTCTTAATATTCAATATAGTAGGGTGACTTTAAGGTTTGAAGACAAGGGATATCTCGTTTTTTAACTTATAGATAAATACAAATATAAAAACCCTCTTTTTTTTAGGTGGTCGAGGGCATCAGGCTATGCATAGAAGCGGTCATGTTGTATTCCGCATAGCAGCGACGTATATGTCGAAGAATTAAAATGGATATATAGTTTGCATGATATATAAGACTCTTAGACACCTACATAAGATGTCTTTTCTTGTTCACATCCAGCAGAATATGTGTAACCTAATCATTTCATAAAATATCCTTTATAAAGAATAATATATCTCTTAAGGAACTATAAAACAAAAAGCGCACCATCTATTGTATTGGCGCGCTTTTTGTTTTATTTAATTCGTGAAGGGCTAATATGCTCTAGCCATAGAATTCCATCATATTGTTGGTTAGGAATCATGATTTCATCTTTTTCAGATCCCCAATACTGTCCGATAATAGGCATATACATCCAAGAGGTTTCAGGACGATTTTCCTCACCTTTTAAATTTACAAATACTTGCGGATGTTGTGCAGCTTTCAAAATTTCTTCGACACTATTTGTTTGATGTTTTTCCTTTACATTTTTAATCGTTTCATTATCTGTTTCCAAACTACTACCACTATATGCATATAAACCAACTGTGTACATTTGATTTTTCAAGTACTGTGGTATCATATCCATCATATTTGGAAATGGATATGCAAAGGATGTAATCATTTTAGAATTTTGTTTTCTAATATGATAATTGTGTCCCCACACAATCATTTTTTTATTCTTAAATTGCATTTCGCTTAACCATGCTAGATTCTGTGCCATCCTTTGATCTCGAGTGTAAAATGAGAAATCATCTGGATATTTTTCATATGGAATTTTCTGCTGCTCTTTCACATCGCTTGGCATATATGTTTTAAGCGCATCGATTCGAATCTTGATTGACTTTTCTAGAAGATTTACATCATAGGATGCTTTAGGCGCTACTTGTTGCAATTCATTTTTATGTTGTTGGATAAACTCTTTTATGTTTTCGTATTTGTCCAAAAGGGATGCCTGCATTGCTTGAAATTCCTTATAAGAAGAGACAGAATGGTATTTTACGATTTCTTTTTCTGCTTCTACAAGTAATTTACCTACTTCAGGATCCAATTTACCAATCCATTCATTTGCATATGTTGCAAATGTAGCAGTATTGGCATTCCAAGGTATTTGTATATCAAATCCTGTTAAAATAAGAGGTGTTCCTTTTTCCTTTTGTTCTTTTATGTATTGAAATAATTCTTCCACATCTTCTGTAAACCACTGGTTATAAATAGCTTTCTTCATGGCTTGTTCAGCTGTTAAATCATCTATATTTTGATACACAGCATTCGCTTCCGCAAAGTTTGATTCAAATGCAATCACATCATAACCCATTTCTTCATGCAAATACTTAATGATACGAACCTTAGATTGATTCATTTCTGTTGAACCATGAGTAGACTCACCTAGTGAAACAATACGTTTGCCCTGTAAGGTTTGTTTCAAAAATGATAAATCCTCATTCGAACTAGCAGTTGGTTCTTGTAATTTAACTGCATGTTCGCGAACCCAACTCTGCCATTTTTGTTGTTCTGCAGGTAGCTCTTCAGCAGATGCTACTGTCGAAAATGTTGTGAGTGCAAATAAAGTAGTTATCAATCCTTTTTTCCATTTTGAAAACACACATACCCCTCCTGATTTTTTATAACCTTTATTATATAAATCTAATTATCTATCATTCATTTGAAAAAATGGGAATAATTAGATTTATATATTTATACTAGAGGATAGGGTTTATAAAAATCAAGGAAAAAGGTGATAATTGTGTTTAGTTATAAAATTCTGTAAATTTAAAAGTGGAAAGGAACCGTTAGAGTGGAGTTCTAGGAAATATTCTACATAGCTACTACAAGTATATGGCAGTTAGATAGGATTTAAAGAAAGACGGCTACTATTCAATATATTTGCGAAACACACAAGGCCCCAGATGTATTCATACGTTCACACCTGAGGCTAATCTTAGCTACCAGCTAGCCACTTCAACATTTGCCTTTAACCATTTTTCCCAAAGTGGATCTTCTATTTTAAGTAAACTTAATGACGTGCCTTGCATGTCTAAAGATGTTAAGTGGGTTCCGACTTTGACAAATCGAATATCTAATCCTTCAAGTTCACATAAACGACGAATGTCATTGGCGAAGATATACTGTTCCATTAATGGGGTAGCACCTAAGCCGTTAATTAGGATTGCAAATTTGTCTCTTTGTTTCCAGCGGTAAATACTTTTGAGTTTGTTCATAAGCTCGATAGCCAATTTTTCAGAAGAAAATAATGCCTCTTTCCGGTATCCTTTTTCTCCGTGGATACCGACCCCATAAAAAACTTCATTGTCTTGCAAGGTAAAAGAAACTTTGTCTTGGGTAGGGTTGATTGCTGGAGAGAGGGCGACTCCTAATGTATGCAAATTATGAATGACAGCGTGACCAATGTCCGTTAATTGTTGTAATGAATGGCCTTCAAGAGCTGCTGCTCCGAGTATTTTATGAACGAAAATCGTCCCGGCTACTCCTCGTCTTCTTTTATTAAAAGAAGCATCATCTTCAATGGAAACATCGTCATTTACAATTACATGATCAACAAGTCTTCCTTCCTCTATTGCCAAAGCTTCAGCAGTTAAAAAGCTTTCTACGTCAGCTTTAAAGTTTTTAATGATTAATAGGACACTCTTGTCCTCAGGCACAGAGCGAATTGCTGCTAATATTTGTTCTGGTGTAGGAGGAGTGAAGATTTCTCCATTGACTGCCACTGCGAGCATTCCTTCTCCTACATAACCAATATCAGCTGGTTCATGCCCGCTGCCGCCGCCGCTTATAATCACAACATTTTGCCTGATTTTGGCAAGATCTTTCTGATACATGATGTTGTGTTTTGCGTTATAACATATTCTATCGTTATGTTCAAAATAAAAACCATGTAACATATCCTGAACAATATTTTGAACATCATTCATGATTTTTTTCATTGTTTTTCCACCTTATCATTTGTTTGCTGATTGCTTAAGTAAAAGCACGAATTGATTGTTTATCATATTTTTCATCATAGAAGACATGATAGATGGGTCTACAGCGCAATGATTTTCAATCCAGTCTTTTATTGTCCCAACAAATCCATGACTATAAAAAGAGGCCAGTTTATCTTTTTTTATCTCAGAAATAGCTAAATTACAGCCAATTAATAGCTCATCGATAATTTTGCTGTATAAGTTTTTCGTATGTTCAAATAGATAGTAATTAAATGAATTTTGCTCGATTACTTTAAAGGCATTTCGGTAGAAGCGCTGATTTTGGTGAAAGTAATCAAATAATAGGTCGAAAATATTCTCCCATTTTTCATAATCAAGAAAGTCTATAATATTTTCCTTCGTGTCTTCTTTATAAATCCAACTTAACAATTCAAATTTATCTTTAAAGTGATAATAAAAAGTTTGTCTGCGCATCTGACAATGTAACATAATATCACTCACGGATATTTTATGAAAAGGTTCTGTTTCCATTAATTGTTTTAGCGAGTTGGCTATGATTTTTTTGGAAATGATAGAAGAGGTCATTTGAATCATCCCTAGAACTTTATTCGTTTTTCATCATTAACATCCTATCTATAAATGAAGTGGGTGTCTTTAGACAAATTGTGAATTTTGTCCGTTTACCGTAAAACGCTTTCATTTTAATATAGTCAGTAATAATACGCTTTCAAATATATCATAATTTAGAAGAGAATGTATCGCGGCAGCAATACGCTATGAATAAAGAAAGCTATGAAAGTGTGTATACGAATAAGATAAACAATTTAACAAAATGCATAGAGGAGGAGTAACAAGTGAAAAAAATTATAAATAAACCTGAAACTCTCGTTATGGAGATGTGCAATGGAATGGTTATGGCTCATCCGGAACTGGAGTTTTTGAAAAAGTATAAGGTAATGAAGAAAAAAGAAATGAACGAAAATAAGGTAACGTTAATCAGCGGCGGCGGTAGTGGACATGAACCGGCACATGCAGGCTTAGTGGGGACAGGGATGCTGGATGCTGCGGTGTGCGGGGATGTGTTTGCTTCTCCTTCGCAAATACAGGTATATCAGGCGATTAAAGCAACAGCTAGCAAAAAAGGTACACTGCTCATTATTAAGAATTACAGTGGAGATATCATGAATTTTAAAAATGGAGCTCACTTAGCTACTGAGGATGGCATTCAAGTAGAATATGTCCGCGTAGATGATGATATTGCAGTAGAAGACAGTCTTTATACAGTAGGACGCCGCGGTGTTGCAGGGGTTGTGTTCGTACATAAAATAGCCGGTGCAGCCGCAGAAGAAGGTATGGATTTGATGCAGGTCAAAGCTGTAGCGGAAAAAGCAGCGGCAAATGTTCGAACAATTGGTCTAGCGCTAACTTCCTGTACAGTTCCTGCTAGTGGGTCCCCTACTTTCAAATTGGGTGAAGATGAGATGGAATATGGCGTCGGTATTCATGGAGAGCCAGGCAGAACACGGGAAAAAATGGCGCCTGCAGATGAATTGGCTTTACGTATGACAAATGACCTTGTGAAGGATTTAAAGTTAGATGGTAATGCGGATGCTGAAATTGCTGTTCTCGTAAATGGCTTTGGTGGCACACCGCTTCAAGAACTGTATCTATTTAATAATGCAGTTACTAGGGAGTTAAGCAAAAGAAATATACGAATAAATAGAACGTTTGTCGGGAATTACATGACTAGTATTGATATGGCCGGAATTTCACTAACAGTAATGAATCTGGATGATGAGCTGAAAACATTGCTATCAAAAGAGTGTAATACACCTGCATTTAAGGTAGATGGACCGATTGAGAGTGTAGAATATATTGATATTGAAGGTCACGAGGAAGAGAAACCAGTTTTCTTTGAGGCGGAAACAGCGGAAGAACATGCGATCATCAAGAATGAGGTCATCACATTAGATAATATGATTTATCTTATAGATAAAATGAGCGAAGTCATTATCAAGAACGAAGTGCCTTTTTGCGAATTGGATACCCATGCAGGTGATGGCGACTTCGGAATGAGTGTCGCGAAAGGATTTAAGCAATTAAAACGAGAATGGAGTTCGATTTTGAATCAAGAACGTTTCAATATAGGAACATTTCTAGATGCGTGTTCTATGATCATTATGGAATATTGCGGCGGGGCTTCTGGGCCAATTTGGGGCGGAGCTTTCCGAGCTGCAGGTAAGGCTGTAGAAGGAAAAATGGAATTAACAATTGAAGAGTTTGCTGAAATGTTGCAGGCTTCACTTAAAGGTATACAGTCCATCGGTGAACGATCTTTCGGTAGAGGAGCAGAAGTAGGCGATAAAACGCTTGTGGATGCGCTTGTGCCTTGTGTAAATTCTTGGTCAGAAAGTGCTATAGCCGGCGTGGACGTTAAGACTGCCTTTGAAAATGGGGCAGCGGCTGCTGTTAAAGGGGCAGAATACACAAAAGAAATCGTTGCTCGAATGGGCCGCGCTGGTACGGTTGGTGAAAGAAGCCTAGGTTATCCGGATGCTGGTGCTTACGCTCTAGGGGTTATATTTACGGAACTCTCCCGTAGTTTAAAATAATAGCACTACCTTAAAAACGTTATCTTTCCTAGATGCTGCTGGGAAAGATAACGTTTTTTATTTCTTTCTTGAGATTAGGGAAGTGTTAGCCAATACCAGCATAGCTGCGATTAGGGGCTGAAAATTGCTTATTTCCTATTCATATTGAATGAATTCCTTTACATTCAATGAAAGACTTTTGTAACATTTATGAAAGTAATTTGAAAGACTTTTAAAGTAAAATAAACTTATCGCTAATATATATGCAAGACACCCTCTATGATCAAATTGAGCTTTCCCCTAAGCTCCTTTGAAATAACCAAAACCCACAAAGAATATTCTTGTTCTCTGTGGGTTTTGTTATATATATTTTTTTCTTGGGGTGCTGCCGCATCGCCATGAAGCTCATATTTTTGGAGACCCCCATGTTCATCAACTTAAGAATATTCACTATCCTAAAAAATATAAACTAAGTATCTACTGGATGATGCTTTCGCAATTCATGTTAGTTAAATTAATGTTTGATTCGTTGTCTAATTTCTTTAAAATGGGCATGCATAAATTTCTTAATATCTGGGTGATCTTTATATAAGGTAATAGTATACATTATGGAAGATGCAAGGATAGTAGACCATATTAACCAGTCTCCAGCATGGGAAAGAACTTTAATTATTTCATTCGTAAACTGTTCATGTCCCGCATGAAATGTCGATATGAGAGATTTAAGGTTGAATAGAAATAAAATAACAATTCTTCCTAAAAACATAATCATCCATCCAATAATATAGGTATATCCTCCAACACTACATAATTGATTGTTACGATGAAAGACTTTCACCCGCTTAGCTTGCCAATAACCAACTATCGCTCCTAAGACAAGCAAGCTAATTAATTCAATTGTAATTATAAAGTCCAATTTATTCGGAAGACCAATATAGGTTCTGATTATAGCCATGATTGGTATACCAAGAAGATCAAAGCTATCTACTTTCTTAGGGATAAGCTGCCTAATGATCAATACAATAACGACTACAAGAATAATAATGAAAACTTTATTCATGCGATTCATCCCTCTTTTTTTCTTTTAAATAATACTCAATAAGTTGATTTACTTTTTCTGCTGAATATGATTCTGGTGTTTGAAGGACATGAATTACTAGTCCATCGATAAATCCGTACAGTATCTCTAATTCAAAATCTCTATTGTAGCCTGGTGTGACGTATCCTAGATCTTCCATTAAATCTAGAATTATTCCCATAAGGTACCTCGTATGGTCATCCATTTTCTTCCGCAGTTCAAGAAGCTCTGGGGAACTAAAGGATATACCCAGGAATGTAATCCAAACCTTCCCTTCCAACATTTCTTCTTCATTAGTAGGAATAATAAATTTCATTAATCTTCTAAGTGCTTCTTCTTTTGTTCCCTTAAAATCATTTGTACGAGTGTTTGCCCGTTCTTCCATTCGATTCAATACTAAATTCATTGCATAATGAATTAATTCATTTTTAGACGAAAAATGATGCTGAACAAGTCCAACAGAAATGTTTGCTTCATCAGCGATTTGCTGTATGGAAGCTTTATCGATACCTTTTTCTAATATTACACGCCAAGTAGCGGTGGCTATCTGATTCTTCCTTTGTATTTGATCCACTATTTTAGGCATTCATATCCTCCTCCTTTTTATAATATGATCATATTATAAAAAGGTGTCTAAAACAATATGAACATATTGCTTTAGATGTAATAGGGGTCTCGCCGTATCGCTATCAAGCTAACAAAAATAAACTACCCCAAAACGATAAAATTGAGAAATTTTATCGTTTTGGGGTAATTCTAAATTCTTAAATTGATGGAATGTATGGTAAGGCCGGCTTATAAGGAATTATTTAAATTGAGGGGATTGGGAACCGCTTAAACGAAAAGATACTTGAAAAATTTGTATTTGTGATATAATTTACATATATAGGAAAGATAGGGAATTTTGATTTTAAGATACTTACCGGCTTATCTGAGGTTTTTTGTTTTTTGGGTGTTTTAAGATTTAGAATTTCTAATTTCTATAATTTTAGTGTTTAACATATTACTGCAGGAATTTTATAGAGAAATAGGGTCAGTGTATCCAAGTTTTAAAGATTATTTACGCGAATATTAAAGTTTTTGTACCAGCACCAAGATATTTATAAACGGTATTTTTATACATAAAAGGTTTGTTTTGTTAAATTCATATGATAAAATGATATGTGGTTTTTTAAAAGAGACTTTGATATGAAAGATTATCTAGTTATCTTAATGAAATGATTTGATAAAGGAGAGTTTGATATTGACAAAATTAATATCTAAAATCAGTTTATTTTCCTTATTTGGTATTTTATCAATATTTTTTTGTTGGATTTTATTGAAAAATCCTGGATTGAGGGTAAATACAGATTTAAATGTACATTTATTACGATTAGATGGATTAACACATGCTATACAAAGGGGAGAGCTTTATCCGTATATTAATATGGATTTCTTTCATGGTTTTGGGTACGCCAGTGATATTTTTTATGGTAATTTATTTATTTACATTGGTGCCATATATAGAGTGATAACAGGGGGTTCACTGGTTGCAGCTTATAAATTGACGGTGATTCTTGAAACATTTCTGACATTTGTTTTTTGTTATTATGCGATTAAAGCGGTGTCAGGAAATAAGTTAATCGGTATTTTCTCGAGTATTCTTTATACTATGTCTACATGCCTTTTTTCTATGTTATCATCTGGTACTTTTGGTCAAATGTCCGCATATACGTTAATTCCACTAGCTTTGTCGAGTTTTTATCTAATGATTTATAAAAATAAGAATACCATCTTTATTTTAGTATTAAGCATGTCTGGTCTATTGTTGACGCATATATTAACAACATTAATACTAAGTATTATATTATTTGTCGCTACTATAATAAATTACAAGGCAATATGGAAAGACAAAATTAAGTTATATCGTTTATGTATTTCAGCTGTTTCAGCTTTGTTAATAACTGCTTTTTTTACACTTCCATTGGTAGAACAGGTTAAATCACAGCCTTTGATTGGGCAATTAATACCAACCTTTTATGTTTCATCTGCGAGCACCAGTCTTTGGGATGAATTAGGTGCAACTCTTAGCAATACCTCTGGTTTATATATCAACATGGTAATATTTATTATAGTAGTTATGAGGTTATTTGTTTTTCGAAAAAGAATTACCGGAGACGGATTTGTATTAACTGGATGTATATTAGTATTTTTCTCGACTAAAGAATTCCCATGGTTTTTATTTGAACATACGGTTCTAAATAACATTCAATTTCCATCCAGAATTATGGTTTTCTCCACATTTTTCTTAGCAGTAGGTGCTAGTTATTATCTAGGAGCATTCATTAAAAATCATTATATATCTAGAAGTAAAGCATTTTTAATTTTTATGTTGGCTGTTTTACTAGTAAATATTAGTTTAATGAACCAATATATGAAGAATGAAAAAAGTGCAGATAGAATGGTTAATTTAAACTCTATTCAGACTGGTGGAAGAGAATACGTACCCGTAGGTATTATTGCTAGAGATGTACCACATCATACAGAAAAATATACTGATAATCCAGATGAAATGTTCGGTCTCAATACAAATGCTATAAATAGCAAACCGCTCTTTAAAGAAATATATAATAATGCACAACTAAGCAATATCGACGATGGAATTACATATAGTCATTTTGAGAAAAATGCGGATAAGGTATCTTTTCATTTTAATAATATAAACAGCGGAGAGGTATCGTTGCCTCTAATTTATTACAAAGGTTATGTGACTGAAATTACTCAAGGAAATGAAACACAGCGTTTCTATAGTTACGCAGGTGAGACAAATTTAGTTACTGCAAAACTACCAAAAGGCGAAGGTACTGTTAAGGTCTATTACTATGGTACACATGTACAAAAGGTAAGTGCAGTTGTTTCGATTATTAGTTTTTTTGCGTTTCTAATATTCAATATATTTTATATTGTACGAAAAAACTTTCCGAAAGCAGTGAGGAATATAGAGTTATGAAAAAAATAATATTATTATGTGTTTTGATGTCATTATTTTCGTTAATGGCTGCTTGTGGTATAGATAGTGATATTAAAGAACCTAATACAGTGAATACAAAGTTGAAAATCGGAACAACAAGAGATACACCACTGTATTCATTTGTAGATGAGAATGGTAAGTTGGTGGGATTTGATATTGATGTAATGAACGAAATAAGTAAACGTATGAATATGCAGCCTGAATACTTTTTTTCTACGCAGGATTCGAAGTTTGCTGGTCTGAGTTCAAAACGATTTGATGCAGTTGTAGGACGTACGTTAATTGATGAAAATGTAAGTAGTAATTACATTTTCACAAATGAATATGCAAATGTCACAGCTTCATTAGTAGTAAATGACAAAGGTAAAAATATTCATAATTTAAATGATATCACTGGTGAAAATACAGCAACAATGGTTACAAATGTTTTCGGTCGATTAGCTCTCTCGAAAAAGGCTGGTATTGTAAAGGTTGAAAATGTGAAACAAGAGTTTGATGCATTGAAAGAACAAAAAGTCCATTTTTTAATTGAAGATGATCATCTGATAAATTATTTTAAGAAAAATGAGGGCAATAGTAATTTAGAGGTTGTAAGTAAAATGCCAAGGGAGTATGGAATAGGTGTTATGCTACGATCCGATGATAAGAAAATGAGAGATAGTTTTAATAAACATATAAACGATATGAAAAAAGATGGAACCCTTGAAGCTTTATCTAATAAGTGGTTCAAATAGTAAATAGAAACGCCAACTCAACGAGTTGGCGTTTTGATGTTTGTTGAAATAACTATTTACATAATGGATACTGCCAGTAAAGGTAGCATCTGCGAATTGTGCCACCATATGTCCAATAATGAATATAGCCCACAGGTAAACTGGTTCGTATATTCGGCTAAAAAAAGGTTTTCATAAATTAAGTTTTTTTGTCACAATTGAAACCCTCTATCCGTCTTGATTAATGAAAAGAACAGGAGGGATTTAAATGAATAAATTTGATGTTGCCATTATTGGTGGTGGGTTTGCTGGATTAACAGCTGCTCTTTTTCTAGCAAAGGAAGGTAAGAAGGTAGTGGTGCTTGAGAAATCAGATCGATACGGAGGACGGTCGATGACCATTAATAAAAATGGCGTTCTCATGAACCTAGGTGCACATGCCCTTTATAAAGGCGGTGAAGCAATGAAGATATTTGATGAACTCGGGATTGCAATCAAGGGAAATGAACCGCCTACGGGTGCACATGTTATTTGGAAAAATGAGGTTTATCAAGTGCCGACGGGGTTACGTTCCTTATTTTCGAAGCAATTTCTTAATGGTTTAGGGAAGGTCCGTCTTGCAAAGCTTATGTTTCATCTCAGTAAAATGGATGTGAATTCGATTTCAAATGAAAGCGTGCAAGCTTGGGCAGAAAGGGAAATCATTGATCCAATGGTACGCCACTTCTTTTATGCATTATGTAGATTAACTACTCTAACATATGCTCCAAGTATACAGCTAGCTCGTCCAGTTGTAAGGCAGATCCAGAGGGGTATGAAAGAAGGTGTTCTCTATGTCGACCATGGTTGGGAATCTATTGTAACCGAATTAAGAACTAAAGCTATTAGTTTCGGTGTTAAACTTCTTGAATCTATGAATGTGAATCGTATTGACCACAACGGCCAAGTTGAACGAGTGAGTTGTACGAATGGAGAATCGTTTGATGTAGAAAGTGTGATTATTGCAACACCTCCTCACGAAGCATGTCTTCTTGTACCCCATGTTGAAAAACCCTCCCTATATCGTTGGAAGGAGGAAGCAATTCCTGTAACCGCATCCTGCTACGATTTAGGATTAAAAACGTTACCAAATACAAATCATCAATTTGTGCTAGGACTTGACCAACCTATCTTCTTTACAAATCAATCTAGGGCCGCAAAGCTGAGTAATGACGGAACCTCCGTAGTTTCCTTGGTTAAATATCATGATTTGAATAGAAGTTCAATAGATTCTCGAACAGATAAACAGCAATTAGAACATACAATGGATTTGCTTCATCCAGGCTGGCGAAAAGAAGTGGTCGAACAGCAATATTTACCTAAAATAACCATTGTGCATAATTTTCCTCATACTGGTAGAACGAAAAAACCAGGTCCAGCAGTTCCAGAAATAAAGGGCCTTTATATAGCAGGAGATTGGGCAGGAGACGAGGAATTATTGGTCAGTAGTGGAAGAGAATTAGATTATATTACTGCTCTTGATGAAGCAAAATCAGGGAAGTTAGCTCATGTGGACGTATTTCATAAGTATGGCAGGGATATTATACGTAGTGAACCTGATGGTATTAAAGAAAATAACTTAGATAACTTACCTTCTTTTTAACATATTTCCAAAAGAATTCCCCTTCCTCAAGGAATGAGAAGGGTGAAGCTTAATGAGTAGGGAGGGGATGAATTTTGGTTGGCGTAAGCCAAAGGATTGAAAAAGGAATTTCCTCTAATCAGATAGAATTTATGTAAAGAATGATTTGGATCTCAAAGTTATTGTTTGCTGGCTGTGGGCGGTACACCATTAGAAATTCTAAAACAATACATCGAAACACAAGGACATAACGAATAGGAGGTGATGACAATGTTGTTGAATCAAAAATATGAAATCTTTCCAACAGAAGCACAAAAAGAAGTGTCAGACCGTTGGCTACAATATTGTCGTCAAACCTACAATTCTGCCTTGTTAGACAAAGAACGGAAATATAAGCAAAACAAAGAAAATTACGATCGTTATGATATGCAAAGACAACTTACATTGGACAAGAAAACGCATCCTTTTCTAAAAGAAATGCCTT
>NZ_JAKUFS010000007.1 GCF_022663535.1 Bacillus cereus group sp. BfR-BA-01380 | reverse complement strand
CATTATGTTTGGCATTTGGTTGCTTTCCATCATCGGCATTATGTTTGGCATTTGGTTGCTTTCCATCATCGGCATTATGTTTGGCATTTGGTTGCTTTCCATCATCGGCATTATGTTTGGCATTTGGTTGCTTTCCATCATCGGCATCACGTCTGGCATTGGACTGTTTTCCATCATCGGCATCACGTCTGGCATTGGACTGTTTTCCATCATCGGCATCACGTTTGGCATTGGACTGTTTTCCATCATCGGCATCACGTTTGGCATTTCATTCTCTTCCATGATTGGCATCGTAACATTTGGTGGGAGTACTTGCGGGATTTCTTTTGTGATATTTGGCATAACAACATTGCTTACATTTTCTTTCTTCACTTCTGGTGCAATAATATTGCTTACATTTTCTTTCTTCACTTCCGGTGCAATAATATTGCTTATATTTTCTTTCTTCACTTCCGGTGCAACAATATTGCTTATATTTTCTTTCTTCACTTCCGGTGAAACAATATTGCTTATATTTTCTTTCTTCACTTCCGGTGAAACGATATTGCTTACATTTTCTTTCTTTGTTTCTGGTGCAACGACATTGCTTCCTTTCATTTTATTTACTTGCGGAGCAATTAAATCGTGCCCTTTTTTTATAATATCTGCAATTTTATACTCTTTCGCTGGTTTGACTGGCGATTGCGGTGGCTGTGGTAAAATGTTTACGGAAAATTTTGTGCTCTCCTTTTGTTTTCCCACTTTACTAACAGCCGGTTTCTTTTCAACAACAGGTTGCTTTTGAATAATAGGTTGTTTTTCAATAATAGGTTTCTTTTCAATAATAGGTAGTTTTTCAACCGGCTTCTCTTTTTGTATAGGCTGTTCTTTTTGTATCGGTTGCTCCTTTTGCACTTCTTTTTGGGGTTTTACTTGCATTTCCTTCTGTGCCATTTGCGCTGCTGGCTGTTCTGTAATTGGCCCGGCCTGCTGAGCCATTTCTTCCTCTTCTTCTATACCAAGAGGTTTCGGCGCTCCTGGAAATTCTTTTTGCTGTACTTCTTTTACATATTCTTTTGGAGGGACTGAACCAGCACCTGGATTTTTTTTAATTGGAACGCCGGCAGATGGTACTTTAATTTTCATGCCCGGCATAATTAAGTCTGGATTACTGAGCTGTGTATTCGCTTTTTTTAATATTTCAAAATCTACCCCGTACTTTTTCGCAATTTTCCAAAGGGTATCCCCTTTTTGCACGATATGAATTTTCAATTTTTCCCCCTCCTGTATAACTTATCTATAATAGGGTGAAACTTCCATCAACAGGGGCTTTTCTTCATCCCCACTGATGGTTAGTTGAGCCAATCGGACTTTTATGGACAGTAAGCCCCCACCTATCTTCTTCGCTTTTCTCTGAATCTTAAGGTGGGGGCTTACTGTCCGTTAATGCGGGATAAAAACGAGTATAAACACAATGATTGCTTCACCACAATGTATGCTCATAAAAACAAAATTATGTACAAAAGAAAAAGCAACGGAAATCTGTTGCTTTTATACTCGCTCTAACATTCTGTTTAATGCAAGTACCGCTTCTTCCGTTACTTTTTTATCTACTTCAATTACATTTACATGTTCGCCGCGCAAGGTTGCTTCCAGTGCCCATAGTAAATGTGGTAAATCGATACGATTCATCGTTAAGCATGGACACATAAATGGATTTAACGAAATAATTTCTTTATCTGGGTGCTGCTGAATAATACGATTAACTAAGTTCATTTCTGTACCGATTGCCCACTTACTTCCAGACGGAGCTTTTTCAATCATATCAATAATATATTTTGTTGAGCCTGCATAATCAGAAGCTGCAACAACCTCATAGCAACATTCCGGATGAACAATAATATTCATATCCGGATGATTTCTTCTTACACTTTCAATATTTTTCACAGTAAAATTTTGATGGACAGAACAATGTCCTTTCCATAAAACAACTTGAACATCTTCCATATTCCCGTCATATTCTAATGAATCTGTTTGCGGATTCCAAACTGCCATTTTTTCTAACGGTACACCAAGGTCATATGCTGTGTTACGCCCTAAATGCTGATCTGGTAAGAATAAAATCCGCTCTTTTTGTGTAAACGCCCATTTTACCATCTCTTTCGCATTAGAAGATGTAACTGTCGCGCCTCCATTTCGGCCGCAAAACGCTTTAATCGCAGCGGTTGAATTTACATAAGTTAACGGAAGCATCGTATCTCCAAATAATTGCTGCAATTCTTTCCAAGCTCGCTCTGTTTGTTCAATATCAGCCATATCAGCCATCGAACAACCAGCTCGCATATCAGGTAGAATAACAATTTGTTCATCTGTTGTTAGCATATCAGCTGTTTCTGCCATAAAGTGCACACCACAAAATACAATATACTTTGCCTCTTTATTACGCGCTGCTACTTGTGCAAGCTGCAAGGAATCTCCCGTTGAATCTGAAAATTGGACAACCTCATCTTTTTGGTAATGATGCCCTGGAATGAAAAGCTTTTCCCCTAACTTTTCTTTAATTTCACGAACACGCGCTTCCATCTCTGCAATTGACATTGTTTCATAACGATTTGGTAACATTGTTTCAATCGGTTGTACTGTTTCTAAAATATCCATCAGTGAAGTCCCCCTCTTCTCTCGATCACACTTCAATATTGAAACTAATATCTAACGCTTTAACAGAATGTGTTAACAATCCTAACGAAATGTAATCCACACCTGTTTGGCCATACTTCACTACATTTTCCATCGTAATCCCGCCCGAAGCCTCTGTAACAATCGCGCTTGGAACGAGCTTACAATATTTGCGCACTTCTGCTGGTGTACGATTATCAAACATAATAATGTCTGCTCCGGCAGAAACTGCTTCTAATACTTGTTCTTCTGTCTCTGTTTCTACTTCTACTTTCACCATATGTCCCAGCTGTTCTTTCACCGCTGTTACCGCTTTTGTAATCGACCCAGCAAATGCAATATGATTATCTTTAATCATGACACCATCGTATAATCCGAAACGATGATTATAACCACCGCCGCATACAACCGCATATTTATCAAACATACGAAGCCCCGGCATCGTTTTTCTCGTATCACAAATGCGTGTATGATCGCTTCCGAGTGCAGTAACTGCTTTTCTTGTCATCGTCGCTACGCCGCTCATACGCTGAATAACATTTAACACAACACGCTCAGCTGTTAATAAAGAAGCAATCGGCCCTTGTACAGTAGCAAGGATTTCTCCGTTTGTTACCATGTTTCCGTCTTTTTTATGAAGTGTAACTTCAATTCGATAATCTAATAATGCAAAACCTTCTTTAATTACATCAGCTCCTGCAAACACACCCGTATCTTTGACAAGAAACGTTCCCCTTGCTTGCAGGTCGTTTGGGAAAATAAGCTGCGATGTTACGTCTCGCTCCCCGATATCTTCTAGAAAAAATTGTTTCAATGCCTCTTTTACTTTTAATGCGTTCATAGTACCCCTCTTTTCTTAAGCGAATTGCAACATACTTCTTCTCATCACAATTTCGTACGTCTTATTACTACGATTCGGAAAGTCACTGCGATAATGACCACCAATACTCTCTTTTCTTTGCAGTGCAGCCTTTGTTAATAACTGACAAACCGTTAACATATTGATAATTGTTATATCCTCATTTGTAAGAGTTTCATATGGAAGCATTTTATTATAGATTCCATACTGCTCTAACCATTGCTTCGCATACAATAAGCCTTCTTCTGTACGAACAATTCCAACGTATTTCATCATCATCTCTTGTATTTCTTCTTTTTTGGGTAATGTGATTTGTTGTAAATCACCTTTCACTATTTCATTGCCCTTCACGATTCGTGGTCTACTATTCGCTAAAATGTGTTCCCCGACACGTTTTCCAAATACAAGACCTTCTAATAATGAATTACTCGCAAGGCGATTGGCACCATGTACACCATTACACGCGACTTCACCAACTGCATATAAACGATTGATCGATGTTTCCCCGTTACAATTTGTTTTTACGCCGCCCATATGAAAATGTGCACCTGGCACTACTGGAATGCACTTACTTTCCACGTTAACACCACTTTTTTTACATAAAAAAGAGACCGTTGGAAACCGTTCTTCAAAATTTACAATAGATGATATATCTAAGTACACTTTTTCACCAACTACCATTTGTTCATGAATAGCACGCGCGACCACATCACGCGGCGCAAGGTCTTGTTGTTCATGAACATTCATCATAAAACGCTCTCCTTTTCCATTTCGAAGAATAGCGCCTTCTCCGCGCACCGCTTCTGATACAAGGCCGCAGCAAGCACCATTTACATACAACATCGTTGGGTGAAACTGTACAAATTCTAAATCAACAAGCTCTCCGCCAGCTCGATATACCATCGCTAAGCCATCGCCTGTAACAGTACGATCATTAGAGGTAAACGCATATACTCCGCCAATACCACCTGTTGCCAGTACAACACACTGCGCGTCATACTTTTGTATATTTCCTTCCCTATCACGTGCTATAACACCGTGACAAGTTTGATTTTCTATTATGAAATCCAAAACCATTTCTTGTTCAACAACCGTTACATACGGAAGTACTTGCTCTGCAAGATGCGCTAATAAATTTTTCCCTGTCGCATCCCCGCCCGCGTGTAAAATACGTCGTTTTCGATGCGCTCCTTCTTTTCCAAGGTGAAGCCCTCGTTCATCGCCGTCAAAGCTCATCCCGTTATCTAATAATGTTTTCATTTCTTTCGGCCCTTGCTCTACTAAATAACGAACAGCTTCCGTATTGTTATAATGGCAGCCTGCTGTAAGCGTATCTTCATAGTGATCGTCTGGATGATCAGATGAAGCAACTGCAGCTGCAATCCCGCCTTGTGCTAGATTTGTATTGTTGTGTCGCCCTGTTTTCTTTGTGATAATCATCACATTCTTTTCGTGGCAAATGGTTTGTGCAACGCGCAGCGCTGCAACCCCGCTTCCGATAATTAAGACATCTGCATTTGGCATTTTCATTGCCCCCTACTTTACACTTTTCAACTGTCTTGACACCTATATTTACATATATTTAAAATAATAACAAGAACTTTTTAGAAACCGACATGAAAATCTTATACAGAAAGGGCTATACTCTATGATATATATGGACTATGCTGCAACAACACCTATGAGTAAAGAAGCGTTAGAGACATACACAAAAGCCGCTGAACGGTATTTCGGAAATGAACAAAGCTTACATGATATTGGCGGAACTGCCTCCTCTTTGTTACAATCTTGCCGCCAAACATTTGCTGCGATGATCGGTGGGAAAGAACAAGGCGTTTTTTTTACGAGCGGTGGATCTGAATCGAACTATCTTGCAATTCAATCGTTACTAAATACCCAGAGCGGCACTCATATTATTACAACACCTATTGAACATGCATCAATCCGAAATTATTTTCACCTTCTTCAAAAGCAGGGCTATGAAATTACTGAAATTCCGGTGGATTGCTTTGGCATGATTCAACTTGACGAACTCGAGCGTGCGATTACAGAACAAACCGTGCTTGCAAGCATTCAACATGGAAACTCTGAAATCGGCACACTGCAACCAATTACTGAAATTGGAGCCATTCTTAAAAAGCATAACGTCTTATTTCATACAGATTGTGTGCAAACATTTGGGAAAATACCGATTCATGTAGAAGAAATGAATATTGATAGCCTCTCTGTTTCAGCGCATAAAATTTACGGGCCAAAAGGAGTCGGCGCATGCTATATTAACCCGCAAGTACGCTTTGGGGAAGTATTTCCAGGAACCGCTCATGAAAGAGGCTTTCGCCCCGGCACCGTAAATGTCCCGGGCATCGCTTCATTTATTACGGCAGCGCAGCACATGCTACAGAACCAGCAAGAGGAAATAGGACGTTTACAAAAATTACGAACATACTTCATGAAACAATTGCAAGCTCTTTCACCCGAAATACAAATTGAAGGTCATTCTACTTCTTGTTTACCGCATATCATTGGGGTTACAATAAAAGGAATAGAAGGTCAGTATACAATGCTAGAATGCAATCGCCATGGCATTGCGATTTCAACAGGAAGTGCTTGTCAAATCGGAAAACAAGAGCCTTCTAAAACGATGCTTGCGATTGGCAAAGAACATGATGAGGCGAAGCAATATGTCCGTTTTTCATTCGGACGGCAAACAAAAGCAGAACACATCGATGCAGCGATCCATGCAATTTCAGAAGTTAGAAATCAATTCAATAGAGGTGTTAATAGAAAATGAATCAAAATGATCAAAAAAAAATTTTAGGTGAGGAAAGAAGACAGCTCATTTTAGAATGGCTCCTCGCTGCAAATAAACCATTGTCCGGCAGTGAATTGGCAAAGAAAACAAACGTAAGCCGTCAAGTTATCGTACAAGATATTTCTTTATTAAAAGCACGAAACGAACCTATTATTGCAACAGCGCAAGGATATTTATATTTAAAAAGGGCAGAAAAACAACATACTACATTTGAGCGTATTATCGTTTCCAAGCATCAGCCATCACAAGTACGCCAAGAGCTTACAATACTTGTTGACCATGGAGTTACCATTAAAGATGTAAAAGTGGAACATCCAGTGTACGGAGATTTAACTGCTTTAATTCTAGTAAGTAACCGATTTGAACTTGAACAGTATTTAAAAAAGATTGAAGAAACAAAAGCGACTTATCTATCTCAGCTTACAGATGGGATTCATTTGCATACAATTGAAGCAGATTCGCTTGAAAAGTTAAATGCTGCTTGTGAGGCATTGGACCGAGCTGGGTTTCTTGTTCATTAAAAAACGCACAGAGAATTTTACTTTCTCTGTGCGTTTTTTATTTTTATCATGCTACAATGGAGAAAATGATGGGAAAGGAGATAATATATGGGAATTGAACTCATTCATTTTAGCATCGGGAAACCAAAAACAATGCAATATGCAGAAAATAAAGAAATGACGAGCGGCATATGTAAACAGCTTGTTGAAGATGCCTTTTTATCAACAGATGGATTTCAAGGAGACGGTGTTGCAGACTTACGCTTTCACGGAGGGCCTGATCGTGCCGTTTGTATTTATCCTTATGAACATTATGATTTATGGGAAAACGAGTTTCATACATCACTTCCTTCATCTGCATTTGGAGAGAATGTAACAGTTACAAATATGTTAGAGCAGAATGTTTGTATTGGCGACATTTATCAGCTCGGAGATGCAATTGTTCAAGTGACGCAAGGAAGAATTCCATGCAGTACAATTTCGAAACGACTCGGCATTCCTGGCATTTTACCTCGCATTGTTGAAACTGGCTATACAGGATATTTATGCCGCGTTCTGCAAGAGGGGGCAGTTCGTAAAGATTCACAAATTACATTACTAGAACGGCATCCACACCAAATTTCCATTCTATTTGCGAACGAAATCTATTTCCGGGGACAAAAAGATGTAGAGGGCATGGAAAAAATTATTGCTGTTCCCGAACTCGCAGAAGATTGGCGAAAATCATTAACCGCACGGCTTGAGAAATTAACATGAAGAATCCCAATGCATATGCTACTTGGGATTCTTTTTTCACACCCAATAAGAAAAATAACTTCCAAGTAGCGTAACTGAAAAACCAAGTGCTTCTAATTCCATTTTCACTCCTGGAAGCAGAACATCATCATACTCTTTCTCCACATCAATTAAGAAAAAATAATTACCAAGACCTGTCTTCATCGGACGAGATTCAATTTTGGAAAGGTTTAATTTTCTCCATGCAAATGCGGATAATACTTGATATAACGCTCCTGCATAGTCTGAAGGTAACGTTACCATAAGCGTTGTTTTCTTTTTGCGGCGCTCTCCATTTCTCGGCAATTCCACTTCTTCATTCTTATGCAATACGAGAAAACGTGTATGATTATTTTTATGCGTATGAATATCGCGCTGAACAATCGATAACCCATACTTTTCTGCCGCAGCCCTATTAGCAATTGCCGCAATTTTTTCTTCTGGATGTTCCATCACAAACTGCGCAGCAGCACTCGTTGATGTCATGTCACGCACTGTCACACCTTTTAATTCTCGATTCAAAAACTTATGACACTGTGCAATCGCATGCGGGTGAGACTGCACCGCATATACATCTTGCCAATTTTGTGCGTGCTGCGGATGAACGAGCAAATGTTGCTGGACAGGCACTGTAATTTCGCCAACAATCGGCAGCGTTTGCTCATGCACAAGATAATCAATCGTAATATTGACGGAGCCTTCAATCGCATTTTCAAGCGGGACAACTGCAAAATCGACTACATCATTTGCTGCTGCATCTATACAATCTGGAATAGTTCGGTATGGTACATGTTCAGCCTCAGGAAAGAAGCGACTCACCGCCATATTTGTAAATGTTGCTTCCGGTCCTAAATAGCCAACTCGAATCGTCATCTCGTCCCCTCTTTTTCGTTTTCTTACTGTTATATCATAAACACTTCTATTCTTCTACTTGTTTTTCGAAAATTACAACAAAAAAGACTAGCAAGAGCTAGCCGATCTGTTTCATATATTCTTTTTGCGCAAAGAAGAAATAGAGTGCACATGCGATAAGATAAATAGCAATGACCTCTAATCCCCCCCAAGATGATTTCGTAGAAAAGGCCTTTTGACACGTATGTAAAGCAACTGCACTATGTACGCTTCCTAATAGAACTGGGAAAAAGAATAGAATCCCTAATTGCCAACGTGAAATCTTATTTATTTCTTGCTTTGTCATTCCGATTTTCAAAAGAGCTTGATATTGCAAGCGGTCATATTCAATATTATGAAACCATTTAAAATAAACTGTGCTACAGGACGCTAGAAAAAAGAGGATACTAATGAACGAACCGACAAATAATATTAGATTCCCTCCGTCTTTCATCATCTTATAATTGTACACATTATTACGAGTTACTAACTCTTTCCCTTTTAAAATGCGGGATTGTAATTCTTCACCTAATCTTCCTGCATTGTCCCAATCTCTTACTTCATATCCGTTGTATACATATTTTTCATGATTCGGAACTTGACGAGCAAGCTTCTGAAAATCTTGATTGTGCATAACGAAGAATCTTCCGCTCCGCTGACTTGTATCGCTATTAAATGCATTCCCTTCATATGCTCCGTTATATGTAAAGCGATATGGTTCTCCGAGTACTTTAAAATTTATATATTTCTTAGGATGCTTAGGGAGAAGAGCATAATTACTATAATAAATAAATGTCACTGTTCCCTCTTTCGGATGGATCTGCTGCTTCGACTGTCTTTTTACTTCTCTATTATATTCATCTTCTCCAATTACAGTTGCATAAGATTCATTACCAGAATCTAATTGAAATGTTGCTGGGAGTCCGACAAATGTTGCGTAGCGAAAATCATTGGCACCGTGCTTACGCAATATCTTTTCAACCGTTTCTTTCTCCATTATCTCCTTAGAGTCAATTCCTTTTTCAACATAGGAGAAAGCGTGAGGTTGTTCATAACGAAATAGTTCTCTCATGTTTGAAAAAAACAAATAAACAGAACCTGTCGCCGTTACTACTATCGTTGTTAGCATTGATAGAATAAAGAAAAAGCGCCGATTATCTTTCACTGTATGTAACAACTGATTGATAACGAATAAATACGGATAGCGGTATATGACACTTTTTCTATTTTTAATTCCTTGTAATACTTGAATTAAGCCATGTGTACATACAAAATACGTACCAACTGTCGTTAAAATAGAAACAGGTATAAAATACAAGGCAATGTTCATCATCGTCACTTTTGTTGTTAAACCATAACCGATACTTATACAGATGAAACCGAGCCAACAAAACCACTTCTTACTTCTTGTTTCTTTTTTTCCTTCTTGCATTTCTTTTAATAGATGAATAACTTCTATTTTCCATATGCGCAGCGCACTAAAAATGGCTAAAAGAAGAAATACAGCACCATATGTCATAATCGTTATCACAATAACCTTCGAGCTGAGCACAAACGACAATTCAGTCTGCATATTAAGTAATAAACTAAAAATCATAAAAAATAGCTTTAAAAATAACGTCCCAATCCCAATTCCGAAAAAGCTCGCAAGGAGCCCCACTGCCATTTGTTCCATGATCATCATCCAGACGAGATTTACTTTCGTAGCTCCCATTAATATAAATAACCCAAATTCTTTTTTTCGAGACTGTATAAAGATCGAACTAGAATACAGAATAAATAAAATCGAAAACGCAATTACAATTACATCACACATAATCAGGCCCCATTGTAAACCTTTATACAGCTCACTCACTTTCAACTGAGGATGCAAAATAATAGATGTATACATAAAAAAAGCAAAGACTGAGAAACAGCTACTTAAGAAAAATATTTTGTAGTTGTGCCAATTCCCTCTAACATTTTGAAAAGTAAGCCCGTAAAACTTCACCTTTCTCCCCCCTAAAACCCGTTACATATGTAAAAAGCTAGGAAGTCCTAGCTTTTTACGTGCTTTAAATATCCTCTTTGTGCAATCGCAAAATATAATGCGGATGCTAATACGTATGCTGTAATAATAACTGCTCCTGACTTCCATAAGTCTAAATACAGCATGTTCCCCAACGTATATAATGCAAACCCGCTATGTAAAATACCGATCAAGATAGGAATGAAGAAAATCGCTCCCATTTGCCGAACTGCAATTTTACGAATTTCTTGATCCGTCATACCGATTCGTTTTAAAGAATGAAATTGAATACGATCTTGTTCTTTATCATTAAACCACTTAAAGTATGTCATGCTGCAAGCGAAGAAGAAGAACAATATTGTTATGAAGAAGCCGATAAACATCGTAATCGCACCGCTTTCTTTGGCATTTTGATAAACAAGAATAGAATTATCAAAATTTGCTTTTTTATCATCGGCGATGTGACCTTTCAATTCCTTCACGAGAGCCTCCGTATCTTTCCAGTTCTGAATATAATAGCCGTAATACATCATCTTTTCTGTATCTGGAACAACAGCTGCATACTTGGCGTAGTCTTGCTCATTTACAACAAATACATTATCAACATTAAATACCGCTTTTGTATATGGCTTATTTAACTTCAGCTCATACGATTGATTTTGCACTTTAAATGTAAAAGTCTTCGTTGCATCAAATTTCATGAGTTCATTCATCATATCCAACACAACCATTGTGCCAGTTCCAGGCTGATTATGTATTTCATCTTGTTGTTGTTTTTTCGCTTCTGCATTAAATTCTTTCTCAGAGATTATTCTCATATTGAATTCCCGATCTTCATTCATCAATTTCATATGAAATGTTCCTGGTATTTCTGTTACAGTTACTTTTCGTGCCTGTTCAAAATTATGTTTTTTAAGCAGTGATTGCATCGTCTCTTCTTTCACCACTTCATGAGAGTTTACCCCTTTTTCCTGAATGGAAATAGCATGTGGTGTATGCTCCACTCCTTTTGCACTCATATCTTCAAAGAAAACGTATAACGTCCCCATTGCCGATGCAACAACTGCTGTGATGATCGAAACAACAAATAGAAAACGTGCATTATCTTTCATCTTATAAACGAGATTACTAATGACAAATAAATTCGGATGTTGATAAAATACATTTTTTCGCTTTTGCAGCGCTTTTAATAGCACGATACTTCCTTGTGTAAATAAAAAATATGTTCCGATAATTGTTAAACCGACAATCAATAAGAAATACATAAAAAAGTTCATCAGTGTTACTTGAAAACAAAGAACGTAAGCAACAATAATACTTAGTAGTCCCGCTAGAAATAACCATGTAAACGAAAACGGCTCGACTCTTTGTTTTCTTGCGTCGCGAAGTAAATCAATAATTTGTAATCTCCATATCGTCCATAATCCAAATAGTGATAAAACGAAAAAGAGAATGAAATATACACCAGCAGTAATTGCGATTGCTTTTCCATTCCAGACAAATGGCAATGCTTTTTCAATTCCAACTACAACACTGACCGCTTTAAAAAAGAGCGGTAAACCGAGCATACCAAAAGCAATTCCGCTGACAATTGAAATGCAGCCAAGAATCATTTGCTCTCGCATAATCATTCTCCCTAATTGTCCTTTTGTCGCACCAATTAAAGTGAGTAGCCCTAACTCTTTTTTACGAGCCCGTAAAAAGATGGAGTTCGAATATAAAATAAATAACGCAGAAAATAAAACCACGATATAATTACACATCTCTAATCCTTTTTCAACATGCATTTTCTGACTAATGTTACCATTCACAACATCTGGATGATATATAAACGAAGCATACATAAAGAACACAAAAATCGATAAACAACTACTAATTAAAAACGCTTTATAATTACGCCAATTTCCTTTGACATTATTAAACGCGAGCTGGCGAAAGTTCATGGTACTCTCCCCCTAACATCGCAAGTACGTCTAATATTTCTTGGAAGAAGGCTTGCTTTGTTTCTCCTTTATGAATCTCTGAGAAAATTTCCCCATCACGAATAAATAAAATACGTTCACAATAGCTTGCCGCAACAGGATCATGCGTTACCATCGCAATCGTCACTTTCTTCTCTTCATGAAGTTCCTGCAGAGCACCCATTAATGATTTTGCTGATTTAGAGTCTAAGTTTCCTGTCGGTTCATCAGCTAAAATTAAAGTCGGCTGATGAATAATAGCCCGCGCTGCTGCTGCACGCTGCTGCTGACCGCCTGATACTTCATACACTTTTTTATGTAAAATTTCCTCTATGTTTAGAAACTTTGCGATTTCTAATACTTTTGCATCAATTTCTTTCACAGGACGGTTTGCCATTACAAGCGGCAAAATAATATTTTCCTTAATCGATAACGTATCAAGTAAGTTAAAATCTTGGAAAATAAACCCCAAATGTGTACGGCGAAACGCCGCAAGCTTAGCAGCACGCATTTGACTAATCTCTTCACCGTTCATATAGACATGGCCAGATGTCGGTTTATCAATGGTTGCTAATAAATTGAGAAGTGTTGTTTTTCCGCTTCCTGATGGCCCCATAATGCCAACAAATTCACCTTCTTCAATTTTAAAGTTAATATTATTCAGCGCTGTCGTCGTTACCGAACCTTTTGATTGATACACCTTTGTTAGACCTTTTACTTCAAGAACACTCATTTCGAATCCCCCTGTATGTTTTCTTCTTACTTTTACTATAGAAAAAACGAGGGAAAGTAACGAGTGATTTCCCTTACAAAACGGTTTGTTATCTTACAATTTTGTCATTTTCCTCATCATTTGATGATATCCTTTATCTTTTGAGAATTGGAATGTAAATGTTGTTCCTTCCTTCTCTATTGACTGTACAGAAATTCCATGGCTAAGATGATCACAAATTTGCTTTGTAATATATAACCCCATCCCTGTCGCTTCTCTCGTTTTCCGTCCATTGACTCCTGTAAAAAATGGTTCAAAAATGCGCTTTATATCTTGCTTTGGAATCCCTATTCCATTATCACGAATATGTAATGTAATAACACTTTCTGTTTCTTCTATTTGAAATGTAATCTCTTTTTTCTCTTTCTCTGTAATTCTTGTATACTTCAGGGCATTCATCACAATTTGATTCATTGCAATACTGAGCCATTTTTGATCCGAAGCTACCACATACTGTTCTTTCTCAAACAGAACCTTCGGATATACAGCATACTGGATGAATGTTTTTTTATGCTGATTAATACTGTCACGAACAATGTCCACCACATTGACTTCCTCTATTTTATAATCTTTCCCAAACTGTTCGAGGCGTGCCATATGAAGCGCTAAATCTAATCCCTGTAAAATACGATTATTTTCTTCACGGATACTTTCAATCGTATCTCTTGCTTCGCGGTGCGTTTGTCCAAGTTTTTGCAGCAATAGTTCAATGACAGATACAGGCGTTTTCATTTGGTGAATCCATTGGTTCATAAAGATCGTTTGCTGTTCTCCCTTTGCCTGCCCTTCATGGATTTCATTCATATATTGTTGTCTTAAGAGCGAAAAAGCTTCCACAATTGCTTCTTGTTCGTATGTATAAGATGAACTGACAGATAAGGAATGATGCAACTCATGTCCCTCTGCAATGTAATGTTCTACCTTTTGTAAAAAGGCTCGTCTTTTCCGATAATCATGTATCAGAAAGAAAACAAAAACAACGATTGATAATAACAATCCATATAACCATGTACTCCAATTTATAGATTGCTTCTGTAAAAAAGCTTGCAGTTGCAAGACAAGACCGAATAGAACGATACTCATCACGTAAGAAACAAGTAATACTGTGCGGTCCATCACATATTTTTTAAGATTCATGCTCGTTCACCCAATTCGTTAAGAGTGCATATCCATAACTCCGCTTCGTAACAATCGCATCGCTAATACCAATTTCCTCTAATTTTTTACGAACACGCTTTACATTTACAGTTAATGTGTTGTCATCAACAAAAGCAATTTCATCCCATAATGCTTCTAGTAACTCTTCTCTCGTTACATATTGATCCGCTTGCTTCATTAAGCATTCTAATAAATAGTACTCATTTTTTGTAAGCTCCACCTGCTTTCCTTGCCACTCTGCCATATGCTGCGCTGGAAATAAAAGCAACCCATTCACACCAAAGTAATCACTTTCTGCTGATGATGCATATTCACCATACACACGGCGCAGTGCACTTTTTACTTTTGCCATGACAATATCTAAATGAAACGGCTTCGTAATGTAATCATCACCGCCATTTTCAATCGCCATTACTTGATCCATCTCTCCTGTACGTGCAGATACAAAGATAATCGGTGCGTTGGAAACAGTACGAATTTGACGGCACCAATAGAATCCATCAAAATATGGTAAATTAATATCAAGTAAAACTAAATGCGGGTTCACTTTTGCAAATTCATCTTTTATATACCGAAAATCTTGTACGCGAAATGACTGATAACCGTATTTATCGAGGTGTCCTTCTAAAATGTCACCAATTTTTAAATCGTCTTCTACAATTAATATTTTATACATATCATTCCCACTCCCTTATAAGAGGTATATGTAGATACCATTACGATCTGCCCTACACCTACCCTTTTCCATTATAAGGGGAAATTCCCATTTGAGGAGAATTTTTTATTTCGGGACAAAAAAAGACTGCCGAATTTCGGCAGTCCTTAATCGATAAATTCAAATTCATATTCAAGAATTTTTACAATATCGCCGTCTTTTGCACCGCGCGCACGTAGTGCTTCATCAATGCCCATTCCGCGCATTTGACGAGCGAACCTGCGGACAGATTCATCACGACTGAAGTCCGTCATCTTGAATGTTTTCTCAATATCATAACCAGTAATGGCAAATGTACCATCGCTTTCACGTGTAATTTCAAATTTAGAGCCTTCACCCTCAAATTTGTACATTACACTTGCTTCAGATTCATCTACAACTTCATGTACTGGGAACTCTGGTGTTGTTTCTAATAGATCTGCTACTTCAAATAGTAAATCACGAACACCTTGACGCGTTACTGCAGAAATTGGGAAGATTTTTATTTCATCGCCCACTTTTTCTTTGAACGCTTGTAAATTTTCTTCTGCCTCTGGCATATCCATTTTGTTTGCAACAACAACTTGTGGACGCTCTGTTAGACGCAGATTGTATTCTTTTAATTCATTATTAATTGTTACGTAATCCTCATATGGATCGCGTCCTTCTAAACCAGACATATCAATCACATGAATGATAACGCGTGTACGCTCAATATGACGTAAAAATTGATGTCCAAGCCCAACACCTGCGTGTGCGCCTTCAATCAATCCTGGAAGGTCTGCCATAACGAAGCTGCGTCCATCACCTGTTTCAACTACTCCAAGGTTTGGAACAATTGTTGTGAAGTGATATTCAGCAATTTTTGGACGTGCTGATGATACAACAGATAATAATGTTGATTTACCGACACTTGGGAATCCAACAAGTCCTACATCAGCTAACACTTTCAATTCTAGTATTACTTCACGTTCTTGACCTGGTTCACCGTTCTCAGCAATTTCTGGAGCTGGGTTTGTTGGCGTCGCAAATCTTGAGTTACCACGACCACCACGGCCACCTTTTGCGATAACTGCTGATTGCTCATGCGTTACTAAATCCGCAAGAATTTGACCAGTAGCTACATCTTTTATAACTGTTCCCGGTGGAACCTTTACAATTAAATCATCCGCTTTACGGCCATGTTGATTTTTACTCATTCCATGTTGACCACGATCAGCTTTAAAATGACGCTGATAGCGGAAATCCATTAATGTACGTAATCCTTCGTCTACTACGAAAACAACATCGGCACCTTTACCACCGTCACCGCCTGCTGGGCCACCTTTTGGAACATATTTCTCACGACGATACGCAACCATTCCGTTACCGCCATCGCCGCCTTTTACATATATCTTGACCTGATCTACAAACATTATCTCACCACACTTTTTTCTAGTAGTTGTAATATAACCGAGATTTCTTCATCTCGCACTGTATAAGAAATGGAAAACCATTTATTAGGTTGATGAGCAAGCCAATCTTGTATCTCTTGTACATTTGTTAGCTTACCACGAAAATCAAAAAAGAAACGAGCATCCTCATCTTCACATTCAACTGTGATACAAACATAATTTTCAACATAAACGTCTAAACTATGCTCAAGCATTTGGAAAAATTGAGTTGTCCATCTAGATACTGTTTCATCTAGATACGATAAGTTATGTATTTCTCCTAATACTTCGTACTCCAACAAGCACGGGTGCTGTTTCCAATTATATGTTAAAATCCATTCTGAAAACTTGGGCATAGAAAGCCCTATCAGATTCGATTCTTGTCTCGCTTCTTGGACAAAACGATCGATGAGCCCATGAATTTCTTCCACTCTTCCGAGCGAAAGATTTCCTTTAATCATCTGCATACGATTAAGCCAATCATGTCTTGAGTGACGTAACGCATCTATAATTGTCCATTTTTCTTTCATTCATATACCCCTTTAATATAGAAAAACTCTAACCTGCACTCAGGTTAGAGTTTTCCGTGAGTTTCTTATGCTTCTTGAGCAACAGGATATACGCTCACTTGTTTGCGGTCACGGCCAAGACGCTCGAAGCGTACTACGCCGTCAACTTTCGCGTATAAAGTGTCATCGCCACCACGACCAACGTTAACACCTGGATAAATTTTTGTACCGCGTTGACGGTAAAGAATTGAACCACCTGAAACCATTTGACCATCTGCACGTTTAGCACCAAGACGTTTTGACTGAGAGTCACGACCGTTCTTTGTACTACCCACACCTTTCTTAGATGCGAAAAACTGAAGATCTAATCTTAACATACGTTACACCTCCTGCACTTTTTCTATTAAACGGATATACTTTCCGTAATCAAGTTCGATCGTTTTAAGCGAAACAACCATGCCCTCTAATAGAAAACATGCTTTTTCTTTTGTAGAATCGTCTAAATCGCTAGGCAATTCATACATTAAGAATCCACCATCTTTTCCAAGTTCAATGGTTGCTTGCACATTACAAAGTGATTCCACTGCATTTATCATACCAAACACAACTGTTGTCGTTCCAGCACAGACAAGATCTTGTCCATGCGGAGCGAAGTTCGCATGCCCGGTCATTTTAAATGATTGGATACTTCCTAATTCCGTGCGGTTAATCGTAATTTTAATCATGACAACCCAAATTAAGCGTTGATTGCTTCAATCACTAATTTTGTGTATGGTTGACGGTGACCTTGTTTTTTACGATTGTTCTTTTTCGCTTTGTATTTGAAAACGATGATTTTCTTAGCGCGACCTTGTTTTTCAACTTTCGCAGTAACTGTTGCACCTTCTACAACTGGGCTACCAACTTTCACGTTTTCGCCACCAACGAAAAGAACTTTGTCAAAAGTAACAGTTTCACCAGCTTCTACATCTAATTTTTCAACGTAGATCTCTTGACCAGCTTCAACTTTAATTTGTTTTCCACCTGTTTCGATAATTGCGTACATAATTGCACCTCCTCATAATTACTAAGACTCGCCAAAACGAGGTAGACATACAATGTCTTTTAGGAACCTGTCCTGCGCGGTTGTAGCATATAGCCGTTTAGGTGCTATAAACTATAACATAGAGATGTTATCATGAAACATAGCCTATTGTCAATGAATCTTCTACTAACTATTTTTTCGCGCACATATCTCTTCCTTCGTTCCAAAGCGTTGAATCGTGTAACGTGCTGCTTCATCATCAATAAAATAAATTTGAAAAGATATATTGCGCTGTAGTTCTTTCTCAAAAAAGATTTGTTGCACATTCGGATGAGCAGCGATCAAAACAGCTTCGTCATCTGTTCCATTATAAGCGATTAGTTCTCTCTCTAACTCATATGCTACCGTTTCATGCGATAACACATAACCGCTGCCTAGGCAAATCATACAATCTGTTAATAGCGTATCACGAAGCGATTGTTTTTTTCGTTTTCGTGTTATTTCTAAAATGCCAAGCTCTGTAAATCCTAACACTCTCGTATAAGTATGGTCTTTTTCTAAGTGCAACTTTACGATTTCTCTTATTTTTTCTTTTTCTTCGCGGCGCTTCATATTAATAAAATCGATTAAAATCATCCCACCAATATCACGAAGCCGCAGCTGCTTTGCAATTTCTTTTGCTGCTAGTTCATTTGTGCGCAGCACTGTATCTTGTAAATTTTGTTTCCCGGTGAATTTACCAGTGTTTACATCGATTACAGTCATCGTTTCCATTTGTTCAATGAGTAAATACGCTCCGTTTGGAAGCCACACCACCTTTTGCAGTGCCTTTTCAATTTCACGGTCAATTCCATAGTGAGCAAATAACGGCGTCTTTTCATGAAAGAAAGTAATTTTTTCTGCACCTATTCTCTCTCCTAATTCTTGCATCATACTGCGCTGATCTACAATCACCTGTGAAACCGTCTCTACTGGTATCTCTTGAAAAATTCGATCTAAAAAACTAGAAGGAGAATGTAAAAGAAGCGGGGCTTTTCCTCGTTGTTCTTGTTTTTTCACAAGTTCAAATTGTGACTGAAGACGGTGCATCTCCGCTTGTACTTCTTCTATCTGCACTTTCTCACATGCAGAACGGAAAATAAATCCTCCTGTTTTTTCTAGCGTAAGCAGTTGTTCTCGCTTTTTCGCATCTTTTATTTTCCGGGAAACGGCAAAAACTGTGTCATAGGGCATATATACAACATATTTCCCGGTGAATTCTATATTCGCGGTTATTTTTGGCCCTTTCGTATCAATCGCTTCTTTCACTACTTGTACAAGGATTGCTTGTCCTTCATGTAACCGCATAGATGATGGCACGTCCTCATATGACAAATAGGCGTGCTTCTCTAAACCAATATTGACAAACGCAGCGTTCATCCCCGCGATTGTTCGCATGACACGACCAATATATATATTCCCAACAATTTGTTCCTGTTCATTTCGTTGCCATAAGAGTTCCACAATCTCTTTCTCTTCTTCAACAGCAACTCGTTTTTCCAAACCGATGTAGTTTATGTATAGCGTCTTCAAAGACTATTCCTCTCTTCTATCCTTTTTTTATACAATAATAAAAGGTTAGTGTTACCGTCAACACTAACCAATTAACTCTTCTACGGATGATGTTGTTCTTTTTTCTGTAAAATATGCGTAAAGCAATTCATTTTCATCTAATGTATATTGATTTTTATGATCCCCTTGAATAATAATCGAGTGCTTATATCCCCTTCGAAACTGTGTGAAAATATGATACAAACTCACTTCTTTTCCAACCGTAATAGTTGCTACCTTTACAATTTCTTGCTTTTTCCCATAGTAACGCTCCAATAAAAAGCGCATAAATGCATAGCGGCGCTGTTTCCATTCTTGGAATAAAGAAAATGCTAAAAAAAGAAGTAACGCCCACATCATGACATTCTTTCCATTCCAGAAAAGCTGTAGCCCTAATACAACACTAAGGAAAACAATGGATATTCTCATCATAATGTTGTGCGCTTGTAAAAATGGGAAGCGATGCGATAATATATTCAGTACAATCTTCCCTCCATCAAGAGGCCAAATCGGTAATAAATTGAAGCACAAAATGAGCATATTGTTCCACATGAAAAAATGGTAAAAGTTCTCTCCCATCCAGCCTACTGTGTACAATAAGTAGACTGCGGCTACCATCCATACGTGTTGAACAGGCCCTGCTATAATAACAATCATCTCTTCTTTTAACGGCTTATTCCCATGCTCATCAAGCTCAGCTACCCCGCCAAATGGCAATAGCTGAATTTGCTTAATGCGCCATTTAAAATGAGCGGCTGCAATTGCATGACCTAATTCGTGGATAAAAACAATGAAAAATAAAATCAGTACCTCTTTAAAACGAGCTGTAAAAACCGCAATTGCTATAATTCCCCAAAACAATGGATGAATGGTAATCTTTGAAAAAATCTCACTATATTTATTCAAATGAAATCACCTGAATTGGATCAATAAATTTTTCATTCTTTTTAAATGCAAAATAAAATTTTCCATTTGCAACTGTTCCAACTTTTTGCTTTTTCGCTACATAATCATATAACTTAACTGATGTTTCTCCTAAATTTCCGTACCAAGATTCCGTGCCATCTGCATGTTGAATTTCAACTGTATTTCCAAACTCCTCTTTTTGACCAATCGAGACAACAATGCCTTCGTTAACTGATTCCACAACGGCATTCGCGGCCGTTTGTACAAATACACCTTGTCCGTTTGCCTGAAAACTTTGCATTACTTTTCCTGAAGCAGGAACAGCGTAATTCTTTTCTTTCTGGGTTGTTTTCTTTTCACTAGAAGGTAAAAAAGATAACGGTTTTCCAAACTTTGATTCATACCACTTCGAAACAGATGCAAATTGAAATTCTTCTTTCATCGCTTGTTTAACAACTGTACGTGGTCCCTCAAAAGAATTTGTTGTGTTTTTAAATAGGATGGCTACGACAAGAACAAGAATAGCAGATAGTAACAACTTAAAAAGAAATATTTCCTTTCGGAAAAGAGGATGTGTTTCTTCTCCTTCTTCAACAAGAAGCGGTGTAAATCCTTGTTCTTCATATGAAAACAATTCATCTTCTCTTTCCTGCTGTGCTTTTCTCTTAGCAATACGTTTTTTAATTTCTTCTACTCGTTTATTTCTCATCCTGACCCCTTCCTCTTTCCATCAGTTTGTACATATGTATGAGTTGTCCGAGAAAGATATTCATGGGAATACTTTTCTCCTAGAGGGGCAAGGCGAATACCAGATATTCTTAAAACAAAAAAGCACTTCGCTTATATGCGAAGTGCTCTTAACGTATTCCGAAGAATTTTTTCATTTTCGTAAATACTGTTTCTTTATCACCTTCAAGCGGTTGCAATGGCACATTTTCTCCAAGCAAACGTCTTACAATATTTCGATAAGCAATTGATGCTTTTCCACTCGGTTGCAACGCTACAGGCTCTCCTGTATTTGTTGCTCGAATCACCGCATCATCATCTTCTACGACCCCAAGCAATTCAATTGACAAGGTACGTACAATTTCATCTACATCCAACATATCCTGTTCCTGTAGCATATGACTGCGCACACGATTGATAATTAACTTCGGCGGCTCGATATCTTCTTTTTCCAATAGTCCGATAATCCGATCAGCATCACGCATTGATGATACTTCTGGTGTTGTCACAACAATCGCTTTATCAGCACCTGCCACAGCATTTTTAAAACCTTGTTCAATACCAGCTGGGCAATCAATTAATATGTAATCATAGTCTTGACGTAGTTGCTGTATTAATTCTTCCATTTGTTCAGGTGTTACTGCTGATTTGTCACTCGTTTGTGCTGCAGGTAATAAATAAAGTTCATCAAAGCGCTTATCTCTAATAAGAGCTTGAGGTAAACGACAACGCCCTTCAACAACATCAACGAGATCATATACAATACGGTTTTCCAACCCCATTACTACGTCTAAATTTCGCAAGCCGATATCTGTATCAATCAAACATATTTTTTTCCCAGATAGCGCCAAGGCTGTACCAATATTTGCAGACGTTGTAGTTTTACCCACTCCGCCTTTTCCAGATGTAATAACTATTGCCTCTCCCACAGCTATACAATTCCCCTTTCTAACCTTGTTAAATTAGGTCTAAGATGAGTGAGAAGTTGAATGCGATCGACAACAATGCGATTGTTCTCATTAATGTAGGCACATTCTGCCCCTTCCGCCCCGTCTTCTTTCTCCTCAGGAGCGCGCGTTGTCACGTCGCTAATCCGAAGCTGCATTGGATTCATAACAGAAGCTGCTATAACAGCTTCTGTATCCCCATAATATCCAGCATGTGCAATTCCTCGTAACGTTCCAATAATAAAAATATTTCCTCCGGCGATAACTGTACCGCCTGGATTCACATCTCCAATCAATAATAAATCACCTTTTACATGCAATATTTGACCCGAGCGAACAATTTTTGAAACAGAAACAATTTCTGTTTCTTCTTTCCATGTTAACGCTTGTTCTTTGGTTACAACATCACTTTCAATAGAATCTACAACTAAATTCTTTTTATTACGAATTAGCGTACGCAACTCTTCTTGTTGTACTTCTGTTACATAACGATTCCCAACTTTGACCTGTACTTCAATTAGAGAGCGCCCATCACCCTCGTAGTAATGAGTTGAAAGCTTTTCGTCAAGTTCTTGCAGTAATTCGCGAAATGAACAGGAATCATCCAGATGTAATGCTAAACCATCCTTCGTCCCTTTTATAGTCACATTTTGTTGCTTTTTTTCTGTCACCAATGCTCACCCCACCGATTTAATTCGATATAAAATCAGAAAATCCTTTTTTCTTTTTCTTCCATGGCATCTGAAAGACGTAAAAGATATCGTTTCAGTGGGAAACAAAACAGCAGTAAAAAAATTCCGTTCAATAACAATGTCGGAAGAAGACGATCTGTGAAAAAGATATGAGCTGACATATGAATACGGCCAATTAACGTCAAAAATCCATACACATAATACTCTAGCGCAGCAATGCCCGCTAATACAATAAAGAACACGATAAAAAGGTTCACTTGTAAAATTCGCATTGCATGATAGACAAGATAAGCTAAAATCGGATAAGCGAATATATACACACCAACTAGCTCAGTATGTACGATATCGAATAAAAATCCAAATAATAGTCCATAGTAAATACCTTGTACAGAATTAAAATAAATTGTAATAAAACATAAAACAATCATTAAAAAATGCGGTGCTACAATTGTATTCTCCCAAAAAAGACTCGTTGGAACAATAGTGGAAAACATACTCTCCACTATAAATGCGAAAAGAAGTAGAAGAGGAAGAATCGCTTTTTTTATAATCTCCATCTCTTCCCCCTCCTATTTCCCTAGATCCACTGTCGGCATAGTCCGTTTTGCAACCATAACATTGTTGACATCATTTAAATCTGCTGCAGGCTTGATATAAGCTGTTTGTGTTAATCCGTACTCATCCGCTGTTACCTCAACGATTTGTCCAATAACCAATCCGTCTGGGAACACACCGCCAAGGCCAGAAGTTACGACCGTTTGATCCTTCTCTACTTTTACACCAGATGGAATTTTTGTGAAAACAAGCTGCTGCTTTTCTTTATCGTACCCTTCAATTAATCCGAAAACATTGCTATTCCCTCGGACAACAGCTGAAATACGATTTGTTCGATTTAATGAGCTTATGAGCTCAACTGTGGAAGTGAACTGTGAAACGCTTTTTACTTTTCCAATTAAACCTTTTGATGTAATAACAGCCGCATCTTTTTGAATGCCTTCCTGTGCACCTTTATCAATACCAATTAAGTCATTCCATTTATCTGGATTACGATTAATGACAGTTGCTTGAACAGGTTTAAAATCACTAAGTGTATCCTTTTTTCCAAGAATATCACGAAGTTCTTCATTTGTTTTTTCTAAGTCTTTTACCTTTACGGACAACTCTGCATACTTGTCCAATTTTGCTTTTAATTCTTTATTTTCTTCATACGTGCGCTTAACATCTTCTACGTTCTCAAAGAATTCGGCAACATAATTCGCTGGCTTTTGAAATACGCGTTCTACAACTCCTACGGTATCCTTTACAAACTGCTCTGGCCACGTTAGATTTTTCCGTTCTTTCAATGAGATTCCGATCAATGCCACGAGAAGAATAATACTAACTAATAAAACAATTAATCTTTTGTTTAAGAAAAACTGTGGCACGTTCACACCCTCTTAAATTCACTAATTTTTTATGTTGAAATAATGGATTTTATCGAGCATTTTTGAAAAGGTCGATGTTGTCTAACGCTTTACCTGTTCCAATTGCTACGCAATCTAATGGATTTTCTGCAACAAGCACTGGCATGTTTGTTTCATCGCTAATTACTTTATCTAAATTACGAAGTAAAGCACCGCCACCTGTTAAAACAATTCCACGATCCATAATATCCGCTGCTAATTCTGGCGGAGTTTTTTCTAATGTGTTTTTTACAGACTCAACAATTGCATCTACAGTATCTTTTAACGCTGATGCAATTTCTTCTGGGCGAATTGATATCGTTTTTGGTAATCCAGTCACTAAATCACGACCACGAATATCCATTGGCTCAACACCTTCTGGTTCGCCAGCAGAACCAATTTCTAATTTTAATGCTTCTGCAGTGCGTTCCCCAATCATTAAATTGTAGTTTTTCTTAATGTACTGAATAATCGCATCGTCCATTTCATCACCAGCAACACGAACAGATTGGCTTGTTACAATACCGCCAAGAGAGATAATAGCAACTTCTGTTGTACCACCGCCTATATCTACAACCATACTTCCTGTTGGTTCCCAAACAGGTAAGTTCGCACCAATTGCTGCTGCAAATGGTTCTTCAATTGGGTATGCATCGCGTGCACCTGCTTGACGAGTTGCATCGATTACTGCACGTTTTTCAACCGCTGTAATACCAGATGGCACACACACCATTACGTAAGGCTTACGAGAGAAGAAGCCATTTGATTTCTGTGCTTGTTGAATATAATATTTCATCATTGTTGCTGTTGTTTCATAATCAGCGATAACACCGTCTTTCATCGGACGAAGTGCCACAACATTTCCAGGTGTACGACCAATCATTTGTTTTGCATCGTTACCAACTGCAACAATTTGCTTTGTGTCTGTTTGCAATGCCACAACAGATGGCTCACGTACAACGACACCTTTCCCTTTTACGTATACAAGCGTATTCGCTGTTCCTAAGTCTATTCCAAGGTCACGAGTAAATCCACCAAATCCAAACATATTATATATCTTCCTTTCTAATTTTAACAAAAATGCTCATTTTTTTCTTTTAATATTATTATATTTATATAAAACATAACGTTTTTACATGTTCTTTGTTATAGTGTAGACGAAAACCTACAAAAAACTCATAACTCACATTATAAAACAAAATACAGAAAAAAAATAGTCTTAAATATGACCTTTATCTTTTAAACTAACAAATTTATGGTCACCTATAATAATATGATCGAGAATTTCAATCCCAATAATTTTCCCGCACTCTACAAGTCTTTTCGTAACTTCAATATCCTCTCGGCTTGGCGTGGGGTCGTAGGGTAGGGAGCATGCGCCTTATTTGGTTACCCAAATAGATCTCACAGTCCCCCCCTCAGAACCGTACGTACACCTTTCAGCGTATACGGCTCGCCAGTTGATTAATCGGAATTTGCTTCGCATGATGGTCATGATGGCACTTATAGCACAATACAATCGTTTTCCGATTGCGCTCAATCATAATTTTGTCAAGGTATGATAGATTGCGCTTTTTCTTTAAGTCCTTTAACTTTCTAACATGATGGGCTTCCATCTGACCTTCTGTTGTACCGCACGCTTCACATTTATTTGCTACTAAACGTTTTTCAAAGTCCGTTCTTCCTGAATATTTCATCGCATTTACGTATGCGTCTATTTCAGGAGTGTCAGCTTTGATTGCACCTTTATGTTTAGGTATGTCTTTGAGTTTCACAAACTGATGAAGGTTCTCATTTCCATGTTTATCCTTTCTAACAAGACATAAAACTCCTTGTTTGTGGGTTCTCATATTTGTTGCTACCTTCATAGAGGTACTTCTACGTTTATTGGCAATCGTTTTGATAAAACTACTTTCTGCTAAATAAAATAACTTATCAAGATGATGATAGTTATTCGCAAGTTTATAGTAGTTTGCAATACCTCTTAGTTCAGCGTTGTAGGTATATAGGATTTCTAACTCTGAATTGTTGAGTAATTTTGTCCGATGTGTAATTTTAAAGTAGTCTAAATTTCCATACCCGTTTTTTATAGCAAATTCTTTGATTCTCTTTTCGGGAATTTCCAATTTTATTGCACCTGAAAGTGTCCTTTTTTCCAATAGATGTTTTTGGTTTTTATAATTAACTCTCTTGACCTTAATCTCATTCCATCTTCGAAATTCATATCCAAGAAAAGGAATTCGATTTTCAAGATGCGTGATGAGAGTTTTTTCCTCACTAAGGTCAAGGTGTAGTTCCTCCCTGAGAAAATGTTTAATCGTTTCCTTAACATTCAATGCACTTTGTTTGGAACCAGCTATCCCAATTACGAAATCGTCAGCGTAACGAACATATTTCATTCTTTGATAATCGTTGTCCATAGGGTCTATTGATGGAATCCCTATTTGCTTCGATTTAAGTTCTTGAATGTTGTTTACAAGGTCTGCTCGCTCTGCCCACAATTCATGTCCGTTGCTTTCATCAAGTCTCTTAACCTTTCGGGAAAGGGTTCTGATCTCCGAACGAATCGCGGTGTATTCTCTATTTCCTACCCTTATATTTCCCTTTTCGAAATTCTTCATTTGTTTTTCCATGAACAAATCAAACTCATGAAGATAAATATTGGCTAATAAGGGAGAAATAATACCGCCTTGTGGTGTACCGCTGTATGTCTTATAGTAAACCCAATTTTCCATTACGCCACAAGTAAGTGCATGATGAATAAGGAGCAGGAAACGGCGGTCATTTATTTTCTTTGAGATAAGTTTTACTAGTACAGTATGGTCAATATGGTCGAAAAAGCCTTTAATATCGCCTTCAATGCACCATGTTAACCCTTTCCACGTATTCTTGATTTGAGATAGTGCTGTATGACAGCTTCTTCCTTCTCTAAACCCGTGAGAGTTATCAGAGAATGTCGGTTCATATACGTTTTCCAATATCATTCTCATAACTTCCTGTACCATCTTATCCTTGAAATTAGGAACTCCTAATGGCCTCTTTTTCCCATTGGATTTTGGTATATAAACCCTTCTTACAGGTGCAAATCGAAATGTTTCGTTTTTCAACTGTTCAATGATTTCCTCTATTTTTTGTAAACTGAAACCATCGATTGTTTCATCTGTTGTACCTTTGGTTAAATTCCCTGCATTCGGATATAGTTTCGTATATGCTTTAATCCATAGCTCTTTATTATACATAAGACGGTAACAATCCGTAATTATTTTTCCTTTTTGCGAAGCATTCCTTATAACGTCTAACTGCTGAAATGGATTCTTTGCCATATTCATGACTCCTTTCCCGTTAGCGTTAACATCAACCTGTCTCCCTTCCCCATGCTAAACTCATTACAAGCAAACGTTGGGTACTACGGAGACTCCGTTACCATATGCAATTTTCATAGACCTATGTCTAATAGCCAATTGGCACTTGCACTTAGGTAATCCCTGCATTATGACATAATTTTAGATACGTGATGGTTAGGTATCCCTTTCGACGGTTTCCTCTAGTGGAGGATTGAAGGATAAACCTTACTATGGACAGGGCTCTGGCGATACCCAACAGACACAGCGGCGATGTGTCTCCCATTTTATCCTCATTGCCTGTTAGCTATCGTAGACAATGGCGCACCCATCGCTCATTCGTCTAGGATTCAAACAGTATAGCTTTTACCATACATCACTTGGTCTGAAGAACTGACTCGACGTTAGATAGCTTTGTCGTCTTTTCTCCTTTTCACACCATGCTATGTTCCCTCTATAGGTTTCCCCTCAAGGTAAGATGCTGACCATAGAACATTGTAAGGAGTTCTAGTTTTCTAAGAAAACGCTAAAATTACGCACCTTGCAGGCGCACTCCGGAAGGATGATTATGAAGACATATAATAGAAGCAGCAGCGCGGCGAAAAGCTTCCTTGAAGTAGGGTAAGAACCCGGCGCCTTACTTAGTTTCTTAAGCAGGTTTCCAAGAACTCCCCTCCAAACCGTACGTACTCCTCTCAAAGTATACGGCTTTCCATTTATCAATCTAACTTCCCATTGTGTAAGTCATGGTGGCATTTCACACACATTGCGATTGTTTTTCGATTTCTTGCAATCATGGTTTGTTCCCATCGTTTTTTTCCTTTTAGATTCTTAAGTTTGTTGACATGGTGCATTTCTAATGGAACATTATCTATACCACACCATTCACATTTTTCAGCTAAAAGGCGTTCAATGAGACTTGTTTTGCCACCAAATTGAACTGTATTCGGTTCTATATCAACCTCTTCATTATTAGTCTTTGTATTCTTTTCCATTTTTTGGTCTATGAAGTATGCAATACGTTGCCCATCTCTCGTCTTGTAGCGAATACCAAAGGTTCCGTTTATAGAAAATTTGTTGATTATCTTGCTAACGGTACTTTTATATTTATTAGCATAAGTTTTTATCATGCTGTATTTCATGGTTTGACGGAAAGATTGCAGAACATGCACATTACTAGCTAGGCGATAATAATTGTACAGTCCTCTTATTTCGGCATTGTATTGTCTTATGATTTCTATGTCATCATTACGGAGTAAATACGGTCTATGAATCGGTTTCCATTGATTATTTTTCCCGAGACTTAATGCACCAAGGTCAATGAGTTTTTTGATGTATTTTTCGTGAGGTACAAAGAGTTTGGCTTGAAAATTAAACTTCCTTTTTTGTGTGCCGTTAGGCATTTTCATTGTTTGCCAATCCCTAACTACTCTAATGTCATACCCAAGAAATCTCGCATTCTTTTTGCTATGTGTAATCAGCGTCTTTTCCGCACTTAGTTCAAGTTTTAGTTTATCAGCTAGAAAAATCGTTAAATCCTTCTTGATTTCTTCTACCTCTTCTTTGCTTGCTATAACACCAATAAGAAAATCATCTGCATATCTCACATATTTCATTCTACGATAGTTCGGGTCAAACAGATCCTTACTGTCATGTTTGATTAACTCTTTGTAGAGTTCTTTCAATTCACTGGCTCTTACAGCTCTAGTTTCTTTGTTTAAATTTGACCATTCACGTTTATTCTTATGTTTATGATAATTTATTTTCGATGCTAGATTATGGTAGGTTAGATTATGTCTGCGTTTATCACCTTTATTGAATATCGATGTATATTCTTCAACGTATTTATCCAATTCATTAAGGTAAATATTAGAGAGAGTTGGGCTAATGATACCACCTTGTGGAGTTCCACTGAATGTTTTATGAAATACCCAGTCTTCCACATAACCAGCACGTAGAAATTTCCAAATTAAGTTGATAAATTTTTCATCCTTGATTCTTCTTCTCAAGATGTTGATAAGAATGTGATGGTCAATATTATCAAAGAATCCTTTTATGTCACCTTCGATAAACCAGCGAGTGCCAGTAAAGGTATGTTTAATTTGTTTAAGAGCCGTATGACAACTTCTATTTGGTCTGAAAGCATGTGAGCTTTCAGAGAATACAGGTTCGTAGATACTTTCAAGAATTTTTCTAGCTACTTCTTGAACTAATTTATCCTCAAAAGTTGGTAATCCTAAAGGTCTTAGTTTTCCATCCTTTTTTGGAATGTAAGTTCTTCTTGCGGGATTAGGTTGATATGTTTGATTTCTAAGCTTTTCAATAAGAGTATCTATTCTTTTTACACTCATGCCGTCTATAGTATCCTCATTTACACCTTTGGTGTTACTTCCTTTATTAGGATAGATTTTGGCATATGCGTCTAAGAAAAATTCAATGTTATATAGGTTCCGATACAATCGCTTAAATGTGTAATCTTCTTCAGTTGCCTTGGAAGTTAGACTGCTTAATACTACTTTTGGATTTCTCATAGAGCCTCACGCTCCTTCCCAATTTTGCATTAAACTAGATAAACTACTCTCCTTCGCCATGTAATAGGCTTTCCCTATCTCGGACTACTACGAGAGTTCCGTTGCCTTATTGGATATTTAGACACGATTGTCATAGCCTTTGTGGCGTTCCAACTTAGGCAATCCCCATTTAGTCATTTAGAAACTTAGGCATTCATAGTTTCGGATGTGACTTTCGCTCGTTTCTTCCATAGAGAAGTTGGTTAGAATAGTATCATTTCATGTTCTTCGACGTATTTAAAGAACATGCATATTCTATTCAGCGTTTATCGTTACCTCCCGCTGAAGGTCCCCGTAGTCCCCCTTGAGCTATCATTTAAGCAATCCAGCTTTCATCCTTGTCTATGAGTTTCATCTCGCCATTCAGTCGTGCCTTGGTAACTAGACAACTTATGGCTTTTCCAGCATGCTACACTCCCCGTTTGGTTTCCCTTACGGATAAGCTGGCTGATGATAGGGTGAGGATTATGATATTTCCCTACTGCTTTGCCAAAGCAGATTTTCTAAATGCCCTTATGGGCGCACCACCTCGCGCGGATGCACAATCGAGGCATTCAAACTTCCAATAAATACCGTTTGTCGATGCATCACTTGATTTTTCGTATTTAAATATAAACATACAAAATGTTCTTGTTGTAAAAAGCGCATCTCCTCCATCATATAGCGTGCGCAATCTTCCGGATTACGAATGCTATATCTATTTTGACACTCTAAGCGTACCATTCTTCGTCCAAGTTCAAAAGCAGCAATAAGTTGGGATGCTTTTGCCACCCCAACGCCATGAATGCTGGTCATTTCTTCAATTGTTGCATCTTTTAACATTCGTAATCCGTCAAAATGATTCAAAATTCGACTTGCTAATGTTAAAACTGACTCCTCTTTTGAACCAGTTCGAAGTAATATAGCGAGAAGTTCTGTGTTTGATAAGCTGCTTGCTCCTTCTAGCAATAAACGTTCCCGTGGTTGATCTTCTTTCACAACATCACGAATGCAGCTCATATTCCATCCTCCTTTACATATTAAATTGTTTCAACTCACGCACAACACGTGCAATCGGTAAACCAACAATCGCATAATAATCACCTTGCATATGCTGAACAAAAATAGCACCTTTTCCCTGTATCCCATAACTACCAGCTTTATCAAGCGGTTCTTTCGTTTTTACATATGCATGAATTTCTTCTTCAGTTAATTCCCAAAACGTTACTTCTGCACGCTCATAAAATGTCACTGTTTTTTCTTTTGAAATAAGAGCAACTCCTGTATACACCTCATGAATTTTTCCTGATAAGAGCTGCAACATTTCTTCCGCTTCACTCTCATCCGCTGGTTTTCCTAGAATACGCGACTCGTAAGTAACAATTGTATCAGCACCAAGCACAACGCAATCTTCGTAATCCTTTGCTACAGCAGATGCTTTTTGCAATGCAAGTGACATCACGATATCGTGCGGTGATGAATACGCTCCAATCGTTTCTTCTACTTCACTAACTACAACCTCAAATGGCATATCTACCAGCTCAAGTAATTCTTTACGTCTTGGTGAACCAGACGCTAAAATAAGTTTTTTCATACGTTCTCCTTTCATTTTCAAAATTAGCAGGAAGATACAGCATAACCATACTAAATGTATAGATTCTCCTCAAATTTTAAAAATATCGTTTTTCTTAAAAAAAAATACAAAAGAAAGGAAAAAAGCACGAACTGACTTTTCCTTTCTTCAGTGCTAATGAGTAATAGAAAAAAGCAACTACATACTGATTATGAGTTAAACATTATCTAATTATTATACGTTTTTGTTTTTTTGTGAAACTATTTTTTCATAGGAAAGAAAGCTATCTACTAACACTTGCTGCAATTTTGTCATCGTTTCCATATCTTGTTTTCCCTCTTGTATGGTTTGCACAGCCACTGATGCATACGTAAACAACTTTTTTATATCGTCCCGCTTCAGTGCTGCCTCTTCTTTTTTTATTGCTTTCCATTCATTTTCAATCTGTTCCATATCTGTTTTACTTATTTTGTTTCCGGACTGAATCGCAGCTGCTTGTTGCAATAATTTCCCATACAATGATTGTAACTTTTCCAAAAACGCTCCATACTCTTGATCCTGTTTTAAAAGCGCTTGATCTGTAATCTCCCATTTCTTTTTCACAACTGATATATCCTTTTGTTTATATTGCGTGATCGTTTGCATGACAGATTGTTCATCATGCGCCATTCCAAGAACGAGTAAGTATCTATCTCCTGACTGCATAACTGCTCCAGGGACTCCATTTTCTTGTAACTCCTTTAATGATGCCTGTCCCTTTTCTTTCGAAGAAAATACCCCGCCCTGCACAAAATAAATCGTCAGCGGTGATAACGCAGCTGGGGCTGTTTTCTTTTCTTCTGTTTTCTTTTCTTCTGTTTGCTCATTTGTCGGTTTTTTTGTTTCATTTTTCTCTGTAACATTTGCTGCTGGGACTGTCGTTTCACGAACTGTTTCTTTTCCCGCTAGTAAGTGCAGCATTCCCATTCCAAACCCTGTCCCAATTACAATCGCTGTAGATACTGTGAGAATAAACCTATTACTCCATCCTTTTTTTCCTTTTCGCATAGACGATGCTGCATGTTTTTGAAACGACACCACATTATTTGTCACCGTATTCTCCGGGAGCACCCACTCAAACTCTTCTTTTTTTGTTTCCTCTTCTTTCTTCTCTATATAATTTGCTTCCGTTCCATTCACTTTAATTGAAATTGTTCGCGATTGTTTGTCCATACCCCCACTCCTTACTTCTTATCATTGCCAGCATCGTATCATACTCGTTTCAAAAAAAAACGAGATACTTGTCAAAGAGATTCGTCAAATTATCCTATATTGTTATCCTATATGTATGCTTGCGTCTTTATTTGTAGAACAAAAAAACTAGACAGCTTATTTCTGTCTAGTTTTTTGAACCACATATTTACGAGCTTCTGATATGAAATAAAGAGAACCTGTTAGTAAGAAAATATCATCTTCTTGTAAAGAATCCATTGCCCTACTGATCGCTTCCTTCCAATTTTCAAAGATATGTTTCGATTCTCGCTTTGAATGGGCAGCAAGAGCCTCAGCAGAGATAGCACGATCAAACGTGAACGTTGTAAAGATCATTTCGTCTGCAATTGTTTCTAATTGTCCAACCATTTCATCGAGTTGCTTATCCCCAAGTGCTGTAAATAAAATAATAATTCGTTTTTCACTGTAGTGTGCACGAACAGTTTCTACAAGGCTATGTACGCCTTCTGGATTGTGTGCCCCATCAATAATGACATGCGGGTGAGTAGAAAGTTGTTCAAAACGCCCAATCCAATATGCTTCAGCTAATCCTTTTCGAATATGCTCTTCATCAATTAAAAATGCTTGATACACGTTTAAGTATGAGATCGCCATAAGCGCCAGCGCAGCATTTTGTACTTGATGCTGGCCTTTCATGGAAATGAAAAGGTCTTCATACGTATGGAATGGAGACGAAAATGTAAACCGTTCTCCTTCTTTCTCTGAAGAAAGATGTTCTACTTGAATTTGATTTCCTAGTTCATATAAGTTAGAACGTTTTTTATTGGCAGTCGTACGGATGACTTCTAACGCTTCATTTTGCTGCACACCAGTTATAACAGGAACACCTGATTTTATAATTCCCGCTTTTTCAAATGCGATCGCTTCTAACGTATTACCTAAAATATGCATATGATCATGGCCGATATTTGTAATAATTGTCAATGTAGGGTGAATGACATTTGTTGAATCGAATCGTCCTCCAAGCCCTGTCTCAAATAAGACGATGTCACACATATTCATCTTTCCAAAATAATAAAGGGCCATAACGGTAATGATTTCAAATTCTGTCGCTTCGCCTAAATTTGTTTCATCTAACTTTTCCACAACAGGTTTGACTATATTTACGAGATCTGTAATTTCTTGATCTGTAATCGGTACACCATCCATACTAATCCGTTCATTAAATGTTTCAATGTATGGAGAAGTAAAAGTCCCTACTTTGTATTCTGCCGCCTGTAACATATAACGCATATATGTAAGAGTGGAACCTTTTCCATTTGTTCCCGCAAGATGAACACATTTTATATGACGCTCCGGATTCCCAAGTTCTTCTAACATCCACTCCATGCGTTCTAACCCTGGTTTTATACCAAATTTTAAACGGCTATGAATCCAGCCGATTGCTTCTTCATATGTATGTATCACGTATGCTATTCCCCTTTCCATCAAAAAACGAACCAAAGCAAAAGATTGCTCTAGCCCTATTATACTCAAATAGAACAATCTTTGCCGTGGTTCGCTATTTAAAATATTTTATCCCGCTATTTGCGGTTAGTAATACTCCCATTCAGCGAAAACATTGTCCAGCTCTAGTGGCTGTGGCTCCGTTTCTTTCTACGAGGTAAAAACCACCTCTCTGTCGGGCGCGTGGGCGTCCTGCGATTCTGAGCGAGCCGCTTCCGCTTTTCTTAAGAAGTAAAGTGGGGGATAAAGACCCCCACTAATTAAAGTTTCACTTTATTTTTGTAGATCTGCTAGACGTTGGCGAACTGCTTCGCGTTTTTCTAGGTAATCTTGCTCTTTCGCACGTTCTCCTTCAATAACTGCTGCTGGAGCTTTTGCTACGAAGCCTTGGTTTGCAAGTTTCTTCTGTACACGTTCAACTTCTTTATCGAACTTCTCAAGTTCTTTTTCAAGACGTGCTTTTTCTTCATCAAGGTTAATAAGATCAGCTAGTGGTAAGAATAGCTCTGCACCTGATACAATTGCAGTCATCGCTTTTTCCGGTGCTTGTAAATCCGTCTTAATTGTTAATTCACTTGGATTACAGAAGCGCTCAATGTAGGAGCTATTTTTCGTAAGCTGTGCTAATACTGCTTCGTCTTTCGCTTTAATTTGCAATTGAACTTTTTTGCTCATTGGCGTATTTACTTCAGCACGAATGTTACGAACAGAGCGAATGATATCAACTAGAAGATGCATTTCTGCCGCTGCTTCTTTGTCTTGTAAATCTTCGCGAACTGTCGGCCAAGCCGCTACTGTAATAGATTCGCCTTCATGAGGAAGATGTTGCCAAATTTTCTCTGTTACGAATGGCATGAATGGGTGTAATAAACGCATCGTTTGATCTAGTACGTATGCTAAAACAGAACGAGTTGTTTTCTTCGCAGCTTCATCTTCTCCGTATAACGGAATTTTCGCCATTTCAATGTACCAATCACAGAAGTCATCCCAAATGAAGTTATATAATGCACGACCAACTTCACCTAGCTCATATTTATCCATGTTACGCGTTACACTTTCAATTGTTTCGTTTAAGCGAGTTAAAATCCATTTATCTGCAACAGATTTTTCACCAGTTAAATCGATATCTTCATACTTCATATCATCCATGTTCATTAATACGAAGCGAGATGCGTTCCAAATTTTATTGATGAAGTTCCAAGTAGATTCTACTTTCTCCATGCTAAAGCGTAAATCTTGGCCTGGCGCACTTCCTGTTGATAAGAAGAAGCGCATTGCGTCTGCACCGTACTTCTCAATAACTTCCATTGGGTCAATACCGTTGCCAAGAGATTTACTCATTTTACGTCCTTGCTCATCGCGAACAAGACCATGAATTAATACGTCTTTAAATGGACGCTCTCCTGTAAACTCTAAGCCTTGGAAAATCATACGAGACACCCAGAAGAAGATGATGTCATAACCAGTTACAAGAGCGTCTGTTGAATAGTAACGCTTGAAGTCCGCTGCATCTTCGTTTGGCCAACCAAGTGTCGAGAATGGCCATAATGCTGAACTAAACCATGTATCAAGTACGTCGTTATCTTGATTCCAGTTTTCGATATCTGCTGGTGCTTCTGTACCTACGTATACTTCACCAGTTTCTTTATGATACCAAGCTGGGATGCGGTGTCCCCACCATAATTGACGAGAAATACACCAATCATGAATATTTTCCATCCAGCGTAAATATGTGTTCTCGAAACGATCTGGTACGAACGTTACCTTTTCTTCTTCTTTTTGTTGTAATTCAATTGCTTTTTCTGCAAGTGGTGCCATTTTTACGAACCATTGTGTAGATAAGTAAGGCTCAACAACCGCTCCGCTGCGCTCACTATGACCAACTGCATGCATATGAGACTCGATTTCTACTAATACGCCCGCTTCTTGTAAGTCTTTTACTAATTGCTTACGGCATTCAAAGCGGTCCATACCGTTATACTTACCAGCTTTTTCATTCATTGTGCCATCTTCATTCATTACTAGAATACGTGGTAAGTCATGACGGTTACCTACTTCAAAGTCATTCGGATCATGAGCTGGTGTAATTTTTACAACACCTGTTCCGAAATCTTTTTCTACGTACTCATCAGCAATAATTGGAATTTCACGGCCTACAATTGGAAGTGTAACTGTTTTGCCGATTAAATGTTTGTAACGATCATCTTCTGGATGAACTGCTACTGCTGTATCACCAAGCATTGTTTCTGGACGAGTTGTTGCAAGGCGAATGTGACCAGAACCGTCTGTTAACGGGTAATTCATATGATAAAATGCACCTTGCACATCTTTATGAATTACTTCAATATCAGATAGTGCAGTGCGAGTTGCTGGATCCCAGTTAATAATATATTCCCCGCGGTAAATTAAACCTTTTTCATATAACTGAACGAATACTTTATTAACTGCAGCAGATAAACCTTCGTCTAACGTAAAACGTTCACGAGAATAGTCTAATCCTAAACCAACTTTCGCCCATTGTGCACGAATGTGATTAGCGTATTCTTCTTTCCATTCCCACGCTTTTTCAAGGAATTTTTCACGTCCAAGATCATAGCGTGAAATCCCTTCTTCACGAAGTTTTCCCTCTACTTTTGCTTGCGTTGCAATACCTGCATGGTCCATACCAGGAAGCCATAATACATCATAGCCTTGCATACGCTTTGTACGAGTTAAAATATCTTGAAGCGTTGTATCCCAAGCATGACCTAAGTGCAGTTTACCAGTTACATTCGGAGGCGGAATTACAATCGTATACGGCTGTTTATCAGCTTCTCCTTTTGCTTCGAAATATTTGCCTTCGAGCCACCATTTATAACGGCCTTCTTCTACGGATATATGATCGTATTTTGTTGGTAAATTTTTTTCCGTGTTTGACATATTTTTCCCTCCTTAAAAAAATAAAAAACTCCCTCATCCAAAAGGACGACGGAGATCGTGGTACCACCTTTTTTTACAGGCGTAAATAGATACACTACACCTGTACACTTATCATCTGTAACGGGTTATCCGGTTTCTCCTACTTTCAGTGCGAGTTCAAAGAAACTGCTCCAGGGCGACCTTCCAACACTACCATCTAAGAAATCTCACAGCAATTGATTTCTCTCTCTGAAGACGTAGGACGTTGTACTCTTCCCTATCAACGCATTTATATATACGTTTTAAAATTATAATATATCTTATAGTCTAAAAAAGAAATGTGCAATCGTCAATAAGCTTAACCAAGTTTTTTATAACATATGCAAAGAAAATGAAAAAAGTGCAGGATAAGCACATTAGGTGCTTATCCTGCATATTGTAGTATCACATTTCCACTTCTCTTATCGTTCATACTAGAGAAGTTTCTAATACGGAGGACGATTATGCGACGCTATCGACGCACATACAATTTTTCAGCCCCTTCTTGGTTAAGAAATTTACAAACGATGTTTTCTGATTTTGCAATCCCGCTCACCATTTTCCAAGGCATTCGTACTTTACTACTTCCTACGTTTTTAGATTTTGTCATCCTAGCTATTTTTATAGCAGCAACGATTCGCTTACATTATCAGCCGTAACTTCTTCTTGAGGCTACGGCTCATTTTATTTTTCCTTTCACTGCGCTTGTTGCTCAGCGGCTTGAAGCTGTGCCACGAAATATTCAATATTACTTATAAGCCAATGTGATTGTTGAAGCATTTTCACATCATGAAACTCCTTTGTTTCATTACGGGCATTTCGAGCATTTTTATATGCATGCACTTGCTTAATAAATGTTTTCGGATACGCTAAATACGCAAGCATAAGCAGCTTTTCTTCTTTCGTAAACGCGAAATTCTTTTGGTATATTTGGTACCATTCGTATCGATCATTTCTTGCAATTGGATATGTGTTGAAGGAACGCGAATAAAATTGAACGATATCTTGAACTGGAGTAGCAAACTGCGCATCTTCTAAATTAATAAAATAACCGTTTCGCTGATAATCGAATAAAAAATGATTCATTGAAACATTGCCATGAATAAATGAAATACGTGTTTTTTCTTTTTCTTTCATTGCTTCATGCCATTCTGTAAATTGTTTCTTCGCAAATTCACGAGCACGCATCGCTTGATGAAAGTAAGTGCAATATTGCAATTCAAACGGAGACATATACCATTTCGCTTCTGATTCAACTAAAAACTCCTCTAATAACACGCCATCTTGTTCCCATCGATTTGAAATATCATCAAAATGTTCTTGAATTGCTTCTTCTGTCACTTCTTCTTCTCGCACTGTTTTTTTGTGCATCATAGCAAGTGTTTGAAACATTTTATGATACTGATCATTCTCTTCTCCTTGACTCTCTGCGTTTCCGAGCCAAGGCATTAAATAATAACTATGCTCACCATCACTTAAAATGTGCCTTCCATCTTTCGCATGATAAATAGGAGCAAAATTCGTAAATCCTTTTTCTCGTAAAAACTGAACATAATACATAAGATTACTTCGTTCTAATTTTTGAGATGGCAATTTTTTTAACGCATATGGACCTTGGCTCGTATAAATTTTTATTACATTCCCATATTCCTCAATATGTTCAGGAGCTAATTGATATAGCTGCAAAAGAGAAGCATAACGCTCTCGTAATTCCATGTCCATACGAACAACGACCCTTTCTACAGGAGCGTGAAAAAGAAAAGAGGTGAGGAAGATTTCTCTTCACTCACTTTGCTTTCATCTTGGGCACTGGTATATATAAAATTTGTCCTGCTGTTAAATACAAATCATCGGCTTGATTTACACGCTGTAAATGTTGTACGGAAGTGTCATAACGATCTGCAACAGATTCAATCGTATCTCCTTCTTGCACAAAATATAGCCGCAGCTTTGTGAATTCATCTTCCGGTTGCTTTGAAAATAATTTTGTTAAATATAGCGCATTTTCATCCCGCTGTGAGTATGAAATTTCTTCTTCCTCATCGATATCCTGTACTTTTGTTTCTTTGCGTCCGAAGAACAGCTGAGGTGCAACGACCTCTTCTTGTCTTTGTTCCTCTTCTTGTCTTTGTTCTTCCTCTTGTCTTTGTTCTTCCTCTTCTTCGATTTCTTTCTCCTCTTCTAGTTCAAGCTCCGGTTCTTGACGAGCTTCTAGCTGAAATGGCTCAAAAGCATAATCTTCCCATTCATCAGTCTCTATCACTTCTTCTACTCTCTCTTCTTCCACTCTTTCTTCTTCCACCGTTTCTTCTTCCACCGTTTCTTCTTCCACCGTTTCTTCCACTTCACGTTCTCCATCACATAATCCATGAACTGAAATATCCGCTAAAAGCTGCAAACAGCCATTTTCTAACAGAGCATAATCAAATTCTTCAATATCTACATATAAATCTTCAACTTGCTTCACGCGGTCGCGTGGAATCGAAATCTCCAGTGGAAACGAATGTACCAATTCATTTATCCCATCATCGCGTGTCTCCACATAATCTATCGTACGTACTGGAGATAGCTCTCGTAATGAGAACGCCTCTGTTTCTTCCTTTGGGATATATTCTCCTGTTAAATCAAGTTGCCCGCACACAACAATTTCATACTCACGTTCTTCTATAGCAACATCAGGATCTAATGAAATAGAAAGTAATTCATTGACTTCCTGTCCTTTTTGAAACCATACAGATTCTTTTAACGAAAACCGCAATGAAGTTTGTTGATCTGTTGCCACTTCGTATCCCCCTCTCAAACTATATGTCATTACAGGTTTATGTGAGGAACAGAGACTTTATGAATAAAAAATCACTGCGCGCAAAACCAAAAGTGACGTGCACTCGTCTTCTCTCTTTGTTTCCACACCGGGCGTGAAAAAAAGGACCTGACCGCTTCTATGCGCGGCCAGGCCCTCTCGCCTCCCCCTAAAGAAAAGGGGTATGTTAGGATTTCAACTGGTATTTATCTAAATCCATTTTGGTTTTTCAACATACAAACCATTGCCATCCAAAAGAAAACGTAACCCCCACTCGCTTTCTCTCTTTGTTTTCACACCGGGCGTGGCAGAAAAAGGACCTGACCGCGTCTACGCACAGCCAGGCCCTCTCGCCCCCCTAAAGAAAAGGCTTTTTTATCCTTTTAATTTAGACATAGCAATTTCTGCAGCAGCAATGGTTGCTTCAATGTCAGCATCACTATGCGCTGTTGATAAGAACAATCCTTCAAATTGAGAAGGTGGTAAAAATACACCTTGTTCTACCATTTCACGATAATACGCTGCAAAATATTCTAAATTGGACGTTTTTGCGGTTTCATAGTTAATAACCTTTTCATCTGTAAAGAAAATACCAACCATGGAACCAACACGGTTAATACAATGCGGAATATCATATTTTAGCGCTACTTCATGTAAACCTTTTTCAAGCATTTCCGCTTTACGTTCAAATTCTTTATAGCTTTCTGGTGTTAACTGGACAAGCGTTTCATATCCTGCTGTCATCGCTAATGGATTACCAGATAGTGTACCAGCTTGGTAAATTGGTCCACTTGGTGCTACTTGCTTCATAATTTCAGCTTTACCACCATATGCCCCAACAGGAAGCCCGCCTCCAATTACTTTTCCTAAACATGTTAAATCAGGTGTTACCCCAAAATATCCTTGTCCACAATTATAAGCTACACGGAAGCCAGTCATTACTTCATCAAAAATAAGAAGTGCACCGTATTCTGTTGTAACATCACGAAGGCCTTGTAAAAATCCCGGAAGCGGTGGTACAACACCCATATTTCCTGCTACTGGCTCTACAATGATACACGCAATATCATCACCGAACTGTTCAAACGCATATTTCACGCTTTCTAAATCGTTATACGCAACCGTAATCGTATTTTTCGCAACGCCTTCTGGTACACCAGGGCTATCTGGTAAACCAAGCGTAGCAACACCAGAACCAGCTTTAATTAAAAGCGAATCACCATGTCCGTGATAGCAGCCTTCAAACTTCAAAATTTTATTACGCCCAGTGTAACCACGTGCTAAGCGAAGCGCACTCATTGTCGCCTCTGTCCCAGAGTTAACCATACGTATAATTTCAATAGACGGTACACGATCGATTACAAGCTGCGCTAGTTTATTTTCAATTTCTGTCGGCGCACCGAAGCTCGTTCCTTTTTCTACTACTGCTTTTAACGCTTCCACAACCTGGTCGTTGGAATGACCATGAATAAGCGGCCCCCATGACAATACATAATCAATGTATTCATTTCCATCAATATCATAAACTTTAGAGCCTTTTCCTCGCTCCATAAATAGTGGATTCATACCGACAGATTTAAATGCACGCACTGGGCTATTTACACCGCCTGGCATTAAATCTTTTGCTGTTTCAAACGCTTCAATCGATTTATCAAAACTTTTCATTATCGTGTGCTCCCTTCTTGTAACCATCTCGCTGCATCTTTCGCATGATATGTAAGTATTAAATCCGCTCCTGCACGCTTCATGCTTAATAATTTTTCAAGAACAATGTCTTTTTCATTAATCCAGCCATTTTGTGCTGCCGCTTTAACCATCGAGTATTCACCACTCACATTATACGCAACAACCGGAAGATTGAAGTTATTTTTCACATCACGAATAATATCTAAATAAGAAAGTGCTGGCTTCACAATCAAGAAGTCCGCTCCTTCCACCACATCTGACTCAGCTTCGCGGAATGCTTCTAGACGATTCGCTGGATCCATTTGATATGTTTTACGATCACCAAATTGAGGTGCACCATGTGCAGCATCACGAAACGGTCCATAAAAGGCCGACGCATATTTCACTGCATATGACATAACTGGGACATGCGTAAAGCCATTTTCATCTAACGCATGACGAATAAATGCTACAAATCCATCCATCATATTAGATGGTGCAATAATATCCGCACCTGCTTTCGCTTGACTTACTGCTGTTTTTGCAAGAACCTCTAACGATTCATCATTTAAAATAATTCCGTCTTCAATTACACCGCAATGGCCATGACTCGTATACTGGCATAAACAAGTATCTGCAATTACAACTAATTCTGGGAATCTCTCTTTAATTTGCGTAATTGCTCGCTGTACAATACCGTGCTCACAATACGCAGAAGAACCAACTTCATCTTTTTCAGCAGGTAAACCAAATACGATAACGGAACGAATGCCTAAATCGACAACTTCTTGCATTTCTGCTTGCAGATGGTCTAAAGAAATTTGATATACACCTGGCATAGAAGGAACTTCATTACGCTTATTTTCTCCTTCTAAAACAAAAATTGGATAAATGAAATCTTCTGCATGTAAATGTGTTTCACGTACAATAGCACGCATATTTGCACTTTGTCGTAAACGACGATGACGGTTAAATTGTAAAGGATTCATAACTTTTCCATCTCCAATTCTTAAAGTTTCACTTTATTATATATAAATGCAAGTTGAAAAACAGACATAAAAACCCTTTTCTTTTTATGGGTGGGCGAGAGAATCTAGCCATGCATAGAAGCGGTCAGAGCCTTTTCCTGCCACGTGCGTTGGTAAAACAAAGAGAGAAAGCAAGTAGCAGTCACTTTTTGTTTTATATAACAGCAACTTATATGTTGAAAAATCAAAATGGATTTATATATTTTCTGAAATGCATTGTAACATAGCTTCAATTGTATATTCTGTCGGAACGAGAAGATTTTGAAAATACTTCCGGGCTTCTTGTTCCGTAACAGGGCCTATACAAGCAATTGTACATCCTTTTACCCATTCTCTCCAGTTCTCACCTTCAAGCAATGTAAGAAAACTCTGTACAGTAGACGGGCTTGTAAAAGTAATCACATCAATTTCTCTCGATTGCAGTGCATCGATAAGTTGTTCGCGCATTTGCAGATGGACTGCCGTTTCATATACAACAAGTTCGCGTACAATCGCACCATGATTTCGCAGCGCCGCTCGTATGACATCTCTCGCAAGATTTCCTTTTGGCAATACTATACGTGTCTCGCTTCCAATATGATTCACAAATTCCTTCGCAAATACTTCAGCTACAAATGCAGTTGGTACAAAATGAACATTATAGCCGCGGTGTTCTAATTCTTGCTTTGTCTTCACGCCAACTGCGGCAATTTTCATCGTCTTTGGCAAGGGTTGCTGTAAACCATCTAAAAAGAAATTCACACTATTTTTACTTGTGAAAACAATCCAATTATACACGTCCAATTCCTCACGTACTTGTTGAAATTGATCATGCGAGGCTGCTGTTATATGTAAAAGCGGAATTTCCACTGGAATTCCGCCCTGTTTTTGCACTGCTGTACTCATTTGCTTCACTTGTTGCTGGGCTCTTGTAATTAGCACTGTTTTTCCGCAAAGAGAAGTCATATTGCTAGTTTTGCTCCTGATTTGCTGCGGCAATAAGTTCCTTTGCTCCTTGTCCGATTAACAAGTCTGCTGCTCGCTCTCCAACTTCTCCGGCATGTTCACCAACAACAACTTCTTTCAATAAGACAGTGCCATCTGTCGATCCAACAAGAGCTGTTAATTCAATTTGGTCATCTTCTTTGAGCGTTGCATATCCAGCAATCGGAACTTGGCAGCCTCCTTCTAATTTATGTAGAAAGACACGCTCTGCTTCAACTGTTCTCGCTGTTACATTATCATTTAAATGACTTAATAATTGTAATAAATCCGCATCATCCTCGCGGCATTCAATAGATAGCGCACCTTGACCGACAGCTGGTACACATACCGTTTCTTCTAAATACCCTGTAATCACATCATCTGCCCAGCCCATTCGCTTTAGCCCTGCACCAGCTAAAATAATCGCATCGTAATCTTCTTCTTTTAACTTACGTAGCCTCGTATCAATATTTCCGCGAATCCATTTCACTTGTAAATCCGGACGCGCAGCTAACAACTGTGCACTGCGGCGTAAACTGCTTGTACCAATCACCGCTCCTTCTGGTAACTCATCAAACGATTCTCCATTTTTAGAAATAAACGCATCACGCGGATCTACACGTTTTGGAATACATCCAATTGTTAATCCTTCAGGAAGTACTGCTGGCATATCTTTCATACTATGGACAGCCATATCAATTTCTTTTGTAAACAGTGCATGTTCGATCTCTTTTACGAACAACCCTTTACCGCCTACTTTCGACAGTGTCACATCTAAAATAACATCACCTTTCGTTACTATTTCTTTTACTTCAAATTCATACGGCAACCCTAGCGCCTTCAATTGGTCGATAAACCAATTTGTTTGTGTTAATGCCAATTTACTTTTTCTTGATCCTACAATAATTTTGCGCATATTTTTCTCTCCTCATTATAAGTACCAAAAATGGAAGTTCGATAAACTACTAAATAAAAAAATATTAATTAACATAATCAGAAACGCCCCGATATTCCAACTTGCAATTTTCTTTCCTTGCAATGTATCTGATCCCCGTAAATAAATACCTGCACAGTATACAAATAAGACAATGAAAGATCCAATTACCTTTGCGTCATACCAATGAAAATTATTTAACTTCGTATATCCCCATATACACCCAAGCAAAATGGCTAATAAAAAGAACGGTATAGAAAATAAATTTAAACCGTATGACATAGAATCCAGCTTCGGTAAATTTCCTAACCGCCTTAATCTTGCATTCCATTTTTTTTGTTTTAATAAACGATATTGAATTAAATACATAATGGAAAAAATAAAAGAAACCGTAAATGTCGCATAGGAAACGATCGCCATACCTATATGCACATAAACAAGCCCCGAAACTAATTGATTCACTAACACCGGCGACATTTTCCCAAGCGGCGTAAACATAGAAAAAGCGCTTACGCCAAACGCAATCATATTTGTAAAAAAGACTAAAAAGTCAATGCGCATAAATCGGTTAATCATTAATGATAATGTAATTAATAACCATACATAAAAATAAATACCTGATAATAACGTTAAAATTGGATTAATTTCCGCTTCTGTTGCCCGAAGTAGCATAAAGATTGAATATAGTACCCATACAACAGAAAGTAACCAAAAGGCAATCTGATTTGCCCTTCGGTTACTTTGAAAATAATCTATGAAATATAAACTAACGCTGCAGGCATATAAAATAATGGCAATATGATAAATAATGCTATTGTTTAAAACACCCATCCGTTTATCCTTTCCATTACAAAGATGGAGCGGATACTGTCCACTTCTCAGCTTGCTTCCATTCTGCTTCGTTCTCTTTTGCTGCTTCTTTCGCACTTAAATCGAAAATTTTCGAAAATAGAGCAAGTTTTTCTTTCGCATCTTCTTCAGCCGCTAACTCTTTCGCAATTAAAATTGGATCTTTTAACAATTGATTAATAATACTTTTCGTATGCTTACTTATTACTTTTCGTTCCCGCTCTGTTAACGTTGGAATTTTCCGTTCAATACTTTGCATTGTTTCACTTTGAATCGCTAATGCCTTATCACGAAGTTCCGAAATTAACGGTACAACCCCAAGCGTATTCAGCCATGACTTAAAGAGAATCATTTCTTCTTCAATCATAATTTGAATTTTCTCAGCTTCTTTTAATCGCTCAGCACGATTCGCTTCCACAACACCTTGTAAATCATCAATATCATATAAGAAAACACTTTCTAACGCATCAATTGCCGGATCAATATCACGTGGCACTGCAATATCTACCATAAAGAGCGGACGACCAGAGCGCATGCTTTCTACTTTGGACATTATTTCTTTCGTAATTACATATTCAGTCGACCCTGTTGAGCTAATTACAATATCAGCTTCTAACAGCGCGCATCGCAACTGATCCAACGGCTTTGCAAGTCCCATATATTTTTCTGCCATCGTTTCTGCCTTGACAAACGTACGATTCATAACAGTCACTTTATGAGCACCGCTCCCGTACAAGTTCTGCAGTGCTAATTCGCCCATTTTCCCTGCACCAAGAATAAGAACATGGCAATCTTTCAAATCGCCAAAAATTTTCTTGCCAAGTTCAACAGCCGCATAGCTTACCGACATTGCATTGCCGCCAATTGTTGTTTCTGAATGTGCACGCTTTGCTAGTGTAACGACTTGTTTAAACAATTCATTACATATCGTTCCCGTCGTTTTTATTTCTTGCGCAAGTAAGAAGCTACTACGAATTTGACCTAAAATTTGCGTTTCTCCAACTACCATTGAATCTAATCCACATGTTACGCGGAATAAATGATCTGTAGCACCATCTTCTTCATATAGTGATAAGTACGGTGCAATTTCTTCTATTTCAAGCTGAAACCAATCAGCCATAAACTTCTTAATATAATAGCGTCCTGTGTGTAACTGGTCTACTACAGCATAGATTTCTGTTCGATTGCACGTTGATACAATGACATTTTCTAATACACTTTTTTGTTTTTGCAACGTTGTCATCGCTTTCTCTAATTCTGCTGCCTGGAACGTTAGTTTCTCACGAATTTCTACAGGGGCTGTTCGATAGTTAACACCAACAACAAGAATATGCACGCAGCACGTCCCCCTTCAACCGTTTTTTCATCTTATCTACTATCATAATACAACTTTCCTCTTATAAATCTGACAATCGTGTGAACACCTTCTCTTTTTCTTCTTTACTTATCTGACAATAAGACATCTCCCGTGATAAGTAAAGAATAGTAATATCCCACTTCCCACTCAAAGAGAATCTTCACTTTATCCCGCTCAAAGGGACAGTAAAAACTGCTTATCCAACGAAGATACTGTCCCTTTGAGCCCGATTGGTTCAGCTAACCCTTTTAGGAGAAAGACACTCCTAAAAGGGAAGTTTCACTTTATAATAATTATAAAATAATAACATTCTATCTGTACGTTACCAAAAAAAATTTTCGGAATCAAGTAATGGAAACTATTCCATCTATGCTAAAAAAACTATCTTTTACTAGCTTCTTTCAATTGAAAGAAAATATGTATGATTATACCAAATGATCATAAAAAAACGTGTGACACTCGTCACACGTTTTTTGTTTTTGTAAACTTATGAATCGCTTTCCACGCTTCTTCTTTCCCAAGACCCGTTTCTGAAGAAAATAATACGACTTCATCCCCTGGTTCTATATCAAGCGTTTCTTTCACAACTTTCAAATGCTTTTGCCATTTTCCTTTTGGAATTTTATCAGCTTTTGTTGCAATAATGATTGTTGGAATTTCATAATGCTTTAAGAAATCATACATCATCACATCGTCGTTCGTCGGCTTATGACGTAAATCAATCACAAGAACAGCTGCATCTAACTGCTGTCTTGTTGTGAAATATGTTTCAATCATCTTGCCCCATGCTGCTCGTTCTGTTTTAGATACTTTCGCGTAACCATAACCTGGTACATCCACAAAATGCATCATATCATTAATGATGAAAAAGTTTAGTGTTTGCGTTTTTCCTGGTTTAGAAGAAATGCGCACTAATTTTTTCCGATTCAAAATTTTATTTATAAAGGATGATTTTCCTACATTTGAACGACCTGCTAATGCGATTTCTGGTAAATCGCCCTCCGGATATTGTTCTGGTTTGACTGCGCTAATGACAATCTCAGCTTTTGTTACTTTCATTTTTTCACTCCTACTAATGCATGCTCTAGCACCTCATCTAAATGAGAGACTGGCACAAACGTAAGGTTTTCCTTTACGCTTTCTGGAATATCTTCTAAATCTCTTTCATTTTCTGCCGGTAAAATAATTTTCTTTAAACCTGCACGATGTGCGCTCAATGTTTTCTCTTTCAATCCACCAATCGGTAACACGCGACCACGAAGTGTAATTTCACCTGTCATTCCCACTTCTTTACTAACAGGAATACCTGTTAATGCTGAAATAAGAGCTGTTGCCATCGTAATCCCTGCTGATGGTCCGTCTTTTGGTACCGCACCTTCAGGAACATGAATATGAATATCATGTTTTTCATGGAAGTCAGGGGCAATATGCAGTTCTTCTGCACGAGAACGAATATAACTAAATGCCGCTTGTGCAGATTCTTTCATCACATCCCCAAGTTTTCCTGTTAAAATCAATTTCCCTTTACCCGGAGATACGGATACCTCAATTGCAAGTGTATCTCCTCCAGCTGCTGTATACGCTAAACCTGTTGCCATACCTACTTGATCTTTCGTTTCTGCTTGGCCATAACGGAATATGCGTTTTCCAAGCAATTCTGTAATATTCTTCTCCGTTACAACGACGCGTTTCCGTTCTTCCGTTACAATAATCTTCGCTGCTTTTCGGCAAAGCTTCGCAAGCTGACGTTCTAACGTACGAACACCCGCCTCACGCGTATAGTAACGGATGATTTCAAGAAGCGCTTCGTCGCGCACTTGTAAATTTCCTTTTTTCAGCCCATGTTCCTTCAATTGTTTCGTCAATAAATGCTCACGGGCAATATGTACTTTTTCAAGTTCTGTATAACCAGCAATAGAAATAATCTCCATGCGGTCAAGAAGCGGACCTGGAATGCTTGCAAGCGTATTAGCAGTTGCAACAAACATCACTTTTGATAAATCATACGGCTCTTCAATATAATGATCACTAAAATTATGATTTTGTTCTGGATCTAATACCTCTAATAATGCCGCCGAAGGATCACCGCGGAAATCATTGGACATTTTATCAATCTCATCTAATAAAAAGACGGGATTGATTGTTTTTGCTTTTTTCATCCCTTGAATAATGCGGCCCGGCATCGCACCTACATACGTACGACGATGACCACGAATTTCTGATTCATCACGTATACCGCCAAGTGATACACGAACAAAATTGCGATTCACTGATGTCGCAATTGAACGAGCTAACGATGTTTTCCCAACCCCAGGAGGACCAACTAAACAAAGAATAGGCCCTTTTAACGAATTGGTAAGCTTTTGCACCGCTAAATATTCAAGCACACGTTCTTTTACTTTTTCAAGCCCATAATGCTCTTCATTTAAAATATTTTCAGCTCGTACAAGATCTATACGATCTTCTGTTGCCTCCGTCCAAGGAAGAGATAATAACCAATCAATATAATTACGAATGACACCGCTCTCCGCTGAACTTGCCGGCAATTTCTCATAACGATCCAGCTCTTTTAATGCCGCCTTCATCGTTTCTTCTGGCATTCCTGATTCTTCAATCTTTTCGCGAAGGTCTTCTACTTCCCCGCCTTTTCCTTCTTTATCACCAAGCTCTTTTTGAATAGCTTTCATTTGTTCACGTAAAAAGTACTCTTTTTGTGTACGCTCCATAGAACGTTTCACTTGTTGACCAATTTTCTTTTCTAAGTTTAATAACTCTTTTTCATCTTGAATAAAAGAAATAAGCGTATGTAATCGTTCTTTCACTGCAGTAATTTCTAAAATTTGTTGCTTTTGCTTCGTTTTGAGCGGCAAATGAGATGATACAAGATCAGCTAATCGACCCGGTTCCTCAACATCAACAACTGTCGCAAACGTTTCACCTGAAATTTTCTTGGACAGCTTAATATATTGCTCAAAATACTCAATTAATGTACGCATAAGCGCCTTTTCTTCTAAATCGCCTTCTTCTTCTTCAATTAACGTATGGACATTAGCTGTAATTACATCATCTTCTTCAATGAACTCTGTCATTTCTACTCTATGTAAACCTTCAACAAGGATACGCATCGTGCCATTTGGCAATTTGAGCATTTGCTTCACTTTTGCTAACGTACCTACTTTATAAACATCATCTTCTTTCGGATCATCGATATTCACGTCTTTTTGCATCGCTAAGAAAATCATATTTTCTTCCATAGCCGCCTGCTCAAGCGCTTTGATCGATTTATCACGTCCTACATCAAGATGCAGAACCATCGTCGGATATACGAGAACGCCTCTTAATGGTAGGAGGGGCACGATTCTTTCGTTCGCATTCATATTAGACATAGCACCTCCATAAATATCTTTGTTTCCCTATTTTATATTACAATAAAGCCTTATGCAATCGCAGAGACTTGATACTCTGTTTCCTGTTCAAGAAAAAGGACTTCGCCTAAGCATATAACGACTTAAGCAAAGCCTAGAATATCCGAGTGATTTAACTTCCTTCTTAGCGAGAACTGTCTCTAAGAGTCCGATTGACCCGCTAATACTCTCTTTCAAATCGATTGTGCATCATCTTCCTCGAAAGAGAGCAACGTATCACCTGTTCGCTCCATTTTTTCTTGTATACATGCCAATGCAAATACTTCTTTTAATTTCCGGACAGGAACAATTTCAATCTCTTTAATTGTATAAAGAATAGGCTGCATATTTTCTGCGGGGATAAGCACTTTCTTTGCCCCAGCCTTTTTCGCTGCTTTTACTTTCGCATAAACGCCGCCGACTGGTTTTACTTCCCCGTGAATACTAATCTCTCCGGTCATCGCTACTTCATTATTGACATACATACGATGAACTGCAGAATATATACCTGTTGCAATTGCAATGCCGGCAGATGGACCATCAACTGGAACACCACCTGGAAAGTTAATATGTATATCATACCCTTCTGGTAATAAATCCAGTGAACGAAGGACAGTCACAACATTATCAACAGAACCTTTCGCCATACTTTTACGGCGAATCGATTTTGATTGATTGCCGATGCTCTCCTCTTCAACAATCCCTGTTACCACAACAGAACCTTTTTCTTTTGCCGGAATTGCTGTTACTTCAATTTCGAGTAGTGCCCCTGTATTGGGTCCATATACAGCCAAGCCACTTACAAGACCGATTCTCGGAATAGGATATATATGCTTTTCGTATTTAGGTGTCAGTTGACTTGAATGAATCACCCATTCAATATCTTCATCCTTTATAGAAGATCGCCCTTCGTTAATTGCCATTCCAGCAGAGATTTGTACAAGGTTAATGGCTTCTCTTCCATTTCGTGCGTACATTCCAATCATTTCTACGCCTTGTTTCCCTATCTCCATACATACCTTTTCAGCTGCATTTTGGGCTACCTCTTCAATCTCTTCTGTATCTAACTCACGAAAAAAGACTTCTAAACAACGTGAGCGAATCGCTGGAGGAATTTCCTCCGGTGAACGTGTTGTTGCACCAACAAGACGAAAATCAGCCGGTAATCCCTTTTGGAAAATATCGTGTATATACGTTGGAATAAAGGAATTTTCCTCACTATAATATGCACTTTCCAAAAACACTTTGCGATCCTCCAGCACTTTTAACATTTTATTCATTTGAATTGGATGAAGCTCTCCAATCTCATCAATAAATAAAATTCCTCCATGTGCATCTGTGACCGCTCCTTTTTTCGGTTGGGGAATACCCGCTTGTCCCATCGCACCGGCCCCTTGATAAATTGGGTCATGAACAGAACCAATTAATGGATCGGCAATCCCTCGTTCATCAAACCGAGCTGTTGTGGCATCGAGTTCAATAAATGTTGCATTCATGCGAAACGGAGACTTCGTATTTTTCTTCGCTTCTTCTAATACGAGCCGAGCCGCTGCTGTTTTCCCAACTCCTGGCGGTCCATATATAATGACATGCTGTGGATTGGGTCCGCATAAAGCTGCTTTTAATGACTTAATACCATCTTCTTGTCCGACAATATCGGCAAATGACGCCGGACGAACCTTTTCAGCAAGAGGTTCTGTTAAAGAAATTTCCCGCATTTTCCGAAGTTGCTCTAGCTCTTTCTTTGATTCTCTATCGATTGAAACTTTTTGCGTTCGCTGGTTTCGGAGTAAATGCCAAAAATATAATCCAACAATTACACCAAAGACAAGTTGAACGATTAAAAAAATATTTGTCCAGCTCATATTCATTTCCTCCCGCTATGTTTTACTCTTCAGTATCCCCTGGGAGGAAACACGCTAAACATAAGAAGAAACAGCAATTATATAATTGCTGTTTCTATCGTTTATATTCCACTTCATAAATAATGAGGGCCAAAGCCCCCATTATTCAAAACACTTTATGCAGATGTTTTTGTATCTTGCTCAAGTACAGTACCATCTTGCAGCACCAATTTTGGCGTGGCATTTTCTGTTACTGTTTCTTTTGAAATGACACATTTTTCAATGTCTTTACGAGATGGAAGTTCGAACATCACATCTAGCATTAGACCTTCAATGATAGAACGAAGTCCACGTGCACCTGTTTTACGTTCAATTGCTTTTTTGGCAATTTCAACAAGAGCTTCTTCTTCAAACTCTAATTCAACATCATCAAGCTCCAATAACTTTTGGAACTGCTTCACAAGCGCATTTTTCGGCTTTGTTAAGATGTCAACAAGAGCACCTTCATCAAGTGGCTCTAAGTTCGCAATAACTGGAAGACGACCAATAAATTCTGGAATTAATCCGAATTTTAATAAATCTTCTGGCAATACATGCGATAAAACATGCTTTTCTGTTACATCAGCATTTTTCTTCTCAGAACCGAAACCAATCACTTTTTCACCAAGACGGCGTTTAATGATTGGTTCAATACCATCAAATGCACCGCCACAAATGAATAAAATGTTTGTTGTATCAATTTGAATAAACTCTTGATGTGGATGCTTACGACCACCTTGAGGCGGAACGCTCGCTACAGTTCCTTCTAAAATTTTAAGAAGTGCCTGTTGCACACCCTCACCAGATACGTCACGTGTGATTGACGGATTTTCTGACTTACGAGCCACTTTATCAATCTCGTCAATATAAATGATTCCTTTTTCCGCTTTCTCTACATCATAATCAGCTGCTTGAATAAGTTTTAATAAGATGTTTTCCACATCTTCTCCTACGTATCCAGCTTCCGTTAAAGATGTTGCATCAGCAATTGCAAATGGAACATTTAAAATACGCGCTAATGTCTGAGCTAATAACGTTTTACCGCTACCTGTTGGCCCAATTAAAGCAATATTACTTTTCGCTAATTCTACATCATCAATTTTGCTGCTAGAATTAATGCGCTTGTAATGGTTATATACCGCTACCGCTAATGCTTTCTTCGCTTGATCTTGTCCGATTACGTATTCATCCAAAATTTCACGAATTTCTACCGGCTTCGGTACATCTTTGAATTCTACTTCTTCATCTTTTGCAAGCTCCTCTTGCACGATTTCTGTGCAAAGTTCTATACATTCATCACAAATGTAGACTCCAGGACCTGCCACAAGTTTTCGAACTTGCGTTTGTGTTTTGCCACAGAAAGAACATTTTAATTGTCCTTTCTCATCATTAAATTTAAACATATTTTCACACCCCTTACAAAGTGCTAAAACCTTGCCTTCGTATGTACACGATAAATGTATCGTATGTAAATACATATTATGTCACTACGTGGCGAGAAATACAAATAATATGGTTAGTTATGTACAAATAAAAAATTTTTAAAACTTTTGAAATATGTATATTCGACTTTTGAAGAATCATTTCCTTCTTCATAACAAAATGTTTTACAAATATATTTATATTTATAAAACAAGGCACGAGCAATGTCGCGCCTTGTTATTTTATTATGCAGTCTTGCTGTTATCTACTAAGAAATCTACTGCTTTACGAACTTGAAGTTCTTCTTTTACACCTTCAACGTTACCAAGAGCTTGTTTCACAGCGTCTACTGGCATGTTGTACATTTCAGCCATTTTTTCAATTTCTGCATTTACTTCTTCATCTGTTGCTTCAATGTTTTCAGCTTTGATGATAGCTTCAAGAACAAGGTTAGTTGTTACGCGTTTTGCAGCGTCTTCTTTCATTTGCCCTTTTAAGCTCTCTTCATCAGTACCTGTGAATTGGTAGTAAAGTTCTAAGTTCATGCCTTGGTAGCTTAAGCGTTGCTCGAATTCGCGAACCATACGCTCTAATTCAGTTTCGATCATAGCTTCTGGAATGTCGATTTCTGCATTTGCAGAAGCTTTTTCTACTGCTTCGTCACGAACTTTGTGCTCAGCTTCTTGCTTTTTGCTTACTTCTAAGTTCTCACGAGTTTTTGCTTTTAACTCATCAAGAGTTGCTACTTCTTCGTTTGCATCTTTCGCGAACTCGTCATCTAAAGCAGGAAGTTCTTTCACTTTAATTTCATGAACTGTTACTTTAAATGTTGCTGGTTTACCAGCTAGTTCAGCTGCATGGTATTCTTCTGGGAATGACACTTCCACGTCTTTTTGTTCGCCAGCTTTTAGACCAACTAATTGCTCTTCAAATCCTGGGATGAATGTGCCAGTACCGATTGCTAAAGAGTAGTTTTCGCCTTTTCCACCTTCAAATGCTTCGCCATCAACGAAACCTTCGAAGTCGATTACAGCTGTATCACCGTTTTCTACAGTGCCATCTTCTTTCACTACAAGCTCAGCTTGACGCTCTTGTAAAGATTTTAATTCGTTCTCTACATCTTCGTCAGTTACAGTAACATCCATTTTCTCTACTGTTAAGCCTTTGTATTCGCCTAATTTCACTTCAGGTTTTACAGTAACTTTTGCAGTAAAAATTAAGTTTTGACCTTTTTCGAATTTCTCGATGTCGATTTCAGGATGAGCAACTGGGAAGATACCAGTTTCATCGATTGCTTCACCGTATGCTTGTGGTAAGATGATATCTAAAGCATCTTGGTATAAAGATTCTACACCGAAGCGTTGTTCGAATAGAGGACGAGGCATTTTCCCTTTACGGAAGCCCGGTACATTAATTGTTTTTACTACTTTTTTGAACGCAGCGTCTAAAGAGTTGTTTACTTCTTTCGCATCAACTTCGATTGTTAAAACGCCAACGTTACCTTCTAATTTTTCCCATTTTGCAGCCATTTTATTCTTTCCCTCCAACTATAATAATGTATGCACATACCTTTAGAGATTGAGGCCTTTATCATTTCTCAAAAAGAAACAACAAACGCAAACTGATAAATTCAGCCTTCTATCCACTATAAAAAACTTTGGACATACACTTCTCAATCTACTATTTGTCCAAAAGACAAATACGGTATATTTTGTTCGAGAATAATATGAAACATATAAGTAAGAGAATATTTGTTTCTATTCTCTTATAAAAAGGCAGATTTAAGCCTTTTTGCAACCCTTACATTATAACATAGAATACTCTCGTTTCAATAACTGAAACATTCTTTTTCATTATACTGGCATAAATCCCTCTTTCTCAATACGTAAAAACCACTGATATGCAATATGGTATTCTTCCAATGTAATATCATACTCACGAAGAAGCTTCTCTTCATCGATTGGCATTCCAAAGCGTTTCCTTCCAACTCTCTCTAAAACAGCTGCCCATAACTCGTCTTTGTCTGTTAATAGAGGAAACGGGAAGAGACTTGTCTGCATTTCTTTCCAATATGTAATAATTGCCTCATACATCGATGGATTATCATGCTCTAATCGTTCAGATAATATATGTAACACTTTTCCTGTATCATATTGATTATAAGCCAAATTAGCCGGTATAACTGTTATTGTCTCACCAAACTTCTCTACCTCTATCTTCTCTCGTATTCCAAAGTCCATTAATACGTATAAGATAGAAGTTTTAATATACGGGTGTTTCGTTTCATCTAATAAAAATGTACGCAACGTCGCCAAAGCCTTCTCGACATGTTTAGTTGCAAGACGATTCACTGCGCGCAGCTGCTCCCCGTAGTCACCAGTCAGCAAAGCATCCGCAAACGCAGGTTCATCAAAAGATAAACCGCCGTCTATCTCTACTACTTCTTCACTATCTAGCATACTCTTTGCAAACAAGGCAAGTTGTGCTAATTTTTCTTTTTGCTCTACTGTTATTTCTTTCGTTTGTAAAACAGATTGCACCGTTTCAATAATGCCTTCATAATCATTTGTTTGCACTAAAATCGTAATATACGTTTCAAGAATATCTTGAAATAAGAATTCTCCTGTTTCAAGCAATTTCACGCATCGTTCTTTCGCTTCTTCTATTTCTTTTAATTCTAGCAAACAAATAACTGAAGCTAATTCTGATTGCTCTGTCTGCGCTCCGTATTGGCGCAACATTTCGAAGTTTTTTAACGCTTCTTCAAACCGGCGTTCACGCAATGCAATAAACCCCTCGTCAGTAAATCGCGCTGACAATTGCGGAAACAATACGACCGTACTTTCTTTTTTATCCATACGCTCGCCTCTTTTTTTAGATTTTCAATACACTTTAAAGTTAATATAACAAATGACAGTTCGGAACACAATAATTGGAATCTGTTCGTTTTTATTGAGAAAACGTCGATTTCTTCTACACAAAAATCAAATATATCAGAGAGAAATACGAAAGTAGAAATTTCATAAACAAATGAAGATAAAGTGAAACTTTAATCAGTGGGGGTTTTCTTCATCCCCCACTGATTATCAGCCCTCACCAATCGGGCTTTTACGGGCAGTTTATCTCCCGCCTAACTTCTTAAGAAAGGCGGAAGCGGCTCGCTCAGAATTGCAGGACGCCCACGCACAAGGCGGAGAGGCGCTTTTTGCCTCGGCCGAGGGGGCGAAACGACCAGAGATTCTAGCCGCTAGAGCTGGACAACAAAGAAATGTGGAAGTGGCTCGTCCAGAATGTGAGGGGGATGGAGCTTCTGACGCAGAGGTGTTTTTTACCTCGTAGGAAGAAGCGAAGCCACCGAACATTCTAGCCACTGGAACTGGACAATGCTTCTGCTGAATTTTGAGGCAGGAGTATTACTGCCCGTTAATGCGGGATAAAACAAAAAACCCTCGGCTACCGATGCGGAGAGTTTCAATGGAAAGCTTTTATAATAGAAGGATATACAAAGAGGGTTATCATTTGAAGAACAATAAACGTCATCACAATGACGCTAAAAAAGAAAATAAGCTTACTACGTTTCATCAACAACATAATAATTATGATTGTACAGATGATTGAACACACGAAAAATATACTTGTACTTGAACTTAATAATCCAATTGGAAACATGCATAATAAGATTACACTACAAACTCCAATCATTCCTAATAGCCATTCCATTCTCTGTCCCCTTAAATCTTTATTTATGCTATTAACTGTTTTACAACCTCGATCATGTGAGCCAGTTTGTCATACGCAACAACTCCAAAAGCAATTGTTAAAGCTGCTACAGCTAATCCTTTCATCATTTTTTCCTCCTCGATTCATCTTTGTTACCTTTATTATAAAATGTTTAGAAATAGTTACCATCGAACTACCTTACATGTACCTTACAGAATTGTAAGATTTCTTGTAACTACTTAGTCATTTTGTGAAAAAAGCAGAAAAGCATTTTTTTAGATGGGCGTGAGGGACTGGCTATGTTTTGGAGCGGTCAGGGCCCTTTCCTGCCACGCGCAACGTTTAAAACAAAGATAGGTAGCGAGGTGCATGGCCATTTTTATCTTCGTGGCAGCAATCTGTATGCTGAATAATAATAACGTTACTACTCAGGCACTCTGTGAAAAAAGAAAAAAAGCATTCTTTTAGATGGGCGTGAGGGACTGGCTATGCTTGGATCGGTCAGGGCCCTTTTCTGCCACGTGCAACGTTTAAAACAAAAGAAGAAAGCAAGTAGCGGGCATGTTGTAATCTGCATAGCAGCGACTTAGATGACGAACAATTAAAATGGATTGTAACTTACCCCTTACCAAACTTCTAAATAAAATGTATGGCTGAGTAATTACGATTTCTTAAAATAAAAACTACCTCCATGTACATATACTGAGGTAGTTTTACGGTATTTCCCTATATCCATCTGCAAAATTTATATTCTTTTCTTGATAATTTTTCGGAGCTTTAACTCTCAAACTAATTGATTTACGAAAGACTTTAGGGTCGAAATAATAACATACATCAGTTTGAGGACAATACACACAATAAACATCAATTTCTCCTTTATCTACATTTTTCATAACTATCCCTTTCCCGGTTGAATAACTGGAACGAAACCTTATTTCAAGAATTCCTTTGTCATTTAATTCTCTATATTTCACTTGAATCCGTTTAAACACGCCATCTTTATAAGCTACAAGGTCAAAAGGAGCATGCTCAGTATGAGGAACAAGTATCATATAACCCTTTTCATATAAATCAACTTGTGCTTTTAATACTCCTAAATCTCCTTTTGTTTTTGTATGATGATACACAATAACACCACCTATAGAGATTTTCTCAAACGGAATTACCACTATAAAATTTCATTCCACCGTTCGTTTCTTCCTTCTTATATTTAACATTTCTTTCCGCACAAATGATATAATATTATTGCGATGATTCTGAAATCAATAACGAAAGGATGATTCACTATGTTCAAAAAGGTCGCAGCTGATATGCTTGGCTTAAGTGATATTGGATCCGTTATTACCCCTGCTGATTACGATAAAGTAGATGCTGATGATTATGTCATGCATGAAGAAAATGAAAAAATTTATTTTTTAATCAAATCAAAAACAGACGAATATTGCTTTACAAATACTGCTCTTATTCACGTTGACGGAACGAGTGCGGTAAGTAAGAAACGTACACTTCGCCGTTATAACTACAACACTCATAAAGTTTCTAACGTCCTGCTCGAAACGGCTGGAACTGTCGATTTAGATATTGAAATTAAATTTACTATGGGCGGGGAGCATTACTCCATTGATATACATAAAAAACATATTGAAGAAGTAAAAGATTTATATAAAGCCCTTCTAAAAATCGCTGAAATTACTCACGAAAATGACATCGCAACACAGTACGCACATAAAAGCCTAGAAATGGCATCTTCTACATTAAGTAATGTAAAAAATGCTGAATTAGATCTTGCAGCACAGTTTAAAGAAATTAATCAAATTGCATTCAACTGGCTTGTTGATACAAAGAAACAATACAATGTAAAAGATTTTGGGTTTGTATTTGAGAAGTTTATTAACAATTAATGTAACATCATGAGAAAGAATTCCATTAAAAAACAAAAAACCTTGTTATCAAAAGATAACAAGGTTTTTTTAGCGTCCCAGGAGAGATTCGAACTCCCGACCGACGGCTTAGCTTACCACCATAGCTTTCGCTACCAGCAAATACTGTTTGTAGTCTGGACTATATCTTCACCATCTCAGGTGCGACACGTGTAGTCTCTACGGAACCTCACGATGATTTTCATCATACTTTAGAGTTTTTACCATCAAGGTGTTTCCTTGATCATTCAAAACTCCTCAATCTTCTTAGAAGATCGTAAGTTTCCTCGGTATTACCATCAGCTTAAACTGTTAAGGCTTCACCGATATAGTGTCGTCCACTTTATAGGTTCTCGTTTCCCTATAAAGGCTCCTATTCTTGAAGGCCGTTGCTCTATCCTGCTGAGCTACTGGGACATGGAGCGGGTGAAGAGAATCGAACTCTCGACCAGAGCTTGGAAGGCTCTTGTTTTACCACTAAACTACACCCGCATAATATGAAATTTTTTCTAATGCCTCATCGACAATATTCATTATATTATCGTTAATAATTAAAGTCAACATTTTTTTCAAATAGGGTGAAAAAATTTCTTTTCACCCTATTTGAAACGTTTTTTGCGCTACAGTTACACCTTCTAAAGTAAGGAGACGTATGTCTATTTGACCTTCTTGTATTTCGAGTAAAGCAAATGTTTTTTCTCTTCGCGAACGCGGCAAGAGAATACTTCCTGGATTAATAAACAAAATATCGTCTATGATTTCTGCACCTAATACATGCGAATGACCGAAGCAAACGACATTTGCCTCAGCCTCTTTCGCACGATATAAAAGTGTTTGCAGCGTCATTTTAATATTGTATAAATGTCCATGTGTAACGAGAAATCGTGTATGTTGTACTTCTGTGATGATGTCATTTGGAAAGTCCAAAGCAAAATCACAGTTTCCTTTCACCACATGAAATCCTTCTAATTCAGCGTGCTGCGATGTTAATTCCGAATCACCGCAATGAATCATCACATCTACGTTTCCCTCGTACTGTTCTTTTAATTGCTTTAGCTCTTTCACAGAACCGTGACTGTCGCTCACAATTAACGCCTTCATCGGTTTCGCTCCCTTATTCTCCCGCTATTCGCGGGCAGTAAGATCTCCCAAAATCGAAGAAGATAGGTGGGGGACAACTGCCCGTAAAAGCCCGATTGGTTCAACTATCCATCAGGCGGGGATGAAGCCACCCACACTGATGGAAGTTTCACTTTATTCTTCTCCTAAAAACCAGGCTGGAATTTTTTCTTCTAATTTACGTAGCGCACGTCCGCGATGACTAATTTTATTTTTCTCATCTGACGACAGTTCTGCCATTGCGCTTTTGTATTCTTCTACATAAAAAATAGGATCATACCCAAAACCATTTTCCCCGCGCTGCTGTTCTAAAATCTTTCCTTCACATGTTCCATTTACAATCAATGGTTTTTTATCTTCTTGCGGAAATGCAACAGCTAATGCGCAATAAAAACGTGCTGTACGTTTCTCCATTATAACATCCTTTAATCCGTCTAACACCTTTTGAATGTTAGCTTGATCATTCTTTTCCTCACCTGCATAACGAGCAGAGTGAACACCTGGTTTCCCCTGCAAAGCATCTACAATTAAACCAGAATCATCTGCAATGACAATTTCACCTAGCTGTTTACACAGATGTTCCGCCTTTAAAATCGCGTTTTCTTCAAACGTTTCACCCGTTTCCTCTACTTCTTCAATATGAGGAAAATCGTAAAGTGATTTTACTTCTAAATCAAACTTTTCAAATAGCTCGGCAAATTCACGTACTTTCCCGGCATTCTTTGTCGCTACGACAACTTGTTTCATATTTCCACCTCTATTCCATATGAGTTACAATATCACCTAATGCTTCTTTTTGCATTTCAACAAGCTGTAAAATCCCTTGTTCTGCTGCATCAAGCAACTCGTTCAATTCACCGCGGCTAAATGTTGCTTCTTCTCCTGTACCTTGCACTTCAACAAAGTGTCCTCTTCCTGTCATAATGACATTCATATCAACATTCGCCTTAGAATCTTCTGCATAATTTAAATCTAATACAATACCATGTTCATCAACGATTCCAACAGACGTTGCCGCCAAGAAATCTTTCACTGGAAGTTTCGATATTTTCCCTGCTGATACAAGCTTCTCAAACGCTAATACCATCGCTACATACGCACCAGTAATAGAAGCTGTTCGCGTGCCGCCGTCAGCTTGAATTACATCACAGTCAATCCAAATTGTTTTTTCACCAAGTGCTTCTAAATCAACAACAGCACGCAATGCTCGTCCAATTAAACGTTGAATTTCCATTGTACGTCCCGTTACTTTTCCTTTACTTGATTCGCGAATGGTACGTTGTTCTGTTGCACGAGGAATCATGGAATATTCTGCGGTAACCCATCCTTTTCCTTCACCTCTCATAAACGGAGGAACTCGATCTTCAATCGTTGCTGTACAAATAACCTTTGTATCACCAACTTCAATTAGTACAGACCCTTCTGGATGTTTTAAATAATTCGTATGAATATGTATACGGCGTAGCTCTGATGCTTGTCTACCATCTACTCGCATAAAAAATAACCTCCTTGTAACTACTACTTGTTAGTATAGCCCATTAAAAATTTATGTTATGTATCGCAACAAAAGAAGGGGAATTAGATGCATTCCCCTTCTCTTCCTACATTAAGTATATCAAATTATTTCTGTTTAAAAACTACCTGTATTCACGTTTTTCGGACGATCAACCGGCTTTATTAATTTATCGCCTTTTTCTGTAACAAGATTCGCCTTTCCATTCACTTGAATGGACACATTTTCTACACCTTGTTTTTCTGTTAAAGATAATACAAGCGACTGCAGTACATAGTTAGAAATCATACTTTTATCTTTATTCGCATAAATATTTTCATTAAAGTTCAATGTCACCGTCCCTTTTTCAAGTTTCGGTTCATTGATTAACTTCACGTCTGGATTAAAGTCATATGTTAACGCCGACTTCTGCGACGGTCCTTTCACGAGTTCTTTTACAATTGTCGCTACTGCGTTTTCCTTCCCTTCTGCAACGCGGCGCGTTACTGGCACATAATAATTTTGTTTATTACTTTGCGCCAAGAAATACAGTGTAATCGGTTTTGTATTTGCAAGATCAGCAACTTGTTCATCATCAAAGTTAATGCCATTTGCTCGGCTTAGCCCATTACCAATCGGCGTACCAGCAACAGGCATTTTCGCTAAATCTTGCCCATTCACGCTGAACTTCACATTCTTTACTTCTTTAAACTGTGTTAATGTCCAAGTAACCGCTTCTACAATGCGGCGTTCTTCTTCTTTTTTATAGTTTTTCAGCTCTTTTGAAAAATCAACAACTGCAGTCCCGTCTTTTTTCACATCAACTGTCATTTCTGTGTCCGCTGGGAGCACAGCTTGAAATCCATTTGGCAATAAGTTTGTTACCGGCCCGTCTTTCACTAAATATTGTAATGACTGCTTAATCACCGCGTTATCTTTCGGAGCAGGTAACTGTACCGTTTGCGGCACAACATAACCATTTTTATCTACAAGATATAAATCTAAGTTTTTCGTTTCTCCTTGTTTCGCAGTTTCTTTCTTCTCACCGTCCGTATACGTTATTTTCTTAGGTGGATCAATTTGCTCTGTCGCTTTTTCCTTACTAAACAAACCGCACCCTGCTAATAAAACTGTACTTAATGTAGCACAAACAAGCCATTTGAAAGTTGATTTAGGCATACACTTTCCCCCTAAAAAATCTAAGTTTGTACTATATGTATACGAGCCTCGTTTTCACTTTAGAACAAGCAATGACAACTTATCTTTTAAAAAACACCTGGATAAAGGGAATTTTCTATTAGCCGTGGATTACTACTTATAACTAGTAGGATCAAATCATCAAATGCAAAAGTAGACTACATACATTTTTGAACAATTTATGAATCCTCCAAAGTTGTGATAAATATCACATCTCCTTATTTCCCAAAACTTTTATAATACAAGCATAAAAGTTTGTTAAACATTTCACAAAAAAGAAGGGAAATGAATATGAAAACACGTTTAGTCATGATCGGGAATGGTATGGCTGGAATACGCTGTATCGAAGAAATTTTAAAACAAAACGATACCTTATACGACATTACCATTTTTGGAGATGAACCGCATCCAAACTACAATCGTATTATGCTCTCCCACGTCCTACAAGGAAAAACAAATATACAAGATATCATTATGAACGAATACAGTTGGTACGAAGAAAATAATATTACGTTGTATACAAATGAAAAAGTACTGCAAATTGATCGGAAAGAACAAGTCATTGTTACAGAAAAGAATCGTCTTGTTATGTACGACAAACTCATTATCGCAACAGGATCCAGTGCTTTTATTTTACCTGTAGAAGGTGCAAATCTTCCTGGTGTAACAGGTTTTCGCACAATTGAAGATACACAATTTATGATGGATACCGCTAAGCAATATAAAAAAGCAGTTGTTATCGGCGGCGGATTACTTGGTTTAGAAGCCGCCCGAGGGCTTATTGACTTAGGAATGGACGTGCATGTTGTTCATTTAATGCCGCACTTAATGGAACAACAACTCGATGCTAAGGCATCTTCACTACTACGTGAAGATTTAGAATCACAAGGTATGAAGTTCCTTATGGAAAAGAAAACAGTAAAAATTCTTGGTACAAACCACGTTGAGGGCATTCAATTTGCAGATGGCGATATTGTAACATGCGATTTAATTGTGATGGCTGTTGGAATACGTCCGAATACACAATTAGCAAAAGATGCTGATTTAATTGTAAACCGCGGTGTTGTAGTCAATGACTATATGCAAACAAATGATGAAGCAATATATGCAGTTGGAGAATGCGCAGAACATGACGGGATTGCATATGGACTTGTTGCACCACTTTATGAACAAGGTGCTATATTAGCAAAACACATTACAAATACACAAACAGATGGATATACTGGCAGCATCGTCGGTACACAGTTGAAAGTTGCAGGATGCGATTTATTCTCCGCTGGTCAAATTTATGAAGATGATGTCACAAAAGCAATCTCCATTTTTGACGAATATACACGTTCCTATAAAAAGGTTCTGATTCGGGACAATAAAGTTGTTGGTGTTGTTTTATATGGTGATACAACTGACGGTACACGCCTCTTCAGCATGTTAAAAAAAGAAGAAGATATACAAGAATACACACCAGCTTCTCTTCTTCATAAAGCTGGTGAAGATAACGGACTTGACGTTGCAAGTATGAGTGCTGATGAAACTGTTTGCGGATGCAACGGTGTCACAAAAGGAACAATTGTTAATGCTATTTTAGAACAAGACTTAAAGACATTCGAAGAAGTAAAAGGGTGTACAAAAGCGGCAGGATCTTGCGGTAAATGTCGCCCAGTTGTTGAACAAATTTTATCTCATACACTTGGAGATAACTTTGATGCTTCTGTCCAAGTTGCAGGCATGTGCGGATGTACAACATTATCTCGCGATGAAGTTGTAGCCGCAATTCATGAGAAAGGGTTAAAGTCACCGAAAGAAGTACGAAACGTCCTTAACTTCGCACACGAAGAAGGCTGTTCCAAATGTCGTCCTGCATTAAATTACTATTTACGTATGACTTGTCCAGAAGAGTATGCTGATGATAAAGCATCACGCTTCGTTAACGAAAGACTGAATGGAAATATTCAACATGACGGAACATTTTCTGTTATTCCACGTATGTACGGCGGTGTTACAACAGCAGATGATTTAATGAAAATTGCAGAGGTTGCGAAAAAATACGACGTCCCACTCGTGAAAATAACAGGTGCAAGCCGCATCGGTTTATATGGTGTTAAAAAAGAAGATTTACCAAAAGTGTGGGCTGATCTTGATATGAATTCTGGCTACGCCTATTCGAAGTCTCTTCGCAATGTAAAATCATGCGTCGGATCCCGCTTCTGTCGCTTCGGTACAAAAGATTCATTAGGACTTGGCATGTTGCTTGAGCAGTCATTAGAAATGGTGGATACACCACATAAAATGAAAATGGGTGTAACAGGTTGTCCGCGCAACTGTGCAGAAGCATTAACGAAAGACTTCGGCGTCGTTTGTGTTGAAAATGGCTTCCAACTTTATATCGGAGGTAACGGCGGTACAGAAGTACGTGAAGCTGATTTTGTAATGATTGTCTCTTCGGAAGAAGATGTAATTCGCATCGCCACAGCGTACGTACAATACTATCGTGAAACTGGTATTTACGGCGAACGCACAGCTCCTTGGGTAGAACGAATAGGCTTAGATCAAATAAAAGAAGTGCTGCATGATGAAAGTATGATCGCTAAATTAAATGAACGCTTCCAAACAGCACGAAATACCTATGAAGAAGCTTGGGGACAAGCACTAGAAACACAATCACTAAAAACGATGTATGAAGTAGAGATTGTAAAATAAGGAGCGATTCATATGTTACAAACGAAAGAAAAAATAAAAATTATGCCTGCCGCAGATCTTCCTGTACAAATCGGTAAAGAAGTGCGCATAAAGGACATGTCTATTGCCTTATTCCACCTTGCAAACGGCGACATTCGCGCTGTAGAAAATCGGTGTCCTCATAAAAATGGCCCATTAGCGGAAGGGATTGTTTCTGGCGAATTTGTCTTTTGTCCGCTGCACGATTGGAAAATTTCATTACGAACAGGTGAAGTACAAAAACCTGATGACGGCTGTATTCAAACGTATGAAGTACAAATTATTGATGGCGATATTTATATATACATGTAACTTACACAAGGAAGCCTCTTCTCGGCTTCCTTTCCAGTAAAAACAGATGAGGTGTAGAGATGAACGGATACGTATATTTAGTTGGTGCAGGACCTGGTGATGAAGGGCTTATTACAAAAAAAGCGATAGAGTGCTTACAAAAAGCAGATATTGTTTTATATGACCGCTTATTGAATCAAAATTTACTTCGCTATACAAAGTCAACATGCGAACTTGTCTATTGCGGAAAAATGCCAACAAATCATGTGATGCGCCAAGAAATGATTAACACGCATTTACTTCAATTTGCCAAAGAAGGTAAGACTGTTGTCCGCTTAAAAGGCGGAGATCCCTCTATCTTTGGCCGAGTTGGCGAAGAAGCGGCCGCTTTAGCAGCAGAAAACATTCCCTATGAGATTGTACCAGGTATTACATCTAGCATCGCCGCTAGCGCGTATGCCGGCATCCCTCTCACCCATCGCGACTACAGTAATAGCGTGACGTTACTAACTGGTCATACAAAGGGGCCGATTCAGGATCATGTTAACTACAACTCACTCTTAAATAGTGATACTGTTGCCTTTTACATGGGCATTAAAAACTTACCGACCATTTGCGAAAACTTACTGCAAACCGGAAAGAAAAAAGATACACCAGTAGCAGTCATCGAATGGGGCACAACTGGAAGACAGCGAGTTGTTACAGGTACACTGTCCACAATTGTTGATATCGTCAAAAAAGAACACATTTCAAATCCTTCCATGACAATTGTTGGGGATGTCGTATCCTTACGAAAACAAATCGCTTGGAAAGAACATAAGCCATTACATGGAAAAAAAGTTTTACTCGCCTCTTCATCAAATAAAACAAGTAAGGCAGAGCAAAAATTACAAGAAGCTGGAGCAGAAACATATCAAATTCCAACTTTCCAAAAACGAGATTACACTTTAACACAGGAACAACTCCGTGAAATATTTGATGCCAAGCGTCTTGTTTTCTGTTCAGCCGAAAGCGTAGCAATCTTATTACAATCATGCGCACAGCATCGGAAAGATATCCGTTCCTTACAAGGAGTTCTCCAGCATATGAATCATGCTGCCGAGGAAGCACTTATGAAATATGGACTCTTCAGTGAACAAGCAAGGTTTTCTACAAAAACAACTGTGTATCTAGGACGAAACATTAACCGAATTGCTGTCATTCAAGAAAAAATCGGCCCTGGCTCTTATATAATGACCCATGAATATAAAATAGATCATCGTTTTGATGAAATTCATACACGTATGCTCTCTGAATTTACATGGGATAGCATTGTATTTGAAGGGCGCGCCGCAATTGATACATTTATAGCAGAAGTGAAACGCCTTGGTTTCATGCATATTGTCAATTTACCATTCTCGTATACAGATGAACTAACTTTACAGTACGCAAATAAAGTCGGATTCCAGAACATCGATTATGAATTACAAGCGATTTTTAATGAGAAAGAAGTGGCGGAACAATGAAAGGGATTGTTTATATCGGGCACGGCAGTCGATTACAAGAAGGCAATAAACAATTCATCCACTTCGTCCAGTCCGTTATAAAGGAGCGGAGTGAAAATATCCAAAAAATTGGCTTTCTTGAACTCACAACACCAACTGTCCAAGATGCGATTACAGAAGCGATTGTAGATGGAGCAACTGAGATTTTACTTGTCCCTGTTTTATTATTTGCAGCAGCTCATTATAAACGTGACGTTCCTTTCGAAATTGAGCAATCGAAAAAGCGCTATCCGCATATTACATTTTCAGTTGTACCACCTTTCAGTACACACCCGCTCATGATCGAGCTTGTAATCAAAAGAATACGTCAAGCCATGCCCATACAAGATAGCGAAATTCTACTCATCGGCCGAGGTAGTAGTGATTCTCAACCTATACATGAATTACAGCAAATCGGATTAGCAGTTGAGCAAAAAATTGGCATACCCGTTTCCTGCTCTTTTTTAACAAAAGGAGCGCCTTCTTTTACCGAAGAACTTAATCATATAGCAGCAGCGGCTCAACACGTATATGTCATGCCATACCTTCTCTTTACCGGATTATTACTTCGGAAAATTGAGCGCCATGCACACACATATACGAACGTTACAACGTGTAACTGCCTTCAATTTGATCCCTATATGAAGTCCGCATTATTAGAACGAATGGAGGAATATGTACATGCGTAACTTATATCCCCTTATATGTAATCTAGAAGGCAAGCGTGTTGTCATTATCGGAGGCGGCAAAATTGCATACCGAAAAGCATGCGGATTACAGGATACAGGAGCACTTGTCACCGTTGTGAGTCCGGACATTTGCGAGGAAATGCAGAAACTCTCCTATATTACATGGAAACAAAAAGCATTTACAGATGAAGATATAAAAGATGCTCATCTCATTTATGCCGCAACAAATCATCACGATGTAAATATGAGAGTCAAACAGGCAGCGCATGATTTTCAGTGGGTTAATATCGTAAGTGACGGCACACAATCATCTTTTCATACACCTGCCGTTATTCGAAATAACGAGTATATTGTAAGTATATCCACTTCAGGCAAACATCCATCATTTGCCAAGCAAATCAAACAAGAGCTATCAACTGTTCTTCCACAACTAATAGATAGTTAAGCAAACAAAAGACCACCCTTATTCAAATACACACATAAGGGTGGTCTTTATATATTTTTCTTAACTTACTAGCTACATAGACAGCAGCTTTATAAAACGATATGCTTCACATTCTCAATTGGTTGTCCAAACCATTTTGAAGCAATTTCTTTAAACACGTCAATTTCTCCTGTTGTTAAAAAAAGATGATCACTTTGCTCTTCTATATCATATAGCATCTTACTATGATATAAAATCGTGCTTACTTCACGAGCTGTTTCATCACCTGAACTAATCAATTGTACAGAATCGCCCATAACCCGTTGAATAACTGGCCCTAAAATCGGATAATGCGTACATCCTAAAATTAATGTATCTATCTCCATTTTCTTCAATGGTTGCAATGTTTCTCTTACCACTTCGTACGCCATTTCACTCTCAAAATTCCCGCTCTCCACAAGCTCAACAAACGGCGGGCAAGCTAAGCTCTCTACTAATACGCGGTTGTTAATCGATTTTAACGCTTCTTCGTATGCACCGCTTTTCACTGTTCCAATCGTTCCAATTACACCCACATGGTACGTATTTGTCACTTTAAGTGCGGTACGCGCACCTGGATGAATGACACCCACAACTGGAATAGATAATTTCTTTTGCATTTCTTCAAGCACAACTGCCGTTGCAGTATTACAAGCAATTACGAGCATTTTAATATCCTGCGCTAGTAAATGCTCTGTCATTTCCCATGTATATTGTCTTACTTCTTCACGAGATCGTGGACCATATGGGCAACGTGCTGTATCTCCTAAATATATAATTCGCTCTTTCGGTAATTGCCGAATTAATTCTTTTGCTACTGTCAAACCACCAACACCTGAATCAATTACACCAATCGCTCTATTCAAAACAATCGCCCCGTTTTCTCTTTCATAATCTAACTGTACCTTTCCAAGCAGCGCACTCATTATTCATAGAATAATAGGAGTTTCACCTTATGTACATGTATAGACCTTTTCATTTTCCTCCTTTTCCTAGTAATTTGCAAGATACAAAAATAACCGGCTTTTCTTTACTTGAAAGCCGGCTTTATTCTTTATAGTTCAAGCTCTCCCATACGAAGGAGCTCGACAACTGCTTGTGAGCGTCCCTTAACTCCTAGCTTTTGCATTGCATTTGAAATATGGTTACGTACGGTCTTTTCACTAATAAATAGTTCACTTGCAATTTCTTTTGTTGTTTTATCTTGAACGAGTAACTCAAACACTTCTCTTTCTCTTTTTGTGAGCAACGGTTTAGATTGATATTCTTTTTCCTTCAATTGGTATAACCCTCCTTGCTTAAGCCAGAGCTGTATGTGTGTAAGTTGGGTGTTTATTTAGTCAAGATATTGTATGAATAGAAGCAAGTCGTGGTGAATACAAATAAGCAGAAATTGCATGTATTTATAAAAAATTATTTTCACTCCCACAAGCATTGTCCGCTAATGCGGGATAAAGCAGTCATCTTCTCTCTAAAAATGCAATATAATTCAATCGTTCCTGTTCATTGCTACATAAAAAATGATGAATCATGGAAAGGAGAGGCGTTCATGACAGAAAAAAGATTATATAAATCTTCAACAGATAAAGTGTTTCTCGGCGTATGCGGTGGTTTAGGAGAATATTTCGGTGTAAGCACAAGTATGATCCGCATTCTTTGGCTAATCGCTATCTTATGTTTTGGAACAGGTTTTTTAGCTTATTTCATTCTTATATTGCTCATGCCAAGTTCTTATGAATAAGGGCACTGCTTTTTGCGGTGCCTTTTCTATATCCCGCTATTCGTGGGCAGTTATCCCCCACTGGTGGAAGTTTCACTTTATTTTATTCCCCTTGTTTTCGGTTTGTTTCAAATTAAACGGAAACTTCTCCTTTATCTAAATTGTTTTTTATGTTGACAAAGAATAATAGGTGTAACTATAATGGTTACATTGACTTGTAACAAAATTCGTTACAACTTAAATACAAATAGATACATTTTTATATACAATAAAGTGAAAAAGGAGCATGAACATGAAACTCGCAGTAGTAGGCGCAACTGGTAACATTGGAAAACAAATCATTGAGGAAGCTTTAACACGCGGACACGAAGTAACAGCGATTGTACGCAACGCATCTCGCGTAGAAACAACACATGAAAATTTACATGTTGTAACGGGTGATATCTTTCATGCAAGCAGCATTGCAAAAGAGGCAGCAAATCATGACGTTTTAATTAGTGCATTTGGTCCTAAACATGGTGAAGATGAGAAACTTGTAGAAGCAACACATTCTTTATTACAAGCAGCAAAACAAGCTGGCGTCTCTCGTCTTGTGTCAGTTGGAGGCGCAGGTAGCTTAGAGGTAGCACCGGGCTTACAAGTTGTCGATACACCAGACTTTCCTACAGAATGGAAGTCAATTGCATTAGCTCACCGCGATGCCTTAGAGGTATATAAACAATCCGATTTTAACTGGACGAATTTAAGTCCTGCTGCAATGATCGAACCAGGAGAACGCACAGGCAAATATATAACAGGTACAGATCAGTTATTAACAGATGAAAACGGTGAAAGTCGCGTTTCCATTCCAAACTACGCGGTTGCTTTATTAGACGAAATAGCAACTCCGCAATTCCTACGTCAACGCTTCACAGTACGTAACGCTTAACGAAAAAGAACCTAGCCTTGCATGATAGAAGGCTAGGTTCTTTTATTGTTTTATTTTTTCTTCTAAATTCGTAACGAGCTGTTTTACCTTTACATTTGCAAGAACATTTTCCATCGCTTCTTGCGCTTGTAACAATATAATTTCTAACACATTTTGAATATTTGCTCCAACCGGACATTGTACATTTGGATTATCATGAAAAGAAAATAAATGTCCTTCTTCCACAACTTCAACTGCTTTGTATACATCAAGTAACGTCACTTCGTCTAAATCCCGAGCTAAAGAAGTACCGCCTTTTCCAGCTTGTACATCAACTAGTCCTGCTTTTTTTAGCATTCCTGTAATTCGGCGAATAACGACTGGGTTTGTATTGACACTACCAGCAATCCATTCAGATGTACAGCGTGAAGTTTTATCAACTGCTAATAATGTTAACATATGAACAGCCACCGTAAAACGACTACTAATCCCCACTTGTATTCCCCTCCTTTATTCCATTCTCTATCGTTCATAAAAAATAACGTATCTTTTATTATATACCACTTTCTTTCGTTATATAAAGTGAAACTTCCATCAGTAAGATAAAGTGAAACTTTAATCAGCCCTCACCAATCGGGCTTTTACGGGCAGTTTATCTCCCGCCTAACTTCTTAAGAAAAGCGGAAGCGGCTCGCTCAGAATCGCAGGACGCCCACGCACCTGACAGAGAGGCGCTTTTTGCCTCGTCCGAGGGGGCGAAACGACCGGAGATTCTAGCCGCTAGAGCTGGACAACAAAGAAATGTGGAAGTGGCTCGTCCAGAATGTGAGGGGGATGGAGCTTCTGACGTAGAGGTGTTTTTTACCTCGCAGGAAGAAGCGAAGCCACCGAACATTCTAACCACTGGAACTGGACAATGCTTTCACCGAATTTTGAGGTGGGAGTATTACTGCCCACAAATAGCGGGATAAAATAAAAAGCATTGTAAATCCAGAGAAAAAATCCTGATTTACTTATGAAGAATCAGGATTTTTTTTGTATTAATGACGCTTTATAAATTTAGTAAGATCTTTAAATTTCACTTTATCGGAATAGTTCATGACACCGTTTACGTAAATACGACTTGTAATAAAGTTTAAAAGGAAGATTGTCGCAAGTAATAACGATAAGGTAATGCTAATTTCTAAAGCGCCAGCTTCTCCAGCTACAACTCGTGAGAATGTAACCATCGGCGTAAAGAAAGGAACATATGAACTAATCACAACAATTGTACTATTTGGATCTGATAATGATTTCATACTAACGAAAAACGCTGCCATAATTAAAATTGCGACTGGAAATGATACTGATTGTAAGTCTTCTGTTTTTGATACAACAGCTCCAGCTGCTGCATACATCATCGCGTATAATAAATAGCCAGTAATAAAAAATACAATAAACAGACTAATAACTTTTGCATCTAACTTCGCAAAATCAACTGGAAGACCAAATACAGACGCATGATCTAAGTCAATCCATCCAATTAAAACTGGAACGAGAAAACCACATGCAAGGATAGCAATTTGTAATAACGCTGTTGTAACAACAGCAAGAATTTTAGCGTACATCATATACAGCGGTTTCACTTTCGAAAGCATAATTTCCATAACACGAGAGGATTTTTCTGATGCGATATTCATCGCAATTGTGTTTCCAAACGCCATGATAAACATATATAGTACAAATATAAACACATATGCAATACCGAAGGAGGAAGCACGATCTTTTATCGCTTCTTCTTTCACCGAAATATCTGTTTGTAATTGCTGCGCTACATCAGACGGCACCTTATGTTCCGAAAGAATCACTTGCGTATATTGCCGTTTCAAATAGTTTGCTATAATAGTAGACGTTTCTCGACTTGGAAAACCGTTGTACATGTACGTTACTTCGGGAACTCCATTTTTCTCTGTAACGTAAAAGAGACCATCTAGCTTTCCTTCTTCAACTTGTTTATGAAGTTTTTCTAACTGTTCTTTCTTTTCCACTTGTATTTGAGCTGACGGAAGAACTTTATTTAACATCTCTTCTTGCACTATATATGTCGAACTATCCATTACGATTGCCAATTTATCTTTGTCTTTATTTTTATCTTTATCAGAGGTAAAGTGATTAAAAGCAAAAATTCCAAATACCACCAAAAATAAAACCCCACTTGTAATCAGTGATTTTTTGGAAAGAAATGATTCTCTAAAATAAAATGAAAACACATGAAAAAATTTACGCATCCTTATTTCGCCCTTTCCACAAAGATTTCATTTAAGGTCGGTTCTAGCATTTTAAACTGACGTAAATGCACACCTTGATCTTGTAATTTTTGCAAGATTGATAGGGCTTCTGTATCTTCCCGAACTTTAATATAAAGATAACCAAGACGTTTCTCATACACAACCTGTAATGCTTGCAATGCTTTTTCATTTTCTTCGTTATCTTCAATTGTTAAATTTCGAAATCCATATTCTTTTTTTATATCACTTAAGTGACCTTCTACAATCGCTGCACCTTTCTTTAAAATACACACATGCTGACAAAACGATTCAACTTGTTCCATACGATGACTTGATAAAATAATTGTTTTCCCTCTTTGAATTTGTTCTTCAATAATATTTGCTAGCATTTCAGCATTTACGGGATCCAATCCACTAAACGGTTCATCTAAAATAAGTAACTCCGGGTCATGTAGAAGTGCTGCGATTAATTGAATTTTTTGTTGATTCCCTTTCGAAAGTTCCCCTGCAGGCTTATACTTATATTCAGGGATCGCTAATTTTCCTAACCAAAAATCAATGGCTGTATCTACTTCTTTCCTTGTCATTCCTTCTAATCTCCCAAAATAGCGAAGCTGATCAATTACTCGACTTTTCGTATACAAACCTCTCTCTTCAGGAAGATAACCAATTGTTACACCACTCTTCGAAATCTCTTTCTTATCCCACGTGATGCTACCCTCATTTGACGTTAATAAACTTAACAACATTTTAATGGTTGTTGTTTTTCCTGCACCGTTTCGTCCTAGAAGTCCTAATACTTCACCTTTTGGTAAGGTAAGATTTAAATGATCCACTGCAACATTTTCACCAAACCGCTTGGTTAATTGTTGAATCTGCAATGTCATACTTTTCTCTCCTTCAAATTTAGTCCTATAAATTTAATAATATTCAAAATACGTATGTTTTTTCCATATTTTATTATAACATTGCACATACTAAAATATATACGTATATCAATATGCAAAATTGCATGCGCTTTTCATTATGTTATTGTGATATAATTAATTATATCATCATAATATACTCAATAATCGAATTACACACCTTAGGAGGACGCTATGAAGAAGAGAACATTAACAACACTGTTATCTGTTGCATTGTTATCTACAACTTTAACAGCATGCAACACAACAGCAGAACAGACATCAGCAAAAGCAAAAGAAGAAAAGGTCCAACTAACAGATCAACAATTAATGGCTGACTTATGGTATCAGACATCTGGTGAAGCGAAAGCATTATACTACCAAGGCTACAACATCGGTACACTAAAGCTAGATGCATCTCTTGCTAAGGGGACGAGCAAGAAACCAGCTGTTGTACTAGACTTAGACGAAACTGTTGTTGATAACAGTCCACATCAAGCAATGTCTGTGAAAACAGGAAAAGGCTATCCTTATAAATGGGATGACTGGATTAATAAAGCCGAAGCGGCAGCTCTTCCTGGCGCAATTGACTTCTTAAAACACGCAGAATCAAAAGGTGTAGATATTTACTACATTTCAAATCGTAAAACAAATCAATTAGATGCAACGATTAAAAATTTAGAGCGCATCGGTGCTCCACAAGCAACGAAAGAACACGTCTTGCTACAAGAGCCGAAAGAAAAAGGAAAAGAAAAACGTCGTGAACTCGTTTCACAAACGCATGATATCGTCTTATTATTTGGTGATAATTTATCAGATTTCATTGGTTTTGATGGATTATCCACGCAAGATCGTAATAAGAAAGTAGAAGAATTAAAAGCGCAATTTGGCGAGAAATTTATTGTTTTCCCAAATCCTATGTATGGTGACTGGGAAGGCTCTTTATATAACTATGACTTTAAAAAAACAGATGCAGAAAAAGATAAAATTCGCAGAGACAACTTAAAAGCATTTGAAGATAAAAAATAAAGGGTGGCACTGTGCCATCCTTTATTTTTTTCTTATAACATAAAAATAGAGTTAACGGAAGGTTATAATTGTGCCACTTAAAACAAACGGAATAATAATCGACATTTTTTTACAATTTTTTTTCATTTTCATTACATCACAACTCCTTTGTTCCTTTTTATATAAGATAGATTTATAATGTAAAAAGATATTCAAGTACGAGCATTTTAGAAAGGACTACATCGGTTAAAAATGATTAAAAAAAGAATTATAAAAAGGACCCTTTTAATTTCGATTATTATTATCATTGTTATTTCTTTAATAACTCTTCTCTCTAAATCCTTCATACACAAACAAGCAGAAGCAGTTGAAACAGTTGAAACAAAAAGGCATGCTGAACATCCAAAAGAAGAGATTCCACCGTTCCCAAAAGCAAGTACGACAGCAAAAAAAACAGATGATCAATATAGCCTTGTCAATAATCCTGATTCATTACTCGTATTAGTCAACAAGCATCGAAAGCTACCAGACTCTTATACACCAAGTGATTTAACAAAACCAAATGTTCCATTTTTATCTCCGAAAGATAAAGAAAAAACATTACTTCGTAAGCCAGCAGCAGATGCCTTAGAAACAATGTTTGAAATAGCAAAAAAACAAGGAATTGAGCTTTCAGCTGTATCTGGATTTCGCTCTTATAAACGACAACAGTCATTACACAACACATACGTAGATCGTCAAGGAAAAGAAGCTGCTGATTCGTTAAGTGCCGTTCCTGGAACAAGCGAGCATCAAACAGGACTTGCTATAGATATTAGCTCTAATTCAGCAAATCTTCAATTGGAGTCTGTATTCGGAGAAACACCTGAAGGAAAATGGGTGGCAGAGCATGCGCACGAATTTGGATTTATTATCCGTTATCCGAAAGATAAAACAAACATTACAGAATATGCTTATGAGCCATGGCATCTTCGTTTTGTCGGCAATCCGCATGCCACATATTTATATACGCATCACCTAACATTAGAAGAAGCGACGGAAGACAAAAAATAAGAGAGCTATGCGCTCTCTTATTTTTTTAATCTACTAACCTTTCTTTCCATTCTACTGACCAAGGTACTCCTTTTCCCATTTTTTTAGAAGCCTGTACCATCGCTCCGCGTCCCACTAAACAAATCTCTCCCGCCTCATTCTTCACCATATAGTGTAAATCTAAAGACGAGTTTCCCACATTTTCTGCTTTTACATACACTTTTAAGTTCTCATCAAAGAATACCTGTTTCAAAAAATTACATTGTAAATCCGCTACTACAATCATCGTTTCTGACGATTCATGCACCCACTCTTGCATAAAACCAAGTTCTTTAAAAAATTCAATACGAGCTAATTCAAAATAAGTAAACGCAACACCGTTATTCATATGCCCAAACATATCCGTTTCACCAAAACGAACCTTTACAGGAATATAAAATGAAAATGCACTCGCCCACTCTTCAAAATGTTCAATATAATGAATCTTCTTCACAAACATCCATCTCCTTCTTGCTTACTCCCTTTAATATTATTTGATTTTTCGGAAATTTAAAACCAAAATGTACTGCTTTGCAAAACACAAAGGGACCTGCACTTGTCTTCTCTCTTTGTTTTACCATCGCCCGTGGCGAGAAAAAAGCCCTGACCGCTTCTACGCATAGCCAGACTCTCTCGTCCACCCTAAATGAAAAGTTTTTTTATGTTGTGTATTTATATACCTACAAAAATTGCCTCTTCAAACTGAAGAGGCAATTTAAATTAATAGTTATTGTCACTACCAAAGAAATCTTTAAAAGATTGAATCGTTGTATCACGGTTTAATGCAGCAATCGATGTCGTTAATGGAATTCCTTTTGGACAAGATTGTACACAGTTTTGTGAGTTACCGCAGTTTGCAAGTCCGCCATCACCCATGATTGCACGTAAACGATCCGCTTTATGCATTTCACCCGTTGGATGTGCATTAAATAAACGTGCTTGTGAAAGTGGTGCTGGACCAATAAAATCAGATTTATTGTTTACGTTTGGACATGACTCTAAACATACACCGCAAGTCATACATTTTGATAATTCATATGCCCATTGACGTTTCTTCTCTGGCATTCTTGGCCCTGGACCTAAATCATACGTACCATCAATCGGGATCCATGCTTTTACACGCTTTAACGCGTTAAACATACGACTGCGATCCACTTGCAAATCACGAATAACCGGGAATGTTTTCATTGGTTTTAAGCGAATTGGTTGTTCTAGTTGATCAATAAGTGCTGTACATGATTGACGTGGTTTTCCGTTGATTACCATCGAACATGCTCCGCACACCTCTTCTAAACAGTTCATATCCCAAGCAATAGGTGTTGTCTTGTTCCCTTTTGCATCAACAGGGTTACGACGAATTTCCATTAATGCCGAAATAATATTCATATTTGGACGATATGGAATTTCAAATTCTTGATCATACTCCTGTGAGTTCTGGTCATCTTGTCTTGTAATAATAAGGCGGATTGTTTTCTCAGACATGTTGCTTATCCCCCTTCTCTTCACCCTTACCAGCTACTTCATGTTTTGAAGAATAATCACGCTTACGTGGTTTAATTAATGAAATATCAACGTCTTCGTAATGGAATGCTGGCGCCACTCCTTCTCCTTCAAACTTCGCCATTGTTGTTTTCAAGAAGTTCTCATCATCACGATCTGGGAATTCTGGTTTATAATGCGCACCGCGACTTTCATTACGGTTATATGCACCAATTGTAATAACACGAGCCAATTCCAACATATTTGCCAATTGACGTGTAAATGAAGCACCTTGGTTACTCCATTTCGCTGTATCGTTAATGTTAATGCGTTTATATCGCGCCATTAACTCTTCGATTTTCGCATCTGTTTCTAATAATTTTTTATTATCACGAACTACTGTTACGTTATCTGTCATCCATTCTCCAAGCTCTTTATGAAGAACATATGCATTTTCATTACCATCTAACGTTAAAATATTGTTGAATTTTTCTGTTTCGATTAATTCATTTTGCTCATATACAGCAGATGAAACAGCATCAGATGATTTTGAAAGTCCTTTCATGTATTCAATTGCATTTGGTCCCGCTACCATTCCGCCGTAAATCGCTGAAAGTAATGAGTTAGCACCTAGTCGGTTACCACCATGCATTGAATAATCACACTCACCAGCTGCAAATAACCCTGGAATACTTGTCATTTGCTTATAGTCAACCCATAGTCCGCCCATTGAGTAATGAACAGCTGGGAAGATTTTCATCGGTAGTTTACGAGGATCATCACCTGTGAATTTTTCATAGATTTCAATGATTCCACCAAGTTTAATATCTAGTTCTTTCGGATCTTTATGAGAAAGATCTAGATATACCATGTTTTCACCGTTAATACCTAACTTTTGCTCAACGCACACATCGAAAATTTCACGCGTTGCAATATCACGAGGTACAAGGTTTCCATATGCAGGATATTTCTCTTCTAAGAAGTACCATGGTTTACCGTCTTTATACGTCCAAACGCGTCCACCTTCACCACGTGCAGATTCACTCATCAGACGTAACTTATCATCCCCAGGAATTGCAGTCGGATGAATTTGAATGAACTCACCATTTGCATAATATGCACCTTGTTGATATACAGCAGATGCTGCTGTACCTGTATTGATAATAGAGTTTGTAGATTTTCCGAAGATGATACCAGGGCCCCCTGTTGCCATAATTACAGCATCAGCTCGGAAACTTTTAATCTCCATAGATTGTAAATCTTGCGCTACGATTCCGCGACATACACCTTCGTCATCTACAACAGCGCGTAAGAAATCCCAGCCCTCATATTTCGTAACAAGACCCGCTACTTCATGACGGCGTACTTGCTCATCTAACGCATATAATAATTGCTGTCCTGTTGTTGCACCAGCGAATGCTGTGCGGTGATGCTGCGTTCCACCGAAGCGGCGGAAGTCTAGTAATCCTTCTTCCGTACGGTTAAACATAACACCCATGCGATCCATTAAGTGAATAATACCAGGTGCTGCATCGCACATCGCTTTTACAGGAGGTTGGTTCGCTAAGAAATCTCCTCCATAAATTGTATCGTCAAAGTGGATCCATGGAGAATCCCCTTCACCTTTTGTATTTACAGCACCGTTAATGCCGCCTTGCGCGCATACAGAGTGAGAACGTTTCACTGGTACTAAAGAGAATAGTTCTACGTTCACGCCTGCTTCCGCTGCTTTAATCGTTGCCATTAAGCCGGCTAATCCACCGCCAACTACGATAAGTTTCCCTTTCATGCTCTCCCACTCCTTACAAGTTTGCTAGATTCGGATTAATGAACGCAAATAATGCGCTCACTCCTACGTACGATAATATTAAGAAAACTGCTAATGTTACATACGTAGAAATACGCTGTGAACGTGGTGATACTGTGATACCCCAGCTAATAAAGAATGTCCATAATCCATTTGCAAAGTGGAAAATAGCTGATAAAATCCCAACTAAATAGAAGCCAAACATAAATGGATTACCTAAAATATTTGCCATCATATCATAGTTTACCGTTTGCCCAAGCGCAGCCTGAATGCGAGTTTCCCAAACGTGCCAAGCTAGGAATATAAGTGTAAACACCCCTGTAAATCGTTGCAGAACGAACATCCAGTTACGGAAATAGCTGTAAGATGTTGCATTGTTCTTAGCTGTAAATGCGATATATAAACCGTATACAGCATGATACAGCAATGGTAAGAAAATTACAAAAATCTCCAATGCGTACCGGAATGGAAGCATTTCCATAACATGAGCAGCACCATTAAAAGCCTCTGCTCCTCTTGTTGCAAAGTTGTTTATTACTAAATGTTGCGTCATAAAGACGCCAATTGGAATGACACCCAGTAACGAGTGCCACTTGCGAAATGTATACTCGCGGCCTTTCATGTCCCCATTACCCCCTCGAATATTTGATTGCTGTTTGCACATTACTTTATAACAATAGCATTTTTCCACTATTGTTATAAGAAAAACTGAAAAAATTATTCGAAATATTTCAGCATAATTTGATAACAAATTCATTTTACTCCTATTTTTGTCGAAGCGTCAAGAAAACGTATACATAATCTGTATATAATTTTTATATTCTTTTTTCATTCTCTATATCAGATTTTTTCTAAAGAAATAGCTGTGTTTATCTATATAAAATGGTATATAATATGGGCAGTATAGAAAGTGGGGAATATAGTGAGTACAAAAAAAATTGAGAGCGAATCTTTACAAAATATTTCAATCAATGCGTTTGCCTATGAATTGCTTCGTGAAGAATTACTTCCTGACTTAATAGGGAAAGAATTAGATGCCATTTTATATTGGGCTGGCAGAAACTTAGCACGAAAATACCCGTTAGAAACAATCGATGAAATAAGCCAATTTTTCGAAAAGGCTGGTTGGGGTGACTTAACGATTTTTGAACATAAACGTCGTGAAATGTACTTTAAACTAACAGGTGCTCTTATTGAAGAACGCCAGCAACAAAAAAGACATTCTTCTTACCAATTAGAAGCTGGTTTTATTGCTGAGCAAATTCAGAAGCAGCGTAATGTGATTGCTGAATCTTACGAAGAACAGAAAAAGCGCTCTAACTCTGTTACATTTCTTGTGCAATGGGATGTAAAAGATCCTGTCGAAGCATAATGCACATTCATAAGTCAACTAGACATGACCATGTCCAGTTGACTTTTTTTATCCCACTATTTGTGAGCATGCGCTCTTCTGATGGAAGTTTTACTTTCTCTATAGAAATCCATTTTAATTTCCCGGTATCTTTGTCTAGCTCTGCCTCCTAGGCCCTCATGTCTAAACAGTCGGCTCCACTTTTCTTTATAATCCAGCTCCAGCGGCTAGAACAGTCGGTGGCTTCGCGTCTTCCGCCGAGGCAAAAAGCGCCTCTATGTCAGAAGCTCCATCCCCCTCTTGTTCTGAGCGAGCGGCTTCCGCTTTTCTTTATAAGTCGCTGCTATGCAGAATAAAAAATATAGCACATTCGGCTTCTCCCTTTGTTTTAAACTTTGTTGTGGCAGAAAAAGGCCCTGACGCTTCTATGCATGAACAGATGCTCTCACCCGCCTAAAAAAGAAAGAGATTTTTTAACTTATATATAATATAACAGTCACTTTATACGATTTGTGACATTCTTGGATTCCAACAAAAAAATAGAAGACATTGCCACCTACAATGTCTTCCCTGTTAAATACGCATGAATGGTTTCTGCTATTTTTTGCGGCATTCCAGCTTCTATAATGTCTGGAACAGACGATTCTTTCATTTTCTTAAGAGAACCAAAATGTTTTAAAAGTGTTTTCTTACGTTTTTCTCCGACTCCTGGTATATCATCCAATGCCGATTGAATGACAGATTTCCCATGAATTTGACGATGAAACGTAATCGCAAAACGGTGCACTTCGTCTTGAATACGCTGTAATAAGTAAAACTCTTGACTGTTGCGCTCTAGCAGAACAGGTTCCGGCGGTTCACCAATTATTAAATGTGACGTACGATGTTTATCATCTTTCACGAGCCCTGCTGTTGGAATAGAAAGACCGAGTTCATTTTCTAACACATCAGCTACTACAGCGAGATGACCTTTCCCACCATCAATGACAATTAAATCTGGAAGGGGTAAGCTTTCTTTTAAAGCACGCGTATAACGGCGGCGCACAACTTCACGCATCGATTCATAATCATCGGGTCCTTGCACCGTTTTAATTTTATATTTGCGATACTCTTTTTTGGCAGGTTTCCCATCGATAAAGACAATCATCGCGGAAACCGGATTTGTCCCTTGAATGTTAGAATTATCAAATGCCTCAATTCTATGCGGTGTTTCAATTCCTAGATGTTCTCCTAAGTTTTCTACCGCCTTAATGGAGCGTTCTTCATCGCGTTCAATTAAATAAAATTTTTCATGCAGTGCAATTTTCGCATTCTTACTCGCTAAATCGACAAGTTCTTTTTTCTTGCCCCGTTTTGGCTGCGTTGCTTCTACGTCTAAAAATTTTCCGATCAGTTCATGATCAATGCTGCTTGGTACAACAATTTCTTTCGGTTTAAAGTGATTATTTTGTTCATAAAATTGCCCGATAAATGTTAGAAACCCTTCTTCCGGATCATCATAAATCGGAAACATCGAAACATCCCGTTCAATTAACTTTCCTTTTCGAACGAAAAATACTTGCACGCACATCCACCCTTTATCGACCGCATAACCAAACACATCGCGATCAACTAAGTCGCTCATAATCATTTTCTGTTTTTCCATAATCGCATCCATATGAGCAATTTGATCTCGCAATTCTTTCGCTCGTTCAAACTCTAATTTTTCTGATGCTTCATACATTTTTGCTTCCAATTCCGAACGAATTTCTTTATGTCCACCATTTAAAAACTTAATAATTCCATCGACAAGTTCTTTATTTTGTTCATCTGTTACCTCTTGTACACATGGCGCTAAGCATTGTCCCATATGATAATATAAACAAACTTTATCTGGTATATTTGTACATTTCCGAAGCGGATACATACGATCTAGCAACTTTTTCGTTTCATGAGCTGACTGTGAATTTGGATATGGACCAAAATATTTTCCTTTATCCTTTTTTACATTTCTCGTAATAAGCAAACGCGGCTCTTTTTCAGCTGTAATTTTAATAAATGGGTATGTTTTATCATCTTTTAATTGGATATTATACTTTGGATCATATTTTTTAATTAAATTTAACTCTAAAATGAGAGCCTCTAGATTCGAGGAGGTGACAATATATTCAAAGTCAACAATTTCTTCTACAAGCCGAAGTGTTTTCCCATCATGTGAACCAGTAAAATACGAGCGCACACGATTTTTTAACACCTTGGCTTTCCCGACATAGATAACTGTTCCTTGCTTATCTTTCATTAAATAACAGCCCGGTTGGTCCGGTAAAATCGCTAACTTCTCTTTTAAATGCTGGTGCACTCGTATTCCTCCGTTTCTTGCATGTTTATCATTCTTATTTTCCCAACATACGTTCTTTTATTGTAATGGAAAGCAGAAAAAAATGAAAACATTATACACGTTTTCACATTTTCCCACATAAGAAAAAAGCTGCCACGTGGCAGCTTTTTCTCGGATTAGAAGTGTTTAGATACTAATTCAGCTAACGCTTCTTTCGGTTTGTAACCTAATGCTTGATCAACCACTTGACCATCTTTTAATACGAAAAGAGCTGGGATGCTCATTACTTCGAATTTACGAGCTGTTTCTTGGTTTTCATCCACATCTACTTTTACTACCTTTACTTTATCGCCTAATTCTGCATCGATTTCTTCTAATACAGGAGCAATCATTTTACAAGGGCCGCACCAAGGTGCCCAAAAATCTACTAATACAAGACCTTCGCTTGCTTCAGCTGCGAAAGTTTGGTCAGTTGCGTTTACAATTGCCATTTTATTTCCTCCTTTATGAACTTTCTAACCAAAGTATATCATTATCTTATATACGTGGCGAATAATATGTATCGTTAAGTATTTTAACAAATTAATTAACCTTTATACTAGAAAAAATTCTTCTGAGCGAAAAAGCGAGAAGCAGGGGACCTCTCGCTTTCCTTTATTTATATAGGGGTAATTACTTACTAGGAACTCATTATGCGCAACTTAAGAGTGTACTTTTAACTTTTTAAATTCTTCTGTTAGAAGCGGCAATACTTCGAATAAGTCACCAACAATGCCATAGTCAGCTACTTTAAAAATATTCGCTTCTGGATCTTTGTTAATTGCTACAATAATCTTTGAGTTGGACATACCAGCTAAATGTTGAATCGCACCAGAAATACCACATGCAATATATAAATCTGGCGTTACAACTTTACCTGTTTGCCCAATTTGCAGTGAATAATCGCAGTACTCTGCATCACAAGCTCCACGAGACGCACCGACTGCTCCGCCAAGTACATCTGCTAGTTCTTTTAACGGCTTGAAACCATCTTCACTTTTCACACCGCGTCCGCCTGCAATAATCACTTTTGCTTCGGAAAGGTCTACGCCTTCTGCTGTTTTACGAACAACTTCTTTAATCACTGTACGTAAATCTTTTACATCGACTGTCATAGAAGAAACGTCGCCTGTACGCGCTTCATCTTTTTCAAGCGGTGCAATGTTATTTGGACGAATTGTCGCAAATAAGACCCCATCTGTTACAATCTTCTTCTCAAATGCTTTACCAGAATAAATTGGACGTGTGAACACAACATTGCCACCAGCCACTTCTAACGCTGTCACGTCAGAAATAAGACCTGCCTCTAATTTCGCTGCAAGTTTTGGTGATAAATCTTTTCCTAATGCCGTATGTCCAAACACAATTCCTTCTGGTTTTTCTTCTTCATACACTGCTAAAAATGCTTGCGCATATCCATCAGACGTATATGAAGCCAATTTATCGCTTTCAACTGTCACAACGCGATCTGCACCGTAAGAAATGAGTTCTTGTGCGAATGAAGCGACGTTTTCACCTAGTAAAAGACCGACCACTTGTCCGCCTTCTGCAATTGTTTTTGCGGCTGCTACTGCCTCAAATGAAACGTTACGTAAAGAACCGTCACGAACTTCTCCCATTACTAATACTTTACGAGCCATATGTTTTCCCTCCTGAATATCCTAGTATTTTTTAAACTACTTTCGCTTCTGTATGCAATAACGATACAAGTTCTTTTACTTGATCTTGCAGTTCGCCTTGTAACACTTTTCCAGCATCTTTCTTAGGAGGTAAATAGATTTCAATCGTTTTTGTTTTCGCTTCTACATCATCTTCATCTAAATCTAAATCATCTAATTCTAAAGTTTCTAGCGGCTTTTTCTTCGCTTTCATAATACCTGGAAGCGATGGATAACGCGGTTCATTTAAACCTTGCTGCGCTGTTACTAACAGAGGTAACGATGTTTCAATTACTTCTGTATCTCCTTCTATATCACGCTCGATTTTCACGTTTGTACCGTCAATTTCAAGCTTTGTAATTGTTGTTACATATGGGATATTCAGCGCTTCCGCTACACGTGGTCCAACTTGTCCAGATGCACCGTCAATCGCTACGTTACCACCTAAAATTAAGTCGACATCCTTCTCTTTTAAGTACTCAGCAAGCACTTTTGCTGTTGTATATTGATCGCCATCTTCAACATCATCTTCAATGTTGATTAGTACCGCCTTATCACAGCCCATCGCTAATGCCGTGCGAAGTTCTTTTTCACTATCTTCACCGCCAACAGTAACTACTGTAACTTCACCGCCATTTGCATCTCTTACTTGAATTGCTTCTTCAATCGCATATTCATCGTAAGGGTTGATGATGAATTCTGCTTCGCCATCGTAAATTGCACCGTTTTTAATTGCGATTTTTTCTTCTGTATCAAATGTTCGTTTCATGAGTACGTAGATGTTCATTCTATTTACCCCCTTGTTTTTTAAGAAAAATTTAGTTAATTATAATATTCCGTTAATTTATATTAAAAAAATAGAGAACTACCTGCCGCTAAAAGAAGGTTTACGTTTTTCTAAAAACGCTGCTACACCTTCTCTTCCATCTGCACTAGTGAACACTTCACCAAATATTTGCGCCTCACGTTGTACTCCCTCATAATAATGAGAAGACTTCGTTGTTTGTAGCAGTTCTAATACAGCACGGACAGATGCTGCGCTTTTTCCAGCAATCTTTTTCGCCACCTTCAGCGCCTCTTCTAATAATACTTCTTCAGGGAATGCCCGGTTTGCAAGCCCAACCTCAGCTGCTTCCACACCTGAAATCGGATCGCTTGTTAACATCATTTCACAAGCTTTCGCTTTCCCAACATAACGCGGTAAGCGCTGCGTCCCCGCAAATCCTGGGATCAATCCTAGCGTTAACTCTGGCAAACCGATTTTTGCAGTTTCACTTACAAAGCGCATATGGCAAGACATCGCAAGTTCTAATCCTCCGCCAAGCGCTGCGCCGTGAATCGCCGCAATAATTGGCTTTGTAAATTTTTCAACACGTTCAAAGATCACTTGTCCATGTTGTGATAATTTTGTTGCCTCTTTTGCTTCTTCAACAGAAGTGAACTCTTTAATATCCGCTCCCGCTGAGAAAAAGCGGCCTTCTCCATGAACAAGGACAACGCGCACATTCTCATCCGTTTCCACTGCATCAAGCAGTTCACCAACTTCACTAATAACTTGTGAAGACATCGCATTTGCTGGCGGATGATTAATCTTTACAATTGCTATGTAATCCTCCACCGTTACAGATAGGAAATTCAAATGTACTCCCTCCCCATTAATTGCGGTAACCACAAGCTGCTATTAATAGCTCATGCACCGTTTTCGAATTTGCGACCAAATCATATTTATGATCGCTCATTACCCAGTTGGTAACAACTTCATCTACTGTTCCGAAAATCATTTGTCTCGCCACACGGACATTTAAATCCGTGCGAAATTCTCCTTGTCGTACGCCAGTTTCTAAAATTTCATCAATGACTTGCAAGTACCCTTTCAGCACTTCATTAATTTTGAGGCGTAAGTCCTGGTTAGATTGGCGAAGTTCTAGTTGCGTAACGATAGCAAGAGAATCATTTTGCGAAAGTAAAGAGAAGTGCGTTTCTACCAACATAAATAACTTCTCTACAGCGCTTTCAATTCCTGCTGTTTTTTGCCGAATTGTTTCGATAAATTCTCCCATCTTCTCCTGAAATAAGGATATCAATATATCTTCTTTATTTTTGAAATATAAATATATCGTTCCATCGGCAACACCAGCTTGTTTTGCTATTTTTGAAACTTGGGCTTGGTGGTATCCATTTTCTGCGATGACAATCACCGCTGCATCAATAATTTGATTATATTTAGGTCGATTCTTTTTCACAGTACTATCCCCTTTAAGAAGATGACTGAATGATGATTCATTCACATTTCAATAATACTGACTATTTCAACTATTGTCAATGCTATTCACTCAAAAAAAGAAAGGGCATTAGCCCGTTTGCTCATCATCTTGCTTTTGCAACTCTTCCTCAACAAGCACACGACGCAAAATCTTACCAACAGTTGTTTTCGGTAATTCTTTTCGAAACTCATATACTTTCGGCACCTTATATGCTGCTAAATATTTGCGAGCAAATGCATTTAATTCTTCTTCTGAACATGTTACACTATCTTTCACAACAACGAACGCTTTTACCGTTTCACCACGATACGGGTCAGGTACACCAAGAACAACCACTTCTTGCACTTTTTCATACTCATATAATACTTCCTCTACTTCACGCGGATATACGTTAAATCCACTTGCCACTATCATATCTTTCTTCCGATCTTTCACATAAAAAAAGCCGTCTTCATCCATATATCCAACATCACCTGTATACAGCCATCCATCTTTCAGCACCGCTGCTGTTTCCTCCGGCTTATTCCAGTAACCTTTCATTACTTGCGGGCCTTTCACAACAATTTCACCAACCTCACCTATCGGCAACGGTTCACCTGTTTCTAGTGAAAGAATACGCGCATCTGTACTCGGCCATGGCACGCCAATACTTCCGGGCACTCGCTTTGTCCATAAAAAGTTACCATGCGTAACCGGGGATGATTCTGTCAAACCGTATCCTTCTACAAGCTTTCCGCCTGTCACACTTTCAAACTGTTCTTGCACTTCAACTGGAAGAGCAGCTGATCCGCTAATACATGCGCTAATAGAAGAAACATCATATTTATGAAGTTCAGGATAGTTTAATAGTGCAATATAAATAGTCGGAGCTCCAGGAAATAACGTAACGCGATGTTTTTTAATCGCCTCTAATACCATTTTAATATCAAATTTCGGAATGAGGACCATTTTATACGCTTCCATAATTGACAGATTCATAACAGCTGTCATCCCATATACATGAAAAAACGGCAATACTCCGAGAATAACCTCTTCACCTGCCCGGCAATTATAAAGCCAATGAATTCCCATCCTTGTATTAGATACAAGATTTTTATGAGTAAGCATAACGCCCTTTGGAAATCCTGTCGTTCCGCCTGTATATTGTAAAAGTGCCAAATCTTCTTCTGGATTGCACGGCACGTCTACCGCTTCATCCTCTGTACGTTCAATAGATTTCCAAACGTGAATATTCTCACTTTCTTTTACATGAACAACGAGATTTGTTTGTTTCTTCTGTACAAATGGATACAATAAATTTTTTGGAAATGGTAAATAATCGGCGATGCGTGTCACAATGACATGTTCAATATTCGCTCTAGACTGAACATTGCTGACTTTCGGAAATACGATATCGAGACAAAGAATAACTTTCGCACCTGAATCATGAAGTTGGTATTCAAGCTCTCTTTCTGTATAAAGCGGATTCGTTTGCACGACAACACCGCCAGCTAATAGTGTTCCGTAATAACCGATAACACCTTGCGGACAGTTTGGCAGCATAATCGCAACTCGGTCCCCTTTTTCTAATCCAAGCCTCTGAAGGTAATTGGCAAATTGCCTGACTTTACGATCTAGCTCTGCGAACGTAATATCCTTCCCCAGGAAATGAAGCGCTTTCTTTTCTGGGTATTGTGAAGCGGCTTCCTGCAAATACACATGAAGAGGCTTCATATCAAAAGAAATCGTGTGCGGAATTTCCTTTGGATAATTTTGCAACCATGGTTTTTCCACTTCTAACTCCCCCTTCTCTACATTATAAAAACATAACTTCTCTGCGGTACGCCCGTTCTAAAATAAATGAATGTGTATTCATGTTGCTTATTTTCATTATAGTATAGGGATTCCCCTGTTACAATCATAATATTCGGACTATTACAAACCTATTACCACCCTACAAATATTCTCCAGCACACAAGTGTAATAACTCCAGTTAATAACGAAAATACAACTTGCCTTTTCCATACGCCTACACCAAATGCTACAATCCCTGCAACTATATACTCAGGACTCCATGTTCCTCCCTTTTCATGGAACAGAACAAGCGGAATTGTTAATGAAGCAAAAATACCAATTGGAACAACCTTCAAACCTCTTTCCGCCCACTTTGGAAACGAAATACGAGAACTTAACAAGAGCATTGGAAAACGAGTTACATATGTCAGTAAAACCATAATACAAATCGATACAAGTAACATACTATTCACGATGCATCACCCCTACAATTACAGCACTAATGGTACCAAATACAACCGCCAACGTCGTTCCTCCTATATAATATCCCATACATGCAGCCGCTCCCGAAACAAGCGCAACAACTGCATAAAAGCGAGAAACAATACTCGTTGCTAAAAAACCTAAAAACGTTGCAACAAACGCAAAATCAAGACCATATTCTTCTGGATTCGAAATAAAAGTGCCAAAATACAATCCCACAAGTGTACTTACATTCCAAATGACATAATCTAACGCACCTGCTCCAAAATAATAAGGTAAACTAGCCTTATTACCTTTCGCTACATACGCAGACTTCAAAGCATACATTTCATCATTTAACATCCACGCCATCATCATTAACTTGCCGGTAGAAACATTACGGAGTGCCGGTCCTAACGATAATCCATATAACATTTGTCTTACATTTAAAAGCGTCGTGGACAAAATCATGGGCCATCCAACCACTCCTTGCGTAATAAATCCTATTGCTGCAAATTGTGAGGAAGTCATATTTAACAGCAACACTTCAAGAACGCCTAATCCCGTTTGTTTTGCAAGAATACCAAAAATAAGTCCATCAACAATACTTGCAGAGGCAATCGGTAAAATGTGCTTCATTCCTTTTAGAAACTCCTGCCGCTTATTATGTACTACGATTTTTTCTTTCGCTATCCCATCTTATCTCCCCATTCTTTCCCTTTGCATAAGAAAAAGATGCGGGTTATGAACCACACATCTTCTTTAATATATAAATTCAAGAGACTCATGTTATTCCCTTCAACAAATATTACATTCTACCGATATAAAGTGAAACCCTTAACGATGTAGAGACTGAATTGGTAAAGAAGACTTCCTTAACAAAAAGTCTTCTTTCCTGATCAATTATTCTTTCTTTAAATTAATCTCAACATCTTTTCCATTCTCATCTTTCAAAATCACTTTAAAATCTCCTACTTCATCAAAAGAAGTAATATCAAATGTTTTCACCTTAATGCTCTTCTCATTATTTAAAGTTTTTGAATATCCCTTCAATGTTGATTGATACGCTTTTCCTTTATGATCAATTAACGTAATACTATTAATTGTCTGGTTTATTTGTTTTCTCTTTTCAACATCCTCTACAGAATCAAATTCAAACGTGATATTCATCCCTGTTGGCAACAATTCAGCAGAAGAAATTTTTAACGATTCCAGTTCTTGCTGAGGAATATATTTGATATCATAATTTTTATTAAATTTATTATCGACTGTGATACTATTTTCCCATTTTCCAAGAATTTCTTTATTTAATTGCATGCCACTTTTATGAAATGCAAAAATATTTTCTTTCTCGATATTAGATTTTGTTTCTGCTTCTGTCATAAATGTAGTATCTTGATTTTCTAACGATGAAAATAATTGGATTGATTGTATATTGAAATTCAAACTCTTAATATCAGTAATCGGATTCATTGGGTATAAAACAAAATTACCTGTCAGTTCACCATGCTCTGCATCTACCCGTATACTTTGTTCTCCGCCTGCCAATATTTCTCCATTCTCCTCCGTTAAACCAGTTGTTGTATCAGCTTTTTCTATATATCTTCCTTTATTGTCAGTTAAATCGTATACCATGTTTAATCCGGAAACTTTTTGCAACACACTTTTATCATCAAATTTATACCGTAATGAAAATACGATTTTTGATTTATCATACGCTATGTCCTTTACTTGAATTGTAACTCCACTATCTTTCATACTATTATTTTTCTCTACTTTTTGCATATATCCGTTATCTGCAGCCTTTTGTACCCCTCGATCTTTTGTAAGGAAGATTTCCTTTACCATCGCCAAAGGAGACTCACCATACAAAGCAAGACCCGCAATAGATAAGCCTGTAATCACAGCAGCAATTTGTTTTTTATATAAAAATCGTTTTTTCGTTTTTTTACTGTTTCTGATTTGCTCAAAAGCAAATTCTTTCTTTTCTATAACACTTTTAGGGATTAAGGTATCTTCATTTAATGATTCTTCTAACTGCTTCTCAAAGTTAAAATTCATTTGAACTCCTCCCATTACTTAATGTTTGATTTTCTTGTAAGTAGTATGTTTTTAACTGCTGCCTTGCTCTACTTAATCTCGATTTTATCGTTCCTTCTTTTTCACTTAAAATTTCACTTATTTCTTTTGTCGTAAATTTATTTACATAAAATAAAACAATCACTAATCTGTACTCGACACTTAAATGGTTTAAAATACTTTCGAAATCTAATTTTTGTTCTATCTTTTCATTCATCGCATGCTGACTCGGAACTTGCTCGTAATCTTCGACATATACAATTTTATTTTTTCTTATTATATCGTTACACTTATTCATTAATATTTTCATAATCCATGTTTTAAAATATCGCGGTTCTTTTAATTTCTTCAAATTGCTAAACGCTGCAAGAATGGTTTCCTGCACAGCATCGCCTATATCTTCTTCATTTTTGAGACGTGCTTTTGCGACCTTATACATTTGCGGCATTATAATATCAATTGCCTCAATAAAGGCTTCTTCATCACCCTTTTGTGCTCGCTTTAAGAGTAACTCCATATAGCTCCCCCTTTAAAAGATTCATATACGTATATATCTTTGTACACCTATTAGACTATATAGAGATTCAAATGGTTGCATTTTATAGGATTTTTTTCAAATACTATATAAATCCATTTTAATTTCCCAACATATAAGTTGCTTCTATGCACGGCCAGATGCTCTCGTTCCCCCTTAAAAGAAAGGGGTTTTTATGTCGTTTTTTAATTTATATATAACTCCTTCTATCATATATCTTTCTGTAACTCTGATAAAAATCTCTTGTAAATTAAAATACTAGAAGGAAACGACAAAACTTTCACGAATTTACCATTTGAATCTAACCATAGGAGGTTTTTTCTATGTTCCAAACTGTAGAAGTTTTTTTAAAAGCGTGGAAATACGAAGCAGATTCAACACAAAAAGTATTAGATATGCTAACTGATGAATCACTGACACAAGAAATTACACCAGAAAACTGGACGCTAGGACGCATTGCGTGGCATATTGTGGAAGCTATTCCTGTTATCGCATCACGCACAGGACTCCAGTTTGACGCACCGGCGAATGACTTCCCTGTTCCAACTTCAGCTCAGTTTATTGCAGATAGCTATCGTCAAACTGCCAGTGCATTTGTTGAAGCAATTCAAACACAATGGACAGACAAAGACTTAGCTACTTTAAATGACTTCTTCGGACAGCAAATGCCCAATTCAATCTTTCTTATGACAATTATCAATCACCAAAACCACCACCGCGGACAAATGACAGTCCTTATGCGCCAGGCAGGATTGAAAGTTCCTGGCATTTACGGCCCGGCAAAAGAAGAATGGGCTGCAGCTGGAATGGAAGAGCCAAAGAGGTAATGTTTGCTTACTAAGAAGCTGCCCCAAAGTTTCACTTTTGGGCAGCTTCTTATTCTTTCACTTTTATTCAGCTCAGCAAATCGACTACTTGCATGTTGAATATCGTCGAAGTGTCTTTAAATCGTGTCGAGTCGCCGATATATTGCAAGGAACAGTCGATAACGGAAAAAAGGGCCGACTTCAAAAGGCAATTATGTGCCTTTTGGGGCAGCTTCTCTATGCGAACAAAACAAATTTCTCTGGAATCATTTATAATGGATACAAATGAATATTGGAGCTGAAACGCATGGATTATATAAGTTATTTACGAAATATGGTTGGGCATGAAAAAGTAATTATGGTGGTGGCAGGTTGTTTTGTCTTGAATGAAAAAAATGAAGTGCTTCTGCAATTACGATCTGATAACGGCAAGTGGGGCCAGCCTGGCGGATTTATGGAGTTTGGTGAGACAGTTGAAGATACAGCAAGAAGAGAAGTGTTTGAAGAAACTGGTTTACAATTAGGTAAGCTTGAATTCTTTAATGTGTATTCTGGAAAGAAATACGAAAGAACGCTTGCTAACGGTGATCAAGTTGCCTTAGTGAAGTTGACTTATATTTGTAAAGATTTTCACGGAACATTACATACTGATAACGAAGAAAGCTTACAGCTAAAATTTTTTCCCTTAGATAACTTACCTGAACTATGGCAGAATCAACAAGAAGTTTTTGACGATTTGTTGGAATTTATGAAAAGAAAGAACTAATTTTTTCTATCAAGTTAAAAAAAAGAGGTATATGGTTACGCACTCACCTGCGTTCGATATTCTACCGGACTCAGATGAATGCGTTTTTCTTATAATTGTGATTCGCAGTTATCATCACCTATTATAAAAGCATTCTCATTCCATTTATAATTACGCTTACTGTCCCTATCATCATTAGAAGTAAAAAAAACTTCTTCTCTGGTTTTCTGTAATATAAGACTCCTCCTATTAAAAGTATTATCAATCCACCTACCAGATTAAGTACAAGTAAATCCATAACCGTTCCCCCTAAATAGATATTTGACATATAAGTCTTTGAAATACACCATGACCGCAACTTGCTTTCTCCCTCTGTTTTAAACCTCGCATGTGGCAGAAAAGGGCCCTGACCGCTTCTATACGTGGCCAGATGCTCTCGTCGCCCTTATATACCTTTCTAAATCGCATCCTTTTTCTCAATATCTCGAATTGCTAAGTAGGCAATCATAATTCCAACAGCTGCAAGGACAAACTGAATGGGAATAATCGCGGCCACCGTGAATCCTGGATTATTAGAACAAGCGAATGAAACAACAAGCAATGATGATACAATTGTGATCGGAACAGAATGTTTACGCATTCCGAAATATAGCGGAATTAAACTTGTACCTGCTGCAGCGACTGCAAAGGGAATCATGTTGATTGCTTGCTTCATCCAGTCAGTAAATGTGATTGAATATGATATAAATGAAAAATATCCATGTAAAACAAAGACAGCACCTGTAACAACTACGTTAGATAACCAAATCGTTATAAATGTCAGTAGCGCTATAATGGCTAATTTACTCGCAAAGAGTTTCTTCCGCTTGACCGGATAAGAGAACATGAGCATAATTGTCTTATTTTTATATTCTTCAATAACTAATTGCGCAAGCAATACTGCCGCAAACACAATAAACGTTGCCCTTATCATTATCCCTATCAATAAAAAAGCTTCCTCAGCATTCGTCATAATTACATCCTTTTCTACTTCCTGTACATAGTTCATAAAAATGAACAAAGCCGTAATAATGATGTTGGCAAGTACTGCTCCTTTTACATACCAGCCAAACTTAAACTTTTTCATTTCTAGCTTCATGAGGTGTAGCATAATGGCCTCTCCTCCTAGTTCGCCTAATTTATTTAAACAGATCCACTTGCTCTATTTTTCTTACAGTCATATAAGCAATCAATAGTCCAACACAAGCTAATGTAATCGGGACCAAAATAATATCATATAAGGAATAATGACCAGATAAGCTCGATGTTAGCAGGGACATAATAATAACCGCCGATACAATCGTTGTCCGCACTGAATACTTTTTCATACCAAAATATAAGGGAATCAAGCTAATTCCAGTTGCCGCGATGGCATTCATTAATAATTTAGATCCATTTTGCAAAAGAATTGTCATCGTTAACGGCTCTGTTATGACTGAATAATATACATTTAATACATAAAAGAAACTAAAAATTACAATGTCACAAATAACAATCGAAAGAAATGTAAAGATCATAATAATGAACAATTTTGCAATCATCATTTTTTTACGATTAATCGGATACATAAACATAATGATCATTGTCTTTTCTTTAAATTCCTGAATAATAAATTTAGCAATTAAACTTGCCCCAAATATCATAAAGACTGCTTTCACAAAAATATCAATAGACCGAAAAGCATCATCGTAACTTTTAAATTCTCCATCAAACATAATTAATGTAACAAACCCCAGCATAACAAGAAGTGCTATGAAAGCCCCTTTAATGACTGGCCATAATTTAAATTTAACAAGTTCTAATCTTATTAAATTAAGCATGGATTCCCTCTCCATTCATAAGATTTAAGAAATACTCTTCCAATGAACTATTCTTTTTATTGATACTTTCAATTGCTATATCATTCATAATCAATGTTTTCGAAATAGCTTGTTGCGTTGCTGACATGTCATAAATGCGAATTATATTTTCACTCATAATTTTATAATTTGTCAGATGTAGTCTATTTTCTAGCAGATAAGCTGCTTGTTTCACATCTTGAACAGTGACCTCAACATACTCCGTTTGTTGCCCATTAATACTTTTCATCGAAACTTCTTTTATTAGCTTTCCGTTTTGAATGACACCAATTGTATCTGCCATTTGTTCCATTTCACCTAAAATGTGGCTAGACACTAACAGCGTAATCCCATATTCTTTACAAAGTATTTTAAATAATTCTCGTAACTCTTTAATACCGATCGGATCTAAACCGTTGATTGGTTCATCTAAAATTAACAACTCTGGTTTTGTTGTAATCGCTCTTGCAATTCCTAGTCGCTGCTTCATCCCAAGTGAAAAATCTTTTACTTGTTTATCATCAACATTGTGTAAATTTACAAGGTCTAACGCTCGATCAATTGCTTTCTTGTCATAGAACCCCATATATTCGCAGTGTAAATTCAAATTTTCTTTAGCTGTTAGTTTTTCATAAAAAATTGGATATTCAATAATTGTCCCCATTCGCTTTAATACTTCATATGAAGTATTCGTTAATTTCTCACCGAAAATCTCAATCTCACCGCTCGTCGGTTTAATTAAATTCGTGATCATTTTCATAATCGTTGTTTTACCAGCACCGTTTGGCCCAAGAAACCCATATATTTCACCTTGTTTCACATGCATATTTACGTTAGAAATAACTTCTTTACCATGAAACACTTTCGTTAATTGATTCGTTTTCAATACGTACGTCATCTTTCATTCCCCTTTCGCTCCCGTTCTATATTTATATAATAAGAAATGAAATTCTCTTTTTTCTTACCTATTCCTTACAAATTTCTTAAGTTAAAAAAGCTTGTAGAATTGCTCCTTCTACAAGCTAATAATTGATTCTTCTTAACATAACTGTAAATACTGTTTTCTCATAAGGTTTACTAGATAGATGAATTTCTCCCCCTAATGCTTCTACAAGCCGCTTCGTAATCGTAAGTCCAAGTCCACTGCCTTGATACAAACGATTTCGTGAATCTTCTAATGTGTACATACGTTCAAATACTTTATCGATATGAGATTCAGAGATTCCTTTTCCTTTATCCCATATGTCCACGTATACAAATTGATCATCACTTCGCAGTGTAATCCCTAATGTTTTTCCGTCTCCCCCATAGGCAATCGCGTTTGAAATTAAGTTATTCATAATTCTTCCGATAATTTCTGTATTCCCGTGCGCATAGATCGGTGTTTCCGGTATATCGATATGAACGTCAAATCCTTGCGTTGTTAACAAATCATAAAATGACAGCATATGTTCCTGACAAATTTCATTCATATAAATCCGCGTCATTTCAATATCCTTATCACCGGATTCTAATTTAGCAAGATCGAAAAATTTATATATAAGATCGAGCACTTCTAACGTTTTCGTATGAACTTTTTCTAATAATACCTCCCGATCTTCTTCACTTATCGTCTTATCTACATTTAAAATTTCTACATAACCAAGAACCACAGTAAGCGGCGTCTTTAAATCATGCGAAATGTTAGAAAGCATTTTTCTCATGGAGATTTCCAGTTTTGAATGCTTAGCGATTGTTTTTTTCTTTTCATCTAATAAATAATTAATCGCCACTAATAATGACTTCAATTCTTTATCATCTGTCACAACTAATAAATTTTCACTCGTTTGCTTTTCTAGAATCATATGAAGCTTTTCATATGTATAACGTAAATTTGCACTTCGATTTTTTCCTGTGCGATATTGAAAATAAATTACACAAAGTAATAGAAAAATAATTGCCGTTAAAAATAAAACCATTCTATATCACTTCCAGCTTATAACCGATGCCCCATAATGTCTTAATGTATTGCGGCTCTGATGGATCGTCCTCAATTTTTTCTCGCAGCCTTCTCATATGGACATTAATGACATTCTCATCACCGTAATATTCTTCATTCCAAATTAAGCTATAAATTTGCGCCTTCGTAAACACGCGATTTTGATTGGTCGCAAATAATTTTAAAAGCTCAAACTCCTTCGATGTAAGTTTAATAGCTTCGTTATTTTTCTGAACAGTAAAATTAGCCGTATCAACTTTCAAATCCCCAACCACAATCATGTCATCTTGCTTTTGCTGCGGAGCGGAATACGTAGTCGACCGGCGAATTCCAGCCTTCACTCGCGCAGACAACTCAATCATAGAAAACGGCTTACAAATATAATCATCGGCGCCAAGCCCAAGTCCTAATGCCTTATCAAGATCTGTATCCTTTGCTGACATAATTAAAATCGGAACAGAGCTCTTTTTCCGAATCATATTCATCACTTCTAAGCCATCTATTTTAGGCATCATAATATCAAGAATAACTAAATCAAACTGATCTTGTAAAAACTTAGCAAACCCTTCCTCTCCATCAGAAGCTACCGCTACAACAAACCCCTCTTTCGTTAAATAGCCCTTCACCATTTCTTGAATCGATATATCGTCTTCTACCAATAAAACTTTATGTTGCACACCATCACCCATTTTCTAGAAGAATTTATATGTATATTGTAACTTGGTGGTGTAATTTGGTAAATAAAATATACAGAGTGGATCACATATAAAGTGAAACTTCCATCAGTGGGGGTTTTCTTCATCCCCCACTGATTATCAGCCCTCACCAATCGGGCTTTTACGGGCAGTTTATCTCCCACCTATCTTCTTAAGAAAAGCGGAAGTGGCTCGTTCAGAATGTGAGGGGGATGGAGCTTCTGATGTAGAGGTGTTTTTTACCTCTTAGGAAGAAGCGAAGCCACCGAACATTCTAGCCACTGGAGCTGGACAATGCTTTCGCCGAATTTTGAGGTGGGAGTATTACTGCCCACAAATAGCGGGATAAAGTGAAACTTCCGTCAGTGGGGGTTTTCTTCATCCCCCACTGACGGTTAGTTGAACCAATCGGGCTTTTACGGGCAGTTATCCCCCACCTATCTTCTTTGCTTCTCTCTGAATCTTGAGGTGGGGGTCTTACTGCCCGTTAATGCGGGATAAATATAACCATGTTCCTATCATTCTTTTATCCCTACTAGCATGTAGCATCGTTCCTCGTTTCAATTCCTCCTATATGAATACAATTACATTCAAATAGCTTTCATTTCCAAAAAACAAAATGCTCAATAATCTTATTGCTCGGACAAGCATACAAGCAAAAAGGGCACAATTTCATATAATTAAATTATATTTTAACAGAAAGGAGTTTTATTATTCTTGTCAGCAAAATACTTTAATTCTTATGGGTGTCCTGCTCCGGTTCCAACATATCTAAGGGAATCCGCTGTATTTACGACAGGATCTATATTGAAAAATCCCAATACCGAGGTCGTGATCGTTACGCTTTTAAATGAGGATTACAACATGCCCCAAACCGTCACCGTATCCGTGTTAGATTGGCAAAATACATGTAATTCAGCCGAAATTGTCAAGTTTGCATTTTTATGTGGACAAGTCGTCAATCCACCTTTAAACACCGCACAAACGATTCAACCTCAGCAAAGCAGCATCGTTCCGCCTGACAACGTTCAACCGATTCTCACACCGTTTACGTTTACAATTCCTCCACGCAATCTTTTCGTCATTCACGCATTTCTCCCAAATTCTTTTCAGCCGCCAAGTCCTTGCTACGAAGTACTTGTAACCTCTCAATATGGACCTGCCAACTGTATCATCATGAACACATTTGGAGTCAATACTGCGGGTATTCCGCAAGAAGGAAATACGATCTTGCATCATCAGTTTTCATCTACTCCTGCCGTCTCACATGATCTTCCACATTATCCTTTCGCTCCGCTTAGACTTATCACTCCATAAGGAAACAGGTTATTATATTATCCACGATTCAGGAGATGCGAGTAAAAAGCCCCTTCAGTTCATACACTGAAGGGGCTTTTCGTTAATTGGATCGATACATGGACTACCGATTCATTTTCAAAAGAAGTCTTTTACGACAATTTTTCCAATCTAATATCCCAAACTGTATTCATGAAAATACCGCATAATGATCACTTCACGGTGCTTATACGATAGTGTTTTCACTAATTCTAGCAATTCACTGCGTGTTTCCATATGCAGCACCTCTTCATCTGTTCTATAAAACTGGTCCTGCCAAAATTCTTTGCTCTTCTCGAGAATCCGGAATCTGCGCTAGGTATGAAGGTAGCATTTGCATATTTGCGGTGGAAAGTTGCTTATACCCGATAAAGTGAAACTTTAATCAGTGGGGGTTTTCTTCATCCCCCACTGATTATCAGCCCTCACCAATCGGGCTTTTACGGGCAGTTTATCTCCCACCTAACTTCTTAAGAAAGGCGGAAGCGGCTCGCTCAGAATCGCAGGACGCCCACGCACCTGACAGAGAGGCGCTTTTTGCCTCGTCCGAGGGGGCGAAACGACCGGAGATTCTAGCCGCTAGAGCTGGACAACAAAGAAATGTGGAAGTGGCTCGTCCAGAATGTGAGGGGGATGGAGCTTCTGACGTAGAGGTGATTTTTACCTCGCAGGAAGAAGCGAAGCCACCGAACATTCTAGCCACTGAAACTGGACAATGCTTTCGCTGAATTTTGAGGTGGGAGTATTACTGCCCACGAATAGCGGGATAAACGAAACAAGCGCAATGATTCCATTAAGAAAAATGATAGCATAACAAGGTTTTTGGGAATATTTGCAGAATAATAGTCTGTAATGAAAGAAAAAGGCAGAAAGGACAATAATTTGAATGGATAAATGGGATTGTTTAAAGCAACAAATAAAAGAAAAATACAAAACGCATAATGTAGATAGACCCTTTATTCTTGCGATAGATGGTTTAAGTGGTGCTGGGAAAACGACATTAGTACATCAACTAAAAAATGTCCTAGATAATGTAGTAATTATCCATATAGATGACCATATTGTTGAGAAAGCTAAGAGATATAATACAGGGCACGATGAATGGTTTGAATACTATCAGTTACAATGGGATACTAATTATCTAAAAGAACACTTATACGAAAAATTGTACCAAAATGAAAAGTATCTATCTTTGCCATTTTACAACAAGGAAAAAGATACATTTACACAGAGAACAATAAAGATATCACCTAAAAGTATCGTAATCATTGAAGGTATTTTTCTTTTGAGGGAAGAATGGAAAACATTTTATGATTACGTAGTATTCTTAGATTGCCCTAGAGAGATAAGATACGAGCGTGTACTTCATCGTGATACATACATAGGGAATTTGGAAGAACGATTAAAGAAATACCAAAATAGATATTGGGTAGCAGAAAATTATTATTTAAAAAAGCAAAAGCCTTTAGAATTTGCTCATTACGTTCAACAATTAGATAGGATTAACTCTAAAAAATAGGCGTATTCGACTTTCATTTCGAATACGCTTATTAATTTGAAGAAAATAAAAAAACAAGTTAAACAGAGCCAAAAAATTTAAAAACGGCGGGGGTTCTTCATGGACTATCTTCAACCAAACCTGTCGTCGCTCTCCCATGTTTATTACGCTATTAAAGGTCCACGACCCATTTCCCACCTAAAAATCCCTATAGAACTTCTTATTTACCTATAGTGCAACTTCATTTCTTCCCTCAACAATGATATGATGGAGTTCACTATGATTGTTTTCAATTCACTGTATATAAAAGGAGATTTCATATGTCAGAAAATAGTAAAGTAAGCTTAGCCGATTTAATGCGTGAGCAACTTGCGAAGAAAAAGCAAGGAAATGGAAATGGAGCTAATGCAAAAAATCAAAATCAAGCAACGAAGAAGCTACAAAATCAACAAACGAAGAAACCAAACAATCAACGTAGACGCACAGGTGTATAAATGAACGGACAAAAACGCGCAAACATATCACCTGGTCTCGAAGTTGATATTGTACTAAAGCAAGATCAGCGTACTGGAAAGCTAACGCGAGGGATAGTGAAAGACATTTTGACAAACTCACCTTCTCATCCACATGGCATAAAAATACGTTTACAAGACGGACAGGTTGGCAGAGTACAGCACATTGTACAATAAAAAAGGAGCTCATTTTATCTAACGGGTTCCCTTTTGATTTGCAAACATTGCAAATCACATCATATTTTTTTCACTAATATCAATGCAATTCTCTGAGTAAATAACATCAATAAACGCAAAGAAGGGATAGCTTAATGGCTATCCCTTCTTTGCGTTTATTGATTGTCTTCATCGCTTTTGTACTCCAAAATATCACCTGGCTGACAATCCAAAGTCTTACATATCGCTTCTAATGTTGAAAAACGAACCGCTTTTGCTTTCCCATTTTTCAGAATAGAAAGATTCGCCATAGTAATCCCAACCCTCTCCGAAAGCTCCGTTACGCTCATTTTTCGTTTTGCTAACATCACATCAATGTTAATAATAATTGCCATATCCTTCACCTCAGACCGTCAAATCATTTTCTGATTTTATGTTAATCGCTTCTTGTAAAAGCCGTTGGAGGATAGCAGCAAAAACGGCGATAACCGACGAAGCAAAAATGATGATGAGTCCCATTAATCCAATAGGAGGGTCAACTTTCTTCGCTATAAAATGAAAGAGTGGCAAACCTAATACATACAAACCACTGATTGTAATCGCACAACACTTTATGTTCTTTAACGCCTTTACAGATAATTCCGAGAACGCTGTGTTCTCGTCAATGTACCGTAAAAGATTCAAAGCCTGATAGAGGGCAAAGTAAAAAGGCACAGCCGCTCCATACATCACGATGAAAACGAGATATTTCATTGGGGCAATATTGGGATACAATTTTGTTGCAAAATTCGCCATATGGGGCACGAAAAATACACATAAAGCAAGAACTGCAATTCCAGCCAGAAAAATAATTACCTTTAAGAAAGTGGTTGAACCTCGTTTACCATTCATTTAAAACACCTCACTTATTTAAACATGATTTTAGCACGCAATTTATCGTTTCACAATAAATTCATACTGTTTTTCATTATATTATTATTGTTATTGAAATATCATTTTAATTTTGGCAAAAATAAAAAGCATTTCTCATTACAGAGAAACGCTCTTACTTTAAAAGGTTAAATAAACCCATTTTGATTTTTCAACCTATAAATTCCTAGTATGCAAGACCTACCACGACATGCACTCACTTTTTCCCTTTATTTTGTGGCAGAAATAGGCACTGACCGCTTCTATGCATGGCCAGATGCCCTCGCCCATCTAAAAAAGGTTTTTACTTTATTTTTTTAATAAATACTACTTTTAAATAATCACCTTCTGGAAACTGTGAAATCGTTCGGAAGTCCTCTGGTAATGAATGTTCTTCTAATACTTTATACTTGCCATTCATTTCTTTAAATGCTGTATCAATGAAGCCTTTAAACTTTTTCATACCGAAAGCACTGCAATTTGTAGAAGCCACAATAATACCGTTATTTTCTGTAATCGCAATTGCTTCTTTTAATAAGTTTTTATAATCTTTCGCAGCACTAAATGTATATTTTTTTGAGCGTGCAAAGCTTGGCGGATCTAGAATGACCATATCAAACTTCAATGCTTTCTTTACTGCATATTTGAAATAGTGAAATACGTCTTCTACGATAATATCTTGCGCTTCATAATCAACGCCGTTCACGCTAAATTGCTCAATTGTTTTACTTAAGCTGCGGTTCGCAAGGTCCACACTTGTTGTTTTTGCCGCTCCGCCAAGTGCTGCAAAGACAGAAAACGCACCTGTGTAAGAGAACATATTCAAGACCGTCTTGCCATTTGCATATTTGTCGCGAATTTGCTTTCTAACATTACGTTGATCTAAAAATACACCGACCATCGCTCCGTCGTTTAAATATACCGCAAAGTTGACACCATTCTCTTTGACGATAATCGGAAATTCTCCGCGTTCTCCTGTTACGAAATCGTCTTCTTCAATATATTGTCCCTTTGTATCAAAGCGCTTTTTCTGATAGATTGCTCTAAATTTAGTCACATTCTGTAAGGACTCGATAATCTCTTTACTAAATTGATAAATACCTTCGCTGTACCAACTAATCACGTAATACCCATCATAATAATCAATGATTAAGCCGCCGATTCCATCACCTTCACCGTTGAACACACGAAATGCTGTTGTATCTGAATCCTCATAAAAGGTTTTACGTTTGCTTAAAGCCGTTTTAATCTTCTTTTCAAAGAAGGCTTGGTCGATTTGTTCTTGTTCTTTTCTTGTTAAAATCCAGCCATATCCTTTATTTTGCTTTCCATAATATCCTGTACCAATAAACTTATTTTTATCGTCTACAAGTTTTACGATTGTACCTTCTACATTCACATCATGTAAATTGATAATCGCTTCTTTTGAAATAAGTGGATAGCCACTTTTTAATTCGTTTGCGTATTTCGCCTTAACCTTTAAAATAACTTCTGTTTTCATTACATATCCTACCTTTCCATTCCAATGCTTTCTAGCTGTTAAGAAAGGCCCTATACGAAGTCAGAAGTTTTGTAACAACTTTTCTTATGTATGAAACCACTCTATGTTAGAAGCACAAAAATAGGGCCGTTTATTTAGTATCACCTAAAAACGGTCCCTTTTAACTATACACGTTATTCTTTTATCCACACAACAAGCTCTTATCTTTTTTTATGAAAAAAATTAGGCGTAAGTACTTGATTTGGATAAGGTTTATGATAAATATGCGTTGCTGCAGGAGATACAGGCGGAATTAACCATACCCAGTTCCCTGTGACTAAACGACCACATGCTGCTTCCTGCTTTTCAAATTGACTAAACTGCTGCGCTGCTGTATGGTGATCTACAATCGTTACCCCATGTTTTTTGAAAGAGTGTAAAACTGCTACATTTAATTCTACTAATGCTTTATCTTTCCAAAGTGTACTGTTTCTCGACATATCTAATCCCATCATCTCCGCAATAGCTGGAAGTAGATTATAACGATCGTGATCAGCTAAGTTGCGTGCACCAATCTCTGTTCCCATATACCAGCCGTTAAAAGGAGCAGCTGTATAAGAGATACCGCCAATTTCTAAGCGCATATCTGAAATGATTGGAACACCGTACCATTTTGCTTCCAAAGAGGAAAATGGATATTCTGGATGTTCTAACGGCACTTCTTTTACATGCTCTTCTGGGATTGGCATATACACTGGTTCGTTTCCATCAATTGAGAATACAAGCGGAAGCACATCAAAATGTGTTCCTTTACCACTCCAGCCAAGTTCTTGACAAAATGATGAAAATGATAGGGAATGAGAATCACCGATAATGCCTTGCTCGGTTTCATATCCCGCGTAGCGAATTAATTGGTGATTATAAATTTGAATATGATTTTGCTCATTTTGATATTGTTTAAAAATAGTAATCGTAGGTAGGATTTTCCCGTCGTTTGTCGCATATTGAATATGATGAAGCAGTGTCTCATATATCCCTTCTGCATCGTTTACATCGCGCGCATCTAATACATGTAGTTTATTCCAAAACAGACGACCGATGCAGCGATTACTATTTCTCCACGCCATTCGCGCCCCGTGAACAAGCTCCTCAAAAGTATGTTCATACGTTCCCGTCATTTGTATTTCAGATTCAATTTGTGATAATCTATCTTGTATTTCATGAGATTTTTCTAGCTCGTTGTAGCAATCTGTAATAAAATTAGTTGCTTCTTCTAACAGTTTTTTTGTTGTAATCATAGCGTCCCCTTCTATTCCTGTATAACATTCTCTATTATACATAACATCTTCTACTCGTGCCTAGAAAACACAATGAAAAAGAACACCAAAAAAGCGGTGTCCTCTCCCTTATTTCGCAAAAAACATCAAATATATAACCCCAATAATAAAAAACGTTCCGCAACAAGCTAACAATACTTTTGCAAGTTTGTCCATAAACATAGCCGTTTCCCCTTTGCTTCGTTTCCTACTTCAGTTCTACAACTGTCACACCAAGGCCGCCTTCGCCCATATCACCGTAACGGAAGCTTTTCACGCCGCGGTGTTTTTTCAAGTAATCTTGTACCCCTTGACGCAGTGCTCCGGTTCCTTTTCCGTGAATAATCGAAACGCGCGGATAGCTCGCAAGCTGTGCATCATCTAAATACTTTTCCACACGTGCTAGCGCATCTTCAAAACGTTCGCCGCGAAGATCAAGTTCTAACGAAACGTGATAGTCTCTTCCTTTTACCGCTGTCACTGCTTTTTTCTCAACAGGATTTGGTGTATTAATATATTCCATATCGGACTCTTTCACTTTCATCTTCAAAATTCCGATTTGGACATTCCATTCGTTATCGCTTACTTTTTTCAGAAGCTGCCCTTTTTGACCGAACGTTAATACTTTTACTTCGTCGCCTGGTCTTAACACTTGTTTTGGCGCTGTGTTTTTCACTTTTGTTTGTTGTTTTTTCACAAGCTCCGGCGCTGCTCCTGCTAAACGACTTTTCGCTTCAATTAGCTCATGATCTTTAATATCAGCAAGCTTTGCTTTTCGCAATTGACGAAGTTCACGAATAATTTCCTCCGCTTCTTTCTTCGCCAATTCGACTTTTTCTTCGCCTTCTTTTTGTGCTTTTAATAGTCTTTCATCACGCTCTTCGTTAAATTCAATAATTTGACGCTGCAGTTCTTTATGAAGTTTTTCAGATTGCTTACGAAGCTCTTCTGCTTCATTCCATTCACGCTCAGCGTTCTTTCGACTTTCTTCAAGCTTAGCGATCATATTTTCTACTTTATTTGATTCCGTACTAATATGACCACGAGCACGATCAATTACACGGTCAGATAACCCAAGACGTTTTGAAATTTCAAAAGCGTTGCTTCGCCCTGGTACACCGATTAACAATTTATATGTTGGGCTTAATGTATTTACATCAAACTCAACACTTGCATTAATGACTTGGTCACGATTATAGCCATATGCTTTTAGCTCAGGATAATGCGTCGTTGCAACAACACGCGCGCCGCGATTATACACTTCATCTAAAATTGAAATCGCAAGTGCAGCCCCTTCTTGCGGATCTGTCCCTGCTCCTAATTCATCAAACAATACTAAGCTTTCAAAGTCTGCTTGTTCTAAAATATCAACAATATTTACCATGTGAGATGAGAATGTACTTAAACTTTGCTCAATGGATTGCTCATCACCGATATCGGCAAACACATTTTTAAACACACAAATTTCGGACTCATCTAAAACAGGAATGTGTAGACCAGATTGTGCCATTAAAATACAAATCCCTACCGTTTTTAATGTAACGGTTTTACCGCCTGTATTAGGCCCAGTAATAACGATTGTTGTAAAGTCTTTTCCAAGCACAATATCGTTTGGCACAACAACTTTCGGATCAATAAGCGGATGACGTGCTTGGCGTAAGTTCATATAACGCTCATTGTTCAAAATTGGTTTTGTTGCTTTTAATCGTTTTGCATAGAAAGCTTTTGCGAAAATGAAATCAAGCTCTGCCACAACATCAACGTTCTCTAAAATAATATCAGCCTCAGCTGCTACTTCTTCTGTTAACATCATTAAAATACGTTCTACTTCTTGTTTTTCTTTCACGCGCGCTTCTTGAAGTGCGTTATTCAGTTCTACAATAACTTGCGGCTCGATAAATAACGTTTGACCAGATGCAGACTGATCATGAACGATACCACCATATACACCGCGGTATTCTTGTTTAACTGGAATTACATAGCGGTCGTTACGAATCGTTACAATTGCATCTGACAACATCTTCTGTGCGTTAGAAGAGCGCGTCATATTTTCCAACTTTTCACGAATGCGACTTTCCGCTGTGCGAATTTGCTGGCGAATGCCACGTAGTTTTTCACTCGCACTATCAACTACTTCTCCGCCGTCGCTAATACAATTTGTAATTTTCTTTTCTAAATCATATAAAGACACAATGCGCGCTACATACGTATCTAAAATCGGCAGTTCCACACCATTTTCAATCATATCTTCAATAAATCGTTTCATCTGACGGCTGCCATACATCGTACTTGCAATATCTAAAAGTTCATGCGGGCTTAACATACTACCAATTTTCGCACGCTTTACATTTGGACGAACATCAAAAATCCCGCCAAGCGGCACATGTCCTTTTAAACGGATGACTTTCGCAGCCTCATCTGTTGTTTCTTGCATTACTACCACTTCTTCGTAATCTGTGCTCGGCACAAGTCCTTTTACTTTATCTCGTCCAAGTGAAGAAGCAACGTGTTCTAGTAATTGTTCTTTTACTTTTTCATATTCTAATACACGCAACGTTCGCTCTAACATAGTTGCACGTCCCCCTTGTGTTACTTATTACGCTTAATATAATCTAATAAACGTTCAATATCCCACGTGTTAATAACTGTATCTTTTTGAATCCAACCTTTGCGCGCAGCTGCAGCGCCAACTTCCATATCCTCTAACATTTCAAGTGTATGAGCATCTGTATTAATGGCGATTTTCACACCCGCATCTTGCGCTTGCTTTAGCAGCTTCGCACTTAAGTCTAAACGGTTTGGATTTGCATTTAATTCAAGTACAGTATTTGTTTCTTTCGCAAGGTCAATTAACAAATCTGTATCGACATCATAACCTTCGCGGCGACCAATTAAGCGGCCTGTCGGATGCGCAATCATTGTTACATGATGATTTTCAATTGCAGCGCGCAGACGCTTCATAATTGTTTCACGGTCTTGTGAGAAACTAGAATGAATGGCACCGATGACATAATCAAGCTCTGCTAATACATCATCATCAAAATCAAGCTTTGCATCTGGTAAAATGTCCATTTCAACACCGCGAAAAATGGTGATATCTGGATATTTTTCATTCATACGTTCAATTTCTTTTCCTTGTTCACGAAGGCGTTCTTTCGTTAATCCATTCGCCACCTTTAAGTACTGAGAATGATCAGTAATCGCCATGTACTTATATCCGCGAGCGCGGCATGCTTGTACCATTTCTTCAATAGAAAAAGCACCATCACTCCACGTTGTATGCATATGTAAATCACCTTGAATATGAGAAAACTGAACGAAATTCGGATACTGCTCAATTAGATCAATCTCTTTTCCATCTTCACGCACCTCTGGCGGGATAAATGGAAGTCCAAAGTGTGCAAAAAACGCTTCTTCTGTTTCGAATGTTTGCACTTCTCCCGTTTCTAAGTTTTCAACGCCGTATTCACTAATTTTCTCGCCCTTATCTTTTGCAATTTGGCGCATTCTTACATTGTGGTCTTTTGAACCGGTGAAGTGATGCAAAGTAGTAATAAATTCTTCCGGCTTCACAAGACGGAAATCAATAGAAATATCGTACTCATACTGAAGGCGTACGGAAACTTTTGTATCGCCGCTTGCGATCACTTCAATCATATTATCAAACTGTAGTAAATGCTCGCGCACCTTTTCTGGTTCTGTTGTTGCAATAATAAAATCTAAATCTTTCACTGTTTCACGAACACGGCGCAAACTGCCCGCACGAGAATAACGAATAATTTCTGGTACATTCGACAATTTCCGCTCTATTTCCCCGGCAATAGGAAGCACCATTGCTATCGGAAGTCGTTCTGGACGAGAGCCAACTTGAGCGATTGCTTCTAATATTTTCTCTTCCGTTTTCTTACCAAACCCAGCAAGTGCTTGAACTTGATTGTCCTCGCAAGCCTTCTTTAATGTTTCTATATCTACAACGCCAAGTTCTTTATATAACTTGGCGACTTTTTTACCGCCAAGACCTGGTAATTTCAAAAGCGGTAATAAGCTGCTCGGTACTTCTTTTTCAAGCTCTGTAAGCACTTCTGATGTTCCAACTTCAATATATTCTGCAATAACAGCTGCTGTTCCTTTTCCGATTCCTTGTATTTTCGTAAAATCTTCAATTTCTGAAAGGCTGCGATCATCACTTTCTAACGCTGCTGCCGCTTTACGAAATGCTGATATTTTAAAAGGATTTTCCCCTTTTAGTTCCATGAAAAGTGCAATTGTCTCAAGTAACTTAATCACTTGTTTTTTATTTACTTTCATTCTTCTCCCGCCTCCCCATCATAGAAAAAAACTCCTCTTTCTAAAGAAGAGAAGTTATACTTTGCTACCCGTTTGCCATAATTCCTTAACTTTTTCAGAAAGAACCGGTGTATCATTTACAATTACTTTGCTTATTGTTGATGTATTAAGCGACGTTTGTACTTGCTCAACTGGAAGTATCGTACCAATCACAATTAATACAAACAATATAATATATACTTCTAAAAAACCTAAAATCGCTCCGCCTAATGCGTTAACCTGTCTCACAACAGGGATCTCTGTAAACATGTTCAAAAGCTGTCCAAGTAATGTTAGCGCGATTTTTGTAATAATAAATAACGCAATAAACGCAATTGCTTGGTAAAAAACTGTTTCCATATTATTTGCATTGATCCAATTTGGTACATGTACTTCTTGCTTAAATGGGTACGGAATCATTTTTTGCAATGCAGGTGCTAAATCTTTGCAATACCAATATGCGACAAGATAGGCAATAATAAAGCTTACTAACTTTACAATCTGCAATACCAGTCCTCTTCTTAAACCAAGAAGAAACCCCATAACAAGCAATAAAACAATTATAATATCAACCATGTTATTCCAGTCCTTTTTGTCTCATTCTTTCTTTCAACTTTTCATTTTCTTCTTTTAATTTTATATAATCATGCACGACATTGACTGCTGTCAACACCGCCAATCGATTTGTGTCAAGCGAAGGATTCTTAGCATTCAGTTCGCGCATTTTATCATCCACAATCGCTGCGACAATGCGTATATGACTTGTGCTTTCATCGCCAACAACTGAATATTGTTGACCGTAAATTTCTACATTAATTCGACTTCGATTTCCATTTTGTTGTGACAACTTTCTGTCCTCCAATCCCGTACAGAATCCTAAAGATTATCATACCATGAAAAAACATCATATGGAAACAGAAACGACTATTCGATATGATAAAAATATAAATAATGAAAAAGGAGTAACCATTTTGTCAAATTATATTGTCATTCAAGTAAGTTCTGCAGTTATAGCGGATATGAAAACACATTACGCACAAGCAGTACAGCCAAAAGTTCCTCAAGGCGGTGTCTTCATGGCAAAGGTTCCATCTTGCACAATTACAGCCTATAAATCAGGAAAAGTCATGTTTCAAGGTGGACGTGCGACAGAAGAAGCGAGTCAGTGGCAAGCAAATGCCGCGCCCCCAAAAACTTCTGGAAAGAAAAATGTAAATGACCATTCTTATGCACCGCCAGCTTCCATCAGTGCAATGTCTATTCTCGGTTCAGATGAAGTTGGAACAGGAGACTATTTTGGACCGATGACAGTTGTTGCCGTATATGTCGATGCGACGCAAATTCCATTATTAAAAGAACTGGGTGTCAAGGACTCAAAAAACTTAAACGATACACAAATTTGTGAAATTGCAAAACAACTACTGGCGGTTGTCCCTTACAGCTCTCTTGTTCTGCATAACGAAAAATATAACGAAATGTTTGACAAAGGCTACAATCAAGGACAACTAAAAGCAATGCTTCATAATAAAGCCATTACAAATTTATTGGCTAAGATAGCGCCAACGAAACCAGAAGGCATCTTAATTGATCAATTCACACAGCCGGCTACATATTATAAATATTTAGCCAAACAAAAAAACGTTCAACGCGAAAATGTCTATTTCGCTACAAAAGGCGAAAGCGTACATATCGCCGTTGCAGCAGCTTCCATTCTAGCCCGTTATTCATTCGTAAAACAATTTGATGAACTAAGCAAAAAAGCGGGCATGTCACTTCCAAAAGGTGCCGGAAAACACGTCGATATTGCGGCGGCAAAATTGATTCAAAAACTTGGGAAAGAAAGATTACCTGAGTTTGTGAAATTACATTTTGCGAACACAGAAAAGGCGTTTCGATTGTTGAAGAAGTAGTTATTTTTCAGTATGGACAGGATACGTATAGACTAAACAAGGAGCTGATCCAAAGTCCTTTTTCCATGACCACCGATATATCGACGCTTCGACACAATATATCGATTTTCCGACATTATTCGACATACAAGTAGTCGAGCCATTGAACTGGATCATACCGAAAAATGAAAAGAGCTGGCTAAAAAGTGGACTTTTTAGTCAGCTCCTTTGCTTTTACTACTCTGTTTTAAACATCTCTGCAACTTTTTTTGAACCTTCTTTTAAATCATAAAACTCGACACGTTCTTTCTCTGGCGTATCCTTGTGCCCAATTACAATTTCTCCGTCATCTTCTACCCAAACAAAGTATTTTCCAATCGATCCATCACCATAATCAATAGACATGTTGTAATGAATAGCCAATTTAGCTGCTTCATCTAGCGATAGTGTTTTTGGTTCATCGCCATTTTCCGCCAATCCCGCTTGCTCCATCGCAGATACAAGCTGTTTCATATCATTTGCTTTTTTCAATACTTTTGTCCCTTTTGTTTTCGTAGATGTCAGCTGAATTTCTTTTATCTCTTTTCCTTGAAACGTAACAACCTCTGCCTCTTGTGATGTTGGAACTACTTTTTCTTGTTTCTCTTTTTCCTTTCCACATGCACTTAAACTGATTAGCATGATTGCTATGAAACATATCATTCTCTTTTTCACAAATTCAGCTCCTTTCTCTTCCACATAATGTTTCTCCTTATCCCGCATCTCTCCCTGCTCAAAAGAAAAATAAAAAGGTATATCAAACAGCTTAATTGCTGTTGATATACCTTTTTTTCAATCTTAAAACTCCGCAGAACCTGGTGTTCTTGGGAATGGAATTACGTCACGAATATTCCCCATACCAGTAATGTACATTAAGAAGCGTTCGAAACCTAGACCAAATCCAGCATGTTTTGTACCGCCGTATTTTCTAAGTTCTAAGTACCACCAGTAGTCTTCTTCGTTCATGCCTAGTTCTTTAATTCTATCTACTAAAACATCCATTCTTTCTTCACGTTGACTTCCGCCGATTAATTCGCCGATGCCAGGAACAAGTAGGTCTGTTGCAGCTACTGTTTTGCCATCATCGTTTAAGCGCATGTAGAATGCTTTAATATCTTTCGGATAGTTTGTTACGAATACAGGACGTTTGAATACTTCTTCTGATAAGTATCTTTCGTGCTCTGTTTGTAAATCAATTCCCCATTCTACTGGGTATTTGAAGTCTGCACCTGATTTTTGAAGCACTTCAATTGCTTCTGTATATGTGATGCGTCCAAAGTCAGAGTTGATTACGTTATTCATGCGCTCAAGAACTGTTTTATCAACAAAGCTGTTGAAGAACTCCATTTCTTCTGGTGCATGCTCTAATACGTATTTCATTGCATATTTCAGCATATCTTCTGTCAAATTCATTACATCTTCTAATTCAGCGAAGGCAATCTCAGGCTCAAGCATCCAAAACTCAGCAGCGTGGCGAGTTGTGTTTGAGTTTTCAGCGCGGAACGTTGGGCCGAATGTATATACATCGCGGAACGCTAATGCATACGCTTCAGCATTCAATTGTCCACTTACTGTTAAGTTTGTTTCTTTGCCGAAGAAGTCTTTTGAATCGTCTACATTTCCATCTTCACCTTTTGGCACGTTGTTCATATCATGCGTTGTTACGCGGAACATTTCGCCTGCACCTTCCGTATCACTACCTGTAATAATTGGTGTATGAACGTGTACAAAACCGCGCTCTTGGAAGAATTGATGAAGCGCAAATGCTGCAATAGAACGCACACGGAACGTTGCCGAGAATGCATTCGTTCTTGGACGTAAATGAGCGATTGTACGTAAGTACTCAAACGTGTGACGTTTCTTTTGTAATGGGTAATCAGAATCTGATAATCCCTCGATTTCGATTTTGTCCGCTTTAATTTCAAACGGTTGCTTTGCAGTTGGCGTTGCAATTAGTGTTCCCTCTACTTTAACAGATGAGCTTAATGGAAGCTTCGTAATTTCAGTAAAGTTATCTAATTCTGTATCGAAAACGATTTGAACGCTTTTGAAAAAGCTACCATCGTTTAATTCGATAAAACCAAATACTTTTGAATCACGTAAGTTACGGATCCAACCTGATACTTGTACTTTTTGGTCTACATACTTATCAGTTTCTCTATACAGACTTTTTATTAATGTGTTTTCCATATTGAAATTCTCCTTTTCTTATATTTAAATACAAAAAAACCTTCCATCCATAAAGGGACGAAAGGTTAAACTTCGCGGTACCACCCAATTTGTCATAAAGACCAACTCTAACTCGTATGTATTACACATACTTCCCGGTTTGTAACAGGCCGGATTCCCGTCTAAGTCTACTCTTGAATATACAATTCAATTTCGGTTAGCAACTCCAAGGTGTTCTTCACATATACCGCCTCATCAGGCTCGCACCGTCCCTGACTCGCTTTGGATTATAGTATATACTACTTTTCCTTATCATCGTCTTTTCTTTTGTTAAGTTAAAATTAATGTACTACATTCCTTTGAAAGATGCAAGGTGTGGTTTATATATAAATACAAATTAAAAAACCTTCATAAAACCACTCTTTTTTTGATGGGCGAGAGCGTCTGGCCGTGCATAGCAGCGGTCAGGGCCTTTTCCTGCCACATGTAGTGTTAAAAATCAAGTGCAGATGATTTTGATTGCACTCTATTTCCTAACTAACTCTACTTCTCCAAATTTCTTCATTTGGAGCTTCAATGTATTTGCTTTGTCATAAGAAGTAATCGGGAAATTAACATGTACAGTCGTTTTAGCATTCTCGACGCTCATGCTATACCCCTTTGATTTATATTCTTTTCCTGTTTCATCTATCATCTTCATATCCATAAAAGTATTTTCACCTTCTACTACTTCATTAACTGAAAAGGTTAGATTAAGCGAGGTTGGATTTGCCTTTGCAGATACAATTTGGATGTTAGACGTTGTTTCTGCTGACCTATATTCAACCGTTGATCTTACTCCTTCTTTCTTTTTGTCGCTAATCGGTAAATTCCATATTCCATCAATTTTTTTCAGTTCATTATTCTCATAAAAAACATTGACGCTCTCGATTTCTAACACTGCATCTTTCAATTTAGGAATCGCCCCTTGATTCGATTCCCATATTGCTTCATATAGAACTTTTCCAGTTTTCACATCTATATATGGGTTATTCCCTTCTCCTCCAGACATATACATTTTTTTGCCTTTCAAAGGCTTTGTGTCCGGAATAGCCTCCATAATATATTCACCGTCTCCATTTTTTAACCGGTAATCAAAAGACACTTCTCTCACTGGTTTCTCGAATATGCTTGTATCCTCAAATACCAATTGAAAACTAAATCCTAGTTTATTCGCATCAGTAAAATAACGGTCAAGCACTACTGTGATCCCTTTATCAGTAGCCCTACTATTGCTTTTTTGTGTAAATCCTTCATCAACCGCTCGCTCAATTCCTTTATCATTAAAATGAAAGAATTTATTTATATTAGCTCGTACATGCTCATTTGTAAAAACACCACCAGCTATCACAAAACAACAAGCTGCTACTGCAAATTTTCGCCACATCACATTTCTTTTCTTTTTCTTTGCTTTCATGCGTATCACATCATAGGAATGATCTAAAGACTTTCTAACAATACTAGGTATTTCTTTTTCCTCATGTAACACATGCTGAAATTCTTTTTCGAAGTTACTTTTCATTTACGCTCACTCCTTCACCACTGTAATAATGATTACGTAATATCGACTTGGCTCTGGACAGTCTTGATTTAATCGTTCCTTCTGGTTCTTTTAAAAACGCACTTATTTCTTTTATGCTAAGCCCAACGATGTAATATAAAACTATCGCTACTTTATAATCCTTATTTAAACTATTTAATGCATCTTCTAGTTCTATTTTCAAAAATTCATTTTTGTTTTGTTTTTGTTCAATGTGCCCATCTACTAAAGTAATCTTTTGCTTTTTGTTTAACATACCATTACATGTATTAATCAATATTTTACAAATCCATGTATTAAAGTACTCTTCATTTTTGAGTGTATGTATTTTTTCATAAGCCAATGTGATTGCTTCTTGCATCGCATCTGCGACATCCTCATCTTTCTGTAACAATCTACTTGCGACTTTGTACAGCACATCTTCATAGCACTGTACAAGAGAAACAAAAGCTTCTCCATCTCCCTTTTTTGCCTTTTTCACCAAGGCTTCTAGCTTCCCCATATCAGAACCCCCTTGCTAACTCATTTCAATATACGTTTGTTTTCATGTTCTTTACACCCTATTAGATACTGAAAACCGGTATTTGGTTGCATTCATTTTTTCTTTTCATAAAAAAAGAGGATCATCACTCTTATCATGAGTGACAATCCTCTCTTTCACATATAAAAATTATTTACGCAACTCCGCACCAAATTTCTCTTCTACCGCTGCTAATACACGGCTATGTGCTTCTGTTACTTCTTCATCTGTTAATGTACGTTCTGGATCGAAGTAGTTCATAGAGAATGCAAGTGATTTCTTGCCTTCTTCCATTTTTTCGCCTTCGTATAAATCGAATAGTGTTACTTCTTTTAGAAGTTCTCCGCCTGCTTCGCTAATCGCTTGCTTCATTTCACCAGCTTTTACTTCCTTGGCTACTACAACTGCCATATCACGTGTCATAGATGGGAAACGCGGAATTGCTGAGTAGTAAGTATCTTCTGCACGAGCAGCAAATACTTTTACTAGAGATAATTCGAATACGAATGTATCTTTTACATCTAATTGTTTTTGCGCTTCTGGGTGTAATTGACCGATGAAGCCAATTACTTCTCCGTCTAGTAAGATATCGGCTGTACGTCCTGGGTGCATGCCTTCACGTTGTGCAGGAGCATATGTGATGCTGCTTGCAACGCCAAGTACATCGAATAATCCTTCTAATATACCTTTTACAACGAAGAAGTCTACAACTTTCTTCTCACCTTGCCATGCATGGTGAAGAGCAAGACCTGTCATAACGCCAGCAAGATGTTGTTCTTCTTTTGGAAGCTCACCTTTTGCTGTTGGTAAGAAGATAGAACCTACTTCATATAATGCAACACTGTCGTTTTTACGAGCGTTGTTATATGAAACTGCTTCTAGCAATTGTGGTATTAAGCTTAAACGAAGCTGGCTGCGTTCCTCACTCATTGGAAGCGCAAGATTTACAGGAGCTTTTTCGTTCGGCTCAACCATATATTGTTTCGCTTTATCAGCGCTTGTTAATGAATACGTAATTGCTTCATATAAACCAGCACCTTCTAGGTAGCGACGTACTTTACGACGTTTCGCTTGCGCTACTGTTAATTTACCACGCGTCATTGTACCTGCTGGTAATGTAACTGGAATATGATCATAACCATACAGACGACCTACTTCTTCTACTAAATCTTCTGCAATTGTAATGTCAGGACGACGTGCTGGTACGTTTACATGGAATGCTCCTTCTACTTCTGTAAATGGGAACTTCAAGTTTGTAAAGATTGTACCCATTTCACTTGCAGAGATTTCTGTACCTAATACACGGTTTACTTTTTCAGCTGTAACTGATACTGTATGTTCTGGTACTTGTAAGTTATCAACTTCTACTACACCTTCAAGCGCTTCGCCACCAGCGTATTTTGCCATTAAAGCAGCTGCATGTTGAATTGCTTCGAATGTACGTGTTGGGTCGATTCCTTTTTCGAAACGTGCACTTGATTCACTGCGAAGACCTAAGTCTTTTGATGCGCGGCGCACCGTTTGACCTTCGAAGTATGCAGATTCGATTAGAACGTTTACTGTATCGTTATCAACTTCAGATTCAGCTCCGCCCATTACACCAGCAACAGCTAATGCTTTTGTTCCGTTTGTAATCGCAAGATGATGCGCTTGTAATGTACGTTCTTGATCGTCTAATGTTTGAATCTTTTCGCCTTCTTTTGCAAGACGAACAACGATTTCTTTTGAACCTAATTTATCGTAGTCAAATGCATGTAATGGTTGACCGTATTCAATTAAAATGTAGTTTGTAATGTCAACTACGTTGCTAATCGGGCGAATGCCAGCTGCCATAAGACGCGTTTGCATCCACATTGGTGATGGACCAACCTTTACGTTTTTCACCATTTTCGCCATGTATAATGGGTTTTGTTCTGTTGCTTCTACACTTACAGAAATATAATCAGATGTTTTTTCTGCTGCTTCTTGTAAGTCTGCTGCTGGAAGTTTCACTTCAAGGCCATAAATTGCTGCTACTTCATACGCAACGCCTAACATGTTTAAGCAATCCGCACGGTTCGGCGTTAATCCTAATTCAAGTACTTCATCATGTAAATTTAAGATTTCAAGTGCATCTGCACCAACTTCCACATCACTTGGGAAAATGAAAATACCTTCTGCATAGTCTTTTGCAACTAATTTTCCATCAACGCCAAGCTCTTGTAAGGAACAAACCATACCGTGAGAAGCTTCACCGCGTAGCTTTGCTTTTTTAATTTTGAAGTTACCAGGAAGAACAGCACCAACTTTTGCAACTGGTACTTTTAAACCTTTTGCAATATTAGGAGCACCGCAAATGATTTGTACTGGCTCTTCTTCGCCGATGTCGATTAAACATTTGCTTAACTTATCAGCTTCCGGGTGTTTTTCGCACTCTAATACGTGACCAACGACAACACCTTTTACGCCTTTATTTAATACTTCCACGCCTTCTACTTCAATACCACTTTTCGTGATTTTATCTGCTAATTCTTGTGCCGTTACATCTTTAATATCTACATACTCTTGTAACCAACGATATGATACGAACATATTTATCCTCTCCTTCCCTTACGCTCGTTTGAATTGTTGTAAGAAACGTACATCATTTGTATAGAAATGACGAATGTCATCAACGCCGTATTTTAACATTGCAATACGCTCTGCACCCATACCGAATGCGAAACCTTGATATTCTTTTGAATCATAGCCTGCCATTTCAAGTACGTTCGGATGAACCATACCAGCACCTAAAATTTCAATCCAGCCAGTCCCTTTACAAGTACCGCAACCTTTCCCGTGACACATCATACAAGAAATATCCATCTCAACAGATGGTTCTGTGAATGGGAAGAAACTTGGACGAAGACGGATTTCACGATCTTCACCGAACATTTTTTTCACGAATACTTCTAATGTACCTTTTAAGTCACTCATGCGAATGTTTTTGTCGATTACAAGGCCTTCAATTTGCATGAACTGATGTGAATGCGTTGCATCGTCATCATCACGGCGATACACTTTACCAGGGCAAATAATTTTAATTGGGCCTTTTTCTTTATTATTTTCCATTGTTCTTGCTTGCACAGAAGATGTATGTGTACGTAGTAATGTTTCTTCTGTAATGTAGAAAGTGTCTTGCATATCACGCGCTGGGTGATCTTTCGGTAAGTTTAATGCTTCGAAGTTATAGTAGTCTTTCTCTACCTCTGTTCCTTCTGCAACTTCATATCCCATACCGATAAACACATCTTCAATCTGTTCAACAACCGCTGTTAACGGATGGTGACAACCTGTTTCTACAAGGCGACCTGGTAATGTAACATCAATAGTTTCAGATGCTAATTTTGCTTCAATTACTGCTTTTTCTAAATGATTAACTTTTTCTTCTAAACGCGTTTGAATTGCCTCGCGCACTTCATTTACTAAAGCTCCCATAAGCGGGCGCTCTTCTGGAGATAATTTCCCCATGCCGCGCAGTACTTCTGTAATCGGACCTTTTTTTCCTAAATACGCAACGCGTACATCGTTTAAGCCCTTTAGCTCTTTCGCTTCTTCAATCAGCTCTAACGCTTTTTGCTTTAGCTCTTTTAAACGTGCTTCCATTTGGAACCCTCCTAATGATAAAAATAAAAAAACCTCGCTCCCTAAAAAGGGACGAGGTAAATTCGCGGTACCACCCTAAATTGACAGAACGAGTCTGCCCACTTAATTCGTTATAACGGCTTTTTAGGCCGGAACGCCTTTACATTTACATGGTCCTGGCGTCAACTCCAGAGGTGAATTCACTTCCGTCTACCATAAGAATGCTTTCAGTCTATGGCACTCTCTCCCTATATGGCGATTTTGCAAGTTACTCTTCTCTATCATCGTTTTTTAAACTATTTCACTTCCACCTATTATAAGAAGTTTTTTATCGATTCGCAACCGAAGTTTGCAAATAATACGTTAAAATACCTGCTGCAACCGCAACATTTAATGATTCTGCTCCTCCGTAAATCGGAATATATAAGTTTTGCTTACATTTCGCAAGAAGCTCTTGGCGAACGCCGTTCCCTTCGTTACCTACAATTAATGCAAAACTTCCTGTCGGTGCTACTTCACCGTATGGAACACCATTTTCAAGTGCTGTTCCGTATACAGGAACGTTATTTTCAGTTAACTTGTCTACCCATTCTTCTAAGTTTCCTTTTACAATCGGTAAATGGAATACAGAACCTTGCGTAGAACGTAGTACTTTACTGTTATATACATCGACACATCCTTCTCCAAGGATAACAGCATCAAGTCCAGCTGCATCTGCGGTACGAATGATTGTCCCTAAATTCCCTGGGTCTTGCAGGCCGTCTAATAGTAGAAACTTCCCATTTGTAAGAGCAATTTCTTTTTCATGTTTCTCACAAACCGCAAATACTCCTTGTGTCGTTTCTGTTTCACATAACAATTTTACAACCGCTTCAGACAAAATATACATTTCTACATCATCAACCGTCCAATCTTTCGGAAGATCCGTCTGATCTGAGACGATTAACTCTGTTACAACGCCTGCTTTTAAAGCTTCCTCAACTAAATGGAATCCTTCTACAAAAAATAATCCTTTTTTATCGCGCTCTTTTTTCGTCTGCAGCTTCTTCCACTGCTTTACGCGCGGATTTTGTACTGAATCAATGTTTTTCATTCTATGCATTCCCTCTCTTCTTGTCTTCTCATTATAGCCTATTTTTCATACATATTTACATAAAAAAGAACAAAAACTAACGTCAGTTTCCATTCCTAAAAAGAGGTGAAAGCGATGAACTTTAATTTACGCGGTGCTGTATTAGCAAACATAGCTGGAAATACACAAGACCAATTACAAGAAACAATTGTCGATGCGATTCAAAGCGGAGAAGAAAAAATGCTTCCAGGACTTGGTGTGTTATTCGAAGTGATTTGGAAAAATGCTGATGATAGTGAAAAGCATGAGATGTTAGCGACGCTAGAGCAAGGTGTAAAAAAATAAGCAGGGGTAAAACAGATATAAAAAACCCTTTTTTAGGGGAGGACGAGAGCTTCTGGCCGTGCATAGTAGCGGCCAGGGCCTTTTTCTGCCACGGGCGAGGTTTAAAACAAAAAGAGCAAACAAGTACGGGGCATGTTGTATTTTACATAGCAGCGACTTATTTGTTAAAAAATTCAAACGCTCAGAAGTCTGAGCGTTTTTTGGCGAAATATTTTACTATTCTTTTTGAACTATAGTTTAAAGGTATTTGCATGCTACGGAGCAAATTCAATTTGACCCGTCACCAATAAGAAAATCGCGATTATCCAAAATATAAAGAAAGAAGAGGAGAGGATTAAAGATATTATAGGAACTACATTTTTCTCTGTTTTCTTCGCTATCCCGATTATAGAAAGTATGATACCTATTCCCGTAAGAAAAAATGTTATATAATCTCCAACTAAACTTCCGATATTCGCTATTCTTGTCGGTGTTACAAAAACGATAAAAAAACAAATAATTCCAATAACCAAAGAAAGATAACTAATTATACCGTTCTTCTTTGGAATAACTATTTCATTTTCCAAACAAACACAACCTTTCCAAATAAATGTAATTTAATTTTAACATAATTATTTAATTGATTAGTCAAAACAGAACGTTTTTTTCGAACTAATCAGTTAATTAAAACCAAACTTCTTTTTCGAGAGACGAAAGCTTCTGGCTATGCGTAGAAGCGGTCAGGGCCTTTTTCTGCCACGGGCGAGGTTTAAAACAGAGGGAGCATGCATGTGTGAACTGTACCTCGAATCATGGAAATTTTTTTCGTCCACAATTCGGGGGTTTTGTGCATTTTTATAAGCAATCCGATTTTTTTATATCCAGTTACGTTAAATTCGTGGAGTATTCCCAAAACGACTAGCCAGAACTCACACCTAAAAAAGTGCAACGCATTATGAAGGAATTTGAAAGTGTAGATCAATTAAGAAAGAACTAATGAAATATATAGATTACTACAATCACAAACGAATTAAGGCAAAATTAAAAGGCCTGAACTAAGTAACAATACCGAGTTCAGACCTTAACCGCCGCATAATCAAATAACCCGTCTAACTTTATGGGTTCACTTCAAAAAGCCTTAAGGAGAAAACCGAAGGCTTTTTGATATATCTATACACTTATTAGTTTATTTATTTTTGAAAGTTTTTAATATCCGGATTAAAAATACGAACAGTCTGAAGAAGGTTATCTACAATGTCTTGTTGTTGAGCTGTTAGTGTACCACCATCAGTGAATACTGTAACACAGATTGGACAAGCTTCAATATGAATTCCTAATAGGTCAATAGCAAGCCCACCAGGTACATTCAGAGTGAGAATAGGTGTTGAACCCGCAGGAGGAGTGCAGGTTTCACAGTTAGTTAAAAGAGCCATAAAGTCAAATCCTTTCTTTATAGGGGTACCATATATATATGACCAAATATGGCTATGTGAAATAGACATTTATACAATTCTTGATCATTCTGTTAAAATATCTCCAAAGTTGGGCATGATTTCTGTACCAGTAGGATTTTTGATACCTCGCTCTATATTATGAGTTTTTTTATCTCTTCTATCAACCCTAACGACATGGTCTTCTCTAGCAAATACTAGATTCTCTTTTCCTATCCGAAATAAAATTAATAGTGTGAAATACAACTCACAATACAATTCCTCTTCCAAGTAAACCTGGAACATACGTATATTATATCGGCGTTTTTTGGGAGCAAGGCGATGCTGGTTATATTCAAGTAAAAGTAGAATAAAAATTTCCCTATTACATCACTAATTACTTTACTAACACAATATGATGAAGTAAAATGTTCAAAATATACTTATGGCTATCTATTCGTTTTCATCATATACATCAATGAACAAAAGGAGTGAATGCTTTATGCGCCGTATCACGCTTGAACAAATTTTCCAACACCATATTACACAAAAGTATGTAAACCGTTCTGGAATGGTCCATGCGATTGCCGTCGCTTATCATGCGTTTCACTTAGCAAAAAAGCATCACGCCTCAGTCGACGCGGCAACAAAGGCTGGCTTTCTTCATGATATCGGACATCATACATGGTATCGTGATGGGGAATGGGACTATGAATTATATAAAAAGAATGATATACACGCCATTAAAGGAGCAGAAAGAGCTCATAAATTGCTAATCCGATTAGGAGAACATCCAAAACAAGCAAAGGAAATTTCTGTTGCCATTCTCCTGCACACTGATTCTTTTCTACTAGAACAATCACTTGAGAGAACACCTCTCCAAAATATTATTAAATGGGCAGACGAAGCCGATGAAGAACCGGGCGGGGCACATCACTACCGAGCAATCTCTTATGAAAAAGCACTGCAAGCAATCAAGCGATTAGATAAGATGGTAGATCGTGAATTACAAGTTCAACAATCGACATCCCATGCTCATCTTTCTACCAATAAAAAAGCAGAGCAAATATGTTAATCAATAACAGAACAAAAATCACCTTAGTAAACGCTAAGGTGATTTTTACTTTGATTATGAAATTTCGAACTATTATGTAACATTAATCCCTAATACATTTTATCCGAATATGTATAATTTCATATGTATAACGTTGATTTCTATCAACCATCCATATTTTTAATATCCAAAATAATACTTATATTGTAAAATGTAACTAACATTTCAAAACAACACTCATAACACAGGAGGCTTTTTTACACATGCAAATCTTCGTCTTACTTTGGATATGTTTCGTACCCGTTCTTGTACTATGCGGTATTGGCGGGGGATTATTTTTTATGATAAAAGGAATCGCACATAAAAAATTGCTTATTCTTCTCATGGGCATCGTTTGTTTTTCACTCGTTCTTCTGCCAATTATTTTTGCAGGGATCGGAAAAGATGTAGAACAGTCCCTCCCACTTTCGACGTCTATGTACTGGGGGCTATTAGCTATCGCTAGTTTATTAGCAGGAATTAGCGGAGCGCGCCATCAAATGACGAGCATTAAACGTGTAGGGATTACAGTATGTTTGCTTGTTGCATCAGGGATATTTTTTCATGAAATGATGTAATTCTCTTGGAAGGAGCCTTATCTTTGTATATAGACATCGATAAACTGGTAAGCTTTTTATTTATTTGGTTGATACCGATTTTTTTTAGCATGAGAGCATACTTTAAAATGAATAAAGAGGAACAAAAAGCGGCTATAACTACCTTTAAATCTTCTCAATTTCTTTTCACAAATGGGATTATTTTACTAGGACTTTTTTTATCAACTTTAGGGCGCTTACTATCCCTAACTATTTTGCAAGTAATCGGTTGTATCCCTTTAGTAATAGGCGGTGGGATATATGCTGTTCAAACGTGGTATAAAACGAAAGGAAAAAGCATCATCATATTTCTTTCTGTTTTATTCGCTACCTTTTTATTACTTATGTAATACAGGTGCAACCATTAAATGCATTGAGAGTACTTACCAAAATAGACGAGGAATATATGTATGGATATTATTAACTTACTTGTCCATTAACTGTGACTATATAAATTCAGTTTAATTTTCCAACACATAAATCGCAGCTATGCAGAACACAATATAACCTGCACTTGCTGGCTCTCTTTGTTTTAAACCTAGCATGTGGCAGGAAAAGGCCCTGACCGCTTCTATGCGTGACCAGATTCTCTCGTCCTCCCTAAAAAAAGAGGTTTTTTATATCGTTTTTTTCAACTTATATTTATATAGGTTCATTACACTTATAAATTTTCGTCGTTTAAAATAGTAAAAACACAAAAAAGCAGAGATCATCTCTCTGCTTTTCTGTTCGCCTTATTTCCTGGTTTTAAGAAAAATGATAAGACTAATGCAATAGCCGTTAAGATCGTTGCAATCCAGAATGCATCATTAATTCCGTTAATGACGGATAACTTCGAAACTTGCCCGAATAGCATTTGTGAACTTAATGCATTTCCTGCTTGAGCTGATCCTGTCATTGCAGCAACGCTTTGTCCCATTTGCGATAGTTTGCCTACGATAATCGGGTTTGTTGTTGTAATTGCATTTGCGTAATCTGCCACATGATTTGTCGTTTGCTGCGTCATAATTGTGATTAAAAGCGCAGTTCCAATGGAGCCTGCAACTTGTCTTGATGTATTTTGCGTTGCCGTTCCATGAGAGATAAGTTTCATTGGCAGAGCATTCATTCCCGCTGTCATGATTGGCATCATGATAAAGGACATCCCAAACGAACGAATAATATAGTCTCTCATAATTTCACTATAAGGCGTCTCTAACGATAAATGTGTAAATTGATATGTTGCATATGTTGTAAGGATTAATCCAAAAATAGCAAGTGGTCGAATGCCGTATCTATCAAATAATTTCCCGGCAAATGGCCCCATCATTCCCATGATTAAAGATCCTGGAAGAAGGAGTAATCCTGAATCAATCGGTGTAAATCCACGGATGTTTTGTAAATATACAGGAAGTAATAGCATCCCGCCATATAATGCCATCGTAACAACGACATTGATTAAAAGCGTCGAAGTAAATGCAGAATAGCTGAATACACGAAGGTCTAACATTTTATTGTCAGACGTTAACTGTCTCCAGATGAATAGACTTAGTCCGATGATACCAATGACAATTGCAATGATAACTTCCATACTACTCCAACCGTTATTTCCTGCCTCACTAAAACCATATAGTAAGCTTCCAAGTCCAATACTAGAAGCAATCACACCAAAAGTATCTAGTGTCGCCTTAGTCACAGGCTGTTTTAGCGTAAAATATTTTAGTGCTAATACGATAATAATTAAACCAATGATAAACATCGCATAGAACATCACATTCCATGTATAGTTTTCAATAACCCATCCTGTAAGTGTTGGCCCAATGGCAGGTCCTAAAATCATTGCAATACCAAGCAGCCCCATCGCAGCCCCGCGTTTATGAGGCGGGAAGAGTGTCATGAAAATATTCATTCCGACCGGCATTAAAATACCAGCACCAACCGCTTGAACAACACGTCCTGTCATCATCATCGTAAAGCTTCCAGATACCGCACAAATCATCGAACCTGCTGTAAAGAACAGCATAGCCGCGAGAAATAAGTTTCGGTACGTAAACCGCGAGACTAAAAATGCGCTAATTGGCACTAATACCCCGTTCACCAGCATAAATCCTGTTGTAAGCCACTGTGCTGTAGATGTCGATACATTAAATTCATTCATTAATGCTGGCAAAGCAACGTTAATTAACGTTTGATTTAAAATCGAAACGAACATTCCGAAAATAAGAACAGCTAAGACGACTTTTACGTTAAATTCAGGGAGCACCGTTTGGGAACGAGAAGCTTTCTGCTTTGTGCCTTCTGCTTTTTGTTCTTGTTTTGATTGTTCTTGTTCTGGTTGTTCTTGTTTTGATTGTTCTCGTTTTGGTTGTTCTTGTTTTTCAATTGTTTCTTCTTCCGTAACTTCAGGTATTTCTTGTTTTCCTACTGCCTCTTTTTTATTATCTGAAATCCCTTGTGCTCGAACTGGCTCTTCTATCCTTTTTCCTTTTTTTCTAAAAACAAGATTTACAATAATGAACACGACAATACATAAAAGAGCGTATCCTACAATAAAGATCGAGGACATATTTCATTCCCCCTTACTTATGAATCCGAACTGTGACATTCATGCCTGGGACAATATTTAATGATTTGCTATGACTTAATGAAATTTTAACAGGAACAACTTGTGTTACTTTCGTATAGTTCGCTGTTGCGTTGCTAGATGGTAACATAGAGAATGTATTTGCTGTTGTTAAACCAATTTGCTCTACTTTCCCTGTTAACGTTGTATCAGGATATGCATCTACATATACATCTACGTCTTGCCCTTTTTGAATGCTGTCGATTTCTGTTTCTTTAATATTTGCCGTTACCCATAAATCACTCATATTATAGGCATATGCAAGCGGTGTTCCCGGCGCAATATAAGAATCTTGCGTTGCGTTTGATTGAACAAGCGTTGCATTTGCTGGAACTGTAACATCTACTTCTTGTGCAGTACCCCCAGCGTTACTCATTACAGAACCTACTTTATCACCAGCATTATAACTTTTTCCTACTTCCGCTTTCCAGTCTGTTAATTTCCCTGCAACTGGAGATGCGATAGGGACAACTTTCCCATCAATTTTTGCATTGTCCGTTTTTAAATAATTTGTTGATTGATTGTAATAATAGTAACCAGCAAATCCGCCGCCAACTAATACAATCAATGTGATAATGTTGATAATTATCATTCTTCGAAACTGATTCATTGCTTTCCTCTCCTTATATCGCATATAATTTTTTTCTAAACTATTTATATCCCTTTTGTTTATACTCTTTAATTGTTAATTATATTAACAATTAACCAAAAAAAGCACACCTTTTGCATGACAAAACAGTCTTTTTATCTGCATGCGAGTGGTGCTGTTTTCTAAAGGAATATCGTTTATAATTATAAATAATTATTTTGAATCTACAACCAACAATTTGAGTATGTATGTTGTTTAACCAACACTTTACTAAACATGTGTTGGTTAAGTGAATAAAATTCAGCAAGGAGAACGAAAATGTCTATTAAAAACTCAAACGATCCACGCGTAAAACGAACGAGACAAGCAATACGTGATGCCCTTATATCTTTAATACATGAAAAAGGGTTCGATAGCATTACAGTTCAAGATATTGCTGAAAAGGCAACTGTCAACCGCGCGACCTTTTATAGCCATTATTATGACAAATATGACCTACTAGACAAAAGCACCGAAGAAATGTTAGCAACATTTGCAGACATTCTCAAACCGAAAGAATTAGATAAGAGTGAGTTTAAACTTACCCTTGATACTCCTCACCCTGTCTTTCTATCTTTGTTTAGTCATATTGCTGAGAATGCTTTCTTTTATCAAGTGATGCTTGGAGAGAATGGGATTCCGAAGTTTTCCTCTCGAATGATGAAAGCCATTCAAACGAATTTACTTCTTAGCCTTTCTATTTCACAACCAAATGAAGATAAATTAGTTGTACCGCGTGACATCCTTATTAGTTATGTAACAGGTGCACATTTAGGAATGATCATTTCATGGCTAAAACAAAATATGCCATATTCCCCTCATTATATGGCCCTGCAGCTAGCTCGTTTGATTATTTTAGGTCCATATACAGCAGCAGGATTAGAAGAGTCATTTAAATAAAAAAGAGCGAAAGAAATGCCCTCTCGCTCTTTTTTCTATTAATCAAATGTAATGTTATGTACAGCCTCAGTATCAAGACGTTTCACAACTTCTACAATTAACTTCACTGTATTTTCATAATCATCACGATGCAACATTGCCGCATGAGAATGAATATAGCGAGTTGCAATTGTAATTGCCATCGCCGGAATACCGTCCACAGAAATATGGATTGCTCCTGCATCCGTTCCGCCGCCAGGAAGAGCATCATATTGATACGGAATATTTAATTCATCTGCTACGCCAACAACGAAGTCACGAAGACCTTTATGCCCAACGATAGATGCATCGTATAAAATAATTTGTGGGCCATCACCCATTTTTCCTTGTGCTTCTTTTTCGCTTACTCCTGGTGTATCACCAGCAATTCCAACATCTACTGCAAATGCGATATCAGGTTGAATATAATATGCAGATGTTTTCGCTCCGCGAAGACCTACCTCTTCTTGTACAGTTCCAACACCGTATACAATATTTGGATGTTTTTCATCTTTTAATTGTTTTAAAACATCGATTGCGATTGCGCAGCCAATGCGATTATCCCATGCTTTCGCAAGTAACATTTTTTCGTTTTTCATTACTTGGAATTCGAAATATGGTACAACTTGATCTCCCGGGCGTATGCCCCACTCCAGTGCTTCTTCTTTACTAGAAGCACCAATATCAATAAACATATCTTTAATATCAACTGGCTTTTTACGTACTTCAACTGGTAAAATGTGCGGTGGTTTGGAACCAATGACACCCGTTACATCACCTTTACTCGTAACAATTGTTACGCGCTGCGCTAACATAACTTGTGACCACCAGCCGCCAACTGTTTGAAAACGCAAGAAACCTTTATCATCAATTTGCGTAATCATAAAACCGACTTCATCTAAATGACCGGCTACCATAATTTTTGGACCATTGCCGTCACCAATTTTTTTCGCAACTAAGCTTCCTAAGTTATCTGTTGATACTTCATCAGCAAACGGTGCGATATATTTCTTCATTACCTCACGCGGCTCACGTTCATTTCCAGCAATCCCGCGTGCATCTGTTAATTCTTTTAGCATCGTCAATGTCGCATCTAGTTTTGTCATTAGACAATGTCCTCCTTTTTCTTCATCCCATCAATTATACAAGAGAGGAAAATAATGTTCAAAAAAATTCATCAATACCCTTCTGTTTGACGTTGATGATTCACTTCGTTTTTATCCAAATATGCTTTCTCAATCTCTTCTTGACCAAAATCAAGCGCTTGTCCTAAACGAAGATAGCTCGTAAACAATTCAATATAATTTGTAATAGATGGCTGCTCATTAAAACGAATTGCTTTCGCATATACATCTAAGAAAATTTCTACTTGCGTTTTATTTGTTAGTGCACATTTATAAAACAAGAAATTTTTATCAATTCCTAAATCGATTCCAATAGATAAAATAAAATGCAGTCCATCTACGTACTCTTCTAGTACAACTTGACGCTCAGATGCTGGTTTGTTACTCCAATATTTAAAGCAGCGTGTTTCATTTGCAAGTTCACCAATTTCTACAAGAAGCGCTAGCATTTTTTCTTTTAATAATTTTTTCGGCTCTAGATTATGTTCTTTCGTAATACGATCATCTAATTCTTTTTGTAATTTAAATAGTTGTAGTAAATCCAAAACGTACTCCTCCTTCAATATCGAATAAAATTACTCGATATTGCTCCATTCTAATGGTAAATATAAACAAATAACCACGTTATATTCTTACATTATAACAGTGTCAGTTTCGTGTGGAAAGACAAGATTATCTAAAGTCAAGCACCCTTTTCGCAGCATATTTTATATCTATTTTTATTTTCCGACGTATAAATCGTTGCTATACAAAGTACAACATGACCCGTACTTACTGTCTTCCTTTGTTTGAAACCTCGCACGCGGCCAGATGCTCTCGCCTCTCCAAAACAGATGTCGTATTTTAAATTTCCTTGTATATAAAGTGAAACTTTAATCAGTGGGGGTTTTCTTCATCCCCCACTGATTATCAGCCCTCACCAATCGGGCTTTTACGGGCAGTTTATCTCCCGCCTAACTTCTTAAGAAAAGCGGAAGCGGCTCGCTCAGAATCGCAGGACGCCCACGCCCCCTTGGACGAGGCGCTTTTTGCCTCGTCCAAGGGGGCAAAACGGCCGGAGATTCTAGCCGCTAGAGCTGGACAATGCTTTTACTGAATTTTGAGGGGGAGTATTACAGCCCGTTAATGCGGGATAAATAAACATAAAAAGCCAGAGAACCTCTCCGATTTTTTATGTTTATTCTTTTATATTATTGAAATTTTTATGCTCAAACACGGCCATTAATCTTTCCTTCTTCCATTTCAGCAATTGTATCGTTAATTTTATGAAGGTGACGCGATTCAATAAAAAAATCCTTAGGAGCAATGTCCTAAGGATTTATCAACAATTAGTTGTTTAATGCAGTTTTAGCAGCTGTTGCTAATTCAGCGAAAGCTTTTGCATCGTGAACAGCTAGGTCAGCAAGCATTTTGCGGTTTACTTCGATACCAGCAAGCTTAAGACCGTTCATTAAACGGCTGTAAGAAAGACCGTTCATACGAGCAGCTGCGTTAATACGAGTGATCCATAGTTTACGGAAGTCACGTTTCTTTTGACGACGGTCACGGAACGCATACATTAAAGATTTCATTACTTGTTGGTTAGCAACTTTGTATAATGTATGTTTAGAACCGTAGTAACCTTTTGCTAATTTAATAATTTTTTTACGACGTTTACGAGTAACCGTACCACCTTTTACTCTTGGCATATTATTTCCCTCCTAGATATCTATCTGAACAAAATATGAATTACATGTTGTCAAGCATTTGACGAATACGTTTGAAGTCACCAGCGCTTACTACACCAGCTTTACGTAATTTACGTTTAGCTTTTGTAGATTTGTTAGCGAATAAGTGGCTTGTGTAAGCGTGAGAACGCTTTAGTTTACCAGATCCTGTTTTTTTGAAACGCTTTGCAGCGCCGCGGTGAGTTTTCTGTTTAGGCATAGTGATTTCCTCCTCTATTTATTACTTATCATTTTTCGGTGCTAAAACTAAGAACATACTGCGTCCTTCCATTTTTGGCTTAGATTCAATTGTACTAACTTCAGCACAAGCTTCAGAGAAGCGATCTAAAACACGTTGACCGATTTCTTTATGAGTAATAGCACGACCTTTAAAGCGAATAGACGCCTTAACTTTGTCGCCTTTCTCCAAGAATTTAATAGCATTGCGAAGTTTTGTGTTAAAGTCATGTTCATCAATTGTTGGACTTAAACGAACTTCTTTCATACTAATGATTTTTTGATTTTTACGCTGCTCTTTTTCTTTCTTTTGTTGCTCAAAGCGGAATTTTCCGTAGTCCATAATACGGCATACTGGTGGTTTCGCATTTGGAGCAACTAATACTAGATCAAGATTTACGTTCGCAGCCATATCTAATGCTTCTTGACGAGACTTAATTCCAAGTTGATCACCATTTGCACCAACTAAACGTACTTCACGTGCACGAATTTGCTCGTTAATCATCATGTCCTTGCTAATAGTAAGCCACCTCCAAGGTTTTATGGGAATACGTTTTGGGAAGGCAGAACCCAAACAAAAAAGTGCAGGCATAGGACACCCACACTTATAATATCTCTAATAAGAAATACTTACCTGTCAACTGCTCTCGCGTCAATCAGGTGAGAAGCGGGTGCTTCTACTTGTTCCACAAATCCGTATTCAATTATCCTTGATGATTTTACCATAGGACGTAATGCATGTCAAGAAGTCCTGCTTCTTAAGTAACAACAAAAAATATTGTAACAAACAAAATGAATACATGCAACATTTTTTTATATAAAGCGAGCTTTGGTTCTTATTACCAATTAAAAATGCACAAAAAAGCCGCGGACAAGCCGCGACTTTTTCTTATCGTTTTCCTTCAACCTTAATTAGGTCAACGAATGCATCTAATGAGATTGTTTCTGATTTTTGTTCACCGTATTTACGGACGTTTACACCAGTTTCAGCAACTTCATTGTCACCTACTACAAGCATATACGGAATTTTTTGCATTTGTGCCTCACGGATTTTGTAACCAATTTTCTCGTCACGAGTATCCACTTCAACACGGATGCCAGCACGTTGTAATTCTTCTTGTACTTTCTTCGCATAGTCTAAATGTACTTGCGGAGAAACTGGAATTACTTGTACTTGAACCGGCGCTAACCAAGTTGGGAATGCACCTTTGTATTCTTCGATTAAGAAGGAAACAAAACGTTCCATAGTTGATACAACACCGCGGTGAATAACAACTGGACGATGCTGCTTACCGTCTTCACCGATGTAAGTTAATTCAAAGCGTTCTGGAAGTAAGAAGTCTAATTGTATAGTTGAAAGTGTTTCGTCTTTTCCAAGCGCAGTGCGAACTTGTACGTCAAGTTTCGGACCATAGAATGCCGCTTCACCTTCTGCTTCATAGTAATCAAGACCCATTTCATCCATAGCTTCTTTTAACATTGATTGTGCTTTTTCCCACATTTCATCGTCATCAAAATACTTTTCAGTATCCTCTGGATCACGATAAGATAAACGGAATGAATAATCTTCTAAATCGAAGTCTTTGTATACTTCTAAAGTTAAGTTTACAACGCGTTTGAATTCTTCTTTAATTTGGTCTGGACGAACGAAAATGTGCGCATCATTTAAAGTCATCCCGCGTACACGTTGTAATCCAGATAGCGCACCAGACATTTCATAACGATGCATTGTTCCAAGCTCCGCAATACGGATTGGTAATTCACGATAACTGTGGATATCGTTTTTGTACACCATCATATGGTGAGGACAGTTCATTGGACGAAGTACCAATTCCTCATTATCCATTTCCATTGATGGGAACATGCCATCTCGGTAGTGATTCCAGTGACCAGAAGTCTCATAAAGCTCTCGGCTTCCTAGTACTGGAGTATATACGTGATCGTATCCTAAGCTTACTTCTTTATCAACAATGTAACGCTCGATAATACGGCGGACTGTTGCACCTTTTGGTAACCAAAGCGGTAAACCTTGTCCTACTTTTTGGCTATTTGTAAATAGCTTTAACTCTTTACCTAATTTACGATGATCACGCTCTTTCGCTTCTTCAAGCATACGTAAGTGCTCATCTAATTCTGCTTTTTTTACGAATGCAGTACCGTAAATACGTTGCAGCATTTTATTATTGCTATCACCGCGCCAGTAAGCACCAGCAACGCTTAACAGTTTAAATACTTTAATTTTCCCTGTAGATGGAAGGTGAATTCCGCGGCAAAGGTCGAAGAATTCGCCTTGTTCATAAATTGAAATAACCGCATCTTCTGGAAGATCGTTAATCAATTCTAATTTTAGCTCGTCGCCAATTTCTTCATAACGACGAAGCGCTTCAGCACGTGGTACTTCATGGCGAGCAATCTCAAGATTCTCATTTACGATTTTTTGCATTTCTTTTTCGATTTTCGAGAAATCTTCAACTGTGATTGCTTCTTCCATATCGATATCGTAATAGAAGCCATTTTCAATTACAGGCCCAATTCCAAGCTTCACATCTTTATATAAACGCTTTAATGCTTGCGCTAATAAGTGAGCTGTTGAGTGGCGTAAAATGTATAGCCCATCTTCAGAATCTAATGTAACGATAGAAATTGCACCATCTTGCTCAATCGGTGTACGTAAGTCTACCATTTCTTCATTTAATTTCCCTGCAATCGCTTTTTTCTTTAAGCCAGGGCTAATAGAAACAGCAATGTCTTCAGTTGTTGTTCCTTTTGGAAACTCCTTCACAGCTCCGTCTGGAAATGTAATTTTTACTACATCTGCCATCTTTAGTCACTCCTTTTTCATAGTCAAAATAAAAAACACCCATCCCTATAAAAAGGGACGAGTGTTGAATTCGTGGTTCCACCCTTGTTCCAGCTAACACATTGTTAACTGCTCAAGTTCATGATAACGGCACTTGCCGTCAGCAATTACTAGACATTCGTTCACTGCTGAAGTTCAGAGGTGGTAAGCAATAATCTCGTATTAAGAAGCTCACAGCCTAAGGCTTCTCTCTCTGAAAATCGTAGATAACTACTCATGTCCTCATCGTAACATTTTGATGTATTTTCGTGTATGTACGTAATTATATGCTCAAAAATTTAGAAAATCAAGAGCGTTCCCTCTATTTTTAAATTTTGTCACATTCTTTTCAAATTCATGAAGCGCATATAACTGCACTCTCTCTTGAAATACATTTTGAATCGTTACAATCATATTATGGTCTTGTTCTTTCGTATACAGATGAATTTTTTTAGGCGCGATTGACAGAAGCGGTGCCATAATGTTCGGATCAATGTATACATCTTTTTGAGAGAGTAATTCTTCTTCTATATACTGAACAAGTTTTTCTTCTTTTAAACGTCGCCCCTTTTCATCATAAAAGATACAACTATCATTAAACACGAGATGCAAACAAGATAAACGTGATTTCCGACTGCTTACTTGTTGGCGAAGTGTTTCTACGAACATTTGATATTCCTGTTCTAACTTATATTCATCGATCGCCATCTCCGCCGTTCGATATAAAAATTCATTGTACTTTCTCAAGCGAAAACGAATATATGCTCCAAACGAAAACGACATTGCATCGCACATCCATCCTTGTAAAGAAGAAAGCACCAATTCTTTCCCTCTTTCCTTCGAAGGTGCATCTATTAATCCTTTTCGTTTCCCTTTTAAAATAGAATGAGTCATATGTAAAATTTGATTTCGTTCTTCCCGCTCTTCGTAATAAAATTTATCTTTTAAAATCGCACTTATCCATTCATCTTGTTTTGTGTTGATAATATATTGCACAAATACAGGAATAACCACTTTATCAATATATCGCGACTCTTGTATTGGTATATGCACAATTACCATTTGTTCGTACAAATAAATGCTTATTTCTTCATATATATAATCTGTTCTTTTTTTAAGCTCTTTATATATAACAATAGCATCATTTTTTTCTTCGAAGCAGATTTCAATCACTTTTGTCCCCCCTTTTATAATTCTTGCTATTTCCATATATATTAGGGAGATGTACAAAAAATGATACAAGCTAATATGAATTTTTTTATATTCATAAGCTATTTTCATTGTGTAATTTTACTAAGAAAATACTTTTCAGCACATAGATTACTGCCACGAAGATAAAGTGAAACTTCCATCAGTGGAGAGTTTTTTCATCTCCAACTGATGGTTAGCCCACCCAATCGGGCTTTTACGGGCAGTTATCCCCCACCTATCTTCTTTAGAAAAGCGGAAGCGGCTCGCTCAGAATCGCAGGACATTGGAGCCCCTGACAGAGAGGTGCTTTTTGCCTCGTCCGAGGGGGCGAAACGACCGGAGATTCTAGCCGCTAGAGCTGGACAACGTTTCTCTCTGAATCTTGAGGTGGGGGTCTTACTGCCCACGAATAGCGGGATAAAAACGGACACTTCTCTTTGTTTTAAAACTTTGCACGTGGCAGAAATAGGCACTGACCGCTACCATACATAGACAGTCCCTCTCGACCATTTAAAAAAATGCTTTTCAGCCTTTTTTTTACGAAAAAAGAGCAAGCTCGCTGCTTGCTCTTTACGTATGACGGCGGTTTTTCCCGCCAATAGGAATCGGCTTTGCTAAATATTTAATACGCTCCATAATGCGAGCTGCTTTCATTTCTTCTTCTTCTCCGCGCTGTGTATACGTTAAATGATGCTCGAGCTGCTTAAAATCAAAGTTAGATGTGAAAAACGTCGGTAAGTTCTCCAGCATACGGAATTGTAAAATAGCCCCCAGTACATCATCGCGCACAAAGCTTGACATCGCTTCCGCTCCAATATCATCTAACATGAGTACCGGAACACGTTTTACCGCATCAATTTTTTCGCTTATTGTATTATTTTGCAATGAACTTTTAATTTCACGCAAAAATTCTGGTAAGTAGACAATCATAGAACTAATTTTGCGCAGTGCTAGTTCATTGGCAATTGCCCCTAAAAGATATGTTTTTCCTACTCCAAATGATCCGTAGAAATAGAGTGCCTGCACTTTTTTCCCTACCTCATATTCACTTAAAAATTCATTTGCAGCACGAATCGCTTGAATACGTGGTTCTAAATCAGATGGATCTAAATTTTCCATCGAAGCTTGCAAAATATCGCTTGGCATATATACACTTTGAATCAGTTTCTCATGCTTTTTCCGCTCATCATAAGCCACTTTTCTCACACAGCGATCGTATTGAATATCAATCATCTTCCCTTGAATAATAAGCTTAGGTTCGTACCCTTGAATCATGTTTTTACATGATTCTAAGTTCGGACAATCTTTACATCCAACGCTTTGCCCAATGTACTCATATAGCTTCACAAGGCTGCGCTCAATCATCGTCGTTGTTACTTCACCTTGATGTTCTTCTATAAATGCTTTTACACACGGATGCGCCATTACCTCTTCTTTTAGTACTTCATATCTATTTTTAAAATTTTCATTTTGCATTAACTTCGCAAATGTATTTTGAATTGGTTCCATTTTTTCACCTCAAAGGGCGCTCGCCTCTATTAGTTTCGCTTATATTTTTTCAGCTCTTCCTCTAACTTTTTACGCTCTTCTTCTAATTTTCCCTGTTCTTCACTGCGATGTGATGGCTCGCTATCTTCTGTTTGTTCCTTTAACCAGTCTGGCACAAGTTCTTTACGGACCGTTTTCTTCGTTGCTCTTCCTTTTTTCTTTGTTTCTGCCCATTCTTGATATTGACGATTTTCCTCTTTCGCAAGTCCCATCGCTTCCGTTACTGTTGTAATCTTTTTACGGGCCCAGTGTCCGGCAATTTTCTCTACATACGATTTCGCTAACTTCATATCAGAACGAAGCATGACATAATAAATAAGTACATTTACAACACCTGGCGTTAATTTCTGACTCAACATAACGTCTTCAATAATTTGCAAATCCGTCTTCGTCGGCTCAGCCCCGCCCGAAATTTCTCTTAATAACTCTCTTGGTGAAATTTCTTCTAGCTGTTTAATGAGCATCTCTTCTTGTGTTGTCGGTTCTTTCTCCTTCATCGTCCGTGCATGCAATGGCTGCGTCCGCTCACTAAACTTAGGAAGTGCCTGTCCATTCTCAAATTGGTACCAATCACGCGCACCTTTTCGCAATCGTTCCATATCAATTGTATTATGCTCCGTAACAGCGCCAAGAACAATATTTTGCATGGATAACGGATCAATGCCGTATACGTAAGCTAATATAATCACACATTCACGCATCTGATCCGTAATTGCTCTGCGCGGCACAAGCGCGGATAATCCTTCTACAAATAATGAAAAATCAAAGAAATCATTCCAAATTTGCGGCGCATTCCCCTCTGCTCTGCTCGGCATCACAGTTGCATTTGGTATAAGCAGTTCTTCCTTGGCATGCTCAACTTGTCCTGGATTAAAAGAACCAAACACATCATTAAAAGATCGTGTTACATTTTCATATGAAGCAAAGTCAAATTCTTCTTCTAAGAAATATTGCTTTACTTGATTATATTTCGCCTTGCTTAAGCGGTTATATAAAAAAATACTTAATACAATATCATCAAAAAATTGCTTTGGCATAAGCGGTGGCCGTAACTCATAAATAAACATGCGAATATCTTTTTCTTTTTTCACATACACATTTAAAAGTCCAATCGCCTCTAACTTTAGACGTTCTTCATAAATATCCGGGAGCTGCATTTGCATTGTTACCATAATAGAATGATGTGTATTTTCTTTTCCAAATAAACGCTCTTGCTCTAACTCGCCCCACAACGTCATATATAGGCTAAAAGCTTTACTGCCAATTAGTGGTTGATATAACATTGTCAGCACTTTACGATCATAGTTGCTGAGCAGCCCCCTTGCACTTACTTTATAACGGTCAATTGGCAACAGTTCCATCCATGACTGTCTTTCCATCCTTGCAAATCCTTTCTATCATCCATTCTTATTATCATTATGAGTGAAAAAAGAGCTAATAGCTTACGCTTCTAGCTCTTTTATTTTCGTTCTTTTTGAAGAATATCTTTCAGCTCTTCAATAAATACGTTCAAATCTTTAAATTGTCGATAAACAGATGCAAAACGCACATATGCAACATCATCAATGTCACGAAGCGCTTCCATGACCATTTCACCAATCATATCACTTTTTACTTCTGACATTCCTAAGTTACGCAATTCCCGTTCTACATGTTGCGTGATTTCTTCTAATTGTCTTAATGTTACAGGTCGCTTTTCACACGCTTTAATTAAACCACGCAAAATTTTTTCTTTGTTAAATTCTTCTCGTGTCCCTTCTTTTTTTACAACAATGAGCGGCGGCTCTTCGACACGTTCAAATGTTGTAAAGCGATTGAGACAACTTTCGCACTCTCTTCTTCTGCGAATTGATCGTCCTTCGTCAACCGGACGTGAATCCAATACTCTCGTACCATTGTGAAAACAGGATGGACAGCGCAATCCGTTCACTCCTTTACACTTTAATTTTATCTTAACAAAACTAAAACATTTTAAACAAGAATTTTCTCTTCTATATTATAAGCACTTGATTACATACACTTATGTATAAACGAATTCCTTCTTATATAATAGATATACGAGTAATACAATATAAAGTGAAACTTTAATCAGCCCTCACCAATCGGGCTTTTACGGACAGTTTATCTCCCACCTAACTTCTTAAGAAAAGCGGAAGCGGCTCGCTCAGAATCACAGGACGCCCACGCACAGGGCGGAGAGGCGCTTTTTGCCTCGTCCGAGGGGGCGAAACGGCCGGAGATTCTAGCCGCTAGAGCTGGACAATGCTTTCGCTGAATTTTGAGGTAGGAGTATTACTGCCCACAAATAGCGGGATAAACTAAAAAGAGGTGTATTATACACCTCTTTACATTTTAAATCAATTATCTTCTTTTTTAAAGAGCTTTTGTCTCTCTTTGCTTAATTTCGAAGCTACCTGTACCGCGAGGAAGTTCAATACTTTCTCTCGTCTTTGCTCCTAAGCCTTCAGCGATGTACTCCGCAGCAACATTTGGATCAATGCGATCCCCACAAGTATATACATCAATACTTGCATAACCATGCTCCGGAAAGCTATGAATTGTTAAGTGAGATTCAGAAATAATTACAACTCCACTTACACCTTGTGGTGCAAATTTATGGAAAGCAACCTCACGCACTTCAGCGCCTGCTCGAAGCGCTGCATCCACAAATAATTTTTCAATATAAGGCATATCATTAAGCTTGTCGAAATCGCAATCCCAAAGTTCCGCGATTACGTGACGACCCATAGTGTCCATAGTATCCATTCTACAGTTCCCCCTTGTAAATTTAATTTAACTGTTCGAATTGAAAACTAATTTGCAATTTGGCTTGCTCCACTACCACGGGGGAAAGTTAGTCCAGAGAGGTCCTAACCCTTTAAGTAGTGACTACCACCTCAGCTCTTAAGTTTACGAATGTTAGTATACTTTGTTTATTTTCATTTTGCAACAACAGTTTTTTTATTTTTCCGACTCCACTTTCCCTTTTACTTTTCTAAAAAAAAGGAAAAGATTCAAAATCACAGTAACCATAGCTGTTCTAAGTGATTTACACAGAAAGTATATGTAATATTTTTCTATTACAAAAAGAAAAAAGGACAGGCTAACGCCTGCCCTTTTCTCATCTATTAAATATGTTGTACGTTTTCTTGTTTCGCAAATTGATCTACAACAAGCTTTACAAGGTCTACAACACGACGAGAATAACCCCATTCGTTATCGTACCAAGCAAGTACTTTTACTTTTCGCTCGCCCATTACCATTGTAGATAAACCATCAATGATTGCAGAGTGCGTATTTGTATTAAAATCTATAGAAACAAGCGGCTCATCGCTAAATGCGACAATTCCTTTTAATGCACCGCCCGCAACATTCATAAATGCTTCATTAATCTCTTCCACTGTTACGTCGCGTTTTACATCTACAACTAAGTCAACAAGAGATACATTTGGCGTCGGAACGCGAAGTGCCATACCATGAAGTTTTCCATTTAAATGCGGAAGAACTTTTGCTAACGCTTTCGCAGCACCTGTTGTTGTCGGAATGATAGACTGGCCGCATGCACGAGCTCTGCGTAAATCTTTATGTGGATTATCAATATTTTTTTGGTCATTTGTGTATGCATGAACTGTTGTCATTAAACCGTTTTCAATTCCAAACTGCTCATCTAACACCTTTACAACAGGTGCTAAACAGTTTGTTGTACAAGATGCATTTGAAATAACGGTATGTTTTGTAATATCAAGTTGCTCGTCGTTTACACCAACAACAATTGTTACATCTTCATTTTTTCCTGGCGCAGTTAAAATAACGTTTTTCGCACCAGCTTCTACATGAAGACTTGCTTTTTCTTTGGAATTAAACTTACCTGTCGCTTCAATTACAATGTCTACTTCTAACTCTTTCCAAGGCAATTCTTTTGGATCGCGGTTGTTTAAAAGGCGAATCATTTTACCATCTACTAATAAATGATCTTCAAACGCTTCTACTGTACCATCAAATTTACCGTGAACTGTATCATATTTAATTAAATGTGCTAACGTTTCAGATGGGTAGCTCGCATTAATCGCTACAATTTCGAATGCGCTTTCTTTTACTGCCTGACGAAACACCATTCTCCCAATACGTCCAAACCCATTAATTGCCACACGAATCATAATATGTTATCCCCCTTGATTGCGTTATACTATTTCTCTCTAATCCCAATAATAGTATAACACAAAAAGAAGATATGTCACTAAACAATTTCATCATTTTCAAATTTTTTATTTAATAATGTTCCATTCCTTTAAAAGGCTACTCAATTGCGCTTTCGTCTCTTCTATTGTGCCATTATTATTCATTACTTTATCTGCTAATGCTATTTTCTCTTGCAATGGCATTTGCGAAGCAATTCGCGCTTTTGCCTCTTCTTCTGTAAAATTGTTACGTTCCATTAATCTTGTGATTTGCGTCTCATTATCTACATAAACAAGTAAAATTCGATCTACAAGACTTGTTAATTTACTCTCAAATAAAAGTGGAATATCAAGCACAACCGCTTGCGCATTTCCTCTTATGTATTGATCCTTTTGTGCATTCATTTCCTTTCGTACAGCGGGATGCACAATACCATTTAACAGCAATCGTTTTTCTTCATTGTGGAATACAATGCCGCCCAGCTTTGGACGATTTAATTCTCCATTTTCCTCAAGCACTTCTTTTCCAAATGCTTTTACAATTTCGTTATACGCTTCCTTACCAGGCTCCACAACTTCCCTTGCAATAATATCCGCATCAATGACTGGAATGTGAAAACCTTGAAACATTTTTGATACTGTACTTTTTCCACTGGCAATGCCGCCTGTTAATCCAATTACAACTGTCATCATAATCCCCCTTATAATAAAAGACGTGAAACAATCGTTTCACGTCTCCTACATTTTCCAAATTCCAATAATAATAAGTAATACACCTGGTAAAAACGTGAACTTTTGTAACCATCGCATATTTGATAATATTGTTCCTACTTTCATTCCACTGAACAAAAATAGCGAGCTCATTACCGCAACTAATCCTGCCATCATGAACGGAGAATATCCAAGTAAAGACGCCCCAATCCCAGCTCCAAATGAATCTAATGAAAGTGCCATCCCAAGAAGAAGCGCTTCTATTCCAGAAATAATCCCAGACTTATCAAAATCAGCAACAGTCGGTTTTCGTAAAATTTGAATGACAAGACCAAGAGACGCAATTTCTAAGTTCCAGACTTTTTCTTCTTGCAGCGCATCCTCTTTTTTATCACTTTGAAAAAACTGATACAACACCCACGCACCGATTGCTACAAGAACGAATCCTCCAATTCTTTTCGCTAGCACCGGTGAAAAAATTTGAGCAATCATATGTCCGATTCCCATTGAGAGTATCATCACAACAGCTGAACAAATCCCAATTACAATAATTGATTTCAGTGGAATCCGAACATTCCGGAGCCCGTACGTGAGCCCTACACTGCAGCTATCTAAACTTAACGTAAAAGCTAATAAAATAAGAGAGAAATAATGATACATCGATAAGCTCCTTCCCTATATATAGCTTTGCTTATATATATGACAGAAGCCTATCCGATGTTATTGTGAAAAATATAATGATACTGCCGTAAGTAAATATTTTTTACAACTGCTTCAGTTGTTTAACTTTTCGGCTGGCAAGCCGGACAATAATGTGTACCACGTCCGCCAACAACTGTTTTTTCCAGTAAAGTGCCGCATGTTACACACGGCTCACCTTTTCTCCCATATACGTAAAGACGCTCTTGAAATGAACCGATCTTTCCTTGTGAATTCACATATGTACGAATCGTACTTCCACCGCGCTCTACCGCTTCAGTTAACGTTGCCACAATTTCTTCATACAACGTTTCAAATTCTTTGTCTGTTAAAGAAGACGCTTCTCGCTCTGGATGAATACGTGAACGAAATAACACTTCGTCTACATATATATTACCGAGGCCTACTAAAATACGTTGATCAAGCAAGGCAACTTTTACTTTCCGAGCCGTTTTTTGCAATTTTTCTTGTAAATATGCAGATGTTAACTCAGTTGAAAAAGGCTCCGGCCCTAAATCCGCAAGCGGCATAACTGTAAACTCTGTACCTTTTTTGAATACATGCATCGTACCGAATTTCCGTACATCTTTGTAACGAAGTTCTGTACCGTCTGTAAAACGAAAACGGACGTGTGTATGCTTATCAACTGGATCATCACTTTCATGAAGCATATACTTTCCTTCCATTCGCAAATGAGACACAATGACGTAACGGGTTACATATATAAGAAGAAACTTGCCGCGGCGTCTGACCTCTTCAATCGTTTCACCGCGCAGCATCTCTTTGAAAAGCTCGGCATCATCTGGTTCTTTCACCAAATTTGGATATGTTACAATTACTTCTTCAATTGTTTTTCCTTTGACGAGTTGCTCTAGCGTTCGTCTTACATTTTCAACCTCTGGTAATTCTGGCATACTATCACTTCCTTACTTTGCGTCATACCACGTTGGACCGTATGAATAATCAACCTTTAATGGAACGGAAAGCTCAATTGCATGCTCCATAACTTCAGGTACAAGCTTCTCTAGCTTTTCTACCTCTTCTGGCGGCACTTCAAAAATAAGTTCATCGTGCACTTGCAGAAGAAGGCGTGCTTGTAATCCTTCTTCTTCTAATCGATCCGCCATAATAATCATCGCTTTTTTTATAATATCAGCAGCACTACCTTGAATAGGTGTATTCATTGCTGTGCGCTCTGCAAAGCCGCGTACATTAAAATTACGGCTCGTAATTTCCGGGATGTAACGGCGACGATTCAGTAATGTCGATACATAGCCCTTTTGTTTTGCATCTTGCACAATATCACTCATGTACTCTTTGACTCCCGGAAAACTTTCTAAATACTTTTGAATGAAATCAGCTGCTGCTTTTCGCGTAATACCAAGGTTTTGTGATAAGCCATAATCACTAATTCCGTATACAATTCCGAAGTTTACAGCTTTCGCTTGGCGTCTCATATTAGAAGTTACATCATCCTTTTCAACACCAAACACATCCATCGCTGTTTTTGTGTGAATATCCATATCATGTTGGAATGCTTCAATTAAACCGTTATCTTTAGAAATATGTGCTAATACACGTAATTCTATTTGAGAATAATCTGCAGCAAACATAATCCAATCTTTTTCTGACGGAATAAACGCTTGACGGATTTTCCTTCCTTCCTCTAAACGAATCGGAATGTTTTGTAAGTTAGGTTCCGTTGAGCTTAAACGTCCTGTTTGTGTTAACACCTGGTTAAAACGTGTATGAATTTTAGATGAATCTGTATACACAACTTTTAGTAACCCTTCAATGTACGTAGAATTTAATTTCCCTAACTGGCGATAATGCAAGATTTTCGGAATAATTGCATGATGCTCCATTAATTTTTCTAAAACATCAGCCGATGTAGAATAACCAGTTTTCGTCTTTTTTATAACTGGTAAGTTTAAATTTTCAAATAAGATTACACCAAGTTGCTTCGGTGAATTAATATTGAATTCTGTTCCTGCAAGCTCGTAAATTTCTTCTTCCATTTTCTTTAGCTGCGCAGCCAATTCATCACCCATAGCGCGGAGACGATTTGTATCAACTGCAACGCCCTTACATTCCATATCAGCTAATACACGGCAAAGCGGCATTTCCAGTTCAGTAAATAATTCGTACTGCTCATTATGTTTCAATTCTTCAGCAAACGATTGCTGTACATCATATAACACATGTACTTTTCGTGCTACGTGTTCCGCGACAACTACCTGCTCTGGTACAGCTCGTTTTGCCCCTTTTCCGTATACTTCTTCATCTGATCGCACAGCATGCGTATCTTTCATTTTCGCAACAGCACGGAAATCTTTATCTGTCTCCGCTGGATCAAGTAAATACGCTGCAATTAATAAATCAAAGTCGATCCCCTTAATTTCATAGCCTTTCCATTTTAACGAAACAATTGCACGCTTTGCGTCAAATGTATACTTCTTCATTTCTGGATTCGCTAACCAGTCTGTAAAAGCTTGTGATGATAAAGCAATATCAGCCGGAACAAAGTAACATCCATTTTCGTTCTGAATACCAAACCCTTGAATATCCGCTTCGTGATAATTATCTTCTTGCACTTCTACAATGATTGCGCTATCCTGCTGCAACATTTCCTCCGTTACTTCTTCTACAATTTCAAATGAGATATCATCTAACTCAGCTGCAGGTGTTTCTGCAACCTTTGCGCCTAACTTCGTTAACAAAGAGTGAAACCCTAAATTCTCGAACACCGGAATTAAATCGCTATGTTCATATCCGTTATAAGCAATGTCTTCTAAATGAATTGTAACTGGTGCATCGGTAATAATTGTTGCTAACTCTTTACTCATCAACGCTTGCTCTTTATTTTCCTCAAGCTTTTCTTTTAATTTCTTACCGCTCACTTTATCTAAATTTTCATATACAGCTTCTACTGTTTCAAATTGTGTTAACAATTTAATAGCTGTCTTCTCGCCAACACCAGGGACACCCGGGATATTATCTGATTGATCTCCCATCAGCCCTTTCATATCAATAATTTGCTTTGGAGATAAGCTATATTTTTCAAATAATGTTTCTTTCGTATACTCGTCCACTTCTGTAATTCCTTTACGCGGAATACAAACGCGCGTATTGTCTGAAACGAGCTGAAGCAAATCTTTATCTCCAGAAATAACTTTTACTTGAACACCTTGCTCACTCGCTTCTTTCGCCAATGTTCCCATAATGTCATCCGCTTCGTAGTTCTCTAATTCATAGCGAGACACATGAAACGCATCTAACAATTCACGAATGAACGGAAACTGCTCTGATAATTCTGGCGGCGTTTTTTGGCGGCCGCCTTTATATTCACTAAATGTTTTATGACGAAACGTTGTTTTCCCCGCATCAAACGCAACGAGCATATGCGTTGGTTTTTCTTCTTCTAAAATTCTCATGAGCATCATCGTAAAACCATAAATGGCATTTGTATGTATACCTTTATCGTTATTTAAAAGCGGCAGCGCAAAGAAAGCGCGATACGCAATATTATTCCCATCAACTAAAACAACTTTCTTTTCCAAATGGAACAACCTCCCTGTAAAAAATTAAAACGATTTCTCAATACAACAGAAAAAACCGTTCCTTTTCTTCTCTCTATATTACCACGATTGAAAGAGAGAAGAAAAATAACGGCTTTCTTTAATAACTATATTTAACATAATAAGTGGAAACTATTTTGTCATACAAAAGGGAAGTGACGAGAATAAGCTTCCTTATTCTCGTCCCAAACTAATCCTTGGATGAAGGGGTTTTCATGTATTATAGTAACAGACCTTTATTAATATAAAGTGAAGCTATTGTTAATATACTGTAAATGTCTATTTATCCCGCTATTCGTGGGCAGTAATACTCCCACCTCAAAATTCAGCGAAAGCATTGTCCAGCTCCAGTGGCTAGAATGTTCGGTGGGAGATAAACTGCCCGCAAAAGCCCGATTAGGCGGGCTAATAATCAGTGGGGGATGAAGCCCCCCACTGATTAAAGTTTCACTTTATTATACTTTTGAAGAGTAACAGTAAATGTCGTTCCAACCCCAATCTTACTTTCTACAGTAATCATCCCATGATGCGCTTCAACTAAATGTTTCACAATAGATAATCCAAGTCCTGTACCACCCGTATTACGACTGCGCGCTTTATCAACGCGGTAAAAACGTTCAAAAATACGAGGAATCTCTTCTTTTTCTATTCCAACACCTGTATCTGACACTTTTATATATACGTTTTGGCTATCATGAGAAAACGTAACAGAAACAGCTCCACCAGCTGGCGTATATAAAATTGCATTATTCATTAAGTTAATAAAAACTTGTTTTAACCGCACTGCATCTCCTATGACAGAAACATGTTCATTCACATCAACATGCAAATGAATGTCTTTATCGGCTGCTTTATTATCTAATATCATACCAACTTCTTCTAATAACTCCTTTACGTCGACAACACCCATATTTAATTGAAACTCTTGTTGCTCAATTTTCGATAAATCAAGCAAATCTTCAATTAACGCTTGCATTCGGTCGCTTTCTTTCAAAATAATATGTAAGAAATGCTCACGAAACTGCTGGTTTTCCATCGCTCCGTCAAGTAATGTTTCTGAAAACCCTTTAATAGAAGTAATTGGTGTTTTCAATTCATGCGAAACATTTGCCAAGAAATCTTTACGCATTTGCTCAAGCTTCTTAAGCTCTGTAATATCATGGAAAACAAGAACAATCCCTTTCCATTCATGGTTCGTTCCAATAATAGGGGCACCGTACACTTCAAAATGTTTTCTTTCAATTTCAAGAGGCAACAACATTTGTTTTCGCACTTTAACCTCTGTCATAAAAATTTCTTCTACGAGTTCGACAATTTCTTTATGCGTAAATGCCTCATAATATAAACGATGCAAATACTCTTCATCTGTTACATGGAAAATCTCTTTATAAGAGCGGTTAACAAGACTAATATAACCACGGCTATCAATTAAAATCATACCGCTTCCCATATTTTCAATAAGTGTATGCAACCGATCTTGCTGCATTTCTTGCTCTAATGTCATCTCTTGTAAATTACGTGCTAAAACGTTCATCGCTTTACTGAGCATTCCCGTCTCGTCTGAATGATTTTCATAAGCACGCGCTTTATAATTCCCTTTAGCCAATTCAATAGCTACTTTTGTCACAGACTCAATCGGCCGAATATATTGTGCTGTAATTTTCATCCCAAGAAATATAACAACGAGACAAGAACTAATAAAGCCACCAATTAACAAGCCCCACATTTTGGGATGTACAGTTGTCAAAGATTCCATAGAAGCGTTAATAATAAGATACCCTTTCTTCCCCTGTGTATCTTGAATAAACGTCACATAATAATAAGGATATTTATCATTTGTTTCCTTCATCACAACTGCATGCGTTTGTTTTCTTGCTTCAGGAAGAAGTTCTTCTATCACTTCTTTATGTAACACCGTCTGCTCTTTTGCAGTATTATATTGAACTTGTTTTTGTTCATCTAGAAACGTTACGTATACACCGAAATGCTCTTCTAATTTCGAAAATGCATTTGGGTTCTTTAGAACATGATCAATTCCTTCCGCCTCAACAACAGAAGCTATATACTTTGTTTCTTTCTCGATTCTCTCATGGACATGATCAACATAAAATCCTTCAAATACTTTTTCCATCAATATCCCTGTTCCTACAACAATAAGTACAATGAGAGAAATAAAAGTAAGGAGAAGCCTTGAGCGAAATTTATTCATCTCCTTTTGGCTCCTCCAATTTATAACCTAATCCGCGGATTGTTTTAATATAAGTTGGTTTTTTTGTGTTTTTTTCGATTTTATCTCGCAAGTGACTAATATGAACATCAACAATACGTGTATCACCAGCAAAGTCATAATTCCACACTGCACTTAGCAGCTGATCGCGAGTTAACACGCGCCCTTTATGTTTCGCTAAATATACGAGTAATTCAAATTCTTTTGGCGTAAGTTCTAACTTGTCTCCTTTAAAATATGCTTCATAAAAATCTGGTAAAATTCTTAATTCAGCAATTACAATGCTATTTTCATCCTCTACTTCCGGAGCTTGTCCATCATGAATTTTCGTACGGCGTAAAATAGCTTTTACACGCGCAACTACTTCCCTTGGACTAAACGGCTTTGTCATATAATCATCCGCTCCAAGCTCAAGACCTAATACTTTATCAAATTCATCATCTTTTGCAGTTAACATTAAAATAGGGGTCATTATACGCCCTAGACGCAGTTCTTTACAAACTTCCATGCCATCCATCTTTGGAAGCATTAAATCTAATATAATGAGATCAGGGCGTTCTGTCTGCGCCTTATGCAGCGCTGTTTCCCCATCCATCGCTGTTATAACCTCAAACCCTGCTTGCTGCAGATTAAATTCGATTAAAGTTAAAATAAACTCCTCATCGTCTACGACCAAAATTCGATTGCTCATTCTATTCCTCCAAGTTATAGGCTCTAAACCTTCCTCACCCTAGTATTCTTCCCCGATATTTCCATCATACTAGAAAACAAAACCCCTCTCAATACAATTGTGTTGTGAAAAACATGACTTTATTCCACATCTCAGAAGTAGTCCTGCTACTGACTACTGTTTTACTTTATGTTACCCTTATACAAGAAAACATGAATATGCATTTTATATATAAAAGTTTAAAAATCACTGTTCTTTTCAAAATTAGAGAGCATCTAACGGAGTAATCGTGATCCTTTTCAACATATAGATTGCGGCCATGCAGAAGAGCCTGCACTTGCTTTCTCCCTTTGTTTTACCTTGCATGTGGCAGGAAAAGGGCTCTGACCGTTTCTATGCATGGCTAGATGCTCTCGCCCACCGAAAAAAATGGTTTTATCCCGCATTAACGGGCAGTAATACTCCCACCTCAAGATTGAGAGAGAGAAGCGAAGAAGATAGGTGGGAGATAACTGCTCGTAAAAGCCCGATTGGTTCAACTAACCATCAGTGGTGGATGAAGAAAACCCCCACTGATGGAAGTTTCACTTTATTTCGTTTTTTTAATTTAGATGTATATAGAATAGAAAGGAGCTTTTATGTTAAAAGCATTTATTATCTTTTTTCTTGCAGGCTTAGCTGAAATTAGCGGCGGTTACCTCATTTGGAAATGGCTGCGCGAAGGTGGTTCTATCGGAATTGGAATCATCGGCGGCGTTATTTTATTTTTATATGGTGTTATCGCTACGTTCCAAGTATTCTCAAGCTTCGGAAGAGTGTATGCAGCTTACGGCGGCGTGTTTATTGTCATGAGTTTGCTGTGGGGCTTGTGGGTTGATAAGAAAACTCCCGACTTATTCGACTGGGCTGGAGCTTCTGTTTGTATCGTCGGCGTATTTATTATGTTATGGCCGCGTGGGTAAAATCCCTTCTCTTCTAAGAGGCGTTATACATAATTAATATAATAAGAAAAAAAGGATAGATAGGGCACAAAATCATATGCCTTATCTATCTTTTTTCTTGTATGCAATTGCATTCACCGCTACATCAAAAGATTTTTTTCATTGTAGATTTGTAACCACTCATCCATATGAGCACTGCCTGCGAATAGTTGGATAAAATCGGAAATGCGCGTTGTGTTAATCGATATGTTTGTGTAACCACTGTTCAAATATCTTTAGCTGTTCTTCAGTATGAAAGTAATGTTCACCTGTTTCTATGACTTCTAATTCACAACAATGTTTTTTTGTAAAATAGTTAATAGTTTCAAATTCGCACAGTTCATCCTTGGCTCCATACATAATATATGTATCTGTATTCCATGTATTAATAGGATGTTCTTTTACATAGCATAAATAATCCCAATATAACTTTTGACCAATAGGTGTCTCTATAGTCATTTCTTTTTGCAAAAGCTCTGGTGTTACATTAAACCATTTCATCATATTTTCGATAATTCGTTCCATATTAACTACTGGTGATAAAAATAATGCCTTTTCTAACACATCATTTTGATAGCCTAAAAGGCTAAAATAAGCTCCCATACTACATGCAAACACGCTTACTTCTTTCCAATGTTCTTTTGCGTAATTCATAATTATAGATAATTCACTAACACAAAACTGTACTTTGCAAGGAGTATTATCATTTTTTCTTTCTCCATGCTCAGGTAAATCAAAGCTTAATACTTGATAACCTTTTTGATTGGCTTTTTCCGCTAATATTTGAATAACTACATCTTCCTTATTTGACATATTTCCATGTACTGCAATAAAAATTTTTTCACTCTTATCTCCCCATAAAATCGCGGGAATATCACTAATTTTCAAATTATATTTAAGCATATGTCCTCCATAGAATAAGACATATGGGACGTGGCAGGAATAGGCCCTGACCGCTCTATACACAGCCAGTCCCTCTCGCCCATTAAAAAAAGATGCTTTTCAATCTTTTTTCACAGGATAACTGTGTAGCTACTTAAAAGTTATCTAAAGATCTTTCAAATATCGTCGTTAAATGATGCGGTGGTGCTACTGTTAGTAACCCTTTTATTACTTCTTCTTCCTGTTCATTGTACGCAACCATTTGCATTTCAATGAAATGATTTTCTGGGTCAACGGAAACAACTTCAAAATGAATTTGGAGCGTTGCGTAGTGATATACAGGCTTTATAAATTCGATTTCTTGTCTTACGACGTGACTTCCTGGACCAGGTAAGTACTTCGTAACTGCAGTTGTAACAATCCCAGTTAGCATAATAGTTGGTACAATTGGTTTTTCATACGGAGTTTGGGATGCGTAATCATGCTGAATATATAACGGATTCGAATCATTCGTTAATCCTAAATATAATAACAAATCTTTGTCTTCTATTTTCTCTGTAACGGATAACTTTTCTCCTACTGTAATTTCATCCATTTTACGACCTAATTTGCTTCTTTTCTTTAACATGATACAATCCCTCCAATCGATATTTTCATTATCCTACTCGAAGTGGTATATTATATAAATCTTTATAAAGATAAGAGAACATTCGCTACAAGTCTACGTATTATAGTGTAGGACACTCCTTTGTTAACGCTTTCAAATTATTTCACAAAAATATCCTTCTAATAGTGGAAAAAGATTCGGGAGTCCCGAATCTTTTTCCTTCTTTTTTTATCCCGCATTAACGAGCAGTACTAGACGGGAGATAAACTGCCCGTAAAAGCCCGATTAGGCGGACTAACCATCAGTGGGGGATGAAGAAAACCCCCACTGATTAAAGTTTCACTTTATGCAAGAACCTTCATTACACTACGTACAGATTCTACAGAACGATCTAATCCTTCTTTTTCTTCAGGAAGAAGATCTAATTCAATAATCTTTTCGATTCCGTTACCACCAAGGATAACTGGAACACCTAAGTAAAGATCGCTATAGCCATATTCACCTTCAAGGTATGCAATAGCTGGTAATACACGGCGTTGGTCTTTTAAGATGGCCTCAGCCATCTCTACTAAAGAAGCAGCCGGTGCATAGTATGCACTACCGTTTCCTAATAGATTTACAATTTCACCGCCGCCTTTACGAGTGCGTTCAACAATCGCATTTAAGCGTTCTTTCGGAATTAATGTTTCAAGCGGGATACCACCTGCATAAGAATAACGAACAAGCGGCACCATCTCATCACCGTGTCCACCAAGAACAAATCCTGTAATATCTTTCACAGATAAATTTAATTCTTGTGCAATAAATGTACGGAAACGAGCTGTATCTAATACACCAGATTGACCGATAACGCGCTCTTTCGGGAACCCAGCTTCTTTAAATACAGAATATGTCATTGCATCAACTGGATTTGTTAATACAATAATAATTGTATTCGGAGAATATTTCGCAATTTCCTGCGTTACACTTTTCATAATTTTAGAGTTTGTTGCTACTAAATCATCACGACTCATACCTGGCTTACGAGCGATACCTGCCGTAATAATTACAACGTCAGAATTAGCTGTATCTGCGTAATCAGATGTGCCGATAACGTTAGCATCGAAACCTTGTATAGGGCTTGCTTCTAACATATCTAACGCTTTCCCTTTTGTTGGATTTTCAAGTTGTGGAATGTCCACTAATACAACGTCTGCTAATTCTTTTTGCGCTAATAAGAATGCTGCTGTTGCCCCTGTAAATCCTGCACCGATGACTGAAACCTTTTTGCGTTTGATTGTCATAATTTCTCCCCCACTTTGAATTATGAGTTTTTAATAACCGCTGCGTCCATATTGTTAATAAGAGCATCAGCAAATTCGGAACATTTCACTTCAGTTGCACCTTCCATAAGGCGTGCGAAGTCATATGTTACCACTTTTGAAGCAATCGTTCTTTCTACAGAATTAGTAACTAAGTTCGCTGCTTCATTCCATCCTAAATGTTCTAACATTAATACTCCTGAAAGAAGAACTGAAGATGGATTTACCTTATCTAAACCTGCATATTTTGGAGCTGTACCATGTGTCGCTTCAAAAATAGCATGTCCAGTAACATAGTTAATATTAGCACCAGGTGCAATACCGATGCCGCCAACTTGTGCTGCAAGTGCATCAGAAATATAATCGCCATTTAAGTTCATTGTTGCTACAACATCGAACTCGCGTGGGCGCGTTAAGATTTGTTGTAAGAAAATATCTGCAATTGAATCTTTTACGATAATTTTCCCAGCCGCTTCTGCGTCTGACATCGCTTTATTCGCAGCATCTTTTCCTTCTTTCTCAACAATTCGATCATATTCAGCCCAAGTAAATACTTTGTCGCCAAATTCTTGTTCTGCTACTTCATAACCCCAGTTTTTGAAAGCACCTTCTGTGAATTTCATAATGTTACCTTTATGAACTAATGTAACAGAAGAACGTTTTTCATTAATTGCATATTGAATTGCAGCGCGAACAAGACGCTTTGTACCATCTTCAGAAATTGGTTTAATACCAAGTCCAGAAGTTTCTGGGAAACGGATTTTCTTTACACCCATTTCATTTTGTAAAAACGCAAGAAGCTTTTGAACCTCTTCAGAACCTTGCGCATATTCAATACCAGCGTAGATATCCTCCGTATTTTCACGGAAAATAACCATATCAGTATCTTCCGGACGCTTAATAGGAGAAGGAACCCCATCAAAATAGCGAACAGGACGTAAACATACGTATAAGTCTAATTCTTGACGAAGTGCTACGTTTAAAGAACGAATTCCGCCACCAACAGGAGTTGTTAACGGTCCTTTAATTGCGATTAAATATTCGCGAATCAATTCTAACGTTTCTTCTGGTAACCACTCACCTGTTTGATTAAATGCTTTCTCCCCTGCAAACACTTCTTTCCAAACAATTTTCTTCTCGCCATTATATGCTTTTTCAACAGCTGCTTCTAACACACGAGATGCTGCCGCCCAAATATCTGGTCCAATTCCATCCCCTTCAATAAAAGGAATGATTGGATTGTTAGGTACGTTCATAACGCCATTCGTTACGGTAATTTTTTCTCCTGTAGTCAATGTGATTACCCCCATGTTTGAAATTTCATATATATGAAACTGAGGGATAAACCCCTCAGTTCAAATCATAAATTAAGTTTAAATATTTCAATCATTATATCTTTACGAAAAAGTCAGACTTATGAAAGCGCACTATATTCTTTGTCCGATTGGTACATAGCGTTGGTTAATCGGACCAGTATAATCTGCACGCGGACGAATGAGGCGGTTATTTTCATATTGTTCTAGAATATGAGCTAACCAACCAGACATACGGCTGACTGCAAAGATTGGTGTAAATAAATCATGATCAATTCCTAAGCAATGGTACACAGATGCAGAATAAAAATCTACATTTGGTGGAAGCGGTTTTGCTGAAGTTACAAGCTCCTCAATTTTGATAGACATATTATACCACTTCTCTTGTCCTGTTAGCACGCATAATCGCTTAGACATTTCACGTAAATGTTTTGCACGTGGATCACCGTTGCTGTATACACGATGACCAAAGCCCATAATTTTCACTTTATTATCAAGTGCATTATGAATATACGATTCTACATTTTCTTCTTCACCAATTTCCATTAGCATCTTCATTACGTTTTCATTTGCTCCGCCATGAAGTGGTCCTTTTAAAGCACCAATTGCTGCTGTAATACCGGAATATACATCAGAAAGTGTAGCCACGCAAACACGCGCTGTGAAAGTAGATGCATTTAATTCATGATCCGCATGAAGTACAAGCGCCTTATCAAACGCTTCAATCTCAACTTCATTTGGTTCACGATCATTTAACATATATAAAAAGTTTGCTGCTAATGATAAATCTTTGCGAGGTTCAACAACCGGTAACCCCTTACGAATTCTCGCATATGCTGCAACAAGACTTGCAACTTGCGCCTGCAATTTAACCGCTTTCAAATAATTGGACGCTTCATCCATTAATTCAGCACTCTCATCATACAATGATAACATGGAAATTACTGTACGTAAAACAGACATTGGATGCGCATTTGTTAAGTTTGTGCTTTTTAAATATTCTAAAATACCTTTTGGCACTGCTGCATACTCAGCTAACTGTGTTTTTAATTCCTCTAATTCTACTTCATTTGGAAGTTTGCGATGCCATAATAAATATACAACTTCTTCAAATGTAGCATTTTCAGCTAAATCATCGATATTGTATCCCACATAAGTTAATGTATCATCAATAATAGAACTTACAGATGATGTTGTTGCTACTACCCCTTCTAAACCTCGAATAACAGTCATTATAATCTCTCCTCTTCCTCGAAATTTCTCCCTAGCCTTATACTTTGTCTCAATAAAATGTGTGTTTCACTGTTCAAGAAAGTGAATGAGCATCCGTTCACCTCTTAAACAAGTGAAATACACAATGGCACAATCATTACCATTTTTACATCTATTTATCGCCCCATGCTTTGGAGCATGGACGTGAGCTTCTCCCCGAACCCCCACGCTACAAACGATACATAGTGAGGAAATATAATTTCGGAGAGCTTACTTATAAAAACAGTATAAAACAATATTAACAAAATTATTTCATGTTGTTTTTATTTTATCTGGTGTAGGTCTATGCTGTTATATAAATCGAAGAAGTGCCTAAATACATTATAAACAATTATCTGACTCTTGTGAATGGATAGAATTCGAAAAATTTATATTAAAATAGATTTTTTTATTTAAACAGCTGTATAATGTTCATCACAGCGTATGCAATTCCTGCTCCAATTAACGGTCCTACCGCTACTCCATTAAATAATGCTACAGCAAGAATTGTTCCAAACACAAGAGCGGTCGTAATGTGCGGATCATGTGCTAAAAGTTGTACGCCGCCTTTTGCAATAAGCGCTACAGCAATACCTGAAGCGAGAGCAATCCAAGCATAATAAGATTTTGTCGCCTCTACAAGCTGCTTAAAGCCAATTTCTCCTGTCGCAATCGGAACAAGGACCGCAATTGTTATAACGGTAACCCCGAGGTTAATTCCTTTCGTTTGCAAATAAGGGAAAATTTTATCTCCTAAAAACGTCCACTTCAGCAAAAGTAAAACGCCAACCGCCACTGTTAAAGATTGATTTTTCGCGATAAGTCCAATAATAAGAAGTATGAATAAAAATAAAGTCGACTGACTAATCATGATGTTACATCCTTTCTGAGAATAATGAAGAACTCTCAAATATGCCCCTTTTCTGAAAGAAAAAGAGGAATTCGTTCTTTAAATAGAGAATCGTTTCCACTTACATCAAAAGTGATTACTTTCCTTTTCTTTCTTATAAGAAAAAGGTAAAATAAGAAAGAAAAAACCTATATTATATCATACCATTTACAGAAGAGGCATGAAAGCATCTCATCATTTGATGCATATTTTCAAGTGAATAATTACACAAGTTTCACTCATACGTAACATTCTTACAGGGGAGGGAAAACACCTTTGAATCGAAATTTACTCTACATGGCACTTCGACTTCTCTTTGTTATTGCAGCAACTATATTAGGAGTATACGCACTATTATATATATCAAGTCTTGTCTACCCATTTATTATCGCTTTTGCAATTGCATATTTGATCAATCCAGTTGTAAACTTTCTCGATCAAAAACTACGATTTCCTCGTGCTTTGTCTGTACTTATCAGCCTCATTCTTGTGTTTGGCGCCATCGTTGGGTTCGTTACGTATCTTGTAACAGAAGCGATTTCCGCAGCAACATATTTGTTACAAATCGTACCAGACAAATTCCCGTCTCTAGTTCAGTATTTACAGGAATTTGCACTTACCAATATTATGCCACTCTACAATGATTTAATTGCTAAGTTTAACCATCTCGGCGCAACACAACAAAGTACGATTACAACAAACATTCAAAATCTCGGTGCGGAAGCAACGCAGCAAATGAAATCTATTTTGACAGCTATTATAAGCGGATTAACAAACTTCATTAGCGCTCTTCCAACCACCTTAACTGTTCTCGTATTCGTTTTGTTAGCCACTTTCTTTATTAGCTTTGACTGGCACCGCCTTGCTTGTAAAGTCGAAAAGTTATTACCTAATCGGTTACACGGTTATGGAAAAACAATTTTTGTGGATTTACGAAAAGCTTTGTTTGGATTTGTAAAAGCACAATTTACACTCATATCTATGACGACTATTATTGTTCTAATTGGCCTATTAATTTTGCGTGTACCGTATGCAATTACGACCGCCCTTATTACAGGATTTGTGGATTTACTTCCATATTTAGGAACAGGGGCTGTCTTCATCCCATGGATTATTTATGTATTTTTTACAGGAGATACCACCTTCGCGCTTGGGTTGCTTATTTTATATATCGTTGTCATTGTACAGCGTCAATTAATGGAGCCAAAGGTATTATCATCTAACATTGGACTTGATCCACTACCAACATTATTTTCTTTATTTATCGGATTTAAACTATTTGGTTTTTTAGGATTAATTATCGGTCCTGTAACACTCGTTTTATTAAATACATTGCATAAAGCAAATGTATTTAAAGATCTTTGGAAGTTTATAAAAGGGTAAAGTGAAACTTCATTAATAAAAATCAGCTAAAACAAGGAGAGATCCCTCCTTGTTTTTTTATTTATAAAAATGAATAAAAATACTATATTTTTCTTTGTTTTTCTACAAATGAATAAATATACATCTGTTTTTCCGACAAAAAATAACGCTTGAAGAGTTCTTCTCTCTCAAGCGTTATTTTTGCACGATAATGGTATGGTTTCGATTTATTTTGCGTTCCATCCATTTGATTATCATATATTTCACCGGTTTTCTCGCTGCCGGAATCAATAAAACTACTCCTACACAATCTGTTATATAGCCCGGGATCATTAGAAGTATACCACCTGCAAAAATACAAATCGCATCCAATACAGCATCGCCCGGAAGTTCACCTCTACTGAACCGATATTGAATCTCTCTCCATACTGCTAACCCTTGACGCTTTGCTATATATGCTCCCATTATACTCGTTAGCATAATAACACAAAATGTCGGCCATAACCCAATCCATTGACTCGATCCGATCAGCACCGTAATTTCTAACGCTGGAATTAAAATAAACAAAAAGAGAAATACCTTCATTCCTCTCACCTCTCCCTCTATATAAATCCATTAAAAGCATTTTTTTAAACGGGCGAGAGGGACTGGCTATGCACAAGAGCGGTCAAGGCCAGATCCTGTGCCACGCGCAAAGTTTTAAAACAAAGAAAGGCGGCGAGGTGTAGATCCATTTTAATTTTTCAACATCTTTGTCTAGCTCCAACCTCTAGACCCTCATGTCTAAACAGTATACTCCGCTTTCTTTATCCCGCATTAACGGGCAGTAATACTCCCACCTCAAAATTCAGCGAAAGCAAAGAAGTTAGGCGGGAGATAAACTGCCCGTAAAAGCCCGATTGGTTCAACTAATAATCAGTGGGGGATGAAGAAAACCCCCACTGATTAAAGTTTCACTTTATAAGCCGCTGCTATGCATGACCAGACGCTCTCGCCCCCCCTAAAAAGAAAGGGGTTTTTATATTATTTTTTTGTAAAAAAAAGAGAAGGATCCGCATCCTTCCCCACATATTATTACTTATAGCACTTCCGCATGTCCATTATATACAATTCCACGCGCTGCATCAACTGTTACTTCTTGGCCACTTTTTAGCGTAGAAGTTGCAGTTGCTACACCAACGATAACTGGAATACCAATTGATACACCAACAACTGCTGCATGGCTTGTTAATCCGCCTTCTTCTACAATAAGTGCTGCTGCTTTTTCAATCGCCGGAATCATATCTTTATCAGTGCTTACTGTAACAAGAATAGAACCTTCTGTTACGTTCGCTAATGCTTCCTCAGCTGTTTTCGCTACAACAACTTTACCTTTTGCTGTTTTACGGCCAATCCCTTGTCCTTTAGCGATTTGTTCGCCAACAACATGAATTTTCATTAAGTTTGTTGTGCCAGTTTCAGCAAGCGGTACACCAGCAGTGATTACAACTGTATCACCAAGACCGATCATATCTGCATCCATAGCTGTTTGAATAGCTGTTTCTAGCATTTCATCTGTAGATTTTGCTTTTTCTTCTGCCATATACGCTTGTACACCCCAAGAAAGCGCAAGACGACGGCATACTTGTTCATTAGATGTTACAGCTACAATTGGAGATTTCGGACGATATTTAGAAATCATTTTTGCAGTATAACCGCTCTCTGTAGGAGCTACGATTGCCGCTACTTCAAGTGCAAGCGCTGTATGTGCAACAGATTGGCTAATTGCATCTGTAATTGTGGAAGATTGCTCTTTAAGACGTTTTTGGAACATATCTTCATATTGCAATGATTTTTCAACACGCAATGCAATATTTGCCATCATTTTCACTGCTTCAACTGGATATAACCCTGCTGCTGTTTCACCAGAAAGCATGATTGCATCTGTACCATCGAAAATAGCGTTCGCTACGTCACTTGCTTCTGCGCGTGTCGGACGAGGGTTACGTTGCATAGAATCTAACATTTGCGTCGCTGTGATAACCGGCTTTCCTAATACGTTACATTTTTTGATTAGACGCTTTTGTACTAACGGTACTTCTTCTGGTGGAATTTCCACACCCATGTCACCGCGTGCTACCATTAAACCATCAGAAACTTCTAGGATAGAATTAATATTATCGATACCTTCTTGATTCTCGATTTTCGGAATAATTTGAATGTAATCTGCACCGTGTGCTTCTAATAGCTCACGAATTTCTAATACATCAGATGCTTTACGTACGAAAGAAGCTGCAATGAAGTCAACGCCTTGCTCGATACCGAAGACGATATCTTGAATATCTTTTTCTGTGATACCAGGAAGCTTAATGCTTACGTTCGGTACGTTTACACCTTTTTTATTTTTCACCATACCGCTATTTAATACTTTTGTGCGAATATCGCCGTTTGCTTTTTCAATTACTTCTAACTCAATAAGACCGTCATCAATTAGAATACGAGAACCTGGGTCTACATCGTCGTAAAGTCCTGCATAAGTTACAGAGAACTTTTCAGCAGTTCCTAATACTTGCTCTGTAGAAATAACAACTTCTGCACCTGTTTTTAGTTCAGCTTGTCCGTCTACAAAGTCATGTGTACGAATTTCTGGACCTTTTGTATCAAGTAAGATTGCTACAGTTTTACCTGTTTTCTTTGCAGCCTCACGAATCGTTTTAATGCGTAATCCATGCTCCTCATGACTACCATGAGAGAAGTTTAAACGACAAACATTCATACCTGCTCCGATTAATTGTTCTAACTTCTCAATACTTTCACTAGCAGGACCAATCGTACATACAATTTTAGTTTTGCGCATACCGCACCTCCAAATATTTATGAAAACGTTACCATTAACTTTGCATTACACCAATTAGATGGATAATTCTTTTGATAACTGATACATCTCTGCATCAATTTCATGTTTTTTCGCTAATGCTTCGATAATATCATGATCAACAAGTTGATTATTTTGAATACCTACGCAGCGGCCACCTTTTCCTTCTAATAAAAGCTCAACTGCTCTTGCACCAAGACGACTCGCTAATACACGGTCCATCGCACTTGGAGATCCTCCGCGTTGTACGTGACCTAATACTGTAACGCGTGTATCAAAATTAGTCGCTTCTTCGATTTGTTTACCGATTTCAATCGCACTGCCAACGCCTTCTGCTACAACGATAATACTATGTTTCTTTCCGCGTTCACTACCGCGTTTTAGACGAGCAATTACATCTTCCATATCGTAATCTTCTTCTGGAATTAAAATTGTTTCTGCACCGTCTGCTAAACCAGCCCATAATGCGATGTCACCTGCATGGCGCCCCATTACTTCAATTACATATGTACGTTCATGGGATGTAGCTGTATCACGAATTTTATCAATTGCATCGATAACAGTATTTAAAGCTGTATCAAAACCAATTGTGAAATCCGTACCAGGAATATCATTATCGATTGTGCCAGGTACACCAACACATGGGAAACCGTGCTCTGTTAATTTTTTCGCACCTTGGTAAGAACCATCCCCACCGATAACAACAAGTCCTTCAATACCAAATTTATTTAATTGTTCAATCCCTTTTAATTGTCCTTCTAGTTCTTTAAACTCAGGACATCTTGCTGTATATAATTTTGTTCCACCGCGATGAATAATATCACCTACAGAACCTAATTCTAATTTCTCAATATGACCAGAAATTAATCCTGCGTATCCATGATAGATACCATATACCTCTAGATCATGATATATTGCTTTACGAACAACCGCACGAATAGCAGCGTTCATTCCAGGTGAATCTCCACCACTTGTTAAAACACCAATACGTTTCATTAGTACTCACCTCATAAAGATTATTTGCCCTATATTAAAATAACATGAAGAAATACAAAATGACAATGGAGAAGATGTGTCTTTTCATAAGAAAAACGTGCATTCGCGAGATGGAACGCACGCTTTTTCTATTTTACCCCAATGGAAGCGTTTGAAAACGAAACTTGCCCAATTTTCATATATTTTTTATAGCGATTTTCGACTAGTTGCTCTTTCGAAACGCCTTCTAATTGTTGGAATGTTTTCTGCAATGTACGATTCATATATTCCGCTTGCTTCACTACATCGCGATGTGCACCGCCGCGAGCTTCTGGAATAATTTCATCAATGACACCTAATTCTTTCAAATTAGCTGCTGTAATTTTCATCGTTTCTGCAGCTTCTTTTGATTTCGTAGCATCTTTCCAAAGAATTGTCGCTGCTCCTTCAGGCGAAATAACCGAATATGTGGAGTTTTCTAGCATGTGTACATAATTACCTACACCAAGGCCTAATGCACCGCCACTTCCACCTTCACCAATGACAATACAAATAACAGGTACAGTGAGTCCAGCCATTTCAAATAAATTGCGCGCAATTGCTTCACTTTGTCCACGCTCTTCAGCTGCCTTTCCTGGATATGCACCTTTTGTATCAACAAAACAGATGATTGGACGATTGAATTTTTCAGCTTGCTTCATAAGACGCAACGCTTTGCGATACCCTTCTGGATGAGGCATTCCGAAATTACGGCGAATATTTTCTTTCGTATCTTTCCCGCGTTGATGACCAATTACTGTAACAGGCATCCCGTTATATTTCGCAATCCCGCCGACAATTGCTGCATCATCACCAAATAGGCGATCTCCATGACATTCAAAAAAATCAGTAAATAAGTGCTGGATGTAATCCAATGTTGTCGGTCTTTCGGCATGACGAGCAATTTGAACACGGTCCCATACTTTCAGGTTACCGTATATTTCTTCTTCTAAATGCTCCAATTTACCTTCCAAGATACGAATCTCTTCACTGAAGTCCATCTGGCTGTTTTTCGTATACTCTTTTAACTCGCTAATTTTATTTCTTAGCTCAACAACTGGTTTTTCAAATTCTAATTCTGCCATGACACCACTTCCTCCCCTTGATGAACTTCTAAAATCTTACGGAGCGTGTCTCTCATATCATTGCGATGCACAACTGCATCTAATTGTCCGTGTTCTAATAAAAACTCTGCCGTTTGGAAATCCTCCGGCAATTTCTCACGAACCGTCTGTTCAATTACACGACGACCAGCAAACCCAATTAATGCACCAGGTTCTGCTAAATTGTAATCACCAAGTGAAGCAAAACTCGCGGAAACCCCACCTGTCGTTGGGTGTGTCATAATTGAAATGAATAAACCACCTGCATTGCTATGTTTTTTCAAAGCTATACTTGTCTTCGCCATTTGCATTAAGCTTAAAATACCCTCTTGCATACGAGCTCCGCCTGATGCAGTAAAAATAAGAAACGGCGCTTTCATTTCATATGCTTTTTCTACAGCACGCGCAATTTTTTCACCTACAACAGAGCCCATGCTTCCCATTCGAAACCTTGAATCCATAACCGCAACAACAACAAGCATATCCTCGATTGTTCCTTCTCCTGTCACAACCGCTTCATTTAATCCGGTTTTTTTACGATCACTCTCAAGTTTCTCCTCGTAGCCTGGGAATTGAAGCGGGTTTGCCGAAATCATTTCTTTGTCATATTCACGAAATGAATTTTCATCTAACAAACTTTCAAGACGCTCCCATGCATTCATCGGGTGATGATAGCCACAGTTGACACATACTTTTAAATTTTTCAGAAGTTCTTTCGTATACATGATTTTTTTGCATTTCGGACATTTTGTCATGACACCGTCCGGTACATCTTTTCGTACCTGCTCTGAAGGAATTGCAGCATACTTTTTCTTCTTTAGGAATAAATCTCGTAGCAAAGTTTGACCCTCCTTTAGGTGATAAAAGAGCTAAGGTTAACGAGTAAGAAAATGGGGCTAACACCTAAATCAATTGGTGTTAGCCTTATTTTCTCAATTTGCCTTATAACCCGTCTCTTTACGTTTAACTTTAAACGTTATCTTGCAGAATTTGTGTCAGAACGTGTCATGGTTATTTCGACAAATTTTGTATAAAGTAAACGTTTATCTTGCTTATTCATACATGTGTAAGCAAGGTAAACTTACAAATGAAACTGTATATTTTCCATTATTGCATCATAAAGTTCTAATGCTGTTTGTTCTTGTCTATTCTGTAATGCTATATATAGCTTTTCATGTAACTCTCGCGCGTTTAAATGAACATCACAAGAAATCGTTGAAGCGTAGTCATGTACAATCATCCAAACACGATACATTAAATAATTATCGACTTGTTCTACAAGCGTCTTTAAAAAGGTTTGATGAAATACTACGATAGATGATTGTTCATCAGAAAAAATATGATGAAATGCCTCTAAGCTGTTTTCTGCCTGCGTTTGACACAAAACTCGAATCGCATCTTTCTCAAGCAATTCTTTCGTTTGTAACAAATCCCGCCGCGTCTTTTCATCTTGTAATACGAACGGTGCAATCAATTGCACCAAACCGTTTTCATAAAAGTTTCGAATGAACGTCCCTTCACCGCGCCTCGTTTCAATGAGCCCTACTAGTTCTAATGATCTGAGCGCTTCACGAACAGATGAACGTCCGACATTTAAACGAGCACTTAGCTCACGTTCAGATGGAAGGCGATCGCCCGCCTTCAGTCCATCCTCTTGTATGATCAAACGGATTTTTTTCACTATTTCTAGATATACTTTTGTTTGTGATGATGTCAATGAACATTCCTCGCTTATTCTTTGCCGATAATCGCTAAATTTCTCGTTCTTTCAGCTACTTCCTGTGGATCAACTTGACGGCGAGCAACACCTGTTTCCATCGCAGCTTTGGCAACATACGCTGCTACTTGTGGTGCTACGCGTACATCGAATGGAGCTGGAATAATATAATCAGCACTTAACTCTTCTTCTGATACAAGTTCAGCAATAGCTTGTACTGCTGCCACTTTCATTTCTTCGTTAATTTGCGTTGCATGTACATCAAGAGCACCGCGGAAAATACCTGGAAAAGCTAACACGTTGTTTACTTGGTTCGGGAAATCCGAGCGTCCCGTACCTACAACTGCCGCTCCAGCTGCTTTTGCCATGCCTGGCATAATTTCTGGATTTGGATTCGCCATCGCAAAGATAATTGCATCTTCGTTCATAGAACGAACCATTTCTTCTGTTAATGCGCCTTCTGCAGATACACCGATGAATACATCTGCATCTTGAATCACTTCTGCCAATGAACCTTCTACACGATTTTTATTCGTATATTTTGCAACTTCATTTTTCACAGGATTCATACCGACAGGGCGTCCTTCAAAAATCGCACCTTTCGTATCGCACATAATAATGTCGCGTACACCGTAGCGATATAAAAGTTTAATAATTGCAATGCCCGCTGCCCCAGCACCGTTTGCAACAACTTTAATATCAGACATTTTCTTTCCAACTAGTTTTAATGCATTCACAAGACCCGCTACTGTTACAATTGCTGTTCCGTGCTGGTCATCGTGGAATACAGGAATATTTGTTTCTTTTTTCAAACGCTCTTCAATAATAAAGCAGTTTGGTGCTGCAATATCTTCTAGGTTTACGCCGCCAAAAGTTGGCTCCATTAATTTTACAGTTTCAACAATTTTATCTACATCATTTGTATTTAAAGCAATTGGAAATGCATCTACACCAGCAAAGCTCTTAAATAATACAGCTTTACCTTCCATAACAGGAAGTGATGCTTCCGGTCCAATATTTCCAAGACCTAATACAGCCGTTCCATCTGTTACAACTGCTACCATATTGCCCTTCATTGTATATTCGTATACCTTGCTCTTATCGTCATAAATAACTTTACATGGTTCTGCAACCCCTGGAGAATACGCAAGACTTAAATCTTTTGCATTTTCTACCTTTACTTTTGATACTGTTTCTAATTTTCCTTGATGCACTCTATGCATGTGAAGTGCTTCTTCACGAAGTGTTGACAAACGATCCACTCTCCTCAAATTTTCTTGCTGCATAACGTTATTCATTCTCCAAGGTGGTCTGACCACGAACGATATTACTACTATAATCGAAATGGTAGGAAATTGTCCATTATATTTTTACAACGACATTTTCTTTTCCGACTATCTCGTAAAGCGCTTGTAAACATTCCTCACTTGGATGAATGGATAAGCTACGAGGTAATTGTACCATCTTATGCTCTTTTTCATAATAAATTAGTACTTTCGCAAAACCTGAATAGTTAAACAATATTTTTGTGACATTGTTTAACAGCCTTTTTTCATACTGCGATGGTATTTTCACGTAAATAGAAGCGTCTTTCATTTCCTCGTAAGTATCCATTTTCTCTAACGAATACAATCCATTTGCAATCCATTGCAGCTTATTGTTTCGCTGTTCAATTGTCCCCTCTATTAATACAATTTCGCCTTCTTGTAATCGCTCTTTAAAATGGATATACGTTTCCGGAAATACAACTCCTTCCATTTCATGGTTTTGATCACAAAACGTGATAAACGCCATTTTTTGTAATTTTTTCGTCCGAATTACTTTTATACTTGTCAAATATACAATGGCCCGTTGCACTTTTCTTTGCTGCTTCATCGCCTCTACAAGTGTTGGGATTTCCAATTCCTTAACAAGCTTTGCATACTGTGCGGTTGGATAACTTGATAAATAAAAGCCTAACGCTTCTTTTTCCTTATTTAATTGCTGGATAAAAGATAGCTCCGCCTCTTGTGCATATTCTGACTTCGGCACAAGCTCCTCACCAATTTCCCGGGCCAAGCTCGCATATTCTAATGCACCTTTAATACTGTTACATAAGGCTGCACGCGAAACGTTAAAATCATCAAAACAACCGGCCCAAATCATTGTTTCTAAATTACGCTCTGTCACAAATTTCGCCGGCATGCGCAAACAAAACTCAAATAAATCTTGAAATGGCTTTTTATTTCTTTCTTCAATTAAAGCATTTACTGTCGCCATCCCTACATTGCGAATCGCAAGTAAACTATACCGAATCGCATTTTCCTCCACCCGAAACTCATAACTGCTCTTATGAAGAGACGGAGGTAAAACACGGAACCCTTTCCGCTTCGTTTCCCTGACATATTGCACAATCTTCTCTTCATTTCCAATTGCACTTGATAATAATGCTGTCATAAACTGAAGCGGATAATTCGCTTTTAAATAAGCAAGCTGATATCCAATCATACTATAAGCAACTGCATGACTTCTGTTGAATCCATAATTGGCAAATCGAACAATTAAATCATAAATTTGCTGGGCAGTTTCTTCATCATATCCATTTTGTAAGCACCCTTTCACGAAGTGCATGCGCTCTTCGTCTAAAATATCACGATTTTTCTTACTTACGGCGCGGCGTAATAAGTCAGCCTCGCCAAGAGAAAATCCTGCTAAACGAGAGGCAATTTGCATAATTTGTTCTTGATAAACGATAACGCCATACGTATTTTCTAAAATTGGTTTCAAATCGGGATGTAAATAATGAATGGCACGTTTCCCATGTTTGGAATCAATAAAAACGGGAATTTGCTCCATCGGTCCTGGACGATATAATGCGTTAACTGCAACAATATCTTCAAATTCATTCGGTTTTAACGAACGCAAAACATTCCGCATTCCGCTTGATTCGAGCTGAAAGATTCCTGTCGTATCTCCTCGTCCAAGCAATGAAAATGTATTTGCATCTTGAAGAGGCAATTTCCGTATATCTAAACTTGTCCCCGTTGTCTTCGCAATAAACATGCGAATATTTTCAAGCAATGTTAAATTCCGCAGACCAAGAAAGTCCATTTTTAACAGACCCAGTTCTTCTAATACTTCTGCTGGGTATTGCGTGACGTATACATCATCATGGCCGCCTTGAATGGCAACACTTTTTGTAAGCGGCTCTTCACTCATAATCACTCCGGCTGCATGAATAGACGTATGACGCGGCAAACCTTCTACACGCTTTGCAATATCAAATACCCTTTGAAAAATCAGGTTACTTTGCAGATAACTTTGCAGCGATGGCGATTCTGCGTAAGCTTCTTCTAATGTAATCCCAACTTTAGACGGAATATGTTTTGAAAAAATATCAATTTCATTTGGCGGTAGTCCCATTACTCTTGCAATATCACGAATTGCCGCTTTTGCTGCAAGTGTTCCAAACGTTACAATTTGAGCTACGCGCAGTTCTCCGTACTTATTTTTCACATAACGAATCATTTCATCGCGGCGAATATCTGGAAAATCAATATCGATATCAGGAAGTGTAACGCGCTCCGGATTTAAGAAACGTTCAAATAGTAAATTGTATTGAATCGGGTCGATGTCCGTAATTTCGAGCACATAAGATACAAGTGACCCAGCTGCCGAACCACGGCCTGGTCCTGTTAAAATACGATGCTCGTGAGCGTATTTCATAAAGTCCCATACAATAAGAAAATAATCACTAAATCCCATGCGAGAAATGGTATGCAGTTCATGATTTAAACGCAAATTATGCACATCTGTCACCGCCACATATCGCTTCTTCAAACCTTCTTCACAAAGGCGGCGCAAAAATTGATCAGATGACTCATTTGTTGGTACTGGGAACTTTGGCAATTGATTTGTATGAAACGGAATTTCTACGTGACAACGCTCAGCAATACGGAATGTATTTTGAATCGCTTCTGGCATAGAAGCAAATAACGCCTCCATTTCAGAAGCTGATTTCATATAATATTGATCAGTCTGCAAACGCGGCCTTTCCGAATCGGTCATTTTCGTTCCACTACGAACAGATAATAAACACTCCTGCACAATTGCATCGCTTTGTTTTACATAACGAATATCATTTGTCGCCACAAGTGGAATCTCAAGCTGCTTCGCAAATGGTAGAAGCTCTTCTTGAAGCAACAATTCCTCTTGAATGGCATGGTGTTGCACGCTTATATAAAAGCTGGAAAATATATGTTTATACATATTTGCTACTTCCGCAGCGGCCTCATGTTTTCCTTGCAATAAAAGCTTTTCAATTTCCCCATCTTTCCCTGGAGAAATCGCAATTAATCCCTCTGCATAATGCGCAAGCCATTTCTTTGGAATACCGTCTTTTGACTTTGTCATAATACTGCTAGAAATTTTAAGTAAATTCCGATACCCAGTTTCGTTTTCAGCCAGTAAAACAAGCGGATACGACTGATCCTCCTCTTCATTCCATATGGAAGCTGTTAAACCGATAATCGGCTGAATCCCGGCTTTTTTACAAGCTTTATAAAACGGAATCACACCATACATCACATTTTCATCTGTAATTGCTAATGCCGGAAACCCAAATTCTTTCGCTTGATGAACAAGCTCATCTATTTTACAAGCACTTTTCAATAAACTATAAACGGTTTGACATTGTAAATGCACAAACTTCACTTTTATACCCTCTCTTTATCTATTTGACTACTTCCTATTATACGTGAAATCAAAACATACTTCCCCTTCTTTGTCCATATACATAAAAAAGAAAGGAGAATGATGATGGAAGTGAACCAAAGCTTTTTCTCTCTTCTCATTACAAGCTATTTTCTTGCTCTTGGTGTTATGATTGGCGGCTCATTAATTGGTGGAATCGGTGCTTTTTTAGTAGGGAAACCACCGCTCACAATGATTACGCAATTTGCAGAGAACTTACGAATTTGGGCTCTTGTCGCTGCCATTGGCGGAACTTTTGATACATTTTATAGCTTTGAACGCAGCTTTTTTGGAGGAGATACAAAAGATATTGCGAAACAAATTCTCCTTATTTTCTTTGCCACAGGCGGCATGCAAACTGGATTCACGATTATTAAATGGATTACACAGGAGCACATATGAAAGTCCCAAGCTCGCTCTCTAATCGCTGGAAATTATTTTTAGGCGGTGCGGCTGTTGGTGGTATTTTAAGTTGGATTATTTTTTTATACATATACGGCGTGTTTCAAGAAGAACAAACTAAAACACTCGAAACACAAGAAGCACAAATAAAAAAACTAACCGAAGATTTACGTGTACTCACGGAAGATCAAAAGAAAGAAAATGAAGAAAATAAAAATATGTTAACCATTCAAGAAATTGAAATTGAAATTGTCGATTACGAGAAATATAATTTAAATTCTCTTACCGTTGAAACTTTAACGACATCAATTCGCGATGATCTCCGTCACTTACTCACCCAAAATATTCGAAGCGTCGCCAATAATAAAGAGCTACTGAAAAAGGCCATTGAAAATAAAGTATATAAATATTACGACCGTGTCTATCGATTCGAAATCGAAACAGTTTCGTTTGACACAACACTTGCAATTAGCGTCAAAATAAAACAAGAAAGGTAGAGCTCCCTCTACCTTTCTTCTTATTTACACAATTCACGTAAGTCTGCAAAAATGCGGTCTGTTTCTTCCCAAGAAAAAGCTTTTGCCCCGGACGCCATCGGATGCCCTCCGCCGTTATATCGCATCGCTAATGTATTAATAACCGGACCTTTTGAACGAAGACGAACACGAATTACATCTTCTTCCTCTAAAAATAGTACCCACGCTTTTAATCCTTCAATATTTCCAAGCGCCCCAACAACTCCTGAAGCTTGAGACGGAAGCACACCAAATTGTTCTAGTACTTCTTTTGGTAACTTAACGCACGCTGCACCTTCTGCTGTCATCGTAAAGTTTTGTAAAATGTAACCATTTAAACGAGCAATACGCTCATTTGTTTTATACATTTCATCATATAACGCGGGGAATTCAACTCCCATTCCCACAAGTTCAGATGCATAACGAAGTGTTTTAGCAGATGTACTTGGGAATAAGAACCGTCCTGTATCACCAACTATACCCGCTAAAATAAGACGTGCCGCTTCTGTTGATAACGTTAATCCTTTATCCTTACCGTATAAGTAAAATTCATAAATTAATTCACTTGTAGAACTAGATGTTGTATCTACCCAAACAATATCGCCGTATGGATCTTCATTCGGATGATGATCAATTTTAATTAACTTCTTTCCTTTTGTATAACGTTGATCGCAAACACGCTCTTGATTTGCTGTATCACAAACGATTACAAGTGCCTCTTCATACGTAGCATCATCAATTTCATCCATTACGTGTAAGTACGCTAAAGACGGTTCGTTGTATCCTACCATATAAATCTTTTTCTCTGGGAACGACTCTTGCAGCATCGTACCAAGACCGCACTGCGAACCTAATGCATCTGGATCTGGACGAACATGACGATGGATAATAATTGTATCAAATTGCTTAATTGCTCCTAAAATTTTCTCATGCATATATAAAATCTCCTTTTTGGCCAATTTATTCCTATTATAGCTCAAAACACTTCATACAGGGGGAGAATTGAATTACAATAAAGAAAGAACATACAAATAGATGGGGGATTGTGGTCATGCCAGTATTAGTCTTTTGTATTATCGTTACATTTATGTTGTATCTCTTCTACAAAACAAAATATTTTCGTACAAATCGTTCGATGGAGAAAGGATGGCTTGCAGGAAAATCAGCCATTGCCCTCGGATTATTCGTTGCCTTATTTGGTGTAAATCAATTTTTCCTAGAAATTTCAACAGCTCGTATTATCGTTGGCGTTTTATTTGCAATCGTTGGCGGAGCTAGTATTTATAACGGCATTCGCCAATATAAACATTTCTTACCGCTTGCGATTGAAGAGGCAGAACAGTTACAAAAATAATTGGAGTGAGATGAAATGAATACCTTTCTAAACGATTTTTTCAACCGGATTCAATATGAAAAACAAGAGGTAACTTTTGAAGATATTTGTACGTTGCAATCTCAATTTGCGAAGCATATACCATTTGAAAATATGAGCATTATCCAGAAGGAAAACATTGATCTTACCTTTGAAGATTTAAAAAGAAAGATTATAGACAACCGGCGCGGCGGTGTTTGCTATGAACTGAATCCTTTATTTTACTACGCTTTAAAAGAGCTAGGATTTCAAGTCCATATGATATGCGGCACTGTATTTAATGATGGAGAAATCCGACTAATTGGAACACACTTTGCAACGATTCTTCAGCATAATAGTCAGCCATACCTAATCGATGTTGGTTTCGGTTCCCATCATGCTCTGCAACCTCTTCCGTTTACAGGGAAACTAGTACATTCTTCAACAGGGGAATACCGCATTCAAAAGAAAGAAACAACTTTCGGAGAATATGCATTTGAAAAATATCAAAATGGCACTTTAGAAATTGGCTATGACTTCTTCACATCGCCAATTGATGAAACAGCTTTACAGAACGCACAACAAATCATTACCCACCATGAACAATCACCCTTTAATAAATCTCCACTTCTTGCAAAACGAACAGACGATGGTCACATTACACTGACAGACAAAACGTATACCGTAACAAAAGGAAAACAGAAATCTAAACAAACGATTGATAGGCAAACTTTTCAAGCACTTGCTTTGCGTAAATTTGGCATTGCAGTCCAATAAAAAACGTTCATTCTTTCATCAATATTCGCTGAAAGGATGAACGCTTTTCTTTTGTGATTAACGATGACGCAATTTATATATAATTCGCAACAAGGGCAGACGGTAAATTAAACAAACTTCCCTGCAAATTGAAATGTGCTTGTTCTTCTTCAAATGACATCTTTTCATATAACTCATTTTGCGTAAAACCTGTTCTTTTCATTCTTTCTTTCAAACCGGATATATAGGAATATTGAATCGGAATCATCATTAGAAAGTAAAAAAGGGCAATGCCTCCAAAAAAGATACTTGCAAATAACATAATCAATACCGTAACTTAGGGGTGATTTTTTGAAAATGAATCATTTTTAATACACGGAACGGAGAGTGGCGACTCCTGCGGGAATAGCGAGGAAAGTGAGACCCCGCAGGCTTGCCGAGGAGGCTCGCTCTCGCCCGCGGAAAGCGTCCACTCGGAGTGGAGTGTACATCTATCTATATGTCACCCCCGTCTTTTGGTGACGAACCTATTTATTTATACAAGAAAAGCTGCCCTTTCAGACAGCTTTTCCCTCTTAACGATCGATCAATTGCACCATAAGTAATGCTTTTCCAACAACATTACCTTCGTAACGTACTTCTACTTCAACCTTACCAAATTTACGTCCAATTTCTAATACTTTCGGATGGACGGATACAATGTTGTCAATTTGAACCGGTTTTACAAAGTAAATGGTTAAGTTTTCAACAATGATGTCACCTTTTTTCAGCGCGCGCAGTACACGATTGGTCGCTTCTGTCACAATTGTTGTAAATACGCCGTACGACAAAGTTCCAATCGAATTTGTCATTTGCGGAGTGACAGAAAAATGATACGCATGATCTTGTTTTGCTTCTTTCTGATTCATAAATTGATTCGTTACAATATCGTCAATCGTTTCTCCGACTTGCGGCTGACGCTGAATCATTTGGAGTGCTTGCAGCACATCTTGGCGACTAATAATCCCTTGCAATGTATTGCTATCGTCAACAACAGGAAGAAGTTCAATCCCTTCCCATACCATCATACGCGCCGCTGCTGCAACAGACATTTTTCCGTTTACAGTAATCGGCTGTTTTGTCATTACTTTTTCAATTGGTGTGTCTCTTGCTACACCAATCATATCTTTAGACGTTACAATACCTAACACTTTATTTGCTTCATCTACAATCGGATAACGACCATGCATCGTTTCTTCATTATACTTATGCCATTTTTCTACTGTATCATTTGGCTGTAAACATAGCGTTTCTTCAATTGGTGTTAAAATATCTTCAGCAAGAACAATTTCTTTTTTAATAAGCTGATCATAAATGGCACGGTTAATAAGCGTGGCTACTGTAAATGTATCATAGCTACTGGAAATAATCGGCAACTTTAACTCATCTGCTAATTTCTTCACATGCTCTTCTGTATCAAATCCACCTGTAATGAGTACAGCTGCTCCCTCTTCAAGTGCTAATTGATGTGCTTGTGTACGGTTTCCGATAATAAGTAAATTTCCGGCTTCTGTATAGCGCATCATCGCTTCTAGTTTCATTGCCCCAATTACAAATTTATTTAACGTTTTATGTAAACCTTCTCTTCCGCCAAGTACTTGACCATCAACTATGTTAACAACTTCCGCAAATGTTAGCTTTTCGATATTTTCTTTCTTTTTTTGTTCAATACGAATTGTCCCGACCCGTTCAATTGTACTTACATAGCCTTTATTTTCCGCATCTTTAATCGCACGATACGCCGTTCCTTCACTCACGCCAAGCTCTTTTGCGATTTGGCGCACAGAAATTTTATGCCCAATTGGCAAACTGTTGATATACTCCAAAATTCGGTTGTGTTTCGTAGCCAAATAATTTCACCATACTTTCTTTTCCCTAAATTCTTCATGTGTTGTATTTTTAGTATACTATATTTCCAAAACTGTTACACTGCATGTTCCTATATCTGTACTATTTTTTTTATAACAAAATGATTCTTACACTCCATTATTCACATTCTTACAAGAGTGTAATGCTATTGTCATCTCATTCGATAGTTTGTCCATCATTTCCAAGATACAATAAAGACAAGAAATCAAACAAAGGAGCGAATGAAAATGAGAAGATTCTTAGAAGTTGTAGGTGCTGTATTTTTAGCTTTGGTCGATGGAAAAAAGGTTGCAATGAAATTAAATGAGGAACCAGAACAAACATTACCAAAGACAAAAGAAACACCAAAACAAGCATATACTTTCAAGCCTGTATTACACACATAAAAAACCCTTCACTTGTCTTTTCAAATGAAGGGTTTCTTTCTTATAGCGTAATACTTTCCCCAACTTCTAACACCTTACCTGTACTACTTGTTAGTTTTTGGACAAAAAGGTGCGGATCTTGCTGGATGACTGGAAACGTATTATAGTGCATCGGCACAACAACTTTTGCTCCGATCCATTCTGCTGCTAACGCAGCATCTTCTGATCCCATTGTAAAATTATCCCCAATTGGTAAAAATGCTAAATCGATGTTATTAAGAGAACCGATTAACTTCATATCAGAAAATAAAGCGGTATCTCCCGCATGATAAATTGTTTTTTCTTCTGCGGTAAATAAAATTCCGGCTGGCATTCCTGTATATGTAATTGTCTGATTTTCTTCATCAATATAGCTAGACCCATGGAATGCTTGTGTAAATTTCACTTTACCAAAATCAAACACATGCGAACCACCGATATGCATCGGATGTGTATTCACGCCTTGCCACCCTAAAAATGTTGCTAGTTCAAATGGTGCCACAACAACTGCGTTATGTTTCTTCGCTAGTTCTATTGTATCTCCAACATGATCGCCATGACCATGAGAAAGAATAATCGTATCTACTGTTACATCTTCTACGTTTAAATCTGTTTTCGGATTTCCTGTAATAAATGGATCAATTAAAATAACCTTTCCATTTGTTTCAATCTTTACAACTGAATGCCCGTGATAAGATACTTTCATTGCTACATTCCTCCCTTATTCACATTCACACCTTTTATTCTACACGATTTCACAATTTCCTGTCTTTTCAAATATCGATTTGCTTGTCATAACACTTTCACTCGATGTAAAGTTATACATGTAATGAAAATTTCGGAGGTGCAAATCTATGAATACTAGATTAGAAAAATTAATGCAATGGCTGCAAGAACAAAATACAGAAGCTGCATTCTTAACTTCTACACCGAGCGTCTTCTATATGACGAACTTCCACTGTGAACCGCACGAAAGACTACTTGGCCTATTTGTATTCCAAGAAAAAGAACCGATGTTAATTTGTCCAAAAATGGAAGAAGGACACGCAAGAAGCGCTGGCTGGACTCATGAAATTATTGGATATACAGATACAGACAACCCATGGGATATGATTGCAAAAGCAATTGAAGCACGCGGCATCGATGCAGGTGCAGTAGCAATTGAAAAAGAACATTTAAACGTAGAACGTTACGAGCACTTATCACAATTATTCCCAAAAGCAACTTTCAGATCTGCTGAAGAAAAAGTACGCGAACTTCGCTTAATTAAAGACGAAAAAGAGCTTGCAATTTTACGCGAAGCTGCTGCGATGGCTGATTATGCAGTTGAAATTGGGGTAAATGCCATTCAAGAGAATCGCAGTGAACTTGAAGTACTTGCAACAATTGAGCATGAATTAAAGAAAAAAGGCATACATAAAATGTCCTTTGACACAATGGTACTAACAGGTGCAAACTCTGCACTTCCGCACGGCGTTCCAGGTGCAAATAAAATGCAGCGCGGCGATTTCGTTCTATTTGACTTAGGTGTTATTATCGAAGGTTATTGCTCTGATATTACACGTACAGTTGCATTTGGCGAAATTTCAGACGAACAAAAACGCATTTATGAAACTGTATTAAAAGGTCAATTAAACGCTGTTGAATCATGTAAACCAGGCGCAACATTTAGTGAAATCGACCGTGCTGCTCGTTCTGTTATCGCAGATGCTGGCTACGGCGACTTCTTCCCGCACCGCCTTGGCCACGGACTTGGCATTAGCGTTCACGAATATCCAGACGTAAAAGAAGGTAACAACTCTCCATTACGAGAAGGAATGGTCTTCACAATCGAGCCAGGTATTTACGTACCAAACGTAGGCGGCGTTCGTATTGAAGATGATGTTTACGTAACGAAAGATGGCGTAGAAATTTTAACGAAGTTCCCGAAAGAATTGCAGTTTGTAAAATAAATATCATGTAAAAAAGAAGGTGCTTTAAAAGGTACCTTCTTTTCTTTCCCTTATTTTTAATTGAAGTCGTACGAGAATGATTGATATGACGTTCATAAAAACAGCTACCGACATACAAAATCCACTCACAAATTCACTCATAGCTCCATCATAATACTGCTCTACATAGTAAGACACTCCAATTAAGAATAGGATCATATAAATGGTTACGTATATTCCTTTCATCATAACTCCCTCTCATCTATTGCTTATCAACCATCACTCCTCGAACAGCCGCTTTCACATAAGGCGCTCCTTGCAGTTGTTTGAGTGATTCTGTTGTCCCTGTTACGACTATACCGTAAATGGGTAGGTCTTTTGGAGGAATGTTTTTTACTTCTTGATAATTCTTACGATAATGGTCTCTAAATCCAATTACACTTTTATCATCTGTTAAAAGTCTCATTGAGCTAAGAAATCCTTCACTATTTCTCTTTATATCATTCTGAACATCTTCCATCTTCTTAGCATGACTACCTTCAAATCCAAATACATGGAAAGACATCTCAGCATTTAAAACTCCACCGCTTTCAGGATCAACTAATCCTACGTAAGAATCTCCTTTTTTTTCATCGTATGTATCTACCCAAAACCAAGCTGGTCGTATATCTTTCGGTAACATCTCGACAACTTGCTCCGCTGTATACACTTTATCGAAGGACAAAGCAACTTCAGCCACTTTATTTTTCATTTCTCCTATGTTCTCTAAATCATTTACATAGTTTACATATTTCATAAACGGTAAATAAAAACGCATTTCTCTTTGCATTGTTTGTATGTTATAGTCTGGCATTGGTTCAAAGTCATCTTTCTTATTTGAAACCTCTTCCTCTAAATGTGTATTACCATTATGATTCACCCGACTAACTCCCCATATAGAATACTCATATATTTCATCAATCCATTTAACTGGTTGACCAGCTATATTCTTGTATGAGCTATACATCATAGTTCCACCCGTTACTCCCATACTTAATTTCGTATGCGCATAAAACCTCATATTAGGGCCCTGAATACCATGTAATGCATACACTTCTCGGTCCATTTTTTTGAAATTTTCTTGTGTAAAATAAACAATAATACTAAAAGTCCCAGCAAGAACGATAATCGTGGTACAAATGGATATAATCCAGTTTCGTAACAAATGCTTCCGCTTCGCTTTTTTCATCAAAGCCTTCATTTGCTTATCATCCATATTTAAATCAAAATCTTTACGACTCATCTGCTTTCCTCCTATACAATTCTTTAAATTGATTTCGTGCTCTGTATAAATTTGTTTTGACCGTATCCTCTTTCATTCCTAATAAATTTGCAATTTCTTTATAGGAGAGCTCGTATTCGTACTTTAGTAATAAAATATGTTTGTAATCTTGGTTCATCGTTTCTAAAATTTCTTGTACTTCCCCTTGTAGTTCTTTCGTTAGCATGACATCTTCCAGTGATTTTTGACCAATGAGCACAGCGGATTCCAGCGCAATTGGGTTTAAGCGTTTTGTTTTTCGATATATATCGCGATGCTGATTAATAGCAACGCGAAACAGCCACGGAGTCAATCGATCTAACGGAATATCTTCCATAAGAAGCAACGCCTTATACAGCGTGTCTTGCACAATGTCTTCAGCTTCTTTTGTTTCAACGCCAAGCTTTCGTAAGTATTGATATACTGCTTTTGATTTTTCTAGTAACAGTACTTCGTATGTATCATAATTCATCACTCGCTCCTTTCTATGTAATTAACGTTTGAAAATGTAAAATGTATACAAACTTTATAAAAAATGTTCAAAAATAATAAGCACATCAATATTTGATGTGCTCTCAATCTCACTAACGCTAAACTACCTTTTCTTTTATTTTTATGTACCCTTCTTATACGTACATCGTTTATCTACATCACTGAAAAACAACTCTAACTTGTCTCCATCTCTTTTCATCCGCTGTTTTGAAGTGAAGGAATTTCCATAATCAAGAATATATGAATTTCCTTTATCCTCTTGTTTGTACGTCCCTTTATATTTGTCTTGTTCTTTCTGCACATTTGTATACATCTCTACTAAATGATAAATAACTTCCTTTTTCTTTTCCGTTTTTGTAACCGTTTCAAACTTATAATATACCGGACATTGATTTTGTTTACTTTGAGACAATTCCCATGTCCCGTCTACCCCATTCTTTCCACACGCACTTACCATAGCCGTGCATGCTACAATAAATACGAATTTAAAAAACGTCCTTCCCATTCTCTTTTCTCTCATCTTATATGTCATCCTTAATTATGAATATTATTTATTAAAATCAGTAACATAAACTCCATATTATACCACAAAAGTTTTTTCTTAATTAATAATTTCCCTAAAATTCTCTCTAAATTAGTATTTATCCCGCACTAACGGGCAGTAAGACCCCCACCTCAAGATTAAGAGAAAGCAAAGAAGATAGGCGGGGGGATAACTGCCCGTAAGAGCCCGATTGGGCGGGCTAACCATCAGTGGGGGATGAAGAAAACCCCCACTGATGGAAGTTTCGCTTTATACGAATCCATTTTAAAAATTTTCCGACATACAAGTCACTGCTATGCAGAATACAACATGACCTGTACTCGCTTTCTCCTTTTGTTTTAAACCTTGCATGTGGCAGAAAAAGGAACTGACCGCTTCTATGCACAGCCAGATGCTCTCGTCCCCCCCTTAAAAGAAAGGGTGTTTTTATATCGTTTTTTTAACTTGTATTTATACTACTTAGTTACATATTGAGTATTCGAAAGGTGAGGCCTATATATTTTCTTGTAAGATTAGAAAAATTCGTCTCATACTTAACTCTTTATATCTATTCCACAATAACTGTATCGGCCTCTAAATTTTCAAAGCAAAGATTTACCGTGCGCTTTAATGCTCTCGTTCTATGAATTGTACCAGCTGGAATTAAGATCGAATCATTTGATTTTAAAATAGCTGTCTCCTTATCTTGAAAATCAATAAGCAGCTCTCCCTCAAGTACTATAAATAACTCATCTGAATTGGAATGATAGTGCCATTCATATTCCCCTGTAAACACCGCAATCCGCAAACAATGATTATTGACATTCGATACAACAAAATTTTTATGTTGCTCTGTAATCGCTTTAGTTAATTCCAATAAATTTATCTTTTCCATCTTTATTCCCGTCCTCTAGATATTATTATTTACCCTAAAACTATCCAATTACAGTCATACAAACTTGAAAGCCTTTAAGGTAAATATCTCTCATCTTTAATCTCCACCACCGCCACAATCTCCTCCACCATCACTTGAACTACTACAATCGGTATCACTATGACTATGACTATCATTTATAAATCCACTTGAATCATAAGAAGAACCTTTTTTTCTTTTTTGACTCGTATTATTCCCTCTATCTGGCCACAGTTCTTTAAACAATAAGATATACAAAGCTATCGCTATCAATAAGGCAATAATAAATAGAAATCCTTTAAAAGAACCTGAAGATATGTCTGAATCATCTAAACTAACAAAAATGGCTATCCAAGTCACTAAATAGACAATGCCAGCTGCATCCCTAAGGAAATTTATAAATTTAAACCTAGGCTTCTTCTGTAATGAACTGTTTATTTCTTTTTTTCGATGTATATAATGGTTCCTCTTCTTTCTACTACTCTTTCTATTACTCTTTCTCCCCATTTTATTCCTCTTCCTCATCAATTAAACATATTATTACAATTTTTTCTAGTTCTATTATATCAAACTTTTTTGTTTCATTAGATAAAAAATTCAAAAAATTAAAGTCAAAATATAGATTTTCAAAGTTAACTTGTGGTAATTTATCAACCTAAAAGCTTCCAAAACTGAACCAGTTGGTATTTTCCATGAAACATATGTTATGGAAAAAGACCGATACGAAAGTGTATACGTTCATATGCCGCGTTTTTGGTTAGCAAAGGCAGGGGAATCTATTCCTGTAAATAGGCAACGTGAAACTGCACGAGCACGTATGAAACCATAATAAAAGCGACTATCCAACGGATAGTCGCTTTACAGTCCTTCTTACGATAAAGCAGGTGCTTTTTCAAGAAGCTCTTTTGCATCTGCATATTGTAAACCATGTGCTTCTGCAACTGCTTCAAATGTTACGTAGCCATCTAATGTATTAATACCTTTTAATAAGGCAGTGTTATCTAAGCAAGCTTTTTTGTAGCCTTTGTTTGCGATTTGTACTGCGTATGGTACTGTTACGTTTGTTAACGCAAGTGTTGATGTACGCGGAACCGCACCAGGCATGTTTGCAACTGCGTAATGAACAACGCCATGTTTTTCATAAGTTGGGTTGTCATGTGTTGTAATGCGGTCAGTTGTTTCAAAAATACCACCTTGGTCAATTGCGATGTCAACTACAACAGAACCTGGTTCCATAGATTGAATCATTTCTTCTGTTACAAGTTTTGGCGCTTTTGCACCTGGAATTAATACTGCACCGATAACAAGGTCAGATTCTTTTACAGCTTCTGTGATGTTATATGGGTTAGACATTAATGTTGTTACTTGGTTGCCGAAGATATCATCTAATTGACGAAGACGATCTGGGCTTAGGTCGATAATTGTTACTTCCGCGCCTAGACCAACGGCAATTTTCGCTGCGTTTGTACCAGCTTGACCACCGCCGATAATTGTTACTTTGCCGCGTTTTACTCCTGGAACGCCTGCAAGTAAAATACCTTTACCGCCCTTTGTTTTTTCAAGGAATTGTGCACCAATTTGTGCAGACATGCGACCTGCTACTTCACTCATAGGTGCAAGCAGTGGTAAAGAACGATTGTCTAATTGAACTGTTTCATAAGCGATACCAACTACTTTGTTGTCAATTAATGCTTTTGTTAATTCTGGTTCTGGAGCTAAGTGTAAGTATGTGAATAAAATTAAGCCTTCGCGGAAATAACCGTATTCACTTGGAACTGGCTCTTTTACTTTCATAACCATCTCTTGATTCCAAGCTTCTTGTGCTGTTTCTACAATTGTTGCGCCTGCTTCAACATACGCTTCATCTGTAAATCCAGACCCTAAACCAGCACCTTTTTGAACAAAAACTTCATGACCGTTGTGAACTAAATGAACAACACCCGCTGGTGTCATTGCTACACGATTTTCATTGTTTTTAATTTCTGTCGGTACACCGATACGCATTAAAAATCCCCCCTTGAAATGATAAAAATTACCCCTAAATAATTCTAGCATTTATACTTTTATAAAGCGCTTTCTATTCTCTTATATTTTATCATAATTTTTCATTTTTTGACAAAAAGACTACGAGTTATCCGATAGAATTTGTCTAATTTTGACGATATCGATGAATGACATCAATTGCTCCGGTTACTTCTATAATGGTTCCCGTAATCATATCTGAATCTTCCTCACATAAAAATGAAATTGTACGAGCGATATCTTCCCCTGTACCAGAACGACCAATCGGTGTACGATGATCGGATAATGTACGTGCCTTAGCAATTGTTGCTTCTTTCATATCACCAATAATATCACCAGGACATATCATATTTGATGTAATCCCATATTCAGCTTCTTCATAAGCAATTGTTTTCGTAAGTGAGACTAGTCCGACTTTTGCAGCCGCAAAAGCAGAGCGATATACCCATCCTGGCGCGCTATCCGCTCCTTGAAATCCATAATTCACAATACGACCAAATTTTTGCTGACGCATAATAGGAACAACAAGCTTTAATAAATGAAATACGGCCGTTAAATTCCCATGAATCATTTCATTCCATTCATCATCATTATATTCAACTAACTTTTTACGCTCGAATACGTAAGGACCTGCATTATTAATGAGAAAATCAATGCGGCCAAAACGATCCATCACTTTTGTTACTACTGTATGTAAATCTTCTTGTTTCGTTACATCTGCTTGCACAAATTGCATGCGATGTGCAAGATGTTTATATTGCCGCTTTAACATTTCCATCGCTTGTACATCACTGCGATATGTTACTGTTATCGAATAACCTTTATGTAATAAACTCTCTGTTACCCTCTTCCCTAAACCTTTTGTACCGGCTGTAATGAGCGCATGTCTCACAAACATAAGCCTCCTTTTTTCTTGCTATAATTCATATGTAACAACTTCTTCATTTAATTACAACTAAAATGTTTGACAGAAACGTTACAGAGTTTTCAAAATTCTGTAACGTTTCTGTCAAACAATTTTCCATAATTTCCTTTATAATAAAGATGTAAAGAGTTATAACGCTTATAAAATGGGGAGGAATTGTTCATGAATAATACATATACAAATATTTTAATTGCAGTCGACGGCTCTAAGGAAGCTGAAAAAGCATTTAAAAAAGCAATTCAAGTAGCAAAACGTAACGATGCTACATTAACAATCACTCATATCGTTGACGTTAAGGCTTACTCTGCGGTAGAAGCATATAGCCGTGCCATCGCAGAACGCGCAAATTTATTTGCAGAAGATTTATTAGAAGACTACAAAAAGGTTGCACTAGAAGCAGGTGTTACAAAAGTAGAAACTGTATTAGAGTTTGGAAATCCAAAATCAAAAATCTCAAAAGATATTGCACCGAAGCACAAAGTTGATTTAATTATTTGCGGTGCAACTGGTTTAAATGCAGTAGAACGTTTCTTAATCGGTAGCGTCTCTGAACATATTATTCGCTATGCGAACTGCGATGTCCTTGTTGTTCGCGGCGAAGAAGAACAAGGTGAAATTTAATAACTTTAATAAATTCGCACCAAGCCTCTATGTAATAGGCTTGGTGTTTTTTCATTCCTGTTAAATAAAGTGAAACTTTAATCAATGGGGGTTTTCTTCATCCCCCACTGATTATCAGCCCTCACCAATCGGACTTTTACGGGCAGTTTATCTCCCGCCTAAACTTCTTAAGAAAAGCGGAAGCGGCTCGTCCAGAATGTGAGGGGGATGGAGCTTCTGACGTAGAGGTGCTTTTTACCTCGCAGGAAGAAGCGAAGCCACCGAACATTCTAGCCACTGGAACTGGACAATGCTTCCGCTGAATTTTGAGGCGGGAGTATTACTGCCCGCAAATAGCGGGATAAAATTCTCCTCTGCGGTTATGATAAGAAAAAAGAAATGGGAGAGATAACATGGAAAGTTCTGAACGTATTATACTTGATTTAAATAGGCAAGAAATCGACATGGTAGAAACAATTTGTGCCCACTTTAAAGAAAAACACGGTGTAGAATTAAGTCATGGCGCACTATTTCGCGACTTAATGGACATCGAATATATTCGTATTACAGAAGGAAAGCACAAATACGAATAAAAATATAGACGGTAGGTTGCTTATATGATACAAGCAACCTTTTCCTTTATGCATACACTATATATATATGTCCAAGCATAAAGGTGTGATTTTTTTTGAATAATGAAAAGAAAACAAACAGCGAAACCACAGTTAAAAGCAAACGCACTACTCCGTTTATAAACTTATGCATCTTTACTCTTTCCGGCTGTAATGTATCAGAAAAAGAAATTAAGAAGCAAGTTGAATTAGCAACAAAAATATGGAAGATAGAATTTGTTATTACTAGCATCACAATGCTGAAAGATTTTTCTATTCGAACGAATGATACTTCATTTCGGAAAAAACAAAGTAAAAATATAAAACAATTATTTAGCGAAAGAAAATATCTCTTTCCAAATCCAAATAGCATTTCAATCTTTTATACAAATGCAAGACACCTCTCAAATAATACAACGGGACGATCGTTCTCTTCCCTTATGACAAAAAGCCGTTTTAATCATATTATTCTCACAAAATCTTCATTAGAAAATACACTTGCGCATGAACTCGGACATATTTTATTCTACTCTCATCGAAAACTACAAGGAAAAAATCCAGATACAAACTCGTATCGAACACATAGTCTAGATTCTAAAAATATTATGTTTGGAACTGCCACAACCCGTAAAAGGCAAACAACATCCCTGCAAAGAACGAAAGCATTAGAAAGTACATTAATTAAATATAGGTAACCATTATGAAAACCCCCGTGAAATATTACATGTTCACGGGGGTTTCTACTCGCTCTTTCGCCTTTTGAAGTGCTTGCCCAATTTGTTCGAATCCTGTACCGCCTGCACTGTTTCTTCTTTTTACTGCCGCGTATGGCGAAAGTACTTCATATAAATCCTCCTCAAATAATGGGCTCATCTCTTGATAGGTTGCTAACGGTAAATCTAGTAAATATACACCTTTATTAATGCAAAGAAGAACAAGCTTCCCTACAATTTCATGTGCCTGACGAAACGGTAAACCTTTACTCGCTAAATAATCTGCGATCTCGGTCGCATTTGAAAAGTCTTGCGTAACAGCTTTCGACATAATATCTTTTTTCACCGTCATCGTCTCAAGCATACCGGCCATTACATGTAAACACCCTTTTACTGTATTAACTGTATCAAACATACCTTCTTTATCCTCTTGCAAATCTTTATTATAAGCAAGCGGCAATCCTTTCATTACGGTTAATAGGCTAAATAAGTTACCATATACTCTCCCTGTTTTACCGCGAATGAGTTCAGCCATATCCGGATTTTTCTTTTGCGGCATAATGCTGCTGCCCGTTGCATAACTATCGCTCATTTCAATAAACTGAAATTCTTGACTGCTCCATAAAATCAGTTCTTCACAAAAACGCGATAAATGCATCATTAATATAGAAGCATTACTTAAAAATTCAAGAATGAAATCGCGGTCGCTTACTGCGTCTAAACTATTCTCATATATCCCATCAAACCCGAGCAACTGGGCACTATATTCACGATCAATCGGGAATGTTGTCCCAGCAAGTGCACCAGCTCCGAGCGGAGAAATGTTAATACGACCTAGTGAATCTGTAAAACGATTTGCATCTCGCTCTAACATCCAAAAGTATGCAAGAAGATGATGCGCAAAAGAAATTGGCTGTGCGCGCTGTAAATGCGTATATCCTGGCATAATTGTTTCAATATGTTTCTCTGCTTGCACTGTAAGTACAGTCTGCACTTGCTTCACTGCCTCGATAATATACTGTACTTCATTTCGCAAATACAAATGCATGTCGGTTGCTACTTGATCATTACGACTTCTTCCTGTATGCAGCTTACCGCCAACTTCCCCAATATGCTGAATTAACATCTTTTCAATATTTAAATGAATATCTTCTGCTTCAACAGAAAACGTAAGCTCCTGCTTCTTTGCTTTTTCCAGTAAATACTGAAGGCCGTTTTTAATTTTTTCTCCTTCTTCCGCTGTTACGATGCCGCATTTCACGAGCATCGTAACATGCGCAATACTTCCTTCTATATCTTCTACCGCTAACTGTTGGTCAAAGGAGATGGAAGCTCCAAACTCCTCGACCCACTGTTCAGCCTGCTCAGTAAAACGTCCTCCCCAAAGTTTACTCATGCCTCCACCTTCTTCTGATTCACTTGGCTGTATACTTTTGTCGGTAAACCAAATAATGAAATGAAACCAACAGCTGCATCGTGATTAAATTCATCTTCTACTGTATACGTCGCTAATTTTTCATCGTATAAAGAATACTTTGATTTACGCCCTTCTACAATTGCATGTCCTTTAAATAGTTTCACACGTACTGTACCTGTTACATGTTTTTGCGTTTCTTGTAAAAAGGCAACAAGAGCATCTTTTAAAGGTGAGAACCATAAGCCGTTATAAATTAACTCTGTTAATTTTTGTTCAATCATCGGTTTAAAATGCGCTACTTCTTTTACAAGCGTTAAATCTTCTAATTCCTTATGTGCAGTAATTAACGTCATCGCTGCTGGGCATTCATACACTTCACGCGACTTAATACCGACAAGACGATTTTCTACATGGTCAATGCGACCAACCCCATGCTTACCAGCAAGAGAATTTAACGATTTAATTAACTCTGACAAAGAATAAGATACACCATTTAATGTTGTTGGCACCCCTGCTTCAAACCCAATTTCTACAAATTCTGGTTTGTTTGGTGTATTCTCCAGTGCTAGTGTCATTTCATATGCTTCTTCTGGTGGCGCTGCCCATGGATCTTCTAAAATTCCACACTCATTGCTTCGTCCCCATAAATTTTGATCAATTGAAAACGGACTGTCTAAGTTAATCGGAATTGGTACATCATTTTCTTTTGCATACGCAATTTCCTCTTCACGTGACCATTTCCATTCACGTACCGGTGCAATCACTTCTAAATACGGATTTAACGCTTGAATAGAAACTTCAAAACGTACTTGGTCGTTTCCTTTTCCAGTACATCCATGTGCAACTGCACTTGCTCCTTCCGCCTCTGCGATTTCTACCAATTTCTTCGCAATTAATGGACGAGATAATGCAGATACAAGTGGATATTTCCCTTCGTATAACGTGTGAGCTTGCAGTGCTTTTAATGCATATTCATTCGCAAATTCTTCTTGCACGTCAATCATATACGATTTAATAGCTCCAACGGATAATGCCTTTTCTTTCACAAATTCTAAATCTTTTCCTTCTCCTAAATCTAAACAAAGTGCAATAATATCGTATCCTTTTTCTTGTAACCACTTAATTGCAACGGAAGTATCAAGGCCTCCGGAATATGCTAATACAACTTTTTTGTTCTCCATTTTATATCCCCCTAAAAAGAATATTTATTCATTATTATTAATATTAATTCATAATTTATCATCTTTTAAAAAATGGCGCAAGGGATATTTGCAAATATTTTTCAAACAATTTCATCGAAGTTCGTTCTCTTTTTCGATACAATAGAAACAGAAAATGGAGGGAAGAGGCATGAAACGATATTTCACATATAATGAGCATCTAGGAATTGAAATACCTGATTTACAAGAAGAATGGGAAGAGATTCCTACAGCTATGCAGCATGCCATTTTATTAAAGTGGGAACAAATTCGCGGGAAAATACCTGATCGGATTCAAGAACTTGAACATACTATTAACACGAAACAACATAAATTAAATAATGAAGAAAACTTTGAGCTTTCCTGTAAATTGAATACAGAAATTGCCGATCTTGCTTCCATCATTAACGACCTTTGGCTTTGGTATCGTCTCACTCAAAATGTTTCTGAAGGGAAGGCGCATCAGTAAAGAAAATAAGCTATATAAATACAAATTAAAAACCTCTTTCTTTTTAGATGAGCGAATGCAGGTCATGTGTTATTCTGCATAGCTTCGACTTATATGTTGAAACTTCCATCAGTGGAGCCCTACTGATGGAAATTTTTGACCAATTAAGTTATTATGGACGACTATCTTCTTTTTTCTATCACGAGGAAATGTAAACGTTTTCGAATGTGAATAAATAAAAAAGAATGCTTTCCCATACACTAAATATATTAGCATCATGATGAAATATTCTTTTAGCTACGGTGAATGTATACTATTATTCGTATTTTTCTTTGCAGAAATAGAAAGCATACTTTCTTGGTAAGTAATGTTTTCCATCAAACGATAGACTAACTCATCTAACTCTTGGCTACACACAACTACCTTTTCATGGTTAAACCCGTGCATTCTTACAAGTTCAATTAGTTCCTCCCTTTTTTTCTCTATACTTGCTTGTATATCTATCATCTTCATACGAATCTCTCCAGTCATCGCTAATATGACTCGAATTATAGAGAATATTCACCTTAAAACGAATATTATGTAATTAATTAAAGTACATTTCTGGAGAAATACAGGTTGAAAAACAAACATAAAAACCCCTTTCTTTTTAAGCGGGTAAGAGCATCTGGCCATGCATAGAAGCGGTCAGGGCCTTTTCCTGCCACGTACAAGGGTTAAATAAAAGGGAGAGCGCGAACAAAAATTCATTTTTCATAACAAAAAAACTTTCGACAGAAAATATTAGTTTATTACACCATTTCCCCTCAAACTTTAACTAAATTTCACCTTAAACCCTCATATTTACGAAGTATGTAGGTTTTTCTTTGCCCATTTTCAAGTTCCAACAACATACATTTTTTAAGAGTATGATATAATAGTATAAAATCTTTTACAGAAAGGATTTAGATATCATGATCGCTCGAAGGAGCATGTGGCATCGAAAAGACGAATCTTACACGTAGCGTATTTTTTTGCTTAGATATTTTGTCTAGCGAAAAAAATACGAAAGTGGGGAAATTATGATTGCCCGAAGGATAATTTGGCAACGAAAAGACTCTTCTTACACATAGCGTTCTGTTTAGGTTGTATGACACTTACTAAACAAAACCTAGAAGAGAATAGGATTGCTAAATAAAAAAATCCTACTCTAAGTTTTGTTTAGTCTACTTTAGGCCTAAACTAAAACGAAAGTAGGGAGAATTGATGGACGAGAGGATTATTCGTTATTTCTTCAGTGATATATAGCGTAGTTAGACGTATGTAAACTAACTGCTGCTATATAGGCGTAGTTAGTTTACGAAAAACAGAAAACTACTAACTACGGAGAGAAGGAATAACGATGGAGAACATCCAAAGTCGACGAATTATTAAAGAAATTTTTATGGTTTTACTTGGTTCATTTATTTTAGCTACCGCGCTATATCACATTCATTTTCAAAACCACTTAACTGAAGGTGGCTTTGTCGGAATCGCACTGTTTATACAAAACTTTTTTGATATTTCACCATCCATTTCAACTGTTTTAATGGATATTCCAGTCATTTTACTATGCGCTGCATTTTTAGGTAAAAAAATGGTCGGCTATTCATTTATCGGTTCGATTTCATTCGGAGTGTTTTATTCTTTAATGGAAAATTATTCTCCGTTTACGGTCGATTTATCTAATCATTTATTTGTAGCTGCAGTACTAGGCGGAGCTTTAGCTGGAGTTGGACTTGGTTTTATTTTACGATTCGGCGGTGCAACAGGCGGAGATGATATTTTAACAATTGTATTAAGCAAAAAAACGCGCTTTACAGTTGGGCAAATTTTCTTCGTTTTTGACGTAATTGTCATTGCACTTTCATTATACTATTTAACATGGACTGAGATTGCCTTTACGATTCTTTCCCTTGCTGTGCAAGCGAAAGCACTAGATTTAATCTATTATCCAGCAGAGGAAAAGAAAACAGTGGCAATTCCATTATCAAAACAACATGCAACAAATTAGAAGCGAAAGGCAACTGCCTTTCGCTTTTTACTTTTGGCGTAAATAACGCATTTGATAAAATCGATTCGCAAATTCTGTTACACTCCGCGTTAACCGATAATTCACCGTTGATCCAACCGCAATCCCAAGTACTGGTACGCCTTGAAACAACTTGCGGCGCAGTGAATAAATAATGAACGTTTTCAAAATTTGTTTTAGTAGTACTTGTACAGATGCTGGATTTACTACTTCCTCTTCTCCCTCATAAAAGAATGGAGCTGGTTCTTCTTGTTCTAACTCTTGCAGTAAGTTATACCAAGCATACTGCTGCAAATGCGCTGGCAATATAGCCGCATGAAACACTTTTAACGCTAACATCATTTCATACGGTTTATTCACATCATGGCCAAATGATGTGGCGATAAGCTGCACAGCTTTCACATTTAAACCAATCAATACAGGAAAATCTGCGCTTAATAATAAAAAGCCGCCAATTCCTGTTGCTCCTCCTTGCACGAAAGAATATAAACGATGACGAGCTGTTTGCTGTTCTGCTATGTATGTTAATTGATGAATAGATAATCCTTTCATTTCTTCAATATGTTCAATGGAATCATCGAATAAACGTGCCGTTCCCAAAATCCGCCCCCGTGCATCGAGCTGTGACTGCGAACTTTGAATGAACGCATGTAAATGAAAGAGCCATCCATCTACTTTTGAAAAAAATTCATTTCGTTTCTTATCTGGCAACTTCGAAAATGTACGATTTAACCATTTATCAAATATTTGCTGAAAATCCGTTGATTCATGTTGCGCTAGTTGCTGCTCCCAGCTTTTTAGATCATGTAAAATTCGTTCCTCACCCTTTGACAGCATACAAACAACCCCTTGGATTTTTTCTATATTGTAACATATTTGCTGCGAGAGGCTGTACGCCCTGCTTTTTTCTGAAAGATATGTTATTTTCAAATAAATCGGGATAAAGTGAAACTTTAATCAGTGGGGGTTTTCTTCATCCCCCACTGATTATCAGCCCTCACCAATCGGGCTTTTACGGGCAGTTTATCTCCCACCTAACTTCTTAAGAAAAGCGGAAGCGGCTCGTTCAGAATCGCAGGACGCCCACGCCCCTGACAGAGAGGCGCTTTTTGCCTCGTCCGAGGGGGCGAAACGGCCGGAGATTCTAGCCGCTAGAGCTGGACAACAAAGAAATGTGGAAGTGGCTCGTCCAGAATGTGAGGGGGATGGAGCTTCTGACGTAGAGGTGTTTTTTACCTCGCAGGAAGAAGCGAAGCCACCGAACATTCTAGCCACTGGAACTGGACAATGCTTTCGCCGAATTTTGAGGTGGGAGTATTACTGCCCACAAATAGCGGGATAAAAAAGGGAGATATATTATGTATCCACGTGCGAAAGCCTTAGGTATTATTACATACAATGATTGTATCCTTGTTGAAGAATATAACGAAAAACATGAAAGTGGTGAGGGATGTTATTACCGACCGCTTGGAGGAACGATTGAATTTGGAGAATACGCGGCGCAAACTGTTATCCGAGAATTTGAAGAAGAACTTGGCGTCACTGTAGAAATCATTACATACGTAGGCTGTTTAGAAAACATCTTTCAAATAGACAACACAATTGGCCATGAAATAGTCCAATTATATTCTGTCTGCTTTTCAAACAAAGAACTTTATAAACAGAAGGAGATAACCTATCTTATGCTGTATGGATCCCAATTGAAACGTTTTTACAAGGGAAAAAAACATTATACCCAAACGGATTAACTGAGCTTCTTTCCCAAAAAACAACATAAAAAAAGACGGGAATCATCCCGTCTTTTTTATATATTAACCAATATTTCCAATACGTACTACGTCACGAGCAATCATAACTTCTTCGTCTGTTGGAATTACGATTACTTTTACTGGAGAATGTGGGAAGTTAATGAATGCTTCTTCACCGCGAATATCGTTGCGTTTTGGATCGAAGTATACGCCCATAAACTCAAGACCTTCTAATACACGCTCACGAATTAGTGCACTGTTCTCACCAATACCAGCTGTAAAGATGATTGCGTCTACACCTTTCATACGAGCTGCATAAGAACCGATATATTTGTGAATACGGCCTACAAATACATCCATTGCTACTTCTGCACGGTGGTTTCCTTCTTCTTCAGCCTTTTCAATGTCACGTAAGTCACTTGAGAATCCAGAAAGACCTAACATACCACTTTTCTTATTTAATACGTTAAGAACTTCATCTACAGTTTGTCCTGTTTTCTTCATGATATATGGAATTAACGCAGGATCAAGGTTACCAGAACGTGTACCCATTGTTACACCAGCAAGTGGAGTGAAGCCCATAGAAGTATCGATAGATTTTCCGCCCTCAACAGCTGCGATACTTGCACCGTTACCTAAGTGACAAGAAAGTAAACGTAAGCTTTCAAGTGGACGGCCTAATAATTCAGCTGCGCGCTCTGTTACATACTTATGAGAAGTACCGTGGAAACCGTATTTACGAACGCCATATTTCTCGTAGTATTCATATGGTAAGCTGTATAAGAAAGATTCTTCCGGCATTGTTTGATGGAATGCTGTATCGAATACTGCAACTGATGGTACGTTCGGAAGTACCGCTTGGAACGCTTTAATCCCAATAACGTGCGCTGGATTATGAAGTGGCGCTAATTCACTTAAAGCATCGATCTCTGCTAATACTTCGTCAGTAATTAAAGCAGAATCATCAAATTTTTCACCGCCGTGTACAATGCGGTGACCAGTCCCGCTAATCTCATCAAGAGATTTAATAATACCAGTTTCAGTTAATTTGTTTAAAAGCATATTAACCGCAACTCCATGGTCTGCGATATCTGTTACTTCTGTTTGTTTCTCACCGTTCACAGTAATTGTAAATATGCTATCTTCTAAGCCGATACGCTCTACTAAACCTTTTGTTAATACTGTTTCACTTGGCATTTCAAATAATTGGAACTTCAAAGAAGAACTTCCAGCATTAATCGCGATGATTTTTGACATCTAGTCTTTCGCCCCTTTTTCTTTTGTTAGCCGTGTGGAATACTTCCACAAACCGCTCAATTTTATGTCTTCAATTTTTGTCAGCTAACAAAACTGTTTCACTGATAAAATTTAATACTCACGATTTTTATTTAAACATCGTACGACATATATTTCAAGTGAAAAAATTGTAACACAACATTTTTTTTTATATTACAGATTTATCTTTTTTTATTTTTCATCTTGTATATATTACTTAATCTTTTCCAAAACAAAAAACTGTATTATATATCTACACAAATCTGTTACACAGTAATCCGTTTTACTGCTCTGCAATAAACCAACCATTAATTTGCTGCATAATATTCTCCATCGCTTGCATATTAGAGAATTTCGGTAATTCTACCAATAGCGCTTGTTTTGGCATTTTTACGTTTTGCCCCTTCTTTTGGAGAACAAATATACTTTTTGCATTTTTTTCATTCTTAAACATGGATACAGGTAACTGTAGTAATCCTTGCACAAAACATGTTTCTTTAATAAACGCATGAAGCTTTGGTGCTTGATCGCTTTCAAAAATGAAGTTTGGTACTAAGAAAAATAAATAGCCGCCTTCTTTTATATGTTTTACACTTTGTTCAACAAACAAATGATGTGCATAAGACATCCCTGCGTCTGCTTTTAACGTATATTCACTTGCACCGATTTCGTTTGGATAATAACCGACTGGTAAATCACACACAACTGCATCAACTGGATCAATATAAAGAGAAGCTAGTCCATCTTGATTAAAAAACTCGACCGATTGTTTTTGTAAATTTGCATTGACTAATGCAAGTTTAACAAGCAAGTCATCCACATCTACTCCAAAGCCACTCATCGTTGTACCTTCTGGGCAACCATTCAAGATTGTCGTCAATAAATTGCCCGTTCCGACTGCAGGATCTAGTACAATTATTTCCTTTTGATCCTTCATAAATTTATGGAATAAATAACTCATAAACATCCCAACTGCATCAGGCGTCATTTCATGATTTGCTTGTACGCCGTCTTTCATCCCTTTTAAGATGGCAAGTTGGAACGCTTTGCGAATTTCTTCGCCTTTATAGTTTTCTTCATTAAACTTGCTATATTCACGCTCTAACCGTTCAATTGTTGGTTGTTCTAAGCCTTCTTGTAAAATTGTTCCTTCAAATAAATTATCACCTGTTTCTACAAGTGCTTCTAAATACGTTATATCTAATTCTTTACGTAAAATTACGGCAGAAGAATCAAAAATAGAAAATAATGTTTCTACTGTTGAACTCACGAAAATTCCTCCTTCAAACTAAAATACACATAACTTATATCATACCATATTCTCAATTTTTTTTAAAAAACAGACGTAAAAACCACTTTTTTTAGATGGACGAGAGCATCTGGCCATGCACAGAAACGGTTAGACCCCTTTCCTGCCACATGCAATATGAAAACAAAGGGAGAGAAAACGAGTGTCGATCACTTTTTGTTCTGCATAGCAGTGACTCATGTTAAAAAATCAAAATGGATTTATACATCGATACTTACTATCATAAAAAAACGACCTCTTTATTAAGAGGTCGCTTTTTGTTGCCTATATTACTTTGCAGCTTTTGCTGCTTCTAATGCTGCTTCGTAATTTGGATGGCTTGTTCCTTCGCTTACGTATTCTACGTAAACAACTTTGTCGTTGCTATCTACTACGAATACTGCACGTGCAAGTAAACGAAGTTCTTTCATTACAACACCGTATGCCTCACCAAAAGAAAGATCGCGGTGATCAGAAAGCGTTACAACGTTTTCTAAACCGTTAGCTGCACACCAGCGCTTTTGAGCAAATGGTAAATCAACGCTAATTGTTAATACTTTTGCATTTTCAATGCTAGCTGCATCTTCGTTGAAACGACGAGTTTGCGCATCACATACACCAGTATCAATAGATGGTACAACACTAATCAATTTCACTGCGCCTTTATATGTTTCTAAAGTTACCGGAGATAAATCATTTGCTAACACTTGGAAGTTTGGTGCTTGGTCGCCTACTTTAACTTCTGTGCCAACTAAAGTGATTGGGTTTCCTTTAAACGTTACGTTTGCCATTTGAAAATCCTCCCTTTTCTAAAAAACAAAGTATGTACAGTGTAAATGATAGATGTTCAGTAAACAGAATGCAACTGAATCGCTCTGTTTTTAGAAAAAAGAAGCTAATCGCTCGATTAGCTTCTTTTTCTTATATTTCATACTCCGGCTGTTCATCCTTTTGTTTGTTCATCATTTCTTTCACTTTATCAACTGCCTGCGGTGCCAATTCCATTATTTTATCAAGTATATGTGTCTGTTTATCTAAATGAAGCACTTTCACACCTTCACTATTTACAATGAGAAAAGCAACCGGATTAATGGAAACACCGCCGCCGCTACCGCCGCCAAATGGATGATGATTATTATTTTGAAGTTTCCCAAATTCACTACCACCTGCCGCAAAGCCAAAGCTTACTTTAGAAACCGTTAAGATAACACTTCCATCAGGTGACTGAATGGGATCACCGATGATTGTATTTACATCAATCATATGATTTAAATGCTGCATCGCTGTTGTCATTAATCCTTGAATTGGATGTTCCATATAATCCCCCCTATATTTATCCCGCTATTAACGGGCAGTAAAGGCTTGAGAAGAGCAGGGAAGAAAGCTGCCCGTAAAAGCCCGATTGGTTCAACTAATAATCAGTGGGGGATGAAAAAAATCCCCACTGATTAAAGTTTCACTTTATTGCTGCATCGCATTATCTGTCGTAATAACTCCTTGCTTCTTCAGAAACATAAACAACTGAATCCCCGTCTTAACTGCACGATATATACGAAACGAAGCCGTTAATTCACAATGGGATGCCACCGTTTTCCCTTGAAAAATTGGAGTAATTTCAAGCTGCGGTGCACCAATAATTTCTACATATTGACCAGTAACGCCAACAATGATTCCTTTTACCGACCATACATAGCCTGTAATAACTCCAGTACTCGCTGCATCACCTGTTCCAATTTGCGAATACCATCTCCAATTGTTGATTTTCACTTTTTGAAGAAAATCTTTAAACATAGTATGGATTTCTTGCAGCCTTTTTATAATCTCAGCTGCGCTGTCAAGCAATGCCACAAATTTATCCTCGGTTCCGCCTTCCTCCCCTGCTTTGTCAATTTTTTGACCTGTTTTCCTTTGCTGCTTTTCAATACGTTCTAGCACATCAAACGTATAATGAATCATCCATATCTTCACTTGAAACAAACATTGTTTTTCTGTTTCTGTATATAACAAACTAATTTTTAGCGATAATTTCGATAATAAAATAAGTAAGACAAACAAAATAAGTATTCCAATTCCAATCGCAAGCCACTTCATCGTACCATCCTTTCATTCCGTATTCATTATCGACACGGCATGAAAAAAATAAACAAAATTGAAAATATAGATTTTTCTAAAAACAGAAGGGTTTTTCATATTTTTATCGAAATATACTATTTGAACATATTATTTACTGCATGGAGGGATACAAAATGGAAGATCGTCGCAATTTATTTTTCTTTTACGGTGATGATAAAGCAACGCTTATCAAAAAAATGAAACCAGTATACGACATTTTAAAAGAAAACGGATTTACCATATTAGACCATCCAAAACACGCAAATGCTATCGTTAGTGTTGGCGACGACGGTACATTTTTACAGGCTGTTAACAAAACAGGATTTCGTGAGGATTGTTTATACGCAGGGGTTTCAGCAACAGATGATATTTCCTTTTACTGTGACTTCCACATCGACCATGTGGATAGCGCCCTTCAAGAAATCACAAAAAATGAAATTGAAGTAAGAAGATATCCAACAATTCAAGTAACTGTCGATCATGACACATCTTTTCATTGCCTAAATGAATTCTCACTACGCTCTAGCGTAATTAAAACATTTGTATTAGATGTGTACATCGATGATTTATATTTTGAAACATTCAGAGGGGATGGCTTAGTCGTTTCTACCCCAACAGGAAGCACTGCATATAATAAATCACTAAGCGGAGCTGTCGTAGATCCATTAATTCCATGTTTCCAAGTAAGTGAACTTGCTTCTTTAAATAACAATACGTACCGGACCCTTGGTTCTCCATTCATCTTAGGCAACAATCGTACGTTAACATTCAAATTAACTCATAATGAAAAACATTATCCTGTCATGGGTATGGATAACGAAGCATTGAGTATTAAACAAGTCGAAAAAGCTGTTGTTCGTTTAAGCGATAAGCAAATCAAAACAGTGAAACTAAAAAATAATTCGTTCTGGGAAAAAGTACAAAGAACGTTTTTATAAAGTGAAACTTCCTTTTGGAGTGTTCTTCTCCAAAAGGTTAGCCCCACCAATCGGGCGCATGCCAGCAGTTTTCTTCCCTGCTCTTATCCAGCCTTTATTTCTTATATACAACTTCACCATCCACAACCGTCATCATAACGTCTATCTCTTTTATTTCCTCTTCCTGCACGTTAAATATATCTCTATCTAATACAGTAAAATCCGCCTCATACCCCGCTGCAATTTTCCCGCGTCTTTCTTCTTTTCCAATCGCATATGCGCTTCCTGTTGTGAACAGCGAAACAGCTTCGAATACTGTTAATCTTTCTTCTGGCATGTAACAGTTTCCATCCACAAAGCTCTTTCTTGTTACGGCGCTGTATATACCTAAAAGCGGATTGACCTGCTCGATTGGTGCATCCGAACCACCCGCGCAGTGTAAACCAGCAGAAAGAAGTGTTTTCCATGCATACGCATACCGAAGTCGCCGCTCCCCTAGCTTTTCAATCACAGATGGAAAGTCAGAAGAGACAAAGACAGGTTGAATATCTAAAATCGCTGGGAGCTTCTTCATGCGCCGTATTAACTCTTCACGCGCAAGCTGACAGTGAATAATACGATCACGCTGTCCTTCTTTTGGCGGATGCATTTCAAGCGCATCAATCACATATTCAAGCGATAGATCACCAATTGTATGAATGGCGACAGGCATATGAAATTCTCGTGCTTGTTTGACGAGTTCCGCAAGCTCTTCACGAGAAAAAATAGCAACACCGTTCGTTTCCTTTGCATCTGCATATGGTTCAGTAAGTAGCGCTGTCCGCCCGCCAAAGGAACCGTCTGAAAAGATCTTTATTGCTCCGAACTCAATATAATGCGTATTCTCATATTGCTCACGTTCGTGTGCTACTTCATGATGGACAAGAAGATGCGCTTTAAACGGTAATTCTCGAATTACTTCCGTAAAGGCATTGTACGTTTTTTGAAAACCGCCATAATAGTTTAAATCTTCTGTATGACCGCCAACTAATCCATATTTCCAACAATCGTGAATTGCGGTTTGCAGTGCCTTCGTTAAATAAACTGCATCGATTTCCGGTAGAATAGGAGCGATTAAGTCCTGCGCTTGTTCATACAATAAACCTGTGAATTCACCATGTTGATCGCGGCCAATTTTTCCGCCTTTCGGGTCTTCTCTATCTTGCATAATCTCAGCTTTCTCAAGAATATAAGAGTTCACCAACGTTACATGACGGCAAATGCGTTTCAATAAAATAGGATGATGAAGTGACAAATTATCTAAATCACGTTTATGTACATCTTTTCGATCTGTAAAATTATTTTCATTCCAACCCTCACCAATAATCCATTCTCCTTGCTTCGTTGCCTTCACTCGCTCAGCAACAAGGTTTAGTACTTCCTGATAAGATGTGCATGCTGATAAATCTAAGCGAAGTAATCGTTCTCCGTGTCCAATAAGATGCATATGGCTATCGACAAAACCAGGGAGTATTGTTTTCCCTTCTAAATTGAAGGACTGTTTCGGCTGATACCGTGCCTCTAGTTCTTCTTTCCTTCCAGCAGCAATAATTTTATCGTTTTCTAAATAAACTGCTTCTACGGCTGCTCCTTCTGCTTCCATCGTATAAATCTTTCCGCCGTGCCAAAGTTCTCCCATTTTTTCTCCCTCCTAAATTTTACCCTTATAATCATTTTTGTTATTTCAATCTTCTCACAATGTTATTATAAAACACCCCTCTGATTAAACAAAAAAACCCAATTCTATTCGGATAGAATCGGGAAGAGTGAAGTGTACAACATTACTTCGAAGCTAATTCCATTTCACGTTTTCGCAGCTCTACGCGACGAATTTTACCGGAAATTGTTTTTGGCAATTCTTTCACAAACTCAATTTTACGCGGGTATTTATAAGGCGCCGTTAATTCCTTTACATGGTCTTGCAGAAGCGGAATTAACGTGCTGTCTTGCTCATCGACATTTTCTTTTAACACGATAAAGGCTTTTACGATATTTCCTCGTATTTCATCTGGACTTGCCACAACCGCACACTCTCTGACATATGGATGTTTGACCAGTGCATCTTCCACCTCGAATGGCCCGATTGTATAGCCGGAGCTAATAATAATATCGTCGCCTCGTCCTTCAAACCAAAAGTAGCCATCTTCATCCTTTTTGGCTTGATCACCTGTAATATAATAATCGCCGTGAAATTGCATAGCCGTACGCTCCGGATCTTTATAGTACTGTTTAAATAATGCCGGTGTTTTCACATGCACAGCAATATCTCCTACTTCCCCCGGAAGAACTGGCTTACCATCCTCATCTACAATATCAACTTGATTGCCCGGCGTTGGTTTCCCCATCGAACCAGGTTTTATTTCCATTCCTTTTAATACGCCAACAAGTAATGTATTTTCTGTTTGACCATATCCATCACGAACCGTTACTTGAAAATAATTTTGAAACGTATCAATAACCTCTCTGTTCAATGGCTCTCCTGCCGAAACTGCACTATGCAAGGAAGATAAGTCATATCGCTGCAAGTTCTCCACTTTCGCCATTAAACGATATTCAGTCGGCGTACAGCACAGTACATTCACTTTGTTATCACTTAATAATTGTAAATATGTTTCTGGATCAAATTTCCCGTGATATACAAATCCAGTTGCACCTGAACCGAGCGTCGCAAGAAACGGACTCCACACCCACTTTTGCCACCCTGGACTTGCTGTTGCCCATACAACATCATTCTCTTCGATTGCTAACCAATTTGCAGCGCTCGTACGAAGATGAGCATACGCCCAAGCATGTGTATGTACAACGCCCTTTGGATTGCCTGTCGTTCCAGATGTATACGATAAGAAAACCATATCATCACACTTTGTCTCTGCCATTTCTAATACTGCGCTCTCTGCTTTAAGTGCTTCCCCTATGTTATTCCAGCCTTCTAGCGATTTTTCACTTAATACAAATTTACGAAGGGAATGTACTGCTTCGATTCCGTCGAATTGGCCCACATACGGTTCATAACTCACAATCGCTTTTACTTCCCCATGCTCAATGCGGTATTCAATATCTTTTTTACGCAGCATTTCTGAACTTGGAATGACAACAAATCCCGCTTTAATTGCGGCAATATACGTCATATATGTTTCAATAAGACGCGGCATCATAATAAGAAGCTTGTCCCCTTTTTGCAGACCGCTTTTTATAAAAGCGTTTCCAATTTTATTTGCTCCTTCTAACAATTCCCCATATGTGACTTTCCTTTTATTCCCTTGATCATCTTGCCAAATAAGCGCAAGCTTATTTGGCTCATGTGCATAACGCTCCATTTCTTCGACTAAATTATACATCGGCGGCGCTAATAGCTCTTCCCGATTCATACTCTTCCCCCTTTATTATGTCCATCTTCTCTTTAATAATAAAGAATTTTCTGTAAATTTAAAACCCCCTTCTTTTGACAAATTGGTTTATATTTTGACTAGTTGGCTACAATAGTAGATGTTTTCTCTTATTTTTGACATAAAACAACAAAAAGAAAGAGCGGGAAATCCCGCTCTCTCTAAGCCATTATATATAGTTGTTATCGTTGGAAACCGCCTAATTGTTGTTCAGCCATTGCAACTAAACGTTTTGTAATTTCACCACCAACAGATCCGTTAGCACGAGATGTTGCATCTGGTCCAAGTTGTACACCAAACTCTTGAGCAATTTCGTATTTCATTTGATCTAAAGCAGCTTGTGCACCAGCAACTGCTAATTTACTTGTGTTTGCCATATGGTATCACCTCCTTGTGAGTATAGAGTGTGATAAACTATATAGCTTCATACATATCTTTTGATGGTAATTTATGGTTTTAAAATAAATCTTCGAATTTTTCTTCTTCTGCTACTTCTACTGTTTGCAATACCATTTTTTCTGTATTCGCAACAGCGGATTCAATAAGCGGTGTAAAATCATAGTATGACTCAAATTTATTCGCTTTTTCACGTTTCGGTTTTGTTGTTGGACTTGCTGGCGTAAAGACTGTGCAGCAATCTTCATACGGACGAATTGAAATGTCGTACGTACCGATTTCGTTTGCAATCTTAATAATTTCTAGCTTATCCATTGCAATAAGCGGACGGATAATTGGGTAATTTGTCACTTCGTTAATCGTGTGCATACTATCTAACGTTTGACTCGCTACTTGTCCAAGGCTCTCACCTGTCGAAAGAGCAAGCGCGTTACGCTCTTCTGCAATACGCTCTGCAATGCGCATCATCATACGGCGCATAATTGTCATCGAATAGCTAGATGGAATTTCTTTATTAATTGTTTTTTGAACCTCTGTAAACGGTACAAGATGAAGTGTCACTCGTTTACAATACTTCGTTAGCTCCTGTGCTAAGTCAATTACTTTCTGCTTTGCACGCTCGCTCGTAAACGGTGGACTATGAAAATGAACAGCTTCCACTGATACGCCGCGCTTCATTGTTAAGTAAGCTGCAACTGGGCTATCAATACCACCAGAAAGAAGAAGCATTACCTTTCCACCAACACCAACTGGAAGACCGCCAGCTCCCATGCGCTCATCACACATAATATAGCTATAACCGCTTCGAATTTCAACGCGGATATTTACATCTGGATTATGAACATCTACTGTAATATCCTCTGTATTTTGTAAAATATACCCGCCGATTTCTGGAAGCAGTTCCATCGTTTGCATCGGGAAATGTTTGTAAGAACGGTGAACTGTAATTTTAAATGTTTTTACATCACGCTTTACTTGCAGAAAAGCAGCAAGGGCTCCTTTTTTAATTTCTTCTAAATCTGTTGGCACTTTCATTGCTAAGTTAAACTTATGAATACCAAACACGTCTTTTAATTTATCCGCAACCGCTTCATGATCTTCACCATTTAACTGAATATACATGCGGTCATGCGTCGCATCAATTTTTAAGTTTGGAAATTTTTTTAATTTATGTTTCACATTATCTTTTAATGTACTTACAAACTTCGAACGGTTCTTTCCTTTTGTTGTCATTTCGCCGTAGCGAACTAAAATATATTCGTATGTCATCATCTTTCTTTACCTCATCACTTCATATAATTTTGGCAATGTTTCTTTTATAATTCCTTCGAATTGTTTTACTTCTTCCATCGTATTTTCCGCAGTTAAACTTATGCGAATCGCACTTTCTGCTACCGCATGCGGCAAGCCCATCGCTAGTAAAACGTGGCTTACTTCGTTTACTCTTGAAGAACAAGCAGATTTCGTTGAAACATACACACCACGTTCTTCCAAAGCATGCACAACAACTTCTGGCTTTAATCCCACAAATGATACGTTTAAAATATGCGGTGCCGTATGTTCTTTCGGTGTATTAATGGTAACATCCTTCATGCCCTTAAACATACGAATAAGTTCTTCCTTTAACGCTCGAAGATGCTCCGTATTTTCTGACTGTTTTTCTAAAGTCATTCGCAAAGCTTTTATCATCGCAACAATTCCTGGCAAGTTTTCTGTACCAGAACGGTAACGCTGCTCTTGTCCACCACCCGATAAAACCGAATCGAGCCTAACACCATCACGAACATATAGAATTCCTGTTCCTTTTACACTATGGAACTTATGTCCCGAAATCGTGCAAAGGTCAATATGGTTTTTATACAAATCAAGCGGCACTTTTCCAATTCCTTGCACATGATCGACATGAAATCGTACTTTCGGATAGTTCGCTAATAACTTACCAACTTCACCAACAGGCTGAATCGCTCCTGTTTCGTTATTGACGTGAATCATGGAAACAAGAATGGTATCATCTCGAAGAGCTCGTTTTACATCTTCTACTGATACAACACCATTTTCATTTACCGGCAAATATGTAACGTCAAAACCAAGATTTTCTAATTGTTTATATGCTTCAAACACAGAAGCGTGTTCAATGTCTGTTGTAATCATATGCTTACCACGGGAGCGATTTCTCATCGCAATCCCCTTAATTGCAAGGTTATTTCCTTCTGTTCCTCCAGACGTAAAGACAATTTCTGAAGGCTTTACACGAAGAAGCTGAGCTGCAATCGTCCGTGATTGCGTTAATAAACGCTCTGATTCTCCTCCAAGGGAATGAATAGAAGAAGGATTTCCAAAGTATTTTCCTGCAACTGTCACATAAGATTGCAAGGCTTCCGGGTACGGCTTTGTCGTCGCACTATTATCAAAGTAAATCATTGTTATTCCCCTTTCACCGATATCGAAAACCCCTAAAGTGAAACTTCTTTACTTTACGGGAAAGATCTTCGTAGCGGGATAATCATATCATACATTCATGTATTTCCGCTAAACTCGCTCATAGTTTCCGTTATTAAAGCGGAAGTATGTCTACTTTTAACTAAAAAACGTTCCATATTCCGCTATTCATTATAGCAATATTACATGATCATGCATATAAAAGTTATTTGAACAAAAAACAAACCCCTTAATCAATTAAGGAGTTTGTTCTAAGTCAACAAATTCAGCAATCTTTTGGACAATACCTGGTTCAATTTGCTCTAATACAGAAGCTGCTTGTTCTAAAGCCGCATCATATTCATATTCACGGAATAATTGCTCTGCGTTATTTAAGCTTTTCGCCAACATTTCATCATCACTACGGTAACGATTACCATACTGAATCAATTTCTCTACTAAATATGCTTGTTCGATTAACTCTTGCGTTGCTTCGTAAACACCATTTACAATAGCTACCGCTTCTTCTAGTGTACGATTCACCGCACCCATATCAAGCGGCTTCAATTCTAGGTGTTCATACACACTTTGTATCGCCTGTTGTCCATTTTGCAGGTCAGCCATGATATGATTTGGCAACCCAGGTAAATTCGACTTTTGCATCATGCGCTTTGCTTCCATCATCGTATGACGCATTTCCCTTAACGCCTCACGCGCTTCAAACTCATCTTTACGCATCGTTTGCAACATGTCTTTGTACTCAGCATGAAGTACTTTTAATGTTTCACATTGCTCATAAATTTCTTCTAACTCTTCTCGAATCACAGAAAATGCGATATCTTGCTCTGCAATACGAAGTTGCAACACTTCAAAACGCTTCATTAAGATGTGCATCTGTTTTTCAATCACTTTTTGAGATTCAATATCTTTCTCCTGTAATTGATAGCTTTGCTTCACAAATTGTGTTTCTGCTTTCGTTTCCAGCGCTTGTTCTTGAATTGTTTCTAAATCTTCGTACACAGCTACCGTCTGCTGTTCAATATAATGTTTGGCTCTTACTTCTAATTCTAATTGTTCATATAATGTATCAAGATGCTCTTTTAAGATTTCTACTTTTTCTTGTGCTTCCACTACGTGTAAAGATTCTAAATCAGTAAGGCATGTTTGCAGTTGTTTGTTCATCTCTCTTACTTCTTTTGGGATTTCCAAATGATTTAATACATAGCCTTGTTTTTTCATATCGTCGTGACCTTGTGATAAATCTTCTAATTGCACTGGTAATGTCGTTTGACATTCTACTAAGAGCTCTGGTACTTCATGCACAATTACTTCCAAATGTGTTAGTCCTTCTTCTAAACTCCCCACAATTTCACGCGCTTTTAAGTAATCTCCATTTTGTGTTGCTTCTTCAAACGTTTGAAAATTCTTTGACTCTGCATCAAGTAGCCCTTCAATCTTCTTCTCGGCTGAGCCGAACATATGACGATGAGCAAGCACACTCTTTTTCAAATTGCGATATGTATCACGCAACTGCTCAATTTCTGAATTGTTTTTCTCATAGCTTTCCAACAATTCTTGCAGTTCATTTAAAATATTCATAATTCGATGATCCGCTTCATCTAAACTGCTAACGGATTCCTTAATTGTATGTTTTGCTTTTCGGAAGGAAAATTGCGCGGCAAATTTTTGAGCGTTTTCTAATTCTTTTTCAGCTTTCGGAAGAATATTAGCAACAATTTCATCCCATTCATCTCGCCATTTTCCAAATAGCTCTTCTGTTTGTCCGGTCATCTGTAACTCTTTCACCCGTTTCAGTTCATCCGCTACAGGCTTATCCTTAATCTCTTTCTTCCATTGCTCTAGTGCTTCGATATCTTTATATAAACGATTTCTCATCACAAGCTCTACGATAAGGAAGAGCAAGATAGCACTCACGATGATGACAACGATCGTTAAGATTGAATCCATTCAAAATGCCTCCTATTTATCTGTTTTTTTGTCCGTTCCGTTTTTTAAAATGGAAGGCGTTATGTAAAAAAAGGGAAATCCCCTGTATTTAACAACTTGCAATGTATTAATCATACCATGTAATTATATGTTTTTGGCCTAGTTTTTCGAAAAAATTCATGAAAGAATTTACTACTTCCAAGTCGATCCCGTATACACCTCTGACCCCTAATTATAATCATGAAAAGTCTGTATTTTATTTGCAAAAACCACCATTATCACATCATGGTTATACCACTATATAAGGATTAAAAAAGAAGATGCTGCTTCATGAAAAGCAAATAAAAACAGCTTATTCCCATACATATTGGTAACAAGCTGTTTTACGTTTTTTTATTTTCTTCATACATACGCCACTCTCGGCAGAGGATATTGTAAATGCGCTGTACAAAGTGCTTGCTCCATCCACTTCTCTACTTCCTTCATATACATTTCAATAAAAAAGATTTCTGACGGAAAGGAATGCAGCACTTCTGATATATACTGCGGATATAAATACGGCATACTGATCATTCCCTTTAACTGCGTCATAAACATCGTGAATGATACATTTTGAAATTCTTTGTTTTCTTGTCCTTGTCTAATGAGTTGTTCTATATAGTATCTCTCTTTTGAAAAGTAGACCGTCATAATTTCGCGAATTAGCGTGCTATCTAACGAAAGCTCTCTGTAGAAAAAACGAGTAAGTTCTCTTCGTTCGAATTGATATTGTAAAATATTTCTCACCATCTGAAATAATACTTCTTTTGCAGACAAAAAATTTCGCTGTTCAAATGTCATTTCAATAGTGCGTAAGTAGCCCTCTAAAAAGTCTGACACCAACTGTTCCAGTAATCCTTGTTTTCCGGCAAAATAATACGAGATATTCGCAGCATTGACATCTGCTTGTTTCGCTATATCACGCACTGATGTCCCATTATAGCCTTTCGCATAAAACAGTGAAATTGCCGCATCAATAATCTTCTGTCTCGCCTGTGTCACACAATCACTCCCTTTTAACAAGCAGTAAAAGCACGATTAATTCAACTCGATGTAAATTTCTTGACTTTTAAGACAAATTCCTTTATTTTTCTATCGACAAAGTCTTGCGAATTATAGCTTATTTTGCAATAAAGTGAAACTTTAATCAGTGGGGGGTTTCTTCATCCCCCACTGATTATCAGCCCTCACCAATCGGGCTTTTACGGGCAGTTTATCTCCCGCCTAACTTCTTAAGAAAAGCGGAAGCGGCTCGTTCAGAATCGCAGGACGCCCACGCCCCTGACAGAGAGGCGCTTTTTGCCTCGTCCGAGGGGGCGAAACGGCCGGAGATTCTAGCCGCTAGAGCTGGACAATGCTTTTGCTGAATTTTGAGGTGGGAGTATTACTGCCCACGAATAGCGGGATAAATTTACATTTACCTACAGAAAGGGCGGCGTTTCCATGTTTACAGCAGAAGGATATACAGGTACACGTGAAGAGCAATACAGGACAGTAATTAAACAACTCGATGCTTTATTAACAGGTGAGTCAAATGTAGTAGCTAACTTAGCAAATGCATCTGCTTTGCTCAATGTGTTTTTACAAGATATTAACTGGGTAGGCTTTTATGTAACAGAAGGAAATCAGCTTGTACTTGGTCCATTTCAAGGATTGCCAGCTTGTGTTCGTATTCCATTTGGCCGCGGTGTATGCGGCACAGCAGCAGAAACGAAAACAACACAACTTATCGCTGATGTTCACGAATTTCCTGGACATATCGCCTGCGATGCAGCCTCTAATTCAGAAATTGTTGTACCGCTTATCAAAAATGATGAAGTAATCGGCGTACTAGACATCGATAGTCCAAATAAAGGGCGCTTCGATGAAATCGATCAAACATATTTAGAGAAATTTGTCGCAACTTTATTAAAGCATATATAATGCAAAGGAGCTGACTTAAGGCCAGCTCCTTCTTAGTGCACTTGTGGTGTCGAACATCGTCGAGGGGTCTTTATATTGGCCGATATATTCTAAAAAACGGTCGATATATTGGTAGACAGCGTTTCTCTTAAGATAGAACCGTTTTTTCTTTTTGCAGCGCTTGCGCTAAATCCACTACAATATCTTCCCATGCCTCAAGCCCTGCAGATAAGCGTAATAAATTATCAGAAATCCCCATCTGCTCACGAACATGCTTTGGAATCACCGCATGTGTCATCGTTGCTGGGTGCTGAATTAACGTTTCCGTATCACCAAGACTCACTGCAATTGCAATTAATTTTAAGTTGTCCATTACAGCTTGCGCTTCCGCTTTTCCACCCTTTACTGTAAACGACAGCACACCGCCTCCGCGTTTCATTTGTTTATTTGCAAGCAGTCCTTCCGGATACCAAACATCTTCTACTAGTTCATGATTTCGGAGAAAAGCAGCAATTTTTTCCGCATTATCAGAATGGCGATCCATCCGCACTGCTAATGTTTTTAACCCTCGTAAAAGTAACCATGCATCAAACGGTGCCATAATCCCGCCAACATCTTTACGAATAGGACGAATTTTTTCGGCAAGCTCCTTTGTTTTACAAATTGTAACACCGGCTACAACATCACCATGACCGCCAATATATTTTGTCGCACTATGCAAAACAATATCGCAACCTATCGTAAGCGGTCTTTGTAAGTACGGTGAACAAAATGTATTATCAACAATAACGAGCAGTCCGTGCTGCTTAGCTACTTTGACAACAAGTTCTAAATCAATTAATTTCATCGTTGGATTAATCGGTGTTTCTACAAAAATGATTTTTGTATTCGGCCCAATACTACTTTCAATCTCCGCTTCTGTTTCCATTTCGCATAATGTATGCGAAATTGCAAATTTCTCTTCTAACACTTCTAAAAAACCATACGTACAACCGTATAAGCCATTCGAACAAACAATATGATCTCCCGCCTTTAAAAAAGCGAAAAGTGTTCCTGAAATAGCTGCCATACCAGAGCCAAACGCAAGTGCCGCTTCCCCTTCTTCTAAGGCTGCCATTCTTTCCTCAAATAACTCAACTGTCGGATTTCCAAGTCTAGAATAAATATATGCTGAATCATACCCAGCAAAGCTTGCTTCTCCTTGCTGCGCTGTTTCAAATGTATACGTAGATGTTTGAAATAACGGCGGCGTTAAACTTCCTTTATGCTGCGCTGCATCATACCCGTGATGAACTAATGTCGTTTCGATATGTTTCTTTTTCATACAAACATCCCCCTTATACCTCATCTTATGTAAGCGTTTTCTATCTGTTGCTATCCTTTCCATGTGCGTTCACAAAATTCCTTCTTGCACTTTTCCAAAATTTAAATGTATAAAATGAAATTTGATATTCTTGACTCCCTCCTAATAAACAGATATAATAGCCTTTGTGTAAAATAAAAAGGCAGCCTTGTAATGTGAGTTTATTGTTTGTATTTTGTTCCTCACGATGAGGTGTATCGTGTAACTCCCTGCTGCTGGAGCGAGGATACATGAAAATGAAATGCGCATAAATGTCAATTACGTCTGTTTTTATTTTACAAAAATAAAAACATTTAAAGGAGGAGTCATTCATGGCTCGTTATACAGGTCCATCTTGGAAACTTTCTCGTCGTCTTGGAATCTCTCTAAGCGGCACAGGTAAAGAATTAGAAAAACGCCCTTACGCACCAGGTCCACACGGCCCTAACCAACGTAAGAAACTTTCAGAATACGGTTTACAATTACAAGAAAAACAAAAACTTCGTCACATGTACGGCATGACTGAGCGTCAATTCCGTCGCACATTTGACCAAGCTGGTAAAATGATGGGTAAACACGGTGAAAACTTCATGATCCTTCTTGAAGCTCGCCTTGACAACCTAGTTTACCGCATGGGCTTAGCTCGCACTCGTCGCGCTGCTCGTCAATTAGTAAACCACGGTCACATCATGGTAGATGGCGCTCGCGTAGATATCCCATCTTACCGCGTTAAACCAGGCCAAACAATCAGCCTTCGCGAAAAATCTCAGAGCCTAGCTGTAGTTAAAGAAGCAGTTGAAGTTAACAACTTCGTACCTGAGTACTTAACTTTCGATGCTGACAAATTAGAAGCTACTTTCACTCGCACACCAGAGCGCGCTGAGTTAGCTGCTGAAATCAACGAAGCGTTAATCGTAGAGTTCTACTCTCGTTAATCTCGATGCTCTGCAAAGAGTAGTATTAAAAGCCTTAGAAATCTTGTTAAATCAAGGTTTCTGGGCTTTTTTTATTTATCATTAACAATGAAAAAGAATGTACCTGGGGCTAGTTTGGGGCATAAAAAATTATAAAAGGCTGGCGTGTGTATAGGAATGGGTAAGTGTAAACAGAATAATTAAATGAATTATGATATTTTAATGATCCTTATCATTCACTTCTTTTTTTCTCTGCTCCAATCTTCTTTTTTAAATTAACTCTCGTGTAGCTGGTATTAATGTTGCTAAAAAGCTTTCCAACTGTTTTTTTGTTGGTATTAGTTTTACTACATATCCATTTTCATCCCGAATGATCTGCCCTTTCTCCATCGTTTCTTGACTAATATTTGGTGGATTAACAATAACCTTATTCCCGTAGATATCTTTCATTTATTTTCCACTTACTTTTTTCGCTTCTTCAATTGGCGAATTATTTAATATTGTACGTTTTTCCGTTTCATAATAAGGTCATCACACTTTCATTTTGAATACGAACAAGTTTGCTTTGATTTATATTAAGGGGTACCGCCATACATCCATCAACTTAAGGATTTAGACTATTTTTGAAGTTAAAAGCACGTTACTATTCTCTTATGTTAAAAAGGGTGACGTGCTTTTTATGAATATGAACCAAAAACAAGAATTATCTTTATTTGCCGAAGAGTTATATCGATATATATTCTCTTTCTGCTTACTTTGAGCGCATTCGTATCCTTGATACTACAACCTTTCAAGTTCCAGAACGATTCGCATCAACATTTTTTTCAAAAAAAAGACTATACTCGAAAGTACTGAAAAAGTGATTACTTTGAAACAATAACACGCTTTTTATCAATATATTAAAAACAAAAAGGAGTCCACCTTCAGTATATAGTAGGTAATAGACTCCTTTTTCTTATGAAGTAAACTTTTCCAGTGACATCCTATACTATAAAATTTTTTATATGAAAATACTTTTATAAATAAACCAGAGAATATTATTCAAACTTCTTTAAGATAAACTTTTCAACTTCAACATAGCATTAAAATCTATTAATTGTTCTACAAATGCCTCCAAACGTTGTCTAATTCCTTCATCAATTAAATGGTATTCGTCATTGATTAACTGATAATCAGCATTACGCGTTGCGACTTGTATCGGTATAGCAATTCCTAAAAATCCCCTAGCAACAATTCGAAGATGGTCTAATGGTTGCACGTTTCGGATTCCACCACTATTGCACATTAGCCCTATAGGCTTATTAGATAATTGATCAAAATTCAGATGATCTAATGCGCTTTTTAAAACCCCTGAATAAGAATTATGATAATTAGGAGTACCCCATATAATAAAGTCTGCCTCTTCAGCCAATTTTATAAATTCAACCACTTTTTCATCTGGGTTAGCTTTTGGATTGTGATGATACTTTGGATCACATTCCGGAAGCTTATTTGTTTTCAAATCATAGAAAACCACACTACATCCTTTCTCCTTCAAGTATTTTTCTGTTTCTTTTAATAGAGAATATGTGTGTGAGGGAATAGCCAAACTACCTGAAATTATTAAAGCTTTCATATTTATCACTCCTTTTCTAACCTTTCAAAATAATAGATTCACCAACAATCTCATTTTTCTCCTTCTTATCAACAGAATGTTTCCACAATACAAAAAATAAGAAAGTAGAAAAAATAGAGAAAATCCCAAACATTATAAAGGATAATTTTAATGAAAATAATGATAAAATTCCGCCTACAATGAGATATGCAAAGGAATCTGCAACATTACCAATTGTAGATCTTAGTGCCATTACTTTCCCCATCATATGATTTGGAGTACTTAATTGTAGTAGGGTGGTAAATGTTGTTCCACTAATTACATAGCTAATCCCAAATAATACAGCAATAACTATTAACATCCAATACGAGTGAGCAAAAACTAGTAGTAAAAATACAATTCCCCTGAGAGCATAGCCAGAGAATATCCAGTAGGAATGATTCTTCACCTTTATTTTTGTAAACACAATTGAAACAATTGCCGAAGAAAAAGTTATGGTCGATATAAAGAACCCAAAGAGACTATCTACATCTTCTAAATTAATACTTTTTAATATTTTTGGAATACCTAATTGTATAATTCCAGCCCCTATTAATAGTTGTGTAGCAAAGGCTGTTAACATAATAGCCACATCACGATTATTAATTGTTACAAATTTTATCCCATTAAAAGCATCCGTTAAAATTGAAGGCTTTGCAAATTTATCTTTACCCTCTTTATAATTAGGAAATTCTATTGATACCACACATAATGCTGAAACAAAGTACGTCATAGCATCAATGATTAACAATTGAGCAGGTGTTAAGTTAAATATTAATAACATTCCACCCAAAGCTGGTCCTAACATAAGGCTTAAGTTATTTGTAAAGTTCATATAGGAGTTAATTTTGTTCAATTCTTTTTTATCATTAATCAGTAAAGGGACACTCGCTTGATTTGCTGGAAAAAAGAACGCTCTAAAAATAGTCATAAAAAACCCTACAATTACTACGTATTCCAAGCTTAAATAATTAAAATATTCCATAACGGGAAGAGTTAAAATTATAATGCCTCTTACAAGATCACAAGTCACCATTAATTTCTTTCTATCAACCCTATCTGCAATTACTCCTCCTAAAATTCCTAGAAAAAAATACGGAACAGTTGTAGCAAACAATACTGTACCTGCACCAAAAACACTATCACTAAGTTTTAAAGACATTAAGGTCAATGCTAACGCATATATTGAGGTCCCAAAAATAGAAGTAGTATGTGCTAACCATAAAAGTGTTAAATTGCGATTCATTCATTCGCCCCCTCTTTTTCAAATGTAATGTAATTAAACGGTTCTTCTAATATTTCCAACACATATTCTCTTAAGCTCAAAGAATTAAATTCAAAACTTCCGGTATAGTACATACAGCGATCTGTATCTCTTAACATTTGATGTAAAGAATAGTATCTAGATCTATTATTAGCAATCCAATATTTCTGAAACCATGCTTCAACTTCATCGGCATAATTATATATTTGTTCTAGCCATTCTTTAATACTTTTATAAAAATCTACTCTACGATCTTCTTTACATTGACTTGCCCAGTATATATAGGTTTGCCTATCATCTAAAAACAAACTCTGAATAAAATGATAAGATACTCTATTTTTACGTAGAATTGATAAAAGTGTAGGAAAAGGTGCGCCTAAACCAAAAGCAGCTTCTTGTAATGCAAGGGATTGTATTCCTTTTTTCGGCAACTTTATTATTAGACCCGCTCCGTTGAGCTTCCCCTTTATAAATTGTTTATCACCTGATTCGAACAAAAATTCCGACTTAAAATCACTTTGAAAAAGCGGCGGAACTATTTTCTTTATTCTATTTATATCCTCTTGTTTTATATTGGAAGGAGCAATAATTGTAATTCCCTTACACACCCCCACCTCTTTTTCCTCTATATTGTTAATTAAACGGAACATCTTCCATTTAATATATTTTTCCACATTATTATAAAATTTTTTCTCTAAATCTACTTCATTCAATTGTTCAATTTTTATGAATGAATTATGATTTAATAAGAATTTTATAGCATTTTTTATATTTGAAAAGGCATAATGAATTATCGTATCTAAACCTTCATAACGTATATTCTCTATATACATTCCATCCATCATATAATTCCTAACATCATAACTCGTCATCAAACGTGTACTACTCTGACAATCATATCGAATCAAAACATGAAATCTCCTTGTCAATGGTGAAGTCGAGAGTATACAATAGCGATTGGAATCCTGAAACAATGTCACATTAACCTCTTCTCTACTATCCTTACTTTTAATTATCTCTTTTTCCATATTCTGATGTTTTTTTTCTTGATAATCTAAATCGTTATTAACAATTTCTTTTCTGTGTATGTTCACATTTTTATTTTCACTGGACAATACTAATCCATTTTCTATTCTTAGATTTCCAACTAACTTACATTGTAGCTTTCTTATTTCTTTTAGTTTCATATTATTTTCTGTTAAATTTAACATATTAAACTTACTAAATCGTAGCCTTAGATCTTCACTACTTCTCATTTTAAATAAATTGAGGTCCATCCTTGCTTTTAGTAACTCTCGTTCAGTTATTGGTACTTTCATAATGTCTATTGCTAACGCAATACGATTTAAATCGTACTCCGCCGTATCTATTGTTAATAACCCTGCTTTTTCATAGATATTCATTCTAAAAAACAAAGTTTTTGTTATCGTAATAGCTTTCAACCTTCTCTTCAAAATATTATTTAATATAAAAACTTCTTGCTCATTCAAAGTATTATATCCAGGTAGTATCCATCCCACCCCAAGAAAGTTATTAAGCCCCCCTTCAATATACACCTCGCCTTTACTATAAAATTTAGGAGGATGGATACTAGAATTTAAATCTTTATTAACATCATAAAAACTATTTACTATCTTTGATTGCAAATCTTTCTTTTCCCATGGACCGATTATATACAGTTCAGGTATACATTCATAATATCTCATACCATCTTCCAAATCCTGCAAACTAATATCATTGACTTCTGCTTCATTCCCAATAATGGAATTAGCATAGTCATGTTCTCCAAAAAGACTAGACTGTACTTGTTCTAATATTTCATACCTTTCATCTAACTTTTTTTGAGCAATTTCTCGAATTATTATCTCTTTTTCTTTTTCCATCGAGAACCTATCTATAGAAAAGTTCCTCATAACATCTAAAATAGAAGAAATAATACTTATATTTTCTTCTTCTACTATTGTCCAATATAACGTTGAATCCCGACTTGTTTTTGCCTCAAATGTTTGAGCGTGACATGAGGATTGTTTTTGTGATATTAAATGCTCTAAAAAATGTGCTACTCCAACTTTTAATCCAGTTGTAGCTGATCCTATAGGGTATTTTAAGCCTAGAATCCCTAAACTTATTCCACTTATTGTTTGAACCTTTATATTTCTATACATAATTAGATTCCTTTTCGACATAATTAATATGAAAATCATTTAAATAATTCAAGGAATCTTTCATATCAAATACAGGTGTATAATTATATTTATTCTTAGCTTTTTCAATACATAGAGGACTTCGTTTTAATTCTGCCCCGCTTTTAAAAACACCATTATATTCTAATTTATTTCCTGAAAATCTCTTCAATAAATCGAGCATATCATTTGGTTCAATCAATTTCCCTGTCCCAATATTAATAACATCGTACTTAATATCCCGATTTAATAATGTAACAATGAAACGACTTAAGTCTCTAACATCTAAATATTCCCTTTCTGTTAATAAAAACTTTGGGACTTTAAAATCTTTATTTATCTCTAAAAATATTTTTCTAAATTGCTTACTCATCCAATTACCACTTTTTTCTGCTGTTGGTCCAATGACTCCAGCTGGTCGCAATATTACGACTTCTCGTCCATTTTCTGAGAGCTGTTTTAATAATTGTTCATTATACAACTTTACCATCCCATACGGTGAACGGGGAGCTGGTTCTATATCTTCTCTATTTAGGGAAGACCCTCCATAGACAGCAAAACTACTAATATAAATTATTTTTTTCACAACATATTTTCGCACACCTGATGATATCGCCATAACTAAGTTAGATTCATTTATCATCGATTTAGTTATACTGTTTTGAAAACTCGGCATCATAGAGCCAGCTGCTATAATTAATGTATCTATATTAAATTTTTCTAAATATATATCTAAATCTCCCCAACCACCAATGAATCTATTAAAAATTTCATCCTCTTCAACGCCACTTATATGTTGAATATAGGATATCTCTGGATTGTAGCCTAAAATATAAACATTTTTCTCAGTTCGCTTTATTTCTTTGGCAATATGGCTTCCGATCATACCGCTACCAATAATTAATACAGGCATTGTAGTCAACTCCTTTGAACTACTTTGTAACACTTAATTATTTTTTTCACAGCCTTAAAGAACACTGCATCAGATACTCCCACATTAATTCGAGATAAATATTTTCCTTGGCTTCCAAATTCTTCACATGGCATAATTAATACATTTTCTTGCTCAAAACATAAATCCCTAAACTCTCTTGATGTAATATGTAAACTTGAAGTATCAATACATATATATATACCACCAGCTGGTCTATAAAAAGGGATGCTTTCTCTCAATAGTTCTTCACACCCTTTGTTTAACCTTTGCGAAACTTCCTGTGATACCTCACTAGGAAACAAAGGATAATTTTCTAAAAAAAACTTAGTAATATCTTGACTAATCCATGGAACAGACATACTCGTTCCCCATTGTAATTCTGTTAATTCTTTCATTTGAGAGATTGGCCCTAAGATAAAACCTATCCTTAGACCCGATAATAAAAAAGATTTTGAAAAACTATAAATATATAATGTTCTATCTGGTATATAATTATACGGACTTACAATTTCCTCATTGTATGCAAAATCTTTGTATACTTCATCAGTGATACACCAGGCATCATATTTTTCAACTAGATCACAAAATTCTTTTACTACTTTAGCAGGGGCAATAATACCTAATGGATTATTAGGATTATTCCAAACAACACATTTTATTCCTTGTTGTAAACTCTCCTCAATACTTTTCAATGTATCTTCCCACGAATTCCCTTTCCCTACTTCATAGGATGAAATACGGATTCCCAGATTACTAATTGATTTTTTATACAAAGGAAAACCTGGATTTGGTATAGCAATTCCTGACTTTCCTATTAATCTATAACTTAGCATTAACCCCATCGTAGAGCCCACTGTTATTAAAATCTGTTCTGGTGAAATCTGTATATCCAAGCTTGGCTGAAGCCATTTACTAATCGTTTTTTTTAAACCTTCGATACCTTGTGGAGCTTGATACCCCTTCCAATTTTTCAATAATGAAACCGCACCAAATTCTCTTACAGACGCCGGTGGAAACATTGGAATATCTCCTAAAGCGACATTAATTACCTCTTCCTTTAAATCTACACTCATTCTTATCCCCCTTTCTATTATTTTTATATACAATCAAACATTAGAAACTTTACATAAATTAACTCCGCAGCTATCAATCGGTAAATCTATATTAAATTCAATTTTTTTATCTATATTTAAAAAGAATTTATACTCTTCAAAATCAGACATAAATTTTTCAACACACACATCATGTGCTAATACAATTGCATTATTGCTCAATTTAGGCTGCCATGTTTTTAACAAATTAGTGTATTCCCTTTTAGAACCATTTAGCTCCACATCTATAAATAATAAATCGACGCTATCATCTTTAATTAATTCAACTCCATCAAATGCATCCTTGCATTCTATCCTTACGTCAACTTTATTTTTCAAAAACATCAAATTTTCCCTAGCAGCCATACAGGCGTTTGAATTAATATCAAATCCTGTTATAGTGGTAAGACTTTTATGTAACATTCCTGCCCCTAACCATAATTGTGCATATCCATAATAACTTCCTAGTACTACGACATTCTTTATATTTCTACTTGACGTTATAGCATATAAAAATCTTTCCATTATCGGTGTAATAGTAGTACTAGGTAAATCAATATTGTTTTTTATTGTTTTTTTTATATCATGAAACGACTGCTCATCAAATTTAGTATCGTCCTGTACAATCTTTTCTTTTACTAACCAGTTAATTAAATGTTCGACACTTTTATTTCTCTTTAAGATGCTCATTTACTTGCTCCTTCACCTCATGAATTTCCCTAAAACCTTACCGAACTTATATATTTTGGAAGATATATCTTTCTTTTCTTCATAACTCATCTTCTTTAGATTTCCTATAATAAATTCTTTTTCTACTACAGTAGCACCTAAAGAATGAAATACTTCTTTTAATTGTTTAGCACCATGTACTGCATCTTCATAACTCGCTCCTGTAATTAATAAAAATACTGTTTTTCCTTTTAAAGGCTTAAATTCATCTTGATAATCATATAATGGTCCTGCATAAAGATTTATAGCATTAATTATGCCACCAGCCACACTACGCCAATAGGCTGGTGCAGCAACTACAATATAATCATTATCATTAATGGAGTTATACATTGCATTTACTCCAGCATGATTGTATTCCAGAGGCTTTCTACCATCATAAAACGGTAAATCTAGATCCCTAATATCAATATAGTCCACACGATTTTTGCTCTCTTCTTCAAAACCTCGACGAATTAATTTCAAAAACTCCCTAGTCGCAGATTTAATATTTAGTTCGGGTGCGGGTTTTAAGCTACCACAAATTAATAATGTACGATTCATTTCATACCTCCTATATAATTCGAAAAATTATGAAATAAGATATTCATTCATATCAATATTTGGAGTATCTTCTAAATCAATAGACGGATGATATGAAGACAACTTAGTTTTCGGTTTAGTTAATGTTGAATTGTTAATGTTATAGATTAAAGATGATATATTTTCTACATTAAGCTGTTTGAAAATCTCTTCCATAGAACAACAATTTTTAATTTCAAATAAAATATGTTCCAACGACTTACCAGACTTTTCGATTCCATCATATGCTAGAACATACCCAACCATATGATCCTTTAAATTCTGCCATTCACACATTTCAATAGCTAAGAACAATGCTTTCGAAAATACTTCCGCAGACTCTTTATACATTCTTTCTTCTAGTAATACACAACCTAATCCATAATAAATTCTTTCTAAATTAAATCTATCTTTATTACCTTTAGCAATTTCAACTGCTACATTAAGATTCTCTAGTGCAAAAGATATATTTCTAGCTTTCCATGCTAGCATTCCAAGACGATAATAATAAGCTGCACTCAAAGTCGCTTTATTGTTGTATTTTTCAAAAAATTTACCGAACTCTTTATGCCATAAATTCATTGCTAGTTTATAATCTTTTTTGATTTCTAATAAAAAAGTTATATTAGAAATCAAGTTAAATCTTAAATAAGCTGGACCTATTCCTTTTTCATTTTTTATTATTTCTAAAGCTTTTAACTCTCTTTCTAATACCTGTACAAAAATTGTATTTTTTTCTTCTTCCGTATTATTTCTATTCTCCACTACATTAAGAAAACTTAACCCATTATAAATCCAACTTTTTTCCAATTTACTTTGTGAATTTTCTTCATTCTCTACATATTTCATTCCTTTGTTGTAATGAGAGTGAGCAAGATCAAATTTATAAAGTCTTTTTGTTGCTAATAAAGCACTTAAATATTCTAAGTGTGCTTTCGTCTCCTTGTCATGAGTGGCTACTATTGCTTTTTGTAGCGCTTTATATGATTTCTCTATCATCCCTAAGTTAGCATGTACCAATCCTAATATTCTAAATACTTCCTCTTCCTTACCTGATAAAAGTTGAGCATAACATGCCACATAAGCACTTTCATAATTTTGCGTGACTAGTGCTAAAGCTGCATTTCCTAAAAGATTGTCTTCAAATAAGGTATAATCTACATTTTGATAAGAAGTAACATCGTGAGTAATCCGTATCACTTTAGGGTTTAAATCCAATAGCACTTTACTGAATATTTTATATCTTGCTAAGCTGATACAAGCTCTAATATCATCATATTCAACCTTGTCCTCTTCCACATTATTTACAAATTCCGCAAAAGCCCATAATATAGAGAGAGAATTTCTATTAGATATCTTACATAGTCTATATAATATTCTTATTGAAGCTCTATCTAACCATTCTGCTTCATTAACTATAATAGCTACTTTTTTATTTTTTTTATGGTATACAGATTCAAATAAATTGGATATCTCCACGCACAAATTATCGATTAATCTCATAGCCGCTTTCGATTCACGACTTATCCGACGAATAATACTATACAGAACAGAATCTGCAGATATATCTGTATTCTTCCAATTCTCCTCCAATTCTTTATAGCTATTCTCAACTTGTTTAGTTTCTATAGGAAATTCTTCATAAAACTCTTCAATTATTTTTTTCATAATATTCTCTATTCCCTGATATGATCCAAGAGAATGATTTTTAATTTCAGTTGAAATTATATACATATCATCATGGTTATTGTTAGGATTTTCGAAATTTTTATCAATTATCCATAAAAATTCACTTTCTTTTAATAAATTGATATAATCTAATTGTTTTGTATTATTAGCCATATTTTCCTCCTGTATATTTATGGCAGAAGAGTTGCAGCTCCCCTGCCATATGTATATTAAATTAACATTGATAAATTCATTCTCTTTTTTACCACTCTGCTACTACCAATGCTGCTTCAATTTCATCTTCTGTTGTTGTGTTTTCATTTAGTTCTAGCTCTTCTAATGATTTTAATAATTCCTTTGGAATTTCACGGCTCATTT
>NZ_JAKUFS010000006.1 GCF_022663535.1 Bacillus cereus group sp. BfR-BA-01380 | reverse complement strand
GGAGCATCTTCTTCGAGCGAATAGTAAGGGGAAGACGGTGAAGAGCCGTTATAGAGAATGAAGAGATTGGCATATAAAGTTTGTCAATAATTAGGGTGGTACCGCGAATAAAATCGTCCCTACTGATTAATTTCAGTAGGGTTTTTTGTATTTTCATAACAACTAAATAATAGATAAGCGATGAATGGAATAGAGTAGTGTATGTTCTCCCTGTCAAAGAGAGCTGACGGTAGGTGTAAGTCAGTACATAGAACAACATGAATTACAATCCAGGAGCATCTTCTTCGAGCGAATAGTAAGGGGAAGACGGTGAAGAGCCGTTATAGAGAATGAAGAGATTGGCATATAAAGTTTGTCAATAATTAGGGTGGTACCGCGAATAAGATCGTCCCTACTGATTAATTTCAGTAGGGATTTTTTATTTAGATAATATATATAAATCAATTGTAACTACTCAGTCACTACAATCAATTCATCTATCAAATAAAAATAGTGATGTAAAGGAGGTGAATAGCCATGAAAGATGGCTATTACTATGTAAAATCACTTGCAAAACAATTAAAAAAATTAGGAACAGAAAGAGGAAAAAAGAATGAAGAAAGATGGCTTAAAGAAAGAGTTATTACCTAGACATGTGCAGTTTTTAGCGTTAGCGGGAATGATTGGTACGGGTATTTTTAAAGGAAGCGGAGATACTTTAGGGATTGCCGGGCCTGGCGTAATTATTTCGTACTTACTTGGTGGATTATTAATGATGATTGTTATGGTGGCTTTAGCTGAAATGGCTGTTGTTTATCCAAATCATAATGTTCAACATTTAGTTCATAAGGCTTTTGGTTTTCATGTATCATTTGTCGTTGGATGGCTATACTGGATTAACTGGACGCTTGTTACAATTGTAGAAATATTAGCTGCAGGATCTTTTTTACAATTTTGGTTTTCGAATGTACCTCTTTGGTTACTAAGTGCTATTTGTGCGCTTGTAGTTGTGGGAATTAATAGCTTTCAGGTGAAATTTTACGGCGAAATGGAATTTTGGTTTGCTAGTATAAAAATTTTGGCACTTGTACTATTCATCCTTTTAGGAGGAGCAGTCTTATTTGGACTAACGAGTTTTGCTCCATCAACACCAACGCAACACTTATTAGGGCATGGTGGATTCTTTCCAAATGGTATGAAAGGAGTATTTAGTGCTTGTTTTATTGTAATGTTTTCGTTCGGAGGATCTGAGTTAATAGGGGTAGCAATTTCTGAGACAAAAGACGTTGAAAAGGTTTTACCTAAAGTGATAAAGGGTGTTGTTTGGCGCGTTATCATATTTTATATCTTACCTATTACAATTATTGCGGGATTAATACCTTGGAATGAAGTTGCAGGAAATGAAAGTCCATTTATACAAGTAATGAATGCCATTGGTATTCCAGGTGTTGCACACATTATGAATTTTGTTTTATTAACTGCAGTTCTTTCAGCTGCGAATTCAGGAGTTTTTGCTACTTCCAGAACAATGGTTGCGTTAGCTGAAAAAGGAGAAGCGCCAAAAATATTGAAACAGACTGCGAAATCAGGTGCACCAATCATTGCAATTTCTTTGAATGGCTTATTATTATTGATAGGTGCAGGACTAGCATACTTTGCTCCAGATAGTATTATAGGAACAATGATGACAATTCCAGGATTTACAATGTTATTGCTTTGGTTAAGTATTTGTTTTGCGCAACTTAAATTACGTCCTAACTATTCAACGATGCCTAATTTTAAAATGAAGTTATTTCCAACTACGACTATTATTGGAATCGTGGGGTTATGTATTATTTTCATAGGCTCAACGTTTAGTAATGGAATTTCGGTTGGAACAGTGGTTTGTTTTACAATTTTAGTAATTTTAATTGGTTTTGCTTTACTTAAAGGACGGAATAGAAAGAAAGAAGACACACAATTAAAGCATATAAGTTAAATCCATGAGCGGAATAAGTAGTATTTCATAGCGGTTATATTCTTCTAAATATAACCGCTATTTATGAGGGGGGAAAAATGAAAAGCTTCTCTTTATCCTAAAACGATAAGTTCTCTATTCGCATGTGTAATCACTTCATGCCCAGTTTTCGTCACGACAATATCATCTTCAATTCTGCAACCGCCCCAATTTGGGATATAAATACCTGGTTCTACAGTTACAACCATTCCTTCTTGCAGTGTGTCTGTACTATCTTTTGATAGTCGAAGAGGTTCATGAAGTTCTAATCCAACTCCATGGCCTGTTGAATGACCGAAATATTCACCGTATCCATGTTCAGTAATGTAATTTCTTGTAATGTCATCGATTGTTTTTGCTGACTCACCTGGGCGAATTGCTTCAGTACCGCGTTTTAAAGCTTCAAGTACAATGTTGTATATCTTTACAAATTCTTCAGAACAACTGCCAATTGCAACAGTGCGCGTTAAATCAGAGCAATATCCGTTATAAAGTGCACCAAAGTCTAATGTAACAATGTCCCCGTCTTCAATGATTTTACTTGTAGCTACTCCGTGCGGAAGAGAAGAGCGAGTACCGGACGCTATGATAATGTCAAACGATGAAGAGGAAGCTCCTTGTTTTCGCATGAAAAATTCTAATTCATCTCTTACATCGCGTTCGGATACGCCAGGTTTTAGAAAAGTTGTAATATGCCCAAAAGCATCATCTGCGATACAAGCGGCAATTTTAATCATTTCGATTTCGAAGTCTTCCTTTACGGTACGAATTGTCTCAATTATTTCATTTACATGAACAAGTTCGATATTTGTATATTTCTTTAACGCTGTGTATTGTTTCAGCGTCATATTATTTTCTTCTATACCTAGTTTTTTAATTTGTAATCTGTCTACTTGAGCGGCAATTTCTTGTTCTATGTTTCCTTTATGCATAATAATTTCTGCTTCGTGTACTTGTGCTTTCGCTTGATCTGTATAACGGAAATCTGTAATAAATACGGCATTTGTAGGTGAGATTAAGACAACTCCAGCAGTACCCGTAAATCCAGTTGCGTACCTACGGTTTTCTTTTTTTGTAATAAGTAAACCGTCTATTTCATAGTGATGTAGCTGTTCTTGTATTTTTTTTATTCTTGCATTCAATTTAATTCCTCCCTTTCATCCCCTTATATAAAGCAATAATAATGCCAACATTTTGTATAAGAGAAAAAATGGTTTATTCAGCATGAATAGGGAGTAAAGCGCTGCTGAGAAAAGAGTTTCATTAGATCTATGTCAAATAATATAGACACATAAGATGATTTTGTGTCTATATTATTTGACAGTCAAAATGATTGTGTAAAAAATGAACGAAAAAGTCGTTTGTTTCATCTGTATTTTTACAGCGAGCAATTACTGAGTTATCATCAATTGTTTTTTATTCATAATTAACACACCTTTTTTATAAGCTAGCCCATTGTTTGTTTTTGTTGGACCAGGGTACGTTTAGTAAGTATCTTCTGCATGTTAAGAGAATCAATATCTTATAAACTTTTTATAAAAGGTCTAATTAATTTTTGATGTAAGTTGATATAACTTTGAACCAAGTTGATTATTCCGAGTGACTAATGAAACCGTTCTTTTTCTTCCAAAATTAACAATCGGTATGGCAAAAAGTTCGAGATGACCTATATTCTTAGCCATCACCTCAGGAAGTATAGTTATGCCCATTCCAGCTGTTACGGATCCAAGGATAAAATCACTAAAAGCTACCTCGCTTACTATGTTTGGGTTGTGACCGAGCAATTCCATTTGTTCAATAATATGCTTTCTTGTATCACAAGGAGCTTGATGCACAATTAGCGGTTCTTCACACAATTCAGCAAGCTCAACCGTTTTTTTCGATTTAAATCGATGATCTAAAGGGAGTATCGCATAGTAAGATTCCGTAAACAATTCGTAACTCCACAACGATTCTCCAGTATATAAAGTATCAACAAAGATTGCATCAAGTCTTCCTTCTTGTAAAGAGTGTAACAGTTCGGCAGAAGTATTTTGAAGTATTAATTTTAAGGGTCTATCCGATATCCGAAGTCCCTTAATCCTTGAGGGCAAATAGTAAGTGGCTAAACTAGGTAGACTACCTATGGTTATAGGGCTATTACTACAAAATAGTTGTAATTCTTGACGAATTGCGGTTATTTCAGCAATAACAGGCATAATTCGAGTATAGAAAAGTTCACCAGCTTTCGTAAGCTCAATACCAGTTGACTTCCTGTGAAACAACACAATGTCAAGATCATTTTCTAAATTTTGAATATGTTTACTCAATGCTGGTTGAGAAATATTATTTGTTTTTGCAGCTTTAGAAAAACTTTTTTGTTTAGCAGCTTCAGCAAAGCTTTGTAACCAATCTATATTCATTGTATTCACTCCACACCTTATAACGATTTGTTATATCCTCATAAAATAATGATTGTTCCTTATTCGTTGTTTGTTTGATAATCTCTTAAATATGAAAGATATTCCAATTATAACATAACCTTATAGGTCATCATCTAATGCGGTTCCGGTTCATTTTTAAACTAGAATGAACAAGGGGTGTTTGTAACACTACCCTTAGAATTTGTTATATGTGTATATATAATTATAATAATTAATAAGGGATTCTACTACACAGAATGTTTATCGCCTATAAGTTAAGGAGGATTTACTTATGAAAAAAGTTTTATTATTATCATTGGGCATGTTTGCCTTGGGTTTTGATGCTTATATTATTGCAGGACTTATCCCAGGGATTAGTGAAACATATCATAAAAATATGTCACAAGTAGGGCAAGCCGTTAGTATATTTACTTTATTTTACGCTATATCAGCACCATTATTTTCCTCTCTACTTGCCGGAAAACCGATCAAAAAAGTATTAATATGTTCAATGCTTGTCTTTACCATCGCTAATGGTATTACAGCTCTCGCTCCTACATTTTCCATTCTCTTATTATCTAGAGCAATTGCTGGGGCAGGAGCTGGTCTATTCTCACCATTAGCTGTAGCAGCCTCTGCACAGCTAGTTTCAAACGAAAAGAAAGGAAGGGCTCTAGGCTTGACTATAGGAGGTATGAGCATAGGGACGGTGCTTGGAGTTCCTTTTGGTCTTTATATTTCTGACCTGTTTGAGTGGAAAGCAACAATTTGGCTATTAGTTATCATTGGTGTAATCGCTATGTTAGGTATGCTTAAATTTCTTCCAGATTTCCCAACTACACCTCCTCCTGCACTAAATGAAAGGTTAAAGATGTTCCTAGATAAAAGGGTAACTATAACTGTGTGTATAACATTTTTTGGTAGCGTTTCCAGTTTAGGACTATACACATATCTATTACCATTATTGAAAGAAATTACAGTCGCTAGTAATGTAACGATGTATCTTTGGGCATGGGGGTTAGGAGGATTGTTTGGAAGTATCATGATTGGTTATCTAATCGATCATTTTAAAAAGCCAAAAACTTTGGTTACAATAATTTTAATCACTTTAACAATATCTATTATATGTATACCACTAATGATTAACTTACCACTATTAAAGTATTTACCGTTCTTTGTCTGGGGAGCAATGGGCTGGGCGAGTCAAGCACCGCAACAGCATATTTTATTATCATACCAGCCGAATAATGGAAGTTCAGCGGTGGCATTAAACAGTTCTGTTAATTATTTAGGGAGTGCAATAGGTGCTACTCTAGGTGGAATTGTATTGTCTTTAGGAATGGGAGCTATTACACTGATTTATTTTGCAGTGATTTCTATGTTATTCTCCATTTGTCTACATTTTTATAGTATGAAAAACAGATTTAGAGCAACAGAGGTCAGTAAATGCTGAGTAAAAAAATGAACAAACTTTTTTATGAAAGTTCAATCATTCATATTAAATGTGAGATCCATTTTGAAATCTTTTTTCAAAATGGATTCTTATTGTTTATCCCGCTATTTGTGGGCAGTAATACTCTCGCCTCAAAATTCAGCGAAAGCATTGTCCAGTTCCAGTGGCTCGTCCAGCTTTAGCGGCTAGAATCTCCGGTCGTTTCGCCCCCTCGGACGAGGCAAAAAGCGCCTCTCCGCCCTGTGCGTGGGCGTCCTGCGATTCTGAGCGAGTCGCTTCCGCTTTTCTTAAGAAGTTAGGCGGGAGATAAACTGCCTGTAAAAGCCTGATTGGTGAGGGCTGATAATCAGTGGGGGATGAAGAAAACCCCCACTGATTAAAGTTTCACTTTATCGTACGATATGGGGTTACGAGGCATTTTTGATCTATCATTTTATAGCACTTTCGATTCTCTTCAATTTTTTTATGGAATATGTAATGTACATAAAAACTCTCCTCGTGAATGAAATGAAACGAGGAGAGTGTATCGGAATTTTTAATTTGTATCTTTAAGCCTTTAATTTCATCACTGTGTCTGTATCTGGTGTTACATATACCGTTTGTTGATTATCGTATGTCACAAACCCAAGTTTTGCTCCGCTTGGCTTTTTCACATGACGAATTTTCGTATAATCGACTGGAACTGAGCTCGATTCTTTTGCTTTACTAAAGTAAGCAGCGAGCTTTGCTGCTTCCATTAATGTTTCGTCGTTTGGCTCTAATGAGCGGATGACTACGTGTGATCCTGGAATGTCTTTCGTATGAAGCCAAATTTCATCCCGGCGTGCAAGTTTATTTGTTAAATAATCGTTTTGTTTGTTATTTTTCCCGACTAAAATCTCTGTTCCGTCACTTGCAATATATTTGTCTAATATAGGTTTCGCTGGTTTTTTCTTTCCATTTTTCGCCCTGCGATTCCGCATATATCCTTCTTCAGCTAGTTCGTCGCGAATTTCTTCAATATCTTTAGAAGAAGCAGCTTCCATTTGTTGTAGTAAGCTGTCAAAGTAAATGATTTCTTCGTGTGTTTTTTTGATTTGTTCTTCAACGATTGCGACAGAATTTTTGGCTTTTTGATATTTTTGGAAATAACGCTGTGCATTTTCTGATGGAGTGCGCAGTGGATCTAATGTAATCTTTACAGTTCCGCTATTTTCATCATAGTAATTGATAACTTCAATTTCTTTGTCGCCTTTTTTCATTGCGTACATATTAGCTGTAAGCAATTCACCAAAAAGTTGATATTTATCTGCTTTTCCCGCGTCTTCTAACGTTTTTTGTAATTTAATTAATTTCTTTTCATTTTTGGCTTTTTCATTTTGCATAAACCGTTCTAAATCATGGGCCTGTTGCTTTACGCGGTCACGCTCTGCTTTTCCGAAGAAGAATCGATCTAGTAATTCGCTGACAGATGAGAATGTTTTCTCTTCACCTTTTAAGTGTGAAAGTGGGAATAAGTAAAAGAATTCTTTCCCATTTGCTATGATCATCGAAGGCGTATACTCATGTTGTAGCAGCGGTTTTTGTAGTGTGAAAAATGCTTCGGATAATGTACGCTCATTCACCATACCAGCTTTTGAAACTACTTCTTTTGCAAATAGTGGAGAGATCCCAATAAAAGCACCTACGAGTTGTTTATCCATATTTCCTGATAAAAAGTCGAGCGGCCCGATAAATTCTTCTTGCGTTTCAATTTGCAAGGGATTGATTTTCTGTTGCGTTGGCGGTGCAACATATTCAGCTCCGCCATATACAGTGCGGTGACGGTTTACCGCTAAAGAAACGTGTTTTAAGCTATCCAAAATTGTATTTGTTTTGGAGTCTACTAAAATGATATTGCTATGACGCCCCATAATTTCAATGATTAATGTTTTTAATGATTCATCACCAATTTCATTACGGCTGCGAATTGTAATTTGAATCATTCGTTCTAAATCGATTTGTTCAATTTTTTCAATGAATCCACCTTCTAAATGTTTACGAAGAAGCATGCAAAACATTGGCGGTAATGCCGGGGAGTCATAATTTTGAGTTGTTAGATGCATCCGTGCATATGTTGGGTGTGCGGAAAGAATTAATTTTTGATTTTTTCCGTTTGCCCGAATATGTAATAAAATTTCATATTTTGACGGTTGGTATATTTTTGAAATTCTTCCTGTTTGAAGAGAATTTGCAATTTCATGTGTGATTGCTCTTGTAAATAATCCATCGAATGCCACGTTAAACACTCCTTTCTCACTAAAAGTTAATTATAGCATTTTTTCGGACGAGGCTGAATAAGCTTTCATTAGAGCATGTCTGCAATCAGGAGGTAGGTGGCGAGATGAATTGGTATGAACTGCGTGCACATGAAGTAGAAGAGCGAACGAATACAAATGTAAAAACAGGATTGACGGGACAAGAGGTGGAAGTTCGTCTGGAAAAACTTGGACCAAACGAATTGCAAGAAGCAAAACGGCCTTCTGCACTTGTTGTGTTCTTGGCGCAATTTAAAGATTTTATGGTACTTGTTTTGTTTGGAGCAACGATAATTTCTGCTTTTTTAGGAGAATATGTTGATGCCATTGCGATTGTGGCCATTGTCATTATTAACGGGATTCTCGGCTTTTTTCAAGAGAGAAAAGCAGAAAAATCACTGGAAGCATTAAAAGAGCTTGCCGCCCCGCAAGTAACTGTCCTTCGAAATGGAAAGTGGATGAAAATTCCTTCGAAAGGCCTTGTGCTTGGAGATATTATTAAATTTTCAAGCGGGGATCGTATCGGTGCGGATGTACGGCTCATTGAAGCTTCAAGTCTATATATTGAAGAGTCAGCATTAACTGGAGAATCAGTGCCAGTCCAAAAGAAAATAGATGTTCTGCATGGTGCTGATGTTTCAATTGGTGATCAAACAAATATGGCTTTCATGGGAACGATGATTACGAGAGGATCTGGTATTGGAGTTGTTATTGGAACAGGAATGAATACAGCAATGGGACAAATTGCAAATATGCTGCAAAATGCGGAGCAAAATGAAACACCATTGCAGAGAAGACTTGAGCAGCTTGGGAAAATTTTGATTATCGTTGCATTAATTTTAACGGCACTCGTTGTATTAGTTGGTGTTTATCAAGGAAATGAAACATATCATATGTTTTTAGCGGGTGTTTCGCTTGCTGTTGCAGCAATTCCTGAAGGGTTGCCAGCCATTGTGACAGTAGCACTCTCACTTGGTGTTCAGCGGATGATTAAGAAAAGAGCAATTGTAAGAAAGCTACCTGCGGTTGAAACTTTAGGATGTGCATCTGTCATTTGTTCAGACAAAACAGGGACAATGACGCAAAATAAAATGATGGTCACACATGTATGGTCGAGTGGTGAAACGTGGAATGTAACGGGGCAAGGCTATGAACCAAAAGGCGAATTTATGAAAGGTGATCAGAAAATAAATCCGACAGCAGCTCGATCTTTATATCAGCTTCTCACATTTGGATGCTTATGTAACAACGCAAATATTGTGAAAAAGAAAAAAACATATGTATTAGATGGTGATCCGACAGAAGGTGCACTCGTTGCAGCGGCGATGAAGGCTGGTATTTCAAGAGAAGGGATAAAGGATCAATTTGAGGTCATTCACGAGTTTCCGTTTGATTCAACACGGAAAATGATGAGTGTAATTGTTCGTGACAAGGCAGGGAAAAAATTTGTAATAACAAAGGGGGCACCTGATGTTTTATTACAAATGAGTCAAACCATTTTATGGGGAAATAAACAGCAGCCATTAACAGAATTGTATCGAAATGAAGTACAAACGGCAATTTATCATTTAGGAAGTCAAGCACTTCGTACAATTGCAATTGCTTTTAAACCATTAAAAACAACAGAGCAATTGCAAAGTGAACGAGAAGCAGAACGAGATTTAATGTTTATTGGATTGCAAGGAATGATCGATCCGCCAAGACCGGAAGTGAAGCAAGCAGTACAAGAGTGTAAAGAGGCGGGTATTAAAACAATTATGATTACAGGAGACCATAAAGTAACAGCGATGGCGATCGCAGAGCAGCTTGGAATTTTACCACATGGCGGCCGCGTTGTGGAAGGAATCGAACTTGCAAACATGTCAGTTGAAGAATTGGAAGATATTGTGGATGAAACATATGTTTTTGCACGTGTTTCTCCGGAACATAAATTAAAAATTGTGAAGGGGTTGCAAAATAAAGATCATATTGTGGCAATGACCGGTGATGGCGTGAATGATGCGCCGGCTATAAAAGCAGCTGATATTGGTGTGGCGATGGGGATTACGGGGACAGATGTTGCGAAAGAAGCATCATCTCTTGTGCTATTAGATGATAATTTTGCAACTATAAAAACAGCAATTAAAGAAGGAAGAAATATTTACGAAAACATTCGTAAGTTTATTCGTTATTTATTAGCGTCTAATGTTGGCGAAATTTTAGTTATGCTATTTGCAATGATATTAGCATTGCCATTGCCGCTCGTACCCATTCAAATCTTATGGGTGAATTTAGTAACAGATGGTTTGCCAGCGATGGCGCTCGGACTTGATGCAGCAGAAGGTGATGTGATGCGACAAAAACCACGTCATCCTAAAGAAGGGGTATTTGCGAGAGGGCTTGCATGGAAAATTGTGAGCCGTGGTTTTTTAATCGGTACGATGACACTCTTAGCATTCATTATTGCATACAATCAACATCCAAATGAATTAAAGTATGCGCAAACAGTTGCATTTGCAACACTTGTTTTAGCTCAGCTTATTCATGTGTTTGATTGCCGCAGTAAGCATTCTGTTTTTCACCGTAATCCATTTGGAAATATGTACTTAGTAGGAGCGGTCATTATTTCGATTTTACTCATGCTAGTAGTGATATATTATCCGCCGTTGCAACCAATTTTTAGTACGATGCCAATTCAAGCAAGAGATTGGCTCTTAATCGTTGGGCTTTCTTCTATTCCAACATTTTTATTAGTAGGATCTTTACTAACTGGGAAGTCCGAAAAGAAGAAAACAATTGTATTTAAAAGAGGGGTAAACTTGAAATAGTAAATGAGATAAAAGTATGCTATAATTTGAAAAGGTAGTAGAGTAGAATCTCTATTACCTTTTTCATTGAGTAAGATCATGGCTTGGATGTGATAAAATGATTTCGAGTATGACAGGTTTTGGACGTGCAAAAGTAGAAAGCGATGCGTTCCAAATTACAGTAGAAATGAAGTCGGTCAACCATCGTTTTTTAGAGATGAATATTCGTCTTCCGAAACAAATGATGGTGTTCGAGGATAAAATTCGCAAATTAATTGCAGAACAAGTAGACCGCGGACGTATTGAAGTATCGATTATTGTTGAAGGGGAAGGACTCGTTGAACGGAAGTTACGCGTGGATTGGTCCCTTTTAGAGCAATATAAGCTCATTATGGAAGAAACAAAGGAAAAATTTCAATTACAGGATTCGATTACATTACAGCAGCTTATTGCTATGCCGGAAGTGACAGCAATTGAAGAAGTTGAAAATGTAAATGAAGCGTTTGAACATAGTTTGTATGAAGCGGTTCGCCGCGCAGCTCATATGTTAAAAACGATGCGTGATGGTGAAGGGGAACGACTACATAAAGATTTGGAGCATCGTTTACAAGGGATTTATACGTGCTTGCATGCCATTGTCCCGTATGCACCGTCAGTCATTCAAAAATATCGTGAACGCTTAGAAAACCGTTTGAAAGAATTACATAATCAAGAATTAGAAGAACAACGATTACTTACAGAGATAGCAGTGTTTGCAGACCGCTGTGATATTCATGAAGAATTAGTTCGTTTGCAAAGTCATTTAGAACAATTTCAAGAGGCGCTGCAAAGTAAAGAGCCAGTTGGAAGGAAATTAGATTTCATCGTACAAGAGATGCATCGTGAAATTAATACAATTGGTTCAAAAGCAAATGATTTAACAATTTCCAAATATGTTGTTGAAATGAAAAATAATCTTGAAAAAATTCGTGAACAAGTACAAAATATTGAGTAGCTGTCAATTGTATACGAAGTTATACAAGAGGGAGAAATCGGATAGACTTACTAGGAGGCGCAAATTATGGCCATGCGGTTTTTAAACATTGGATATGGAAATATCGTATCTGCACATCGAATTATTTCCATTGTAAGTCCGGAATCAGCACCGATTAAAAGGTTAGTACAAGAAGCTCGCGAACAAAATGTGCTACTTGATGCTACCTATGGTCGAAAAACACGAGCGGTGATTGTTATGGATGATGGACATATTGTATTAAGTCCAATACAACCAGAAACAATTGCACATCGGTTAAACAATAAAGAAGATTTAAGTGACGAAGGGTAGGTTTAACATATATATGAGAAGTAGAAGAGGGTTGCTCATTGTTCTTTCAGGGCCTTCTGGTGTTGGAAAAGGAACAGTTCGAAAGGAATTGTTCAGTCAAGAAGATACAAATTTACAATATTCTATTTCTGTAACAACACGTAAACCGCGTGAAGGAGAAGTAGACGGCGTTGATTATTTCTTTAAAACAAGAGAAGAGTTTGAAGAGATGATTCGTAACAATAAACTGCTTGAATGGGCGGAGTTTGTTGGAAACTATTACGGAACACCAATTGATTATGTAGAGCAAACATTGCAGCAAGGGAAAGACGTTTTTTTAGAAATTGAAGTGCAAGGTGCAATTCAAGTAAAGAAAGCTTTTCCAGAAGGAGTATTTATTTTTTTAGCTCCTCCAAGTTTATCGGAGCTAAAAAACCGCATTGTGGGTCGTGGTACAGAAACAGAGGAAGTAATTCAAAATCGTTTAACAGTAGCAAAAGAAGAAATCGAAATGATGGATGCTTATGACTACGTAGTAGAAAACGATGAAGTAGAACTTGCTTGCGAACGTATTAATGCGATTGTGATAGGTGAACATTGTCGCCGTGAGCGAGTAGCAAAATATTATAAAGAAATGACGGAGGAAATGTAATATGTTAAACCCATCTATTGATTCATTATTACAAAAAATTGATTCTAAATATACACTAGTAACAGTAGCTGCAAAGCGCGCTCGTGAAATGCAAGAGCATGATGATTGTGCTGTTGAAAAACCGGTATCTCATAAATTTGTAGGGAAATCATTAGAAGAAATTAATGCACAATTATTAAAATACGAACCAAGTGAAGATAACAATCAAAAATAAAGCTTTCTTTTCGACAAATAGAGGCATAGATACTATACTTTTCTATGTAACAGTAACAACCTATTTACAAGTAGGTTGTTATTTTTTTACGATGTCGAAAAATCAAAATGGATTCATGTAGTATATAGAATAACGACAGCTTGTACTTGTATGCTGTGATGATAAGTGACTTGAAGTTCCGATAGGAGTCATGAAAGAAAGAGGACGAGACTTATGTTAAAAGGGAAAAAAATACTTTTATGTGTCACAGGAGGAATTGCTGTATTTAAAGCAGCTGCGCTAACAAGTAAATTAACACAGGCAGGTGCGCTTGTAAAAGTAATAATGAGTGAGTCGGCAATGAAGTTTGTTACACCGCTTACATTTCAAGCACTTTCTCGCCATGATGTATATACAGATACATTTGATGAAAAAGATTCAGCAGTTATTGCTCATATTGATTTGGCAGACTGGGCTGATATTGTACTTGTTGCACCAGCGACAGCAAACATTATTGGTAAATTTGCAAATGGTCTTGCCGATGATATGGTTTCAACGACGCTTCTTGCAACGACAGCTCCAGTGTGGATTGCACCTGCGATGAATGTTCATATGTACGAAAATCCAGTTGTCCAAAAAAACATGCAAACGTTAAAACAATTAGGTTATACATTTATTGAGCCTGGAGAAGGATTTTTAGCTTGCGGATATGTTGCCAAAGGTCGATTAGAAGAACCAGAAAACATTGTAGCAATGTTAGAACGGAGTTTTTCGCAAGAGAAGCCGCTGCAAGGAAAACGAATATTGGTGACGGCGGGACCGACACGTGAAAAAATTGACCCAGTTCGTTTTATGACGAATTTTTCTTCTGGGAAAATGGGATATGCACTTGCGGAAGTTGCGGCAAGTCTTGGTGCAGAAGTCATTCTTATTTCTGGTCCAACGGCGCTAACGCCGCCTGCGAATGTAACGACAATACAAGTGCAATCTGCACAAGATATGTTAGAGGCAGTTTTACATCATTATACCAATATGAATGTTGTAATCAAAACAGCAGCAGTAGCGGATTACCGTCCAAAGTTTGTATACGATGAGAAGATGAAAAAGAAAAGCGGCGATACAGTTATTGAATTAGAAAGAACGACAGATATTTTGAAAACATTAGGTGAGAAAAAGGAACATCAATTACTCATTGGCTTTGCAGCAGAAACAACAAACGTTGAAGAGTATGCAACGAAAAAATTACGCGAAAAAAATGCTGATATGATTGTTGCCAATGATGTAAAAGCAGAAGGAGCAGGGTTTGGTACGGACACAAATATTGTGACGATGTATAAACGAAATGGCGCCGTGGTTGAATTGCCGCTACTAACAAAGCAGGAAGTAGCGAGAGAAATTTTACTGCAAGTTGAAAAAATGCTGGAAGTGGATCCTGCATGAAATTTGCAAGTGTAATTGTCGATGTTCCAGCAAGGCAAACGGATAGGCCATTCGATTATATTATTCCTAAGCGTTGGGAAGATCTTGTTCAAACGGGTATGCGAGTTGTTGTTCCATTTGGACCGCGAAAATTACAAGGATTTGTCATCGGGATAAAAGATACAGTAGATGTAGATGTAAATAAGTTGAAAACATTGCATGAATTGTTAGATGTAACACCTGTATTAAATAAGGAATTGTTGCAGCTTGGAAAGTGGCTTACAGAAGAAACACTTTGTTTCACCATTTCGGCGTTCCAAGTTATGTTGCCAACAGCAATTAAAGCGACATATAAAAAACAGCTACGTCTTCATCGACCGGAAGACGTAGCGGCCAATGTGAAATTGCTCTTTCAAGGAAAAGAAAGCATCGATTGGAACGTGCTTGATGAACAACCACATTTGTACCGTGCAGTACAAATAGAAATTGCGAAAGGCACTGTGGAAGTTGTTTATGAAGTAAAAGATAAAGCGCAAAAGAAAAAACAAAAAATGATTCAACCTGTTTTGCCTCATGAAGAATTAGAGGAAACGGCTTTTCATTTAAAGAGTAAAAAGCAGCAAGATGTATTGTATTATTTCATGGAACACTATCGGTCTGTACCATTAAAAATAGTAATGGAAGAATTGCAAATGACGGATGCTCCCATTAAATCTCTTGTGAAAAAAGGTTTGTTAGCTGAAAAATATGTGGAAGTATATCGAAATCCGTATGATGATGATACTTTTGAGCGCACAAAACCATTCCCGCTTACAGAAGAGCAACAACAAGTTATTGCGCCGATCTTAATTTCCATTACAGAAGAGAAGCATGAGACGTTTTTACTGTACGGTGTAACAGGGAGTGGAAAAACAGAAGTTTATTTACAGTCAATTGAAGAAGTGCTTAGAAAAGGAAAAGAAGCCATTGTACTTGTACCGGAGATTTCGTTAACTCCGCAAATGGTGGATCGTTTTAAAGGGCGTTTTGGCTCGCAAGTTGCAGTTCTTCATAGTGCATTGTCTGTTGGGGAAAAATATGATGAATGGCGTAAAATCTTGCGGAAAGAAGTTAAAGTAGTTGTAGGGGCGCGTTCAGCGATTTTTGCACCATTTGAGAATTTAGGAATTATTATTATTGATGAAGAACATGAATCGAGTTACAAACAAGAGGACAATCCACGCTACCACGCACGTACTGTTGCAATTCGGCGGGGAGAATATCACAATTGTCCTGTTGTATTAGGAAGTGCTACACCCACACTAGAATCGTTCGCTCGTGCAAAAAAAGGTGTATATAAGCTGCTTACAATGACAAAACGGATGAATGAAATGGATTTGCCAGCAGTTGAGATTATTGATATGAGAGAAGAGCTTCGTGATGGCAATCGTTCTATGTTTTCTCAGCTTCTTCATGAGAAGATAGCAGATCGATTAGAGAAAAAAGAACAAATGGTGCTTTTTTTAAACAGAAGAGGGCATTCGACATTTGTTATGTGCCGTGATTGCGGATATGTCGTGCAATGCCCGCATTGTGATATTTCACTTACATATCACAGAATGAATAACCGCTTGAAATGTCATTATTGTAGTTATGAGGAAAATTTACCGAATGCTTGTCCTGCTTGTAATAGTTCCTATATCCGCTTCTTTGGGACAGGGACACAAAAGGTTGAAGAAGAAATTACAAAATTGTTTCCAGAAGCACGCGTTATTCGAATGGATGTGGATACGACAAGTCGTAAAGGGATGCATGAAAAGCTCCTGAAATCATTTGGAGCAGGAGAGGCGGATATTTTACTTGGAACGCAAATGATTGCGAAAGGTCTTGATTTTCCAAATGTGACGCTTGTAGGTGTATTGACAGCAGATACAATGTTGCATTTGCCGGATTTTCGGGCGAGTGAAAAAACATATCAGCTTTTAACGCAAGTAAGCGGCCGAGCTGGACGTCACGAACTTCCAGGAGAAGTTGTGATCCAAACGTATACACCTGAACACTATAGTATAGAATTAGCAAAAAAGCAGAAGTATGATTTGTTTTTTGAGCGTGAAATGTATATGAGGAAAATGCGGCAATATCCACCATATTATTATGTTACGTTAGTTACAGTATCTCACCCGGAATTATTAAAAGCAGTGCAGGTAACAGAAAAAATTGTAGGTTTTTTACGACAACATTGCTCACAGCAAACGATGATCTTAGGTCCAGTTGCTTCGGCAATTCCTCGTATAAAAGATAGATATCGATACCAATGCATGATAAAATACAAACGGGAACCAAACTTAAAGTACGTGCTTAAAATGGTAAATGAACATTATCAGGCAGAAATGCAAAAAGATTTGCAAATCTCAATTGATTTTAATCCAACTATGTTGATGTAGTAGAGCTGAATTTAGAGGCAAATGGATAAAATAGAGTGAAACTTTTATAAGCTAGGAAGAAGGGCCTCGTTGCCCGTACTGCTGGCATGTGCCTAAATAGGCAAGCAAATCATCAATGGAGTTGCCTCCATTGATGGAAGTTTCAATTTGATTGTATGTTGAAAAGGAGAGTAGTATGGCAACATTAGAAATTGTAAAACATCCAAATGAAGTATTAGAAACACCGTGTGAACGTGTTATTAATTTTGATAAAAAGTTAGTGAAGCTTTTAAAAGATATGCACGAAACAATGTTAATTGCGGATGGTGTTGGATTAGCAGCGCCGCAAGTTGGTGTTAGTCTGCAAGTTGCTGTTGTAGACATTGATGATGATAACGGGAAGATTGAATTAATTAATCCTGTTATTTTAGAAAAACGTGGTGAACAAGTAGGTCCCGAAGGCTGCTTAAGTTTTCCGGGGCTTTTTGGTGATGTAACACGTGCTGAGTATATTAAAGTACGTGCCCAAAATCGTCGTGGTAAAGTGTTTTTATTAGAAGCAGACGGCTTTTTGGCCCGTGCAATTCAACATGAAATCGATCATTTACATGGTGTGTTGTTTACATCGAAAGTAACGCGATATTATGAGGAAAATGAATTAGAAGAGATGTAAAAGGAGAGTTTTTCAAATGGTGAAAGTTGTATTTATGGGAACACCGGACTTTTCAGTGCCGGTGCTTCGTCGTCTTATTGAAGATGGATATGATGTGATTGGTGTTGTGACGCAGCCTGATCGTCCAGTAGGTAGAAAAAAAGTGTTAACCCCAACGCCTGTGAAAGTTGAAGCAGAAAAACATGGTATTCCGGTATTACAACCGTTAAAGATTCGTGAAAAAGATGAATATGAAAAGGTGTTGGCATTAGAGCCAGATTTGATTGTGACAGCTGCATTCGGACAAATTGTTCCAAATGAAATTTTAGAAGCGCCGAAATATGGATGTATTAATGTCCATGCTTCGTTACTTCCAGAACTTCGCGGCGGTGCACCTATTCATTATTCGATTATGCAAGGAAAAGAAAAAACAGGCATTACGATTATGTATATGGTTGAAAAATTAGATGCGGGTGATATTTTAACGCAAGTAGAAGTCGAAATTACTGAACGTGAAACAACCGGCTCATTATTTGATAAATTAAGCGTAGCTGGAGCTCAGTTATTATCTGAAACGGTGCCGCTTTTAATACAAGAAAAGTTAGAACCAATTAAACAAAATGAGGAAGAAGCAACATTTGCTTATAATATTAAACGTGAGCAGGAAAAGATTGATTGGTCGAAAACTGGAGAAGAGATTTACAATCATATTCGTGGCTTAAATCCTTGGCCAGTTGCTTATACGACATTAGCAGGACAAGTTGTAAAAGTATGGTGGGGAGAAAAAGTTCCTGTCACAGAGAAAGCTGAAGCTGGAACAGTTGTTGCAATTGAAGAAGATGGTTTCGTTGTGGCTACAGGAAATGCAACGGCAATTAAGATTACTGAGTTGCAACCATCTGGTAAAAAACGCATGGACTGTTCACAATTTTTACGTGGAACAAAGCCTGAAATAGGTACGAAGTTAGGAGAAGACGCATGAAACAAAACGTTCGTGAATTAGCTCTTGACGGTTTAACGCAAGTTGAAAAAAGCGGCGCATATAGCAATTTGCTTTTAAACAACCTTATTGAAAAAAATAGTATTGATAAAAAAGATGTTGGATTGTTAACTGAAATTGTATACGGAACAATTCAACGACGCGATACACTTGATTATTATTTACAGCCGTTTTTACGAAAAAAGATTGAACTGTGGGTAAAAGTATTGCTTCGTCTCTCTTTATATCAAATGTTATATTTAGATCGTGTTCCAGAACGGGCAGCCATTCATGAAGCGGTTGAAATTGCGAAGCGTCGTGGCCATAAAGGAATCGCCGGACTTGTGAATGGAGTACTTCGTTCGATTCAGCGTGAAGGTATTCCATCACTAGATGAGATTAAAAGTCCGGAAAAGCGTCTTGCTATTGCAACAAGTCATCCAGAATGGCTTGTTAAAGAATGGATAGAAGCATACGGAATTGAAACGGCAAAGCAAATGTGCGAAGTAAACATACTCCCGCCAGTTCCGACAGCTCGCGTTAACGTAGCGAAAGCGTCTATAGAAGATGCGCTCAAAATGTTAGAAACAGAAGGAATTCAGGCAAAGCATGGCGATTTATCGGAAGATGCGATTCAAATTGAAAAAGGGAATGTAGCTCATACAGAAGCATTTCAAGAAGGAATGTTATCTATTCAAGATGAAAGTTCTATGCTTGTAGCTCGTGCGCTTGATCCAGAGGCAGGAGATATAGTTCTAGATAGCTGCGCTGCTCCTGGTGGGAAAACGACGCATATTGCAGAACGTTTGGGAGGAACGGGAAAAGTTATTTCTCTTGACTTACACCCACATAAAGTGCGTTTAATTCAGCAGCAAGCAAAGCGTCTTGAATTAGAAAATGTAGAAGCGAAAGCTCTTGATGCACGGAAAGTGCAAGAGCATTTTGAACAAGAAAGCTTTGATAAAGTATTAGTAGATGCACCGTGTTCTGGATTTGGAGTAATCCGCCGTAAACCAGATATTAAAATAGGGAAACAGAAAGAAGATAGTGAAAGACTTGCTAATATTCAACTATCTATTTTAGAAAAGGTAGCTCCTTTGTTGAAAAAAGGAGGACGTCTTGTTTATAGTACGTGTACAATTGAGAAAGTAGAAAATGAACAAGTAATAGAGCAGTTTTTACAATCACATCCTGAATTTGAATGGGATGCAACAATGAAAGACCGATTACCAAAAGCTGTGCATCCTTATGTAGTTAATGGTGAAGTGCAAATTTTGCCACATTACTTTGCAACGGATGGATTTTATATTGCTTGTTTAAGAAAGAAGGTGTAGCATCATGGAAACAACTGTGAAAAAACAAAAAAAAGAATTAGAAGAAAAAAAACCATCTATTTATTCCTTGCAGCTTCATGATATGGAACAATGGCTAAAGGAACAAGGAGAACCTAAATTCCGTGCCGGTCAAATTTTTGATTGGCTATACAAAAAAAGAGTAACAACTTTTGAGGATATGTCAAACCTTTCTAAAGGATTGCGTGAAAAATTGTCGAATTCCTTTGATATTACGACTTTAAAAACATTAGTAAAACAAACATCTTCAGATGGAACGATTAAATTTTTATTCCAACTGCATGATGGTTATTCGATTGAAACAGTATTAATGCGCCATGAATATGGAAATTCAATTTGTGTGACAACACAAGTTGGGTGCCGAATTGGCTGCACATTTTGTGCGTCAACACTTGGCGGCTTAAAACGTAATTTAGAAGCTGGTGAGATTGTTGCGCAAGTAGTTGAAGTACAACGTGAGTTAGACGCTTCAGATGAGCGTGTTAGCTCTCTTGTTGTAATGGGAATCGGAGAACCGTTTGATAATTATGACAGTTTAATGGCGTTTTTACGCATCGTGAATCATGAAAAAGGTCTTCACATTGGGGCTCGTCATATGACGGTATCAACAAGTGGAATTATCCCGAAAATTTATAAGTTTGCTGAAGAAAATATACAAATTAATTTTGCGGTTTCTTTACATGCTCCAAATACAGAGCTGCGTTCAAAATTAATGCCAATTAACCGAGCGTACAAGCTGCCAGATTTAATGGAAGCTATTAAATATTATACTGAAAAAACAGGGCGCCGTGTTACGTTTGAATATGGCTTATTTGGAGGAGAAAATGACCAAGTCGAACATGCTGTAGAATTAGCTCAGCTGTTAAAAGGTGTGAAATGTCATGTTAACTTAATTCCAGTTAACTACGTACCAGAACGCGATTATGTGAGAACGCCGCGTGAGCAAATTTTCTTGTTTGAAAAAACATTAAAAGATCGTGGTGTTAACGTAACAATTCGTCGTGAACAAGGTCATGATATTGATGCAGCCTGCGGTCAGTTGCGTGCAAAGGAGCGCAAAGAAGAGACGAGGTGAAATAATGAAAACCGTGTTTCTATCTGATAAAGGAAAGGTTCGTCAACATAATGAAGATAGTGCAGGAGTATTTCATAATTTAGATGGAGAGGTTTTAGCTGTTGTAGCAGATGGAATGGGAGGTCATCGAGCAGGCGATGTTGCTAGCTCGATGGCAATCCAATTGTTCCATGACTATTGGAAACAAACGTATAATATGAATACGCCTAAAAAAGCAGAACAATGGTTATATAATCATGCTCAAATTATTAATGAACGAGTATATAAATATTCTGGAGAACATCCAGAATGTAGTGGAATGGGGACGACGATCGTTGCTGCTATATGTACGAATACTTTTGTTACGATTGGTCATATTGGAGATAGTCGTTGTTATATGTTATCAGATGATTATATGTCACTTATTACAGAAGATCATTCCCTTGTAAATGAACTCGTTCGGCATGGAGAAATTTCAAAAGAAGATGCTGAATATCATCCTAGAAAAAATGTTTTACTTAGGGCACTTGGTACGGAAGAAACCGTTATATTAGATGTGAAAACCTTAGTATTAGAAGAGGGAGATCAACTGTTACTCTGTTCGGATGGATTATCTAATAAAGTTGCAATGAGTAATATGCAAGAGATTTTAAAATCTGATGAGCCTCTGCAAGCAAAAAGTGAGCAACTTGTGCAGCTTGCAAATGATTTTGGAGGGGAAGACAATATTACTCTTGTCATTATTGATTATGCGGACTCGGCGAACGAAAGTAGGTGAATGACAACGTGATGATTGGAAGACGCCTAAATGACCGTTACAAGCTACTAAAAATGATTGGCGGCGGGGGAATGGCCAATGTATATTTGGCACATGATGACATACTCGATCGTGATGTAGCTGTAAAAATGCTGCGGCTTGACTATTCAAATAATGAGGAATTTATTAAGCGTTTCCATCGAGAAGCACAGTCGGTTACAACGTTATCTCATCCAAATATTGTGAATATGTATGATGTTGGAGAAGAAGATGGAATCTATTATCTTGTTATGGAATATGTACCAGGTCAAACGTTAAAACAATACATACAACAGCGAGGTCTTCTTCCTGTAGAAGAAGCGATTGATATTATGGAACAATTAACTGCTGCGATGGCTCATGCGCATCATTTTGAAATTGTCCATCGTGATATTAAGCCTCATAACATTTTAATTCGAAATGATGGTGTTGTGAAGGTTACAGACTTTGGGATTGCAACTGCGACAAGTGCAACTACTATAACACACACAAATTCTGTTCTTGGTTCTGTTCATTATTTATCTCCTGAACAGGCAAGAGGTGGTGTTGCAAATAAGCAATCAGACATTTATTCTCTTGGGATTGTAATGTTTGAATTATTAACTGGAAGGCCGCCATTTTCTGGAGAATCTGCTGTTTCTATTGCGCTTAAACATTTACAAAATGAAACACCATCTCCCAAAAGGTGGAATCCTGATATTCCGCAAAGTGTAGAAAATATTATTTTAAAAGCAACAGCGAAAGATCCGTTTCATCGTTATCAGTCTGTAAATGCAATGAACCGTGATATTGCAACTGCATTATATCCAGAGCGAATAAATGAACAACCTTTCTATATACCAGAAGATATGGAAGCAACAAAAGCGATTCCTATCATTCAGCAGGAACAGTTAATAAGTGCAACTACTGAAGAAACAATTATTTTACCTGGAAAGCCGAAAGAAGAAAAGCAGCAGGACGAACCAGAAAAACAAAAGAAGAAAAAAAGCAATCGTTGGCTTAAAATTTTGTTAACAACGTTCCTATTTTTAGTCGTTTGTGGAATATTAGCAGTGACGGTGATTCCAGGTTTCTTTATTCCAAAGGAAGTCAAAGTGCCGGATGTGTCTGGGATGACATATGAAAAAGCGGTGAATACACTTAAAGGATTCGACTTGACATCGCCGCAAACTGTATATACAGATGCAGTAGAAGAAGGTAAGGTTATTAAAACAAGTCCAGCGGCAGATCGAGTTGTACGAAAAGGTACAAAAATTACGATTTTTAAATCAGGTGGAAAGCAAAAGAAAAAAATGCCTAATTTAATAGGGAAAGATTATGACAACACTAAAGATGAATTGATTCCATATAAAGGGGTTATTCCTTATTATATTGAAAGTGACAAGCCGCAAGGTGAAATTGTGGAACAAATTCCAGAAGCAGGGCAACTTATTGTAGAAGCAGAGCAAGAGGTAAAGGTGTGGATTAGTAAAGGGCCAAAACAAATTAGCCTCGCCGATTTTTCTGGTTGGACAGAAAGTAGTGTGAATAGCTATTTAAACGAGAAAAAGCTTGTGCCAGAAATAAAAAGAGAGTATTCCGATAAAGTGGATAAGGGGCTAGTTATTTCCCAATCACCAAAGCCGGATACGAACTTAAAAGAAGGGGCAAAAGTAACGATTACTTTCTCTGATGGACAGAAAGAAAAACCAACAAAAATTGTGAAAGTTGATAATATCCAAATTCAGTATCAAGGACCAGCAACTGGAGAGAAAACACCGCAAACGATTGAAATATATAAAGAAGATATGAAAAATACTATGGATAAACCGCTTGAAACGAGAACAATAACGGAGTCAACGACAGTCTCTCTTGATTTTATTATTCAAGAAGGAAAAAAAGGGCGTTACAAAATTGTTCGTGATGGAACGACCTTAATTGAAAAAGAAGTTTTGTATCCAACACAATAAAGTGAAACTTTAATCAGTGGGGATTTTCGGCCCTCACCAATCGGGCTTTTACGGGCAGTTTATCTCCCACTAAACTTTTTAAGGAAAGCGGAAGCGGCTCGCTCAGAATCGCAGGACGCCCACGCCCAAGGCAGAGAGGCGCTTTTTGCCTCGTCCGAGGGGGCGAAGCCACCGAACATTCTAGTCACTGGAACTGGACGATGCTTTCGCTGAATTTTGAGATGGGAGTATTACTGCCCGCGAATAGCGGGATAAATAAAGGAGAGAATGTATGCCAGAAGGGAAAATTATAAAAGCTTTAAGTGGGTTCTACTATGTGCAGCATGAAGAAGGGATAACACAGTGCCGAGGGCGTGGTGTATTTCGTAAGAATAAGATTACACCGCTTGTTGGTGATCAAGTTGTATTTCAGGCTGATAATCCGAGTGAAGGGTATGTTCTAGAGATATTAGAACGAAAAAATGAACTTGTGCGTCCACCGATTGCGAATATTGATCAAGCACTTCTTGTGTTTTCAGCCGTAGAACCAGAATTCAATCCATTGCTATTAGATCGGTTTTTAGTTTTAATTGAGTTTCATAATATTAAGCCAATTATTTGTATTAGTAAGATGGACTTAATAGATGTGAAAACACGTGAAATGATTGAGGCATATGCGAAGGATTACATGGCAATTGGATATGATGTTATATTCACTTCAACGACAACATCAGAAAGTATAGAAGTGTTAAAGCCGTTTTTAGAAGGATGTGTTTCTGTTGTAGCAGGTCAATCTGGTGTAGGGAAATCTTCACTTTTAAATGTGTTACGTCCAGATTTAGCACTAAAGACGAGTGGGATTTCAGCTCATTTGGGACGAGGTAAGCATACGACAAGACATGTGGAATTAATTGAAGTAGGAAGTGGGCTTGTGGCCGATACACCTGGATTTAGCTCACTCGATTTCATCGATATAGAAGTAGAAGATCTCACATATTGTTTTCCGGAGTTGAAAGAACAGAGTCAATACTGTAAATTTAGAGGTTGTACACATCTTTCTGAACCGAAGTGTGCGGTGAAAGAAGCGGTAGAAGAAGGGAATATTACAAACTATCGTTATGAGCACTATGTGCAATTTATTGAAGAAATTAGAGAGAGAAAGCCGAGGTATTAATTATGATTAAAATTGCACCATCGATTTTATCAGCAGATTTTTCAAGATTGGGAGAAGAAATTAAAGATGTAGAAAAAGGCGGAGCAGATTACATACATGTTGATGTAATGGACGGACATTTTGTTCCAAACATTACAATTGGACCGTTAATTGTGGAAGCTATTCGCCCAATTACTTCTTTATCATTAGATGTTCATCTTATGATTGAAAATCCGGATCAGTATATTGAGGCTTTTGCGAAAGCAGGAGCGGACATTATTACGGTACATGTAGAAGCTTGCCCGCACTTACATCGGACAATTCAATTAATTAAATCACAAGGCATTAAAGCGGGTGTTGTTTTAAATCCACATACACCGGTTTCTATGATTGAACATGTATTAGAAGATGTAGATATGGTGCTATTTATGACGGTAAATCCAGGATTTGGCGGACAAAAGTTCATTCATTCTGTATTGCCGAAAATTAAACAAGTTGCTGATGTGATCCGTGAACGTAATTTGCAAGTAGAGATTGAAGTTGATGGCGGCGTGAATGTAGAAACAGCAAAATTATGTGTAGAAGCAGGAGCTAATGTTCTCGTTGCTGGATCTGCAGTATATAATGAAAAAGATCGCGGGGCAGCAATTGCTGCAATTCGCGGATAAGAATGAAGCGGTAAATAGGAAAATGAATCAAAAGAAAAGGTAATCTAGCTATTAGCAGATTGCCTTTTTTCTATAGGAGGAGAGAGAACGTGATTATTCATATTTTAGCTGGGGGTCCAGTAGAGTGCTGGGCAGATTTTTCTAAATATGAGAGTGAAGAGGTTGTATGGGCAGCTGTTGATCGCGGAGTATACCATTTGTTGCAATTTGGAATCATGCCAGAAGTAGCGTTTGGTGATTATGACTCTGTTACAAAAGAGGAACTAGTATGGATGCAAAAGCAGAAGCATGATCTGCATATTGTACCGAAAGAAAAGGATGAAACTGATTTAGAGATTGCGATTAACTGGGCTTTAAAGCAACAACCAGCACAAATTCGTATTTTTGGTGCAACAGGTGGAAGGTTGGATCATAGTTTAGCAAACATTCAAATGCTAATAAAAGGTTTACAATCCAATACCAATATAAGCATTGTAGATTATAAAAATGAAATTTCAGTTAGAGAATTAGGTACATATACAATTGAAGAAAATTCATTATTTCCTTACATATCCTTTGTTCCAGTGACAGAAATAGTAACGGGAATCACACTCCATGGTTTTAAATATCCCCTTATTGATAAAACGATAAAATGGGGATCGACACTTTGTATAAGTAATGAACTCGTTGCGGAAAAAGGTACTTTTTCATTTACTTCTGGCATATTAATGGTGATAAGAAGCACTGATTGAAGAAATACTTTTAATGCGGCGTCTATAGTAAACAAGTGGAGTAATGGGGATTAGGAGGGAAACCATGAGATTTTATACAATTAAGTTACCGAAATTTCTTGGTGGAATTGTTCGCGCGGTATTGAATACCTTTAAAAAAGGATAAAAAGCACCTATTAGCGGTGCTTTTTTCATGAGTATAATAAAAAAAGAGCCAATTGGCTCTCTTTTTTATTATTAAACACGTTCGATTTTGCCAGATTTTAATGCTCTAGCAGAAACGTAAACACGTTGAACTTTACCGTCAATGCGTACGCGAACTTTTTGAAGGTTAGCGCCCCATTTACGTTTTGTAGCGTTCATTGCGTGAGAACGAGAGTTACCAGAACGAGCTTTTCTTCCAGTAATAGCACAAACACGAGCCATCTATATTTCCCTCCCTTAACTACCGTAACCTACGTAATTTTCAATGTTAGTCTTTTATGCGATGCTAAAAACACTACTATAATTTAACACAACTAAAAAGAGAATGCAACAGTGTATAAAAAAGAAATCAAGAAAAATTACTTGACACTATATGTAGGGAAACAAAAGCGGAAATCAAGAAAAATCACTTGACATATTGTAGCGGTAAGTGTTGTATAATAAAAATGGACTATTTTGCTCACTAGAAAAAAGTGCTATTTTATTTTATAAATGTGAGAGCGAAAAGAAAGAACAATGGAATTTTCTTTAAAAAGATTATATTATAGTAAATAAAGTAGTCTAGCTCACTTTCACCATTTCAGAAGGGGGAAACGAGATGTCAATTGAAATTAAGACAAAGTACGGTCAAATTGATATTAGTACAGATGTAATTGCAACAATTGCTGGAGGCGCTGCAGTAGACTGTTACGGCATCGTCGGTATGGCTTCTAAAAACCAATTAAAAGATGGGTTGACAGAAATTTTACGAAAAGAAAACTTCACTAGAGGCGTTATTGTTCGTAAAGACGAAGATGAAGTACATATTGATATGTATATTATCGTGAGCTATGGTACAAAAATTTCAGAGGTAGCACATAACGTCCAAACGAAAGTGAAGTATACACTAGATCAAACGGTAGGACTAGCAGTAGATTCTGTAAACATCTACGTACAGGGAGTTAAAGTAATAAACTTGTAATGTGCATTAAGGAGGAAGAACTGTGTCAATTCAAAAAATTGATGGAAAACGTTTGTCACAAATGATCATACAAGGAGCAAATAATTTAACAAACAATGTTCAACTTGTTGATGCTTTAAACGTTTTTCCAGTTCCAGATGGCGATACCGGTACAAACATGAACTTATCGATGACTTCAGGCGCGCGCGAGGTGAAAGGAAAACCTTCACAACACGCTGGTAAAGTCGGAGTAAGTTTAGCTAAAGGATTATTAATGGGAGCGCGTGGTAACTCAGGTGTTATTTTATCTCAGTTGTTCCGTGGTTTTTCGAAATCCATTGAACAAAAAGAAGAATTAACAACAATTGATTTTGCTGATGCGTTAGAAGCGGGCGTAGAAACGGCATATAAAGCAGTTATGAAGCCGATTGAAGGAACGATTTTAACAGTTGCAAGAGAAACGAGTAAACATGCAGTTACAGTTGCGAAAAAACAGCGCGACTTTGTTTTGTTTATGGAAGAAGTTGTGAAAGAAGCGAATGCATCATTAAATCGTACACCAGATTTATTACCTGTATTAAAACAAGTTGGTGTTGTAGATAGCGGTGGGAAAGGTCTTGTTGTCGTTTATGAAGGATTTCTAGCGGATTTAAAAGGTGAAACAATCGCCTCTAATGAGCCAACACAACCATCTATGAACGAAATGGTACGTGCAGAACATCACCGTAGTGTACAAAGCCAATTGAGTACAGAAGATATTAAATACGGCTACTGCACAGAATTCATGGTTAAGTTAGACGAAGAGAAGATGAAAGAACATAATTTCTCTGAGCAAAAATTCCGTGAAGAGATTAGTGTGTACGGTGATTCATTGCTTGTTGTATCTGATGATGAAATCGTAAAAGTTCATATTCATGCAGAGCATCCTGGAGATGCGATGAACTACGGGCAACGTTATGGAAGCTTAATCAAAATTAAAGTAGAGAATATGCGTGAACAACATACTGCTTTATTAGATGAGCCTGCAGCGATGCATGTAGAAGTAAAACAACCTGCAGAAAAACAGCCTTATGGAATTGTAACGGTGGCAATGGGTTCTGGTATTAAAGAATTGTTTGAAAGCATCGGTGCGACAGTAGTTATTGAAGGCGGTCAAACGATGAATCCAAGTACAGAAGATATTGTAAAAGCTATTGAAGAAGTGAATGCAGAAAAAGTTATTATATTACCGAACAATGGTAATATTGTAATGGCTGCAGAGCAAGCAGCTTCTGTAGTGGGCCCAAAAGTAATTGTTGTTCGTTCAAAAACAGTTCCACAAGGTATGGCAGCGATGCTTGCTTTCAATCCAGCAGGAACCCTTGAAGAAAACGAAGCGCATATGAACGAAGCTCTTGCTCATGTGAAAACAGGTCAAATCACATATGCGGTTCGTGATACAGAAATTGATGGTGTAACAATTAATAAAGATGACTTCATGTGTATTGCAGATGGGAAAATTGTATCGACAGATGTAGAGAAAATTACAGCTGCGAAAAAACTGTTAGAAAATATGCTTGATGAAGATGCAGAAATTTTAACAATTTTACAGGGTGAAGATGCATCGGAAGAAGAAGTAGATGCATTAGTAACATTTGTAGAAGAAACATTTGAAGATGTAGAAGTGGAAGTTCATAATGGAAATCAACCTTTATATTCTTTCATTTTTTCTGTAGAATAACGTTTTATTTTTGTTTAAAATGTACTTACGCTATAATGAGATGAACTAATATAAATGATGAGAGGGCCTTGCTAGCAGATGTGGTGGGGCTCTCTTTCTTTTTGAAAATGAAGTGAAACCTTCATCAGTAAGGTATTTTTCATCCCTGGCTTACGGTTAGGTGAACCAATTGGGCTAACTGCCCGCGCATAGTTTTTTGTCACATGCAAGGTTAAAACAAAAGGAGAAAGCAAATAGCGATCATGGTGTATTTTGCGTAACAGGACTTATATGTCGGAAAATTAAAACGAATATATATATGCGACTAGGGAAAGGTGAAATGACTACTATGCTTTCTTGATGCTATGGTAGAATAGAGAGGGAGTGATTGCATATTCAACGTGAAAACGGAAATATGTAATCTATTGTTGAGATATAACCTGTATACATGAAAGGTTAGGAATAAGATTTGACGGAGCGTGAAGATCTTGGATAAAGTTGTGCAAATTCCAATTACGGATGTGAAGGGGATTGGAGAGGAAACAGCTGTATTACTAAATGAGATGGGGATTTTTACGGTTTCTGATTTACTAGAGCATTTTCCGTATCGTTATGAAGACTATGCGATGAAGGATTTGGCTGAAGTTAAACATGAAGAACGGGTAACTGTGGAAGGGAAAGTACATAGTGCGCCTCTTTTGCAATATTATGGAAAAAATAAATCTCGTCTTACTGTACGTGTTCTCGTTGGGCGTTATTTAATTACAGCTGTATGCTTTAACCGCCCCTACTATAAACAGAAGTTAAATATTGATGAAACGATAACGATATCTGGGAAATGGGATCAACATCGTCAAACGATTTCAGTATCTGAACTTCACTTTGGGCCGGTTGTTCGTCAACAAGAAGTAGAACCAGTATATTCAGTTAAAGGGAAATTGACGGTGAAACAAATGCGTCGCTTTATTGCAGGGGCGTTTAAAGAGTATGGTTCTTTTGTGAAAGAAGTGTTGCCAGAAGGGTTGTTGTTGCGTTACAAGTTATTATCTCGTTATGAAGCACTACATGCCTTGCATTTTCCTAGTGGACAAGAAGCTATGAAACAGGCGCGTCGCCGCTTTGTATATGAAGAGTTTTTTTTATTCCAATTGAAGATGCAGGCACTTCGCAAAATGGAGCGGGAAAGTTCAAAGGGGACAAAAAAAGATGTATCTCTTGAACGATTAGAAGAGTTTATAGGAGCTCTTCCTTTTCCGTTAACGAATGCGCAGCAGCGTGTGGTTACAGAAATTATGAAAGATTTACGGTCCCCGTATCGAATGAATCGTTTACTACAAGGTGATGTAGGTTCTGGGAAAACGGTAGTGGCTGCAATTGCTTTGTATGCTGCGAAATTAGCTGGATATCAAGGGGCATTAATGGTACCAACAGAAATTTTAGCAGAGCAGCATTATCAATCGTTAGTATCTATATTTTCCCATTTTAATATGAACATTGAATTATTAACAAGCTCTGTAAAGGGAGCGCGTCGCCGTGAGATATTAGCTAGACTAGAACAAGGAGAAATTGATATTCTCGTTGGAACTCATGCTTTAATTCAAAATGAAGTCATATTTCACCGGCTGGGGCTTGTAATTACGGATGAACAACATCGCTTCGGTGTAGCACAGCGTCGTGTATTGAGGGAAAAAGGTGAAAATCCTGATGTTTTATTTATGACAGCAACACCAATTCCTCGTACATTAGCAATTACTGCGTTTGGTGAAATGGATGTATCAATTATTGATGAGATGCCGGCAGGTCGTAAAGTCATTGAAACATACTGGGCGAAACATGATATGTTTGAACGTGTTCTTGGATTTGTAGAGAAAGAAGTAAAAAAAGGACGACAAGCGTATGTCATTTGTCCATTAATTGAAGAATCAGAGAAACTGGATGTGCAAAATGCGATTGATTTACATAGTATGTTGACTCATCATTATCAAGGGAAATTTCAAGTTGGTCTTATGCATGGCCGCCTTTCTTCTCAGGAGAAAGATGAAGTAATGCATCAATTTAGCGAAAATAAAGTGCAAATTCTCATTTCGACAACGGTTGTAGAAGTTGGTGTGAACGTACCGAATGCAACAACGATGGTTATTTATGATGCAGAACGTTTTGGGTTATCACAACTTCACCAACTTCGTGGTCGTGTGGGGCGTGGAAGTGAACAATCTTATTGTATTTTAATTGCTGATCCGAAATCGGAAACAGGAAAAGAACGCATGCGTATTATGACAGAGACAAATGATGGATTTGTCCTATCAGAAAAAGATTTAGAATTGCGTGGTCCTGGGGATTTCTTTGGAAGCAAGCAAAGTGGTTTACCTGAATTTAAATTAGCTGATATGGTACATGATTATCGAGCGTTAGAAACAGCAAGGCAAGATGCTGCACTACTTGTTGATTCGACTGCGTTTTGGCAAAGCGAACAGTATGAAATGCTGCGTAGTTATTTAGAGAAATCAGGGGTTTTTCAAGGAGAAAAGCTAGATTAAAGCGCAATACGTAAAAAAATGTTGCATTCTGTATTTAATGCTTATATACTACTGTTAGTACCTAGTCATAAAAATGGATGGTGCGGAATGAAAAAGAGAAGGAAAAAAGAAAGACAAGAGTTGTTACAACAAACGATAGATGTAAATCCGTTTATTACGGATGAAGAATTAGCTGAACAATTTCAAGTGAGTATTCAAACAATTCGTCTCGATCGAATGGAACTTTCGATTCCAGAATTACGAGAACGAATTAAACATGTGGCAACGAAACAACATGAAGAAGATGTAAAATCTTTACCGCTTGATGAAGTGGTAGGAGAAATTATTGATATAGAATTAGATAGACATGCGATTTCTATTTTTGAAGTGAAAGAAGAACATGTCTTTAAACGTAATCAAATTGCCCGTGGGCATCATTTATTTGCACAAGCAAACTCATTAGCTGTTGCGGTTATTGATGAAGAATTAGCTTTAACTGCAAAGTCTATCATTCGATATATTCGTCCTGTAAAATTAGGAGAGCGTGTTGTTGCGAAAGCACGTGTTGAAGATGTAGAGAATGATAAAGGACGGACGGTTGTCAAAGTGCGTAGTTTTGTTGGAGACGAACTTGTATTTACAGGCACTTTTGAAATGTATCGATCTAGTAATTATAGTGAGGAAGGTAGTAACTTATGAGAATCGCAATAGATGCAATGGGCGGCGATCATGCGCCAAAATCTGTCGTGCTTGGAGCAATGAAAGCAATTAAAGAATATTCAGATTTACATATTACGTTAGTTGGAAAAGAAGACGAAATTCGTAAGTATTTAACAAATGAAGAGCGTATTACGGTGCTGCACACAGAGGAAGTAATTGAAGGAACAGATGAGCCAGTACGAGCAGTGCGCCGTAAAAAACAAGCTTCTATGGTACTTGCTGCGCAACAAGTAAAAGAAGGTGCCGCTGATGCTTGTATTTCAGCTGGGAATACAGGGGCTCTTATGGCAGCTGGATTATTTGTAGTAGGACGTATAGAAGGAATTGAGCGTCCAGCTCTTTCTCCTACGATGCCAACAGTAGATGGAAAAGGCTTTGTTATGCTAGATGTTGGTGCGAATGTCGATGCGAAAGCAATTCATTTATACCAGTATGCTGTAATGGGATCTGTATATGCAGAGAAAGTAAGAGGAATTTCTAATCCTCGCGTAGGTCTTTTGAATGTTGGAACTGAGGATGGAAAAGGAAACGAGCTTTCTAAACAAGTTTTTGCAATGCTAAAAGATGCACCGCTTAACTTTGTTGGAAATGTAGAATCACGAGACTTATTACAAGGTGTAGCTGACGTGGTTGTTTGTGACGGATTTACTGGAAATGTTGCTCTTAAAACCTTAGAGGGGACTGCAATTTCGTTATTCTCTATGCTAAAAGAGCAATTGACGAGTTCATTTACAAGCAAGCTAGCGGCAAGAGTATTAAAACCAAAACTTAGGGTGTTAAAAGACAAAATGGATTATTCAGAGTATGGAGGAGCAGCTTTATTTGGATTGAAAGCTCCTGTCATCAAAGCGCATGGTTCTTCTAATGACCAATCGATTTTTAGTGCGATTCGTCAAACTCGTGAAATGGTAGCGAAGGAAGTTATTCCTACTATTACGAGCGTAGTGGAGGAGGAACCGCTTCAATAATGAGGAGGTTTTGAAATGGGAAAACTAGCATTTCTTTTTCCTGGACAAGGTTCACAAGCAGTTGGAATGGGAAAACAATTAGCGGAAAGTTATGAAGAGGTTGCAAAAGTATTTCATCAGGCTGATGAGATTTTAAAAGATTCTCTTTCATCACTTATCTTTGAGGGTCCTCAAGAAACATTGACGTTAACGACTAATGCGCAGCCGGCATTGTTAACGACAAGTATTGCAATTTTAAAGGTGTTAGAGCAGTACGATATTACACCTGACTATGTTGCAGGACATAGTTTAGGTGAGTATAGCGCGCTAGTAACAGCAGGTGCTATGTCATTTGAAGATGGTGTATACGCTGTAAGAAAACGTGGTGAATACATGGAAGAAGCTGTGCCAAGTGGTGAAGGTGCAATGGCAGCAATTATGGGAGCAGATCCTGATATGTTAAAGCGGGTAACTGAAGAAGTAACGCATGAAGGTTATCCTGTTCAAGTTGCGAACATGAATAGCACAAAGCAAATTGTAATTTCTGGTACAAAACAAGGCGTAGAATTAGCTTCAGAAAGAGCGAAAGAAAACGGTGCAAAGCGTGCAATCCCACTGCGTGTTAGTGGTCCATTCCATTCATCTCTTATGAAACCAGCGGCTGAGAAGTTTCGAGGTGTGCTAAATGAAATTAAGATCGAGGATGCAAAAATTCCAGTTGTTGCAAATGTAACAGCAGATTGCATTACGCGGAAAGAAGACATTCAAGAAAAGTTAATTGAGCAACTTTATTCCCCTGTATTATGGTACCCATCCATTGAACGTATGGTGGAGCTTGGTGTAGATACATTTATTGAAATTGGGCCTGGAAAAGTTTTAGCTGGTCTTATGAAATCAATCGCTCCGTCTGTGAAAGTATATGCAATATACGATGAGGAAACGATGAAAGATACCATTTCAAAACTGAGAGGAGAAGGCTAATGTTATTAAAAGACAAAGTTGCATTAGTAACGGGAGCATCTCGCGGAATCGGCCGTGCAATTGCATTAGATTTAGCAAAACAAGGTGCAAAAGTAGTTGTAAACTATGCAGGAAACGAAATGAAAGCAAATGAAGTTGTTGATGAGATTAAAAATTTAGGTTCAGAAGCAATCGCAGTAAAAGCAAATGTTGCTAGTAGCGAAGAAGTAGCTGACATGGTAAAACAAACTGTAGATGCATTTGGTCAAATTGATATTCTTGTCAATAACGCTGGCATTACGAGAGATAATTTGTTAATGCGTATGAAAGAGGAAGAATGGGATGCGGTTATTAATACAAATTTAAAAGGTGTCTTTTTATGTACAAAGGCTGTATCTCGTTATATGATGCGTCAACGTCATGGGCGCATTATTAATATCGCTTCCGTTGTCGGTGTTACTGGGAATCCAGGACAAGCAAATTACGTTGCAGCAAAAGCTGGTGTAATTGGATTAACAAAAACTTCAGCAAAAGAGCTGGCAAGTCGTAATATTACAGTAAATGCGGTCGCTCCTGGATTTATAGTAACAGATATGACAGATGTATTGGCGGAAGATGTGAAGAACGAAATGTTAAAATTAATTCCAATTGCAAAATTTGGAGAAGCAGAAGATATTTCAAATGCTGTTGCCTTTTTAGCATCAGATGCGAGTCGTTATATTACTGGGCAAACACTTCATGTTGACGGCGGCATGGTGATGTAAGAGAAGAAACTATAGAAATAGGTTGATTTCATCTCGTTTTTCTGTACAATATTAAATATAATGTCTTGAGGAGAGCGGATGGATTTAAAAAAGTAACAGTTTGTCTATACTTTTTAAAGGAGGTGAATGAATATGGCAGACGTTTTAGAGCGTGTAACGAAAATCATCGTAGATCGTTTAGGAGTAGACGAAACAGAGATAACACCAGCTGCAAACTTTAAAGAAGATTTAGGTGCTGACTCCCTAGATGTAGTAGAACTTGTAATGCAATTAGAAGATGAGTTTGAAATGGAAATTTCTGATGAGGAAGCAGAAAAGATTGCTACTGTTGGCGATGCTGTGACTTACATAGAGAGTCATCTATAATGCTTGATGAAGTCCCGTTTATATACGGGGCTTTCTCAGCATATATACCTGGAGGGACCTATGCCGTACAGAAAGTATAGAGATAAGAAGCATGAAGCTAAATATCGAGAGGCTTTTAAGAAGTTTCAAGAGAAAATAGGTATTACATTTACAAATGAAAAGTTGTTAATTCAAGCATTTACGCATTCATCGTATGTGAATGAGCATCGAAAAAAGCCACATGAAGATAACGAGCGTCTTGAATTTCTTGGAGACGCGGTATTAGAACTAACAGTTTCGCAATATTTGTTTCAAAAATATCCGACAATGAGTGAGGGCGAATTAACAAAACTTCGCGCTGCTATTGTATGTGAACCTTCTCTCGTTCGTTTTGCAAATGAGCTATCATTTGGAGATCTTGTCCTTTTAGGAAAGGGAGAGGAAATGACAGGAGGACGTGAACGTCCAGCGTTATTAGCGGATGTCTTTGAAGCGTTTGTTGGCGCACTTTACCTGGACCAAGGTTTGGACAAGGTATGGGGATTTTTAAAAACAGTTGTTTATCCGAAAATTAATGAAGGTGCTTTTTCTCATGTGATGGATTTTAAAAGTCAACTACAAGAGTTAATTCAGCGTGATGGTAGCGGGAATATAGAATATCAAATTCTGCAAGAAAAAGGACCAGCCCATAATCGAGAATTTGTATCGCGCGTTACATTAAACGGCGAATCTTTAGGTCTTGGAAGTGGGAAGTCTAAGAAAGAGGCAGAACAGCGTGCTGCCCAAGAAGCGTTGGAAAAATTAAAAGAGCAATCATAGCGAATCCCCCTTGTACTTAGGGGGATTCCTTGTGCATAAAGGGGGAAGGCCTTTCGTGTTTTTAAAACGGTTAGAGATAGCAGGATTTAAATCTTTTGCGGAACGTGTGTCGATTGACTTTGTACCAGGTGTAACGTCTGTGGTAGGTCCAAATGGAAGCGGGAAAAGTAATATTACAGACGCAATTCGTTGGGTACTTGGTGAACAATCTGTAAAGTCGCTGCGCGGTTCGAAAATGGAAGATATTATCTTTTCCGGAAGCGATACGCGTAAAGCGTTAAATATTGCAGAAGTAACATTAACATTAAATAATGAGGATCAACGTCTACCAATTGAATACAACGAAGTAAGCGTAACGAGACGAGTATATCGTTCTGGAGACAGTGAATTTCTTATTAATAAACAGTCTTGTCGTTTAAAAGATATTGTTGATTTATTCATGGACTCAGGTATGGGGCGTGAAGCGTTTTCTATTATCAGTCAAGGTAAAGTGGAAGAAATTCTAAGTAGTAAAGCAGAAGACCGCCGTAGTATTTTTGAAGAAGCAGCTGGTGTGTTGAAATATAAAATTCGTAAGAAGAAAGCGGAAGGGAAACTAGCGGAGACACAAGAAAATTTAAATCGTGTAGAAGATATTATTCACGAATTAAGTGCGCAAGTTGAACCTCTTGGAAGACAAGCTTCTATTGCGAAAGATTATCTAGAGAAAAAAGATGAACTAGAAAAAGTCGAAGCGGCATTAATTGTGTATGAAATTGAAGAATTACATGAAAAATGGGAAGCGCTTCGTGAGCAATTTAAATATAACAAAGATGAAGAAGTGCAGTTATCGACGCATCTTCAAAAAAATGAAGCGGATTTAGAAGAAGTACGTGCAAATGTACAAGCTATTGATGAGTCTGTTCAATCTTTACAAGAAGTTCTTCTTCTTTCTAGTAAAGAGCTTGAAAAGTTAGAGGGGCAACGTGAACTGCTGAAAGAAAGAAAGCACAATGCAACGACACATTGTGCGCAGTTAGAAACACTCATTCATGAATTAACAGAAAAAGTTTCTGTATATGAAGGAAGTGCCATGCAAGGAACAGAGGAATTCATGAAATTAGCAAGTCATGTGAAAGAGTTAGAACAGAAGTTGCATGACAGCGAACAATTGTTGTCTACATATGAACAAAATTTGGATGAGAAAATTGAACATTTAAAAGGTGACTATATTGAACTTTTAAATCAACAAGCAAGCTATCGAAATGAATTTTCTATGTTAGAGGAACAATTTAAACAGCGAGATTTCAAAAATCAGCGTCTTGACGAAGAAAATGAAAAATATGTGCAGATGCGCATAGCAATTGCACAGCAAAAATCAACTTTTGTTGAAAAATATGAACGTATAAAAGAACAAATCACAAATCTGTTGTCAAGCATGCAGCAAACGGAGACTGCGCTTGGCGAATGTAAAAATCAATATAGTGAAAATGAGACTAAGCTATATCAAGCATATCAATATGTTCAGCAAGCCCGTTCCCGTAAAGAAATGCTTGAAGAAATGCAAGAAGATTATTCGGGATTTTATCAAGGTGTCCGTGAAGTATTAAAGGCGCGCGACAGCCTGTTGCATGGTATTGAAGGTGCGGTTGCAGAGCTTCTTACTGTACCGAAAAAATATGAAGTGGCGATGGAAATTGCACTTGGAGCAGCAATGCAGCATGTGGTTGTACAAACAGAAGAGCATGCACGCCGAGCAATTACATTTTTGAAGCAAAATCGCCATGGCCGTGCGACCTTTTTACCACAAAGTGTTATAAAGGGCAGAGCACTTAATGTAGAGCAACTTCGCATGATAAGCCAGCATTCGTCATTTATAGGGATAGCTTCAGAGCTTGTACAGTACGATCATAAATATGGAAATGTGATTACAAATTTATTAGGTACAGTCATAGTTGCCCATGATTTAAAAGGAGCAAATGAATTAGCAAAGCAGCTACAGTATCGTTATCGTATTGTTACATTAGAAGGAGATCTTGTGAATCCAGGAGGTTCAATGACAGGCGGTGCTGTGAAGCGAACAAATTCTTCTTTATTAGGACGTCAACGGGAATTGGAAGAGTGGAACGAAAAATTGACAGATATGGAAGAAAAGACAGAAAAGCTAGAAAACTACGTGAAAGCATTAAAACAAGAAATACAAGAAAAAGAAGTAAAATTGAAAGAACTTCGACAAAACGTCGATGAAAAGCGTTTAGATGAACAAAAATGCAAAGAAGAAATGAATCAGTTAGAGCTAGAAGAACATCGCATTAATGAGCGTTTATCTATCTATGACTTAGAACTGGAAGGGTTTTTGCAAGACCAAGTGAAGATACAAGGGCGCAAAACTGAAATAGAAGAAACGCTTGCTGAGCTGCAAGAAAAAATTACGCAACTTGATATAACGATTACAGAGTTAACAAAACAAAAGAATGAGCAGCATTCTTTAAAGGAAAAAGTACAGAAAAAGATTACAGAGCTCAAAGTACAAGTGGCTGAAAAGCAACAACGATTATCGAACCAAAAAGAAACAGTAGAACGCCTTACAAAAGAACGAGATGAAACGAAAAAGAATCTTATAAAGACAAAAGAAGATTTAGCATTCTTAAAACAAGAAATGACATCGAATTCTAGCGGTGAAGAACAAATTACAAGTATGATTGAAAAGAAAACACACGATAGAAATCAAACTGTGGAATTAATTAGCTCACGCCGTGAACAGCGTCTTGATTTACAAGGACGACTAGAACATTTAGATTTAGAAGTAAAAGAAGCGAAGCGTAGGCATAAATATTTGCTTGATGTATTAAAGGATCAAGAAGTGAAAATAAATCGTTTAGACGTGGAGTTAGAAAATCGCTTGCAACACTTACGAGAAACGTATACCATTTCTTTTGAAGCTGCGAAACAAAAATATACGATGACAATGTCTAGCGAGGAAGCTCGTAAAAAAGTGAAATTAATTAAACTATCCATTGAAGAACTCGGTACAGTGAATATAGGCGCTATTGATGAATTTGAGCGAGTATCTGAGCGCCATACGTTCTTATTAGAGCAGCGTGATGATTTGCAAGAGGCGAAAACAACACTTCATCAAGTAATTGATGAGATGGATGAAGAAATGAAAAAACGTTTTTCGTATACGTTCCAAGCAATTCGTACAGAATTCCAGTTCGTATTTAGTGAATTATTTGGCGGTGGGCGTGCAGACTTGGTTATGACAAATCCGCACGATTTATTAAATACAGGAATTGATATTGTTGCACAGCCGCCAGGAAAAAAGTTACAAAATTTAGGTCTTCTTTCTGGGGGAGAACGAGCATTAACAGCTATTGCGTTGCTATTTGGTATTTTAAAAGTTCGTCCTGTACCGTTTTGTGTGCTAGATGAGGTGGAAGCTGCACTAGATGAAGCAAACGTTGCTCGTTTTGCACAGTATTTGAAAAGATTTAGTAATGAAACGCAGTTTATTGTTATTACACACCGAAAGGGTACGATGGAAGAATCTGATGTATTATATGGTGTAACGATGCAAGAATCTGGTGTGTCTAAGCTTGTTTCCGTTCGTTTAGATGATGGGGAAGAGCTTGTTACGAGCAAATAGGAAGGATGGGAAAGAATGAGTTTTTTTAAAAAATTAAAAGAAAAAATTTCGAAGCAAACAGATACGGTAACAGAGAAGTTTAAACAAGGTTTAGAGAAAACGAGAAACTCTTTTACAGAAAAAGTAAATGATTTAGTATATCGTTATCGTAAAGTTGACGAAGAGTTCTTCGAAGAGTTAGAGGAAATTTTAATTGGTGCGGATGTGGGTGTGTCCACAGTAATGGAGTTAATTGACCAATTAAGAGATGAAGTGAAACGTCGTAATATTCAAGACCCAAGAGAAGTACAAGCTGTTATCTCTGAAAAATTAATTGAGATTTATAAAGGTAACGGTAATTTTAATAATGAATTAAATGTACAAGATAATGCATTGACAGTTATTTTATTTGTTGGGGTAAACGGTGTTGGAAAAACAACAACGATTGGAAAAATGGCACATAAACTCAAATCAGACGGCAAATCTGTATTATTAGCAGCTGGCGACACATTCCGTGCTGGTGCAATCGAGCAGCTAGAAGTGTGGGGAGAACGTGTTGGTGTAGATGTAATTAAACAAGGATCAGGTTCTGACCCAGCGGCTGTTATGTACGATGCAATTCAGGCTGCAAAATCGCGAAAAGTTGATGTTTTGTTATGTGATACGGCAGGTCGCTTGCAAAATAAAATCAACTTAATGAAAGAGTTAGAGAAAGTAAAACGTGTAATCGAACGTGAAGTTCCTGGAGCTCCTCATGAAGTATTGCTTGTTATTGATGCAACAACAGGGCAAAATGGTTTAAGCCAAGCGAAGACATTCCGCGAGGCGACAAATGTAACGGGCATTGTCTTAACGAAATTGGATGGAACTGCTAAAGGTGGAATTGTATTAGCAATTCGTAATGAGATGGATGTACCGGTGAAATTTGTTGGTCTGGGAGAACAAATGGATGACTTGCAAGCATTTGATCCAGAACAATATGTATATGGATTATTTGGGGACCTTGTAGAAACAGAAGCAGAATAAAGTGAAGTGGGGGGGTCTTCATCCCCCACTAATGGTCAGCCCCACGAATCGGGCTTTTACGGACAGTTAGCCCCTGCTTATCTTCTTCGCTTTTCTCTACATCTTGAGGGGGCTTACTGCCCGTTAATGCGGGATAAAGTGAAGGTTTGATTCGTGATAGTTTTTATCTATATAAATACAAATTAAAAACTAACACAAAAATCCTTTTCGAGAGCATCCGGCTGTGTATAGAAGTGATCAGGGTCTTCTCCTGCCACGTGCAAGAGTTTAAAACATATGTAGAAAAAGAAGGAGCGGTGTGTACCGCTTCTTCTTTTTGAATTTAAATTAAGATGTTAAGAAAAAAACTTGACACACCTTTATTCTACATGTAAACTAATCGATGTAAAGGTAATTCACTTAACAAAGGGTGATTCAACATGCTCGAAAAAACAACGAGAATGAATTATTTGTATGATTTTTATCAATCGTTGTTAACGCCAAAACAAAGAAGTTATATGTCACTTTACTATCTTGATGATCTATCGCTTGGTGAAATTGCAGAAGAATTTGAAGTAAGTCGCCAAGCAGTGTATGATAACATTAAACGGACAGAAGCGATGCTTGAAGAATATGAAGAAAAGTTATTATTACTTCAAAAGTTTCAAGAAAGGCAGCAACTTGTTGCAAAGTTAAAGCAGCTAATCAGCGAAGAAGAGCATGTAGATGAACAAGTAAAACAAGTTGTTGAAGCTATCGAAAATTTAGATTAGGAGGGCGGCAATATGGCATTTGAAGGATTAGCCGACCGACTTCAACAGACAATGCAAAAGATTCGCGGCAAAGGGAAAGTATCCGAAGCTGACGTAAAAGAAATGATGAGAGAAGTTCGTCTTGCTCTTTTAGAAGCAGACGTTAACTTTAAAGTAGTAAAAGATTTTGTAAAGCGTGTGTCTGAACGTGCTGTCGGACAAGATGTAATGAGAAGTTTAACGCCTGGACAGCAAGTTATTAAAGTAGTACAGGAAGAACTTACTGAATTAATGGGTGGAGAACAGAGTAAAATTGCTGTCTCTAACCGTCCGCCAACCGTTATTATGATGGTTGGGTTGCAAGGTGCGGGTAAAACGACGACAACAGGTAAACTTGCGAATTTACTTCGTAAAAAGCATAATCGGAAACCGATGCTTGTTGCAGCTGACATTTATCGTCCAGCGGCAATTAAACAGCTTGAAACACTCGGTAAGCAATTAGATATGCCAGTTTTCTCTTTAGGAGACAAAGTAAGTCCTGTTGAAATCGCCAAGCAAGCAATTGCAAAAGCGAAAGAAGATCATCATGATTATGTTCTTATTGATACAGCAGGTCGTCTGCATATTGATGAAGAGCTTATGGATGAATTAGCACAAGTGAAAGAAGTAGCGAAACCGGACGAGATTTTCCTTGTTGTTGATGCAATGACAGGACAAGATGCGGTTAACGTTGCGCAAAGTTTCCATGAACAGCTTGGTTTAACAGGTGTTGTATTAACGAAATTAGATGGTGATACGCGCGGAGGTGCAGCGCTATCTATTAAAGCTGTTACAAACACACCGATTAAATTTGCTGGTATGGGTGAGAAATTAGATGCACTAGAGGCATTTCATCCAGAACGCATGGCATCGCGTATTTTAGGTATGGGTGATGTTCTGACGTTAATTGAAAAGGCGCAGGCGACAGTTGATGAAGAAAAAGCAAGAGAACTTGAGCAAAAAATGCGCACACTTTCCTTTACGTTAGATGATTTTTTAGAGCAACTAGGACAAGTGCGTCAATTAGGACCGCTTGATGAGCTATTAAATATGCTTCCTGGTGCTGGGAAAATTAAAGGATTAAAAAATGTCCAAGTTGATGAAAAGCAAATTGGACACATTGAAGCGATTATTCGCTCAATGACGAAATTAGAGCGTGAACAACCGGAAATGATTAACGCTAGTCGTAAGAAACGTATTGCTAAAGGTAGCGGTACAACTGTACAAGAGATCAATCGTCTTTTGAAGCAATTTGAAGATATGAAAAAGATGATGAAAACGATGTCTGGTATGCAAAAAGGTAAGAAAAAAGGACTAGGTGGTTTGAAGTTTCCATTTATGTAAGGAAAAAAAGATGGCTCTGTTAAGAAAAAATACTTTACAAAGGCCCACTCTTTTTGCTAATATTATTATCTGTGTGAAATATATTCGGAGGTGCTTTATAAATGGCAGTTAAAATTCGTTTAAAACGTATGGGAGCTAAAAAATCTCCTTTCTATCGTGTAGTTGTTGCAGATTCTCGTTCTCCTCGTGACGGACGTTTCATCGAGGAAATCGGAACTTACAATCCAGTTGCTGTGCCAGCTGAAGTTAAAATCAACGAAGAAGCAGCATTAAAATGGTTAGGAAACGGTGCGAAACCATCTGATACAGTTCGTAACCTTTTCTCTAAACAAGGCATCATGGAGAAATTCCATTTAGCTAAACAAGGTAAGTAATTGAAACAATGGCTATGTCAGGGTTAATCGAAATAATTGTTAAACCCCTTGTGGATCATCCTGAAGATGTAAAGGTTACAAAGGAACTGTACAACGGAGAGATGAAGTATCGATTAACCGTACATCCTGAGGATGTGGGTAAAGTCATTGGGAAACAAGGGCGAGTTGCAAGAGCAATTCGAACGATTTTATATGCAGCGGGACATCATCAAAATGAAAAAGTCACGCTGGAAATTCAATAAGTACAAAAAGGGCGAGGATCTGTTCCTCACCCTTTTTTAACATTTTAAGATAAATCGCATCTTCAGCAAAGAGAATGGAGATGCTAACGACATATAACGAACAGGGGTGACGTGCTGTTTATGACGAAATGGTTTAATGTAGGGAAAATTGTAAATACTCACGGTGTTAGAGGAGAAGTGCGTGTAATTTCACGTACAGATTTTCCAGAAGAGCGTTATAAAGTAGGAAACACATTATACATATGGCAAGAGAAAGCTACTGAGCCATTAGCTGTAAAGATTACTTCTCATCGTCAGCATAAGTCTTTTGATTTACTGACATTCGAAGGCTATAACAATGTAAATGAAGTAGAACAACTGAAAGGTTCTTTAGTAAAAGTCCCAGAAGATCAGCTTGGAGAATTGGCTGAAGGAGAGTATTATTATCACGAAATTATTGGTTGTACTGTTGTAACAGAAGACGGAGAGACAATTGGTACAATTAAAGAAGTTCTTTCTCCTGGCGCAAACGATGTTTGGGTCATCAAACAGCCAAAAGGCCAAGATGTTTTAATCCCATATATTGAGGAAGTTGTCTTACAAGTAAACATCAATGAAAAGCTTGTGACCATTCACGTGATGGAAGGATTACTGTAATGAAAATTGATATTTTAACATTGTTTCCGGAAATGTTTACAGGTGTCTTTGGTTCTTCTATATTAAAAAAAGCACAAGAAAAAGAAGCAGTGCAGCTAAGAGTTGTTAATTTTCGAGATTATTCAACTAATAAACATAATAGTGTGGATGATTACCCGTATGGCGGGGGAGCTGGAATGGTATTAACACCACAGCCTATTTTTGATGCTGTAGAAGAGTTAACGAAGGAAACAGAGCGTAAACCACGTGTTGTGTTAATGTGCCCGCAAGGAGAGCGTTTTACACAAAAGAAAGCTGAAGAATTAGCTGAAGAAGAACATATAATTTTCATTTGTGGCCATTATGAAGGGTATGATGAGCGTGTTCGTGAGCATCTTGTAACCGATGAAATTTCAATAGGTGATTATGTATTAACAGGCGGAGAGTTGGCATCTATGGTTATTACAGATAGCGTTGTCCGCTTATTACCTGATGTTTTAGGGAATCAACAATCACAAATAGAAGATTCATTTAGTACAGGCTTACTAGAGCATCCGCATTATACAAGACCGGCGGATTTTCGTGGAATGAAAGTACCGGATATACTTCTGTCTGGAAATCATAAATATATTGAAGAATGGCGTCATAAAGAATCACTGCGCCGAACCTTTATGCGTCGCCCTGATTTATTAGAGGAACGTAGTTTATCTAAACAAGAGGGAAAATGGTTAGCAGAATTTAAAGAAGAGAAGTAAAAAAATGCTATTGCAACAAACTGAGCAATATGCTATTATAACACTTGTGCTACTTATAGAGAGTAGCCGTTAACAACGGTGTTCCGCTGCAATTTATGAAATGACTTTGCATGAGCATCTGTTTGGAAGGAGAGAATTGAATATGCAACAATTAATCGCAGAAATTACAAAAAATCAATTAAAAACTGATTTACCTTCATTCCGTCCTGGTGACACTTTACGCGTACACGTAAAAGTAGTAGAGGGTACTCGTGAGAGAATTCAGATTTTTGAAGGTGTTGTAATTAAACGTCGTGGTGGCGGAATTAGCGAAACATTCACAGTTCGTAAGATTTCTTACGGTGTAGGTGTTGAACGTACATTCCCAGTTCACACGCCAAGAATCGCGAAAATCGAAGTACTTCGCCGTGGTAAAGTACGTCGTGCTAAGTTATACTACTTACGCAACCTTCGCGGTAAAAAAGCACGTATTAAAGAAATTCGATAAGACATGTATGGGAGCTTGTATTTGCAAGCTCCCTTTTTCCAATCTAGCTGTGTTTTTACTTACATACATTAAACAGCTTACATAACCGTGGAGGGGAATCGCATGACGAAACAAAAAAGTACGCTTTGGGAATGGACAAAAGCTATTTTGATTGCTGTTGTCTTAGCTTGGATTATTAGACAGTTTTTCTTTGCACCGATTCTTGTAGATGGTGTATCTATGTCACCGACTCTTCATGATCGTGATCGTATGATTGTCAATAAAATAGGTTATCACATCGGAGAACCAAAACGTTTTGATATCATTGTGTTTCAAGCGACAGAAGATAAAGATTACATTAAACGTATTATTGGTCTGCCGGGTGATCAGATAGAATATCGAAACGACACACTCTATATTAACGGAAAACCGTATGAGGAGCCGTATTTAGATAAGCAGAAAAAGCAGCTTGCTGATGGTCCATTAACGTATGATTTTAAGCTTGAAGAAATTACAGGGAAGACAACAGTTCCAAAAGGAGAGTTATTTGTATTAGGAGATAATCGACGTTTTAGTAAGGATAGTCGTACAATTGGAACGATTTCAATAGACCAAGTAATTGGGAAAGCTAATATATTGTATTGGCCGTTAAAAGATGCACGTATTGTAAAATGAATGTAGAAAAGAAGGTGGAAGTATGGTAATTCAATGGTTTCCTGGTCATATGGCTAAAGCAAGGCGCCAAGTAACAGAGAAATTAAAATTAATCGATGTGGTAATTGAACTTGTTGATGCAAGGTTGCCATTATCATCACGAAATCCAATGATTGATGAAATTATTACGCACAAGCCAAGACTTGTTGTTTTAAATAAAGCGGATATGGCGGATGATCGTGTAACAAAAGAATGGATTGCTTATTTTGGAGAAAAAGGCCATAAAGCAATCTCTATTAATGCACAAGCTGGACAAGGTATGAAAGAAATTACAGCGGCTTGTAAAGAACTTGTGAAAGAAAAATTTGATAAAATGATTGCAAAAGGCATTAAACCAAGAGCAATTCGTGCTTTAATTGTTGGTATTCCGAACGTTGGAAAATCAACATTAATTAATAAATTAGCGAAGAAAAATATTGCTAAAACGGGTGATCGTCCAGGTGTAACAACAGCACAACAATGGATTAAAGTAGGAAAAGAAATGGAACTATTAGATACACCTGGTATTTTATGGCCAAAATTTGAGGATGAAATGGTTGGGCTTCGTCTTGCAACGACTGGAGCGATTAAAGATGCCATATTAAATTTGCAAGATGTGGCTGTGTATGCACTTCGCTTTATGGAGAAACAGTATCCAGAACGTTTGAAAGAGCGTTATAAGTTAAATGAAATTCCAGAAGATATTGTAGAGTTATTTGATGCGATTGGAAAAAATAGAGGCTGTTTAATGGGCGGAGGACTTGTTGATTATGATAAAACATCAGAACTTGTTCTTCGTGAACTTCGCGCTGGTAAACTTGGGAAAATGACATTTGAGACACCAGAAGAGATAATGGAAGAAGCATAGAGCGAAACTTCTATTTCGCTCATGTAACTCGATGAATTTTACGGGCAGTTATTTTAGCCTAGCGTCTTTCATTTTTCTGAATGCAAAGATAAGGCTACTATCGTTAAATGGGAGAGAAAAGGCACGCTATTGCGCGCCTTTTCTTACTTGCAGGAGGAACTATGTATGTCTAAAAAACAAACAATTCAAGAAATCGAAGCTTTATTGCAAGAAATTGAACGAGAAGACGACGAGCGTTTTAGTATGTTATTAACAGACGAACGAAAAGGTGTGCAGAGACTTATTTTAAAATGGAAAAAACAGCAAGGTGATAAAGAAAAAGAAAGACAAAAATTCACTGAGATGTCAACATATGAGAGTGCACTTCGTCAAAAGGGGATTGTATCTATCGTTGGTATTGATGAAGTTGGAAGAGGACCGTTAGCAGGGCCTGTTGTTGCGGCTGCTGTTGTGCTCCCAGAAGATTTCTATATGCCTGGTTTGAATGACTCGAAAAAATTGAGTGAGGCCAAGCGTGAGCGGTTTTATGATGGAATTAAAGAGGAGGCGCTAGCGATTGGGGTTGGGATTATTCCGCCTCATGTAATTGATGAGATAAACATTTACGAAGCAACGAAACGAGCGATGTTAGAGGCTATAAGTAATTTATCATGTAAACCAGAGCATTTACTAATTGATGCAATGGAACTTAAGGCTTCTATCCCGCAAACATCTATTATTAAGGGAGATGCGAAAAGTATTTCGATTTCAGCTGCATCTGTGATTGCGAAAGTAACGAGAGATCGCATGATGAAGGAACTTGGAAAACGGTATCCGCAGTATGGATTTGAACAACATATGGGTTATGGAACAAAACAACATTTACAAGCGATTGAAACTTATGGTGTGTTAGATGAGCACCGGAAAACGTTTGCTCCAATTAAAGATATGGTTGAAAAATAAGTATAACTACTCAGTTACTCTATGAAAAGAAGAGCGGAAAAGCATTTTTTTAAATGGTCTGGGAGGGACTGGCTATGTATAGGAGCGGTTAGGGCCTTTTCCTGCCACGAGCGAAGTTTTAAGACAAAGAAAGGTAGCAAGGTGCATTGCCATTTTTATCGTCATGACAGCAGTCTATATGCTGAAAAATGAAAAAAACGTTCTATAGGTAATAAAGGGCGTATTTTCGTTGGAATCATAACCCTTACCAAACTTCTAAATGAAATGTATAGCTGAGTAGTTACGAATAAGTTGTGAATTCACAGCTTATTTTTTTATTTTTGTATATTAACATTATTATTTTTAAAAAAAGAATAAAGCGATTTCAGTTTTCTGACACTTTATTGTAGACAGCGTGGCAATCATTTTATACAATGTCAATGTAGTGTTTAAAAACATTAAAAAACTTTTCGAGTAAAACAGGAAAATAGGGGAGGATGGGACCATGAATATCCACGAATATCAGGGTAAAGAAGTCCTTAAAAACTATGGGGTAAGTGTTCCGAACGGGAAGGTTGCCTTTACAGTAGAAGAAGCTGTAGAAGCAGCGAAAGAATTAGGAACGAGTGTATGTGTAGTAAAAGCACAAATTCATGCTGGCGGACGCGGCAAAGCTGGCGGTGTAAAAGTAGCAAAGAATTTAGATGAAGTTCGTACATATGCAGAGGAAATTCTAGGGAAAACACTTGTAACCCATCAAACGGGTCCTGAAGGTAAAGAAGTAAAGCGCTTACTTATCGAAGAAGGATGCGACATTAAAAAAGAGTATTATGTTGGTCTTGTGTTAGATCGTGCGACTTCTCAAGTTGTGTTAATGGCGTCTGAGGAAGGCGGAACAGAAATCGAGGAAGTAGCAGAGAGAACACCAGAAAAGATCTTTAAAGAATATATTGATCCTGCGGTAGGCCTGCAAGGCTTCCAGGCGCGTCGTATTGCGTTTAATATCAATATTCCAAATGAGCTTGTTGGACAAGCTGTAAAGTTTATGATGGGCTTATACCGTGCGTTTATTGAAAAAGACTGTTCTATTGCAGAAATTAACCCGCTTGTTACAACAGGTGACGGAAAAGTTATGGCGTTAGATGCAAAACTAAACTTTGATTCTAATGCTTTATATCGCCATAAAGATATTTTAGAGCTTCGTGATCTTGATGAAGAAGATCCAAAAGAAGTTGAAGCTTCTAAGTATGACCTAAACTATATTTCATTAGACGGAAATATTGGTTGTATGGTAAATGGTGCAGGACTTGCAATGGCAACGATGGATATTATTAAACATTATAGCGGTGACCCAGCTAACTTCTTAGATGTAGGTGGCGGTGCTACAGCTGAAAAAGTTACAGAAGCTTTCAAAATTATTCTTTCTGACAAAAATGTAAAAGGTATTTTCGTTAACATTTTTGGCGGTATTATGAAATGTGATGTAATTGCAGAAGGTGTTATTGAAGCGACAAAACAAGTAGGACTGGAATTACCACTTGTTGTTCGTTTAGAAGGTACAAATGTAGAGCTAGGAAAGAAAATTTTAAATGAATCCGGCTTAAATATTGTTGCAGCAGAATCTATGGCAGACGGTGCACAAAAAATTGTTTCACTAGTAGGCTAATAGAAAGCGGGGGGAGAAAAAATGAGCGTATTAGTTAATAAAAATACAAAAGTTATTGTACAAGGTATTACAGGTTCTCAAGGATTATTCCATACAAAACAAATGATTGAGTATGGCACAAAAATTGTCGGTGGTGTAACGCCTGGTAAAGGTGGCACTGAAATTGAAGGTGTACCAGTATTTAATACAGTAGAAGATGCTGCAAAATCAACAGGTGCGAACGCTTCTGTTGTATACGTTCCACCTGCTTTTGCTGCGGATGCAATTATGGAAGCTGTTGATGCAGAACTTGATTTAGTAGTATGTATCACAGAAGGTATCCCAGTACTCGATATGGTAAAAGTTAAGAAGTATATGCAAGGCAAAAAGACACGTCTTCTTGGACCAAACTGCCCAGGTGTTATTACGCCAGATGAGTGTAAGATTGGTATTATGCCAGGATATATTCATAAAAAAGGTCATGTTGGCATTGTATCTCGTTCAGGTACGTTAACATATGAAGCTGTACATCAATTAACACAAGAAGGAATCGGCCAATCAACTGCAGTTGGTATCGGTGGTGACCCTGTAAATGGCACAAACTTCATCGATGCATTAAAAGCATTCAATGAAGATGAAGAGACACATGCTGTTATTATGATTGGTGAAATTGGTGGAACGGCAGAAGAAGAAGCTGCTGAATGGGTACAAGCGAACATGACGAAACCTGTTGTCGGCTTTATCGGTGGGCAAACAGCACCTCCAGGGAAACGCATGGGCCATGCTGGTGCGATTATTTCTGGTGGTAAAGGTACAGCTGCTGAAAAGATTAAAACAATGGAAGCATGCGGTATTAAAGTTGCTGAAACACCAGCTGTTATGGGTGAAACTTTAATTTCTGTTTTAAAAGAAAAAGGCTTATTTGAAACTTGTAAAAATTATTAATCTTTTAGAAAGACACCTTCTGTAATAGAGGGTGTCTTTTATCCCTTTTAAAGTTAACATAATAATAATTATGGGTAAGGAGAATGACTATGAAACGTGAAAGATTATTGCATCTTCACTACTGCTTGGCAGATCAGTGGAAAGTACTGAGGCGCTTATTAGCTATTGATCCGCAGTTAGCGGATATTTACTCCTTTCAAGCTACCCAAATTGAAAAACATCTTGGACTGCCTATGCAAAAAGCCTCTGCACTTGCTTCTTATCTCCAAAAAACATCCCCTTTTTTCTGCGTTCAACAATTACAAGATGAACACGTTTTTTATATGACGATATGGGATGATGATTATCCGAGTTTATTGCGCCAAATTCCTGATCCCCCGTTTATTTTATATGGAAAGGGAAAGAAAGAAATATTACAATCGACAAAAAAATTAGCTGTTGTTGGAACGAGAAATCCGTCTTTATATGGAAAAGGAAGCATACAATCTATTTTACAACCGCTTATGAGCGATGAATGGCTAATCGTGAGTGGTCTTGCAAATGGAATTGATACAATTGCTCATGAAATTGCAGTAGAACATCACTTTGCGACAATTGCAGTATTAGGACACGGTTTACAATATATGTATCCAAAGAAGAATCAAGATTTTTATGAAAAATGGAAAGCACAAATCTTGCTTGTAACGGAGTACCCCCCGCATTATGCACCGCAAAAATGGTATTTTCCGAGGCGAAACCGTATTGTAAGCGGGCTTTGTCAAGGGGTTCTTGTAGTAGAGGCGAAAGTGCGGAGTGGTTCTCTTATAACAGTAGATTACGCATTAGAGCAAAATAGAGAAGTATTTGCCATGCCAGGTCCTAATTATATTGAGAGTGCGGTTGGAACGAATCAGCTCATTCAACAAGGAGCAAAATTAGTTCAATGTGCCGAAGATGTGATGGAAGAACTTTCAAATTATAATATGAATCCATTTTGATTTTTCGACATATGGATTATTCCTTTGTTTGTACTTCGCGTGTGGCAGAAAAAGGCCCTGACCGCTACTATGCATGGCCAGATGCTCTCGCGCGGCTAAAAAGAAAGAGGGTTTTCTTTCGTTTTCTCAACTTATATTTCTAAATTTATCTATATATCCTTGTCACGTAAAATAAAACATAACCCGCTCCTGCTTTCTACCTTGTGTTTTAAACCTCGCGTGTGGCAGAGAAAGGCCCTGACCGCTACTATGCATGGCCAGATGCTCTCGCCCACCTAAAAAGAAAGTGTTTTAAGTCGTTTTTAAATTTAGATGTATATAGTATATTTCATGTTTTTTATTAAACAATTATTGACAAATAGTAGATAGTCACTGTATGTTATATTCATTGTTGATTGACAAAAACGAGAGAAATCAATAATATTAGTCAATAATCCATCCAAAAAGGTTTCAGGAACTTTGAGGAAGGAACTTTTGTGTGAATAAAGACGAAGACTTGAATCCACCTCTTAAGGAGGCACTAGCATGTCAGATTACCTTGTAATCGTGGAGTCGCCTTCTAAGGCGAAAACTATTGAAAAATATTTAGGGAAAAAATACAAAGTAGTCGCGTCTATGGGCCATGTTCGCGATTTACCTAAAAGCCAAATGGGGATAGAAGTGAAAAATAATTTCACCCCGAAGTATATTACCATTCGTGGTAAAGGGCCTGTTTTAAAAGATTTGAAAACAGCGGCAAAAAAAGCAAAAAAAGTGTATCTTGCAGCCGATCCAGATCGCGAAGGAGAAGCGATTGCTTGGCATTTAGCAAATACGCTGAATGTAGATGTAGAGTCGGATTGCCGAGTTGTATTCAATGAAATTACAAAAGATGCGATTAAAGAATCCTTTAAACATCCTCGTGCAATTAATATGGATTTAGTGGATGCACAGCAAGCGAGACGTGTACTTGATAGACTTGTTGGTTATAATATTAGTCCTTTATTATGGAAGAAAGTAAAAAAAGGATTAAGTGCAGGTCGTGTGCAGTCTGTTGCAGTTCGCTTAATTATAGATCGCGAAAAAGAAATTCAAGCGTTTATCCCAGAAGAATTTTGGACAATTAAAACCGAATTTGTAAAAGGGAAAGAGACGTTTGAAGCATCCTTTTATGGAATAAACGGGGAAAAAGTAGAATTAACAAATGAACAACAAGTAAATGAAGTCATTGAAAAAATGCAAGAAAATGCTTTTTCGGTTGAAAGTGTAACGAAAAAAGAGCGAAAACGTAATCCGGCATCACCATTTACGACATCTTCTCTGCAACAAGAAGCTGCGAGAAAGTTAAATATGCGAGCAAAGAAAACGATGATGCTTGCGCAGCAACTTTATGAAGGTATTGATGTTGGAAAGCAAGGAACAGTTGGTTTAATTACATATATGAGAACGGATTCGACGAGAATTTCAGAAACGGCACAGCAAGAAGCACGTTCTTATATTGAAGAAGCATTTGGTGCAGACTACATCGGAGCACAAAAAAAGAAAGAAACGAAAAAAGCAAACGCACAAGATGCGCACGAAGCAATTCGCCCGTCATCTGTTTTGCGTAAGCCAGACGAACTAAAAAGTTATTTGAGCCGTGACCAATATCGTTTATATAAACTGATTTGGGAGCGATTTGTTGCAAGTCAAATGTCATCTGCTATAATGGATACCGTTACAGCTACACTGATAAACAATTCTGTTCAATTTCGTGCGCATGGATCTGTTGTGAAATTTTCGGGATTTATGAAGGTATACGTGGAATCGAAAGATGACGGGACAGAAGAGAAGGATAAAATGTTACCGCATCTAGAAATAGGAGAAACGGTCTTTTCAAAAGATGTCGAACCGAAACAACACTTTACACAGCCGCCGCCGCGTTATACAGAGGCACGGTTAGTAAAAACGCTAGAGGAACTTGGAATTGGTAGACCGTCTACATATGTACCGACGCTAGAAACAATTCAAAAACGCGGGTACGTAGGGTTAGACAATAAGCGATTTGTTCCGACTGAACTTGGCGAAATTGTAATCGAACTTATTTTAGAGTTTTTCCCTGAAATTATTAACATTGAGTTTACAGCTAATATGGAGCAAAATCTTGATGAAGTGGAAGAGGGAAAAGCAAATTGGGTACAAATTGTCGATGATTTCTACAAAGAGTTTGAACCGCGTTTAGAGAAAGCTGAGAAAGAAATGCGCGAAGTAGAAATTAAAGATGAACCTGCTGGGGAAGACTGTGAACTGTGTGGTAATCCAATGGTCTTCAAAATGGGGAAATTCGGAAAGTTCATGGCTTGTTCTAATTTTCCGGATTGCCGAAATACGAAACCGATTGTAAAAGAAATCGGTGTTACATGTCCAAAATGTAATGAAGGACAAATTATCGAACGACGAAGCAACAAAAAGAAACGTCTTTTTTACGGCTGCGGTACATATCCGGAGTGTGACTTCGTTTCTTGGGATAAACCAATTGGTCGGAAATGTCCAAAGTGTGAAGGTATGCTTGTTGAGAAGAAGTTGAAAAAAGGCGTTCAGGTACAGTGTATTTCTTGTGATTATGAAGAAGAACAACAAATGTGAGCCTACCAGCTCACATTTTTTTCGGGAAATGAAAAAAGAAAGGTGAGACATATGACAACACAAGTAGTAAACGTAATTGGCGCAGGTCTTGCGGGAAGTGAAGCAGCTTATCAAATCGCAAAGCGCGGGGTTCAAGTAAGGTTATATGAAATGCGACCAGTAAAACAAACACCAGCTCATCATACGGATAAATTTGCTGAGCTTGTATGCAGTAACTCACTTCGTGCAAATACATTAACAAACGCGGTTGGTGTAATTAAAGAAGAGATGCGCCGTATGGATTCTGTTATTATTCGTGCAGCAGACGAATGTTCTGTGCCAGCAGGCGGTGCGTTAGCTGTTGACCGTCATGAATTTGCAACTAAGGTAACGGAATATGTGAAAAATCATCCGAACGTGACGGTAGTGAATGAAGAAATTACAGAAATTCCAGAAGGACCTACTGTGATTGCAACAGGGCCTCTTACTTCATCAGGTCTAGCAGCGCAACTGAAAGAGCTAACAGGTGAGGATTATTTTTATTTCTATGATGCAGCAGCGCCGATTGTGGAAAAAGATAGCATTGATATGGAGAAAGTATACTTAAAATCCCGTTATGATAAAGGGGAAGCGGCATATTTAAACTGTCCAATGACAGAGGAAGAATTTAACCGTTTTTATGATGCGTTAATTGCTGCAGAAACAGTGCCATTAAAAGAATTCGAGAAGGAAGTTTTCTTTGAAGGGTGTATGCCGGTAGAAGTCATGGCAAGTCGCGGGAGACAAACATTAGTATTTGGACCGATGAAACCTGTTGGGTTAGAAGACCCGAAAACAGGGAAAACACCGTATGCTGTTGTTCAATTACGTCAAGATGATGCAGCAGGAACATTATACAATATTGTTGGTTTCCAAACACACTTAAAGTGGGGACCACAAAAAGAAGTGTTGCAATTGATTCCTGGACTAGAAAATGCAGAAATCGTACGTTACGGTGTGATGCATCGTAATACATTTATTAATTCACCGAAATTACTTCGTCCAACGTACCAATATAAAAATCGTAATGATTTATTCTTTGCAGGACAGATGACTGGAGTAGAGGGATATGTAGAATCAGCAGCTTCGGGCTTATTAGCAGGCATAAATGCAGCTCGTCTTGTGAAAGGTGAAGAACCGGTTGTGTTACCAGCAGTAACAGCAATGGGGAGTATGGCGAATTACATTACAACGACGAATGCGAAAAACTTCCAACCGATGAATGCGAATTTCGGGCTATTTGCACCGTTAGAAAAGAAAATTAAAAAGAAGCAAGAGCGTAATGAAGCATATGCAAATCGCGCATTAGAAACAATTCAAAATTTTGTAAATATTTAGTCAAGTTTCTTGCAAAGGCTACTAAGTTGTGATACGATTTAGTAGCCTTTATTGAGGTGAAGAGTATGAATGAAAATGTGAATAAAATGTTACAATTATTCGTCGGATATTTACAAATTGAAAGAAATTATTCAAAATATACAATTGCAAGTTATCAAAATGATTTAGAACATTTTGTACAATTTATGAGGCAAGAAGGTATTTTGACTTTTGAGGATGTTACGTACGTTGATGTTCGTTTATATTTAACAACTTTGCATAATAAAAAGTTAGCAAGGAAGTCTGTAGCGCGAAAAATCTCGAGTTTACGAAGTTTGTACCGCTTCTTGATGCGTGAAGGATATCGGGAAGATAATCCATTTGCACTTGCATCACTCCCAAAAAAAGAATGGTCAATTCCAAAATTTTTGTATGATGAAGAGTTAGAAAAGTTATTTGAAGTTTCGGATACTTCTAAACCACTAGGGCAACGAGATCAAGCTTTATTGGAGCTTATGTATGCGACGGGGATTCGTGTAAGCGAATTCGTAACTCTTCAGCTTACGGATATTGATTTTTCAACAGGTACGATTTTGGTAACGGGAAAAGGAAAGAAACAACGCTATGTTCTCTTTGGAAGTTATGCACAAGATGCTTTACTAACTTACATAGAAAATGGGAGAAAACAATTAGAGAAAAAATCGCTAGAACACTCGCAAGCGGTATTTTTAAATGCGAAAGGCAAACCGTTAACTGATCGAGGTGTTCGATATATTTTAAATGAACTAATAAAAAAAACATCTCTTACAATGCATATAAGTCCGCATATGTTAAGACATACATTTGCAACTCATATGTTAAATGAAGGGGCGGATTTAAGGGCTATACAAGAATTATTAGGACATGAGAATTTATCGGCGACACAAATTTATACGCACGTCTCAAAAGAAAGATTACGCTCCGTTTACATGATGCACCATCCTCGCGCATAAATTGTTTTTAAAAGCGATAAAGTGAAACTTCTATTCATGGAGGGAGTTTTTTCTCCCTTACTAATAGTTAGTTGAACCAATCGGGCTCTAACGGGAAGTTAATCTCTTGTTTTTCGATTTGTCAGAATTTTGAGGTTGGAGTCTAATTGCTTGTTAGCTTTAGGATAAAAATAAATAAAGGAGTTTTTTCTATGGGAAACTTCCATGCTACAACGATATTTGGGATTCACCATAATGGAGAATGTGCAATGGCTGGTGACGGGCAAGTTACGCTTGGAAATGCTGTTGTTATGAAGCATACAGCTCGTAAAGTTCGAAAGTTATTTCATGGTAAAGTGTTAGCTGGTTTTGCAGGATCTGTGGCAGATGCCTTTACACTATTTGAGATGTTCGAAGGAAAGCTTGAAGAATACAATGGTAATTTACAGCGAGCTGCGGTAGAAATGGCGAAGCAGTGGCGGGGAGATAAGATGCTTCGCCAATTAGAGGCAATGTTAATTGTTATGGATAAAAATACGCTGTTGCTTGTTTCGGGAACGGGTGAAGTAATTGAACCAGACGATGGCATTTTAGCAATTGGTTCTGGTGGGCATTATGCACTTGCAGCAGGACGCGCTTTAAAACAACATGCAGGTTCCCATTTTACAGCGAGAGAAATTGCAAAGGCGAGCTTAGAAATTGCTAGCAATATTTGTGTATATACAAACGAAAATATTATTGTGGAAGAACTGTAGAACTGTAGAACTGTAAGGGAGGCATTTTATATGCATTTACATTTTACTCCGCGACAAATTGTAGAAAAGTTAGATCAATATATTATTGGTCAAAAAGATGCGAAAAAAGCAGTTGCAGTGGCGCTTAGAAATCGTTATCGCCGCAGTAAATTGGCAGAAGGACTTCGCGATGAAATTGCACCAAAAAACATTTTAATGATTGGACCGACTGGCGTTGGGAAAACAGAAGTAGCAAGGCGAATTGCAAAGCTTGTGGGCGCTCCTTTCATTAAAGTAGAGGCAACAAAATTTACAGAAGTAGGCTATGTTGGTCGAGATGTTGAATCTATGGTTCGTGATCTTGTGGAAACTTCTGTTCGAATTGTAAAAGAAGAAAAAATGATTCATGTTACAGACAAAGCGGAAGAACAAGCCAATCAACGAATTGTTGAAATTTTAGTACCGCATAAACAAAAAGAATCAGGATTTAAAAATCCGTTAGAAATGTTATTTGGTGGATATCAAAATCAAAACACAACTCCAACATCGGAACAGCAAGATGAGAGAGATGTTGAACAAAAACGAAAAGAGGTAGAAAAGCAGCTTGCTGCTGGTTTACTCGAAGATGAACTGATTACAATTGAAGTGACAGAACAGCAATCCTCTATGTTCGATATGCTCCAAGGTACAGGAATGGAACAGATGGGCATGAATTTTCAAGATGCGCTTGGAAGTTTTATGCCGAAAAAAACAAAAAAACGTAAACTTTCTGTAAAAGAGGCAAGAAAAGTCTTGACAAATGAAGAGGCACAGCGCTTAATTGATATGGATGAAGTTACACAAGAAGCAGTTTATCGTGCTGAACAGCTTGGGATTATTTTTATTGATGAGATTGACAAAATTGCTGGTAAACAATCGAATAGCGTTGATGTATCACGTGAAGGTGTGCAACGAGACATCTTACCGATTGTGGAAGGATCGACTGTTGTGACAAAATATGGACCGATCAGAACGGATTATGTTTTATTCGTTGCAGCGGGCGCTTTTCATATGTCAAAGCCGTCAGATTTAATTCCAGAACTGCAAGGAAGATTCCCAATTCGCGTAGAGTTGACAAAATTGTCAGCGGACGATTTTGTGAAAATTCTTGTAGAGCCAGATAATGCTTTAGTAAAACAATATATAGCATTATTGGAAACTGAAGGTATAGAAATTGAATTTTCTGACGAAGCTATTCGTAAGATTGCCGAGATTGCTTATCAAGTCAATCAAGATACAGATAATATTGGAGCAAGAAGGCTTCATACCGTTATGGAAAAACTTCTTGAAGATTTATCGTTTGAAGCATCTGAAATTACGTTAGAAAAGGTAACGATAACACCTCAGTATGTAGAGGAAAAATTAGCGACGATTGCTAAAAATAAAGATGTGAGCCAGTTTATTTTGTAATAGTATCATCAGGTGACTCGCCCTAGTTTTCAAATGATTAAAAGTATGTGAATAATGTGTAGGAGGAAATTTAGAAATGGAATTATTAGCAAAAACAAGAAAGTTAAATGCGTTATTACAGAGCGCAGCAGGAAAACCAGTAAACTTTAGAGAAATGGCTGACACAATGTGTGAAGTAATTGAGGCAAACGTGTTTGTTGTAAGTCGTCGCGGAAAATTATTAGGATATGCAATCCACCAACAAATCGAAAACGAGCGCATGAAACAAATGCTTGCTGAGCGTCAGTTCCCAGAAGAATATACAAAGAACTTATTCAATGTAACTGAAACATCTCCAAACTTAGAAGTAAGCAGTGAGTATACAGCGTTCCCTGTAGAAAACAGAGAGTTATTTGGTCAAGGTTTAACAACAATTGTACCAATTGTTGGTGGTGGTGAGCGTCTAGGTACATTAGTATTGGCGCGTCTTGGTCAAGAATTTTTAGATGATGATTTAATTCTTGCTGAATATAGTGCTACTGTAGTAGGTATGGAAATTCTACGTGAAAAAGCGGAAGAAATTGAAGAAGAAGCACGTAGTAAAGCGGTTGTACAAATGGCGATTAGCTCATTATCATACAGTGAACTAGAAGCAATTGAACATATTTTCGAAGAGTTAAATGGAACAGAAGGTTTACTTGTTGCAAGTAAAATTGCTGATCGTGTAGGTATTACACGTTCTGTAATTGTAAACGCACTTCGTAAATTAGAAAGTGCTGGTGTAATTGAATCTCGTTCTTTAGGTATGAAAGGAACATACATCAAAGTATTAAATGACAAGTTTTTACATGAACTTGCAAAATTAAAAACAAACTAATTTTCATAAATGAAGAACTCTTCTGCATCATGCAGAAGAGTTCTTTTTTGTTGTTATAAGAGTTTGCTATTGGAAGTGTCACTCTATCATTAAAACAGCTTAAAAATAATGAGAAATGGTAATACTGTATATAAGTTAAAAAACGACATACCCCCCCCTTTTCTTTTAGGGGAGGACGAGAGCATCTGGCCGTGCGTAGAAGCGGTCAGGGCCATTTCCTGCCACATGCGAGATTTAAAACAAAGGGAGCAAGCAAGTACAGGTCATGTTGTATTCTGCATAGCCGCTGGAGCTAGACAAAGATGTCGGAAAATTAAAATGGATTTATAGATAAAGAGTGCGTACATCATTTAGTAATAAAAATTGAGAAACGAAAAAGAAAGTTTCTCAATGCATGTATTTTCGACTTGATTGTGATATTTTGTTGTGATATAGTTGTCAGTGGTGTCAGTACAAAGTACACACGTTCATTGATTTAAGTGTTGGTGCTACGCTTGTAGTTTCGCTTAAAGATGAAGTGAACGGAGGATATCAAAAACCATTTAGGAGGAACTAAATTATGTCAGTAATTTCTATGAAGCAATTGCTTGAAGCTGGTGTTCACTTCGGACATCAAACTCGTCGTTGGAACCCAAAAATGAAACGTTACATTTTCACAGAGCGTAACGGTATCTACATCATCGACTTACAAAAAACTGTGAAAAAAGTTGAAGAAGCATTCAACGTAATGAGAGACATCGCTGCTAACGGCGGTAACGTATTATTCGTAGGTACAAAAAAACAAGCACAAGATGCTATTAAAGAAGAAGCAACTCGCGCTGGTATGTACTTCGTTAACCAACGTTGGTTAGGTGGTACGTTAACAAACTTCCAAACAATTCAAAAGCGTATTAAACGCCTTAAAGACATCGAAAGAATGCAAGAAGATGGCACTTTCGAAGTACTTCCTAAGAAAGAAGTTGTACAACTTAAGAAAGAACTAGAGCGTCTTGAAAAATTCTTAGGCGGCATTAAAGATATGAAAGGTCTTCCAGATGCATTATTCGTAGTAGACCCTCGTAAAGAGCGTATCGCAGTTGCTGAAGCACGCAAATTAAACATTCCAATCATCGGTATCGTTGATACAAACTGTGATCCAGATGAAATCGATCATGTAATCCCAGCAAACGATGATGCAATTCGTGCTGTAAAACTTCTTACATCTAAAATGGCAGACGCGATCCTTGAAGCAAAACAAGGTGAAGAAACTGTTACTGCGTAACAAATTTAGAAAGGTGATAAGGGGGTAGGCCTTTTATCACCTTTTTTAAGGTATATACATATTTTAGGAGGATGAAAAGTATGGCAATTACTGCACAAATGGTAAAAGAACTTCGCGAAAAAACTGGCGCAGGTATGATGGATTGCAAAAAAGCGCTAACAGAAACTAACGGTGACATGGAGAAAGCAATTGACTTCCTACGTGAGAAAGGTATTGCGAAAGCTGCGAAAAAAGCAGACCGCATTGCTGCTGAAGGTTTAACTTACATCGAAGCAAACGGTAACGACGCTTTAATCTTAGAATTAAACTCTGAAACTGATTTCGTTGCGAAAAACGAAGGTTTCCAAGCATTAATTAAAGAATTAGCTGCTCACTTATTAGCTAAAAAACCTGCTAACATTGAAGAAGCTATGGCTCAAACAATTGCAAACGGCAAAACAGTAGAAGAGCACATCAACGAAGCAATCGCTAAAATTGGTGAAAAACTTACACTTCGTCGTTTCGAAATCGTATCAAAAACTGATGCAGATGCATTCGGTGCTTACCTACACATGGGTGGACGCATTGGTGTATTAACAGTTCTTGAAGGTTCTACAGATGAAGCGGCTGCTAAAGATGTAGCAATGCACATTGCAGCAGTTAATCCTAAATACATCGACCGCGATGCTGTAACAGCTGAAGAAGTTGAGCATGAGCGTCAAGTATTAACACAACAAGCTTTAAACGAAGGCAAGCCAGAAAAAATCGTTGCGAAAATGGTTGAAGGTCGTCTTGGCAAATTCTTCGAAGAGATTTGCTTACTTGACCAAGCATTCGTTAAAAACCCTGATATGAAAGTTCGTCAGTTCATTGAGTCTAAAGGCGGAACATTAAAAGGATTCGTTCGCTATGCTGTTGGTGAAGGAATCGAAAAACGCGAAGACAACTTTGCTGAAGAAGTAATGAACCAAGTAAAAGGTAACAACTAATAAAGATTGGGGGACACATTGTGTTCCCTTTTTTAAAATAAAGATGCAAGTACTGGAGGTTCATTATGAGTAAGCCGAAATATAATCGTGTTGTATTAAAGCTAAGTGGGGAAGCTTTAGCTGGAGATAAAGGGTTTGGAATTAACCCGTCTGTTATTAAATCTGTTGCACAGCAAGTAAAAGAAATAGCTGAGCTTGATGTAGAAATTGCAGTCGTTGTTGGTGGCGGTAACATTTGGCGTGGGAAAATCGGGAGCGAGATGGGAATGGACCGTGCAACAGCCGACTACATGGGTATGTTAGCAACAGTAATGAATTCTTTAGCTCTTCAAGATAGCTTGGAAAATTTAGGAGTTCAAACACGTGTGCAAACTTCTATTGAAATGCGCCAAGTAGCAGAGCCTTACATTCGTCGTAAAGCGAATCGTCATTTAGAGAAGAAACGTGTTGTGATTTTTGCAGCAGGTACAGGTAACCCTTACTTCTCTACTGATACAACAGCGGCATTACGCGCAGCTGAGATTGAGGCTGATGTTATTTTAATGGCAAAAAATAATGTAGATGGCGTATATAGTGCAGATCCAACTGTTGATGAAACAGCGACAAAATATGAGACACTTACATATTTAGATGTCTTAAAAGAAGGTTTAGGTGTAATGGATTCTACAGCTTCTTCTTTATGTATGGACAATGATATTCCACTAATTGTATTCTCAATTATGGAAGAAGGAAATATTAAGCGTGCCGTTCTCGGCGAAAATATTGGAACAATTGTAAGGGGGAAATAAAATGGCACAACAAGTAATGAATAATGCAAAAGAAAAAATGGAAAAAGCAGTTGCGGCATATTCTCGTGAACTTTCAACAGTTCGTGCAGGTCGTGCGAGTGCTGCTGTATTAGATAAAGTACAAGTAGATTACTACGGTGCACCAACGCCAGTTGTACAATTAGCAAATATCACAGTGCCAGAAGCACGTTTGCTAGTTATTCAACCGTATGATAAGACATCTATCGGTGATATTGAGAAGGCGATTTTAAAAGCTGATTTAGGATTGAATCCTTCAAATGATGGTACTGTTATTCGTATCGCATTTCCTGCGTTAACAGAGGAACGTCGTCGTGAACTTGTTAAAGTTGTAAAGAAATATTCTGAAGATGCAAAAGTAGCTGTTCGTAACGTTCGCCGCGATGCAAATGATGATTTAAAGAAACTTGAGAAAAACGGCGATATTACAGAAGATGACTTAAGAGGATATACAGAAGATATCCAAAAAGAAACAGATAAGTATATCGTAAAAGTTGACGAAGTTACAAAAAACAAAGAAAAAGAAATTATGGAAGTGTAATCGCGAAACTTTCGCAAATATGACCCTCTTCTTAAGGGGGTCTTTTTACACTTTTAGGCATATGTCTGCTCGTTGGAGGGTTTGAATGATGTTTAGAAAACTTCCTTTTTTTAAAGGCAATAAGATTGCGTCGTTTGATCATCTCGTAGAAGAAGCAAAAAAAGGAGAAATTCCAGCGCATATTGCAATCATTATGGATGGTAATGGAAGATGGGCGAAAAGAAGAGCAATGCCTCGTATTGCAGGTCATCATGAAGGGATGCAAGTCGTAAAGAAAATTACGAAGTTTGCTAGTAAGCTTGGTGTTAAAGTATTGACTCTTTATGCCTTCTCTACAGAGAACTGGAAAAGACCAAAAGTGGAAGTGGATTATTTAATGAAACTTCCTGAAGAGTTTCTAGGTACATTTTTACCGGAGCTTGTTGAAGAAAATGTACAAGTACGTGTGATAGGACAAAAGGATCGGCTTCCGGATTATACGAGAAGAGCGATGGAAAAAGCAGTTGAAGATACAAAAGAAAACACGGGGTTAATTTTAAATTTTGCGTTAAACTATGGAAGTCGTGATGAAATTGTGTCTGCTGTACAAAATATGGTGAAGGATAGTGAGGAAGGGAAACTTCGTTCTGAAGACATAACAGAAGAAACGATTTCTTCGTACTTAATGACAAGAACATTGCCTGATCCTGATTTACTAATCCGAACAAGTGGTGAACTTCGTATAAGTAATTTTATGTTATGGCAAATTGCTTATACAGAATTTTGTTTTACCGATGTATATTGGCCAGATTTTACGGAGGAACATTTATTACAGTCAATTACTGACTTCCAAAATAGAGGTCGCAGATTTGGAGGCGTGTAGAAAGAGAGGGTTTGGTAGTGAAACAGAGAATAATTACTGGAGTGATTGCTGCCGCACTATTCATCCCCATCGTATTTTACGGTGGCGTGCCTTTTACAATTTTAGTGTATGCATTAGCTTCTGTTGGATTATATGAATTAATTCGAATGAATAAACTAACGATTATTTCTGTACCAGCAATTTTGGCAGCATTATTGTTATGGGTTAGTTTAGTTCCAAGTAATGTACCGGACGTATTTGAAACAATAGGTTTATCAAAAGGAGAAATTACATTTGTAATTGTCTTATTACTTTTATCATATACGGTCCTTTCTAAGAATACATTTACTTTTGACAATGCTGCATTTTTATTAATGGCAACAACGTATGTTGCGATGGGTTTCTTTTATTTAAATGAAACGCGTATTGCAGGAATTCAGTACGTATTTTATGCGTTGTTTGTAATTTGGGCAACGGATTCAGGAGCGTATTTCATCGGAAAAGCGATGGGAAAAAGAAAACTATGGCCTGAAATTAGTCCAAATAAAACGATTGAAGGATCTCTTGGCGGTATTGTATGCGGTATTGTAGTAGCTGTTGTGTACAATATATTTTTTCCAGTCGAGGAAAATATCGTTGGGCTAATTGGAGTAACGATTGCAATTTCTGTATTTGGACAAATTGGAGACTTAGTAGAGTCAGCGTTTAAGCGTCATTACGGTGTGAAAGATTCGGGGACAATTTTGCCAGGACATGGCGGTATACTCGATCGCACTGATAGTTGGCTATTTGTATTACCGCTATTACATTTCTTACATTTCATTTAATGAATGGACGAGGAGTAGAAGTAATGAAAACCATTAGTTTATTAGGTGCAAGCGGCTCAATTGGAACGCAAACATTAGATGTATTGCGCACGCACCAAGACCAATTCCGTCTCGTTGCTTTTTCTGTTGGAAGAAATATTGAGTTTGCTCAGCAGATGATTCAAGAATTTTCTCCTGAGATTGTTTCTGTACAAGAAAGAGAAGATGCTTTGAAATTACAGACGGTTTGTGGAAATACGAAAATTGTATATGGGGAGGAAGGACTGCTTGCAGTTGCACTTCATCCAGATGCAGAAATAGTTGTAAACGCCGTTGTGGGGAGTGTCGGATTATTACCGACATTGCGAGCAATTGAAGCAAAAAAAACGATTGCAATTGCAAATAAGGAAACATTAGTAACAGCAGGGCATTTAGTTATGGAAGCTGCAAAGAAACATAACGTACCTTTGCTTCCGGTAGATAGTGAACACTCTGCTATTTTTCAATGTTTGAACGGGGAAAACGAGAAGCGTATTTCTAGATTAATTTTAACGGCATCAGGTGGAAGTTTCCGAGATAAAACGAGGGATGAGCTTAAACATGTAACAGTGGAAGATGCACTTCGTCATCCAAACTGGTCTATGGGTTCGAAAATTACTATTGATTCTGCTACAATGATGAATAAGGGATTAGAGGTTATTGAAGCGCATTGGCTTTTTAATATCCCTTATGAGCAAATCGATGTTGTATTACATAAAGAAAGTATCATTCACTCTATGGTTGAGTTTGAAGATCGCAGTGTAATGGCGCAGCTTGGTACACCAGATATGCGTGTTCCAATTCAATATGCACTTACTTACCCTGATCGCTTCTCACTTCCAAACGCTAAACAGCTGAATTTATGGGAAATTGGGACATTACATTTTCAAACAATGGATATGGAACGTTTCCGCTGTCTTCAATTTGCATATGAAGCTGGGAAAATGGGAGGAAGTATGCCAACTGTGATGAATGCAGCTAATGAATATGCTGTAGAAGCTTTTCTGCAAAAGAAAATCAGTTTCTTAACAGTAGAAGAACTCATTGAAAAAGCAATGCACCATCACAATGTCATTGCGCGTCCAAGCTTAGAAGAAATTCAGGAAATTGATGCTGCCACAAGACGGTTTGTGATGGAACAAATTTAGCGAAGGTGGTTATGAGAATTGAATACAGCGATTGCCTTTATTTTAATTTTCGGTGCACTTGTATTTTTCCATGAACTTGGACATTTGTACTTTGCCAAACGTGCTGGCATTTTGTGTCGTGAATTTGCCATCGGTTTTGGTCCGAAATTGTATTCGTTTGAAAAAAATGAAACAGTTTATACAATTCGTTTACTTCCGCTTGGCGGGTATGTACGAATGGCTGGAGAAGATCCAGAAACAGTTGAACTAAAACCTGGTACAAAAGTGGGTCTTGTTTTAAATGAAAAAGAAGAAGTTACGAAAATTGTTTTGGATAATCGTGAAAAATATCCAAATGTTCGTGTCATTGAAGTAGAACAAGCTGACTTGGAACATAAGCTGATTATATCTGGATATGAAGAATATGAAGAAGAGTTACAAACATTTCGAGTACATGAGAAAGCGCATTGCGTTTCAGCAGGAGAGGAGACACAAATTGCTCCGTTTAACCGACAATTTGGTTCAAAGACATTAGGACAACGAGCACTTGCCATTTTTGCTGGTCCTGCAATGAACTTTGTGCTTGCTTTTGTAATTTTCATTGTAATCGGGCTTATTCAAGGTATTCCTGTTGATAAGTCGATGATTGGAAAAGTAATGCCAAATAGCATTGCCGAGAAAGTCGGATTACATGAAGGTGATAAGATTACATCTATTAATCAGCAACCAACAAACAGTTGGAAAGATATCACAAATATTGTCCGTGAAAATCCTGGAAAAGAAATTACGATGGATATAACGCGTGATAGCAAAAAAATGACAATTCAAGTTACTCCTGCTACTGAAAAAGAGGGCAACGTTACAGTTGGTAAACTCGGTGTACAATCACCTGTTGAAAAATCAGTCTTAGGTTCTATCAAATCAGGGTTTGAAGAAACATGCAGATGGACAAAGCTCATATTTGGCTCGCTTATTCAGCTAGTTACAGGACATTTTTCTATTAACGATTTATCTGGTCCAGTAGGGATTTATAATTTAACAGACAAAGTTGTAGAATATGGTACGATTCGTGTTCTTAGCTTAGCGGCTGTTTTAAGTATAAATCTTGGTTTGTTTAACTTATTACCTGTTCCTGCACTTGACGGAGGGCGACTTTTCTTTTTCTTAATTGAAGCGCTCCGCGGGAAGCCGATTGACCGTCAAAAAGAAGGAATGGTTCACTTTATTGGTTTTGCCTTATTAATGTTACTTATGTTAGTTGTAACATGGAATGATATACGAAAGTTTTTCTTATAAAAGAGGTGCTATAGAATGAAACAAAGTATGGTATTTAGTCCTACACTGCGTGAAGTGCCAGCTGATGCAGAAATTAAAAGTCATCAGCTTCTATTGCGCGCAGGATTTATGCGTCAAAATGCTTCAGGCATATATAGTTTTTTACCGCTTGGCCTGAAAGTGTTGCATAAAGTGGAACGAATTGTTCGTGAAGAAATGGAGAAAGCTGGTGCTGTAGAATTATTAATGCCAGCTCTTCAAGCAGCTGAATTATGGCAAGAATCTGGCCGCTGGTATTCATATGGTTCAGAATTAATGCGTATGAATGATCGTAATAATCGTGAGTTTGCTTTAGGAGCAACGCATGAAGAGGTGATTACAGATCTTGTACGTGACGAAATTAAGTCATATAAGAAATTACCTTTGACACTTTATCAAATTCAAACAAAATTCCGTGATGAGCAAAGACCTCGTTTTGGTTTGTTACGTGGAAGAGAATTTTTAATGAAAGATGCATATTCTTTCCATGCAACGCAAGAGAGTTTAGATGAAGTATATAACCGCTTGTTCCAAGCGTACTCTAATATTTTCACACGTTGCGGTTTAAATTTCCGTGCTGTTATCGCTGACTCTGGAGCGATGGGCGGAAAAGATACACATGAATTTATGGTATTATCAGATGTAGGAGAAGATACAATTGCATATTCTGATACATCTGACTATGCTGCAAATATTGAGATGGCACCAGTTATTGCTTCTTATGAAAAGAGTGATGAAGTAGAAAAAGCGCTTGAAAAAGTAGCAACGCCAGATCAAAAAGCAATTGAAGAAGTATGTGCGTTCTTAAATATTGAAGCAACAAATTGTATTAAGTCTATGGTCTTTAAAGTAGACGAGAAGTTTATCGTTGTACTTGTTCGCGGAGATCATGAAGTAAACGATGTTAAGTTGAAAAACTTATACGGTGCTTCTGTTGTTGAACTTGCATCGCATGAAGATGTAAAAGAGTTGTTAAACTGTGAAGTCGGTTCTTTAGGTCCAATTGGCACAGCAGAAGTAGAAGTCATTGCTGACCATGCGGTTGAAGCTATCGTAAATGGATGTTGCGGAGCAAATGAAGAAGGTTTCCATTACGTAAATGTAAATCCAGGACGTGACTTTAAAGTAAGCCAATATACAGATTTACGTTTCATCCAAGAAGGAGACCTTTCTCCAGACGGCGAGGGAACAATTCGTTTTGCTCGTGGTATTGAGGTTGGACATGTATTTAAACTTGGTACTCGCTATAGTGAATCAATGAATGCAACGTTCTTAGATGAAAATGGTAAAACACAGCCGATTATTATGGGCTGCTACGGAATTGGTGTATCTCGTACGGTTGCGGCTATTGCTGAGCAATTTAATGATGAGAATGGTTTGGTTTGGCCAAAAGCAGTTGCGCCATTCCATGTACACGTAATTCCAGTAAATATGAAATCTGATGCACAGCGTGAAGTGGGCGAAAATATCTATAATTCATTACAAGAACAAGGATATGAAGTGTTATTAGATGACCGCGCAGAGCGTGCTGGTGTAAAATTTGCTGATGCAGATTTATTCGGTCTTCCAGTTCGAGTTACAGTTGGTAAAAAAGCTGATGAAGGTATTGTTGAAGTAAAAGTACGTGCAACAAATGAATCTGCAGAAGTAAAAGTCGAAGAACTTCACACATACATTGCAAATATTTTAAAATAAGAAGAGGTACCTCCAGGTGAGGTACCTTCTCTTTCTTTGTGGAACGTTTCAATTTATAATAGCAGGTGGAAGGAGGTTGCTTATGTCATTAACAAACGAACAACAAGAGCGATTTCAAATTTTGCTCCAACAGTTAAAAATGCCTGAAGACCTTATCAATCAATATTTACAAGGTGGTGGCATTCAAAGGTTAGTTGTTGATAAAGCAAATAAGAGTTGGCATTTTGATTTACAAGTACCACGTATTTTACCAACACAATTATATGAATTGCTTGAAACACAGCTTAAGCAGTCATTTTCTCATATTGCAAAAACGTCATTTTCACTAGAAACAGAGAATAAGCAATTTACGGAAGAAGAGGTTAAGGCGTATTGGCCGCTCTGTACAGAGCGAATTACTTTCTCGCCTATGTTTGCGTATTTAAAAAAGCAACTTCCGCATGTAAACGGAGTGAAGTTGTTACTTGATGTGAATAATGATTTAGAATCTACTGCGCTAAAGAAAAATCTTGCGAAGTCAGTCGGAGACCAATATGAAGTTTTTGGATTTCCTCGTTTTCAGCTAGAAACAAATATAAAACAAAATGAAGAGGAAGTTCAAAAGTTTCGTGAACAAACACAGCAAGAGGATCGCCAGCGTGTTATACAAGCCATGGAAGAAATGGCCAAGAAACAAGCTGAAGAAAGTGATATTGTACACGAGGGGCCGATTGTACTCGGTTATCTCATTAAGCCTGATGAGGAGATTACACCACTTCGTGAAATTCAAGATGAAGAAAGAAGAAAAACTGTTCAAGGTTATGTCTTCCATGTGGAAACAAAAGAACTTCGTAGCGGGCGTACGTTATTGACATTAAAGATAACTGATTATACCGATTCCATTATGATTAAAATGTTTTCACGCGATAAAGAGGATATTCCGCTCTTACAATCATTGAAAAAAGGAATGTGGGTAAAAGCGCGTGGATCGGTTCAAAATGACACGTTCGTTCGAGACTTGGTTATGATTGCAAACGATATTAATGAAATAACAGGCCCGTCTCGGAAAGATAAAGCAAATGAAGGAGAAAAAAGGGTAGAGCTTCATATGCATACACCGATGAGCCAAATGGATGCTGTAACTTCCGTATCTACACTTGTGAGTCAAGCGGCAAAATGGGGACATGAAGCGATAGCTGTGACAGATCATGCTGTTGCACAAGCTTTCCCTGAAGCGTATTCTGCTGGAAAAAAAGCTGGAATTAAAGTGATTTTTGGTGTAGAAGCAAACCTTGTGAATGACGGTGTGCCAATTGCTTATAATGAGGAACATCGATTACTTGCAGACGAAACATATGTTGTATTTGATGTTGAGACAACAGGATTATCAGCTGTATATGATACAGTTATTGAGCTTGCTGCAGTGAAAATAAAGGACGGAGAGATTATTGATCGTTTTGAATCCTTTGCAAATCCACATCAACCATTATCAGCAACAATCATTGAATTAACAGGTATTACAGATGATATGCTAACGGATGCCCCAGAGGTAGAAGAGGTATTTAAAAAGTTTGAACAGTGGATTGGTAATCATACACTTGTAGCTCATAATGCAAGCTTTGATATGGGATTTTTAAACGTTGGATTTAAGAAAAGCGGATTAGAAAAAACGAAAAACCCAGTTATTGATACGTTAGAGTTGGCCCGGTTCTTATTTCCAGAGATGAAAAACCATCGTTTAAATACGTTATGTAAAAAGCTTGATATTGAATTAACACAACATCACCGTGCGATTTATGATACAGAAGCAACAGGGTATTTGCTTGTGAAAATGCTGAAAAATGTAATTGAAAAAGGATTTGAATATCACGATCAGTTAAATGACAGTATGGGACAAGGAGATGCGTATAAACGTGGACGTCCAAGTCATGTGACACTTCTTGCAACGTCAGATGAGGGACTGAAAAATTTATATAAACTTGTTTCTTACGCGCATCTTCAATACTTCTATCGTGTACCGCGTATTCCGCGTTCTTTATTAAAGAAGTATCGCGAAGGTATTTTAGTCGGTACAGCCTGCGATAAAGGTGAAGTATTTGAAGCAATGATGCAAAAGGCACCAGAAGAAGTAGAGGAAATTGCGCAGTTTTATGATTACATTGAGGTCATGCCTCCAGTAGTGTTACGACATTTGGTAGAGCTTGAGCTCGTTCGTGATGAAGGCCAATTAAAAACAATTATTTCTAACTTAGTAAAGTTAGGTGAAACGTTAGATAAGCCTGTTGTTGCAACCGGAAATGTTCATTATATAAATCCAGAAGATGCAATGTACCGGAAAATTTTAGTCAGTTCGCAAGGCGGAGCGAATCCATTAAATCGCCATTCATTGCCGCCTGTGTATTTCCGAACAACAGATGAAATGTTAGAATGCTTCTCCTTCTTAGGCGAAGAGAAAGCAAAAGAAGTTGTTGTAACAAATACACAAAAAGTTGCATCGATGATTGGTGAAGTAAAGCCTGTAAAAGATGACCTTTACACTCCAAAAATCGAAGGTGCAGATGATGAAACGCGGGATATGAGTTATAAAATGGCTCGAAGTATTTATGGAGATGAACTTCCAGAAATTGTAGAAGCCCGTTTGGAAAAAGAATTGAAAAGTATTATTGGACATGGATTTGCTGTTATTTATTTGATTTCGCATAAACTTGTAAAGAAATCACTTATTGATGGCTATCTTGTGGGTTCACGTGGTTCAGTTGGTTCATCATTTGTTGCGACAATGATGGAAATTACGGAGGTAAACCCATTGCCGCCGCATTATGTTTGTCCAAATTGTAAGCAATCGCAGTTCTTTAATGATGGTTCGGTCGGTTCTGGATTTGATTTACCTAATAAAGATTGTCCAAACTGTGGAACTGCATATAAAAAAGACGGTCATGATATTCCGTTCGAAACGTTCCTTGGCTTTAAAGGAGATAAGGTTCCGGATATTGATTTGAACTTCTCAGGAGAATACCAACCTCGTGCCCATAACTATACGAAAGTACTGTTTGGTGAAGATAATGTATATCGTGCTGGAACGATAGGTACCGTTGCCGAAAAAACCGCGTATGGTTATGTGAAAGGCTATGCTTCCGATCATAATTTAACGATACGAGGAGCAGAAGTAGATCGCCTTGTAGCAGGGTGTACTGGTGTTAAGAGAACGACAGGACAACATCCAGGTGGTATTATCGTAGTGCCGGATTACATGGATGTCTTTGATTTTACACCTATTCAATATCCAGCAGATTCTTTAGAGGCAGAATGGAGAACTACACATTTTGATTTCCATTCTATTCATGATAACTTATTAAAACTTGATATACTTGGACACGATGATCCGACAGTGATTCGCATGCTTCAAGATTTAAGTGGAGTGGATCCAAAGACCATTCCAACTGATGATCCAGAAGTAATGAAAATTTTCTCAGGTACAGAATCACTTGGCGTAACAGAGGAACAAATTAACTGTAAAACAGGTACACTTGGTATCCCGGAATTTGGTACGAAATTCGTTCGCCAAATGTTAGAAGAAACGAAGCCGACGACATTCTCAGAGCTTGTCCAAATTTCTGGACTATCTCACGGTACAGATGTATGGCTTGGAAACGCAAATGAACTCATTTATGATGGTACATGTACATTGAGTGAAGTAATCGGTTGTCGTGATGACATTATGGTGTATTTAATTTACCAAGGTTTAGAACCATCTTTAGCGTTTAAAATTATGGAATCTGTGCGTAAAGGGAAAGGTGTGCCTCCAGAGTGGGAAGAGGAAATGCGCAACAATAATGTACCGGGATGGTATATTGAATCATGTAAAAAGATTAAGTACATGTTCCCGAAGGCCCATGCGGCAGCGTATGTACTCATGGCTGTGCGTATTGCGTATTTTAAAGTGCATTTTGCACTCTTATTCTACGCAGCATATTTTACTGTTCGTGCAGATGATTTTGATCTAGATGCGATGGTAAAAGGTTCAGCATCTATCCGTGCTAAAATTGATGAAATTACGCAAAAAGGATTAGATGCATCGCCAAAAGAGAAAAGTTTACTAACAGTATTAGAGATGACACTTGAAATGTGTGAACGTGGTTATTTATTCCAAAAAGTTGATTTATATCGCTCTAGTGCAACTGACTTTATTATTGATGGGGATACATTGATTCCGCCGTTTAATGCAATACCTGGTCTTGGTACAAATGCTGCATTAAATATTGTAGCAGCACGTAAAAATGGCGAGTTTTTATCGAAAGAGGATTTACAACAGCGCAGTAAGATTTCCAAAACAATTATTGAGTATTTAGATAGTCAAGGTTGTTTAGGAGAACTACCAGATCAAAACCAGCTATCATTATTCTAATAGGTAGGAAAAGTCTTTGCAAAACTATGGTTACTATGCTATACTAGATAGCGAGATAACCATGTCATGTATATTTTGTGAAAAAAAGAGTGGGGAAACCCACTCTTTCGTTTTACTATCTACGTTTCTGCGTCTGAAATTTTCGTAGACGTTTCTGTCGTATATACATATTTTGTTACAAGTTTTACTTCTTAAATTTGGTAATACTAAGACAGATATTCCCTGCTTATGAGCAGGGGCTTTTGTTAGCTAACGAGAAAGAATATACAAACTGCATTGGTTAAAAGTACGCAGGATGAAATCTTTCAACTGTTACATGGCGGCAGAAAGGAGGCTGTTTATGGATAAGAAAGTTACAGAAGTTGTTGAAGCACTTGCGCAGCCAATTGTCGAAGAGCTTGGACTTGAGCTTGTAGATGTAGAGTATGTGAAAGAAGGAAAAGATTGGTTTTTACGCGTATCCATTGACTCTGATACAGGAGTAGATATTGAAGAATGTGGTGCGGTAAGTGAGCGATTAAGTGAAGCTTTAGATAAAGAGGATCCAATTCCTCATCTTTACTTTTTAGATGTATCCTCTCCAGGAGCGGAGCGTCCATTAAAGAAAGAAAAAGATTTCCAGCAAGCAGTAGACAAACAAGTTGCAATTAAAACATACGAGCCAATCAATGGTGAGAAAATGTTTGAAGGGAAGCTGCTTGCATATGATGGAACAACGATTACATTACTATTAACAATCAAAACACGTAAAAAAGAAATCCAAATTCCGATGGATAAAGTTGCCAATGCGCGACTTGCAGTTACGTTTTAGTAAGAAGGGGGATCTTCATGAGCACTGAGTTGTTAGATGCTTTGCTCGTATTAGAACAAGAAAAAGGTATTAGCAAAGATATTATTATTGATGCTATTGAAGCAGCTTTAATTTCTGCTTATAAACGAAATTTCAACCAGGCGCAAAATGTTCGCGTTAGCTTCAATCCTGAAGTTGGGACTATTCAAGTATTAGCGCGTAAGGATGTAGTCGAAAATGTCTTTGACCCACGTCTTGAAATTTCTGTTGAAAAAGCAAGACAAATTAACCCAAACTACCAAGAGGGCGACGTATTAGAGATTGAGGTAACGCCAAAAGATTTCGGGCGTATTGCAGCACAAACAGCAAAACAAGTTGTGACGCAGCGTGTACGTGAAGCAGAACGTGGCGTGATTTATTCTGAGTTCAGCGACCGTGAAGAAGACATTATGGTCGGTATTGTACAACGCCAAGATGCTCGCTTTATTTATGTAAGTTTAGGGAAAGTAGAAGCACTTTTACCAGTAAGTGAGCAAATGCCAAACGAACAGTACAAACCGCATGATCGCATCCGTGTTTTCATTACAAAAGTAGAGAAAACAACAAAAGGACCGCAAATTTATGTGTCACGTACGCATCCAGGCCTTTTAAAACGTTTATTTGAAATTGAAGTGCCGGAAATTTATGATGGAACTGTAGAAATTCGTTCTGTAGCACGTGAAGCTGGAGATCGCTCAAAAATCTCTGTGTACTCTGAAAATGTAGATGTAGATCCAGTAGGTTCTTGTGTAGGACCGAAAGGACAACGTGTACAACGTATCGTAGATGAGCTAAAGGGTGAAAAGATTGATATTGTTCGCTGGTCAAATGATCCAGTGGAATATGTAGCAAATGCATTAAGCCCATCACAAGTCGTAAAAGTGCTTGTAAACGAAGAAGAAAAAGCAACTACTGTAGTTGTTCCAGATCATCAACTTTCCTTAGCAATCGGTAAGCGTGGTCAAAACGCACGACTTGCGGCGAAATTAACGAATTGGAAAATTGATATTAAAAGCGAGTCTGATGCGAAACAACTGGGACTTTTAACAGAAGAAGATATGATGATCGCATTCGATTATGCTGAAGATGAAATCGAATAGAGGTGATGAACGTGAGCAATCGAAAAGTTCCGTTACGAAAATGTGTGGTAACACAAGAGATGAAATCAAAACGCGAGCTCATTCGCATTGTTCGTTCCAAAGAGGGAGTCGTGTCGATTGATTTGACAGGCAAACAATCAGGACGCGGTGCATACTTGTCAAAAGATAAAGAATGCATTTCTCAGGCGAAAAAGAAAAATGTTTTGGAACATCACCTAAAAGCGAAAATTGATGACTCTCTTTATGAAGAGCTAATTGAGCTTGTTGAGAAGGAGTCGAAGTAAGTGTCCAATTGGAAATCGTTTTTAGGGCTGGCTAATCGGGCCCGAAAGATTATATCGGGTGAAGAGCTTGTTTTAAAAGAAGTTCGAGGTGGAAAAGCAAAGCTCGTATTGCTTTCTGAAGATGCGTCAGCAAATACAACAAAGCGTATTACGGACAAAACAACGTTCTACAACGTACCAATGAGAAAGGTCGAAAATCGACAAGAGTTAGGGCATGCGATTGGGAGAGAAGAACGAGTCGTTGTAGCGGTGTTAGATGACGGCTTTGCTAAGAAGCTACTTAGCATGCTCGATACAACTTACCGGGGGTGAAGGTATGAGTAAAATTCGAGTACACGAATATGCAAAAAAGCACAATATCTCAAGTAAGGATATTATTACAAAACTAAAAGAAATGAATATTGAGGTTTCGAATCATATGGCGATGTTAGATGATGAAGTAGTAAACAAATTAGATAATCAGTATAATGATGGAGCAGAGAAAACTTCTGTTGCAGATGAGTTTGAAGTAGAAGAAAAAGTTGTTCGCAGCAAAAAGAACAGCAATAAGAATAAGAAAAAAGGCAAAGGGAATCAAGACAAGCGTCAAGAAAACTTTGCTGGAAGACAACAAATGCAAGTGGTAGAAACACCAGACAAAATCACTTTCTCTGGTACGCTTACAGTAGGCGAACTTGCGAAAAAATTAAGCAAAGAGCCATCTGAAATTATTAAAAAGCTCTTTATGCTTGGAATCATGGCAACAATTAACCAAGATTTAGATAAAGATACAATTGAGCTTATTGCTAATGATTACGGTATTGAAGTAGAAGAAGAAGTAATTGTTAGTGAAACAGAATTCGAGACGTTTATGGACGAGCAAGACGATGAAGAAAACTTAAAAGAACGTCCGGCTGTCGTTACAATTATGGGACACGTTGACCATGGTAAAACAACATTACTTGACTCTATTCGTAATTCAAAAGTAACTGCTGGTGAAGCGGGCGGAATTACGCAGCATATTGGTGCATACCAAGTTGAAGTAAACGACAAAAAAATTACGTTCCTAGATACACCAGGTCACGCAGCGTTTACAACAATGCGTGCACGCGGTGCGCAAGTTACGGATATTACAATTCTAGTTGTGGCAGCTGATGACGGTGTTATGCCACAAACAGTTGAAGCGATTAACCACGCGAAAGCAGCTGGAGTACCAATTATCGTTGCTGTGAATAAAATGGATAAACCATCAGCAAATCCAGACCGCGTAATGCAAGAGTTAACTGAGTACGAATTAGTTCCAGAAGCTTGGGGCGGCGATACAATCTTCGTACCAATCTCAGCTATTAAAGGTGAAGGAATTGACAACTTGTTAGAAATGATTCTTCTTGTAAGTGAAGTAGAAGAATATAAGGCAAATCCAAATCGCTATGCAACTGGTACAGTAATCGAAGCACAGCTTGATAAAGGTAAAGGAACAATTGCGACATTACTTGTTCAAAACGGTACACTTCGAGTAGGAGACCCAATCGTTGTTGGTACATCATTCGGCCGTGTTCGTGCGATGGTAAACGATATTGGTCGTCGTGTAAAAGTTGCTGGTCCATCTACTCCTGTTGAGATTACAGGTTTAAATGAAGTACCACAAGCAGGAGATCGCTTCATGGCATTTGCCGATGAGAAGAAAGCGCGTCAAATCGGTGAAGAACGTGCACAACAAGCATTGCTTGCACAGCGCGGTGAAAAATCTAAATTAAGCCTTGAAGATTTATTCCAACAAATTCAAGAAGGCGATGTAAAAGAAATTAACTTGATTGTGAAAGCAGACGTACAAGGTTCTGTGGAAGCAATGGCAGCATCACTTCGTAAAATTGATGTTGAAGGCGTAAAAGTAAAAATCATCCATACTGGCGTAGGTGCAATTACAGAATCTGATATTATTTTAGCTTCTGCATCTAATGCAATTGTAATCGGATTTAACGTACGTCCTGATGTCAATGCGAAGCGTACAGCTGAATTAGAAAACGTTGATATTCGTTTACACCGCATTATTTATAAAGTAATTGAAGAGATCGAAGCAGCAATGCAAGGTATGCTAGATCCTGAATTCGTAGAAAAAGTAATCGGTCAAGCAGAAGTTCGTCAAACATTCAAAGTAACGAAAGTTGGAACAATTGCAGGCTGTTATGTAACTGATGGTAAAATCACACGTGATAGCGGCGTACGTATCATTCGTGATGGCGTAGTTATTTTCGAAGGCCAACTTGATACGTTAAAACGTTTCAAAGATGACGTAAAAGAAGTTGCCCAAAACTATGAGTGTGGTATTACAATTGAAAGATATAATGATCTTAAAGAAGGGGACATCATTGAGGCGTACATTATGGAAGAAGTGAAGCGATGATTATCGCTTCACTCTCATTCGAATGTATAGTCTATGATGTGCATTCTTTAAAAGAGAAACGAGCAATTTTACAGCGTGTTTTAACTCGTGTGAAACAGCGTTACAATGTATCTGTTTCAGAAGTTGGGCATCAAGATGTATGGCAACGTACAGAAATTGCGATTGTTTCCGTATCCTCAAATCGTGTTATCTGCGAAAAAGAAATGAATCGTGTACTTGCCTATATTGATTCATTTCCTGAAATTGAACGTACGATAACACAATTGGAATGGTATTGAATGAGGTGATTAGTTATGAAGCTACGTGCAAATCGCGTGGGCGAGCAAATGAAGAAAGAATTAGGCGAAATTATCAGTCGCAAAATTAAAGATCCACGTATCGGTTTTGTGACGGTAACAGATGTGCAAGTAAGTGGGGATTTACAGATTGCTAAAGTATACATTTCTGTTTTAGGAGACGAAGAACAGAAAGAAAATACATTAAAAGGTTTAGCGAAGGCAAAAGGCTTTATTCGTTCCGAAATTGGACAACGTATTCGTCTTCGTAAAACACCTGAAATCTCCTTTGAATTTGATGAATCGATTGGATACGGTCATCGAATTGATACACTTTTACATGAAATTAATAAAGACGGTAAACGTGAAGAATAATGGATAGACATTTGTCTATCCATTTTTTCAATCTGAAGTAATTTTGACATACAATAAGTATAACGATGAGGTGAATATATGGAAGGTGTAGTGCTATTACATAAACCAAAAGGGATGACATCACATGATTGTGTATTTAAATTAAGAAAAATATTAAGAGAGAAACGTATAGGGCATACAGGGACTTTAGATCCGGATGTGACAGGTGTATTACCAATTTGTGTAGGACGTGCTACGAAAATTGCACAATTTTTAACGAGTGAAACAAAAACGTACGAAGGTGAAGTTACGCTAGGGTTTTCAACCAATACAGAAGATGCTTCAGGTGAAGTTGTTGAAAAACAAGATGTAAATCGTGTTATAACACGTCAAGAAGTAGAATCAGTATTAGGTGAATTAACAGGAACACTTGAACAAGTACCGCCAATGTACTCTGCTGTAAAAGTGAATGGAAAGAAATTATATGAATATGCAAGGGCGGGAATAGAAGTAGAGCGTCCAGTTCGTACAATTACGATTCATGAGTTCATTCTACTTGATAATCGTGAATTATTTGAAGGAGAGACAATTTCCTTCCGTTTTCGTGTGACTTGTAGTAAAGGAACATACGTAAGAACATTAGCTGTTATGATTGGGGAAAAACTTGGATTTCCGGCGCATATGTCCGACCTTGTGAGAACAGCATCAGGAGAGTTTAAATTAGAAGATTGCATATCATTTGAAGAAATTGAGCAAAACGTGCACAATGGAACAGTGGAATCTATCTTTATTTCCATTGATGAATCATTACATAAATTCCCAAAAATGATTGTTAATGAAGAACAAGCGGAAAAAGTAAAGAATGGTATGTTCTTACCGAATAAAGAGCAATTGAAAGCGCCATTTATTACAGTCTTTGATGAAAATAAACGCTGTTTAGCGATTTATGAGCATCATCCAAAACATCCAGGGATGTTGAAACCGATGAAAGTACTTGTGAATAATCAAGAACTACAGCTATAATGAATAATTGGAAGGATTATTACAGAAAAAGGTGAATTCAAACGTGAAACTCATTCATTTAACTCATCCACATGACCAAAATAAAATAGAATTACCACCTACTGTAATGGCATTAGGATTTTTTGATGGCATTCATTTAGGGCATCAACGTGTGATTCGAACAGCAAAAAAAATAGCGGATGAAAGAGGATATAAAAGTGCTGTCATAACGTTTCATCCACACCCATCTGTTGTGTTAGGAAAAAAAGAAGCGCATGTGGAGTATATTACACCGTTATCTATTAAAGAAAAAGTAATTGCGGATTTAGGGATTGATATGTTATATGTGGTGAAATTCGATGAATCATTTGCTGGATTACTGCCACAACAATTTGTAGATGATTATATCATCGGGCTAAATGTAAAGCATGTAGTAGCAGGTTTTGACTATTCATATGGACGTTTAGGAAAAGGGACGATGGAGACTTTACCATTTCATGCAAGAGGGGAGTTTACACAGACCGTGATCGAAAAAGTTGAATTTCAAGAGGAAAAAGTAAGTTCCACATTATTGCGAAAACATATTCGCAATGGAGAAATGGAACAAATACCATTTATTTTAGGTAGACCATATACTCTTGAAGGAACAGTTGTTCATGGAGATAAGCGCGGACGCCAAATTGGTTTTCCGACAGCGAATGTTGCTCTAAATGATGAATATCTTTTACCGCCTGTTGGTGTATACGCCGTTCGAATGAAAGTAAATGATGAGTGGCATGAAGGTGTATGTAATATCGGATATAAACCTACTTTTACGGAAAATGAAAAACAGCTTTCTATTGAAGTGCATCTTTTTGAATTTCAGCGTGATATATATGATGAGTCTGTTGTTGTAGAGTGGCACATACGAATTCGTGAAGAAAAAAAGTTTAACGGAATTGATGAGTTAGTTGCACAAATTGCAAAAGATAAAAGAACGGCAGAAGATTATTTTAGCCGTGCAAATAATATACTTGCTTTTTCTAATGAAAAGTAGTATTCTATCTTATGTACTTTACAATAACCATTGCTTGGCATTACGACTCACCGACGTTTGCTAGGTAACTGGGGATATATTAATTAGGAGGTGAAATAGGATGGCTTTAACACAAGAGCGTAAAAATGAAATCATAGCACAATTTAGAACTCATGAGACTGATACTGGTTCTCCAGAGGTTCAAGTTGCTGTCCTAACAGAGCAAATTAACACTCTAAATGAGCACTTACGTACTCACAAGAAAGATCATCATTCACGTCGCGGTCTTTTAAAGATGGTTGGTAAACGTCGTAATTTACTTACTTACCTTCGTAACAACGACATCACTCGCTACCGTGAACTAATCACAAAGCTTGGATTACGTCGATAGTCAAAAAAGCGGGAATATTCCCGCTTTTTTGTTAGGTAAAAATATATCTTCTACTCTTTATAGCTTATTGTATTTTCGGTAATACTAGAGGAAGAATATTGTGATATATTATCCATTTACATAGAAGAATTGAATATTTTAAATTGAGAGGGGTACTTAAATGAGTCAGGAAAAGCAAGTCTTCTCGATAGATTTGGCTGGTCGTCAGCTAACAATTGAAACAGGTCAGCTTGCAAAACAAGCAAACGGGGCAGTTTTAGTAAGATATGGCGACACAGCGGTTCTATCTACAGCAACTGCATCAAAAGAAGCAAAAAATGTAGATTTCTTCCCACTAACAGTAAACTATGAAGAACGTTTATATGCAGTAGGGAAAATTCCAGGTGGCTTTATTAAACGTGAAGGTCGTCCAAGTGAGAAAGCGATTTTAGCGAGCCGTTTAATCGATCGTCCAATTCGTCCTCTTTTTGCTGATGGTTTCCGTAATGAAGTACAAGTTGTCAGCATTGTTATGAGTGTAGATCAAGATTGTTCTTCAGAAATGGCAGCTATGCTTGGTTCTTCATTAGCATTATCGATTTCGGATATTCCATTTGAAGGTCCGATTGCTGGTGCGACAGTTGGGCGTATTGACGGCGAATTTATTATTAATCCAACAGTTGAACAACAAGAGAAGAGTGATATTCACCTTGTTGTTGCTGGAACAAAAGATGCGATTAACATGGTAGAAGCTGGTGCAGACCAAGTGCCTGAAGAAACGATGTTAGAAGCGATTATGTTTGGTCATGAAGAAATTAAACGTTTGATTGCATTCCAAGAAGAGATTGTACAAGCAGTTGGAAAAGAAAAAACGGAAGTTCAATTATATGAAGTGAACGCTGAGCTTGATCAAGCTGTACGTGAAATGGCAGAGCAAGATATGCATGCAGCAATTCAAGTGCATGAAAAACATGCGCGTGAAGATGCAATTAATGCAGTGAAAAAGCGTGTTATCCAGCATTATGAGACGCAAGAAGCTGATGCTGAAACATTAGGACAAGTAAATGAGATTTTATATAAAATTGTAAAAGAAGAAGTACGTCGTCTTATTACAGTTGAAAAAATCCGCCCAGATGGACGTAAAGGTGATGAAATTCGTCCTTTAGCATCAGAAGTAGGGATTTTATCTCGTACGCATGGTTCTGGTTTGTTTACACGTGGACAAACACAAGCATTAAGTATTTGTACATTAGGAGCATTAGGTGATGTGCAAATTTTAGATGGTCTTGGTGTAGAAGAATCCAAACGATTTATGCATCATTATAACTTCCCGTCCTTTAGTGTTGGGGAAACAAGACCAATGCGTGGCCCAGGTCGTCGTGAAATTGGTCACGGTGCGTTAGGTGAACGTGCTCTTGAACCTGTTATCCCATCTGAAAAAGATTTCCCATATACAGTTCGTCTTGTATCAGAAGTATTAGAATCAAATGGTTCTACTTCTCAAGCAAGTATTTGTGGTAGCACTTTAGCGATGATGGATGCAGGTGTTCCTCTTAAAGCACCGGTTGCTGGTATTGCAATGGGACTTGTGAAGTCTGGTGAACACTATACAATTTTAACAGATATTCAAGGTATGGAAGATCACTTAGGTGATATGGACTTTAAAGTAGCTGGTACAGCTAAAGGTGTAACAGCACTTCAAATGGATATCAAAATTGAAGGTTTATCTCGTGAAATTTTAGAAGAGGCATTGCAACAAGCCAAAATTGGACGTATGCACATCTTAGATCATATGTTATCTGTTATTGCTGAGCCTCGTAAAGAGTTATCCCGATATGCTCCTAAGATTGTTACAATGACAATCAATCCGGACAAAATCCGTGATGTTATTGGGCCAAGTGGAAAGCAAATTAACAAGATTATTGAAGAAACAGGCGTGAAAATTGATATTGAACAAGATGGTACAGTCTTTATTTCATCTATTGATCAAGAAATGAATGAAAAAGCGAAGAAAATTATCGAAGATATCGTTCGTGAAGTGCAAGTAGGTGAAATTTACTTAGGAAAAGTAAAACGAATTGAAAAATTTGGTGCTTTCGTCGAATTATTCAGTGGTAAAGACGGTCTTGTTCATATTTCTGAACTAGCACTTGAACGTGTAGGGAAAGTAGAAGATGTTGTGAAAATCGGTGATGAGATTTCAGTGAAAGTTATCGAAATCGATAAACAAGGTCGTGTAAACTTATCTCGAAAAGTATTGCTTAAAGAAGAGCAGGAAAAAGAAGCTGCAAAACAAGAGCAAGAACAAAAACAAGAGCAAGAATAAGCAAAAGCTAAGGGATTCCCTTAGCTTTTTTATTATGTAAAAAACCTTGGGATATATCTCAAGGTTTTTTTGTATATAACAGAGTATAGTTTTAATGAGAACGTTTAAATTAACAATGATAAGGAAAGAAACTGTTGATTATTTTAGTTTAACGAGGTGTACATCAAAAGAATAGAAGGGAAATTAGACTAACTATTAGTCGGTGGATGAAAAGTCCTTGACTGATGGGAGTTTTACTTTATTGGAGGTTGCTTTATGAAAATTCGCATTACTTTACTTATAGTTATATTATGGTTCTCCGCTATGCATGTTTCAAATATATCGTATGCAAAAGACCGTTTGTATGAGGAAATTGAAGAAAACGCAAAAGTGTATGCGATTCCAGCGCAAAATGCATGTATTGATAAAGTGTGGAAAGCGACGCCAGGGTATAATGGGAAAGAGGTGGATATACGAGCTTCTTATGAGAACATGAAGAAGCAGGGGCGTTTTGATGAGAAACAATTGGTATATCGAGAAGTATCGCCAAAAGTACATTTAGGAGACCTATCACCTGCACCTATTTATAGAGGGAATCCGAGCAAAAAAATGATTGCACTTACCATTAATGTTGCTTGGGGGAATGAATATCTTTCACGAATGTTAGAAGTACTGCAAAAGCATAATGTTAAAGCAACTTTTTTTCTAGAGGGAAGATGGGTTAAAGAAAATTTACGTTTTGCAAAAATGATCGCAGATGCTGACCAGGAAGTGGGAAATCACTCGTATACGCATCCTGATATGAAAACTTTGTCGGTATCTGCAATTCATGAACAATTACAAAAAACGAATCAAGTTATTGAAGCAGCAACAAATCAAAAAGTGCGTTGGTTTGCACCTCCAAGTGGTAGTTTTCGTGACGATGTTGTTCATACTGCTGCAAAATTGCATATGGGGACAATTATGTGGACAGTGGATACAATTGATTGGAAGCATCCAGAACCGCACGTATTACTACAGAGAGTGTTAAGTAAAGTACATCCCGGTGCCATTATTTTAATGCATCCAACTTCTTCTTCAGCAGAATCGCTTGATACATTGATTTTAAAGCTAAAAGAGAAAGGGTATACTGTAGGGAACGTATCTGCTTTAGTAGACGAAAAGCGTATTGATTAAACACATTTGCATGACATTCGCCCTTAAACTTGTTATGATTATATAATAGAATCTTTTTACAGAGAATTTGTCAATAGGAGGAAGGCTTTTGATAAAAAAATATACATGTAAAAATGGAGTAAGAATCGTAATGGAGCATATTCCAACAGTACGTTCTGTTGCAATTGGAGTATGGATTCATGCGGGATCGCGAAATGAGAATGAAAAGAATAATGGAATTTCGCATTTTTTAGAACACATGTTTTTTAAGGGAACGAAAACACGTAGTGCTAGAGAAATTGCAGAGTCCTTCGACAGTATTGGCGGCCAAGTAAATGCATTTACATCAAAGGAATATACATGTTACTATGCGAAAGTGTTAGATGAGCATGCGAAATACGCACTTGATATTTTAGCGGACATGTTCTTTCATTCAACGTTTGTTGAAGAAGAATTGAAAAAAGAAAAAAATGTTGTGTTTGAAGAAATTAAAATGTATGAAGATACACCAGATGATATTGTCCATGATATGTTAACGAAAGCAACGTATGAGAAGCACCCGCTGGCATATCCTATTTTAGGAACAGAACAAACGCTTGAAACGTTTACAGGTGATACGCTTCGTGAATATATGAAAAATCATTATACGCCAGAAAATGTCGTTGTTTCCATTGCTGGTAACATCGATGAATCCTTTGTTCAAATCGTCGAACAATATTTTGGGAATTATGAAGGAACGACAAATCGCGAACAAGTACATAACCCTAGTTTTCATCCAAATAAAGTAGCGCGCAAAAAAGAAACAGAACAAGCTCATTTATGTTTAGGATTTAAAGGATTACAGATGGGCGATAAAAGTATTTATAATCTGACTGTATTAAATAATATTCTAGGTGGCAGTATGAGTAGTCGTTTGTTCCAAGAAGTACGTGAGCAACGCGGGTTAGCCTATTCTGTATTTTCCTATCATTCTTCTTATGAAGATACAGGTATGTTAACAATTTACGGAGGAACGGGCAGTCAGCAACTCGATATGTTGTACGAAACAATTCAACAAACACTTGATACATTAAAAAATACAGGTATCACAGAAAAAGAATTACTTAACAGTAAAGAGCAACTAAAAGGAAATCTTATGTTAAGTTTAGAAAGTACAAATAGTCGGATGAGCCGCAATGGTAAAAATGAATTACTTCTAAAAAAACATCGTTCTTTAGATGAAATCATTGAAAGTGTAAACAGTGTTACAAAAGCAGATGTAGATACATTGATTCGCAACATGTTCACAGATGAGTTTTCTGCAGCGCTGATTAGTCCAAACGGAGAACTTCCAAAAGGGATAAGTCAAAAATAAACAAGTAAAAAAACCGTTTCTTATTAAGCAGAAACGGTTTTTTAATTTGTATTTGCATATCTATTCATTTAATTGTTTTAGCATAAAAGTTGCTACTATGCAGCATACAATATGATCTGCGCTCGCTCTCTTGAAAAGAAAAGAAGTTTTTATATCATTTTTTTACTTATATATGGGTATTTTTTTTGAAGTTTAGAATAGGTACTTAATATAAAGCAATCTTTTCATTAGAGTGTTATGTAAGGAGAGGATGGAATGCGATTAAGTGAGCTAAGCGGGAAAGAAATTGTTGATTTACAGCGTGCGGAAAGAATGGGAGTACTAGGGCATGCCGACCTAGAGATTGATGAAAAAGATGGTAAGATTCAAGCGCTCATTATTCCAGTTGGAAAATGGGGAGGATTTAAACGAGGACAACAAGAAGTGCGCGTGGAGTGGAGTAGAATTAAAAAAGTGGGGCAAGATATGATTATTTTTGATCTTGCTAATTATTCAGATTCTAATTAAAAGATGACCGTTACGGTCATCTTTTTTATTGTGGGAATCCATAGATGTAAATCATCGTTACTTTGTTGTTTTCAATCACCTTAAACTCGTATATTACATATGATGTGGAGGAAAACGAAAAAGTAGGCACTTTTCTTATAATGAGAGAAAAAGAAGGTGAAGAAAAGAATGTTGACTGATATTCATATTGCTGTCATAGGAGGAGATGCCAGGCAGCTTGAAGTCATTCGTAAGCTAGTTGAGCTTGATGCAAGACTCTCATTAGTAGGCTTTGATCAACTTGATCATGGATTTACAGGATCAGCAAAAGAGAGTATGCAAAATCTCGATTTTACTTCTTTAGACGCTATCATTTTACCGGTAGCTGGAACAGATGCAAACGGACAGATTGATACAATTTTTTCTAATGCGAAAGTTAGGATTACAAAAGAACAAATCGAAAATACACCAGCACATTTTACGATATATTCAGGTATTAGTAACACTTACTTAGATACAATTGCTTCTTCAACGAATCGAAAACTTGTCAAATTGTTTGATCGTGATGATGTAGCAATTTATAATTCAATTCCAACTGTTGAAGGGACCATTATGATGGTTATTCAACATACCGATTATACAATTCATGGATCTACAGTAATGGTATTAGGTTTTGGGCGAACTGGAATGAGTGTAGCAAGAGCGTTTCAGTCACTAGGAGCGAAAGTGAAAGTAGGTGCTCGTCGTTCTGAGCATATTGCTCGTATTACAGAGATGACATTTACGCCATTTCAAATGCGAGATATAGAGCGAGAAGTACCAGATGTTGACATTGTTATCAATACAATTCCCCATCTTGTTGTAACGGCAAGTGCAATTTCAAAAATGCCTGCCCATACATTAATTATTGATTTAGCCTCTAAACCGGGAGGGACAGACTTCCGCTATGCAGAAAAGCGAGGGATTAAAGCCTTGTTAGCTCCTGGACTTCCAGGGATTGTGGCACCAAAAACAGCAGGACAAATTCTTGCAAATGTCCTTTCTAATTTATTAATTGCAGATGTAGACGTAAGAAAGGAGAATAAAAAATGAGTGTAAAAGGTAAACGAATTGGTTTTGGATTAACAGGCTCACATTGTACGTATGCAGAAGTCATGCCGCACTTAGAAAAACTTATTGCGGATGGAGCGGAAGTACTCCCTGTCGTATCGTATACCTTACAAACGACAAACACAAGATTTGGTGAAGGTGCAGAGTGGATTGAGAAGATAGAAGCCATTACAGGTCATAAAGTAATTGATTCTATTGTGAGGGCAGAACCGCTTGGGCCTAAAATTCCATTGGATTGTATGGTTATAGCGCCGTTAACTGGAAATACGATGAGCAAATTTGCGAATGCAATGACAGATTCACCCGTATTAATGGCTGCCAAAGCTACACTACGAAATGGTAAACCTGTTGTATTAGCAGTTTCAACGAACGATGCTCTTGGATTAAATGGTGTGAATATGATGCGCCTTATGGCTACAAAAAATATTTATTTTGTGCCGTTTGGGCAAGATGCACCGCATAATAAGCCGAACTCTATGGTAGCGCGTATGGAATTACTACAAGATACAATTGTAGAATCAATGGAAGGAAAACAATTGCAACCTGTAGTTGTAGAAAAATTCAGGTATATGAATTAACAAGCAAAAAACAGACAATTTTTTTCATGAAACCATCATTCTTATCGCAGAATATGATAAAATTAATTCTATTAAGAATGAGAAGGAGTATTTGTTACTCCTTTTTATTCTAAGTATAGAAGGATTGGTACCTAGAAAGGGGCATAGTGATGGAAAAGAAAAAATCTTTTCATGTCGCTGTAGTTGGAGCAACCGGCGCAGTTGGTGAACAAATGTTAAATACTTTAGAGAAACGTAATTTCCCAATTGGAAAGTTAACGTTACTTTCATCTAAACGTTCTGCAGGTAAAACGCTTTTATTTAAAGGAGAAGAAGTAACGGTACAAGAGGCTACTCCTGAAAGTTTTGAAGGAGTGGATATTGCACTCTTCAGTGCGGGTGGATCTGTATCAAAACAATTAGCACCAGAAGCAGCAAAACGCGGTGCAATCGTTGTCGATAATACGAGTGCGTTTCGCATGACGGAAAATGTTCCGCTTGTTGTACCAGAAGTAAACGAAAAAGATTTATTAGAGCATAATGGAATTATTGCAAATCCAAACTGCTCTACAATTCAAATGGTAGTTGCTCTTGAACCAGTTCGTCAGCACTTTGGTTTAAAACGAGTAATCGTTTCCACATATCAAGCTGTATCAGGAGCAGGAGCCGCTGCAATTGAAGAGCTTCACGAACAATCACAAGCCATTTTAAATGGTGAAGAAGTAAAAGCAAATGTTTTACCAGTAAAAGGTGATGAAAAACATTATCAAATTGCATTCAATGCGATTCCGCAAATTGATAAGTTTGAAGATAATGGCTTTACATTTGAAGAAATGAAAATGATTAATGAAACGAAGAAAATTATGCATATGCCAGATCTTGAAGTAGCCGCTACATGCGTACGCTTACCAGTTGTATCTGGTCACTCTGAATCTGTTTACATTGAAGTGGAAAAAGAAGGTGTAACAGTAGAAGATGTGCGTAATCTGCTAGCGGATGCAGAAGGAATTGTACTGCAAGACAACCCAGCAGAACAAGTATACCCAATGCCATCAACTGCAGTTGGTAAAAACGAAGTATTCGTTGGGCGTATCCGTAAAGATTTAAACAATGATAAAGGATTCCATCTTTGGGTCGTATCTGATAACTTATTAAAAGGTGCTGCATGGAACTCTGTTCAAATTGCAGAACGATTAGTGAAATTACAATTAGTGTAAACGGCTAAAAGAAGGTGCGAAAATGAAAATTATTGTCCAAAAATTTGGTGGTACATCTGTACGTGATGAAAATGGTCGAGAACATGCTCTTCATCACATCAAAAAATCATTAAAAGAAGGCTATAAAATTGTAGTTGTTGTATCTGCAATGGGCCGTAAAGGTGAGCCTTATGCAACGGATACATTATTAAGTCTTGTAAATGAAAAACAGTCGTTCATTTCAAAACGTGAACAAGATTTATTGTTATCTTGTGGTGAGTTAATTTCGGCAATTGTGTTTTCAAATATGTTAAATGAAAATGAAATTAAAGCAGCAGCATTCAATGGTGCACAAGCTGGTTTTATCACAAATGATGATTTTACAAACGCTAAGATTATTGAAATGAATTGTGACCGTATATTAAAAGAGTTAGAAGAAGTAGATGTAATCGTTGTAACAGGTTTCCAAGGCCAAACGATAGAAGGCGATACGACAACACTTGGACGCGGAGGTAGTGATACATCAGCGTCAGCGTTAGGTGTTGCACTTCATGCTGAATACGTTGATATTTTTACAGATGTAGAAGGTGTGATGACTGCTGATCCACGTATTGTAAAAGATGCGCGTCACCTTGAAAATGTAACATATAATGAAATTTGTAATATGGCATATCAAGGTGCAAAAGTTGTTCATCCGCGTGCAGTTGAAATTGCGATGCATGCAAAAGTACCATTACGTGTGCGTTCGACATATTCTGATAGCGAAGGAACTTTGATTGCAGCGTATGATGGTGCACGCGACGTACAAGAGCGTCCTGTAACTGGTATTGCTCATTCTTCAAGTGTAACGCAAATTAAAGTGTTGGCTAAGGACGGAGCATACGACCTACAAACAGAAGTATTCAAAGAAATGGCAAATGAAAAGATTAGCGTAGATTTGATCAACATTTCTCCTACAGGTGTAGCATACACAGTTAGTGATGATGTTACGGGCCGGGCTGTTGAAGTACTTCATAACCTTGGATATGATCCAATTGTAACTGAGCACTGTGCAAAAGTATCTATTGTTGGGGCTGGTATCGCAGGTGTTCCGGGCGTGACTGCGAAAATTGTGACAGCGTTAGCTGAAAAAGGTGTTCAAATATTACAGTCTGCAGATAGCCATACGACAATATGGGTACTTGTGAAAGAAGAAGAACTAGTAGATGCTGTAAATGCTCTTCATTGTTCATTTGAGCTTTCAAAAGAAAAGTAACTGGAATGATAAGGAGTGAGACCATGAGAGATTTTGGGACAATTGCAACTGCGATGGTCACACCGTTTGATAAAAATGGGAACATCGATTTTGCAAAGACAACAAAATTGGTAAACTATTTGATTGATAATGGTACAACATCAATCGTTGTAGGAGGAACAACAGGTGAATCTCCTACGTTAACATCTGAAGAAAAGGTAGCGCTATATCGTCATGTTGTATCTGTTGTCGATAAAAGGGTGCCTGTAATCGCTGGAACTGGTAGCAATAATACACATGCTTCTGTGGAGCTTACGAAAAAAGCGGAAGAAGTAGGCGTAGATGCTATTATGTTAGTTGCACCGTATTATAATAAACCAAGCCAGGAAGGTATGTATCAGCACTTTAAAACAATTGCTGAAAGTACAAAACTGCCGATTATGTTATATAACGTTCCGGGTCGATCTATCGTACAAATTTCTGTTGATACAGTTGTTCGTTTATCACAAATTCCAAACATTGTTGCAATCAAGGATGCAGGCGGCGATGTATTAACAATGACAGAAATCATAGAAAAAACAGATGATGATTTTGCTGTATACAGTGGAGATGATGGGTTAACATTGCCAGCGATGGCAATTGGAGCAAAAGGTATTGTATCTGTTGCTTCTCATATTATTGGTAACGAAATGCAAGACATGATTGTTGCATTTCAAACTGGTGATATGAAAACAGCGCAAACACTTCATCAATTGTTAGTAAGGGTGACAAATGCATTGTTTATGGCACCAAGTCCAACTCCTGTTAAAACGGCACTGCAAATCGTAGGGTTAGATGTTGGATCTGTTCGTTTACCTCTTCTACCATTAACTGAAGCAGAAAGAACGCAATTACTTGAAGTTATACAATCTATTCCTCGCTAATAAGAAAGTGGCTTAGTGATATGTGCTAAGTCACTTTTTGTATTTTATCCCGCTATTCGCAGGCAGTAAGCCCCACACATCAAGATTGGGAGAGAAGTGAAGAATCTATATAAATCCATTTTAATTTTCCGGCATCTTTGTCTAGCTCTGCCTCCTAGACCCTCATGCCTAAACAGTCGTCTCCGCTTTTCTTTATGATCCAGCTCCAGCGGCTAGAACAGTCGGTGGCTTCGCGTCTTCCACCGAGGTAAAAAGCGCCTCTATGTCAGAAGCTCCATCCCCCTCTTGTTCTGAGCGAGCCGCTTCCGCTTTTCTTTGTAAGTTGCTGCTATGCAGAATACAACATGACCGGTACTCGTTTGCTCCTTTTGTTTTAAACCTCGCATGTGGCAGGAAAAGGCCCTGATCGCTTCTATGCACGGCCAGATGCTCTCTTCCCACCTAAAAGGAAAGTGGTTTTATGTCGTTTTTTTAACTTGTATATATAGGTGGGGGATGAAGAAAATCCCCCTGCTGATGTTTCACTTTTCTTCTTACATGTAGTAGTAAAATAAACCCAGTTTATTATCTTATATATATTCTTCTCTTTTCTTTCTTATAATTTAACTTGTGTTCTATTTCTTATATCAGTTATAATATGGCTAAGTAGCTTAGTACGGGTATGCTTAGCAAAAATGGAAAAACTTTACGGATTATCGGATTTTATATGAAATTACATAAAATATTTGATTTATATAATGAAAGAGAGGTGGAACCTGGTTTAAAAACAAAAAACGTGATAAGACCTTCGTTTTAGATGTTGAAAAATGATGGTGGAGTTTCCCCTGGTTTCTCTACAATGTTAGTGGGATCAGTTTTTACAATAGTTTTAAACCAGGAAACAACATGAAGAAGAAAGAGATAGATACTGTAAAAGTATTCGCTCTCGGCGGAGTGGGCGAAATTGGAAAGAATATGTACTGCGTGGAAATTGATTCTGAAATTTTTATTGTAGATGCAGGACTTATGTTTCCGGAAGAAGAGATGTTTGGGATAGATATTGTTATTCCTGATATCACATATTTAGTGGAAAATAAAGAGCGAGTAAAAGGGCTATTTTTAACACATGGTCATGAAGACCATATTGGTGGGATTGTTTATGTGTTAAGAAAATTGGATATTCCAGTTTATGGAACGAAATTAACAAACGGTCTTGTGAAAGAAAAATTAGGAGAAGCGGGCATGTTAGGCCGCGTTGATTTAAAAACGATTGATTCTAATTCTACTGTAGAGTTTGATACAACAACGGTTTCTTTCTTTAAAACAACACATAGTATTCCAGATGCAGTGGGTGTTTGCTTCCATACTTCACAAGGTGCAATTGTATATACTGGTGATTTTAAATTTGATCAAACTCCTATCGGAAATAATGGTGCAGATATTGGGAAAATGGCACAAATCGGAAATGAAGGTGTACTTTGCTTACTATCTGATAGTACAAATGCAGAGCGCCCTGGCTATACAGGATCTGAAAGAGAAGTTGGGGTAGAGATTTCTAAAGTATTTTATAATTCAGATGGCCGCATTATTGTAGCTTCATTTGCTTCTAATGTTCATCGTATTCAGCAAGTTTTTGATGCAGCATATGAAACTGGGCGTAAGGTAGCGGTAGTTGGAAGAAGTATGGTAAAGGTTGTTGATATTGCATATAATCTAGGGTATTTAAATATTCCAGATGGTATGTTAATTTCGCTACAGGATGTTGATAATTATCCTGAGAAAAAGGTGACAATTTTAACGACTGGCAGCCAAGGTGAGCCAATGGCTGCTCTTTCTAGAATGGCAAGACAAGCGCATAAACAAATTTCAATTCGTAAAGGTGATACAGTCATTATTGCAGCATCCCCAATTCCAGGGAATGAAACATCTGTTTCAAGAACAATTGATTTACTATTTAGAGCAGGTGCGGATGTAGTATATTATGGAGAAAAGAAAGTACACGTTTCCGGACATGGTAGTCAAGAAGAACTAAAATTAATGTTGAATTTAATGAAACCGAAATACTTCTTGCCTGTACATGGTGAATTTCGTATGCAAAAAGCGCATGCTCGTTTAGCTCAAGATGTTGGTATTCACTCAGGTCGTATTTTTATCACGGAAAAAGGTGAGGTAATCTCCTTTACAGATGGTGAAGCGAAACCAGCAGGTAAAGTTCCAGCTGGAAATGTATTGATTGATGGATTAGGCGTAGGTGATGTTGGGAATATCGTGTTGCGTGATCGAAAGATGTTATCACAAGATGGTATTTTAGTCGTTGTTGTGACGCTTGGAAAAGATGAGAAAAAAATTATTTCTGGACCAGAAATAATTTCGCGAGGCTTTGTTTATGTTCGTGAATCTGAAGCGTTAATCGAAAAATCAACTGATATTGTACGTACAATTGTAGAACAATCTATTAAAGAATATTCTATTGAATGGTCCACGTTAAAACAAAATATTCGTGAGTTACTTGGACAATTTTTATTTGAAAAAACGAAGCGAAAACCGATGATTTTACCAATTATTATGGAAGTATAAGAAGTGGCTGCCTATTTATAGGTGGCTTTTTCTTTTATCCCGCTATTCGTGGGCAGTAATACTCCCGCCTCAAAATTCAGCGGAAGCAAAGAAGTTAGGCGGGAGATAAACTGCCCGTAAAAGCCCGATTGGTGAGGGCTAATAATCAGTGGGGAATGAAGAAAACCCCCACTGATTAAAGTTTCACTTTATCCTCTTTCGAATGAAATTTATAACTTAACAAATAATAGTTGTATACGTCAGAAAGGGGATACGATATGGTAGAGCGTGATGAAATGAAAAATGAAGAAAAAGAGGCCGATACAAAAGAAGAAACGAAAGAAGCTTCTGTGCTAGAGAAAATTCAGCAACTTGGACAAACGAATGTCCCACAATTAAATGAATCGCGTATTCATTGTTTAACAATTGTAGGGCAAATTGAAGGGCATGTGCAATTGCCACCGCAAAACAAAACAACGAAATATGAGCATGTTATTCCGCAAATTGTAGCAATTGAACAAAACCCTAAAATCGAAGGGTTGTTAATTTTGTTAAATACAGTTGGAGGGGATGTAGAAGCTGGGCTTGCGATTTCTGAAATGATTGCTTCGCTTTCGAAACCAACTGTATCAATTGTTCTTGGCGGAGGTCATTCCATTGGTGTGCCAATTGCGGTATCAACAGATTATTCATTCATTGCAGAAACAGCAACAATGACAATTCACCCTATTCGTCTTACAGGTCTTGTAATAGGTGTTCCGCAAACATTTGAGTATTTAGATAAGATGCAAGAGCGTGTCATTCGTTTTGTAACAAAGCATTCCAAAGTAACAGAAGATCGTTTTAAGGAGCTAATGTTTGCAAAAGGGAATTTAACACGAGATATTGGTACAAATGTTGTAGGCGTGGATGCGGTGAAATATGGTTTAATGGATGATGTTGGAGGAATTGGCCAAGCGATTAAAAAATTAAATGAATTAATTGATGCAAAAACAGCAACTGAACAAGGCGGGGCGTTGTTGCAATGATTTTATATACGATTATGCCAGAACAACTCGTGTATCCGATAGATCATACAGAATTTGCGAAGCAGAAAATTATACATGTAGATGGTATTGATATGGTTGTGGAAATGGGGAATGAAGATAATTATTCTGTTATACGTGTGTTAAGTACAGATCCTCAACATTTTCTACAGTATGAACCTGGGCAGAAAATATCCTTTTTGTAAAAGCAGGATTTTGTTTATGAGCTATGGTATAATATAAAAAACAAGAGGGTGAAGCAGCCGTGTGTAGGCTGCTTTCTTCAATTTATCCTATAAAATCTTGTTTGAGTCGGATGAAAATTCAGCATGTATGGAAGTTTCACTTTCTTTGATTTTTAATAATCCGTGGGTAAAATAGTGAGATGGAAATGGCACTTGTTCTGCGAAAGTTATATTTTTGAATGAGAATTTGAGGTGAAGAAATGGCAAAACAAAAGCAAATAGGGGTGAAAACAAAAGCAAGACGTACCATAAAGCCAACTTTGTACTACGAAATCGTCGGTTTGACTCTTTTTGCGCTCTCCATCATTACAATTATGCAACTAGGTGTTGTCGGAAAAGCATTCGTGCTATTTTTTCGCTTTTTTCTTGGAGAATGGTACATACTTGGAGTGCTTGGGGTTATTGCTCTTTCTATAGCATTTGTTATAAAACGAGAGTGGCCAAATTTATTAAACAAACGATTGATTGGTCTATATTTAATCATATTAGCTATACTGATGTTTAGTCACATTACATTAGTCAACCTTTTAACAAAAGATGGGGCAGTGCAAAGTTCATCTGTTATTGTAACGACAAAAGATTTGTTTTTTCATGAAATGAAAAAAGGAGTCGACACGGTACATCTAGGCGGAGGAATGTTTGGAGCTATTATGTTTGCGACATGCTACTTTTTATTTGATGAGGTTGGCGCATACATAATTGGAATGATTCTCATTTTACTTGGTGTATTATGTATTACAAATAAACATATAGGAGAAGTTCTTGCGCCGATAGGAAGAATACTTAGACGACAATTTCAAGTGATGCAAGGTGATTATAAAGAATGGCAAACGAGACGGGCTGCTGGAAAAACTGAAAAGAAAAAGACTGCTCGTACACGGAGTGAGCGTCATGTGTCAGAGGCACCAGAATTAGTAGAATGTACAGAAGAGGTTGATATAGCGCCGCCGATTATATCGAATTTTACTGAAAACTATACAACGCCGGATCCAATAAGTGAAGAATCCCTTATTCCTGAAGCGATTCAAGAAGAAGCTTTGCCTATGCAAGAAGAAAAGCAAAAGCGGAAAAAAGGTGAAAAAATTGTTGAATCACTTGCCGGAGAGACGACAGCGCCGCCAATGCATTTCTCTGATATTGAAAATAAAGATTATAAGTTGCCGTCTTTAGAGCTATTAAAGTTTCCGAACAATAAGCAAGTGACAAATGAGAATGAAACAATTTATGAAAATGCTCGTAAGTTGGAACGAACATTCCAAAGCTTCGGTGTGAAAGCGAAAGTAACGAAGGTTCATAGAGGACCAGCAGTTACAAAATATGAAGTGTATCCTGATATGGGGGTTAAAGTTAGTAAAATTGTTAGTTTAAGTGATGATTTAGCACTAGCTTTAGCGGCGAAAGATATTCGAATTGAAGCACCAATCCCAGGGAAATCAGCTGTTGGTATTGAAGTGCCAAATTCAGAAGTTGCAGTGGTTACGTTAAGAGAAGTATTAGATTCGAAAGCAAATAATCATCCAGAAGAAAAGTTATTAATTGGACTTGGGCGCGATATTACAGGTGAAGCTGTATTGGCCCGTCTAAATAAAATGCCCCATTTACTCGTAGCAGGGGCAACTGGTAGTGGAAAGAGTGTATGTATTAACGGGATTATTACAAGTATTTTAATGCGCGCTAAACCGCATGAAGTGAAACTCATGATGATTGACCCTAAAATGGTAGAATTAAATGTATACAACGGTGTTCCACATTTATTAACGCCTGTTGTGACAGACCCGAAGAAAGCGTCACAGGCACTAAAAAAGGTTGTCAACGAAATGGAACGGCGTTATGAGTTGTTTGCCCATAGTGGAACACGTAATATTGAAGGATATAACGAACACATTAAACAACATAACGAACACTCTGAAGCGAAGCAACCAGAACTGCCTTATATTGTTGTTATCGTGGACGAGCTGGCAGATTTAATGATGGTTGCTTCTTCTGATGTAGAGGATGCGATTATGCGTCTGGCACAAATGGCACGTGCAGCTGGTATTCATTTAATTATTGCAACGCAGCGTCCATCTGTAGATGTTATTACCGGTGTTATTAAAGCGAATATTCCATCGCGAATAGCTTTTGCAGTTTCTTCTCAAACTGATTCAAGAACAATTCTCGATACAGGGGGAGCGGAGAAATTATTAGGACGCGGTGATATGTTGTTCGTACCGATTGGTGCTTCTAAGCCAGTACGTGTACAAGGTGCATTTTTATCAGATGATGAAGTAGAGAAAGTAGTAGAATATGTTGTTGCGCAGCAAAAAGCACAATATCAAGAGGATATGATTCCGCAAGATGTACCAGAAACGATGCAAGAGGTAGCGGATAATTTATATGATGAAGCAGTGCAGCTCGTTGTAGATATGCAAACCGCATCAGTCTCTATGTTGCAGCGTAGGTTTCGTATTGGATATACGCGCGCAGCCAGGTTAATTGATGCAATGGAAATGAATGGTGTTGTTGGTCCATATGAAGGAAGCAAGCCTCGTGAAGTGCTGATAAAAGATATTCAAGAGAAAAGTTCGTGATAAAGTGAAACTTTAATTAGTGGGGGTTTTTTCATCCCCCGCTGATTATCAGTCCTCACCAATCGGGCTTTTACGGGCAGTTTACCTCCCGTCTAACTTCTTTGCTTTCGCTGATTTTGAGGTGGGAGTATTACTGCCCGCGAATAGCGGGATAAGAAAGCCGATTGGAAGTGATTCTAGTCGGTTTCTTTATTGGACAAAAAATGAGAGCGCTTACCATTGGCGCGTTTTATTGAGAATACGAATGGTTGTGTTTTTTTTTATTTCAACGTTCGATTTTTTTCTTGGATTGTATTGACAGTAATCATATCAAGTGGTACGATTACTTCGAAATCAAAATAAACCTCATATAATCTTGGTAATAAGGTCCATAAGTTTCTACCTAGCAACCATAAATTTGCTAGACTATGAGGAAAAAGTGTCAATACAAGGTGTATAGCAACTTTGTTCCTAACTTTTTCATCATATGAGAAATGTAAGGTGCAAAGTTTTTTTTATAGGTTAAAGAAAGAAAATTTCATTTAACGAAATTATTAGCACTTATTCGACAAATCGCAACTTTCTTATTTTTATTTAAGGGAATTCATGATATATTAATTGTGGAAAAAACAGGAAAGAGGTCTTACATCAGAGGTCGAATAAGTGGAGTGCGAGGGGAGTCTTATGTCAGTAAAGTCAGATAGTCGACATTTGTATTTACGAGTAATTGACCACATTAAAGAAAAGATTAAAAGCGGGGTATATAAAGAGAAGCAAAAGCTACCGTCCGAATTTGATCTAGCAAAAGAATTAGGAGTTAGTAGAGCAACCTTGCGAGAAGCACTTCGAATTTTAGAGGAAGAAAGCGTTATCATTAGGCGACATGGTGTAGGGACGTTTGTAAATGCAAAGCCTTTGTTTTCTTCAGGAATTGAACAATTATCTAGTATTACAGATATGATTACTAGTGCAGGCAAAAAGCCAGGCACAGTATTTCTATCATCAGCAGTAGGGAATTTAACGGAAGAAGAAAAAGAAAAATTTAATAGTGAAGATGGTTTTGAAACACTTATGATTGAACGCGTTCGTACAGCAGATGGGGAACCTGTTGTTTATTGCGTTGATAAGTTACCGAAAGAAGTTCTTCCTGATTTGTCAGAATACAAAGAGGAATCATTACTTACGGTCATTCATAGAAATACACATAAACGCATTACATACGCTGTTGCTCATATTGAACCACTCGGTTATCACTCTAAAATATCACCAATTTTAGAATGTGGACCAGAAACAGCATTACTTGTGTTAAAGCAAATGCACTATGATCAAAATGATGAACCGATTTTATATTCTATTAATTATTTTCGAGCAGACAAATTTAGCTTCCATGTGTTAAGAAAACGTATGTAAATTGTACCCATTTTAGGGAGGTGACAGCGAGAAAACGGGGACATGGTTGTATAAGTAACGAGATACATATTTTGGAAGGGGATTTTACTATGAAGAAAAAAGCTGGAATTTTATTATCATTAACGTTAGCAGCAAGCACAATTTTAGGAGCTTGTGGAAACACTGATAAGTCAAGTGAGAAAAAAGAGGGAAAAGACAGTAAAAACTTTAAAGTTGGTATGGTTACAGACCTTGGTGGTGTAGATGATAAATCATTTAACCAATCTGCTTGGGAAGGGTTAAAAAAGTTTGGTAAAGATAACAACCTAAAAGAAAAAGAAGGATATCGCTATCTTGAATCGACTAAGGATGCAGACTATATTCCAAACTTAGCAAAATTTGTAGACACGAACTACAATTTAACATTTGGAATCGGTTATAAAATGCAAGAGGCTATCCAAGAAACAGCAGTAAAAAATCCGAAAAAACAATTTGCAATTGTTGATGCAGTAGTTGATAAACCAAATGTAACGAGTATTACATTTAAAGACCATGAAGGTTCTTTCCTAGTGGGTGCAGTTGCAGCAATGACAACAAAATCAAATAAAGTAGGATTTATTGGGGGAATTAAAAGTCCTCTAATCCAAAAGTTTGAATCTGGTTTCATGGCTGGCGCGAAAGCTATCAATCCGAAAATTGAAGTTGAATCTCAATACGCTGAAGCATTTGATAAGCCGGAAAAAGGTTCTGTATTAGCTGCAGCTATGTACGGTAAAGGTGTTGACGTAATTTATCATGCATCTGGTGCTACTGGTAACGGTGTATTTACAGAAGCGAAAAACCGTAAGAAAAAAGGTGAAAATGTCTGGGTAATCGGTGTTGACCGTGACCAAAACCAAGAAGGTATGCCAGAAAATGTAACATTAACTTCAATGGTAAAACGTGTTGATGTTGCGGTAGAAAAAGTTTCACAAAAAGCAAAAGACGGTAAACTTGAAGGCGGTAAAACAGAAGCATTTGGTTTACAAGATGAAGGTGTTGGAATTGCAAAAACAACTGACAACGTGAAAAAAGTAAATCCAGAAATTTTAACAAAAGTAGAAGAATTGAAAAAGAAAATTGTAAGTGGTGAAATTAAAGTACCTTCTACTCCAGATGAGTACAAAACATATGAGGCTTCTCTTAAAAAATAATGGTAGATCAATAGCAAAGGTTAGTTCTCGGAACTAACCTTTGCATATATAAAGAACTTTATCCTGTTAGGAGGATTAATATGGAATACGTAATTGAGATGAATAATATTACAAAAGTATTCCCAGGAATTGTGGCGAATGATAATATTACGCTGCAAGTGAAACAGGGAGAAATTCATGCTTTGCTTGGAGAGAATGGTGCTGGGAAATCCACACTTATGAATGTTTTGTTTGGCTTGTATCAACCAGAGCAAGGTGAAATTAAAATTAAGGGGAAGCCTGTAAATATTACAAATCCAAATGTAGCAAATGGTTTTGGAATTGGTATGGTACATCAGCACTTTATGCTAGTACATAATTTTACAGTTACAGAAAATATTATTCTCGGAAATGAACCGAAGAAAAGCGGGAAAATTGCTATAGACGAAGCTGCTAAAGAAATTAAAGCATTATCTGAGCAATACGGATTGTCGGTAGATCCATATGCGAAAATAGAGGATATTTCTGTTGGAATGCAGCAGCGTGTGGAAATTTTGAAAACGCTCTATCGCGGAGCAGAAATTTTAATTTTTGACGAACCGACAGCTGTATTAACGCCGCAGGAGATTCAAGAACTTATTCATATTATGAAAAAGCTTGTGCAAGAAGGGAAATCTATTATTCTTATCACACATAAGTTGAAAGAAATTATGGAAGTATGTGATCGTTGTACAATTATTCGTAAAGGAAAGGGAATTGGAACGGTAGACGTTGCAAATACAGATGAAAACAAGCTTGCAGAATTAATGGTCGGACGTCAAGTGAATTTTAAAACAGAAAAGTCAGATGCCAAACCATGTGAAAATGTACTTAAAATTTCCAATCTTGTTGTGCACGATGCACGTCATTTACCTTCCGTAAAAGGACTTGACTTAACTGTTCGTGCAGGAGAAATTGTTGGTATTGCAGGAATCGATGGAAATGGACAAAGTGAATTAATAGAAGCGATTACTGGTTTACGAAAAGTTGAGTCAGGCTCTATTACGTTAAGAGAGAAGGACGTAACAAATTGGCCAGTTAGACGTATTACAGAGGAAGGTATTGGACACATTCCTGAAGATCGTCATAAGCATGGGCTTGTTCTTGATTTTTCTATCGGAGATAACATGGTGCTGCAAACGTACTATAAAAATCCATATTCTAAAAAAGGCATTTTAAATTTTACAAAGATTCACGAAAAAGCAAAATCATTAATTGGGCAGTTCGATGTTCGTACACCGAGTGAGAATACGCCAGCACGAGCATTATCTGGAGGAAATCAGCAAAAGGCAATTATTGCTCGTGAAGTAGATCGTGATCCGGATTTATTAATTGCTGCACAGCCAACACGTGGTTTAGATGTTGGGGCAATTGAATTTATTCATAAAAAGTTAATTGAACAGCGTGATAAAGGAAAGGCAGTGCTGTTGCTTTCGTTAGAGCTTGATGAAATTTTAAATGTAAGCGACCGCGTCGCTGTGATTTATGAAGGGAAAATTGTTGATATTGTAAATCCAAAAGAAACAAATGAACAACAGTTAGGTCTGTTAATGGCTGGGGGAAAGAAGAAAGAGAAGGTGAACACAAATGGCTAAAAAATTTTTAACGGAGCGAACAATTAATATTTTAGTACCTGTATTATCCGTTATTTTTGGTTTGCTTGTTGGAGCCATTGTAATGATTACGAGCGGATACGATCCAATCGTCGGCTATGCCGCATTATGGGATGGCATGGTCGGAAACCCACGTGCAATAGGTGAAACACTCCGTACGATGATTCCACTTGTTCTTGCTGGTTTATCAGTAGCGTTTGCCTTCCGTACAGGTTTGTTTAATATCGGGGTAGAAGGACAATTGTTAGTGGGATGGCTTGCTGCGGTTTGGTTCGGTTATGCTGTTTCTTTACCGGCTTTCCTCCATGTTCCGTTATCGATATTATTTGCAGCACTTGTTGGTGGACTGTGGGGATTTATTCCTGGATATTTAAAAGGAAAGTTTAAAGTAAATGAAGTTATTGTCACAATTATGATGAACTATATTGCGCTTTATGTAACGTATTACATCATAAGGAATTTTTTACATGAAGCAAATGAAAAATCGTATGATATAAAAGCGAGTGCGTCTTTAGCTTCTTCTTGGTTAGCATCTTTAACAGATGGTTCTCGTCTGCACTGGGGGATCGTTGTAGCGATTGTTGTAGCACTTATAATGTGGTTTTTATTAGATCGTACAACATTAGGTTACGAGCTCAAATCAGTTGGATTTAATCAGCACGCTTCTAAATATGCCGGAATGAAAGTGTCACGTAATGTTGTATTATCAATGACAATTGCTGGTGCATTTGCTGGAATTGGAGGTGCAATGGAGGGGCTTGGAACATTCCAAAGTATGACAGCGATGTCTTCTTTTACAGGAATAGGATTTGATGGTATTGCCGTGGCTCTTCTTGGTGCAAATAATGCATTTGGTATTTTGTTATCAGCACTTTTATTTGGTGGATTGAAAAGTGCTGCACCGCAAATGAACTTTGAAGCGAACGTTCCGTCTGAACTCATTAATGTTATTATTGCATGTATTATTTTCTTTGTAGCATGTAGCTACATTTTACGATGGGCATTTTCTCGTTTTAGCAAGGAGGGGAAATAAATGAGTTTCCTAGATATTGTAGCCATTCTTGTCACAGGTACGTTATATACGGCAGCACCGCTTATTTTTACAGCACTTGGAGGTGTATTTAGTGAACGTTCTGGTGTTGTTAATATTGCATTAGAAGGTTTAATGTTGTTTGGTGCGTTTATTGGTATTGTTACAACTCTATTAATGGGGGATACATGGGGAGCAATGACGCCGTGGATTGCGCTTGTTTTTGCGGCGATTGGCGGGGGGTTATTTGCACTTCTTCATGCGGTTGCATCAATTACATTCCGTGCTGATCAAGTTGTCAGCGGAGTAGCGATTAACTTTTTATCGTTAGGATTAACAGTGTTTGCGATTAAAAAGATTTTTGGAAAAGGTCAAACTGATTTTATCCAATATCGTATTGAAAAAATTGATATTCCTGGCCTTTCTGATATTCCTGTTATTGGGAAAATATTTTTTTCTGATGTACCATTAACCTCTTATATTGCAATCATTTTAGCATTTGTAGTTTGGTATGTGATTTATAAAACACCATTTGGTTTACGATTACGTGCTGTTGGGGAACATCCGATGGCAGCTGATACAATGGGTATTAATGTTTATAAAATGCGCTATATTGCAGTTTGTCTATCAGGTATGTTTGCAGGTGTCGGTGGTGCTGTATTTTCAACATCTATCTCAAATAACTTTTCAGGCGCTACAATTACAGGACAAGGATTTTTAGCGTTAGCAGCAATGATTTTTGGGAAATGGCATCCAATTGGAGCTCTAGGTGCAGCGTTATTTTTTGGATTTGCACAGTCACTTGGCGTTACAGGTGGTACAATTCCTGTTTTAAATCAAATTCCAAGTATCTTTTTAACGATATTACCATATGTATTAACAATTTTTGCACTTGTCGGTTTTGTTGGGCGTTCTGAAGCACCGAAAGCGCTTGGAACGCCATATGAAAAAGGAAAACGCTAAAAGCTAAAAAGCTCGCACATTAGTGCGAGTTTTTTTACATACAATAAAGTGAAACTTTAATCAGTGGGGGTTTTCTTCATCCCCCACTGATTATCAGCCCTCACCAATCGGGCTTTTACGGGCAGTTTATCTCCCACCGAACATTCTAGCCACTGGAACTGGACAATGCTTTCACCGAATTTTGAGGTGGGAGTATTACTGCCCACAAATAGCGGGATAACGTTAATACATGAGAAAATTTGCATTTTCTTTTGTGAAAACTGTATATTGAAGAAGAAAATTCCTTTTTAGAGGAGGTTTACGAATGGATCTTATAAAACAAGAAACACATGAATTAGGTGGATTACGTTTACATATGATTCCAACAGAAAAATATAAAACGAATACATTTGTATTACGGTTAAAGTCACCGTTATGTGAAGAAACAGTAACAGAACGGGCTTTGCTTCCTTATGTATTACAAAGTGCTACAGAAACACACCCGTCCGTCATTCAGATTCGTCAATATTTAGAGGAGTTATATGGTTCGTCATTAGCTGTTGATGTAAGTAAAAAAGGTGAGGATCATATTATTTCTATTTATATAGACATTGCCAATGAAACCTATTTACAAGAAGCGCCGCCGCTCTTTGAAAAAGCGCTTGCTATGCTTGCTGATATTTTACTAAGACCAGCAATAGAAGGAAAGGGTTTCTTACAAACGGTGGTAGAAAGTGAAAAACGTGCACTCGTGCAGCGTATTGAATCTACGTTTGATGATAAAATGCGCTATGCAAATGAACGCCTCATCGAAGAAATGTGTAAAGTAGAACCGTATCGCTTAAGTGCAAATGGTCAAAAAGAGCGTGTTTCTAAGATTACAAACGAAACGTTGTATCAATGTTATAAAAAAGTACTAGATGAAGATGAAATGGATTTATACATTATAGGTGATATTGAAGAAGGAGCTCTTGATCTTGTGAAACGATACTTTTCTGTTTCTAAACGTGAACCGAAAGAAAGAAATGTATTGCTTCATAAGAAAAATGAAGAAGAGCAAGAGGTTGTAGAAAAACAGGAACTAAAACAAAGTAAATTAAATATTGGATACCGCACATATATTACGTATCGCGACGAAGACTATTTTGCCTTGCAGTTATTTAATGGCTTGTTTGGTGGTTTCTCGCATTCGAAATTATTTGTGAATGTACGTGAGAAAAACAGCTTGGCATATTATGCTGCCTCTCGTTATGAAAGTCATAAAGGACTTCTGTTCGTAATGTCTGGAATTGAGGGAAAAAATTATGAAAAAGCTGTTACGATTATTAAAGAACAAATGATCGCGATGCAAAATGGCGATTTTACTGATGAGGAAATCGTACAAACAAAGAGTGTAATTAAAAATCAAATTTTAGAGACAATGGATACGCCGCGCGGCCTTGTAGAACTTCTGTATCATGGGGTAATTGCAAATTATGACCGCCCTGTAGAAGGATGGCTAACAGAGCTTGAACGAGTGACGAAAGATGAAATCGTTAAAGTAGCAAATAATATTCAGCTAGATACAATTTACTTCTTACATGGGACGGAGGGTGTTTAAGATGGAAAAAATTGTGTATGAACAATTAAAAGAAACGCTGTATTACGAAAAACTGTCCAATGGCCTAGAAGTATATATTCTCCCAAAGCAAGGGTTTAATAAAACGTATGCAACATTTACGACAAAGTATGGTTCTATTGATAATACGTTTGTGCCGCTTGAGAAAGACGAGATGCTTCGTGTACCAGATGGAATTGCGCACTTTTTAGAACATAAATTGTTTGAAAAAGAGGATCACGATGCGTTTCAATTATTTAGTAAGCAAGGAGCTTCTTCAAACGCCTTTACATCGTTTACAAGAACTGCATATTTATTTTCTTGTACATCAAACGTTGACACGAATCTAGAAACATTGTTAGATTTCGTGCAAGATCCATACTTTTCGGAACAAACAGTTGAGAAAGAGAAAGGAATTATTGGGCAAGAAATTCAAATGTATCAAGATAATGCAGATTGGCGCTTATACTTTGGGTTAATTGATAGTTTATATAGGAAACATCCTGTAAAGATTGACATCGCTGGAACAATTGATTCGATTAGCGAAATTACGAAAGATTTGCTGTATGAATGCTATCATACATTTTATCACCCAAGTAACATGTTATTATTTGTTGTTGGTTCTATTGATCCAGAGAAGACGATGGATTTAGTGCGTGAAAATCAAGCGAAGAAGAATTATACTGCTCAATCTGAAATTGCACGGTCTTTTGATGAAGAACCAGAACAAGTGAATGAGAAAAAAATGGTCATTACAATGCCGGTACAAACGCCGAAATGTCTAGTTGGTGTGAAAACGAATGACTTGAAGCAAGAAGGAAGCGACTTATTGAAACAAGAAATTACTTTAACGCTTCTGTTAGATTATTTATTTGGAAAAGGTTCTACCCATTATGAAACATTGTATAATGAAGGGTTAATTGATGATACGTTTTCGTATGATTATACAGAAGAAAACAGTTTCGGTTTTGCGATGATTGGCGGAGATACGAAGCAACCGGATAAACTAGCAAAGCGAGTAACTGATATTTTATTACAAACAAATTATGATGAGTTATGTGAGGAAACGTTAGAGCGTGTGAAAAAGAAGAAAATAGGTGGTTTTTTACGTTCGCTAAATTCACCAGAATATATTGCAAATCAATTCACAAGATATGCATTTAATGGTTCTAGTTTGTTCGACGCATTATCTGTGTTGGAAAGTTTATCAATTGAAGATTTACAAACAGCTTCGAAGAGCTTTTTAAAAGAAGAACGAGTAAGTATTTGCCAGGTACTTCCAAAGAAATAATGTAGTAGAGAGAGGAAAAAGATGAAGAAGTTTGCATTAGTTACCGGGGGAAGTGGGGGAATCGGTTCTGCCATTGTAAGACGATTAGTAAAAGATGGCTACGCGGTGTATGTTCATTATAACCAAGGTGAAAAGAGAGTTCAGCAATTAGAACAAGAACTGAAAGATATTATTCCCGTTCAGGCTAACTTATCAGAAATAGATGGTGCTTCGCAATTATGGTCGCAAATTCATCATCCAATTGATACGGTTGTATATGCAGCTGGAAAAAGTATCTTTGGGTTAACAACAGATGTTACAGATGAACAATTAAATGAGATGGTGGAGCTGCAAGTGAAAAATGTATATAAACTTGTTTCATTTGCACTTCCCTCAATGATTCGAAATCGAAGTGGGAATATCGTCGTTATCTCTTCCATTTGGGGACAAATAGGTGCCTCCTGTGAAGTGTTGTATTCTATGGTAAAAGGGGCGCAAAATTCATATGTAAAAGCATTGGCAAAAGAAGTTTCATTAAGCGGTGTACGAGTAAATGCAATTGCTCCAGGCGCAATTGAAACAGAGATGCTGCATATATTTTCGAATGAAGAAAAGCAAGAAATTGCAGAAGAAATTCCGCTTGGTCGATTAGGGTTGCCAGAGGAAGTGGCCAATACAGTTGCATTTGTAGTTTCTTCTCAAGCATCTTATATAACAGGTCAAATCATTGGGGTTAATGGGGGCTGGCATTGTTAATTGCTTAAAGTAAGGAGTATGGTATTTTGCTTTTTGTTCTCGTACATAAAAAAGGACATAATGGCAAATAGTAAACATGACTCCATTACTTTATAGTGAGGTGCTAAACAATGTCAGTATTAGATAACTTTGAACAATGGAAAGGCTTTTTAGGAGAGCGTTTAGAGCAGGCGCAAGGAAAAGGCTTAGACGGCGGTGCAATTTCTGATATGGCTTATCGCGTTGGGGATTATTTAGCAAATGAAGTAGAAGCACGCAATGACCAAGAAAAATTATTGGTGGAGCTTTGGAAGGTTGCAGATGAACAGGAGCAACATACAATTGCAAACTTAATGGTGAAAATGGTTAACCATAAGTAGTGAAAAGAGAGGAATAATCCTCTCTTTTTTGTCGATTTTGAGAACCTCTACATGAAATCGAGATTTCGATTATACATTTCACTTTCCTATTAAGGGAAAATCATATAATATAGTACGTAGGTGTAAAGTAAGCAAGGGGAGTGTCATCAAATGATTGAATGGTATTTTGAGTATGAAATACATAAAAACCGACCTGGCTTGCTTGGTGATGTTTCTTCGTTAATCGGAATGCTTGGTATTAACATTGTAACAATTAATGGGGTAGACAATGCTAGGCGCGGACTTTTATTAATGTGCGATAATCAAGAACAAATTTCTAGACTTGAATCAATTCTAAATACGATGGATAATATAACTGTAACGAAATATCGTCCACCGAAGCTTCGTGATCGATTAGCAGTTCGGCATGGAAGATATATACAACGGGATGCGGATGATAAGAAAACATTTCGTTTCGTTCGTGATGAATTAGGTTTGCTTGTTGATTTTATGGCAGAACTTATGAAAAAAGAAGGCCATAAATTAATTGGGATTCGCGGGATGCCGCGCGTTGGAAAAACAGAGTCTATCGTTGCTGCAAGTGTGTGTGCAAACAAACGTTGGCTTTTTGTGTCGTCTACTCTTATTAAACAGACGGTACGCAGTCAATTAATTGAAGATGAATATAATGATGATAATATCTTTATTTTAGATGGAATCGTTTCAACGAAGCGCGCAAATGAACGACACTGGCAGCTTGTTCGCGAAATTATGAGATTGCCAGCAACAAAGGTTGTAGAGCATCCAGATGTATTTGTGAGTCAGTCAGAATATACACTTGATGATTTTGATTACATTATTGAATTGCGAAATGATTACGATGAAGAAATTCAATACAGTCTAGTAGATGAAATTGAACAAGGAAATCAAAATAATTTTTCTATGTTCGACTTTTAAAGAAATATTGAGGTGTTAGCATTGACAGAATTAGGACAAAAGCTGAAAGAAGCACGAGAATTGAAAGGTCTTTCCATCGATCAGCTACAGGAAATTACAAAAATTCAAAAACGTTATTTGATTAGTATTGAAGAAGGAAACTTTGGTATATTGCCTGGGGATTTTTACGCGCGTGCCTTTATAAAGCAATATGCAGAAGCAGTTGGGTTAAATGGAGAGGCAATAGTAGAAGAATATAGGCACGAGATACCACAGTCGGTTTCTCAGAGTGTTCCGCAAATTGCAACGGGACAAAAAGCGCAGGAAACTGTGCAAAGAGCAGCGTCAGCATCAATTGCAGATCATATGCCTAAAATTTTAATTACATTGCTTGTTATTGCGGTAGGTGTTGCAATTTGGTTTGTATTTCAATTTATATTAGGTAAAAATGACGATGGTCAAGTAAAACAAGCGAAAAATGCACAAACAGAAGTAGAAAAAGCGGAAAATTCTCCTCTTGATCAAAAGAAAGAAAAGAAAGAAGAGAAAAAAGAAGAGAAAAAACAAGAAGTACCTCAACAAGCTGGGCAACAACAAAATCCAGCTCAACAAGAGATTAAAGTTGTTGAAAAGAACGGGAAAGAATCTACATTGGAACTTCGTCATAATAAAGAATTGAAAGTAGAAATAACTGCAAAAGGTACAAGCTATGTAGATATTAAAAACGAAGATGGTAAAGAATTTTATACAGGTACTTTAAATAAGGATCAAACACAACAACAAGATTTATCGCCAGAACATGTTGTGCGTTTAAACATTGGTAGTGCGCCAAATGTTGAAATTAAAATTAACGGTCAACCTGTTGAATTTCCACAAAATGCAGAAGAAATGCGTCATCAAATTTTAGTGATTAAAAACTTAGGAGAACAACCTGCACAATAATAGTCATCGTTCCGATGACTTTTTTCAATGCATAAACCGTTTTTTGACATGATGGAGGAATAGCTGTGAATTTACCAAATAAAATTACTGTATCAAGAATTTGCTTAATTCCTATATTTTTAATTATTATGCTCGCTCCGTTTGATTGGGGAGTATGCACAATTGGAGATGTAGAATTACCAATTCAGCACTTAGCTGGAGCTCTTGTTTTTATCATTGCTTCTGCGACAGATTGGATTGATGGCCATTATGCAAGAAAACATAATCTTGTAACGAATCTAGGGAAATTTTTAGATCCTTTGGCTGATAAATTATTGGTATCTGCGGCATTAATTACGCTTGTAGATTTACATTATGTAGCGACTTGGATGGCGGTTGTTATTATTAGCCGAGAATTTGCTGTTACAGGCTTGCGTCTTGTATTAGCTGGTACAGGGGAAGTGGCTGCTGCGAAGATGCCTGGGAAAATTAAAATGTGGATGCAAGTTATTGCGATTTCTGCCTACTTACTTCACGATGTGCCATTTAATTTAATTCATATTCCAATTGCAGATATTTCAATATGGGTTGCACTTATTTTCACGATTATTTCAGGATGGGATTATTTCTGGAAAAATAGAGGAGTTTTTGTGGATTCGAAATAACGGCTTATGGGGGAATGGAAGATGAATGCAGAGATTATCGCGGTTGGTACAGAGCTATTGCTTGGGCAAATTGCGAATACGAATGCCAAATTTTTATCAGAAAAGCTGGCATCTATCGGAATCGATGTATATTATCACACTGTCGTTGGGGATAACAATAATCGCTTACGCCAGGCAATTGAAATCGCTCAAAAACGTGCAGATATATTGATTTTTACAGGTGGTTTAGGACCGACAAAAGACGATTTAACGAAAGAAACAATTGCTTCTTCCTTGCAGGAAGAGCTTGTATATGATGAAGTAGCACTCGATTCCATTGCTGATTATTATAAAAGAACGGGAAGAGAGTTTACAGAAAATAATAAAAAACAAGCTCTTGTTTTAAGGGGGGCGACTGTGTTTGCAAATGATCATGGTATGGCTCCGGGTATGGGATTATGTAAAGATAACAAGGTGTATATTTTACTTCCAGGACCACCTAAAGAAATGAATCCAATGTATACAAGTTATGTAGAGAATTGGCTTCTTCCTTTTACATCTGGTGAGAATCTATATTCTCGCACTCTTCGATTTTTTGGAATTGGAGAATCGCAATTAGAGGCAACGATTCAAGATTTAATAGATGCTCAAACGAATCCGACCATTGCTCCCCTTGCTTCTGAAGGAGAAGTAACGCTTCGCTTGACAGCAAAGCATCATGATGCAAAAGAAGCTGAATCTTTAATAAATCATGTAGAAGAATTGATTTTACAAAGAGTAGGGCAATTTTTTTATGGATATAATCAAGATCTTCTTCATAAAAAAGCAATTGCTTTGCTCAAACAAAAATGTTTGAAGATTGCATGTGCTGAAAGTTTAACAGGTGGCTTATTTGGTGATCGTATTACTGAGGTTGCCGGTGTGTCTTCTCTGTTTACAGGCGGCGTAATTTGTTATAGCAATGATGTAAAACAACATGTTTTACATGTTCCGGAAAAGACTTTACAAACAGATGGAGCTGTTAGTGAAACTTGTGCCCGTTATCTTGCTGAAAATGTGAAAAAACTGATGCAAGCCAATATCGGAATTAGTTTTACTGGAGTAGCAGGGCCGGATATGTCTGAAGGAAAAGAGCCAGGAACAGTGTTTATCGGCTTAGCAATAGATGAACAGCCGACGGTAGTTATTCCCCTTACATTAAGTGGAAGTCGTCAGCAAATTCGTGAACGAACTGTAAAATATGGGTTTTATCATCTGTATAAGAAGCTAGAAGAGATATAAATCTCTTCTAGCTTCTGTTATTTTCTATAGAAAAATAGAGGTTTTCATCTACTGGAAATAAAAAAACGAATAAACGTTCGATTTTTGTTGGCATAATGGGAAGAAAATATGTATAATAAAATTAGCATTTAAGTTAAGGAGGAATTTTTGAATGAGTGATCGTCAAGCGGCATTAGATATGGCGTTAAAACAAATAGAAAAACAATTCGGTAAAGGCTCTATTATGAAACTAGGAGAGCAAGCGGAACGTAGGATTTCTACTGTACCAAGTGGTTCATTGGCACTTGATGTTGCCCTTGGAGTTGGTGGCTATCCACGAGGCCGTATTATTGAAATTTATGGACCTGAAAGTTCAGGTAAAACAACAGTTTCCTTACATGCGATTGCAGAGGTACAGCGTCAAGGCGGACAAGCGGCATTTATTGATGCAGAACATGCAATGGATCCTGTATATGCACAAAAACTAGGTGTTAACATTGATGAATTATTATTATCTCAACCAGATACAGGAGAACAGGGACTAGAAATTGCGGAAGCATTAGTACGAAGCGGTGCAATTGATATTATCGTTATTGACTCTGTAGCGGCACTTGTTCCAAAAGCAGAGATTGAAGGAGAAATGGGTGACTCTCATGTCGGCTTACAAGCGCGTTTAATGTCACAAGCTCTTCGTAAATTATCTGGTGCGATTAACAAGTCAAAAACAATCGCAATTTTCATTAACCAAATTCGTGAAAAAGTTGGGGTAATGTTTGGAAATCAACAAATGGTTGCTTAATCTTTATAGATTAAGGAGTTTACTATGGGTTTCCCTTGCTAGTGATAGCATGTTCAAAAAACCTTGTGAACCTTATTGCCTAAGGGTGTAGCTATATAGCTGCTAACGGTGAAGCCCTCCAAATAATAGGGTAATACCGTGCCAAGCTTCAGACTCATATGAAGAAGGTGTAGAGACTACCGAAAAGGGCTTTTAAAGTTAACTGAGTAGGGTACGGCAGAAGATAGGCTCCTGCTGGAAGTGCAAGGCTCTCTGTAAAGAGATGAAGAGATAGTCCGCGCTATAGAGATGGAAAATCTATAGAATTATGCCAGAAACAACTCCAGGTGGACGTGCATTAAAATTCTATTCAACAGTGCGTCTTGAAGTACGTCGTGCTGAGCAATTAAAGCAAGGTAACGATATTGTTGGTAATAAAACAAAAGTGAAAGTAGTAAAAAATAAAGTAGCGCCTCCTTTCCGCGTTGCAGAAGTTGATATTATGTACGGAGAAGGAATTTCAAGAGAAGGCGAAATTTTAGATATGGCATCTGAACTTGATATCGTTCAAAAGAGCGGAGCTTGGTATTCTTATAATGAGGAACGCTTAGGACAAGGGCGTGAAAATGCGAAGCAATTTTTAAAAGAAAATCCAGAAATTACAGATGAAATAGCATTCTTTATTCGTGAACATCATGGTATTGGTGAAGATGGAGCACTTGGAAGCGGAGAAGATAAGACTCTTCTTGATGATTAAAAGACACGGTTTCGTGTCTTTTATTTTTTATCTCACTAATTATGAAAAGTAGTATCCTATTTTAAATGGATCTGGTTGGTTCAACTATATAAATCTATTTTAATTTTTCGATATCTTTGTCTAGCTCTGCCTCCTAAACAGTCGTCTCCGCTTTTCTTTTTGATCCAGCTCCAGCGGCTAGAACAGTCGGTGGCTTCGCGTCTTCCACCGAGGCAAAAAGCGCCTCTATGTCAGAAGCTCCATCCCCCTCTTGTTCTGAGCGAGCCGCTTCCGCTTTTCTTTATAAGTCGCTGTTATGCAAAATACAACATGATTGCTACTTGCTTTCTCCATTTGTTTTAAACATTGCATGTGGTAGGAAAAGGCCCTGACCGTTTCTATGCGTGGTAAAAAGAAAGGGTTTTTATGTCGTTTTTTTAACTTGTATATATATAATAATCGGTGGAGGAGATAAAGAAACCTCACTAATGGAAGTTTCACTTGATTGTAGGTAAAGAAAGTAAAGGTAGACAATGCTTGACAATGAAAATAGCGGTAGATACAATGATAATGTATATTTTTTCTTATATTATATACGACACACTCTTCTCAAGAAGAGAAGTAACATTCGGAGAGGACGTATACTTTCCGAAATAAGCATATGTCTAGTTTAATTGTGAAATGAAGAAAGTCCCTTGAAAAGGCGGGACGACGGTCATCGCTGTACGTTGCAGGTGCAAACAATGTACATCCATGCAGTCTTTTTTCATTCATAGCAAGAGGAGGTGAAATAATGAGTAATGAATTTTGGATACTCATCTCCATTTTGCTGGCCATCGTCAGTGCAGTTGTTGGGTTTTTTGTTCGAAAGTCCATTGCAGAAGCGAAGATTAACGGTGCGACCAATGAAGCGAAGCGCATTGTAGAAGATGCAAATCGTCAAGCAGAAGCACTGAAAAAAGAAGCGCTATTAGAAGCAAAGGATGAAATTCATACACTTCGTACAGAAGCGGAATTAGAAATTCGTGACCGAAGAAGCGAGTTACAAAAACAAGAAAATCGTTTAATGCAAAAAGAAGAGAACCTTGATCGAAAAGATGAATCGCTTGAGAAAAGTCAGCAGTTATTAGAAAAGAAAGAGGACTCTCTTGTAGCAAGACAACAGCAGATTGAAGATTTGGAAAGCAAAGTGGGAGAGTTAGTACAAAAACAGCAAGATGAATTAGAGCGTATTTCTAACCTAACACGTGAGCAAGCAAGAGCTATTATCTTAGAAAAAGTAGAAAATGAAATTTCGCATGAAATCGCTGTTATGGTAAAAGAAACTGAAGTACGTGCAAAAGAAGAAGCGGATAAGAAAGCGAAAGAGATCTTATCTTTAGCTATGCAAAGATGTGCTGCTGATCACGTTGCCGAAACAACGGTTTCAGTTGTAAATCTTCCAAATGACGAAATGAAGGGTCGTATTATCGGACGTGAAGGACGTAATATTCGTACGCTAGAAACATTAACGGGTATTGATTTAATTATTGATGATACGCCAGAAGCGGTAATTCTATCAGGTTTTGACCCGATTCGTCGTGAAACTGCTCGTATTGCTTTGGATAAACTTGTACAAGATGGACGTATTCACCCGGCTCGTATTGAAGAAATGGTTGAAAAATCAAGACGAGAAGTGGATGAGTATATTCGTGAAGTTGGAGAACAAACGACTTTTGAAGTAGGTGTACATGGCTTACACCCAGACTTAATTAAGATTTTAGGTCGTTTGAAATTTAGAACAAGCTACGGTCAAAACGTCTTAAAACACTCTATGGAGGTTGCTTACTTAGCTGGTCTAATGGCAGCTGAACTTGGTGAAGACGAAAAACTGGCTCGTCGTGCTGGTTTATTGCATGACATCGGAAAGGCAATTGACCATGAGGTTGAAGGTAGCCACGTTGAGATTGGTGTCGAGCTTGCGACAAAATATAAAGAGCATCCAGTTGTTATCAATAGTATTGCATCTCACCATGGAGATACAGAACCGACTTCAATTATCGCAGTTCTTGTGGCAGCAGCAGATGCGCTGTCAGCAGCAAGACCTGGAGCGCGAAGTGAGACACTTGAAAATTACATTCGTCGTCTTGAAAAGCTTGAAGAGATTTCTGAGTCTTATGAAGGTGTTGAGAAATCTTATGCAATCCAAGCTGGACGTGAAGTTCGTATCTTAGTGAAACCAGATACAATTGATGACTTAGAGGCTCATCGTTTAGCACGTGATATTCGAAAACGCATTGAAAATGAACTGGATTATCCGGGACATATTAAAGTTACCGTTATTCGTGAAACTCGTGCAGTTGAATATGCAAAATAAAGTGGTGGTGTTGCACCACTTTATTTTTTTGTGCTGAGAATGGACACAATATAGAAAAGCTTGTAGAATCGGAAATGATTCACGAAATCGGAAAATGTGAGAAAATCCGTATTTTTTATAAGTGAAGGTTGTAGTTTATGAGAATAAACTGCGAAGAATGTATAGATGGAAAGGGTAAAAACAATGAGAATTTTATTTGTTGGGGATGTAGTAGGCTCGCCAGGAAGAAAGATGATTCAAGATTACGTGCCTGCGTTAAAGAAAAAATATACACCTACAGTTACGATTATTAATGGAGAAAATGCTGCAGGTGGACGTGGAATTACAGAGAAAATTTATCGAAACTTTTTAGAATGCGGTGCACAAGCAGTTACACTTGGAAACCATGCGTGGGATAACCGTGAAATTTTTGAATTTATTGATGATGCAAAGTATCTTGCAAGACCAGCAAATTTCCCAGAAGGAACGCCAGGAAAAGGACTTATTTTTGTGAACTGTAATGGTAAAGAAGTAGCGATCATTAATTTACAAGGCCGCACATTCCTTCCGCCAATTGATTGTCCATTCCGAAAAGTGGACGAATTGATTAAAATCGCAAAAAAACGTACGAACATTATTTTTATTGACTTTCATGCGGAAACAACGAGTGAAAAGCAAGCGCTTGGATGGTATGTAGATGGACGTGCTACAGCAGTTGTTGGAACGCACACGCACGTTCCAACAGCAGATAACCGTATTTTACCAGATGGAACAGCTTATATTACAGATGTTGGTATGACAGGTCCATATGATGGAATTTTAGGAATGGATCGTGAAGCAGTGCTGAAGAAATTTTTAACAAACCTTCCAGTACGATTTGAAGTAACGAATGGAAGAACGCAGTTAAGTGCCGTGCTAATTGATGTAGATCCTAATACAGGAAAAGCTAAAAAAATTGATCGTATTTTAATTAATGATGATCAACCATTTTTTGAATAAAACACAAAAAAATTAGAAAAGAAAATATATTTTAATTTTTTAGAAAAATTACGAATTTTTAGCAGGAATATGAATCATTGCTCGTGAATATAAGTTAAAAGTGAATTCAATCGCTAATATTTTTTAAAGAAACGAGGAGGAAACGAGCAATGGAAATATTAAAAGTTAAAGCAACTTCGGTACCTAACTCTGTAGCTGGTGCACTTGCTGGAGTCATTCGTGAGCGTGGCTCAGCAGAAATGCAAGCAATTGGTGCAGGTGCATTGAATCAAGCCGTAAAGGCAGTAGCAATTGCGAGAGGATTTGTGGCGCCGAGTGGTGTGGATTTGATATGTATCCCAGCTTTCACAGATATTATGATTGATGGTGAAGAACGTACAGCAATTAAATTAATTGTAGAGCCTCGTTAAATTGGATGACCTGTTTGCATTTGCAAACAGGTCATTTTTATCCCTCAATTTAAGATTCAGAGGAGAGATGAATTTTACCGCTGATGGAATTATCATCTTCTGCAAGAAGATCTTCGCTTCCACTGTAACAATACAATAGTAAATAAGGATATTTTAAGAAGAAAGGATGAAGAACAATGAAAATTTTTGATGCGCATTGTGATGTATTGTGGCAGTTATGGCTCGGGAAAGGAAAGCGAACTTTTCAAAATGATTCTTTTTTACATATTACATACGATCAGTTAAAACAAAAGGGTGGTAGTATTCAATGTTTTGCAATTTATGTACCAGAAGAAATTCCATATGGGCAGCGATTTGCAGTTGCATTAGAGATGGCGAATATATTTCATGAACAAATTTTGGCACTGCCGAATATAAAATGGATTCGGACAAGAGAGGATATTCAACAATTAGGAAAAAATGATATAGGAGCCCTTTTAACTTTAGAAGGGTGCGATGCAATTGGGAAAGAATTAATGAAGCTACAAACGTTGTATAATCTTGGTGTTCGCTCTGTTGGACTTACCTGGAACTACGCGAATTTAGTTGCTGATGGAGCGTTAGAATCTCGAGGTGGCGGTTTAACACTGTTTGGAGAAAAAGTAGTGGAAGATTTAAATCGTTACAAGATATGGACAGATGTTTCTCATCTGTCCGAGAAAGGGTTTTGGGATGTGATGGAACTTGCTGATTATCCTATTGCGTCGCATTCAAATAGCTATGAGTTATGTGCGCATCCCAGAAATGTAACGAATGAACAAATAAGAGCATTAATTCAAAAAGACGGAATGATTGGGATAACATTCGTCCCAATGTTTTTAGCTGCAAACAAGTCTGTTTGTATAGATGATATATTAAGGCACCTAGAGCATGTATGTATGCTTGGCGGTGAGAGGAATGTTGGATTCGGATCAGATTTTGATGGAATCACGGAAACAGTCGTACATGTGGAAAGGTATGAGCATTATGAATATGTCATAAATGAACTGTTAAAGCGATATAAAGAAGAGCAAGTCAATAATTTCATATATCGTAATTTTATACACCATATTCCATTCTAAGGTATTGTTATAAAAGAGGAATGATAAATTAGAAAATTATGAAATTTGAAAAAATAAGTAATAAAATTGTATCAAATTGTTGCATTTTTACTGTGGTAGAGCTAGAATTGTAAACGAATTAAGATTATGCAAAGCATTCGTTGAAATCAGAAGAGGTATAATTTGTGTCCATTGTAGTTTCTTGTTCTAAAAAGTGCTAAACTAGTACTGTAAAAAAATACACTACAATGTATGCAGTTAAAGGGGTGTAGGAAATGATTAGTCAACTTTCATGGAAAGTTGGAGGCCAACAAGGTGAAGGAATTGAAAGTACAGGAGAAATCTTCTGTATTGCATTAAACCGACTAGGTTATTATTTATATGGTTATCGCCATTTCTCATCACGAATTAAAGGTGGTCATACAAACAATAAAATTCGCGTAAGTACAACAGAAGTACGCGCGATATCAGATGATTTAGATATTTTAATCGCATTTGATCAAGAAACAATTGATTTTAACTTCCACGAACTACGTCCTGGTGGAATTGTTGTTGCAGATGCAAAGTTCAATCCGAGCATTCCAGAGGGAACAGATGTAACTTTATATGCAATTCCATTTACGGATATTGCTTCTGAGCTTGGTACATCTTTAATGAAAAACATGGTTGCGGTTGGAGCATCTAGTGCGGTATTAGGACTAGATGAAAAAGTGTATTTAGAAGTTGTAGATGAAATTTTCGGTCGTAAAGGAGAGCAAGTTGTTCAGAAGAACATGGAAGCAATTCAACGCGGCTCTCAATATATGAAAGAATTGCTCGGCCAAAAAGTAAATATGATGCAACTTGAAAAAGCAGATGGAAAAAAACGTATGTTTATGATTGGGAATGATGCAATCGCATTTGGTGCGGTAGCTGGCGGTGCTCGTTTTATGTCTGCTTATCCAATTACACCTGCTTCTGAGATTATGGAATACTTAATTAAGAAGCTTCCGAAAGTAGGAGGAACGGTTATTCAAACTGAGGATGAAATCGCTGCTTGTACGATGGCGATCGGTGCAAACTATGCTGGTGTACGTACATTAACGGCTTCAGCAGGTCCTGGTTTATCTCTCATGATGGAAGCAATTGGATTATCTGGAATTACAGAAACACCTCTTGTAATCGTTGATACACAACGTGGTGGACCAAGTACGGGGTTACCAACAAAACAAGAACAATCTGATTTAATGGCAATGATTTACGGAACGCATGGTGAGATTCCGAAAATTGTTATGGCACCAAGTACTGCTGAAGAGGCATTTTATGATATTGCCGAAGCATTTAACTTATCTGAAGAATATCAAGTTCCTGTTATCTTCTTAACAGATTTACAACTTTCTTTAGGAAAACAAACAGTAGAACCGCTTCAATTAGAAAAAGTTGAAATTCGCCGCGGTAAACTGGATTTACATGCTGAGTTACCAGAGCGTGAAAATAAAGCATACTTCAAACGTTATGAAGTAACAGAAGATGGTATTTCACCACGTGTTGTACCTGGTATGAAAAATGGTATTCACCATGTAACAGGTGTAGAGCACGATGAAACAGGTAAACCATCTGAGTCAGCACTTAACCGCAGTGCACAAATGGACAAACGTTTCCGCAAAATGGAGAATATTAAGTTTAATACCCCTGTATACAAAAATGCAAAATATGATGACGCTGATGTATTATTAGTAGGCTTTAACTCAACTCGTGGTGCAATTGAAGAAGCGATGGAACGCTTAGAGCAAGACGGATTAAAAGTAAATCATGCTCATGTTCGTTTAGTTCATCCGTTCCCAACAGCTGAAATGCTGCCGCTTGTGAAGGATGCAAAACGTGTTGTCGTTGTAGAAAACAATGCAACTGGACAGCTTGCTAATATTATGAAGATGAATCTTGGCTATGGGGAGAAAATTTCTAGTCTGCTGAAATATGACGGAAACCCATTCTTGCCAAAAGAAATTTACAACGAATGCAAAAAAGGGGTTGTTTTAAATGGCAACATTTAAGGACTTTCGTAATAGTGTAAAACCAAACTGGTGTCCAGGTTGCGGTGACTTCTCAGTACAAGCAGCAATTCAGCGTGCTGCTGCAAATGTAGGTTTGAATCCTGATGAATTAGCGGTTATTTCTGGTATCGGTTGCTCAGGTCGTATCTCTGGTTATATTAACTCTTACGGTGTTCATAGTATTCATGGACGTGCCCTTCCAATTGCACAAGGTGTAAAAATGGCAAATCGTGATTTAACAGTTATCGCATCTGGTGGTGACGGTGACGGCTTTGCGATCGGGATGGGACATACAATTCATTCTATTCGTCGTAATATTGATATTACGTACATCGTTATGGATAACCAAATTTACGGTTTAACGAAAGGCCAAACTTCACCACGTAGTGAAGCAGGCTTTAAAACGAAAAGTACGCCGCAAGGATCGATTGAGCCAGCGTTATCTGTAATGGAAATGGCATTAACTGCTGGAGCAACGTTCGTAGCACAAAGTTTCTCTAGTGATTTAAAAGAATTAACACAGCTAATTGAGGCTGGTATTCAACATAAAGGGTTCTCTCTCATCAACGTATTTAGTCCATGTGTAACATATAACAAGGTAAACACGTACGATTGGTTCAAAGAGAACTTAACAAGACTTAGCGAAGTAGAAGGATATGATCCATCTAATCGTATGCTTGCTATGCAAACATTAATGGAAAACAAAGGTCTAGTAACAGGTTTAATTTATCAAAATAAGGAACAACCTTCTTACCAAGAGCTTGTAAAAGGTTATAGTGAAAAACCATTAGTTCATGCTGATCTGCAAATGGACCAAAAAATGTTTGATGAGCTTGTAGCAGAGTTCATGTAATTGATGAAAGGCTATCGAAAATTCGGTAGCCTTTTCTGATATAAAATTATGATTAAGTCTTTTCATAATAAAATGCATTTTGTTTACTAAGAAAATTCAGAATGATAAAATAATAAATAAGAGTCATATTATATGAGCTCCTCTTATCCCCTTAGTATCAAGTGAAATCGTTCATGAATCCAAGCTATCTCTATTGTTTAATTTGACTGAACGCTTTATACTATAATAATGTGTATAGGAATGAAGCGATATGCTTTTTTATAAGAACAACTTAAACAACAACTAACAGTTAAAACTTTGTATATGTAAGGTTGAAAGGAGATTAATCATGAACGAAGAGCAACGATTAGCAGGTCAACAAGCAACTTCAACTACTAAAAAAGCAGAAAAAGATTACAGTAAATATTTTGAAAGTGTATATCAGCCACCGTCTTTAAAAGATGCGAAAAAACGTGGGAAAGAAGAAGTTAAAATTGAACGTGACTTTGGCTTACCAGAAGAGTTTCGTAATTTTGGTGCTGGAAGAAAGTTTTATATCCGTACGTATGGATGTCAAATGAATGAGCATGATACAGAAGTAATGGCTGGTATTTTTACAACTCTTGGATACGAACCAACATTCTCTACAGAAGATGCAGATGTGGTTCTATTAAATACATGTGCCATTCGTGAAAATGCTGAAAATAAAGTATTCGGGGAACTTGGTCATTTAAAATCCTTAAAACAAAGAAATCCTGATCTTTTAATTGGTGTATGTGGTTGTATGTCACAAGAGGAATCTGTCGTAAACAAAATTATGAAAACATACCAGCAGGTAGATATGGTATTTGGTACCCATAATATTCACCGCCTTCCATACATTTTAAAAGATGCTATGTTCTCGAAAGCGACAGTTGTTGAAGTATGGTCAAAAGAAGGTGATGTAATTGAGAACCTTCCGAAAGTACGTCGCGGAGATATTAAAGCGTGGGTAAACATTATGTACGGATGTGACAAATTCTGTACGTACTGCATCGTACCGTATACACGTGGTAAAGAGCGTAGTCGACGTCCTGAAGATATTATTAAAGAAGTTCGTCATTTAGCTGCAAATGGTTATAAAGAAATTACGCTACTTGGTCAAAACGTAAACGCGTATGGAAAAGACCTTGAAGATCTGAAATATGGTTTAGGGGATCTTATGGATGAACTTCGTAAGATTGACGTAGCACGTATTCGTTTTACTACAAGCCATCCGCGCGACTTTGATGATCGTTTAATTGAAGTGCTTGCAAAAGGCGGCAATTTAGTTGAACACATTCACTTACCGGTGCAATCTGGAAGTACAGATATGCTGAAAATTATGGCACGTAAATACTCACGTGAGCACTATTTAGAACTTGTACGTAAAATGAAAGAAGCAATTCCAAATGTAGTACTAACGACTGATATTATCGTTGGTTTCCCAAATGAAACAGAAGAACAATTTGAAGAAACGATGTCGTTATATCGTGAAGTAGGCTTTGATAGTGCATATACATTTATTTATTCACCACGTGAAGGTACACCAGCTGCAAAAATGCAAGATAATGTACCAATGGAAGTGAAAAAAGAGCGTTTGCAACGCTTAAATGCGTTAGTAAATGAATTTTCTGCGAAGAAGAATAAGGCGTATGAAGGACAAATCGTTGAAGTGCTTGTTGATGGAGAAAGTAAAAATAATCCTGATGTACTTGCAGGTTATACACGTGCTAATAAACTTGTAAACTTCATAGCTCAAAAATCTGTAATCGGTCAGCTTGTAAAAGTGAAAATAACAGAAGCGAAAACTTGGTCTCTAAACGGGGAATTGGTTGAGGAGCCAATCGAGGTGAAATAAGAGATGAAAATCTTTACAAAAGATGAAATTGTAGAACAGGCGAAAGAATTAGCAAAAATGATTTCTGAAACAGAAGAAGTGGATTTCTTTAAACGTGCAGAAGCGCAAATTCATAAAAATGAAAATGTAAGATGTACGATTGATGAAATTAAGGCTTTGCAAAAACAAGCAGTGAATTTACAACATTATGGGAAATGGGAAGCGTTAAAAAAAGTAGAATCTGAAATTGATGTGCTGCAAGATAAACTGGATGAAATTCCAGTTGTACAACAGTTCAAATCTTCTCAAACATATGTAAATGATTTATTGCAGCTTGTCGCAAGTACAATTTCAAACACGGTCACAGATGAAATTTTAATTTCAACTGGCGGTGATGTGTTAAAAGGAGAGACAGGTGCTGAAGTAGCAAATAAAAAAGGCACGTGTGGTTGCTAAAAGATGTCGAGTTCGACATCTTTTTTTTATCCTATCTGGCGAGAAGACCCCCACCTCAAGCGTGCAAGAAGTGCAACGGTAGGTGGGGGTAGTTCAATTCGTTTCTAATAGATGATATTCTATCCCGCACTTCTTGAAGTTTCAATAATTGTTTTCGACTTCTGAAAATCAGAGCTTTTCTATTACAAAATGAAAGGTGCATGGTTTTTTCAAAAAAGAATAACACATTCCGCATTTGTCCCGCATATAATGAAATGAACATTCATTGAGGAGGGTTTCGTATGTCTGAATTTAGAGAGATTATTACGAAAGCAGTTGTGGGAAAAGGGCGTAAGTATATGAAAACAACTCACACTGTTGAGCCGAACCATCCACCGACTAGTATTCTGGGTTGCTGGGTTATTAACCATGCATATGAAGCAATAAAGAATGGAAAGTTTGTAGAAATCGAAGGATACTATGATATTAATATATGGTATTCGCATGATGAAAATACGAAAACTGAAGTGGTAACAGAGCGTGTAAATTACACAGATGACGTGAAAATTGGCTATCGTGATAAGAATTTTTCTGGGGAAGATTTCGAAATTATTGCACGTGTCGTTCAACATCCAAATTGTTTAGAAGCAGTGACTTCACCAAATAGAAATAAAATAGTGGTTACAGTAGAACGTGAATTTGTCATAGAGGTTATTGGGGAAACAAAGATTTGTGTAAGTGTGAATCCAGAAGGTTGTCAAGAAGGTGATGAGCAATTTGAATTGGATGATGGGCAATTTGAAGTGGATGATGATGAGTTTGAAGAACTTGATCCGAACTTTATTGTAGAAGTTGAAGCTGAAGAAGAGTAAGTTGAAGCTAGGGAGACCCTCTTCCTAGCTTTTTGTATATGTTTCAGATGATGGATCAAAATCATTCGTGTATAATTGTGTTATAATATATTTTTAAAGTGAAAAAGAAAGATGTATGGAGGAGCAAAATGGCACAGTACACGCCGATGATGCAGCAATATTTAAAGATCAAGGCAGATTATCAGGATGCCTTTTTATTTTTTCGATTAGGCGATTTTTATGAAATGTTCTTTGAGGATGCTGTAAAAGCAGCACATGAACTTGAAATTACATTGACGAGTCGTGATGGGGGCGGAAGCGATCGAATTCCAATGTGTGGCGTACCATATCACGCTGCAAAAAATTACATTGAACAATTAATTGAAAAAGGATACAAAGTAGCAATTTGTGAACAGGTTGAAGATCCAAAAACAGCAAAAGGTGTTGTGCGCCGTGAAGTTGTTCAATTAATTACACCAGGAACGATGATGGAAGGCCGTACAATAGATGAAAAGGAAAATAATTTTCTCGCAGCACTAGTACATTTTGAAGATGGTTCCTATGCATTAGCTTGCAATGACTTAACGACAGGTCAAAATACAGTAACATTGTTAACCGGAACACTTGAAGATGTATTGCTAGAAGTATACGCAACAGGCGCGAAAGAAATTGTCGTATCTTCCACATTCTCTGAGGAAGAACTAGACAAGCTGTTAGCGACATTAAAAATGACAGTTTCATATGAGGAAGAAACCAGAATTCCAGAGAGTCTTATGCGCCTCGTTCAAAATGTGACGCAAACAAAACTCCTTGCAGCAGTTGGGCGTTTATTTAACTATGTCTTACGAACACAAAAACGTTCCCTAGATCACCTGCAACCTGTTGAAATTTATTATACAAATCAATTTATGAAGATTGACGTTCACTCTAAACGTAATTTGGAGTTAACGGAAACCATTCGAACAAAAGAAAAAACAGGTTCGTTATTATGGCTGCTTGATAAAACGAAAACAGCGATGGGAGGACGGATGTTAAAGCAGTGGATGGAACGTCCGCTCATCCAAAAAGAAAAAATTGAAGAACGTTTAGAAATGGTTGAAACGTTTGTGAACGATTATTTCTTCCGTGAAGATTTAAAAGAAAAACTAAAAGAAGTATACGACTTAGAGCGATTAGCAGGAAAAGTTTCATATGGTAGTGTCAATGCGCGCGATTTACTGCAATTAAAGCGTTCCTTACTGCAAGTACCAGCGATTCTAGAAGCTGTTAGTCTTTTAGATAATGCTTATGCTACAACGTTAATTCAAGGCGCTGATCCGTGTGAAAGTCTAGCGGCATTACTAGAGAGAAGTATCCAAGAAAACCCGCCGCTTTCGATAAAAGATGGTGACATTATGAAAGATGGTTACAGTGAGAAGTTAGATCAGTATCGTTATGTAAGCAAAAACGGGAAAACGTGGATTGCCGAGCTTGAAAAACGTGAGCGCGATATAACTGGAATTAAGTCATTAAAGATTGGTTATAACCGTATTTTTGGCTACTATATTGAAGTTACAAAAGCAAATCTATCTGCACTTCCAGAAGGACGTTATGAGCGGAAACAAACGCTTGCGAATGCAGAACGTTTTATTACAGATGAATTAAAAGAAAAAGAAACGTTAATTTTAGAAGCAGAAGAAAAAATCGTTCAGTTAGAATATGATTTATTCACAGCTCTTCGCGAAGAAGTGAAAGTATTTATTCCGAAATTGCAGCAATTAGCAAAAATTATTAGTGAACTAGATGTTCTTCAAAGTTTTGCAACTGTAAGTGAGGAAGAACAATTTGTAAAACCAACATTAACGAGTAAACGAGAAATTTTTATTAAAGATGGCCGTCATCCGGTCGTTGAAAAAGTATTAAACGGCAAATTGTATGTTCCAAATGACTGTATCATGCCTGAAACTATGGATGTCTTTTTGATTACTGGTCCAAATATGTCCGGTAAAAGTACGTATATGCGTCAATTAGCATTGATTACCGTTATGTCGCAAATCGGTTGTTTTGTACCAGCAGCAGAGGCTGTACTCCCTGTGTTTGACCAAATCTTTACGAGAATTGGGGCAGCAGATGATTTAATATCAGGTCAAAGTACGTTTATGGTCGAAATGTTAGAAGCGAAAAATGCAATTGCGAATGCAACGGAAAGAAGTTTAATTTTATTTGATGAAATTGGCCGTGGTACATCTACGTATGACGGTATGGCATTAGCGCAAGCAATTATCGAGCATATTCATGATCAAATTGGTGCGAAAACATTATTTTCAACCCATTATCATGAATTAACAGTTCTAGAAGAAAGTTTAGGTCAGCTAAAAAATGTACATGTTTCCGCAATTGAAGAAAACGGAAAAGTGGTCTTCTTGCATAAAATTCAAGAAGGAGCAGCAGATAAGAGTTACGGTATTCACGTAGCTCAGCTTGCAGAGCTACCAGATAGCTTAATTGCTCGTGCTAAAGAAGTATTAGCGCAGCTTGAAGGACAAGAGGAAGTAATCATTCCGAAACGAACGGAAATGAAAGTTTCAGAAGAAATAGTGCAAGAACCTGTAGTCGTAAAAGAAGAACAAGATGCATTGCCGCAAGAAGAAGTGGAAGAAGAATCACAGCTATCCTTCTTTGCAGCGGAACAACCAGTAAACAAAGAAGACAAACCTGTGCTTGATTCAAAAGAAACAGCAGTATTAACGCAAATTAAAAAAATCGATTTACTTGATATGACACCGTTAGAAGCGTTAAATGAACTGTACCGTTTACAGAAAAAGTTAAAGAAAGGATGAGTCAGTAGATGGGGAAAATTCGCAAACTCGATGATCAGCTTTCTAACTTAATTGCGGCTGGGGAAGTGGTGGAGCGCCCTGCCTCGGTTGTAAAAGAACTTGTCGAAAATTCCATCGATGCGAATAGTACATCTATTGAAATCCACTTAGAAGAAGCTGGATTATCGAAAATTCGCATCATTGATAATGGAGATGGCATTGCGGAAGAAGATTGTATCGTTGCCTTTGAACGACATGCAACAAGTAAAATTAAAGATGAAAATGATTTGTTTCGTATTCGAACGCTTGGCTTTCGCGGCGAAGCATTACCGAGTATCGCATCTGTTAGTGAATTAGACTTAATCACAAGTACAGGGGATGCACCAGGAACCCACCTTGTGATTAAAGGCGGCGAGATTTTAAAACAAGAAAAAACAGCGAGCCGTAAAGGGACGGACATTACGGTTCAAAATCTGTTTTTTAATACACCAGCACGCTTAAAATATATGAAAACAATTCATACAGAGCTCGGGAATATTACTGACATTGTATACCGCATTGCATTGTCACATCCGGAAGTCTCATTGCGTTTGTTTCACAATGAGAAGAAATTGCTTCATACATCAGGAAATGGTGATGTAAGACAAGTCCTTGCGGCAATTTACGGCATTCAAGTTGCGAAAAAATTAATTCTAATTGAAGCAGAATCGCTAGACTTTACGATTCGTGGGTATGTGACGTTGCCAGAAGTAACACGTGCATCTCGTAACTATATGTCAACGATTGTAAATGGTCGTTACGTTCGAAATTATGTCTTAATGAAGGCGGTGCAACAAGGCTATCATACGTTGTTACCTGTTGGCCGTTATCCAATTGGCTTCTTATCTATTGAAATGGACCCGATGCTTGTTGATGTGAACGTTCATCCAGCAAAACTAGAGGTTCGCTTCAGTAAAGAACAGGAATTATTGCAGCTTATTGAAAAAGCATTACAAGATGCATTTAAAAAGATTCAACTCATTCCTGATGCCGGCTCTGCAACAAAGAAGAAAGAAAAAGATGAAAGTGTTCAAGAACAATTTCAGTTTGAGCACGCAAAGCCGAAAGAGTTGCCAACTATCGTTTTACCAAGTGGAATGGATGAGCAAGAAGAAAAACCAAAGTCACAACCACCGCTTTGGAATCCACCAAAACAAGAATGGCAGCCGCCAGAGTCTCTTGTAAAAGAAGAAAACAATTGGCAACCATCTAAACCAATTGTAGAAGAACCACTTTCAGGGGAGAATGCTTGGGAAGACCATGAGGAAGATTTTGAATTAGAAGAACTTGAAGAAGTGCAAGAAATCGAAATGAACGGAAACGATTTACCGCCGTTGTATCCAATTGGGCAAATGCACGGAACATATATTTTCGCTCAAAATGATAAAGGATTATATATGATTGACCAGCATGCAGCTCAGGAGCGCATTAACTATGAATATTTCCGTGATAAAGTAGGACAAGTAACGCCGGAGGTACAAGAATTACTCGTTCCGTACCGAATTGATCTATCGCTTAATGAATTTTTGCGCATCGAAGAACAACTAGAAGAACTGAAAAAAGTAGGAATTTTTCTAGAGCAATTCGGCCACCAATCGTTTATTGTCCGCTCACATCCAACATGGTTCCCAAAAGGACAAGAGATGGAAATTATCGATGAAATGATGCAGCAAGTATTGAAATTGAAAAAAGTCGATATTAAAAAACTGCGCGAAGAAGCAGCCATTATGATGAGCTGCAAAGCATCGATTAAAGCAAATCAATATTTAACGAACGATCAAATCTTTGCCTTATTAGAAGAACTGCGAACAACAACAAACCCATATACTTGTCCGCACGGTAGACCGATTATTGTGCATCATTCGACTTATGAATTGGAGAAGATGTTTAAGCGAGTGATGTAAACCGTTGTCCAAAGAGAAAAAAGTTCGCTACTGGGTAATGAAAATTGTTTGTACTGTTTAAAGTTAGTATAAAGAATGAAAAATGAAAAATACCACTGAATTAATGAGTTTTTACGTTAATATACTGAAAAAATAATAATGTACGAAAAGAATTTTTTAATAGGCAAAAAGCATGACAATTTTATGTCATGCTTTTTGTTAATTATCCATAATTTATAGGTTCAATGTTTTGTGGTAACGTGTAGAGTATTATTTGTCATTTCTAATGAAAGGTTTGAAAGAAGAGCGTTCATTGAATGTAGAAATATGGAGGGGCTCCATAGCCATCAAGCTAATATTTTGAATTACCCCCAAAACGAAAATTTTATTTTTCCACAATTATTTATAACAATTTAGCTCATTCTTTCATTTGCGGGAATACCCAATTTCTTAGCTTGATAGCGATGTGGCGTTACTCCATTGCTATCAAGTTAAGCTCATACAACGTCAATCATAGTAGAGGTTGCTTCTTTTTTCTCTTACAGTTAGCAAAATAATGTCAGGCTGATAATGTTTTCATTTGAATAAATGTTGGTTTTCCATACTGATCACGTCCCTTTTTTAGAATAATAGTATCAGTATGTTCAAGATTTAGAGATCACTTGCAAGTGTGTTGAACTTTTTGCACCAGAACCATATATATTTCTTTATAAAACCCTAAAAATATATTTAATATGGTAGGAATCGTCCTCATGTTACATGTACATTCGTGAACGGGAACGTACATGTTTGATTCATCCCATTCATAGAGAAAGGAAGCTAAATCACGCTTCCTTCTTAACTTACAAAAATGTAAGTTAACTGTTAGACAATTCGATGTTTTCAACATACCGTTCCATGTAAACTGAAACCAACCATACAATTAAAAAAGGAGTGGATATTCATGAACCATAAGTAAGTGTAAGGTATTTAGATAGTTAAGGGTAGATCTAATAAATATAACGGATTAGGATAATGTGCTTATCATGAAAAATGATGATGTATATAGGTGAATATGCTAGGAACAAATATTTTGTGACACCTGTCATCGGATTAATAGCAGCAATTATTTACTTTAACAATTAGAGATTCAGTGAAGTTTGGAGGATTTTAAAAAATGTCTTTTTCGCAATTAAACATTGATGCTTTTCGAACAATCAATGATTTAGGTAAACAGTATCCGTTCTTAAATCCAACTATGGCATTTGTGGCGGAATATACAGTGTATTTGTTAGCGCTAATTATTGTTTTTTATTGGTTTACTCGATCTGATAAAAATAGAATGATGGTTATTCATGCCATGCCTGCTTTCGTTCTTGCTGAAGTGATTGGGAAAATAGTGGGGCACTTTCATTCGCATTATCAGCCATTTGCAGTACTTCCTGATGTCAATAAGCTTATTAATCATGAGATAGATAATTCATTCCCAAGTGACCATACGATTTTATTTTTCTCAATTTGCTTTTCATTTTGGCTTGTTCGTAAAAAAGAATGGTGGCTATGGCCCGTGCTTGCAACATGTGTAGGCATCTCTCGTATTTGGGTAGGGGTTCATTATCCTGTCGATGTGGCAGTAGGTGCCTTAATAGGAATCGCTTCAGCATTATTGGTTTATCGATTTGCATCAAAAGTATCTTTTTTACCAAAATTACTCGCCCTATATGAAAAGGGAGAACGATACATCTTACCTTCAAAGGAAAAGAAAAATGAAATGTTAGAACACGCTAAACTTGAATCTACAGAAGTGGATGAACCCATTCATAAGCAGGTTGCACAAGAGAAATTAAACTACCTTGAGGAAAAAGGACGAAAAAACTAGAGCGTCAGCGTTTACATAAAATTGAGGAATTGCTGAACTTGAGGAAAGTATTAATGCATTAGAAGCCGAGCTTTGCTTACCAGAAGTGTATGCTGACTACGAACGTGCTAGTGAGATTACAACGAACAAGGAAACAAAACAAATGCAACTAGAACAATTCCTGGAAGAATGGGAACAACTGCAAGACTAAAAGTAAACACAAAATAGATGAATCAAATTCCTCAGCCGAAATTAAACAATGAATTTTGTATCTTACAAAGTGCCAGTCCACATTTGGAATGGCACTTCTTTATTACTGCTGTTTGTTTTATCATCTATCACTTTGGTTAAATGATAAAATATACTAACCTGCCGTTTAGTTGAAGAAGGGAGGGTGATGCTTACCGTGTATCACCTACTTAAACATTTCAAAATAAAAACGCCATCCTTTCCTATAATTTTACAGAAAGAATAGCGTATTTTTTCATTTTAGGGAGTATTACTGCCCACGAATAGCGGGATAAATAATTCATCTATACATCCAATAATAGAATTACAATAGAAATTAAAGAACAACAAGTTCCTATTAAATACAAAACCATGACTGCATGAGATTGGGAAAAACCTGCTTGAAGTAACTTATGATGTCCATGAGTTTTATCCGGATTATAAGGGGCTTGTCCTTTTAACGTACGCTGTATTATTACACGTAATCCATCAATAATAGGAACTCCCAAAGCAAATACAGGTATAAATATAGAGAATACGGTAGCTGATTTCATTGTGCCAATCAAAGATATAGATCCTAATAGAAAACCAATCAATGTTGATCCTGCATCTCCCATAATTATACGTGCTGGAAAAAAGTTATGTTTTAGAAAACCTAAAGCTGCACCAGTTAATGCCACAGCCCAAAAAAAGGAAGTTAATTCTCCTTTAACTAAAGCAACACATGCTTTATAGATTTTTATTTTTAAAAGTTTTTATTAATATTTTCCTTATTATAGCTTTATTTATAATGTCACGGAATATAGTAGAGTATTTTGCTCTAAAATATTACGACAAGAGAATATAGTTTATCGTGTTTACTAAAGATAAGCCACTTTTGAATGCAACATAATTTAAAATAGAATTAAAACGACTCAAAAACTCTTAGCGTGGTTATTTTCCAAAATGCTGGCGATACGCCTTAAACAACTTTATAGATACACAAACAGTATATTACTAATCCAAATCTATATGAAAGTAGAAATACTTGAAGAAGCTCAAGAGTGTATTGATTTGAAGAGATGGACGGTTATTAGAAAGTAATTTAAACAAAATAGTTATCATATGGAAAAGAGGGAATGAGAGATGGATCCAAATACAACAGTATATTTTACGTTAGGGATTGGATATCATGGTGCAAATCATAGAGATGAATTCACTTTAGAACAATTAGGAGAAGGAATTGTACTTGGAATTGAAATTTATGGTGTAGGAGCAAAAGAAACAAATATTCCTCCTTGTGGAAAATTTACGGAGAAATCACGTCAAGATGACAATCTATCAAAAGAATATGTAATGATAGAAGAATTAGGTGAGTTGGCATACTGTATCGATACGTCAATATTTCGAAATAATGAGTGTCCAGTTGTAAGTTGGATCCAATTAATGAAGAGACTGGAGAGGGAAAGTTTGACAATTTTTATAAGTACTTCTATTCTAGATTATATGAAATATTAGATTAGTATAGATAGGAACAATACATGATAGAAACGAGTGGGGAAGGTAAACGTGGCATTTTTGATCGTAAACCTCGCAAATGTGGTGGAAAGTCTAAACACAGAGGGATTAGTTACGAGCAAGTTTGTGTTCTTGTTGCCAGATACCATACAAAGTCGACTGTATCAAAAGTAGCTTGTTTTGGAATGGTAATTGTTTCTAAAGGGATAATGGGGAGGAAGCTTTATGAAAAGAATGATTGCAGTATCTAGTTTAGCACTTATGGTAGGTTTAACAACGGGGTGTAACAGTGAAAAAACGAGTGAAACGAAAGCAGCGGCAGTACAAAAAGAAAAAGAGCTAGTAGTAAAGGATATTTTTAACAAAGCAGCTGAGGAGTTTAAAAAAGAAGAATATGTCACAATGACATATGGCTTGGTTACGAAGGGGAACAATAAGTCAGAAGATATGAAATTGAAAATACAGATGGAGCCGAAAACAAAGAGATCCCGAAGTGAAATGAATGTCTCAGGGACGATTGTTATATCATATGAGGTAGATGGAAAGATTGTTAATCAGGTGAAAAATCCCAATACAGGGGAGCTTATTACGATTCCTGCCGACCAATTTAACGCAGAGGATTTTAAGGTGGTTGAAGCTATATTGAATGATTTATTACGACCGAATCTGCCGGAAAATAAAATGAAAGTGGAGAAAGATGGAGAGAAGTATAAGCTTATATTCCGTTTAAAAGGAAAAGAAGCAGCAGATACTTTACAGAAAATTGACAGGAACGGAAACTTAAAAGAACTGTCCGAAGGGATAAATGTAGACTTTCTAAATGTCCAATATATTTTTACAAAAGATTATAAAGTGGAGGCTTTTAAAGTAGATATAAAGGCGAGTGCGGATAAAGAAGCATTTCAAGGTAGTGTAGATGTAAAGGTTACTTCTTATGAAAAATTTGATCCAATTCAGTTGCCAGAAGGAAAATAATGATTTGCCTATTATAAAAGAAAAAGGGCCGTTATTATGTAATAATGTATATATTTTCTTGGCTAATATCACTTTGAATTTATAGGTAGATTAAGTGATAAAATTAAATGGCTTTTTGGAATACCGTAGTTTATTAGCTGCGGTATTTTATTATATAATTTTGTGCCATTGACCAGTTATTTTATCATTTTAACCGAGAAGACCCCTTCTTCTAAACGAAGTAAAGGTGGGGGATGAATCGTTTTTTCTTTTTTAAAGAAAGTAAGAGGCAAAAGCGTCTTATTTGTTGTTAAGGGAAGAGCGCCTTACAACAATGTAAGGTGGATGTAAGGGAAATCAATGTATACATTGAAGCATAATAGCTAAACTAACAATATATGAGTCGACTAAAAGATAGTAAGTGATAAGGAGTGAGCATATGATCTTGTTAATGTTAATCCTCGCATATGGACTGTTTTTGTTATATTGTGTTCGCACAGCCGAGGAAGTGGATGAATCGTTGGATATTTAGCGAAACACATTAATGAAAGATAAGTGATATTGAAAGTCTAATCATTTTAAAGTTCAAATATACAAAATGAAACCCGATTTATGAACATAGAAAACATACAAGATAGCATTATTAGTAATGTAATTGTTAAAGGTGGCGTCTTGCAAACAGTAGATAAGTACCAAGTCCACCCAAGTAAAATGTCCTCAATGACCTGATGAGGCTACAGTAGAGGCAACTCCTGTCTCGACAGCTTCATCTGCAAACCCACCTGCCCAAGCAGGTTGTAACCTTGGTGTCATTGTTCCTGCGATATCTGTTACTTTTGTAAAACTTGCTCCTTTTCTTTTTTATGATTTTTATATTGTGTATTATTGAATTAAACGCTATAATTATAGTGTTAAAGATGGAATCGTGATATGACCTGTTATGAATCTATCATTTTATTTATGAATAAATGGATTGGTATTTTAGCAAGATGTGCTAATAAACTACTCCACCATGATGATAGCGTACCTATTAATTCGGTGCGTATATTTTCGTGGTGGAGTTTTTTTATTCTCAAAAAGGGGGAAAGACCATGAACGACAGCATGGTTCATATTACAATTGACGGGAAAAGGTATACAGCTGAGCCTGGTTCAACTATATTGGGCATCATTAATCAAAATGGGATTGAGCATCCACAAATCTGTCACGTGCCTGAAGTGGATTCTATCCAAACATGTGATACTTGTATTGTAGAAGTCGATGGAAAACTTGTGCGATCCTGCTCAGCAGTAGCGACGAGTGGTATGAATGTTGAATTGTCTTCTATTCGTGCAAAGGCAGCGCAAACCGAGGCGATGGACCGCTTATTGGAAAATCATTTACTTTACTGTACGGTCTGTGATAACAATAATGGGAACTGTAAATTGCATAATACGGCAGAGTTAATGGAGATTGAGCATCAAAAATATCCTTACACGCCAAAAGTAGATGTAAGTGAAGTTGATATGTCTCATCCATTTTATCGTTATGACCCTAATCAATGTATTGCGTGTGGTCAATGTGTAGAGGTTTGTCAGAACTTGCAAGTAAATGAAACGTTATCTATTGATTGGGAGGCAGAGCGTCCTCGTGTTATTTGGGACGACGGAGCGGCTATTAACGATTCTTCATGTGTAAGCTGCGGTCAATGTGTAACCATTTGTCCTTGTAATGCTTTGATGGAGAAATCGATGCTTGGAGAAGCTGGATTTATGACTGGGCTGAAGCCGGACATTCTTGAGCCTATGGTTGATCTTATAAAAGAAGTTGAACCTGGATACAGCGGTATTTTCGCTGTGTCAGAAGTAGAAGCTGCGATGCGCGAAACTCGTACGAAGAAGACGAAAACGGTATGTACGTTCTGTGGTGTAGGGTGCTCATTTGAAGTGTGGACGAAGGGACGTGAAATTTTGAAAGTCCAACCAACTTCTGAGGCACCAGTTAATGCAATTTCTACTTGCGTTAAAGGAAAATTTGGTTGGGATTTCGTAAATTCTGAAGAGCGGCTCACTAAGCCTTTAATTCGTAAAAATGGAACATTTGTTGAATCAACTTGGGAAGAAGCACTTGATTTAGTTGCCAATAAATTAGGCGCTATTAAACAAGAGTACGGTAACGGTTCTGTAGGTTTTATTTCTTCTTCTAAAATTACGAATGAAGACAACTATGTGATTCAAAAATTAGCTCGACAAGTATTCGAAACGAACAACATTGATAATTGCTCTCGTTATTGTCAATCGCCAGCAACAGATGGATTGTTCCGCACAATTGGTATGGGCGGAGATGCAGGAACAATTAAAGATATTGCACAATCAGGTCTTGTTATTATCGTTGGTTGTAATCCAACAGAAGGCCACCCGGTATTAGCTACTCGTGTGAAACGGACGCATAAACTTCACGGTCAAAAACTAATTGTTGCAGATCTTCGTAAAACCGAAATGGCAGAGCGTTCAGATATCTTTATAAGTCCAAAGCAAGGAACAGACCAAGTATGGTTAATGGCTGTTACCAAATATATGATTGATCAAGGCTGGCATGATCAACAATTTATCGACGAGAATGTAAACTTCTTTGAAGATTTCAAAGGTAGTCTTGCAGAATATACGCTTGAATATGCAGAAAAGATTACAGGCATTTCAAAAGAAGTGCTCATTCAAATGGCCGAAATGATTTGTGATGCAGACGGTACTTGTATTCTTTGGGGAATGGGGGTAACGCAAAATACGGGTGGTTCAGATACTTCCGCTGCAATTTCAAACTTACTTCTTGCAACAGGAAATTATCGTCGCCCAGGTGCTGGTGCATATCCGCTTCGTGGTCATAACAACGTACAAGGTGCTTGTGATATGGGAACTCTCCCAGGATGGCTTCCGGGATATCAGCACATTACCGATGATGTAGCCCGTGCAAAGTTTGAAATAGCTTACGGGGTGAAGATTGATAACAAACCAGGTCTTAACAACATTCAAATGCTTCACGCAATTGAAAAAGGGAAAATGAAAGCCATGTATCTAGTCGGAGAAGATATGGCTCTTGTAGACTCTAACGCAAATCATGTACATGAAGTTCTATCAAGCCTTGATTTCTTTGTCGTTCAGGATGTTTTCCTTTCTAAAACTGCTCAATATGCAGATGTAGTGTTACCTGCAACGCCATCTCTTGAAAAAGAAGGAACTTTTACAAATACAGAGCGTCGTGTACAAAGATTATATCAAGTACTTCCTACACTGGAAGATGCGAAACCAGACTGGTGGATTGTACAAGCGATTGCAAATAAATTAGGCGCAAACTGGAACTATAGCCATCCAAGTGAAATCTTTGCTGAAATGGCAAGTTTATCTCCACTTTTCGCAAAAGCAAACTATGAAGTGCTTGAAGGCTGGAACAGTTTCCATTGGGGAAGTTTTGAAGGAACGAATACGCCGCTCCTTTTCCTAGATGGATTTAACTTTCCGGACAAAAAAGCTCGTTTCGCCATTGCTGATTGGGTACGTCCTGCTGAATTCCCAGAGGAATACGATCTTCACATTAATAATGGTCGTATGCTTGAACATTTTCATGAAGGTAACATGACAAATAAATCAAATGGTATTCAAGCGAAAGTGCCTAGTGTTTTCGTTGAAGTTTCTCCAGAACTTGCACAAGAACGTGGAGTTAAAACTGGTTCGTTAGTGCGCCTTGTTTCTCCTTTTGGGGCACTTAAATTACTTGCACTTGTAACGGATCGTGTAAAAGCAAATGAGCTTTATCTACCGATGAACTCGACAGATAAAGAATCCGCGATTAATTTCCTAACGGGTCCTGCGGTCGATCAACGTACCGATACACCTGCATACAAACAAACGAAAGTTCGTATGGAAGTGTTACAAGTAGAAGGTGAAAATCCGATGCCAAAAACGAATCCACGTAACAAAAAGCGTCACCCTCAAAATGGGATTGAGGTAAATCGCAAGTGGGCTCGTCCAGGATATGTGCACTTAACGGATAACTAGGGAGGAGAAAAGAATATGGCAGCACCTATTAGAGCGATCCAAAAGCAGGAGCTAACTGAGGGAGAACAAAAACAACAAAAGCTAGAAGATTTAAAAACACTTCTAGCGGATCATGAAGAAGCTTTAAATCAAATGTTTAATATTGTAGGTGAATTGAATGACATTGGAATGCTAGAAGCCGCAAATTCGATGCTTCAAGCGAAAGAACCAATCGCAAAAATTGTTCTAGGACAAGTCACTCGTGAACCAGTTACAAATTTAATTAATAATATGATGGGCGCTGCAGGAGCTTTAACAGAACTTGATCCGGAACTTACTAAAAAACTTGTAAGTAGTGTATTAACGGGTATGGATGAAGGAAACCAGCATCTGCAAAGTAATAAAAAAGTAGGAATACTGGACCTTATGAAAGTGCTTAAGGATCCAGATATTAATCGTGCTATTGGATTCGGCCTTCACTTCCTAAAAGGTATGGGTAAGGGGTTAAAAGACGAGTAGGCAAGCAACAATAATATTATTTCATAAGTTTTATCCCGCATTAACGGGCAGTAAGACCCCCCACCTCAAGATTGAGAGAGAATCGAAGAAGATAGGTGGGGGATAACTGCCCGTAAAAGCCCGATTGGTTCAACTAACCATCAGTGGGGGATGAAAAAAACCCCCACTGATGGAAGTTTCACTTTATATACGCTTGAAATAATTCCAAAAGATGACCCTTTTCTTCTAATTAATTGAGTGAATAATTCAGACGAAAAGGTCATTTTGTTAAAATATTTATAATGAAGTAGTATCTGAAATCTATTATTGATTAATCGAGGAGGAATGCAAGTATGTCAAAAATGGTACATGAGTTTAATGATATGATACGAAAGCTTCGAAAAGATTTGTTCGGAAAAGGACCGGAACGAATTCATACTGTATTTGCTGAAAATATGGCTATTGCCACACTTTATGGAAATTTGACACCTACTGAGAAGTTCATTTCGGGAACTTTGGATGGCGCAGAAATGGTTCATATGGCTAGAACGAAAATGATTCAGGAAGTTTATGCTGTCAATTCTTGTGAGCATTTGGAGGAACTTGTTGGAGCGAAATTAGTTCATCTGTTTTCAGATATGAAAGTGGACGAAGATATTGCAGTTTCAGTATTTGTCTTTGATAAAAATATAATGTGAGAGAAGGATATTGATCGTGAAATCGATACAGGTGGAACGGGAAATTTTCCGGTATGAGCAAAGGGAATTTAAGCATATAGAGGATAGCATTGTAACAGAGTTTCCAGTTACGGTTAAAATTAACGGACAGGAATTTGTTACAATGGTTAGTACTCCAGAGTATATTGAAGATATGGTAATAGGCTTTTTAGCATCTGAAGGTATTATCCGAAAGTATGAAGACATCGATGAAATATGGGTACAGGATAAAGAAGGATATGTACATGTAACAACGACAAAAATCAATCCTTATTATCTTAACATCCAAAATAAGCGTTATATTACTTCATGCTGTGGAATGAGTAGACAAGGATTTGTTTTCGTAAACGATGCGCTGACTGCGAAGAAGATGAATGATATTCGCGTAAAGATCTCTGCTCAGGATTGTTTTCGGTTAATGAATGATATGCAGCAATCTGCGGCTACTTTTCAGCATACAGGCGGGGTTCATAATGCAGCTTTATGCGATGTGAATGGGCTTGTTTTAAGCCGAATGGATATAGGAAGACATAATGCTTTAGATAAAATTTACGGCCATTGCTTAAAAAATAATATTTCTATTGGTGATAAAATTATTGTTTTTAGTGGCCGGATATCTTCTGAAATCTTGTTAAAAGTTGCGAAAATTGGCTGTGAAGTAATATTGTCAAAATCCGCTCCAACTGAGTTAGCACTAGAGCTAGCAGAACAGTTAGGAATTACTACGATAGGTTTTATTCGTAATCAATCTTTAAATGTATATACTCATCCAGAGCGGATTGTAAATATGAAATAAAGTGAAACTATAATCAGTGGGGGGTTTCTTCATCCCCCACTGATTATCAGCCCTCACCAATCGGGCTTTTACGGGCAGTTTATCTCCCACCTAACTTCTTAAGAAAGGCGGAAGCGGCTCGCTCAGAATCGCAGGACGCCCACGCACCTGACAGAGAGGCGTTTTTTGCCTCGTCCGAGGGGGCGAAACGACCGGAGATTCTAGCCGCTAGAGCTGGACAATGCTTTCGCCGAATTTTGAGGTGGGGGTCTTACTGCCCGCGAATAGCGGGATAAATGCAAACTGGCTAGAGAATAAAACTTGTACGGAATTATAAAAGATGTAAAAGCGAGGCAATAAACATGAAATCTGTCACATTAGACAAATTGCACCGTCCTTTAAAGGATTTACGTATTTCCGTTACCGATCGCTGTAATTTTCGCTGTCGATATTGTATGCCGGAAGAAATATTTGGTCCAGATTATTCTTTTTTGTCTAATGATAAAATTTTATCTTTTGATGAAATTGAAAGAGTAGCGCGTATTTTCGTTTCTTTAGGTGTAAGAAAGTTGCGTATTACTGGGGGAGAGCCTTTACTTCGGAAAAATCTTCCTGAATTAATCGAGCGACTTAACAAAATTGATGGAGTAGAGGATATCGGTTTGACTACAAATGGATCTTTACTTAAGAAATTTGCTCCTGATTTGTATAAGGCGGGTTTATCACGTGTGACAGTTAGTTTGGATTCTTTAGAAGAAGAGCGTTTTGCTTATTTAAATGGGAATAGAAGTAAAGTGAAAACGGTTCTTGGAGGAATACAGGCTGCAGCGGAAGTCGGGATGAAAATTAAAATGAACATGGTTGTCCAAAAAGGAAAAAATGAACAGGACATCATTCAGATGGCGCAATACTTTAAAGAGAATACGCATATTCTTCGATTTATTGAATATATGGATGTCGGGAATTTTAACGGCTGGGAATTAGATGAAGTAATCTCTAAACAAGAGATATTAGAGACGATTCATAAAGTTATGCCGCTGGAACGAATGGAAGCAAACTATCCTGGCGAAGTTGCCGCTCGCTATCGTTATATTGGTAGTGATGAGGAAATAGGAATTATTTCATCTGTAACAGATTCTTTTTGTTCATCATGTACAAGAGCTCGTATTTCCGCAGAAGGAAAATTATATACTTGTTTGTTTGCTTCTAAAGGAAATGATCTTAGAGAATTACTTCGTTCTGGGTATACCGATGAGGAGATTACCGATGTTATTCGTGATATTTGGAATAATCGTTCAGATCGCTATTCAGATGAACGGCTAAGCAATACAAATAAAAAAACATTGCCAAAAATTGAAATGTCGCATATTGGTGGTTGAGAAATAAAGAATATGTTAGGATGACATTCAAAACATTATGAAGGAAGGCTGTTCGTAGCTTCTTTTTGTTACAGCAAATAGCGCGAAGTGGAAAGTTTGCAAGTTTTGCAGATTTTCTATTTTATAGTAAAAGTGATGATTGATATCTTTGTAAGAGAAATGCAGGGAGATTAAGCAGCATTCAAAAATCCTTACGATGTTAAGGGTTTTTTGAAGCTGCTTTTTTAATTGGAAAAATGGAGGAATTGGTTATGGCATTTTATAAACCGGAAAAAATCGCTGAGCTTGTGATTGAAGCCGGTGTTCAAAAGGTAAGGCAATCGCTATCTGCCATGCTTATTCTTGGTTTTTTAGGAGGAGCATTCATTTCGTTAGGGTTTTTGCTTAATATTCGAGTTCTTGGTAATTTACCGGAGCAATGGGGAAGTCTAGTAAATTTTTTGGGAGGAGCAGTTTTTCCTATAGGGCTTATGCTTGTTGTCCTGGCAGGAGGAGAATTAATTACGGGAAACATGATGTCAGTGTCCATGGCCCTGTATGCACGGAAAATCTCATTGAAAAGTGTGTTAAATAATTGGGTTTGGATCACGTTAACTAATTTTGTTGGTGCACTTTTCGTAGCTTATTTTTTCGGTCACCTTGGCGGGTTGACGGAGGGGACATATTTAAATAAAACAGTAGCAATAGCCCAAGAGAAATTACATGAATCGTTTGGGAAAACATTAATTTCAGCAATCGGTTGTAACTGGCTTGTTTGTCTTGCGATTTGGTTGGCTCATGGAACTAACGATTTTGTTGGGAAAATTATCGGAATTTGGATTCCTATTATGGCATTTGTAGTAATTGGATTTCAGCAAGTGGTAGCAAATATGTTTGTAATCTCAGCAGTTATTTTTTCGGGTCACCTTTCATGGATAGATCTTGCAGAGAATTTTGTTCCTGTTTTTACAGGAAATGTAATTGGTGGAGCTGGATTTGTTGGATTTGCTTACTTTTCTTGTTATCAGAAACAAAGTCATATAGAGAAAGAGTTAAAAAAAAATAACCTCATATGAAGCAGATTTTTTAATGAATGGGATGTTTTAGAACAAGAATTATTTAAAAGAAAGGGAGGCTATCTAATGATAGAGCGGTATTCACGTCAACAGTTGTTCACTCCTATTGGGAGTAAAGGACAAGAGAAGATTAGAAATAAGCATGTGTTGATTGTGGGGGCAGGTGCATTAGGAAGTGTAAGCGCAGAATTGTTGGTTCGTGCAGGTATTGGAAAGTTAACGATCATTGATCGTGATTACGTAGAATGGAGTAATTTACAGCGACAACAACTTTACGTTGAACAAGATGCAATGGAAAAATTGCCAAAAGCAATTGCTGCTCAGAATCGTTTAAAACAAATCAATTCAGAGGTACAGATTGATGCTTTCGTGATGGATGCAAGAATAGAGAATATGGAAGTTTTGTTAGACGATGTCGATATTATCATTGACGCAACAGATAATTTTGATATTCGATTTGTAATAAATGATCTATCACAAAAATATGATACTCCCTGGATTTATGGTTCTTGTGTGGGGGGATATGGCATGAGCTATACCATTATTCCAAGGAAAACACCGTGCTTACATTGTGTACTTAAAAGTGTTCCGGTTACAGGAGTGACATGTGACACGGTTGGAATCATTAGTCCAGCTATCCAAATGGTGGCAGCGTATCAAGTGGTGGAAGCATTCAAAATTCTAGTAGAAGATTTTTCAGCAATTAGAAACACTTTTTTAATGTTTGATATATGGAGTAATCAACACCATTCTATCAAACTAGAAAAGATTAAAACGGACAATTGTCCTTCGTGCGGAACGCATAGAACTTATCCTTATTTATCTTATGAAAATCAAACAAAGACAGCTGTTTTATGTGGGAGAAATACGGTTCAAATTAGACCGCCGCATAATAGTCGTTACAATTTTGACCATTTAGAAAAACAACTAAAAAAACATGGGAAAGTAGATCGAAACCCGTATTTGCTATGTTGCCAACTAGATGATTATCGTTTGGTCATGTTTCAGGATGGTCGTGTATTTATTCACGGGACAAATGAAATTCAAAAAGCGAAAAAAATATACTATCGTTTATTAGGGTAACAGAAGGAGTGAGGAAAATGATTAAAAAACGAATACCGATTGCAGTTGGAGAGGCCGTCCATAAAGTAATGGAATTTGCCAAACATGGTTTAAAAGAACTGGTACCACTTGAATTAGCTTACGGACGTATATTAGCCGAGGATTTAGTAGCTGATCATGATATTCCCTCTTTCGATCGTTCACCCTATGATGGATTTGCTATTAGGGCAGAAGATATTGCCTGGGCAAGTTATGAGAATCCAACTATATTCGAAGTAATCGGCGAAATTGGGGCAGGTTCCATATTTCCTCAAGAGGTAGGGCCATTTCAAGCAGTTCGAATCATGACGGGGGCACAAATTCCGGAAGGATGTAACGCGGTTGTGATGTTGGAACTGATCCGTCAATATAAGGATGTCGGTAAAATCTATATGGAAGTGAAACGCTCATTCAAAAAAGGAGAAAATATTTCCTTTCAAGGTGAAGATACACGTAAAGGGACGATTCTTGCGAAGAGAGGAGTTTACATTAATCCAGGTATTTCAGCTCTCCTTGCTACATTTGGTTACAGCGAAGTGCCAGTTGCAAAAAAACCTATGATTGGAGTATTAGCGACTGGAAGTGAGCTTCTTGATGTAAATGAATCGCTAAAACCCGGGAAAATTCGAAATAGTAATACGTACATGATCTTATCCCAAATTCGAAGAGCGGGGGGAAGAGTGAAATACTTTGGGAAGTTTAGTGACGATTTTGAGACGTGCCACGCAGCCGTAAAAGAAGCGTTAAGTCAAGTGGATATGTTAATTACAACCGGTGGTGTTTCGGTAGGGGATTATGATTATTTGCCAGCTATCTACGAAAAGCTAGGGGCATCGGTTCTTTTTAACAAAGTTGCAATGCGGCCGGGCAGCGTGACGACCGTAGCACAATTAAATAAAAAATTATTATTTGGATTATCAGGTAATCCCTCTGCTTGTTATGTAGGTTTTGAGTTATTCGTAAGACCTAGCATTCGTACCTATATGTTGAGTGAAAAGCCACATTTAAAAAGAGAAAAAGCATTACTGGGAGAAAATTTTTTAAAACCTAATCCATTTACGAGATTTGTACGAGCAAAGCTCATATATAACAAGGGACAATTAATTGTCTATCCATCAGGATTTGATAAGTCTAGTGCGGTTTCTTCATTAGCAGAATCAGACGCTTTGATCGTACTCCCAGGCGGTACAAGAGGATATAAAAAAGGGATGTTTGTAGATATTCTCTTATTAGAAGATAATCAAGGAAGTGAATGGCCTTGGAGCGATATTATTCCATCTTATAAAGTGAGGGGTTCTGATGAGACAAGTACTATTTGAAATCGTAGATACTCCAATATTAGTCGAAGAAGTAACGAATAAGGTAGCAAGAAGAGAAGTAGGTGCCATTACAATCTTTATTGGAACAATAAGAGAATTGACAAAAGGAAAACGAACTTTGCATTTAGAGTATGAAGCATATAAACCGATGGCAGTAAAAATGCTTACTCAAATTGGTGAAGAAATTAAGAAAAAGTGGCCGGATGCAAAAATAGCAATTACACACCGGGTGGGACGACTAGAAATAATGGATATTGCAGTTGTAATTGCAGTATCGTCGCCGCATCGTAAAGTAGCCTATGAAGCGAATGAATACGCAATTGAACGCATTAAGCAAATCGTCCCAATTTGGAAAAAAGAATTTTGGGAAGATGGAACGATGTGGATTGGAGATCAGCTTGAAAATACTCCGTATCCAGAAGGAAAACCAAAGAAGGAAGAATGAGAAGATGATTACAATTTTACTGTTCGCAAATTTGCGAGAAGAAGTCGGCTCAGATCAATTAGTAATAATAGAAAAACAAGAGATTAATGTTCATCAATTAAAAGAATGGCTGAAAGATAATTATCATTTACAATCGTTGGATAAAGTTATGATAGCTATTAACGAAGAATTCGCAATCGACGAAGATATTGTAAAAGCAGGAGATACTGTTGCGTTTATCCCACCTGTAAGCGGAGGGTAATTCTTTCTATTCTATTTTCATCTCGAATACAGCATCTTTCACACATTAAGGAGGATAACTATGAGCGATTTCTCGCACTGGAACGAAGAGGGAAGAGCCAAAATGGTTGGATTGGTATATTAGTAAGTATTGCTAGTAATCTATTCCACTATGAGTACTAAAGCCTATTGTATGAGGTTTCAGTACTCATGGTGTTTTTTGTATACAAATTAAGAAGCCGGAAAGGACTGAGTTTTATGCTTACTCATGAACAAATTATGAATGCTCTAAACCATGTTCAAGATCCAGAATTGCACAAAAGTATCGTAGAATTAAACATGGTAAGAAATATTCAAATGGATGGTACACAGGTTCACATTGAAGTCATTTTAACGATTCAAGGTTGTCCTTTAAAGGCAAAAATTCAACAAGATATTGAAGACTCTCTCCGAAACATTGGAGCTTCTAATGTATCTTTAACATTCGGTTCTATGACATCGGAAGAACGAGCGGTATTAATAGAAACTTTAAAGAAAAATGCTAGAACAGAAACCGGTATGCCTAGTATGCTCCGTCCTGATTCAGCTGTACGTTTTATCACTGTGACAAGCGGAAAAGGAGGAGTCGGAAAATCAACTGTGACAATTAACCTTGCTACTGCTTTAGCCCGTATGGGGGAAAAGGTTGGGATTTTAGATGCAGATATATATGGATTCAGTATCCCAGCTATGATGGAAGCTAATCAAAAGCCAACAATGATAGATCAGACAGCGATTCCGGTCGTTAGTCACGGTGTTAAAATTATGTCTATGGGATTTTTTATAGAGGGTAATAACCCAGTTATGTGGCGAGGACCAATGCTCAACAAATGGATTCAAAATTTCCTTGCCAACACTCACTGGGGAGAATTAGATTATCTTCTTCTTGATTTACCTCCTGGTACAGGAGATGTTGCGATTGATGTGGCTGCGATGATTCCTCATGCGAAGGAAATTATAGTTACTACTCCTCATAATGTGGCTTCGTTTGTTGCTTCCAGAGTAGGGGTGATGGCAAAGCATACAAAACACGATATTTTAGGTATCGTTGAGAATATGGCATATTATGAGGAACAAGATGGTTCAAGGAACTATCTCTTTGGGAAAGGTGGCGGTGAAATGTTAGCAGAACAACTGCAAACAGAAGTGATCGCACAAATACCTTTTGCAAAGCCTGAAGAAAATGAAGGTTCGTCCGTATATGACGAAGATTCGCTTGTTGGAGAGATGTTTACATCTTTAGCTCAAGATCTTATCTACAAAGGGTAATTTATCCCGCTATTCGCGGGCAGTAAGATCCCACCTCAAAATTTAGAGAGAAGCAAAGAAGTTAGGTGGGAGATGAAGAAAACCCCACTGATGGAAGTGTCACTTTATCAGAAAACGAAAAGGCTGGCATAAAAATAGAAAGAAATTTTTTTATGCAAATCTTCTAGTTAGCTAAAATAACTCTTCGTCTCTTATGAATGGAATCGACAATTGTTTCTTAGGAAGATAAAATGAAAACAGAAATATAAGGAGGAATTTTAATGGGAATGTGTAATGTAGATCATTCTTCTGAAGATGTAATCAATAAACTTGAAACTCAACAATGCTTTTTATCCGAATGTTTGGTTAAAGACTTACATGAATTTTTAAAGAGAAAGCATTCACAGCAAATATTAAATGAACTATTTCACCTTTTAAAAAAGTACGACCTAGCATCTAAAGAAGAGCGGGAAAAAAGAAATGAACAATTAATGTTACTTATAAGTTAATCAATAGAATTACCGCTAGTATGTAACTTGCGTTTTCTTTCGTTCGCTTTTCGGAAAGGGTGAATCTCATGGATATCAAAAAGTGTGCAGTATCAGAATTTAATTAACATAATTTAAAGTGTAAATAGCAATCAAAAAAAGGCCTCTATACAGCGGCCTTTTTTTCTGGTGTTTTTTTTGTAAATTGATATAAAGCAATTGCACCTAAAATAACTAGTACTCCTTCGGGAACATCTAATAATACTGTTTTCCATGTTTCTGAAATTAATAATTCTTTACCTGTAGAAGCTTTATAATATCCTTGTATATAACCAATAGTAAACTGAATTACAGATAAAGAAACAAATAACCATAAACCCAATCGGATCATTTTTTTATTTTTAAACATATAACACCTCTTTAAATTAAGTAAACATAATATTAAAATTATTATATTAAATATCCATTTTTCTGTCAATAAATTGATGATTTGTATTTATTTTATATAATCCAATTGTAAATGAGCAGCGCCTGTTAATTTTAAGTATTGACTCAAATCCAATACTTAAAATTATTAAAAATACTAATAAATTATTTTTTTAACTTAGACAGTGTAAAATACTCCAATATTAATTTTCATAAAAGGAAAATTAAACATATACTTAAAGTTAAAAAATAAACGTACCCATATCGAAAAAATAATAATCTCTCCCTAAAATAAGTGGGAAAACTTTCAAATTGCTATTCTACTGTAGAATGAAAATGATACATTAATAATTAAGGTAATACTGTTCACTATTTAATTTTAAATTATATAGAAAGATATTGAGGTGCAATAGATGATACATAATATTCCAGATGTTTATACGAAAAAAATTCTTATAGTAGATGATGAAAAGGAGATTTTAAATTTATTGGAAGCAGTTTTAATGAAAGAGGGGTTTCAACATATTTATACGTATACAACAGGAGAAGAAGGAATACGCATGTGTAAGCAATTACAGCCAGATCTTATCATATTAGATATTATGCTTCCAGATTTAGATGGATATAATGTTTGTCAGCAAATTCGACAGTTTACATTCGTTCCAATATTTTTCTTATCGGCGAAAAATGAAGATTTAGATAAAATACTTGGATTAAGTATAGGTGGTGATGATTACATTACAAAGCCTTTTAGTCCGAAAGAAGTAGCATATAAGATGAAAGCATTTTTTCGGCGCAATCAATATCAAGAAAAGGCTCGTATTATGTATCAGTTTGGAGACATTATGATAGATGAGGCACAAGGAACAGTGTTAAAGGGTAATACATTACTATTTTTAACAGCAAAAGAATTTAATATATTACTATTTTTAATAAAACACCCAAATCAAATTTTTAGTAAGGCCCGCTTATATGAAGCTGTCTGGGGCGAAACATATTTGGGTAATGACAATATTATGATGGTACATATGAGACATTTAAGAGAAAAAATAGAGGATAATCCTTCCAAACCTCATTACCTTGTAACAGTAAGGGGACTCGGATATAAACTTAACACAAAAGGTGATGCAAGATGAAGTGGAAGGTCACGAGACTATATATTACCTCATTAATAGGATTAATTATGTTTATCCTAATCGTTCAATTTTTTGCCTTTAGTTATTTAGTATTTACTTATAACCGTGAGGGAATGGACGATCCAGAGGGCTCAGTATTAGCCTTTCAAAAAGAAATCACAGTAGAAAATGGGAGTGTTTCTATAACAAATAAAGGGAAAAAATTTTTACAAGAACATGGAGCATGGTTACAAGTATTAAATCATAATAGTGATGAAGTATTTCAAATGTATAAGCCTAAAAATACACCAACTCACTATACTCCTAGTGATTTGATTTTACGCTATAAGTACGATATTGGGGGTTATACAACGTTTGTGGGTAAGTTAGATAAAAGTACACAAGTAGAAAGTTACATTGTCGCTTTCCCGTCAAACCAAGCATTGCGAAAATCTGTCTATTTGAACTTCAATAATTTATCTAGCTTCTATCCATATGGGATTTTAATGTTAATAGGAGTAACAGTGGTTTGTATTTTATTATTTGCTTACATTGTGGCAAGGTATATGTCAAAACCTGTTGTCATGATAATTGAACATATTAATAAATTAAAACAAGGACAATATAAACAAATACCGGAAGAAAAGGGAATATATGCAGAGGTGTATACAAATCTGAATCAGTTATCACATCAACTAAAGGATATTAACGTTCAAAGAAAAAGATTAGATACGATGCGAGCAGAATGGATTATAAACATCTCTCATGATTTAAAGACACCGCTTTCTTCTATTAAAGGCTATAGTGAAGTTATAGGGAATCGGGAGTATAAAATTACTGCACAAGAAATGTATCAATATGCAGAAGTAATTCAAAATAAATCAATTTATATTGAAAAATTGATTGATGATTTAAAACTTACATATCAATTGAAGAATGCGTTGTTACCTATCCATAAAACTATAGTAGATATTGTGAATCTCACTCGAGAAACAATTATTGAATTTATGAATATGCCTCATTATGAGAATCGATTAATTGAATTTGAATGCCCTCAGGAAGAACTAATTATAAAAGCAGATCAGGGATTAATTCAACGTGCCACAGTAAACTTATTGAATAATGCGCTCATTCATACTGATGTTAAAACATTAGTACAAGTTCGTATAAAACAAACATCCGGATACACCATAGTTACGATTGAGGACAATGGTGACGGAATAAATAAAAGTGATTTACCACATATTTTTGATCGATACTTTCGTGGTACAAATACAGATCCAAAAAGTGGTTCAGGTTTAGGAATGGCAATTGTAAAGGAAATCATCGTAGCTCACGGTGGAGAAATCGCAGTAGAAAGCACAAAAGGAAACGGTACTAAAATTACATTTCAGCTTCCGTTAGAAAATTAAGCTAAACTTAAGGTCAGCTCAATTCAAGATTAAGCAAGAACTTTCATAATAAATGATAGCTTAATCAAGAAAAAGAGGTGCCAATAATGGGAACATATATTGTTGAAACAGAAGATTTGACAAAGACATATGGAGCTGTAAATAGTGTGAATCAATTACAAATGCAAGTTGGTAAAGGTGAAATTTATGGATTTCTAGGCCCAAATGGAGCTGGAAAAACGACGACAATTAGAATGTTACTGGGATTAATAAAACCGACGACAGGTAATATTAAGGTATTCAATCGAGATTTAAAAACAAATCGAATAGATATTTTAAGAGAGGTTGGCTCTCTTGTTGAATCGCCATCTTATTATGGACATTTAACAGGTCATGAAAACCTAGAAGTAATTCGACAAATGCTACAAGTACCAAAAAAGAATATTGATGAGGTATTGCGTATTGTTCGATTAGAGAAACAAAAAGATAAACTAGTTAAACAATACTCACTTGGAATGAAGCAACGCCTTGGCATAGCAATGGCACTACTTGGAAATCCAAGATTGTTAATTTTAGATGAACCCACAAACGGATTAGACCCTGCTGGGATTCAAGAAATTCGTGAACTCATCAAACAACTGCCAAAGCAATATGATATGACAGTTGTTATTTCTAGTCATTTGTTAAATGAGATGGATCAAATTGCAACGCAAGTGGGCATTATTAATAGTGGACAGCTTATTTTTCAAGATAAAATTGAAGTGTTACGCAAAAAAAGCCAGGCATCAATGAAAATACGCGTAAATGATGTAGTAAAGGCTCATCAAATTTTAGAACAGCATCAAATTCATCTTAGAATTGAAGGTAATTGTCTAGTTACGCATCAACAAGAAGATCACCTTATTTCTCACATAAATCATTTATTAGTACAGCAGCATTTATCAGTGTATCGAATTGAAGAAGAGAAGCATACATTGGAAGAAATATTTCTAAGCTTAACAGAAAAAGGCGGTGTTTTATAATGATTGCTGCCTTAAGAAGTGAATTATTGAAATTAAAAAGAAAGAAATTATTTTTAGTAGTATTTTTGATACAGTCTTTAGCATTACTTTGGTTATTTGCTATTGTGTCACAAGAAAAAAAGGAATTTCTAAATTGGGAGTCGCTTCTCTCAAGAGTAAGTATGATAAATGCATTATTTTTACCTATAATGATTGCGACAATTACATCTCGAATAATTGATTTTGAAAATAAGGGGAACACCTGGAAGTTATTGTGTGCAATTCCCACATCTAGGCAGCTAGTATATATAACCAAAATAATCTTTAGTATCTTTTTTCTTGTATACGCAGGGATAATTACTATTTCTGTAATTATATTAATAGGAAAAATTTTTAATTTTGAAAGTGGAATTCCGGTGATATTATTACTGAAATACGGTTGTTTTACCATTATAGGATGTATTCCAATGGTTATTTTGCAACTTTGGATATCATTGGTAGTGAAAAATCAAGTATTTGCTTTAACGGCAGGTGTAATCGGCTCATTTCTTGGGTATTTCGGGCAGATGGTTCCTTGGAATACATGGATAATTTGGAGCTATTCATCTCTGACAAATCCAATTTCTTGGGCATTTTCCAATGGGAAAATAGTGTTTTTCCAAAACCAAGGAGTCATGATGAATCTTTTGTTAAGTTTAGGTGTTAGTTTATTATTTATCATTCTTAGCACTGCTCATTTTTCGCAAAAAGATATTCATTAGGAGGATGCAGATATGTTATTAAGCTCATTTCGATGCGAATTATTAAAATTAAAACGTTCAAAAATATGGATTGTAATGACATTCATTCCGCTTATTTGTATTGCGCTTGGACTCATAAATTTTCAAGTAAACTACGATGTCTTAATGAAAGTCTCAACAAATGAGTGGGAGAAAGCTTGGACACAAGTTGGATTAATTTATGGATTATTTTTATTTCCTGTTGTAGTAAGTATTTATTGTGCATTTGTATGCCGCTTTGAACATAGCGAGGGAAATTGGAAAAAAATCATCTCTTTACCAATTCCATTTCGATATGTGTACATGGCAAAGTTATTAGTAATCTTTATGTTAACTTTATTGACACAAGTATTTTTTTTAATTGCTTATATCTTAATTGGTAAGCTACTAGGTATTACAAGTCCTATTCCTTGGATTTCATTATTAAATTGGTCATTCAATGGATGGATTGGTACATTTTCAATTGCTGCGCTACAATTATTTCTCTCATCTTCTATAAAAAGTTTTGCTGTTCCAGTTGGAATGAGTTTTGGTTTTACATGTATAGGAATGATATTTCATTACTTAAATATCGGGTATATATGGCCATTTGCGCAACCAGGATTAGCAATGGACCCTATTCATCTAGAAGGCTTGCAGACTTTCTTTCAGTTTAGTAGTTTTTATGTCTTAAGTTGCTTATTTGTTATTATATTTACTTTTGTTGGAGTTCGAAGATTTACAATAAAAGATATTATATGAATAGAAGTACAACAAAATTATTGAAATATTAGGGGACAGAACAGATAAAATTTCTAGGTGGAATACGTGTATTAATAAAAGAGCCAATTTTACTCTTGATAGGGTAAAATCGGCTCTTTTTCTGTCGAAATTTGCTTAGCGTGGTTTTTTTCCGAAATGCTGGCGGTACCATATATACATCAAGTCAAGATTTTGAAATAACCCCAAAACGAAAAATTGATATCTCTACGGTGAGTTATGAGAACTTAGCTCATTTTTTTCGTTTTGGGGAACAAAGAATTTCTTAGCTTGATGGGCATGGGATGATACCCCTAATATAAAAAATTTTAAAAAATTCAAGTGTATATATTGTGTATATTGTATATAATGTGTATATAAGCTAATAAGGAGTTAAAACATGAAAATCTTACTATCTAATAGTTCTAAGTTACCCATTTATCAGCAAATCATTGACCAAATTATATTACAAGTATCAAATGGGACATTGAAAGAAGATGATGCATTACCTTCCATGCGAATACTTGCGAGAGATTTGAAGATAAGTGTTATTACTTCAAAAAGAGCATACGAAGAACTTGAAAAAGCAGGTTACATCTACTCGATAGTAGGGAAAGGCTCATTTGTTGCAAAACAAAACAAAAAACAACGAGTGGATGAATCAAGTGATCCAATACGCGAAAAGTTTAGTGTAGTCGTTCGAGAAAGTAAGGCTAATCATTTATTAAGGGATGAATTAATACAGATTATTAATCGTATCTATGAGGAGGAGTAGGGATGGGAAATATTGTAGAACTGAAAAATATTTCAAAAGCATACAAAGGATTTTCTTTGAAAAATGTATCGTTTAATATCAAAAAGGGGTTTGTAACGGGATTTATTGGCGCAAATGGCGCAGGAAAAAGTACGACAATTAAACTTATTATGGACCTTATTAGCAAGGATAGTGGGGATATCAAAGTTTTTGGTAAAGATCATCAAAAGGATCAAGTTTCTATTAAAGAGCGTATTGGATTCGTATACGATAACAATATCTTTTATGAAGATATGACAATTCATCAGCTGAAAAAGTTCATTGCTCCAGCCTATAAAAAATGGGATGAAAATCAGTTCAAATTCTACATACAGCACTTTGAGTTACCGACTAACATAGAAATGAAAAAGATGTCTACAGGGATGAAAATGAAGACTTCCCTAGCGTTTGCACTTTCACACCATGCTGAATTTATTATTATGGATGAACCAACATCTGGACTCGATCCTGTATTTCGAAGAGAACTTTTAGACATCCTTTATGATTTAATGGTCGATCAAGATAAAACAATTTTTTTCTCCACACATATTACAACTGATTTAGATCGTATTGCTGATTATATTGTATTTATTCATAATGGAGAGATTGTGTTTGAAAAAGATATACATAGTATTTCTGAAGAATATGCAATTGTAAAAGGGGATACAGTCTTGCTTACGCCGAAAATCAGAGAACAATTAATCGGAATTCGTGAAACAAACGTGGGATTTGAAGCACTCACAAGTAATGCCAGCCGTTCACGTACGCAATTAGGGAATGATGCATTAATTGAAGAAGCGACATTAGAAGATATTATGTACTATACAAAAAAGGGGAATGTTCAATATGTATAATTTAATATTAAAGGATTTTCGATTGCAAAAATTAATGATGTTACTCTATCTACTTGGCATATGCTTTTTTATTGGGACGTTTGGAAGATTTGGGTTCACAGTCGTTTTGGTGGCTGGTTCTTATATGATAAATCTACATTATTACGACGAAAAGAATAATAGTCACAAATTTATTAATAGCCTGCCTTATAGTAGAAAGACAATTATTATGTCAAAATATGTCGGTACGGTGTTGTGTACACTTCTAGTAGTTCTATTCTCATTATTGATTCAAGCAGTAATTCAAGTTGCATTCCCGACTTATGGAGTTGAAATTGAAACTCCACGGACAATTGTGGTTAGTGTTCTTACTGTCATGTTGTTTACATCTATCTATTTACCATTTTGCTATCGCTTTACCAATAAATATTTGTTAGCTGCAATCAGCTTTATTTTCATTATAGCTGTTGCTTTTTGGAAAATGATTGAGGGGTATTTAAATATTATCAGCCTTATTCATAGCATCACTACACAATTTACTACTAATCAACTAATTATACTTGCTTCAATCGTTACCATACTTATATTTATCGGTTCTTACTTCTTAACGGTGAGAATTTATAGACGTACTGATTTTTAAAAATTCTTTTTAACTGAAATATAGAATACCTAACAAGTAAAACGTTTCTAAGATTAGAAACGTTTTTTGTCGGAATGCTTTCCAAAAATTCATCTCAAAAACTATGTCCCTGATACGTCCATTTGTGAATCATAATAAATTGGAATGAAATAACTTTATCAACAAATGTTATAGATAAATATGGTAGAATACACATAGAGCAACAGCTCAAAAAGTAAAATGGTGATTCAAGTTGAAAAAGTACTCATTTGGGTGCTTTTTTCTCTGTTTTACATATACAAAAGGGGATTTCATCATGAATATTATCGACTTAGAACTAGTACGAAAGCGAAAAATAAGGGAAAATAAAATGATTACAATACCAATTATTGAAAGTGTCTTTGAAGTAAATGGAGAAATTCAGTTTGAAGTAACTGGTGAAAAAGAAATTCCTATTGCTTGGCTAGAAAGGGAATAGATATTTTTGTCCTTTATATAAACAAGAACCTGTAGTATTCCTACAAGTTCTTGTTTATTTTTTATAAAAACGAAAGTAAACTTTTGAATAATAGTTTACTTTTAATTATAATACAACCTCACAAATGTTAATATATGTTATATATAGCAATTTTTTGCTTTATGAAAAAGGGGGAATATTATGACTAAAACAAACGAATCTTCAGGAGTCGATTTTAAAAAAGATGTGAAGTTTTCTATTATAATCCCTGCACACAATGAAGAAAAGTACATTAGAAAATGTTTGGATTCAATTGCAAAAGCATCCGAGGCATATAAAGATCAAACTGAAGTCATAGTTGTTTTAAATCGTTGCACAGATAAAACAGAGGAAATAGTAAAGTCTTATAACTGTATTACATTAAAAAATAACGATAAAAACTTATCCAAAATCCGAAATGCAGGGGCCAAAATAGCTAGTGGAGAAATAATCATTACTATAGACGCTGATACCCAAATGACAGAGTCTATGTTGTCTAATGTAGATAAATATTTAGCTTCAGGTAAATACATTGGTGGTGGGGTAACTGGGAAGTTTGAAAGAATATCTTTAGGAATATTCGTTTCCGCAATGTTAATAATGATCCCCTTACTTTTTAAGTATGGAGCTATATCTGTAGGGATTTTTTGGTGCTATAGAAAAGACTTTATGGCAATCAACGGATTTAATGAAAACATGCTTATGGCAGAAGATGCAGATTTCGCTAAACGGTTAAAAGAATGGGGAAAGCAAAATAATAAGAAATTCGGTACAATTAAAAATGGAATGATAACTTCAACCAGAAGATTTGATAAATATGGAGACTGGGCTTTACTTAAAAATCCAAAAATAATTTTATCCTATCTAAAAGGAAATGATAAAAAATACGCAGATAAAACATATTATGATAACCAAGAAAGATAACTGTGAAGATTCCTAAACAAATCATCATAAAATAAACTAGTGAAATAAGATAAATAAATTTTAAAACTAAAAGAATTGGCTAAGTTTTTACAGAACACTTGAGTAGGAAATCGCAATCGCATACGCGAGTACTTCTTCTGATCCATCTTCACAAATACCAACAGCGAGGTATAAAGCTTCTTTTAGCACAATTTCTACAATAAAAAGGAGCAATTTAGTATGCTCCTTTTTCATCCATCCTTAAAAAAATATTTGTTATTATTGCAAAACCACCCCTATTGCAAAGCCATCATATCCTTTACTTCCAACCGTTTGTATTGCAGTTGAAGTAAGCTTCGACTCAGATGCAAGTACGTCAAAGAAATTTCGTGTTCCTCGGACATTGGGGTCAGTACTAGAAGCGTTCACTACTTCTCCTTTGCGAACAACATTGTCTCCTATAATCACTGTACCTTTTCGCGATAATTTGAGCGCCCATTTTACATATTCCGAATTGTTTTGTTTATCTGCATCAATAAAAATGAAATCAAATGGACCAACTCCTTCATCATTTAACTTCGGCAATGTTTCGAGAGCAGGTCCAATTCTTACTTCTACTAAATCAGATAGCCCCGCACTTGCTATATTTGATTTTGCAACCTCAGCATGATGGTCATCTAATTCAAGAGTAATTAAATGACCATCTGCTGGTAACGCCCGTGCTAGCCAAATCGTACTATATCCTCCTAATGTTCCAATTTCTAATATTCTTTTAGCTCCTTGTATTAGAGCTAGTAAGTGAAGAAATTTTGCTTGATTCGGAGCAACATCTATTGCAGGTAATCCTGCCTTAGAATTTGCTTCTAATACATTCTTAAGAGTTTCATCTGCAGATAATAACTGATTAGTAATATATGCATCAACTTCAATCCATTTCTGTAAATCTCCCATCATAAGCCATCTCCTTTTTATATGTATTTCCAACTCTACAATTTCAAAAAAATTTTTCGGAATTTAAATTCTCTTATCTAGCTTTCATCTTGAAGGTGTTATCTCTTGTTCTTTTTAGAGTGTATGTCAAATCATCTCCATGTTCAGTATACTTAGTTCAAAAATGAAAAAAAGGCTATAATTTAACCACGAATTTCCCCTTTTAAATATTTTAGTCGGTAGTTATAAATTTTACATAAGTTAGTGACATGGATTATATCAATGGAACCAGTCTGTCCAAATTTACGAAGGTAACTCTCATTTTATAGATTAACAATGGAGCTGTTTCATATTCTTATTTAGAGCATAGAAAATATATCCCAAATCTTTTTGGTGTAGGTAGAAGGTTATTTTATAAAGAATTTTTGGTTTTTGAATCATGTGCTTTTTATGTAAAACAAATATCGATGTAAAAAATTTGCATTTTTTATAGATTAAACATATAATTTTATTAGACCGGTAGTCGGTCTAATTGGAAGGAGTTTATGGATGAGAATCGTAAAAGAATATGAAGAGCGCAGAAATGAAATTTTAGATACTGCAGAAAAACTGTTTGCTTCTAAAGGATATATGAAAGCGACCGTAAATGATATTCTGCAGGAAATCGGTATCGCAAAAGGAACGTTTTATCATTATTTCAAATCAAAAGAGGAAGTAATGGATGCAATTATTATGCGGATTGTAAATGCAGATGTAGCGGCAGCAAAAAAGATTGCCTCAAATCCTAACATCCCTGTGCTTGATAAATTATTTCAAATTTTAATGGCGCAAGCACCAAAAGCTGGGGGAAGCAAAGAAAAAATGATTGAACAATTTCATCAGCCAAGTAATGCTGAAATGCATCAGAGAAGCTTAGTTCAGTCTATTTTACATCTTACACCTGTTTTGACGGAGGTGATTAAGCAAGGAATTAATGAACATGTTTTTGTGACAGATTATCCACAAGAAACAATAGAATTTTTGCTTGCTTCTGCACAAGTAATATTCGATGAAGGATTGTTTCAGTGGCAGCCTCATGAAGCGATGCAAAGAGCAAAGGCGTTTATGAACATGATGGAGATTACTCTTGGAGCTAAAAAAGGCAGCTTTGATTACATTTTAGATATTTTAATGAGACAGCCTGAAAATGACGAATAAGATTAACGGCATAAAAATCGCTTTCTTTTTTGGGGGGAGACGAGAGCATCTGGCCGTACATAGAAGCGGTCAGGGCCTTTTCCTGCCACATGCGAGGTTTAAAACAAAGGAAGAAAGTAAGTAACGGGTACGTTGTGTTCTGCATAGCAGTGATTTATATGTCTGAGAATTAAAAAATATAGTATTTTATACAAAAATACAGACCGGCAGTCGGTCTAATCCCTTGATGAAAGGTGTATATATTATGCAAAATAATAGCATTATAAAACCTTTTCCTAAAGCATTTAACTTAATGGTAATTGGGCAGATTGTATCAATATTAGGTTCTTCTCTTTTACGTTTTGCCTTATCTCTTTACGTGTTGGACATAACAGGACGGGCAGACATATATGCAACTTTGTATGCCGTATCAAATGTACCACTTTTGTTATCACCTCTTGGCGGGGCTATAGCTGACAGACTCAACCGCCGCAACTTAATGGTGATTTTTGATTTTGCAAGCAGTGCCATTGTATTTTGTTTTATTTTGTTTTTAGCAGCTAGTAATACTTCCGTGATACTTATCGGTGTTGTCATGGTTTTGCTAGCGATGATTAGCGCTATGTATTCACCAGCTGTTATGGCAAGTGTTCCTTTGTTAGTTGCGGAAAATAAACTGGAGCAGGCAAATGGTATTGTGAACGGTGTTCAAGCACTATCCAGCGTAGCAGCTCCCGTTTTAGGCGGAGTGTTGTATGGTATTGTAGGGTTAAAAGTGCTTGTTGTGATGAGTTGTATCGCCTTTTTATTAGCCGCAGTATTAGCGATTTTTATTAACATCCCGTTCGTTAAAAGGGAACAGGATGGACATATCATATCGACAATTGTAAAAGACTTAAAAGTTGGATTTATCTATGTGGTTAAGCAGCCTTTTATTTTGAAATGCATAATCCTTGCAGCTTTCCTCAACTTAATTCTCACACCGTTGTTTGTTGTTGGTGCTCCCATCATTTTACGGGTAGTCATGCAAAGTAGTGACACAATGTATGGCATTGGAATGGGACTCATAGAATTTGCTACAATTTTAGGGGCATTGTCCATCGGTTTCTTTTCAAAAAAGATGCAAATGAAAAAACTGTATCAATGGTTTCTCGTAATTGCCTTATTGATTGTACCGATGGCTTTATCAATCACGCCCCTTATGCTTGGGCTAGGATCCTATCCGTCATTTATACTCTTTATCTTATGTGCAATTCTTATTGCAATGGCGATGACTATAATCTCTATTTTTGTCATTACCGCCGTGCAAAAGAAAACACCAAATGAAAATTTAGGGAAAGTTATGGCGATTATTATGGCGGTTGCACAATGCATGGCACCTATGGGTCAGGTCATATATGGTGTCATATTTGAAGTATTTAGTATAAAGGTATATCTTCCTACACTGTTTGTAAGTATGGCGATGATTGTAATGACAGTTGCAGTAAAAAAAACATTGAGAAATGAGGGGGAAAAAACACCTTCTAAAGGAAACAAAGATGTACAAAGTGGTATTTGAATTGCATTTTTTAGTTTACGGATATCATTAGAGGTTATAAAAAATAAACGTGTATAAAATCCATTATCTATTTCGCATAAGGATTTTATACACGTCTAACAAATTTTTATTGAACTGTATCTTTATCAGGCTCTACATGCTTGTTTCGCATTGCATAGTAAATCGGAAGACCTAAAGCTGTTAAGCCGATACCGCATAGTGCAAGCAGTGTTTGTGTGAAAAGAGTATTAATAACGATAAATGATCCACCTACAATGGAAATTAACGGTATAATAGGATAAAGTGGTACTTTGTAAGGACGTACAAGATCTGGTTCTCTTTTACGTAAAATGAATACTGCTACGAAAGTCATTGTATAGAATATCCAGATAACAAACACTAACATATCTGTTAATGTGTTGAATCCACCGATAACCATCATGATAACCGAAACGCATAACATAAAGATTCCAGAATTATAAGGAACGTGGCCATTTTTAGATAATGTTGCAAACCATTTACTAAACGGTAGTTTATTTTCTAATGCCATTGCATAAGGGATACGCATTCCTGTCATAATGTATCCATTGATTGTTCCAAATACGGAAATTAAAATACCGATTGTAACTAATTTTCCTCCCATTGCTCCAAATAAAATTGTCGCTACTTGAGATGCAGGTGTATCAGTTCCTGCAAGTGCTGATGCAGACATAACCATAAGGAAAGCAACATTAATGAGTAAGTATACAACCATAACAGTAGACAATCCAATTACAATTGCTCTAGGTAAGTCTTTTTTAGGATTTTTCATTTCTCCAGCGATATTTCCTACATGAATCCATCCATCATAAGCAAACATTGTTGCAAGTAAACCAGATCCAAGTGCAGAGATAAAGGATTTACCTGGTCCTGCTTCTACTGGAAACAGTTGTAGAGTTACGTCGCCTTTATGCAATAATCCAAAAATAATAAGTAATGCTAAAGGAACTAATTTACAAATAGTCGATGCCATTTGAATTCCACCAGCTGCTTTCGCCCCTAAGGAGTTCATAAAGGTTACGAATGCTGCGGTAATAACAGCAACTCCAATAATCATCAATTTATGTTCATTCGCATTTAATCCAAATAAACTAACTGCTTGTGTTCCGAAAATAATTGCAAGCGCTGCAATATTGGCAGGGAAGTAAATAACAGTTTGTGCCCACCCTAGTAGGAAAGCAGTTAAGTTTCCATAAGTACGCTTTAAATATGCCATCATTCCACCTGTTTCAGGAATAGCTGCTGAAAGTTCAGCTGCGGTTAAACCTGAGCAAACAGTTAAGATTCCTCCAATTACCCATGCAAGTAATCCTAAACTTGCTGATCCAGTTACGCCGTATAGTGCAGTAGGCTTAAAGAATACACCTGCACCAATAACGGTACCAATAACTGTTGTTAATGCTGCAAAGAAGCCAATTTCTTTTTTAAGTTGTGCTTGGGACATAATAATCACTCCTGTTTGAAAAAATACATACAACCTCTGATGAATTCATTTTTGCTTCAGCTTTCATAGTATATCCCTTCATTTTATTAATTAGTGCATTAAAAATTAAATCTCATTTGTGATATAATTCACAATTTTATAGAAATATATACAATCCTTATAATGGTATTTCTATGTTGTTCAATGTGAAAATGTTCACAAATGTAAATAAAAAAATAAAATTGCATTTCATTTGAATTCATAAGAGATGTTATTCGTGACAAAGTCTATCATAGTTAAAAAGCGGTTTCAATCCTTCTTGTTAAGAAAAAATTTATTTTAAAATAAAAAAAAACATTTTGTGAACTATTTCACAGATTGTTGACTCATCATTTTTCTAAGTGTATCTTGTAGGTGTGAACAACGATCCAGACAAACAAGGAAATGTAAGAATGTTTGACATATTCCGCGAATTTATTTGGGTCGTATAAAAATAATGTAATAGTGTATATTACATTTTAAAAGTAAAAGGATGTGGCAGCATGAAAATTGGCGTAGTGAAAGAAATTAAAAAAGGTGAAGCACGTGTTGGGATGACACCAGAAAATGCTCGAAAATTAGTTGAGACTGGACATGAAGTCTTAATAGAAAAAGATGCTGGTCTAGGATCAGGTTATACAAATGAAGAGTATACAAATGCAGGTGCTACTTTAGTTACGCAAGAGCAAGCCTGGGATGTTGATATGCTAGTAAAGGTAAAAGAACCTTTAGTAGAAGAATATAAATATTTTAAGAAGGATTTAATTGTTTGGGGATTTTTACATTTAGCAGCTTCAAAAGAGTGTGTTGAAGCGATGAGAAAAGCGGGAACAACAGCTATTGCTGGAGAAACAATTAGTGAAAATGGAGTTTTAACATTATTAAAACCGATGAGTGCAATTGCTGGGCGTCGTGCAGTGTTTATGGGAGCTTATTATTTAGAAAAACAACATGAAGGAGAAGGTATTTTATTATCAGGAATAGAAGGTATTCCAGCTGGTAATGTTGTAATTTTAGGCGGAGGTAACGCTGCAATTAATGCTTGTGATATGGCTGTTGGAATCGGTTGCCACGTAACGATTTTAGAGTTAAATCAAAAACAAATTGCTTATTTAAAAGAAAAATACGCAAATGATCAAGTTGAAGTTATCGAATCTACTACTGAAAACTTAGAAAAAGCTATTAAAACTGCAGATTTATTTGTTTCAACAATTTTAATTCCGGGTGCTAGACCACCAAAAATTGTGAAAGAGTACATGATTCAGTCCATGAAGCCGGGCAGTGTTGTTGTTGATATTTCAATCGATCAAGGTGGAACGATTGAAACAATTGATCACTATACAACACATAATGATCCTGTATTTATTAAGCACGGTGTCATTCATTATGCTGTACCAAATATGCCAGGGGCAACTCCACGTACTTCTACTATGGCATTAGCGAATGGAAATATCGATTATTTATTAGCAATTGCTAACGATGGTTTAGAAGCGACGATTCAAAACAAACCTTCATTAGTACATGGTATCAATATTTATAAAGGAACCATCACTTATGAAAATCTAGGAACAACGTTAGGGTTAGATTATAAACAATTGAAAGAAGTGTTATAATATGATTACTAAAACTTTGCCACTAAATATTGATGATATTAAAAATGCCAAACAAATTCTTGATAGAAACGCTCGTAAAACACCGCTTGTTAAATCCTTTTATTTAACAAGTAAAACAGGCGGGGAAATATATTTAAAATTAGAAAATATGCAATTAACAGGATCATTTAAATTTCGCGGGGCATTCAATAAAATTTCTACTTTAACAGATGAAGAAAAAGCTCGTGGAGTTATTGCTTGTTCGGCTGGTAACCATGCCCAAGGTGTTGCATTATCTTCACATTTACTTGGTATTAAAAGTAAAATTGTAATGCCAACTTCTGCTCCAAAAGCGAAAGTTGAAGCAACGAGAGGATACGGCTCAGAAGTCATTTTATATGGCGATACGTTTGATGATGCAAAAGCAAAATGTGAAGAAATTATAAAAGAAACTGGAGAAACATATTTACATCCATATGATGATGTACAAGTTATGGCAGGTCAGGGAACAATTGGCCTCGACATTCTTGATGATATGTGGGATGTTGATACTGTAATTGTACCTATTGGCGGCGGCGGAATTATTTCTGGAATCGCGGTAGCACTTAAAACTTTTAATCCTTCAATTAATATAATCGGTGTTCAAGCTGATAATGTTCATGGAATGAAAGCTTCGTATGACAAAGGTGAAATTGTAGAGCATTATGAAGCACCAACTATTGCTGATGGTTGCGCAGTAAAAATTCCAGGAAACTTAACTTTTGAAATCGTAGAAGAATTAGTAGATGATATTGTAACTGTATCAGAAGATGAGTTAGAAGTAGCAATGAAAGATTTATTACAACGCGGAAAAGCTGTTGTAGAAGGCGCAGGAGCATTAGCGACAGCTGCTCTTCTTGCAGGTAAAGTTGATTCCTATATTAAAGGGAAAAAAGTAGTAGCGATTATTTCTGGCGGAAATGTTGATTTAACTCGTATCTCTAGCGTATGTGAGCATTTCTTTGCGAATGAAGTAAAGTAATAATTTGGAAATTGTTAAATAAAAATGAAACCGAGAGATAGGTTTATTATATAACACAAGAAGAGCTAAGAGAAATTCTCTTAGCTTTTCTTAATAAAAGGGGGTAAGTATTATAGTTAATTTATTTAAAAAGAAATCTGTTACCCAGTTGTTAAGGGAAAGTAAAAGTAAAACTTTAACGAAAACATTGGGAGCGTTTGATCTAACAATGTTAGGTATTGGTGCGATAATTGGTACAGGAGTTCTTGTGCTCACTGGATTAGTTGCGGCAAGAGATGCTGGGCCTGCAGTGATTTTTTCATTTATGATTGCAGCAATTGTTTGTGGATTTGCCGCTTTATGCTATGCTGAAGTTGCTTCTACACTTCCAGTATCAGGTAGTGTATACACATATTCATATGCAACAATTGGAGAGTTTGTAGCACATTTAATGGGATGGACATTATTATCCGTATACGTCGTAACAACAGCAGCAGTAGCTGGTGGATGGACAGGGTATTTTCACAACTTAATAAGTGGATTTGGAGTAGAGATACCGAAAGCATTGTTAACAATCCCATCACAGGGCGGTATTGTGAATTTGCCAGCAGTAATGATTACACTTGTACTAACATGGTTATTATCCCGTGGGACGAAAGAAAGTAAACGTGTGAATAATGCAATGGTGTTAATTAAAATTTGTATTGTTGTATTATTTATTGCTGTTGGTGTGTTTTATGTAAAACCAGCAAACTGGATTCCATTTGCACCGTATGGTTTAAGCGGTATTTTTGCAGGGGGATCCGCTGTATTCTTTGCTTTTTTAGGATTTGATGCGTTAGCAACTTCAGCAGAAGAAGTAAAAAATCCGCAGCGCGATCTACCAATCGGTATAATTGCATCATTAGTAATTTGTACAATTATTTATGTCGCGGTGTGCCTTGTAATGACTGGAATGGTATCTTATAAAGAATTAAATGTACCAGAAGCAATGGCTTATGTATTAGAAGTTGTAGGACAAGATAAAGTGGCAGGTGTAATTGCATTCGGAGCTGTAATTGGAATTATGGCGGTAATCTTCGCTTATATTTATGCAACAACACGCGTATTCTTTGCGATGAGTCGTGATGGTTTATTACCAGAAGCTTTCGCGAAAATCAATAAAAAAACAGAAGCGCCGTCGTTTTCAACTTGGTTAACTGGAATAGGTAGTGCTTTAATTGCTGGGTTTATTGATTTAAAAGAATTATCGAATCTAGCGAATATTGGAGCGCTCTTAACGTTTGCGATGGTTGGGGTATCTGTTATCATTCTTCGTAAAAGGCACCCAGACTTGCAGCGTGGATTTATGGTACCACTTGTACCGCTTGTACCGATTATTTCAATTGTATGTTGTTTATTCTTAATGGTTAACCTGCCTTTAACAACGTGGTTGTATTTTGGAATTTGGTTAGTGATTGGAGCGGTTGTTTACTTCGTTTATTCAAAAAAACATAGCCATTTGAGCAAAGAGAATATTTCAGAAAATAAATGTAAAGGAATAGGTTGAAAAGAAGAATTTTTTGTATCATTGCATGTTATTTCATCTAGAATTGATAGTTTGTATATATTATTATTTTGAAAGAATGCAGTTTGTAAACTATTTCATAGTAAAGTTTACTATACGAGAATATGTCATAATAATTTTAATATTGTCCTATCTTTCTTTGATTATTAAACTTGTAATAAGGTATAATACAATGTAGTGAATAAATGTGACATCTTCAATTTGTCTTTTTTGTTAACAATATGAAATATAATGAAAAACTGTTGAAGAAACAGCATATTTTATATTACTATTTTTATGTAGAGTCAAAGTTGAAAGAGAGTGGAACAAGAATGGGACGTAAGTGGAATAATATTAAAGACAAAAAAGCATCAAAAGATGCAAATACGAGTCGTGTCTATGCAAAGTTTGGACGAGAAATTTATGTAGCAGCAAAACAAGGGGAACCAGATCCAGAATCTAACCAGACTTTAAGAGTTGTACTTGAACGTGCAAAAACGTACAGCGTACCAAAAACAATCATTGACCGTGCGATTGAAAAAGCAAAAGGCGGTTCAGAAGAAAGCTATGACGAACTTCGTTATGAAGGCTTCGGACCAAATGGATCAATGGTAATCGTAGATACATTAACAAATAACGTGAACCGTACTGCAGCAGATGTACGTGCAGCATTTAGCAAAAATGCTGGTAACATGGGTGTAAACGGATCAGTAGCGTATATGTTTGATGCAACTGCTGTTATTGGTCTTGAAGGTAAAACAGCAGATGAAGCTCTTGAAATCTTAATGGAAGCAGATGTAGACGTGCGTGACATCTTGGAAGAAGAGGAAGTAGTTATCGTTTATGCGGAACCGGATCAATTCCATGCAGTGCAAGAGGCATTTAAAAATGTTGGTATAACTGAATTTACAGTTGCAGAACTAACAATGCTTGCACAAAGCGAAGTAACACTTCCAGAAGATGCACAAGTGAAATTTGAAAAAATGATTGATGCATTAGAAGATTTAGAAGATGTTCAGCAAGTGTACCATAACGTGGATTTAGGCGAATAATAGTAGAAAAGCAGACCTTTGTTTTGGAACAAAGGTCTGCTTTTTTTGATTGTTCATCGAAATTTAAAAGATAAAATCAAAATAGATAAAAAAACGTGGAACAAAAGCTTATAATAAATAAAGATAGATAAAAAGGAGTGAGGTAGTATGAAAAAAGAAATTATCGAACGCTTTACAAGATATGTTAAGGTGGATACACAATCTGATGCAGAAAGTCATACTGTACCATCGACGCCTGGCCAAATTGAGTTTGCGAAGCAACTAGTAGAAGAGCTGAAAGCGATTGGATTAGCAGAAGTAACGATGGATGAGAATGGCTACGTGATGGCGACGCTTCCTGCAAATACGGACAAGCATGTTCCTGTAATTGGTTTTTTAGCTCACTTGGATACAGCTACAGATTTTACAGGGAAGAATGTTAAGCCGCAAATCCATGAAAATTTTGATGGGAAGGCAATTACGTTAAATAAGGAGCTAGGTGTTGTATTAACACCAGAATTATTTCCAGAGCTTCCATCTTATCAAGGTCATACATTAATTACAACTGATGGAACAACACTACTTGGTGCAGATGATAAAGCGGGCATTACAGAAATTATGACAGCAATGAATTATTTATTACATAACCCACAAATAAAACATGGGAAAATTAGAGTAGCATTTACACCTGATGAAGAAATTGGCCGCGGTCCATCTCATTTTGATGTAGAAGCTTTTGGAGCTTCATTTGCGTATACAATGGATGGAGGTCCGCTAGGTGGATTAGAATATGAAAGTTTTAACGCTGCTGGTGCCAAGCTCACTTTTAAAGGGAATAGTACTCATCCTGGAACAGCTAAAAATAAAATGGTAAATGCCAGTAAACTCGCAATGGAATTCCATGGACAACTACCAGTAGAAGAAGCACCGGAATATACCGAGGGATACGAAGGATTCTATCACCTTATTTCTATAAATGGTGATGTGGAACGAAGTCAATCTACTTACATTATTCGTGATTTTGACCGCGAACATTTTAATGTTCGAAAAGAGAACATAGCAGCCATTACAAAACAGATGCAAGAGAAGTATGGTACTGAAAATATTATTCTTGAGATGAATGATCAGTATTACAATATGCTTGAAAAAATTGAACCGGTGAAAGAAATTGTTGATATTGCATATGAAGCAATGAAAAATCTTGATATCGAACCGAATATTCAACCAATTCGCGGAGGAACTGACGGTTCGCAGTTATCGTATATGGGTCTACCGACACCTAATATTTTTACGGGCGGAGAAAACTACCACGGTAAATTTGAATATGTATCTGTAGATAATATGGAAAAAGCCGTTCAAGTTATTATTGAAGTTGCACGGTTATTTGAAGAAAAAGCATAAAAGACATGACCCCAAATAGAGATGTCCTATTCGGGGTTTGAATTATATAGAACTATATATAAGTTGAAAAACGATATAAAAACCCCGTTCTTTTTAGGGGAGGACAAGAGCATCTGGCTGTGCATAGAAGCGGTCAGGGCCTTTTCCTGCTACATGCGAGGTTTAAAACAAAGGGAGCAAGCAAGTACGAGTCCACTTCATAAGAAAAAGGAGTCCATCACCTACTATATACAGGTAATGGACTCCTTTTTATTTTTTAAAAGTAAGCACTTTTTCAGTGCCTTTATCAAGTACAGGTCATGTTGTATTTTGCATAGCAGCGATTTATATGTCGAAAAATTAAAACGGATTTATATAGTTTCAATAAAAAATTCTTTTTATAAATTTTTTAGAGTGTAATGAATAAAGAACTCAACATAAAGTGAGACTTCCGTGTTCTCATCTCTCTTTTGTAAGGTTCATTGTTCCCAAACCAGTAGGTGCAAAAGAAAAAATTTTCGATGAAGAGGGCTCTCTACCTATTATTTTCTATTTTTTGTTAAAAGTTTTCAAATTATTATTGAAATAATTTGAATCTAACCATATAATCGATAATGATAATCGTTATCATTTATTGGGAGGCAAAAGATAATATGTTTAATAGAGGAAGTGAAGAATGTGAGTTTCAAGATTGACTAATTGCATTGCAATACATAGATAAAAGTAATATTTCGTTAGGTAGACAGGTGATAAAGTGAAACTTTAATCAGTGGGGGTTTTCTTCATCCCCCACTGATTATTAGCCCTCACCAATCGGGCTTTTACGGGCAGTTTATCTCCCACCTAACTTCTTTGCTTTCGCCGAATTTTGAGGTGGGAGTATTACCGCCCACAAATAGCGGGATAAATTAATATGTTTGAAAGGAGTACTTTTAAAGATGAGTAAAAAATTATTTACACTAGGAATGGTTACAGTATTAAGTTTAGGTCTTGCTGCATGTAATAGTGCAGAAAAAAGCTCAAGTGAGAAGAAAACGGAAAGTGTAGAAACTGCAGCAAAGAAAGATGAAAAACAGAAAATCACATACCTTGGTAAAGAATATACAGTGCCTGCAAAAGTAACAAAAATTACAACAGCTAGTTTAGAATCAATGGAAGATGCAGCCATACTTGGAGTGAAACCAGTAGCTGCAATTACAGTAGGTGGGAAAATACCTGACTATTTAGCTAAAGATTTAAAAGGTGCAGAATCTATTGGTGAAAAAATGCAGCCGAATTTTGAAACACTACTTAAATTAAAGCCAGATGTTATTACATCTAGTTCCAAATTCCCAGCAGAGACAGCGGAAAAATTTACAAAAGTAGCACCAACATTCCCTGTTTCCCATATTTCAACGCATTGGGAAGATAACCTAAAATTAATGGGTGAGCTAACTGGTAAAAAAGATAAAGCAGAAAAAATTATAAAAGACTATAAAGAGGATGCTGAGAAAACGAAAGAAAAAGTAGCAGATAAATTAAAAGATAAAAAAGTTGTTGTAATAAGATTGAGAGAAGGAAGCATTAATCTGTATCCAGAAGATGTTTATTTCAATCCAGTAATTTATAAAGATTTAGGCTTAACGGCTCCTGAAGCGATTAAAGCAGTTAAAAAGCAAGAAAAAATTGCTTTAGAAAAGTTTGCAGAAATGAATCCGGATTATATCTTTGTTCAATTTGAAGGAAGCGAAAATAAAGATAATCCGAAAGCGCTAGAAGATTTACAAAGCAATCCAATTTGGCAAAGTATTAACGCTGTAAAAGATAAAAAAGTATTCGTAAACGCTGTTGATCCGATGGCACAAGGCGGTACAGCTTGGAGTAAAACAGCTTTCTTAAAAGCTGCAGAAAAAAACTTATTTAAATAAATAGTAAGGTGCGTTGAATGATATGCGGAAAATGAATGCAGTACCAATGATGATTTTATGTTTGGCACCTGTGTTAATTTTATTAACGATTATGTTATCCATATTGTATGGAGCAAAAAACATTACTTTTGAAACAGCTTGGAATGCGCTATTCCATTTTGATTCAGGAAATGTAAATCATAATATTATTATTACATCTCGTTTACCGAGAGCAATTGGTGCGTTATTAGTAGGAGCATTTTTGGCCATATCAGGAGCACTTATGCAGGGGATGACAAGAAACTATCTTGCATCCCCTTCTATTATGGGTGTGACAGAGGGGTCAGTTTTTGTTATTACGATTTGCATGGTATTTATTCCAGGGATGTCTTCAGTGAATATGATACTATTTTCTATGCTTGGTTCGGCGTTAGGAGCGGGAATTGTTTTTGGATTTGGTTCATTGCTTCGAAATGGATTATCGCCGGTTCGTTTAGCTATTATAGGAACTGTTATAGGAACATTTTTAAATAGTACGGCAATAGCAATCGCATCTTACTTTCAACTTTCTCAAAATGTTAGTTTTTGGTACAATGCGAAGTTGGACCAAATCAATCCAGAGATATTAAAATTATCTATTCCATTTGGTGTTATTGGTATTGTTTTGGCACTTGTGATTTCAAAATCTATTACAATTCTCTCATTAGGAGAAGAGGTTTCGATTAATTTGGGCCAACGTACAAAAATTGTGAAAGCTGCTGCAATCCTATCTGTTGTGTGTTTAACAGGTACTGCTGTAGCTGTAGTTGGAAAGGTGGGTTTTGTAGGATTAATCATCCCTCATATTACTCGTTTTTTAATTGGAGTAGACTATAGGTGGATTGTACCGTGTGCCGGTATAATAGGCGGAGTCTTTCTCGCTTTATGTGATGTATTGAGTAGATTTATAAATTATCCATTTGAAACACCGATAGGAGTCGTTACTTCATTGATTGGAGTTCCTTTCTTCCTTTATTTAATTCGAACAAGAGGAGGAGAGAAACATGCATAGAGATTCATGGCTATGTTATATGGTCACATTTAGTATAATTCTGTTTTTAGTTATAGTTGCCATTTATATTAGTTTAACGAATGGTACATTTGATATGACAGTTATGGATATAATTCGGACGATATTTCGAATAAATCCCGTGCCTGAACATGATTTAGTAATATTTGATTTTAGGCTCCCAAGAATAGTAATTGCAGCATTAGTAGGGTTTGGTCTTGGCGTTGCGGGAGCTGCTATTCAAGGAGTTACACGAAACGGATTGGCGGATCCAGGTATTTTAGGAATTAATGCAGGTGCAGGGGCGGCTATTGTTGTCTTTATGTTTTTCTTTCAAGGACAAATCAAGAGTACAAACTGGTTTTCTATTATGCTTATGCCATTATTTGGCTTGGCCGGTGGGCTTGGTTCTGCAATCTTAATTTATATGTTTTCTTGGAAAGGCGGAAGATTAGATTCACAGCGCCTAGTATTAACAGGAATAGCAATTGGTTACGGTCTTAGTTCTTTCTCTGTATATTTATCTTTGAAAATGAAAGCTACTGATTTTGAAATGGCAGCAGTTTGGATCTCAGGGAGCATATATAATGCAAATTGGAAATATATTATTGCGATGTTACCATGGTTAATTATTTTAGTGCCTATTATACAAAGGAAAGCATATTTACTTGATATGTTTCAACTAGAAGAGACGAGTATAAAAAGTCTCGGAATTTCAGTTGGAAAAGAGAAATCCATTTTATTATTAAGCGGTATTGGGATAGTGAGTGCTTGCGTTTCTGTTTCTGGAAGTATTGGATTTGTTGGGCTGATGGCACCGCATATTGCAAAACGTCTCGTTGGAATTCATCATAATCAAGTTATTCCGATATGTGGTGTGATTGGTATGTTACTTGTTATTGTTTCTGATTTTATTGCAAAGACTGTTTTCGCACCAATAGAGTTACCGGTTGGAATTGTCATTTCTATCATTGGTGTACCGTATTTTCTATATTTGTTATTTAAAGCGAAAGCGTAAAAGGAGTGAAGATGAGTGAGTGTTTTAAGCACAGAAAATTTAGAAACGAGCTATGAAAAGCTTACGGTATTTCGTGATTTAAATGTAGAAATACAAGAAGGACGTGCAAAAGTTTACGTAACAAATTAAACATGTAAGAGGAGGGCGACAATGCAGCCTGTACCGGAGACACAAAATGTCGTAATTTCTAATGCAGAGCAATGGATGATGTATTCGAAAAGAGAAAATCGTCAGTATCAAATTTATATAGCAAAGCCGAAACAGCCAGAACCACCTTCGGGTTATCCTATTATTTATGTATTAGATGGGAATGCTTTTTTTCAAATGTTTGAAGAAGCTGTGCGCATCCAAGCAGTTAGATCTGAAAAAACAGGAATTGTACCAGCAATTATTGTTGGAATTGGCTATCAAATAAAAGAAAGTTTTTCTTCTACATATCGATTTTATGATTTCACTCCTCCAGCATCATCTCTTATTTTGCCGCCAAAACCAGATGGTAAACCGTGGCCGGTAACAGGGGGAGCGAATCATTTTTTAGAGTTTTTTCAAGAAGAGCTAAAACCTGAGCTTACTAAATATTTTCCGATTGATACAAAGAGACAAACATTATTTGGCCATTCGTTAGGTGGGTTATTTGCTTTACATGTCTTATTTACAAACATACATGCATTTCAAACATACTTTATAAGCAGTCCTTCTATTTGGTGGAATAATCAATCTGTTTTAGAAAAAGAATCTAATTTTATAAATGAATTAAATAAAATGAATTCTGAGATTGGTGTATTTCTTACAGTGGGGTCATTAGAAAAAGATCATATGGTTCAAGATGTAAATGCGTTATCTGATCGATTATACAAGATGCAGCATAGCAGATTACGATTCTCGTTTCATAAAGCTGAGGGAGAAAATCATGGATCTGTAGTACCGACTGTTTTAAGCCGGGCGCTACGTTTTATATTTCATCCATAAATAATAGGGATAAAACTTTTAAAATAAAGGAGCTTGTATATATGAATGGGGAAAAAATAAGTAAAAAATCAGGAAGGCCAAAAAAGAAAAATGCAGATTCTACAAAAGATAATATTTTACAAAGAGTTGTTTGAATTGTTTTGGATGGGGATTGCTTTGAAGGAATAATGATTGCAGGATTTTTCCGGTCGATAGGGACAGAAAAAACTCTGAGTAATGTGCCCTGGACTGAAAATATTCCTATTATAATTTACATAACAATAAGAGGTGCAGGTGAAGGTTGGTTAATCAAAGGTTTCCATTATATGTATTCATGATTGTCACAGTGTATATAAAATATTTTTCTTGACTTTTTATACAGATGTTAGGAAAATAGTAAAAAAGAAAGGAGGGGTAACGTTGGAGGAATATGTGCTAGATATATATAATTTTTTGTATACGACTGATTGGGAAGATATCATGTCAATTGTAAGCATTTTATTATGTATTCAATTCCTATTTGTATATGGGAGAATGAATAGTGCTGATTTTTCTTTAACGTCCCCATCCGACGTGCAAGGAGAAATATCACTAAGACCGACGAATTTGAAGCATGTATATTTCCCTATAATTATTATGTTATTTATTCGGTATATTACTGCTGTTGTAAAGAAAAAAGAAGGAGACGACCACTATCATCCGATTTGTCATCTGAATTTTAAATGAATGATACAAGGGGGAGATTCGTATGTGGATTCGTTTCGTATTAATTGGTTTCTTTTCATTAACAGCAATGTCTCTTATTGGTTTTCAATTAACTGAGATTTTTCAGGCATATAGTGATATGTTTTTTAATAAAAGCTAACGTGAGTGTTATAGTTTGAAATTTTTAGTGTGAAACGATACAATCCTTCTTAAGTGGTAAAAGACTTAAGGAGGATTTTTTATCTTGCTATTTAAGAGTGATCAGAACAACACTGATGAGAGTTTTACTTTATATAATTATTCAAACATTTGTCACATTTACAATATTGATAATATGTTAAAATAATGAAGCTACTGTATATTTTAAGAAAAATGAGGGAGTGAATAATTTGACTGATCGTTCTGTGAAACAGAAGAGCTATGCTCCTGTTGTAATAACGCTTTCTGTGATTGTCAATGCGATTATTTTATTTTTGTTCTTTGGATCGGTTGGATACAAAGGAGAAGTGCATTTTGATGTAACGATTTTGCCACTTGTCAATGCGATTTGTAATAGTTTTACATTCGTGTTTTTACTAGCAGCGTTGTTCTCAATTATTAAAAAGAATGTAAAGCTACATAGAGGATTTATTCTTGCTGCATTTACAACAACATTGATATTTTGTGTTTCGTATTTAACGTACCATTATTTAGCGCCAGCAACGCATTTTGGTGGAGAAGGAATCATTAAATATGTATATTTCTTTATTTTAATTACACATATTTTCCTTGCTGCTATTATTGTGCCGCTTGCATTGTTTTCTTTAGTGTACGGATTTACAAACCAATTGACTCGCCATCGTAAAATTGTACGTTGGACGATGCCAATCTGGTTATATGTAAGTCTTTCTGGAGTTATCGTATACTTAATGATTTCACCTTATTATTAAAAGAGTCTCAGTTTTAGCTGAGATTCTTTTTTTGTATAAGCAGATTTTTTTATAAAAAACAAAATGTGTGATATAAAAAGTATAGTTACTTTTATCTAGAAAGGATGAAGTGTATGCAAAACTTTGTATTTCGTAATCCAACAAAGCTTATTTTTGGAAAAGGACAATTAGAACAATTGAAATTAGAAATACCTCAATACGGGAAAAAAGTGTTACTCGTATATGGTGGTGGAAGTATTAAACAAAATGGAGTTTACGATAACGTAATATCTATGTTAAAAGAAATTGATGCAGAAATTTTTGAGTTAAGTGGAGTGGAACCTAACCCGCGTTTATCGACAGTAAACAAAGGGATTCAAATTTATAAAGAAAATAATATCGAGTTTATTTTAGCTGTGGGCGGTGGAAGTGTAATAGATTGCACAAAAGCGATTGCCGCTGGTAGTAAGTATGAAGGAGATGCGTGGGATCTTGTTACGAAAAAAGCTATCGCAAAAGAAGCGTTACCTTTTGGAACAGTGTTAACTCTGGCTGCAACAGGTTCTGAAATGAATGCAGGTTCAGTTATTACAAATTGGGAAACAAATGAGAAATATGGCTGGGGGAGTCCAGTAACATTTCCGCAATTTTCTATTTTAGATCCGAACCATACAATATCTGTACCACGTAACCAAACAATTTACGGTATGGTTGACATTATGTCGCATGTACTCGAGCAATATTTTCACCAAGATACAAATACAGCATTGCAGGATCGCTACTGTGAATCTATTTTACAAACGGTTATTGAGACAGCTCCGAATTTGCTGCATGATTTAGAAAGTTATGAGCATCGTGAAACGATTTTATATTGCGGTACAATGGCGTTAAATGGTATTTTGGCAATGGGCGTACGCGGAGACTGGGCAACGCATAACATTGAGCATGCTGTTTCGGCAGTGTATGATATTCCGCATGGCGGTGGTTTAGCAATTTTATTCCCAAATTGGATGAAACATGTTTTACATGAAAATGTAGATCGTTTTAAACAATTTGCGATTCGAGTATTTCATGTTCAAACAGAAGAGAAAACTGATGTTGACATAGCATTAGAAGGAATTGAAGCATTGCGTCAATTTTGGACATCTATTGGAGCGCCGGCTCGTTTAGCGGACTACAAAATTGGTGAAGAACAAATTGATGTTATGGCAGAAAAGGCAATGGCATATGGTGAGTTTGGACAGTTTAAAAAATTAAATAAACAAGATGTTGTAGCAATTTACCGAGCATCATTATAACCAAACAAAAACACTTCTTTCATAAAGAGGTGTTTTTTTATTTGTTAATATTCATGCAGAGCTAGACAAAGATGTCGAAAAATGAAAATGGATACATAAATGAAGATAAAGGATTATTTAGAATGGATATATTGTTCGTCCTGTCAAAATGTTATATGCGGTGCAAAACTGAGTTTGGATATATTCGGTATTCATTGTGTCTGTTTCTTCATCTGTAAGTATTCTATGAAATGAGCGGAGTAAAGAATTTAGTGCAAAGTATAACTCTTCCTGGGAGCAATGTTTTTCATTTGTTGCTGTTGCTAAAATTAAATCTTCTATTAATGAGCGGAAATCAATAGTAGCTTGTCCAGCTTTCATAGTATCATCTCCATTTTTGTTTTTACTATGTATATGAAGTGGTTGGACAAAACATGCAAAATAGAGTATGTTTTTTACGAATTTATATATAATTTCAAATACCGTAATAAGATAACTTGCATTTTGACTATTAAAATTGGTAAGATTGGGTATAATAATCAGATGTATAACGTTATATAAAGAGAGTTGAAGTGTATGGGAGCAGAAAAACAGGACAAAGTTGTTGTTATTATTGGACCGACTGCAGTTGGAAAGACGAAGCTTAGCATTGAATTGGCAAAAGCGTTAAATGGGGAAATTATAAGCGGTGATTCAATGCAAATCTATCGTAATATGGATATAGGTACGGCGAAAGTTACGGAAGAAGAGATGGACGGAATTCCGCATTATATGATTGATATAAAAAATCCAGAAGACTCCTTTTCTGTTGCTGAGTTTCAAGAACTTGTACGCAGTCATATAGAAGATATTACAAAGCGTGGTAAACTACCTATAATTGTTGGTGGAACAGGTTTATATGTGCAATCCGTGTTATACGATTACCAGTTTTCTGATGAGCCGGGAGATCATGCGTACCGTAAACAGTTAGAACAATTAGCAGAGGAATATGGTGTAGAGTATATACATGGGAAGCTGGAAGATGTTGATCCAATAAGTGCAAAGCGTATTCATCCAAACAATGTAAGACGTGTCATTCGTGCTTTGGAAATTTTTCATACAACAGGGCAAAAAATGAGTGATCAATTAGAACAACAAGAAAATGAATTGTTATATGACGTTGCTTTAATTGGTCTAACGATGGATCGAGATTTATTATATAGTCGCATTAATTTACGTGTAGACATTATGATGGAGCAAGGTTTATTAGATGAAGTTAAGCGTTTGTATGAAGAAGGAATTCAGGATTGCCAATCTATTCAAGCAATTGGTTATAAAGAACTGTATGAATATTTTGAAGGGGAAACTTCGTTAGAAGAAGCAGTAATCGCTTTAAAAACGAACTCCCGCCGCTACGCAAAACGACAATTAACTTGGTTCCGTAATAAAATGGATGTTGAGTGGTTTGACGTTACAAGTGGTGAAAAATTTCGAGAAATTTTACAGTACACAGAAGGAAAGCTACAACTTAAGGCGAATAATAAGTAGTAGAGAAAAAGAGGAGGATTAGACATGAAGCAATCAATCAATATTCAAGATCAATTTTTAAACCAACTCCGTAAAGAGAATACGTTTGTCACGCTGTACTTATTAAATGGCTTCCAACTTCGTGGTTTAATTAAAGGATTTGATAATTTCACTGTATTGTTGGAAACAGAAGGTAAGCAACAGCTTATTTATAAACATGCGATTTCTACATTTGTTCCACAAAAGAACGTTTCAATCGAATTAGAATAGTAAAGAATTGTACATAGCAAAAAGAGCGAATCATTCGCTCTTTTTTATTTGCGTGCCCAGCTTAGCTGGACACTTCTTATTGGTGAAAGTCCCCTTAAAAATAAAGAAAACGCCTATTACGAGGCGTTTTCTTTTTGTTTTGCATAGTTATAATATCTTTTTAATGAAATTTTTGATTTGAAACCAATACGTTTTAAAATTTCCTGTTCAGGAATGTGGTGTTGAATGAGTCGTAAAATAAACGTATTGCGTAAATGTTGACCAGAGATACCTTTACGCAGCCCTGCGCGTGCTACTTCAAGTCGAATCATTTTTTGTACGGAAATTTCTGTTAATCTTTTTGGAGCGTCATTTTCATATACCCACCGAAATGTATTTCGATTAAAATCAAAGGCTACAAATAATGGATCCGAGCTATGGTATTTTGGGCGTACTGGCTCAGGGATTTTTTTATAGTAATGATATAGATTTTTTTTATCTTCTTCAGTTAATGTAATGACTCGTTCTATTCCAGATACAGCGGGAATGGATAATGTATTATTTTCAAAATGGACATGCTGCATATTCAATGAGACAAGTTCTTGTAATGATAAACCGTAATCGAGCAGAAGCATAATAATGCATACGTTTCGATCCATGAGTAACGGACGTACAGGTCGTTGTTTATCTGAAAGTCCTTCTAATGACGTTAAAATATATTTTAAACGCTGCTCTTCTTGTGGCGAAATGAAATCTTCATCTCGCAATGTACGATCTGGCTGTATAATAAGTTCCATATCTTTTAGTGGGCTCGGCAGGTTTAAAAAATGATACAGTCGATTTAACACAATAAAAACACGGTGCATTGTTTTTTCGGAGTAATGACGTTTTATTTTTAAGTCCGAAAAATAATCTTCATAGTCTTTTGGACAAAGAGTCTCCCATATATTATTAGAAGAAATTTTTTTGTTTTTTTGTAACCAATGAACAAAATCCTCAATGTCGTAGGCGTATCGTTTAATAGTCGAAGGTTTTCGTCCCTTGTTTAATAAATAAGCAGAGAAAGCTTGTACTGTATCATTAAGTTCTTTTGTTGACATAGTCCCACCTCCCTAGTTTTCTTACATTATAACAAAAATTTTCAGAAAATGTTTATTTCTTGGGAAAGCGCAAATGTTGACAATATTCGTCAGTGAAATGATAAAAATGAGGTGATTGTATGGAACAGTCGATGCGAAAGAAGAATAATAACCAAATTAACATTGTGCTAAATCACCGAAAGAAGATTTCTGTTTCTTCTCCAGAACAAAAGCAAAATCTTTCAAATGAAACTGTTACAAAACATGAAATGTTGCAGCGAATTGAAGAAGAAATGAGCAAACTTGTTGGAATGCAGGAAATCAAAAAAATTATAAAAGAAATTTATGCATGGATTTATGTAAATAAAAAACGGCAAGAAGTGGGTTTGAAATCGGAGAAACAAGTCCTTCATATGTTGTTTAAAGGTAATCCGGGAACGGGGAAAACAACTGTTGCTAGGTTGATTGGAAAATTATTATTTGAGATGAATGTGTTATCGAAAGGGCATTTAGTTGAAGCGGAACGAGCGGACTTAGTCGGTGAATATATTGGGCATACTGCACAAAAAACGCGTGACCTCATTCGAAAAGCAATGGGGGGGATTTTGTTTATTGATGAAGCTTATTCGCTTGCGCGTGGTGGTGAAAAAGATTTTGGGAAAGAGGCAATTGATACGCTCGTTAAACATATGGAGGATAAGCAACATGCTTTTGTGCTCGTTTTAGCAGGGTATTCACGTGAGATGAACCATTTTCTATCACTAAACCCTGGTTTGCAATCTCGTTTTCCTTTTATTATTGAGTTTTCGGATTACACCGTCAATCAATTATTAGAGATAGGGAAACGGATGTACGATGAACGGGAGTATCAATTATCAAAAGAAGCAGAGTGGAATCTTCGTGAACATTTAAATGCAGTAAAATATTCATCACAGATTACCTCTTTTAGCAATGGGCGTTACGTTCGTAATATTGTGGAAAAGTCCATTCGTACACAAGCGATGAGGCTACTTCAGGAAGAAACGTACGATAAATATGATTTAATAACAATTTCTAGTAGTGATTTGACATTTGAAGAAGAAGCGTACAATTCATAAATTGTTTATAATAAAACACGAAGCATAATGCTTCGTGTCTTATTTCGTATTCTTTGTTTTTGCGCGTTGTTCTAATTTGCTTTTTGGACTTTGATCTGCTACATCTGAAGCAAGTCCTTGTGGATTAACGCTGCTGCTTTGGCCGCGATTACGATTGTTATTTCCTTTTGCCATTTTATCTCACTCCTGTTCTTCTTTTGCTTTTTGTTGATATGCTTTGTGATAGCGCTCCATTTTTTTGCTTTTTTCATATGCGGAATTTATATCATGCCCAAATTGATCTACGGAACTTCTTTGCGCACCTTTATTTACGTGCTTTGTCATTTGTCTCACCTCTCTTTAAGAAATAGTATTTACGGATATGTGCAAAAAACATGCAATAAAATAATATTTCTATAAGTGAAATTTTTCCTTTGATTAGGGTGAGATGAAAAAGAAAAACCCTTTACAAAAAGTAAAGAGTTGATTTGTTATCTATCACTGAAATGTTCGATTTTCTCTACACTACGATGTGGCAAATGCCATTTGTAATAGATAGAAATCATGCGGAAACATACGATAAGAATGAATAGAATATACAATGCCAAGTCACTCGTAACAATTTTAGTGCCAATTAGAAATCCGGCTAAAATTGTCCAAAGTGCATAAATCTCTGCCTGTAGTACAAGTGGTTTTCGGCGTGCTAATAAATCACGGATAATACCGCCGCCGATTCCTGTTAAGACAGCCGCTACAATCGTTGCGCTAATTGGTAGATTTAGTTTTTGTGCATATAATGCACCTTGAATTGCAAATGCAGATAAACCGATTGCGTCGGTAATATTTTCCCAGCGTTTCCAATGTTTGATGAGTTTGTTCGGGAATAAAAATATAATAGTCATTGACAACATTGCAATTTCAAATAACATATCTTGTTTCCAAAGTGAAACAATTGGATAGCCGATTAATAAATTGCGCATTGCGCCTCCCCCAAATGCGGTTGCCATCCCTAAAATATAAACCCCGAAAATATCATATTCTTCTTCCATCGCGATGATTGCTCCGCTTAAAGCGAAGGCAATTGTACCAATGATGCTAAATAAATCCCATGCCATGAAATTCTCCCCCACTAACTAGATGAAATGTTTTTACTCTGCTATTATATTAGAAGGTTTAATTTTCGAAAAGGATGAGTGAAGATATTTGTTAGAAAAAAAAGAAAAAGTGATATTAGTTGGCTGCCAATTACCCGAAGATGATAACGAACGGTTTGAACATTCAATGGAAGAATTAGCTTCATTAGCAAAAACAGCACAAGCAGAAGTGTTAGTTATGACAGTGCAAAAACGTACTAAGTTTCATCCTGCAACATATGTTGGAAAAGGGAAGTTAGAAGAACTTTCTCAACTTGCAGAAGAACTAGAGCCAGATGTTATTATTTTTAATAATGAATTGACACCGAGTCAAATTCGAAATTTATCAGCACAGTTAGATGCGAGGGTTATTGATCGTACACAGCTTATATTAGATATTTTTGCTCAGCGTGCGAAGTCCAGAGAAGGTAAATTGCAAGTGGAACTAGCTCAGCTACAATATGCGTTACCGCGTCTTGTAGGACAAGGGCAAGCGTTATCTCGCCTTGGTGGTGGTATTGGAACAAGAGGTCCAGGGGAAACGAAGTTAGAAACGGATCGTCGTCATATTCGCTCTCGTATCGATGAAATTAAAAGGCAGCTCTCTGGTGTGGTAGAGCACCGTAAGAGATATCGTGAGCGGCGTAAAGAAAATCAGGTCTTTCAAGTTTCTTTAGTTGGATACACAAATGCTGGAAAATCTACGCTGTTTAACAGATTAACTGCGGCTGATACATTTGAGGAAGATTTACTGTTTGCAACTCTTGATCCGACGACACGAAAAATGCAGTTACCATGTGGATATACAGTGTTATTAACAGATACAGTTGGATTTATTCAAGATTTACCGACATCGTTAGTTGCAGCATTTCGTTCCACGTTAGAAGAAGTAAATGAAGCGGATGTTATTTTGCATGTTATCGATTCAGCTGATCCGAATTATATTGGGCATGAAGAGACGGTGAAAACATTATTGCAAGATCTTAAATTTGATCACATCCCAATGATTACTGTGTACAATAAAAAAGATAAGTTACATCCAAACTTCATTCCGTTCCCGAAGAATGACTTTATTATGACAAGTGCTTTTCATGCGGTAGATTTAGAAAAATTAAAAGAAGTTGTAGAAATAGAAATGATGAAGCGGATGGATTCGTATGAATTAATGATTCCAGTGCGTGAAGGTAGATTGTTGACGCTTTTAAAAACAGAAACAGTATTAACAACAATGACGTTTCAAGAAGAGAAGCAAGCATACGAATGTACAGGGTATATTTTTGCTCATTCTCCGCTAAACGGACAAATCTATAAATATTCAACGAGAAAAGGAGAAGAGAAAGAAGATGTTTAATCGATTGAAGAATGGGGAAAAGATTGCCCCGATTGTAAAAGAAGTAGAAATGCAAATTGCGGATATACATAAACATATCGATGGAGTAATTGAAAGTAATCAATTTCGAGTGTTAGAAAGTTTTCGTAATCATAAAATTAGTGACGCGCATTTTATTCCAACAACAGGATACGGCTATGATGATATTGGACGTGATACGTTAGAAAAAGTGTATGCTGATGTATTCGGGGCAGAAGCAGGTCTCGTACGTCCGCAAATTATTTCTGGAACTCACGCAATCTCTACAGCGCTGTTTGGGATTTTACGCCCTGGTGATGAATTGTTATATATAACTGGGAAGCCATATGATACGTTAGAAGAAATTGTTGGTGTTCGCGGAAAAGGTGTTGGCTCATTTAGGGAGTATAATATCGGTTACCAGGCAGTTTCTTTAACTGAAGAGGGACGTGTTGATTTTGCTGCAGTGCAAGCTGCAATCCATGAAAATACAAAAATGATCGGAATTCAACGTTCAAAGGGCTATGCAACTCGTCCATCATTTACAATTGCTGAAATTAAAGAAATGATTGCATTTGTAAAAGAAATGAAACCGGATGTTGTTGTGTTTGTGGATAACTGCTACGGAGAATTTGTAGAAGAGTTAGAACCGTGTCATGTCGGTGCAGATTTAATGGCAGGTTCACTTATTAAAAATCCGGGTGGTGGCATCGTAAAAACGGGCGGCTACATTGTTGGGAAAGAGCAATATGTAGAAGCGTGTGCATATCGTTTAACGTCTCCGGGGATTGGAGCGGAAGCTGGTGCATCTTTATATAGTTTACAAGAGATGTATCAAGGTTTTTTCTTAGCGCCGCATGTTGCTGGTCAAGCGCTAAAAGGTGCGGTTTTTACAGCGGCCTTTTTAGAAAAGCTTGGTATGAATACATCACCAACTTGGGATGCGCCGCGAACAGATTTAATACAATCTGTTCAATTTGATGATAAAGAACGTATGATTGCATTTTGCCAAGCGATTCAATATGCATCACCGATTAATTCGCATTTTACACCGTATCCAAATTACATGCCGGGGTATGAAGATGATGTGATTATGGCTGCGGGTACATTTATTCAAGGTGCAAGTATTGAATTATCAGCAGATGGTCCAATTCGTCCGCCTTATGTTGCTTATGTACAGGGGGGCTTAACATATTCGCATGTGAAGATTGCGATTTGTTCTGCTATTGATGTACTTATTGAAAAAAATCTATTAGTAATTTCTTAAATGAAAGCTGCCAATTTTGGCAGCTTTTTTGTATATAAGTAATGAAATGAGACATTTTAATAAGAGTGAAAAAATTTTTTGAAAAAATCATGTAAGAAAAGCTAACATCCGTTGACATGATACATAACATGGTATAAAATGAGAATCAAGTTAAGGCGAAGGAGGAACTGAAGTGACACAAAATGATCGACGTTCTGCTCCGCTGTTTCCAATAAGTATAGTTATGGATTTAACACAATTATCTGCGCGTCAAATTCGTTACTATGAAGAACATAAATTGATTTTCCCAACTCGTACAAAAGGAAATCGTAGATTATTTTCATTTAACGATGTAGATAAATTGTTAGAGATTAAAGATTTGTTAGATCAAGGTTTAAACATGGCTGGTATTAAGCAAGTGCTACTCATGAAGGAAAATCAATCAGAGGTGAAACAAGCAGGAGAAGAAGTGAAGGAAATTTCGAAATCTGAGCTTCGTAAAATTCTTCGAGATGAACTGCAACATACAGGCAGATTTAATCGAACATCTTTACGACAAGGTGATATGTCAAGGTTTTTTCATTAATGATTGATAATTTTGAGAATGTTTAGAGGGACTAAGGAGGAATTGAAAATGACAAAGTACACAAAAGAAGATATTTTCCACTTGGCGAAAGAAGAGAATGTAAAGTATATCCGTTTGCAATTTACGGATCTTTTAGGAAGTATTAAAAACGTAGAAATTCCAGTTAGTCAGTTAACGAAAGCTTTAGATAACAAAATGATGTTTGACGGATCTTCTATTGAAGGATTTGTTCGTATTGAAGAATCTGACATGTACTTATATCCAGATCTAGATACATGGGTAATCTTCCCGTGGACTGCTGAAAAAGGAAAAGTAGCGAGATTAATTTGTGATATTTATAATGCAGATGGTACACCGTTTGAAGGTGATCCGCGTAACAACTTAAAACGTATGTTGAAAGAAATGGAAGCACTAGGCTTCACTGATTTCAATCTTGGACCAGAGCCGGAGTTTTTCTTATTTAAAGTTGATGAAAAAGGAAATCCAACATTAGAATTAAATGATAATGGCGGATACTTTGACCTTGCTCCGATGGATTTAGGAGAAAACTGCCGTCGTGATATCGTTCTTGAACTTGAAGAAATGGGCTTTGAAATTGAAGCATCACACCATGAAGTTGCGCCGGGGCAACATGAAATTGACTTCAAATATGCAAGTGCAATTAAAGCATGTGACGATATTCAAACGTTTAAACTTGTTGTAAAAACAATTGCTCGTAAACACGGTTTACACGCAACATTTATGCCAAAACCACTATTTGGTGTAAACGGTTCTGGTATGCACTGTAACTTATCGCTATTCAAAAATGCTGAGAACGTATTCTACGATCAAAATGGTGATTTGCAATTAAGTCATGATGCTCGCCACTTCATTGCAGGTATTTTAAAACATGCACCAAGCTTTACAGCTGTAACAAATCCAACTGTAAACTCTTATAAACGTTTAGTACCTGGATATGAAGCGCCTTGTTACGTAGCGTGGTCTGCGCAAAACCGTAGCCCATTAATCCGTATCCCTGCATCTCGCGGTGTAAGTACGCGTGTAGAAGTGCGTAGCGTAGATCCAGCAGCAAACCCATATTTAGCAATGGCAGTATTACTAGCGGCTGGTCTTGATGGAATTAAAAATAAACTAGCGGTACCACCTGCAGTAGATCGTAACATTTATGTAATGACTCCAGAAGAACGTGAACAAGCAGGTATTATTGATTTACCAGCTACGTTAGCACAAGCATTAAATGAATTAAAATCAAACGAAATCATTTGCGGTGCGTTAGGAGAACACTTACTTGAGCACTTTATCGAAGCGAAAGAAATTGAGTGGGATATGTTCCGTACACAAGTTCACCAATGGGAACGCGATCAATATATGACTCTTTACTAAGAGTTTTAACCCCTTGATGCATTAAGTATTAAGGGGTTTTAGTATTTATCCCGCTATTTGTGGGCAGTAATACTTCCACCTCGAAATTCAGCGAAAGCGTTGTCCAGTTCCAGTGGCTAGAATGTTCGGTGGCTTCGCTTCTTCCTGCGAGGTAAAAAGCACCTCTACGTCAGAAGCTCCATCCCCCTCACATTCTGGACGAGCCACTTCCACATTTCTTTGTTGTCCAGCTCTAGTGGCTAGAATCTCCGGTCGTTTTCGCCCCCTCGGACGAGGCGAAAAGCGCCTCTCCGCCCTGTGCGTGGGCGTCCTGCGATTCTGAGTGAGCCGCTTCCGATTTTCTTAAGAAGTTAGGTGGGAGATAAACTGCCCGTAAAAGCCCGATTGGTGAGGGCTGATTAAAGTTTCACTTTATATAGATGGTTATTTGGAGCTTTCGTAGAAGAATGATTCGTGTGAAAAGAAGTTTTATTAATTCCGGAACAACAAAATTCAATCCTAATGGAATAGAAAAAGAATCTGTATAAAAGGGGAAAGTATAGAATATTTATGTTGACTTGTTCTGTATAAAGAACTAAAATTTATTTTAAATAGAACACTTGTGTTTTATTAAATCATGGTTTTACGCATGGATAAATTATACATCAAAATGTTTTATGAGTGAGGTCGGTCTAAAAAATCCGGTTCATTTATAAAAAATGTAGGGGGAAACTATGGAAAAGGAAATAAATCTTAAAAATTTATTTGCTGTGATAAGAAGACGACTATCAGTAATTGTCGTAGTTACACTAGCGATTACGTTAGTAGGAGCGATTTATAGTATCTTCTTAAAAACTCCATTATACGCATCTTCTGCGAGAATACTTATTCAAGCAAACAGTGAAAGTATAAATACGCTTAAAGTAATGATAAATGAACCAGTTGTGATGGAGAAAGTCGCTGCGGAATTGAATAATAATAGACCAGCAGGTGCGTTAAGCGGACAAATAAGCGCTGAAATTGTGCAAGGTTCGCAGATTGTGAAAATCAATGTGGTTGATCCGAATCCCGTAATGGCTGCTAAAATTGCAAATGTTACAGCGGCTGTTTATAAGAAAGAGGCTGCAAGAATATTAAATTTTAATAGTATTAATATTTTATCAGAAGCAACAGCACAGAAACACGCTGTGCCAATAAACATAAAGCATATCAATTCGATAATGACTGCTTTCATTGCTGGTTTAGTGTTAAGTGTTGGTTTCGCTTTTTTACTAGATTCTTTGGATGATACGATTAAATCAGAGCGAGCTATTGAAAAATTATTAGATATCCCTACTTTAGGAAGTATTTCTAAAATGGATGAGAGAAGTATGGTAGATAAATACAGTGAACAGAAATCTACATCATTAAGGAGGATAGGCAAGTGGTTTTCAAAAACAGAAGAAAAAGAGACAAAGGAAAGAATGAAAGCCTAGTTACTAATACTGTGCCAAATTCCAAAATTGCTGAAGAATATCGTACGATTCGTGCCAATCTCCAATTTTCATCTGCCAATAGTAAAGACAAGACTATAGTTATTACCTCTCCGAGATTTGGAGAAGGAAAATCAACTGTTGCAGCGAATCTTGCTGTTTCTATAGCTCAACAGGGTGAAAAAGTATTACTAATTGATGCTGATTTACGGAAACCGGCAATTCACGAAATATTCCAGCTTGAAAATACAATTGGGTTAACAAATGTTTTAAGTGGCCAAAAAGTAATAGAGGGAGCTGTAGAGAAAACAGGAATTGGAAGATTACATGTATTGGCAAGCGGTCCAGTTCCGTCTAATCCCGCTGAGTTACTTAGTTCGGCAGTAATGGAGACCTTAATTCAAAAGGTATTGGAGCAGTATGACATCATATTAATCGACTCTCCGCCAATCTTAGAGGTAGCAGATACAAGCATTTTAGCTGATCGATGTGATGGAACATTATTAGTAATAAACTGTAATCATACTATGAATGAGGATGCGGTCGAAGCTAAAAGAACATTAAGTTTTACAAAAGGAAAATTAATAGGAGCTATATTAAACAATAAGGTATAAGGATTTTTTTGATATATAGCTTTATAAGTCCAAATTAATAAAACGACATAAAATCAATCTTTTTAGGTGGGGGAGAGCATCTGGCCATACATTGAAGAGGCCAGGGCCTTTTTCTTCCACATGCGCGGTGAAAATCGAAGAGAGAAAACGTGTGCAAGTCACTTTTTTCTGCATAGCAGCAACTTGTATATTGAAGAATCAAAAGGAACTTATATAAGTTGAATTAAATATTTTGTCACAAGTCCCCTCATCATTCAAATTCCCTAAAATACATTGTCTTATATAGGGAATTTGAATGATGATTGGCTACTCAATTGGGAAGTGTAAAAATTAAGTTCAACTTATATGTAGGAGTATCTTGCAAATGAAAAGGTTATTTATATAACGGGATAAAAAGATTTTAAACGAACTCGTTCTTTAGAAAGCATATAAATGGTTCTTTTGGAAGATTCAATATGGTGATATCTCCTTACCAATATCAATGGAGATACTCGGCTATACTGTGGGTTGAAATAAACCTTAGATGCTAGTCGTCAAGAGTATGGTGTGAGGGTGGGTTAGATGCCCGAATTTTATTAAAGCTTTTAACTATGGGCTTTTGAAAAGATCTCATAGTTAAAAGTTTTAATTTTTTCAAAGTAATGATTAAAAAGGTGGGATTTTATGACGTACCGGCAAAGGTTGTCGTTATTGCTTTTAATGGATTCATTTATAGTATTGAGTGCGATTTATTTTAGTTATTTTTTTGTAAATGGTAGTTTTCGAGTTATTACGTTAACATCTGTAGTTAGCTCTGTAACTTTACTACTTAGCCATCATCTTTTTGCTTTTATTTATAAGTTGTACAAAAAGGCGTGGGAATATGCAAGTATAGGGGAATTATTAATTATTTTTAAAGCTATTACACTTTCTATCGTTACTACAGCTTTTGTACAAAAAATAGTGATACACGAAGTTTACTTTCGTTTACTTGCAGTAACTTGGATGATACATATTTTGTTAATTGGAGGATCTCGTTTTATTTGGCGAATGTTTCGGGATGCGTATTTTAAAAATGATGATACGAAAAAGAGAACCTTAATTATTGGGGCTGGTTCTGCGGGAACAATGGTGACAAGACAATTGCTGCAGAATAATGATACTGAATTATTACCTGTTGCATTTATTGATGATAATGTGAAGAAGCATTATCTTGATATTCTGGGAATTCCAGTAATCGGAGGAGTAAATCAAATTGAGCGTGTTGTTCAAGAACTTAATATTGAGAGTATTGTAATTGCCATCCCTTCGCTTAGTAAAAAGGGATTGAACGCCATTTTTAAAGAGTGTTCAAAAACAAAAGCAAAGACGCAAATTCTTCCTATGCTAGAAGACTTAGTAACAGGGAAAGTTTCTGTTAATGAATTCCGCGATGTTCAAGTAGAAGACTTGCTAGGACGTAGTCCGGTTGAACTGAATATGAATAGTATTTCAGAATACATAACTGACAAAGTCATTTTAGTGACTGGTGCTGGTGGTTCAATCGGTTCAGAGATTTGTAGACAAATCGCAAAATTTAATCCAAGGCAGTTAATTTTATTAGGCCATGGTGAAAATAGCATTTACTCCATTGAAATGGAGTTGAGAGAGTTATACGGTAATACGGAGGTTATATTTATTCCGGTAATTGCGGATATACAAGACAGTCAGAAAATGATGTCAGTGATGAATAAATATCGTCCGCACGTTGTCTATCATGCAGCTGCGCATAAACACGTCCCATTAATGGAATATAATCCGGAGGAAGCCGTGAAAAATAACTTGATGGGAACGATGAATGTTGCAAACGCAGCAAGTTGGCATGATGTTGAGACGTTTGTTATGATTTCTTCTGATAAAGCAGTAAATCCAACAAATGTTATGGGAGCAACGAAAAGATTGGCTGAAATGATTGTTCAATATAAAAATAAAATAAGTGATACAAAGTTCGTTGCGGTTCGTTTTGGAAATGTATTAGGAAGTAGAGGTAGTGTAATTCCGTTATTCAAGAAACAAATTCAAAAAGGCGGACCAGTTACAGTTACTCATCCTGAAATGATTCGTTACTTTATGACGATTCCGGAAGCATCAAGACTAGTTATGCAGGCTGGGGCTTTAGCTAAGGGCGGAGAAATTTTTGTATTAGATATGGGAGAACCAGTAAAAATTGTCGACCTGGCCAAAAATTTAATTAAACTATCAGGAAATTCTGTTGAAGAAATTGGCATAGAATTTACCGGAATAAGACCGGGAGAAAAGCTTTATGAAGAGCTATTAAAAGATGATGAAATGATTGAACAACAAATTTATCCGAGAATTTATGTAGGAAAAGAAACAAATATTTATATAGAAGAAATCGAAAAGATTATTTCTACACACTCTGATTTGGATAAAGAAGAATTACGAAACACATTATTAGATTTGGCTAATAAACATAACGCTTCAAAAATGTTAACACCAACATTGGGTTAACTGTTTGTGGAAGCTGTACTTGAATCAAAAATATAGTTGAATAGGTGTGTGATTGAATTGCCTAAGAAAGTGTTGTTTTGTGCAACAGTAGATTACCATTTTAAAGCATTTCATTTACCATATATGAAATGGTTTGCAGAACAGGGATGGGAGGTACATGTTGCTGCAAGTGGTAATATGCACCTTCCATATGTACATAAAAAATATGATATTCCTATTCAGAGATCACCTTTTAAACAGCAAAACTTCCAGGCATATAAGAAGCTTACATCAATTATCGATAAAAATAAGTACAGCATTATTCATTGTCATACACCTATGGGAGGAGTGCTTGCCCGCTTAGCTGCAAGAAAAGCGAGAAAACAAGGAACAAAGGTGATTTACACAGCTCATGGATTCCACTTTTGTAAGGGTGCCCCCCTTATAAATTGGCTTGCATATTATCCAATTGAAAGAGGATTAGCTTCTTATACAGATTGTCTCATAACAATCAATACCGAAGATTACAATCTTGCAGCGAAACATCGATTTAAAGCAAATTGTATTGAACACGTTCATGGAATAGGTGTAGATACGGAACAATTCAAATTGGTAAAAGAAGAAGATAAACGAGATTTAAAGATGAAATTTGGATACAAACCAGATGATTTCCTGATGTTCTATGCTGCTGAATTTAACAAAAATAAAAATCAGCAATTTTTGCTTCGTTCGTTAGCCCTACTAAAGGATGAAGCTCCTAACGCAAAGCTTTTACTCGCAGGAAAAGGTCCATTAATGGAAGATTGTAAGAGATTGGCTATTGAGCTTGGAATTGCCGATATGGTTCATTTTCTTGGATATCGAACGGATATTGCTTCATTAGTACCAATGTGTGATATTGCCGTTGCATCTAGCCTTCGAGAAGGTTTGCCAGTTAATATTATGGAAGCTATGGCTTGTGGTCTTCCAGTTGTAGCTACTGATAATAGAGGACACAGGGAGCTTATAAAGGATGCAATAAATGGTTATCTTGTATCGCCAAAAGAGGAAGAACTTTTTGCCACGCGAATACAGGAGTGTATTCATTCAAGGCTACTCCGTGAAAAAATTGGGATTGAAAATGTAAATAGAGTAAAAAAATACTCAATTGCCCAAGTAGGTGCAGAATTGAATAATATTTATACACAATATATGTTGAGGGATGTAGATGAAACCAAAAATCAGTGTGATAGTGCCTATATATAATGTTGAACAATACTTAAGTAGATGCTTGGATAGTTTGTTATCACAAAATTTTAGTGATATCGAAATTATAGCTGTAAATGATGGTTCAACAGATGGAAGTGCAAAAATACTTAATGATTATGCAAAAAAAGATAGTCGTATTGTGGTGATAGAAAAGGAAAATGGTGGTGTTTCTTCAGCTAGGAATGAGGGGATACGTGCGGCAAACGGGGAATATATTGGTTTTGTTGACCCAGATGATTGGGTCGATAAAGATATGTATGAGTCAATGTATAATAATGCAGTTGATGAAAAAGCCGATATTGTTATGTGTACATATATTCGAGAGTTTGACAGTCATTCAAAGATAAAAGAATTCAACCTTCCTGAAAAAGTTTGTTATCACAATGAAGAAGTCCAATTAAAGGTTATGAGACGCTTGATTGGTCCTTTAAATGAAGAAATAGCAAATCCAGAACTTCTCGATGCATGGGGGACGGTATGGTCAAAGTTATATCGCTCAGATATTCTTAAAGAAAATAATATTGAATTTGTAGACCTTAGTATTATAGGGACTAATGAGGATTCTCTTTTTAATATTTATGCTTTTTATTATGCAAAAACTTTTGTTTTTATCAATAAACCTTATTATCATTATTGGAGGGTAAATACTACATCAGTTACATCCTCTTATAAGCCTAGTTTAATGAATCAGTGGTTTCATCTTTACAGTGTAATTGAAAATTTCTTAGATGATAAAAACATGGAAAAAGATTTTTATATAGCCTTAAATAATCGCATATGCCTTGGCACATTAGGGCTTGGTTTAAACACAATAAGCAAAGAAAATAAGGCATCTGCTTTGATGAAAATCAGCAAGTTACATTCAATTTTAAAGGATAAACGTATCAAACAATCCTTTAGGCAATTTGAAATGAAATATTTTTCAGTTGCTTGGAGGGCATTTTATTTTTGTGCGAAGTTCCGATTCACACTAGGATTTTATTTCATTTTAGTAGTAATTGATAAACTCAGAAAAATAGTTAGATAGGAGGGGGAATATTGGAACCTAATCGTATATTGCAAGTAGTGACGATTATGAATCGTGGCGGACTTGAAACGATGTTAATGAATTATTACCGAAAGCTTGATCGCAATAAGATCCAGTTTGACTTCATGGTACATAGAGAAGAAAAAGGGCATTATGATGATGAAATATTGAGTCTTGGCGGAAGAATTTATCGAATGCCGCAAATAAGACCTGGTAATTATCGTTCATATTTCAAACTACTTGATAAATTCTTTACTGCTCATCCTGAATATAAAGTAGTACATTCTCATATTAACGAAAATAGCAGTTTTGTACTTGGAGCAGCCAAACGCGCGGGTGTTCCTTGCCGGATTGCGCATAGTCATTTAAGCGATTTGGGTATCGATATAAAGCTACCTTTTCGTTTGTATGCGAGATTTTCAATGAAGGATAATCCAAGCAAGTATTTTGCATGTTCAAAAAATGCAGGACAATGGTTATTTGGACGGAAAACATGTGAATCTAAGGGAGTAACTGTTCTTAACAATGCAGTTAATGTAGAAGAATTTAAATATGATGAAGAAATTAGGAAGCAAATAAGGAAAGAAATAGGTGCAGAAGATAAATTAGTATTAGGACATATTGGAAGATTTAACAAGCAAAAAAATCATGATTTTCTAATTGATGTGTTTAAAGCTGTACACGATAAGAATCCTAACTCTCTGCTTGTTATGGTAGGGGATGGTCAATTACGACCATTGATAGAAAAGAAGGTAGCTGCCTTAGGTTTATCATCTCATGTGAGGTTCTTAGGAGTTAGAGGAGATATATCATACCTTATGCAAGGGTTCGATTTATTTTTGTTCCCTTCACTTTTTGAAGGATTACCTGTTGTGTTGGTTGAAGCGCAGGCTGCCGGTTTACAATGTGTTGTATCCGATACTATAACAGATGAAACGGATGTGTCAGGTCGAATAGAATTTGTGGGCTTAAAGGAAACGCCAGAAGTATGGGCAGAAAAAATTCTTACTTCATCATATGACCATGAAGATACGTCTGATTTATTACGTAAAAACGGATATGACACTGCTACGATGGCGAAATGGCTAACGGATTATTATTTAGATCATAGTTACATGTAAAACAAACTTAGATTTCTGGAGGTTTTGTGATGGGTCCTACTTTAACTGTCTTTACACCTGCGTTTAATCGTGCGTATACACTACATCTATGCTACGACAGTTTGAAAAGACAAACTTCTAAAGACTTTATTTGGTTAATTATTGATGATGGATCTACAGATAACACAAAGGAACTTGTGGAAAAGTGGATTTCAGAGGGTTTCGTTCCAATTCGTTATTATTATCAGGAAAATCAAGGAATGCACGGGGCCCACAATGCTGCTTATGAATTAATTGATACAGAACTAAATGTTTGTATAGATTCTGATGATTATATGGCTGATGACGCTGTGGAGAAAATCCTTTCATTTTGGAAACAAAATGGAAGTGATCGTTATGCTGGTATAGTTGGATTGGATGCAAATCAGAATGGAAACATTATCGGAACTAAAATGCCGTCTGATTTAAGGGAATCTAAACTTTCAGATTTATATGTAAAACATAAAGTGAAAGGGGATAAAAAACTTGTATATCGATCCGAACTTACACGTAACTCCCCGCCCTATCCAATATTTCCGGGGGAAAAGTATTGTCCACTTAGTTATAAGTATCTTCTTATTGATCAAGAATGTCCCTTACTTATTATGAATGAAGTGCTGTGCTTTGTAGAATATTTAGATGATGGGTCAAGTATGAACATTATTAAGCAGTATAAGAAAAATCCACGTGGTTTTTCTTTTTTTAGGAAAATAGCCATGCAATATGCACCTTCATTTAAAGACAGATTTCGAGAAGCCATGCATTATGTGTCCAGTAATTTAATGATAAAAAACTATAAATTTTTAAAAGAGTCTCCATGTAAATGGACTACTTTCGTGGCAACGCCTTTTGGTTTTTTACTTTATTGTTATATCCTGAACACACATAGAACTACTGTTTTGAAAAAAAAATAAAACGAGTAGAGGTACAGGTAAAGAAGAATAGGAATGGAGTTATATACATTTAAGACATGGAAGTGATTGGTGAATGACTGTATTATGGGTGAATCTTGCTTTAGTTTATTGTTTTTCTTTTTTTGCAAGGTATTTTTCTAAACCGATTATTATGAGGGGATCTTTTATCCGACCAAATAAATTTTTAGCATTTTGTGCTATGACCACATTAATATTAGTATCTGGCCTTCGTAATAATATTGGAGATACTTTTGCCTATATGCATTCATATGCCACTCTCAATTTTAGCTGGGAAATGATTAAGTCGGAAAAGGACATTGGATTTAATATTTATCAAATGTTTTTACAAAATTTTTCACATGATCCGCAACTGCTGATTTTTGTAACAGCATTGATTACAAACCTATTAATAGTGCTTGTTTTATATAAATATTCAAGAATGTTTGAGTTAAGTTTATTTGTGTATATAACAGGTGGCATGTTTTTAACTTCAATGAATGGAATAAGGCAATTTTTAGCAGCTGCAATTGTATTTGCTGCAACAAAATATATATTTGAAGGTAATTGGAAAAAGTATATTTTAATTATCCTGCTTGCATCAACTGTGCACCAGACTGCGCTGATCCTCATTCCTATTTATTTTATAGTTAGGAAAGAAGCTTGGTCAAAGCAAACGTATATTCTTCTCGTTTGTGCTGTACTTATCGTTATAGGATTTAATCAATTTATGGATGCTTTATTTACGGTTATAGAAAATAGTCAATATAGTGAGTACAAAAACTTTTCTGAGGGCGGTGCAAATATACTTAGGGTTGTTGTTTATGCCGTACCGATTATTCTCGCTTACTTAGGGAAAGATAGATTAAGGGAGTTGTTTCCCAAAAGTGATCCTGTTGTAAATATGTCTATATTAGGGCTCGTCTTTATGATTATCTCAACACAAAACTGGATATTTGCTAGATTTTCTATTTATTTTGGATTGTATCAACTAATATTAATTTCTTGGGTTGTAAAATTATTTGTTGAAAAAGATCGAAAGCTTATTTATTATGGGATTTTAATATTCTATATTATGTATTACTACTATGAATGTGTAGTAAGCCTTGCAGGCGTTGGATATGGAAGTAACTTTATAAAACTTTAGAGTTATATGTGAATAAGTATAACGAATAGAGCATAAAAGGATGACTTCCTACTTTAAAGAGGAGGCTTTAAAGTGAAAAAACTCGAAAAAATACCCAGGACTATACATTATTGCTGGTTTGGAGGAAAAGACAAACCTGACATTGTCAAAAGATGCATAGAGAGTTGGAAAAAGAATCTACCAGAATATGAAATAATAGAGTGGAATGAAGATAATTTTGATATAAACTGTAATTTATATGTAAAAGAGGCATACAAAGCTGGCAAATTTGCATTTGTAAGTGATTATGTTAGGGTACATGCTTTATATGATTATGGCGGTATTTATTTGGATACTGATGTGGAGGTATTTAAATCTTTTAATGATCTATTACATCATGATTCATTTTGGGGATTTGAACAAGAAAATTACATAGCTACAAGCACAATAGGAGCGGCTAAAGGAAATAAGCTTATAAAAACATTTCTAGATTCATATGAAAAGAAGGGCTTCATTAAAGAGAATGGAAGCTATGATGATTTGACGAATGTGGCTATTGTGACAGAGATATTAAAAAATATAGGTTTAAAAACAAACGGAGAGTATCAGGAAATAGAGGGAATAGGAACTTTCTATCCACAAACATATTTCTCACCATATGACTATATTAATTGCAGAAAATTTATAACGGAAAATACACATGCTATGCATCATTTTTATAAGAGTTGGTTACCACCTAAAGCGCGTATGAAGGGTAAAATAAAATTAATTTTAGCAAAAATTATAGGTGGAGATAATATTGCTAAGTTAAGAAAACATGCGGCGCGAAAAGAAGGATTTAAGGAGAAAATGCATGATTAATATATTAAAAAAAATATTCCAAGCGCTAGTTACAGAAAGTCGTAACAGAGGGTTATACTTTGCAGTGTTGATGAATATTTCACACTTAATCGGTGTATTAAGAGGCGTTTTCTATAAGCTACTATACTTCCGTAATATAAATTGCTCAATCTTTGCACTCCAAACCAAAAGTAGGATAGAGGTTTTTAATAAGCGTTCAAAAATCAATATTGGAAAATTTGTGTTTGTCAGAAGAAATACGAGTATTCGAATTGATTTTAATGGGGTACTAGATATTGGTGAGAAAGTGTTCATTAATGATAACTGTAACATTAATTGTATAAATAAAATATCAATTGGAAGAAATACAAAGATAGCACCTAATGTAAGTATTAACGATCATGACCATAATTATAAGAACATGGAAGATGGTCACTTAATAAAGGGTGAAGTAAAGATAGGAGAGAACGTTTGGATTGGTTCTAATGTAGTTATATTGAGGGATACGTTTATAGGTGATAATACTGTGATAGCTGCTGGAAGTGTTGTAAAAGGGCATATTCCTTCAAATACACTGTTTGTAAATAAGCGAGAAAACGTATGTATCAATCGCACGAGTTAAAGCGGTTCATGTGAAAGTGTCGTCTATATACTTTCATAATGTATAATGATTTCACTCATATCAAGAACAAAATATGAACGTGGGGAATTACATGAAGAAAAATATTTTAATTTCTATGTATGATATGGAAATTGGCGGTGCGGAAAGAAGCTTAATTAATATGCTAGAAACCTTTGACTACAACAGATATAACGTAGATTTACTAATATTAAATCACACAGGAGATTTCATGCATTTAATCCCTGATAAAGTTAATGTGTTACCGCAAATAGGTAAATACACTGTATTTAGAAAATCCATTAGGCAATGCATACGAGAAGGTTACTTTTTAGCACCAATTATAAGAATAGCAAGCAAGTATATCGCAGGTAGAAAATCAAAACAAAGGCAATTAAAAGAAGGATCAGGATATATTCAGATGCAGCTTGTTTCAAAATATGTATCATATTTCTTGCCTAGACAGAAAAAAAAGTATGACTTTGCAATTAGTTATGCATGGCCACACGATATTTTAGCTGATAATGTAAATGCTGATAAAAAAATAGCTTGGATCCATACAGATTACAGTACGTTAGAAATTGATAATGAAATAGATCTTACGATGTGGAATAAGTTTGATTATATTGCATCTATATCAGATGAATGTACAAAAGCGTTTTTGAATGTATATCCATCATTGAAAGAGAAAATCTTGCTTATAGAAAATATTACTTCACCAGAGTTTATTCGAAAAATGGCTGCTAATGTTGTAGATTTTAATAAGGAAGATGATTTTACTTTTCATATCGTATCGGTTGGAAGATTGTCGTACGCCAAAGGGTTTGATCGTGCTATAAAAGCACTTAGAACGTTACACGACAAAGGATTTAATAATATAAAGTGGTATGTGATTGGATATGGCGCAGATGAATCTATTCTTAGAGAACGAATAGCAAAGAACAATTTAGAAAATAGTTTTATATTATTAGGCAAACAAACCAATCCATATCCATATATGAAAGCATGCGATTTATACGTGCAGCCATCTAGATATGAGGGAAAAGCAGTTACAGTTACAGAGGCTAAAATACTTGAAAGACCTATATTGATTACGAATTATCCTACTGCAGCTAGTCAGTTGGAAGATGGGGTTGAAGGTATAATATGCGATTCAAGTATAGAGGGGTTAGTTAAAGGAATTGAAACTCTATATAAAGATGATCAGCTTAGAAATACATTGATTCATCATCTAAAAAGTAGGGATTATAGTAATGGTTATGAGTTAAATAAGTTATATAAAATTATTGAAACCTAAAACAAATTATATAAATACAAATTAAAAATCGACATAAAAATCCTTTTTCTTTTTAGGCGGGCGAGAGCATCTGGCCATACATAGAAGCGGTCATGTTGTATTCTACATAGCAGCGACTTATAAAAAAGAAAAGCAGAGCTAGACAAAGATGTCGAAAATTTAAACTGGATATAAATTTAGGAGATAATAAGGTTCTTCACCGTAACATGGGGTTGATTTTTCGAAAATGAAACATCTTTCATACACGGAACGGAAAGTGGCGACTCCCGCGGAAAGCGTCCACTCGGAGTGGAGTGTACATCTATCTATATGTTACCTCTGTCTTTTGGTGATGAACTGATAATAATAAAAATGTATTGATTATTATAATGCAGGGTTTCCTGGTAGAGGCGGGATTTAGGCATGAGCATAAAAGTAAGTGTAATAATACCGGTTTATAATGCAGGAAAATATATTACACAGTGTGTAGAATCACTTTTAAATCAAACACTAGAGCAATGTGAATTTATATTTATTAATGATGGTTCGACGGACAATAGTAGAGAAGTTATTGAGCGTTATAAAGAATTAGATAGTAGGATAATACTTATAAATCAAGAAAATCAGGGCGTAAGCATTGCAAGGAACAAAGGGCTGTGTTTAGCGACTGGGGAATATGTTGGATTTGTTGATGCTGATGATTACATAGAGAGAGAAATGTATGAAATATTATATAACTCTGCAAAGCAAGATGATTGTGATGTAGTTATATCAAATATTAACGGTGAAATGGAAGGACATAAGGTAGCAATAAAGTACCCATTTCCAGTAGATACTGTTCTTAAAAAAGAATATATAGATCAAGAACTATTGCCTTATTTTCTTAAGACAGATCATTTAAATACTGCAGTGAATAAAATTTATAAAAAAAATATAATAAATGAAAATGATGTGAAATTTCCGGAGAAAGTTGCATTAGGAGAAGATGGAATGTTTAACATCGAATTTTTTAATCATGCAACTAGTATGAAATATATAAATTATACTGGATACCATTATAGAGAGGTAACTGGCAGTGCTACTAGAAACATAGTAGAAAAAGATTATTTTAAGAGAGCTATGGAAGTATATATCATGGAATTGCCACAAATATATACTGATAAGGTTGACAAAGTAAAAGCGCACCAGCTAAAATCCATAAAATTTATAAATAGTGTAATGTCTTATATATATATTTACTTTACCCCATCTAAAGATGTAAGTTTTAGTACGAGGTATAGATATGTAAAAAATATGATTCGAAATAAATATGTTAGAGAAGCGTTACCTGTCTATTGCAGTGAAAATTATAGTAAGTTAGGAAGATATGAGAAAGTTGTAATAAACATGATAAGGAAAAAGTCGGCAATGGGACTATATTGTGCTGTTGCTTACAGTAGATTTCGAAGTAAATAGTATGGGGAGAGTTTAATATGAAAATTATGATGTTTGCCCATGGAGGCAGTTTAAACAGAGGGTGCGAAGCAATCGTTCGTTCTTCTACGAGTATTATAAAAGAAAAAACAGATGACACAAAAGTGTACTTAGTATCAAGTAAACCAGAAACGGACAAGATTATTCCAAAGTTGGATGAAATATATGATGGTTCTAGTAGTGATATAAAGAAGTTTTCATATGATTGGTGGATGGCTTTACTTAAGGTAAAGTTTTTTAATGATGAATCTTATGCATTAGCTAAAATGGAAAATAACATCATTAAACGTATAAAAGATGTAGATGTATGCTTATCTATAGGCGGAGATAACTATTGTTACGGAGAGCAGCCTGCATTGTATGAGATAGATAGAAGAGTAAAGGCACAAGGGAAAAAATTGGTTTTATGGGGATGTTCGATCGGTGAAGAGGACATGTCTGAGAAAAAATTAGAAGACTTAAAGTTGTTTGATGCCATACTAGCTCGTGAAAGCCTTACTTATAATATGCTAAAAAGTAAGGGGCTTAATAATGTTAAATTATGTGCTGATCCAGCATTTACTATGGCAAAAGAGGAGCTTGAACTTCCTAAAGGATGGCAAGAAGGAAATACAGTTGGTTTAAACTTTAGCCCACTTGTATGGGAGAGAAATAAAGATTCCCAAGCTGCAGTAAGAGAATTAATAAATCATATATTAAATACTACAGATTTAACAATTGCTCTCACACCTCATGTTATAATCGATGGAAATAACGATTATGAAGTTTTATATAAATATTATGAGGAATTCAAAAATACTGGGAGAGTAATCATACTGCCAAATGACTTAAATGCAATACAATACAAGGGATATATCGCTAGAATGAGATTCTTCATAGGAGCTAGAACACATGCGACTATAGCAGCTTATTCGAATTATGTTCCGACTATGGTGTTAGGGTATAGCATAAAGTCAAAAGGAATATCGAAAGATATATTTGGAGAAGAAAAATTAGTTTTAGGGTTAGAAGAAATATCAAGCAGTGAAAAGCTAAAGGCTAAATTTGATGAGATGGTAAGCGAAGAAACAGAATTGAGACAGACATTACAGAAATCTATCCCTAATATAAAGAAGATGTCATATAAAGCGGTAGAATATTTAGCTGAACTAGTTAAGTGAGGTGTATCAATGAAAAAGAATTTGTTATTTGTTATACCTAGTTTAACGGCTGCTGGTGGGGAAAAGAGTTTAGTAAATTTATTATCTCAAATAGATTACAATTTATATAATGTAGATTTGTTTTTGTTAAAACATGATGGAATGTTTATGGAATTTGTACCAAAAGAGGTGCAAATTCTATCACTTCCAGATAATTACCATTTATTTGCTTTACCATTATTTAAATCTATTAAGCAGCTTATATTAAAGCGTAAAATGGCTCTAGCATATAATCGAGTAATGTTTGCTATAAGAAATAGAAATGCTAGAAATATATCAATAAGGGAACAATATAACTGGAAATATGTCTCCAAATCTTTGGATAAATTACCAAAAAAGTATGATGTAGCTATAGGATTTTTAGAAAAAACATCTACATATTTTTGTGTAGACAAAGTAAATGCTTTTAAAAAAATAGGATGGGTTCATATTGATTATGACAAATTAGGTATGGATCCAAATTTTGATATTGATTACTTTAAAGAGTTAGACCATATCGTTACTGTTTCGGAAGAATGCGCAAATAAACTAAAAAATAGATTTCCGAGCCAAAAGAATAAAGTAAAGGTTATATATAATATCGTTTCACCGACAATGATAAATAAAATGGCCAATCAAAATAATATCGATGTGTATGATAGAAAAGGGAATGAAATTGTTCTACTTTCTATCGGAAGATTACATTATCAGAAGAATTTTGAATTGGCTATAGAATCTTGTAAAAAATTAATAGATAGAGGATATAACGTAAAATGGAATATTATTGGTGAAGGAGAAGAGAGAGAGAAATTAACGAATTTAATTAAAGAAAATAAGTTAGAAGGAACGTTTCATTTATTAGGCTTAAGGTCCAATCCATATCCATATATAAAGCAAGCTGATATATATATACAAACATCTAGATTTGAAGGAAAGTCTATTGCTATAGATGAAGCAAAAATAGTAAACAAACCTATAATTGTAACGGATTTCAGTACTGCAAAAGATCAGATAAATGATGGCATAGATGGCTTAATTGTAGATATGAATGCAGATGCTGTTGCAAATGGGGTTGAAAAGCTTGTAAAAGATATAAGTTTAAGAGAACGATTAGAATATAATTTATCCCAATTGAAATTAGGGACAGAAGGAGAAATAAATAAGCTGTATGAGACTTTTTAGTGGGTGGGATTCATGAAAAAAAATTTATTATTTGTAATGAATAATCTAACCTGTGGTGGAGCTGAGAAATCGCTAATATCCTTATTGGAAACGATAGATTATTCTTTGTACAATGTAGATTTGTTTTTATTTAAGCATGAAGGGATATTTATAAATAAGCTACCAAAGGAAGTTCATTTACTACCCGAGCCTATGAACTATAAATATTTTGATATGCCTATAAAGAAATCATTAATAGAGTTAATTAAAAAAAGAGATTTTAAAACAGCTTTTTATAGGATTGTATTAGGATATTTAGCTAAAACAGAAGATAATGGAGCTATCATTGAACAAAAGTTATGGAAATATATGTCAAACTCAATAAGTGAAATGAATAAAGAGTATGATGCAGCTATAGGGTTTCAAGAAAAAAACCCTATATATTTTTGTGTAGATAAGGTAAAAGCAAAAAGAAAAATTGGATGGATACACACAGATTATAATAAGTTAGGGATTGATTATAAAAAAGAGAAAGTTTATTTTGGTAAATTAAATTACATCGTTACTGTATCAGAAGAATTAGTTAATATTCTAAAAACGAACTTTCCTGAATATGAAAAAAAATTTGTATGTATATACAATATCGTTTCTTCAAAAATGATAAGGAAAATGTCATTAGAGAAGGTAGAGTTTAAAACAGAAGGTGACAAAAGCATATCGTTAATTTCTGTAGGCAGATTGGCTAAAGAAAAGGGATTAGATATTTCTTTAGAAGCAGTCGATAGGCTTGTTAAAAAAGGGTATGACATTAAGTGGTATATCATTGGAGAAGGTAATGTAAGAAACGAATTGCAAAGAAGTATAAAAGAAAGAAATTTAGAAGAAAGAATAATACTATTAGGTTTAAAAGAAAATCCATATCCATACATAAGGCAATCAGACATATATATACAAACTTCGAGATATGAAGGTAAATCAATTTCTATAGATGAAGCGAAAATATTGGCAAAACCAATAGTAATTACTAATTTTGAAACAGCGGGCAATCATATAAGAAATAACATCGATGGGTTGATTGCAGAAATGGATGCCATCTCAGTAGCTGATAATCTTGAGAAATTAATAAATGATGAAATATTGAGAAGGATGTTTATTAATAGTCTTACAGAAGAGGAACTGGGGACAGAAGATGAAATTGATAATCTGTATAAATTAATAAATAGTAAAATATAAAAATTATTGGGGGTAACAATGTTTAATCGAATAAAAAAGTCGTTAATGATAAGATTAGGAATGCTATCCCGTGAAGATCTAACAGTAGAAGCGTGTTTGCAACGAGGTATGAAGGTAGGGAAAAATTGTTCTGGGTTAGCTGGGAGCACAATCGATTATGCACATTGCTGGTTAATAGAAATTGGTGATAATGTGACGTTTGCGCCCCAAGTGTATCTTCTGGCACATGACGCTAGTACGAAACGATATTTAGATTATACAAAAATAGCAAAAATAAAAATAGAAGACAATGTATTTATAGGAGCAAGGGCCTTAATTATGCCTGGGGTGACAATAGGGAAGAATGCTATTGTAGCTGCAGGAAGTATCGTAACTAAATCAGTACCTGAAGGGTCTATAGTTGGCGGTAACCCAGCTAGAATAATCGGGAAAACTGAGGATTATATTAACAAGCACAGATTAAATATGGAAACTGCTCATGTTTATGATAAAGATTGGACAATTGGCGGGAATATAACGCTAGACATGTGTAATAAGATGGTTGAAGAGTTGGAGAATACTATAGGATATGTTAAGTAAACTAAACTATTTCTATATCGAAAGGGCTTTATAGAGATGATATTTCAAATTTTGAGTTACACGATAATTATTATTCTTTTCATAACGATAGCTATAGACTTAGTACCTTTAGTAAAAGATTGGGTACTAAGAATTCATATGGGAAGATACGATGATAAATCGTTATGGAATAAAGCTATTACGAATAAAGGATCTAAATTTTTATTGAATGTACCAAAAATAAAGGTAACAGATAATACAAGATTAGTTGTAATAGATATGCTGAAAAAAAATTATACAAAAAGTACTATACAACATTGGCAAGAAGCGTCTTTAGTTTTAGGGCTGTCTGAGTACTTAAAATATAATGATGATCAGGAAGTAAAAAAAGCAGTTGTAAAATTTTTGGATGCGAAATTTGATAGTAATGGTCAATGGATAGAAAAACCAAAGTATGTAGATGGGGCTATACTAGCATATTCTATTATGAAGATAGATTTTATAGAGACAGATAAGTATAGGAAAGCATTGGACTATACTTGGGAAATGATAAAAGAGCATATAGGTGAAGATGGATCAGTAGAGTATAGAAAGTATATGAAAAGTTATAGATATGTAGATACTATAGGCTTTATATGTCCATTTTTAGTGGCTTACGGTACTAAATATAATAAAGACGAGTGTGTAGATTTAGCAGTAAAACAAATTAAAGAGTATGAGCAGTATGGAATGTTAGATGAACATTATATTCCAAGTCATGTGTACAAGTTAGAAAATAAAGTTCCCCTTGGATTATATGGATGGGGAAGAGGGCTTGGGTGGTTTGCTATAGGCCTTATAGATGCATGGAGTGAATTACCACAAGATAATCAATATAAACTTGTTTTAGAAGAATGTGTAAAGAGATTTGCAAAAGCTGCTATGAACTTTCAACAAGATAATGGAAGCTGGAACTGGACTGTAACTAGGAGTGAATGTAGACCGGATTCTTCTGCAACAGCTACATTAGGCTGGTTTCTGTTAAACGCCTCAAAAATAGATGAGATTTCTACAGAATGTTTAAATAGTACCGATAAAGCTATCAGTTATTTGATGAAGGTTACGAGGAGAAATGGAGCAGTTGACTTTTCGCAAGGAGATACAAAAGACATAGGAGTATATTCTATGTTGTTCAATATATTGCCGTTTACGCAAGGATTTTGTATGAGATTAATCAATTTATATATAAGTAAGAGGTAAACTTTTACTTATATTTGTATAAGGAATATCCATTAACAAAGGTAATAGCTAGTTTGAGAATTCAAATAAATTGTTTTTGGAGAAGTGAAAAAGGAGGAATTTATTTGCTAAATTCTTTAACGTCATTTAGATTTATTGCTGCATTAATGGTGTTCTTATTCCATATGCGGGTGTTTAGCCAGTATCAATTAGGTTCAGCGGGCGTTCAGTTTTTCTTTGTTTTATCTGGTTTTATATTAGTCTATAACTATCATTCTAAGTTTATAGAAATCAATAAAAATAATATTAAAAAATTTTATAAAGCAAGATTTTCGAGAGTATATCCAGTTCATGTACTAACTTTTTTGCTCTCTGTACCATTGGTTATTTTATACTTTCACCCCAAGAGTTTATATTTTGTAAAACTTACTTTTATGTCAATTATCAATTTGCTATTGTTACAAAGTTTTTTTCCAAGTCAGGGTACTTATTTTAATTTTAATGGTGTTTCATGGACGTTATCAGTTGAAGCGTTCTTTTATTTTATGTTTCCTTTTCTGCTATGGATATTTACAAAACTTAAAGTTAACAAAAATATAGTTAAATCCGTATTGATATTTTGGATAGTATGGGGAGTTTTATTTTTATTAAATAAAAGTTTGGATGTAGATAATCCATTTTATATTTGGTTACTACATATCTTTCCAGGAGTTAGATTGTTCGAATTTTCAACAGGGATGCTTTTAGGATTGATTTATATTGAAAAATCCAATAAGGCAAGTTTAAACAAGACTATATTCACTGTTTTAGAACTCCTATGTTTATTGTTATTCATTGTCTTATTATTGTATTCGGCAAACTTAGACGTAGGAATCGTTCGCGGTGTATATTTTGTTCCGCTATGGTGTTTGTTAATTTTTACCTTTGCATTTCAAGGTGGTATGATTTCAAAAATATTATCACAGAGGTTGTTTGTTTATTTGGGTGAAATTAGTTTCTCATTCTATATGATCCACCAATTGGTGATTCGATATTTAGATTTTCTTCATTTAGCAAATCCGTTTAACTTTTTGATTTGTTTAATAATTTCTTTATTATTCAGTTCAATCATGTATCAATTTTACGAAGAGCCATTACGTAAGAAAATTCGTTTTGGGTTTCGAAAACAAACGCATCAAATACAAGTACCTTTATCAAAAGAAATCCTTAAATAAGGGCTTATTTTTAAATCATTATTGTAAATAGATGAAAAGAAAAGATTATGGTCAGTAAAAATGGGAGGATTAAATGAGAATAACAGTATTCACTCCAACATACAACAGAGGCTATATTATAGAAAAACTGTACAGATCATTACAAGAACAAACATATACAGATTTTGAATGGTTAGTTATTGATGATGGTTCAAGTGACAACACAGAAGAGTTATTTAGATTATGGACAGTAGAAGAAAATCCATTCCCCGTACGGTATTATAAAGTTGAAAATGGTGGAAAACATAGAGCGATTAATAAAGCTACTGACTTAGCAGAGGGAGAATTGTTCTTCATTGTCGATTCTGATGATCATCTGACAAAAGATGCATTAGAGAACATAGAAAATTGGGAACGAAACTTGGAGAATAAAGAATTATTTTGTGGTGTTTCCGGTAATAGAGGAAGGCAGGCTACTGACTTTTTAGGAACAACGTTTGAAGGTGAATATGTAGATGCAACTTCACTTGAACGTACAAAATATAATATAACCGGTGATAAAGCAGAAGTCTTTTATACGAACATCCTTAGAAAATATAAGTTTTGTGAATTTGAGGGAGAGAAATTTATAACCGAGGCTACAGTGTGGGAGAAAATGGCCCATGATGGTTATAAAATAAGGTGGTTTAATAAAACCATTTATATATGTGATTATCTTGAGGATGGTTTAACGAAAAATATGAAAGAGATATTCGCTAAAAGTCCTAAAGGTACAGCATATTATATAAAACAGCAAATTAAGTTTTATAAATGTAATGTAAAAGGCAGATTGTCTTATTATAATTTATACTATGATTTTGTGAAGTCTAATTTAAAATTAGGACAGGCTGCGAAATATTTGGAAATTCAACCTGTTACTTTAATCTTTTCTATATTTTTAGTGAAATGTAAGAAAATCATGATGAAGTAGGTTTAAAATATGAGAGTAAAAAGTTCGATAATTAATATAACCGCTGGTCTTGGTAATCAAATTATTATTACGTCATTAAGTTTTATTTCAAGAACTGTATTCATTAATAGCTTAGGCGTTGAGTACTTAGGAATAAACGGATTACTTACCAACATACTGTCTATGCTGTCTTTAGCAGAGGCAGGAATAGGTTCTAGTATAATGTATAGTCTTTACAAACCAGTAGCCGAGAATGATCAGCAGAGAATAAAAGTACTTATGCGCTTGTATCGAAATGCATACTTGGTAATCGCCTTAGTAGTATTGTTATTAGGGCTCGCATTAATGCCTTTTCTAGGTTATTTTGTTAAAAACTCAAGTGTTGAACATGTTCATCTCATTTATGCTATATTTTTACTGAACACAGTTGCACCGTATTTGTACTCGCATAGAAGTTCATTTTTAAATGTTTGTCAGAAAGGTTATGTTGTAACAGGGGTATATTCAATATCTTCTATTATATCCACTTGTCTTAAGATAGGGGTATTGCATTTTACAAAAAACTACATTTTATATCTAATTATAGATAGTATTATTACTATAACTACGAGTATCCTTTTAGCAGTTATAGTAAGTAAATTGTATCCATTTTTAAAAGAGAAAGTGACTAGTAAATTAGATAGCGAAACGAAAAGTGGTATTATAAAGAATGTAAAAGCGATTGTTCTACAAAATATAGGAAACTACCTAGTGTTAGGCACAGATAATATTATCATTTCATCATTTGTAAGTGTAGCAGCAGTTGGATTGTATTCCAATTACAATATGTTAATTGATATTTGTAGAACCTTTACTTATCAGGTGTTTAATAATATTTATCATAGTGTAGGAAATTTAGTAGCAAAAGAGAGTTCGGAAAAAGTTTACAGTATATATAAAGTCTATACACTTCTCAATTTTTGGTTATATTCGTTTTTTAGTATACTGTTGTGTGTTACTATAGAGCCCTTTATTACTTTATGGATAGGTCCGAAGTTCTTAATGAGTGAAGGTATATTATTTGTATTAATGGTTATCTTCTATGAAAGAGGAATGAGAAATGCGATCACAACTGTGAAGACTACAGCAGGAATTTTTCAAGAGGATAGATACGCTCCATTGTTTCAAGCTGCTGTGAACCTTATTCTATCTATTATTTTAGTTAAGTATATAGGTATAGTAGGTGTTTTTATTGGTACACTTATAAGTGTATTAACTGTTCCATTTTGGTTTACTCCTTATCTAGTGTATAAGAAGGTGTTCGAAAAACCTATTATCAATTATTATAAAACATACACGTATTATGTAGTTGTATGTATAGGGACCTATCTTATAACAAAATTTATAAGTAGCTTTATATTGTCAAATGGTTGGTGGGGCTTAGTTTTAAAAGGCATTGTTTGTCTAATAGTGCCAAATATAATTTATGTGTTCATTTTTCGTAAGACAGATGAGTTTAAGTATTTATTTGGTATTTTGAAAAGCATTGTGGGCAAGTTATTGAAGCGTTTTAAATTAGGTAAAGGAATCTCATATTAATTTCAGTCAGGTGGTATATATTTTAAACATTACGATCATGGAGTGTAGTTGAAAAAATAAAGTGTCCTGAAATTAGAAACTTCAGATATGTACAAAAGATAGCTACACTACCACATTTTTATGGGGATTCTTCGTTTATAATAAAGTGAAACTTCCATCAGTGGGGGTCTTACTGCCCACGAATAGCGGGATAAATCTGTTAAAAAGGGGAAAAGAAAAAACTATTCATAGAATGGTTTTTTCTTTTTTTTCATCCTAACTCATACACCCAATCTATTTAATTTATAGAAGCATAATATATAAAAAAAGAAGAAGGGTGTAAGTACATGACAAGTTATTTAAACGCTAATCTTGGAGATATGAGTGATGTTGATTTAACAAATATGTCTCCTGCCCATGGTGATGTATTAACTTATGATGATGTTAAATCAAAGTGGATTCCTAAAAAGCTTTCAATTTCAAGTTCAGAAAATGCTTCAAGTGTTGTATATGTAATAGAACTAATTAGGTGGAATATTAAGAATGATGGGACGAATGCTGCTGCTACAACAACAGGAATAAATCAAGCATTAGTTTGGGCTCAATCTCAAGGCTATAATCATGTTATATTACCAGGTGGCACATATAAGTTAAAGATTGATAGTACATCATTTTCATGTATTATCATGCCAAATGATATGCATTTTGAAATGGCGGATGGATGTGTATTACAGCTAGAAGTGAATTCATCACCCTGGTATAGAATATTTGACGTTAAAGGCGTTAGAAATGTTAGGATTTCTGGTGGAAAAATAGTCGGGGACAAAAAGGGGCATATATATCAAATAGGTGTAAAGTTTGTTAGGGGAGGTGTAAATCCCGACGGGTCATTAAATAGTAATCCGAATTTTATCCGTAGTGAGGTATTGGATAGGTATGAAAATCCTGGATTACTAAAATCTTTCAGACTATGGTCCATTCCTGGAGTAACTGCTGCGAGATATAGTTTTTATCAATATAAAGACACGGTTTCTTCTAGTACGTTAGTTGGATTTAAAACAGATGGACAATTTGCTCCAACATCTCCGTCAGGAAGAGGTTGGTTTGCTCCAATAGAGGCTGCCAATAAGATGATATTTGTTATTGATATTACATCTTCACCTTTGAGTGATGCCCAAATTGCACAAATCAATGCAAAGGTCGACGGTCAGAATTATACACACGAGTGGGGACAAGGGATAGAAATAAGAGGTTCAAATCATGTTGAAGTAGATCATGTAGAAATAAGTGATTGTACTGGCGACGCTGTTTCCACGGGTTGGTTAGAATATAAACTGAATCCAGCTGACTATACGCAAGAACAGATGGGATCGTGTATTTACATTCATAACTGCGATATCCACAACTGTAGAAGACAAGGTATTACTCTTGGTAGTTCGAACGATACCTACATCTTTGATAACAAAATTTATTTTATTGGTAAGGCTGATGATGGCGTTACAGTAGATGGAACTGCCCCTATGTTTGGAATAGATATTGAGTCTATGTGGTCTCAAAGTAATATACCAACATGGCGGCCTGAACTAAATCAATCAGGACTTGAATTGAACACTAGAATTTATATTTATAATAATCACATTTATAGCAATGCACGTGGGCATTTAGTAAACGTTGATGGTATTCATGTAGTTTTGGAAAATAATATATTCGAAGGTTCTAATGTTGGAGGAGTTAGTTCTTATCAGGATAACTGGTATATTAAATATCTCAATAACACTTTTATTGGATGTGAACTCACTGTTAAAGGAGATAACTTTGTCAATGGAGTAGTTTGTAATAACGGGAATATAAAGTTACAAGATATTAGGGGAGCGGTTGTTACAAATTGTCAAATAAAGAATGGCTCACTTTCCGCTTCGAGTATTTATGGCTACTTTGGAACCCCTGCTGTAAATGTCACTACTGGAACATTTACTTATAGTTCACCGCATGGAATGGGAAATGGTGCAAAGGTATGTTTCGAACAATGGGTTGGAAAGGTTCCTACTGGAATTAGTGTAGATAAACTGTATTATACAGTAAATATAACACCAACAAGCTTCCAAGTGTCTGAAACATTAAGTGGGCCGCCGGTAGCCATAACAGATGGGGGAACAACAGGATTCAATATAAGCAGATATGATTATGGTAGATGTTACATTTCAAATATTACGATTGAAAGAGAGTGGAGAGTCGATAATACTGTAGCTCAAAACCTTTCAGTCATTATGACAGGAGGGGTTCTTAAGAACATTATCGTCAAGAACTATGACATTAACATCAAGCCACCTGCTAATTATGCTGGACGACCTATCACAGTAGAAGGATTAACTTTGATAGAAGGTGCTGCAGATTTGGAATGTTGTAATTTAAGTAACGGCAAGTTCTTAAGAGCAAAAACTAGCCGAATCGGTGGAGACCTATCACTAGGTTCTAATAATGCCCAATATACGAGGAAGATTAATGCAGACACCTGCTTATTTCAAAACGTGGGCATAAATTTTGAAGGAAACGTTGTAAATAATCACAGTACATTTTTAAACTCTATTATCAAGAAAACAGATAGTTCCACCGTTTCCATCATTGCACATAGTTATTTAGAAAACACTGCAGTTAGCTTACGGTGGTTAACGAAGGACAAAGCGGTAACGATAGCACGGTGTGTATTTAACAATGTATCTACTGATATAAATGCAAGTACGAGATTGATAGATAATACTGTTATTAATTAAGTGGAGATTCATATTATAAAGAAAGAATCACTATATAAATACAAATTAAAAAATCGACATAAAACCCTCTTTTTTTTTAGGCGGGCGAGAGCATCTGACCATGCATAGAAGCGGTCAGGGTCTTTTTCTGCCACACGCAAGGTTTAAAACAAAAGGAGAAAGTAAGTAGCGGTCAAGTTGTATTCTGTATAGTAGTGACTGATATGTCGAAAAATTAAAATGAAGATATATTTTTATAAGCATATTCACTTTAATAGCGTATTTAGGCTTCTAGAAATCTTGAGATAGCTATTGTTTCAGATAACTTTTTTAACCAGTAAGGCACAAAATCATAAAAAAACATCTCATTTCGTTATTTTACAACAACGAACCGGGATGTTTTTTTATACCTAATGTAAAGATTGATCACGTTTCAATTAAAAGAATGTATGAACAAGGATACTGATAATGAGGAGGAAAAAACATATGAAAATTCTAATTACAGGCGGAGCAGGATACATTGGAACGCATACGTGTGTAGAACTATTAAATGCCGGAAACGAGATAATCGTAGTTGACAATTTTTCAAACAGTAAACCAGAAGCTTTAAAACGTGTTCGTGAAATTACAGGAAAAGATTTTACATTTTATCAGGCAGATTTAGTAGATAAAGAGATGTTAGATACCATTTTTTGTGAAAATGAGATTGATGCTGTTATCCATTTTGCAGGACTGAAGGCGGTAGGGGAGTCGGTTACGTTACCACTTTGGTATTATCATAATAACATTACAGGCACTCTTGTACTATGTGAAGTCATGAAAAAGCATGGTGTAAAGAAAATGGTCTTCAGTTCTTCAGCCACAGTATATGGAATGGCGGAAGAAGTACCGATTTCCGAAAATTTCTCACTTGGAGCAACGAACCCTTATGGGCGCACAAAACAGATAATCGAAGAAATATTACGTGATCTGTATGTGTCTGATCATGAGTGGAGCATTGCGCTTTTACGTTACTTTAATCCGATTGGAGCACATAAAAGCGGGCGAATTGGGGAAGATCCAAAAGGTATTCCAAATAATCTTATCCCGTACATTACACAAGTAGCTGTTGGAAAATTAAGTGAATTAAGCGTTTTTGGGAATGACTATCCAACACAAGATGGTACAGCTGTAAGAGATTATATACATGTTGTAGATCTTGCAATGGGACACTTGAAAGCACTCGAAAAGATATCGAGATCTCAAGGGGTAGAAGCGTATAATTTGGGGACCGGATGTGGTTATAGTGTATTAGAAATGGCTACCGCCTTTGAAACAGCATCAGGTAAGAAAATTCCATATAGAATTGTAAATCGTCGTCCAGGTGATGTGGCTCTTTGTTATGCAAATGCATCAAAGGCTAAACTAGAATTGGGATGGGTTGCTAAAAAAGGAATCGAAGAGATGTGTGAAGATTCATGGAGATGGCAGTTTAATAATCCAAATGGTTATGCGGAATAAAACTATATACTATAAGGGATTTTAGAGAGTGAAATAATGGTTGGTAACGGGATGGGAAATAAATACAAATTTCATTTGAAATAGCTAGAATTTGTATATGCAAACAGCTTTTTCGAAAGAGAGGCTTAAACATGAACATTTCTGAGAGATTAACTCAGCAGCAATTTAAAGAGATACTCATGTATATATACAAAAGAGGTCAAGAATCCAAAAATGTGGAAGTAGAACGTTTAATCGAAGAAATTAAACAATACCTCATTTCGATTATGTATACATCAAAATAATTTGTGAATTTTAAAAAATAAGTAGTGATTAAAAAATTGATTCTAAGATTTATTGTGAAATGATACGTATATAAATACCAATTGAAAAATCTAAATGGATTTATATAGAACGAGAGCCTTTCATACTATTGATCTGTGAAAAGGCGCTTGCAAGAATCTTGGATAGGAGTATGATTATTAATGAAAAGAATTTTTGATTTATTGATTTCTTTGCTTGTATTATTGTGTTTATCTTCCGTTATCCTTGTAGTAGCCGTATTGGTTAGATTGAAATTAGGATCACCGATAATATTTAAACAACAACGTCCAGGACTACATGGAAAACCGTTCCATCTATACAAATTTCGCACAATGACTGATGAAAGAGATAATAAGGGCGAGTTCTTGCCTGATCAAGTGAGATTAACCACATTTGGTAAGTTTCTTAGGAAATGTAGTTTAGATGAATTGCCACAACTTATAAATGTTGTGAAAGGTGATATAAGTTTAGTAGGACCGCGACCATTATTAATGGAATACTTACCTTTATATTCTAGTGAACAAGCAAAAAGACATCATGTAAAACCTGGAATTACTGGGTGGGCACAAGTGAATGGGAGAAATGCAATTACTTGGGAAGCAAAATTTGAATTAGATGTATGGTATGTAAATAATCAATCTTTTTTAATCGATATGAAAATATTATTTCTTACACTAATAAAAGTGTTTAAATCAGAAGGAATAAATCAAGATGGTCATGTAACAATGGAACGTTTTACGGGTATGAAATAAACTGTGAGAGGAGGTAGTGAATGAAAATTGTAATGATTGGACAAGGTGGTCACAGTAAAGTTATACGGGATATTATTTTATCAAACAAGGAATATGAAATTGTTGGATATTTAGATGATCGATATGAAGATATAACTATAGTAGATAATATTTATTTCGGTCCAATTTCAACTGTATATGAAATGATTAACGATTTTAATCAAATAAAATTTGTTATCGCAATAGGGAATAATAAAGTTAGAAAAAAAATTGCCGAAAAATTGGGTCTGCCTGACAATTGTTATGCCACGTTAATACATAAAACAGCCGTTATAAGTCCGAATGCAAAGATAGGAAACGGTACAGTTGTTATGCCGAATGCAGTGATTAATGCTGATACTCAAATTGGCAATCATTCTATTATAAATACGGGTTCTGTTGTTGAACATGACAATATATTAGGTGATTTTGTGCATATTTCTCCTCATGTTACACTTACAGGATCTATCATCATTGAAGAAGGGGTACATATAGGGGCAGCGGCTACTCTGATTCCAAGTGTTAAAATCAGAGAATGGTCTATTATTGGAGCAGGAACTGTTGTAATAAATGACATTCCCCCTAATTGTACAGCAGTTGGTATCCCTGCCAAAATTATTAATGAATTGAGTTACTAGGAGTGATAAAAATGGTACTAACACAACAGAAAAAACGAATCTACCTCTCTACTCCGCATATGAGCGGCAATGAACAAAAATATATTCAAGAGGCATTTGATACAAACTGGATTGCCCCTCTTGGCCCAAATGTGGACGCTTTTGAAAAAGAAGTCGCATCTTTTGTTGGAACTAGAGATGCTGCAGCGGTTAGTTCAGGTACTGCCGCTATTCATTTAGCTCTGCGGTTATTAGATGTTCAAAAAGGGGATAAAGTGTTTTGTTCAAGTCTTACTTTTGTAGCGACTGCCAATCCAATTATTTATTTAGGGGCTGAACCAATATTTATCGATTCAGAGCCGGAAACATGGAACATGTCGCCGCAAGCTCTAGAACGTGCGCTTTCTGATGCTCATACAGAAGGGAAATTGCCCAAAGCTATTATCGTTGTTAACTTATATGGGCAGAGCGCAAAAATGGATGAGATTTGTTCTTTAGCTAATAAATATAATGTTCCTATTATTGAGGATGCAGCAGAATCTTTTGGTTCTACATATAAAGGAAGAGCCAGTGGTACATTTGGGAAATTTGGTATCTATTCATTTAATGGCAACAAAATTATTACAACTTCTGGTGGAGGAATGCTTGTTTCTGATGACGTTGATGCATTAAAGAAAGCGCGCTTTTTTGCAACCCAAGCAAGGGATGTAGCACCTCATTACCAGCATAGCGAGATGGGATATAATTATCGAATGAGTAATATATTAGCTGGTATTGGAAGAGCTCAATTAGAGGTATTAAAAGATAGAGTGAATGCTAGAAGATTAGTATTTGCACGATATTACCAGGAATTATCTAGTATACCTGGATTTTGCTTTATGCCTGAATTAGAAAATACTCATTCGAATCGTTGGCTTACAGCTTTAACAATCGATGAAAAAGAAACAGGTATATCTATTCAATCATTATTGGAAGCTTTAGCTGAAGAGAATATTGAAGCTCGCCCTGTGTGGAAGCCACTTCACATGCAACCGCTCTTTGAAGGAGTGAAATATTATTCTCATAGCGAAAATAACGATGTCTCTGAACAATTATTTAAAACGGGTATTTGCCTTCCTTCTGGTTCCAACATGACAGAGACAGATCAACAAAGGGTTATTCAATGTATTAAAAATCTTTTATAAAATAAAGAACCTTCTGAATGAGATTTGTAAATTCAGAAGGTTCTTTTTACTTGGGGGTTAAATATAGGGGAATCTATCTTCTTTTGTAAAATGGAATAGCAAAGCAATCCCTATTTATAATATAATTATAACTATATATAAATATTATGGTGATCGCTTTTTTTCTTTTATATACAAGTGTTAAAAGTGAAAACATAATGTTGAACTGAACTTCCTTGCTAAATTGTATAAGTACAAGGAAGTGTATATTCAATAATGTGTAACTTATTATCTATTTTGTGTTACTACTTCTTAATAATTTTATCTATTATAATTACACTTTTTTACAAAATATATAAATACAAATTGAAAACCCAACATAAAACTTTTCTTTTTAGGTGAGAGAAAGCATCTGACCATGTATAAAAGCGGTCAGGGCCTGTTTCTGCCTAGCAGTAATCTATATGTCGAAAAATCAAAATGTATTTATATAGAATCCCTTATAGAGAATTATACGATATAGAAAGATAGGACTAAGGAATATTTATAGAGGGAGGACTATAAACGGATGATTGGGAGAAATATTTATCAATTTCGAAAGAAAAGGGGACTTACTTTATCCGAATTAGCGGGGAGGGCTGGAATTTCAAAATCTTATTTAAGTAATATTGAAAGAAGTATAAATCAGAACCCGTCTATCCAAGTGATGGAAAAGATAGCGTTGGTATTAGAAGCAGATCTCAATACATTACTCGAAACGAAAACAAATACGGAAACAAATACGGAAACAAAACAGCAGATTGAAAAAGAGTGGGTTGATTTTATATATGAATTAAAAAAGGCAGGGATTAATAAAGAAAAGCTTGGGGATTATAAAGTATTAATTGATTTTATTAAGTGGCAGAATGCAGGAGCAGATAAGTAAGAAAATGGCTTATTCTTTTTTATTATGGTATGAAATGTGTTAATTAGTTTATCTTCATTTAGAAATTACACATAAAAAGATAGATTTCCTTTCATTCTCTAATGTTATCACTTAATATAGCAACGAAGACTAATTCCTCTTATGATGACACAAATTTCTTATTCGCATACACCTGTTCTGTGCAGCTTGTTTATTTTGTTGACAGTAACATTCTAATTATTTTTTTACCACCATCTTTCAGATTAACTATAGTAAATTTTATTTCACCTAGAAATGTAAGCGTTTTTATGAAAAGTAACAGCATTACCCCCATTTTAAAGTTCGAAAGAAAATAATGAAGTTACGCGGGAGATAAGCTGTTGTCTACTTAGATGTGTTTAATCTCCCGCTGATGAAAGTTTCAGTTTATCACAAAATAGAGAATTTATTTATGGTATTAGATCTAAAACAAGAAATGAAGGGACTAAAAATAGAATACGAAATATTCCGAAATTTCCCTCATCGCTTAAATTGCAATGAGGAAGGGGGAAGAGTGTTTTTATAGTTATATTTATTTCGAATTATATAAAAAAAATATTTACAAATAGAATATCATTATATAAAATGGAAACAAGTTCGTTATACAGAACAGTGATAAACAAAAATATTTATCCTGCGGAAAATATTTTTGTTCAAATAGAAGAATATATAATCTTAATCTCGTGTGTATCCAAAAAGTTAAAGAAATGGATAAAATATACTTTTAAGGCGAAAAATTCTTTATAATGAACATTAAGAACAAAAACTTTTTTAATTGAAAATCTGGAATATGAATTGACATAACAAAGGGAAAGTGATAGTTTATATCTTGTGATTGTTCTTTTTACAGAACAAAAATAGTGATATAATAAAAATCATATGTGAAGAATCAATTCATAGATTTTATTTGTGGTTTTTGTTGAACAAAATAGAATTGTTCTTTAAATAGAACGAATATAAGTAATAATATAGAGAGTGAATTACATATTAGCGGTCAGTAACCTTTCCCACCGGATTCTGAGGAATCCATAGAAAATAGGTGGAGATGAAGAAAACCTCATTGATAGACGTCTCACATTATCCGATTGGATTTTACTTATTTGCTGCAAAACAGGAGGAAAAAATGAGTGCTATAACTGGAATTTTACATTTTAACAACGAGTCTATACCGGTTGAATACGGCATTAGATTAATGAGGGATTTACAAAAATATCCCGCTGATGATGTTCAAATATGGCACAAAGAAAGCGTTTTCCTTGGCTGTCACGCACAATGGATCACACCGGAGTCTATTGGTGAACAATTGCCTTTTTATGATTACGAAAGGAAATTGGCGATTACAGCAGATGCTATAATCGATAATCGTGAGGAGTTATTCGAGAGGTTACAAGTGGATTATGCTGATAGAAAAAAGATAACAGATAGTCAGTTAATTTTGCTCTCCTATCAAAAGTGGGGGGAAGAAGCTCCTAAGTATTTGGTAGGCGATTTTGCTTTTATGATTTGGGATGAGCGAAATCGAAAAATGTTTGGAGCAAGAGACTTTTCTGGGAGCCGAACTCTGTATTATTGCTCCAATCAACAACAATTTGCTTTTTGTACGACAATACAGCCATTGCTGTCTTTACCTTACATTCAAAAGCAATTAAATGAACAGTGGCTTGCTGAATATTTGGCTATATGTGGAATGGTTGATGTAGCCGACACCACTATAACGCCTTATAAAAATATAGAACAAGTACCACCATCTCATAGTATTATAGTAGTTGGGAATAAAGTAACGCTTTCGAGATATTGTACGCTAGTTCCAGAAAGAAAGCTTCGCTTAAAGTCAAATGAAGAGTATGTAGAAGCATTTCAAGAAGTTTTTCAAGAGGCTGTTACATCTCGAGTACGAACTCACCGACAAGTTGGAGCACAGCTAAGCGGAGGATTGGATTCGGGTTCTATTGCGAGCTTTGCTGCCAAAGTTTTACGTGAAGAAAACAAACCATTACATACATTTAGCTACATACCATCAAATGATTTTGAGGATTTTACACCTAAACATCTAATGCCGGATGAGCGACCGCTTATTAAAGAAACGGTACGATATGTAGGAGGTATAAAAGACAATTATTTAGATTTTAAGGGAAGGGATCCATTTTCTGAAATAACGGATTTCCTCGGAATAATGGAGATGCCATATAAATTCTTTGAGAATTCTTTTTGGATGAAAGGAATGTTTGAGGAAGGGTACAAGGAAGACGTTGGAGTCCTTTTAAATGGTGGAAGAGGAAATCTATCTATATCATGGGGATCAGCTCTGGATTATTATGCTCTTCTTTTAAAAAGGCTAAAGTGGATTCGCCTAGCCCAAGAATTGAATCAATATAGTAAAAATGTAGGTGGGGCTCGATTGCGGAGGTTACCATTCATTGCGAGGTTGGCATTTCCGTCTATTGATCGAGCGTTCTCATCAGGTACGCCGTATATATTTCCGATGGTAATTAATCCGGATTTTGCAAAAAAGATGGATGTGTTTAATAAACTTAGGGAATATGGAATTGATGAAACGGGATGGTTTTCTGCAGCGAACATATATGAACAAAGAAAAAGTCACTTTGAAGAGTTGTTTCACTGGAATGCAAGTAATACAGTGGCAACAAAATTGTCATTGCACTACTCATTGTGGAAACGCGATCCAAGTAATGACATTCGTGTGATTCGTTATTGCTTATCTGTACCAGAAGAGCAATATGTACAAAAAGGTGTGGATCGTGCTTTGATTCGTAGATCTACCGAAAAGTATTTGCCTGATAAAGTACGATTAAATCAACACATTCGAGGTGTACAAGGAGCAGATTGGGTTCATCGAATGAGTCCGCACTGGAATACGTTTATAGAAGAGTTAGAGCGAATGAGTACAGATCAAAGGGCTTTACAATTTTTAGATGGTCAAGCAATAAAGAAAGCGCTATTAAAAGCTAAAGAGGGGCCTCTTTTAGAACGTGCAATCGATCCTGATTATAAGATTTTAATGCGTAGCTTAATTGTTTATCGATTTATTCAACAATTTACTTGAAAGGAGGTGAGAATATGAAAAAGGAATGGCAACAACCTGTATTAGAAGTACTTGATGTTAACATGACAATGGCTTCAACAGTTTATGGTCCATATACTGATGAAGCATATAACCCTGGTCACCCTGTTGATCCAAAAGATCCTAATACTTGGAACCGCTTTACTAGCTGAGTAAGGAGTAGCATATACAATTTATCTTACTGAATGTATATCTATGAAACTATGTAAAATGTTCTTATTTTTAAGTTCGTATATGCTAAAAAGACCTTTATACTTTTTTATTGTATAAAGGTCTTTCATTTAACCATGGATATATTGGAGTGAAAATAATGCTAGAAACTGGAAAAAAGGTCATGTATAAAGCCTTTGATTTCAAAATTTCAAGTGATATTCCTTTGCCGGAATTACATCAAATAAATGAACAAGAGGTTTCAATAGACATTGAAATTCTAATTGATAATATATCGAGTTTTCCCTCTGAATTAGTAGATGCACCATATAAACATGTTGTTAAAGATAATCAAGTGATGTTTTATGTTCCTGAGGTGGGCTTTTTTTCCGCTCAAGAGGGAAAAAGGATAACAGTTTGCCCACTCGATGGTGCTGATGATAGTTTGGTCCGTCTCTATATTCTTGGAACGTGTATGGGTGTGGTATTGATGCAAAACAAAATACTTCCTCTGCATGGCAGTGCTGTAGTAATTGATGGGAAAGCATATGCTTTTGTAGGTGAGTCAGGTGCTGGAAAGTCGACGTTGGCTTCAGCTTTTTTAAAGAGAGGATATAAACTTCTAAGTGATGATGTAATACCTGTATCTCTTTCTCATGAGAATGTTCCTTTTGTCACACCATCATATCCGCAGCAAAAGCTGTGGCAAGAGAGTCTTGATAATTTTGGTATGGATAAAAGTCAATATAAATCAATATATGGTAGAGAAAATAAATATAGTGTCCCAGTTTCTTCTCATTACTTTTCTACCCCAGTACCACTTGCGGGTGTATTTGAACTAGTGAAGACAGAGAACGAAATAGTTGAAATACAACAAGTTGAAAAACTGGAACGTTTACATACCATTTTCCGTCAAACTTATCGTAATTTTATTATTCCACGTTTAGGATTAATGGACTGGCACTTTCACATCTCTACAAATATTGTAAATAAGCTTGCTGTGTATCGATTATGTCGACCGTTGTCTGGATTTAGTGCTCCGCAACTAGTTGACCTAGTAATAAACACTGTAAATAAAGGAGAATAAGTGATGTCGAAAAAACAGGATTTATTAAATCAATTTATTACACAAGTCCCAGGGAATATAGTAAGTGATATGGATGGAGAAAAAGTGATGTTAAGTATTTCTAATGGGAAATACTACAATTTAGGTGAAGTAGGTGGAACTATATGGGGGCTTATAGAGAAACCAATAGCGGTTACCAAAGTGATTACTGAATTAATGCAAGAGTATGAGATAGATCAGTCTACATGTGAAAAGCAAGTTATTTCTTTTTTAGAGCTCTTGTTAGATGAAGCTTTGATTGAAATCGTAGAATAGGCAGCCGAGTAGTCTAGTATTTTATCCTAGATAAGAAGTAGGGAAGTATGTATGAATATTATAAAAAAGATACGAACGTTTCTTTCACTAGATATGAAAACAATACTTTTATTTATAGAGGCTTATATTTATTTGGGATGGGCTCGTATTCTTAAAGGTAGGCCATTCTCTAAGATTGCTCCTACATTAGGTGTTCCTATGAATGAAACATCTTTAAGTTATAATGAGTCTAATAAATTTGTATTGAGAGATATTTCCGAAGCGATACATATTATGAGCCGTCATACCTTTTGGGAAAGTAAGTGTCTTGTAAGGGCTATAGCTGGAATGAAAATGCTAGAGAGACGACAAATGGAGAGTACACTATATTTAGGAACTGCGAAGGATGAGAACGGAAATATGATTGCTCATGCATGGTTGCGTAGCGGTCCTTTTTATATTACTGGAGCAGAAGAAATGAAAAGGTTCACTGTAGTTAGTAAATTTGCTAGAAAAATTGGTTGAAAAATCTTGAAGGAGAATATCATGCATAATAGTTGTGGGCTTGATTTAAAATGTGTGCCTAAGGAGCTCAAATTGCAGCTGGAAATTATGAAAAGAGAAACTGCTGTGGAGCTACAAGAAATCGATAAGGCTTGGTTTGCAAACATTGATTGGGATAAATTTCTCGAATTAACGATTCATCACCGTGTGTATTCGTTCATTTATCCAAAGATGAAAGAATTGGATGGAAATTTGGTTCCTGTACATGTCATACAAACTTTACATCAATATTTTAAGATGAATACATTTCAAATGCTTCATTTAAGTGCAGAAATGGAACATATGAGTAAATTGTTTGCTCAAAACGAAATTCGTCTCCTTGTTTTAAAAGGTCCTGTACTTGCTGATGATCTTTATGGTGATATTTCTCTACGTACTTCGAGTGATTTGGATGTTCTCATTCCTTTACATAATCTTGATAGAGCGGAAGAACTTTTATTAAACCTTGGCTATGTTAAAGATGATTATATTGAGAGCGTTTTAAACGACTGGAAATGGAGACATCATCATGTAACATATGTTCATCCTCAGAAGAACATTAAGATCGAAATTCATTGGAGATTAAATCCTGGTCCAGGAAAGGAACCACATTTTGAGGAACTATGGAATCGAAAGAGAATAAGTTCTCTTACTAGTACCCCTGTTTACATTTTAGGTAGAGAGGATCTATTTTTATTTCTAGTTTCTCATGGTGCACGTCATGGTTGGTCAAGGCTGCGTTGGTTAGTAGACATTAATCAAATTGTAAAGCAACAACTTGATTGGGAAAAAACTATTAAGTTATTGAAGAAAAATTATTACTTCCATATAGGTGGTCAAGCATTGTTTTTAACTTCGCAGTTACTAAAAACTCCATTAATTGAAGAAGTGGAACCATTGTTATCTGGAAACCGTCCGAAGACGTTAGCGCAGGAAGCAGTATTTTATTTGGAAAGAATGGTGAACTTACATACAGATCCAGTTCCAGATGATGTAGCAATGTATCATAGTCGTCACTTATTTTCATTAATGTCTTATCAGCAAAAGTTTTTATATACTATAAGTTGCCTTTATCCCTATCCAATTGATGCTGAAACATTGCCGTTACCTAAGCAACTTCATATGTTGTACTTTCCTTTACGTCCTATTTTATGCATCTGGAGAAGAGTAAGAAAGCACGAATTATCATGAGGAGGACAAAATAGTGGAACATCTCTTATATTTTGCAAAGAAGTTACATTCTTTTTCTGGGAAAATATTGTATATAAATTTATTAGGGATGGCTTTAGTCAGTCTTTTGGAGGGAATAGGAATTCTTTTATTAATTCCTATGATAAGTATCAGTGGAGTTGTAAAGGTAAATAGTGGTTCAACTCCAGTTCCAGAGATGTTTAAATTTCTGCACAATATTCCTGAAACAATAAGTTTGTTGCTTATTTTAGGCATTTATATCTTTTTGGTAATAGCTCAGTCCCTCTTACAGCAAAATCTTACCCTTCGCAATACAAAAATTCTTATAAATTTTACAAATCATATAAGATTGGAAATTTATCGTGCTTTATTACAGGCTAATTGGACTTTCTTTGTGAAAAAGAGGAAGTCTGATCTTATTAGTGCAATGACCGATGAATTAGGACGCGTTGTAAATGGAACAAATTTATTTTTTCAGATGTTAACTGCTCTTATTTTTACAATAATACAGTTTGGAATTGCCTTATGGTTATCTGTAAAGATAACAATTTTTGTACTATTCGCTGGTTTAGTACTTGCCTATTTTTCTAGACATTTTATCAAAAAGTCAAGAGCGCTAGGAAATCGAACATCTGAGATAGCCAGAAGTTATCTTGGGGGTATAACAGACTATTTTAATGGAGTTAAAGATATTAAAAGTAATATGTTGGAAGAGTCTAGATATACATGGTTACATACTTGGTGCAAAAAGATAGAGCAAGAGCAACTGGCATTTATTAAATTGAAAAATAGCTCACAACTTTTTTATAAAGTTACATCGTCTATTCTAATTGCATTTCTTGTTTTTGCATCTGTAAAACTATTCCAAGCTCAGCCGGCGCAATTAATATTAATTATCCTTATTTTTTCTAGATTATGGCCGCGATTTACAACTATTCAGTCTAACCTGGAACAACTTGCTGCAAGTGTTCCTGCTTTTAAGTCTTTAATCGAATTGCAGGAAGAATGCAACAAAGCCGCGGAACTGCAGAATATAGAACAACAATACAAAGATGTAAAACCAATGTCTATAGAACAAGGAATTGAATGCCGGAATATGTATTTCCGCTACAATTCGAAGGAATCATTATATGCTCTTCGAAATATCAATTTCGAGATACCTTCCAACTGCATGACGGCTATTGTCGGTCCTTCGGGAGCTGGAAAAAGTACCTTAATTGATATTTTAATGGGACTCATGCAGCCAGAAAAAGGACAAATATTAATAGATGGTACTCCGCTTACAAGTGATAATTTATTGTCATTAAGAAAATCTATTAGTTATGTTCCGCAGGATCCATTTTTATTCAATGCAAGCATAAGAGAAAATTTGTTAATGATTGAACCAAATGCAAGTGAAGAACAAATTTGGGAGGCGCTGGAATTTTCGGCAGCTGCTGAATTTGTACGAAGACTTCCGCAAGGGCTTGATACATTCATTGGAGATCGCGGAGTTAGGCTTTCTGGAGGGGAACGACAGCGCCTTGTACTAGCACGAGCTATTTTAAGAAAACCTTCAATTCTAGTGCTAGATGAAGCGACAAGTGCGTTAGATACGGAAAATGAAGCGAAAATTCAAACTGCTCTAGAACGATTAAAAGGAAAGATGACCATTATCGTGATTGCCCATCGTTTATCAACGATACGCAATGCTGATCAAGTGATCGTAATAGACAAGGGAGAAATCGTTCAAAAAGGAGCCTTTGTCCAATTGGCAAAAGAAGAAAGAGGTATGTTTAGTAAACTGTTAGGAAATCAGGTAGAAGTTAGCGTCTAGAGATAGTAGGTATTAGTAGCACGTCTTGACAGAACTAAATAAATACAAATTGAAAAACCGACATAAAAACCTTCTTTCTTTTTAGGAGGGGACGAGAGCATCTGGCCGCGCATAGAAACGGTCAGGGCCTTTTCCTGCCACATGCAATGTTTAAAACAAAAGGAGTACATATTGTATCCTGCATAGTAGCGACCTATATGTCGAGAAATTAAAATGAATATATATAGTTGATTTACGAGCTATATTAGTATAAATATGAAATGAAAAACAGTAGGTGAGGTAAGTTGCGGTACGTTAGGTGGCCATTTACATTTCATTAAAGCGAAAGAAATTGAATGGGATATGTTCCGTACACAAGCTCACCAATGGGAGCGCGATTAATATAAGAGACTCGAACCCTTGACGCGAAACGTGTTGAGGGTTTTTTTGTGGGTGAAACACTTTTGTTTCTGGAAGAAGCTATTCACCCGCAATTCGAGCTTCTTTTTTAGCTTTGAATCCACGTTTTGATTTTTCTTTGTACTTTTGGGTATACGGATCTTTATATCTAACTCGAAATTCCCAAGTGTCCCCAAACTTTCTGAAGCTAGCCACCTCTCTCTTGGTAATTTTTAAGTGGTTAGATTTAATCATCTAACCACTTTACGGGAGTTTCTTTAAAATCCGAAATTTCAAATTTAAATTCTCCATCTACTTCATAAATTCTTTCAACGATAGGTACCTTTTTAACTTCTAATTGTTTAATGGGGTGTTTTCGTTTTTCTCTTTCAGTGGTTAAATCAATTATCAAAATGTATCACCTCTTTTTAATAAGGCTTATAACAATAAACAGCATTCACTACAGGTGGCAAATCAGTATTCTAAAACTGTTGTTGCACCATCTCTTGGAAATACAAATGGTACTATGGTCCGGTATAGTCACCCTATCGCTGTGGCATACAATGGTGGGGAATTTTTCTACGCTGAAATTGTTAAACAATATGTGGATTTTAATGGAGGAACTGATCCTACAGATGTAGATACACGTCAGAATGTCTCGTTACCTTCTGATTGGCTAACCAATAACTTAGGTTGGCTGTAATGTGTTGAACGCCAATCTTGGGTATATAAAGAGCCGAATAAGTTTGCAGAAGTAGTAGGAAAGATTCCTCTTGAAAGTGGGCATGTTTATTTAGAGGCCGCATGGGATGGAAAAAGATTTTGGTTCAAAATTGCAAATGATAGTTGGGTTCCCGAAACAGCAATGCGTATCGAAAAAGACGGTAAAAGTAAAGGTGTCATTTGGAATGAATGGGATGGATTAGAGTGTTACCATCATGCTAATTATAACAGTGGCATACGTGATCGTGTAGGTGTTGGTCAGTGGGAAATTGAGTTTAGAGATAACAACTGGATTTACATTAAAGATAAAGGCTGGGTAGAATTTGACGAAAAAATCATTCGTTGGATTCGGTAAAAAAGAGTGGGCTTTTATTGAAGTGACACCTAAAAGTAAGACAGTGTATTTCATAAGGCAGTGGATATTTTACGGGTAACGTAATTAATGATAAAACACCGTATTTTATTTTAAGTGCAGCTTGGTATGGGACAACCTATGTTATGTCTTGGAAACAGTACATGGTTAAAAGAAGAGCATTTTGATGTTAGATAAGAAAAGGATTAGAGTCGCTCGTTTGAGGGGCTCTTTATTTTGGAATCGGGGCATGAATTGTTTAGTGCAGAATAAAAGTACAGAATATTGCGAAGTATTTGTGCATAGATAGCATAAATGCATTAAAAAAGGCTTGCAAGCTCTTCCATTACCCTCTACTGTGTTAGGT